>NZ_AP023081.1:5372500-6661285 GCF_026072635.1 Pseudomonas solani | reverse complement strand
GCATCTACCAGGTGCAGGCCCACCAGCAGCAGCAGGCCATGGCGCGCGACATGAAAGCCATGCGCACCCTGGCGCAGATGGACAAGCAGGCGGCCACTGGTATTCCGCCGAGCCCCGCAGAGCAGCAGGCATGGCAGGCCAGCCTGGCGGGTACGTCGTTCGCCGGCGAGTACAACGACCGAATCCAGCAGATGGGCGAGGTACAGAAAGTTCTCAGCATGCCGCTGGCTGAGCAGCAGGCGTTCGTCCAGAACCAGCGCATGCAGCTTGCATCGCAGGGCGGGACCGTTGCCCAGGCCACCAACCTAGATCGGCTGGAGTCCGCCATCACCGAGAACATGAAGCGTATGCGAGATGCACCGCTTGAGTACATTTCCATGCGCACTGCCTCAACCTTCGAGCCGTTGAAGCTGGATGGAATAAGCACAGCAGAGGGGCAGGCGGCGCTGGCCTCTCAGCTTGGCGAGAGATTTGATGCCGTGTCTGCGCTTCGCCAGCAGGCAGGTCCAGAAGTCAGCCTGTCTCCGTTCCTCAAGCAGGAGGCCGACTTGCTCAAGGCCGCGCTGCCTCAGCTGGACGACAACACCAAGCTGCAGGTGCTTGGTGCGCTGTCCGCCGCATCGCCGTCGGGGCAGGCGTACAAGGGAGCGCTGTCCGCCATTGCCGCCGACGATCCAGGCCTGATGCTCGCTGGCATGGCCCAGCACTACGACCTGAAGGGCCCGGCAGATGCCAAGACCGGCCAGTCGGTCAACGTCGCACAGACCATTCTGGCCGGCTCCAAGGTGCTGAAGGACAAGTCGTACCAGCTGCCGTCGGAGAAGGAAATTCGTCTGGCCTTCGACGAAGCCGTGGGCGCGTCGATTCCGGTCGGCACGCCTCAGAGGGAGCAGGCTTTCGGGGCATACCGCGCGCTGTACGCCGGCCTTGCACAAGCGCGCGGCATCTCCGCAGAGGACGCAGATATGCGTGGCGTCAATCGAGACCTTGCCGAGGAGGCTGCACTGCTCTCGACTGGCGGCATCGGTGAGCGCGGCGGCGCGAAGGTGGTCAAACCCTACGGCATGAGCGACCGAGATTTCGATGACGCCGTAGATCAGCAGTTGCAGGGGCTGTCCACTGGGTCGGGGATCTCCATCGACCAACTGGAAGAAATGCCGCTCATGAAAGCGCCTGGCTCTGCAGGCTCCTACTACCTGCTGAACGGGACCGGGCCGCAGCTCAATCCCAAGACCAACGAGCCGATGGTGGTGATCATCCGATGAGCTGGTTCGACAGCAACCTCGACCAGGCGGAGATCGATAGCCAGAATCAGCGGCTGAACTTCAACGCCAACCTGCCGGAGCCTGGATTCTTCGCCGGCTCCTTCGATGCGCTCGGCTCTGGCTTGATCCGTGGCGGTATCGAGGGGCTGAACGCGAGCCAGTCGCTGCTGACCCAGGCCGCCGGCGCTGACCAGGCCATGAGCCTCGGCCTCAGCGGGATGGTCCTGGATGGCCAGGATGCTGATGAGCAGCGCCGCCGAGTCGAAGAAGAGACTGACCAGGCCGCCAAGGAGATCGGTCAGCGCACCGCGCAGGCGGTCGAGCTGTTGCGTCCTGACCCTGCCACCACCGGCATGGCTGGCCAGATCCTGAACGAGGCCGGTGCGATCCTGCCGCGTACCGTCGCCGCGGCTCTGGTCGGCGGCCCGGTTGCTGGTGCTGTAGCTGCCGGCGCGCCAGCGGGCTATGCCGGCAAGCAGGCCGCCATGGCCGAGGGCATCGATGAGGCGACCGCCAGCCTGAAGGGCCTGATTGATGCCAGCACTATAGGCGTTGGCGCAGTCCTGCCGGCGGCGAAGTTCGTCAAGCCACTGCTCGGCGACCTGGCCATTGCAGTTGGCGCGAACACTGGCCTTGGCATCGCCAGTCGGGCCGGCACCTCGGCGCTGCTGGAGGCCAATGGCTACACCGCCCAGGCGGCCCAGTATCAGGCCTTCGACCGCAGCGCCCTGGCCACCGACGTGATTCTCGGCGCCGCGTTCTTCGGCATTGGGCGGGCTGCGCTACGCCGCCCTACGACTCAGCAGGTGGACGCCGCGCTGACTGAGCGGCTGGTGCAGCACGAACTCACCGACACCGCCCCAGGCGCCCCGGCAACGCCGCGCGCCGCCATAACGCACCAGGAGGCGCTGCGCCTGGCTGTTGACCAGATCAGCCGCGGCGAACCCGTCCGCCTGCCGGATAGCATCCACGCCGCCGAGTTCATGCGTGCCGCCGATGAGGCTCCCGCCGTAGCGCCGCCGCGCGCCGAGATTGAGGCGACTGCCCTGCGTGAGGAACTGCCGGCCATCCGCGCCGAGTTGGAGCAGCAGGCCGCCGGCGCGGCGCCGAACGTCAAGGATCTGCGCACGGAGCTGTCCGGAATCCAGCGCACTCTGGACAGTCTTGATGCCACCTTCCGCGACCGCGCCAAGGAATTCCAGGACCAGGGCCTGAGCCGCAAACAGGCCGAGAGCCAGGCGCGCCAGGCTATTGAGTCAGAGCGCACCCAGCTGCAGACGCGTCAGCAGGAGGTCAATCTTGCACTCGACGCCAACCGCTCAGCCGAACAGGCCCGCGGCGAACTGGCCGCCATCGACCGTGGCCAGCTTCCCGACCAGTTCCAGCAGAGGATCACCGAGCGTGCCGCAAAGATCGAGCAGGGATTCCAGCGCAAACCGCTTGCCGGCCAGGTGGCGGAGGGTAACCGCCAGTTCAACCTGCGCCAGGCTGCCCAGCAGGAGATCACTCGACTGCTCGACGAAATGGACCGTATCGAGCCGCGCCTGGAGCCGGTGCCGCTGGACATTCCCAGCACCAGGGTCGAGTCCTCGCCAGGCAAGGCTTCCAGTCAGAAAACGACCGAATCCAGCGCCAACATGAAAGGCGCGGGGCCGGCCAGCCCTGGCGGGGAATCGCTCCCAGGCCAGGGTAAACCTTCCGGAGCAGGCGCTGCCGACCCAGAAATCGCCGTCGCCGACGAGATCATGGCCCGCGTCGACGATATCCAGCTGCCCACCGGCGCCATCGACGCCGACGGGAACCCAGTCACCGTGTCCGCCCGCCAACTGCTGGCCGACGCCGACAACGACATCCAGGTCGCGCAGCAGGAGTCCCAGGGATTCGCCGCCGCCGCCGCCTGCTTCTTGCAACGAGGTGAAGTCTGATGCGCCCAGAATGCGCTATGGCCGTCGCTCAGGCGATTGGTCGCTCCCTGACCCAGGCCGAACTGAAAGGCATCGAGGACCGCCTGCGCCGAAACATGCGCCAGCTGGCCAGGACTGATGCCGACTGGCAGAGCAAGAGCGCCGCCGAGCGCCTGTCGGAGGCGGCGAAGAAGTCCGCTGACGAACTGGTCGCCGAGCAGCAGCTGAAGAAGAAGCGCGTCGCCCTGACCATCATGGCCCACGACCGGATCACCAGCTACATGGCCAGGTTCCCGGATCGCCCGCTGGAAGGCCTGGACCGCATGCTTGCATTCTCCGCTGATGGCAAGAGCGGCATCCAGTCCATCGAGTCGGCCACCCGGGCCATCCGCGACGAATCCCTGTCCCGCATGCTCGACGTGATCGACCTGACCAAAGGCAAGTTCCTCGGCCTGCTGCAGGACAAGGCCGGCAACCTGGCGCTGGTGCGCGAACTCCACGGCGAGGACAGCGGCGTACCGGCGGCCAAGGTGGCGGCCAAGGCCTTCCGCGAGGTGGCCGAATCCCTGCGCACGCGGTTCAACCGCGCCGGCGGCGATGTCGGCTTCCTCGAAGACTGGGCCATGCCGCGCGATCACAGCCAGATCAAGGTAGCGCGCAGCATGAACGACTGGGTCGGCGACCACATGGAATGGGCAGACCGGTCGAAGTACGTCAAGGAGGACGGCTCGCCGATGAGCGACGCTGAGCTGACGGAATTCCTCCAGCACGCCTGGAAGACCATAGCCACTGGCGGCATCAACAAGCTGGAGCCTGGCCGTGCACCGGTAGGCGCTGCCCGAGCGAACCGTGGCAACGAATCTCGCCAGATCCACTACGCCAATGCCGAGGCCTTCATCGCCGCCCAGGAGAAGTACGGCGAGCGCAACCTGCTGGAGCTGCTGGTCGGCCACATTGACGGCGCCTCTCGGGACATCGCTCTGGTTGAGGCCATGGGGCCGAACCCTGTCAACGCCATGCGTTACTTCCTCGACGCCGCCCAGAAGGAGCAGACCGACAAGGTGCTCGGTGCCGGCGGGAAGAAGGAGGCCAAAGCCGTTGAGAGAGTCGGCAAGCAGCGTCTGCGCATTGAGAGCCTGTTCGAAGAGGTGGCCGGCACCAGGCCGCCGCCCGCATCTGCTGCCATTGCCAACGGATTCGACACCTATCGCGCGCTGAACGTGGCTTCTCGCCTGGGATCTGCCGTCCTGACATCGGTCACCGACCAGGGCACCCTCGGCCTGACCGCAGCAATCAACGGCATGCCGGTGATGAAGGTCTTCGCCAACGAACTGCGCATGCTCAACCCTGCCAGCGCAGCGGACCGGCGACTGGCTATGCGCGCCGGGCTGGGCCTGAACCAGCTGATCGGCAGCCTGAACCGCTTCGGCGCCGATGGGCTCGGCACGACTGAGGCGATTTCCGGCAGGGCGTCAAAGTGGTCGCAGACCGCCGCCAGCAAGATCATGCAGGCCAGCGGCCTCAATGCCCTGACTTCCGGCCTGCAACGCGCATTCGGCGCCACCTACATGGACGTGCTTGGCGATATGTCGCGTCGCTACGATTCTCTTGCGGCGATGGACGCAGCCGATCGCGCGCGTCTGGAGGGGAGGGGGGTTACAGAGGCGGACTGGCAGGTCTGGCGTCTGGCTGAGCCTGAAGACTGGCGCGGAACCGGCGACACCGTACTGACCGCCGGCGCCATCTACAAGCTCACCGACGAGCAGCTGCGCGGCATTGCCCAGCAGGAAGGGGTTACCCCTCAGCGTCTGCGCGACCAGGCCGCCACCAAGCTGCTTGGCACAATCCTCGACGAGACGAACATGGCGATCATCGAGCCCGGCGCGCGCGAGAAGAGCCTGATGCAGGGCGGATTCCAGCGCGGAACCTTCAAGGGTGAGATTGCAAGGTCGTTCTGGCAGTTCAAGTCCTTCAGCGTGTCCATGATCATGCGGCACTGGGCGCGCGCCATGGCACAGCCTGGTTGGGGGAAAGCCAAGTACATCGGCGCCCTGATGGCAACCACCACGGTGCTCGGCGGGATGGCTATTCAACTCGGCGAGCTGGCCGGCGGGCGTGATCCGAAAGACGTAACCGACGACGGCACCCTTGGCGTTCCCGGCCTTCGGTTCGGCGTTGCCTCGATGCTCAAGGGTGGCGCACTGGGGCTCTACGGCGATTACCTGTTTGCAGATCAGTCGCAGGGCGGCGCGTCTCCGCTGGCTGCCATCGGAGGCCCCATCGCTGGCGACCTGGAAGCGCTCTTCAAGCTGAAGGACAACGCCGCCGCCGGCGAGGTCAACCAGACCGGCGCCAAGCTGGTGCGCTTTATCAAGTCCCACCTGCCAGGCGCGAACCTCTGGTACACCAAGGCGGCGACGGATCACCTGATCTTCAACCAGCTGCAGGAGTTCTTCTCGCCCGGATACCTGCGCCGCATGGAGCGCCGGGCGCGGCAGGAGTTCAACCAGTCGTTCTGGTGGAACCCTGGCGAAACGACGCCCGACCGGGCACCTGACCTTGGCGCAGTAGTGGGAGGCCGATGATGCGTGAAGATCAACGAGCGCGACTTAGCGGCCTGCGCGACGAGTTGATGGAGACGGCGCTGCTCGACGCCGACCCGAAGCTCTGGACCGCTGCCGGGAAGGCGCCGTCGGACATGACCCAGGAGGAGAGGGGGGACGCGTACTGGTGCCGGAAACTGGCCGTCTCCACGGTGTCGCTGCTGACCAAGGTCCAGAGCATGCTGGAGACGCACGGCAAGCCCACCGCCGGCAACGGCAAGGATGAGGGAGACCTGGACAAGGAGATCCGCCAGGCGGAGAAAGAGGCCCAGGCGATGCTCGAAAGGGCTCAGTCGAATGTCCACTGAGCCGAAGGTCTCCCTGCTGGTCTTCTTCCTTATCTGGGCGAAGCGGATGCGCTGGGAGGTGCCGGACATCCACGTCCGCGCACTGGTATGGCTGGAGGGTAAGGGGAGCCTGGCCGTGCTCAGGTGCTTCCGTGGCTTCGGCAAGTCCACGCTGCTGGCGATCTACAATGCCTGGCTGTACTACCGCGACCCCGCCTTCCGCATCCTGCACCAGTCCGAATCAGACCCGACGGCGTACAAGACCAGCCGCGATACGCAGAACGTGATCAGGAATCACCCACTCACCCGCCACCTGCTGCCGCCCAACCAGGGCACCGTCGAACAGTGGTGGGTGGAAGGTGCGCAGGACTTCCGGAACGCCTCGATGTTCGCCAAGGGCATCCTCTCGAACGTCACGTCGGCCCGGGCGGACGAGTGCCAGAACGACGACGTAGAGGTTCCACGCAACATCGGCACGCCCGAGGCGCGCGAGAAGCTGCGCTACCGCCTGGGCGAGCAGACCCACATTCTGGTGCCTGGCGGATCGAAGCTCTTCATCGGAACCCCGCACACCCACGACAGCCTGTACGATGAGGTCGAGAGCATGGGCGCCGACTGCCTGACCATCCGCATGTTCGATCAGGAGCACCGCATTGAAGCGGCTACCCAGACGGCATACGACGTACCGTTCGTGCCCGAGGTGGTTTTCGCCGGCATCGGCAAGCATTCCCGCCTGCTGATTGAGGGCATCGACTACCTGAAGACCAAGACCGGTATTGCCTTCTCGTCGCCGCCCGGCGTGCTGGTGGACTGCTACGCCGGCCAGGCTTGGCCGAAGCGGTTCGACGCCGCAGAACTGGAGAAGCGCCGGCGCGAGACGCGGACGATCAACGAGTGGGACAGCCAGTACCAGTTGCACAGCAAGCCGGTCACAGAGGTTCGCCTCAACCCGGAGCGGATCAGGCCCTACAACCTGCAGCCCGAGGTCCGCACGGCCAACGGCGCGGTCGGCATGTTCCTCGGCAGCACGCAGATTGTCGGCGCGGTGGCGTACTGGGACTGTTCGCTGGGCAAGACCAAATCAGACGCCTCGGCATTCTCCCTGGTCCTTACCGACCAGCGCGGCCAGCTCTACTGGCACGCCTGCGAGGGATTGGTCGGCGAGCTCGCGGAGTTCGATGCGCGCGACAAGATCATCGGCGGCCAGGTCATGCAGGTGCGCGACCTGGTGGTCAAGCTGCAGATCCCATGCGTCACGGTCGAGGTGAACGGCCCGGGCGGATTCGTCCCGAACATCCTGCGCCAGGCACTCAAGGGGACGGGCTGCGCAGTGCGCGAGGAGTTCAGCGTGCGCAACAAGCAGGAACGAATCCTTGACGCCTTCGAGCCGGCGCTGTCCTCCCAGTTCCTCTGGGCCCACGTCGACGTGCTGCGTGGCCCGCTCTGGGATCAGATGCGCGACTTCAACCCAGCACTCCGTGATCAGCCCGACGACTACCTCGACTCAGGCGCCGGCGCAATCCGGCAAACCCCTGTCCGCATCGGGCGAATAGTCGGGAAACCGACCGAGCCAAGGCGAGACGATTGGCGCCCAAGCGCGGGCGTGCACGAGGTGCAAGTCGACTACTGAGCCCGCTGATTCAGAGGGCTCAGCATGTCAGTTCAACCTGGGGTCACGTACAAGCGGTACGTCGCCAACGGCGTGGCAACGATCTACTCCATTCCGTTCCTGATTGTGAACGCTGCCGACCTGATGATCACCCTCAACGGTGTTGAGGTGACATCGGGCTTCACGCTCACTGGCGTGGGCAACCCCACCAGCACCTGCACGTTTGCCGTGGCGCCCACTGGCGACCTGCTGTTCCAACTGGACATGATCTACCAGCGCCAGGACGACTTCCAAGAAAACGGCGACTTCCTGGCCGCCACCGTAAACCGGGAATACGACCGCTTGTGGCTGGCTGTGAAGCAGGTAAGTGGTGGCATCAGCAGAAGCTTGACCGTCAGCGTCCTTGAGCCGGAGGGCATTGCCCCTATCCCCCTTGCCGCAGAGCGTGCACTGAGGGTGCAGGCCTATGACGCAAGTGGCGTCCCGGTCATGTCTAACCTGACTCTCGCGCAGCTTGAGGCTCAGCCTGCTGGTGCTGCTGCATCTGCTGCCGCCGCTGCCGCATCGGCATCTGACGCATCATCGAGTCGCGCGTGGGCCTCACTTAAGGCCGACCAGGCTGCTGCTTCCGAGGCCGCCGCTTCAGCATCCGCAACCCTTTCGCAGCGTTGGGCCAACGAAGCCGAGGACGTCGTTGTAAGTGGCGGCCAATACTCGTCGTACCACTGGTCCCGCAAGTCACAAGCCGCGCTTACCTCCCTGCAGAACCGCCCTGGTGGCCTGGTCAAGGAAACCATCTACGCCACGCCAGGCTCCTTTACGTTCACGAAGGATTCCACCACCAAGAGCATCATGGTTGAGGTGTGGGGTGGTGGCGGACCAGGCGGTGCTGGCGGGTCGAATGGCGGCACCTCTTCGTTCGGCACGATCTCCGCAACTGGCGGCGCGCCGGGCAGTGGCGGCTTCGGCGGTGCGCCAGGCTCTGGATCTGGCGGCGACCTCAACATAACTGGAGCGCCGGGAGGCGGCATTGACGCCTCGGGCTATGGAGCGCCGGGTGGCTCCGCCCCGCGTGGCGGCAGTGGCGGGCGTGGCGGCGGCACTGGCACTTCAGGCGCCCAGCCTGGCGGCGGTGGCGGCGCATCTGGGACAACGTCCCAAACCGGCGGCAGCGGCGGCTATTCGTATGGCCGAATCGCTTCGCCAACCAACACCTATTCAGTCGTGGTCGGAGCTGCCGGGTCCGGGTCTTCCGGGTCTGCAGGTGGCGCCGGCATGGTCATTGTCAGGGAGTACGCATGATGTTGAAGGCGCGCATAGAAAATGGCGCAGTGGTGGAGCTGGCTGACTACGAGCCATGGCCGGATTTCCACCCGTCGCTGGTTTGGGTCGATGCCACGGAGTCGGTGAGGATCGGCCAGTTCTATGCCGATGGCGTTTTCTCCGACCAAGACCCGCACAAGGACATGCCGAAATATCTGCAGGCCCTGGCCGCTCTGAACGCCGCATATCAAGCAGATGTGGACGGATTCAACCGCGCCTTCTCCATGGCTTACCTGGCCGATGGAACCTCGCAGGACACCAAGCAAACGACCATTCGCGCTCAGTACGCCGCGCGGAAATCCCAATACGCTGCCGATGTGGCGGCCCTGAAACTCTCATACGGGGTGTGACATGACGATCAGGTTCTGTCCGATATGCGGCGACGTTCTGCAACTCGTCCAGCATACGCCGGCTGTGCTTCCTGTTTACTGGCAGTGGGAGTGCCCCGAGGGTGACTGGTTCGAGGCGGCCAATCCGCCAGCTGAGGGCCAGCAGGCCGAGAAGGTCGTCGATGAGTGATCCGAGCATGGACGACGGCGGACGCCGGCACTGGCACCTCGACAAGTCTGTCTCTATCAGCCACATCCTGACGACCCTCGTGCTGTTGCTGGGCGCTGTGAAATTCTCCTTCGACATGGAGAAGCGCATCGCCCTGCTTGAGGCCAACAACACGACACAGACCGCGGCGGTCACCCAGTTGCTCGACAACCAACGCAGGACGGACGCCAGGCAGGACGTGGACATCGAGGCCATCAAGCGCCAGGCCCGCGAGGACTACATGGATCTGGGCAAGAAGATGGAGCGCCTGATCGATTACAACCAGCGCGCGATCCGGAGCAACAAGTGAAGCTCGTCCCGTATTGGCGCAACGCCTGGAAGCTGGTCAGCGTCCAGCTGATCGCACTGATCACCGTCCTTGGCGGCCTGCGCGAGGCCTCGGAGTACCTGCAACAGCTTCTCCCTCCCGAGCTCTACCTCAAGGTTAATGCCGGCCTGGCCGTCTGCGCTCTGCTGGCCAGGCTTATCCACCAGCCGAAGGTGACGAAATGACTCTGCACGATCTACGGCTGACGGTGATCATCCCAGCCCTGACCATCCTCCCGGTGAAAATGACCGGGCGGCCCGCAGAGTTGCAGCTTCTCGCCACAACCCTTCAGGAAGACCCCAAGCAGCGCCGCCGGCAGTGGCCTACAGGACCAGCCAGAGGGCTCTGGCAGTTCGAGCAGGGCGGCGGGGTGAATGGCGTTCTGCGCCACAAGAACACCCGTCAGCATGCCGTCACGCTGTGCGATGAGCGCGGCGTCCGGCCTGTTGCTGAGCTGGTGCACGCAAGACTTGAGCATGACGACATTCTGGCCGCAGGATTTGCCAGGCTGCTGCTCTGGGCTGACCCCATGGCCCTGCCGACGCCAGGCGAGGTTGAGGCTGGCTGGCAGCTGTACCTTCGCACCTGGCGGCCTGGAGCATACAGCCGCGGCGATGACCAGGAGAAGGCCGAACTGCGCCGGCGCTGGAGCGAGAACTATGCCCGTGCCATGGATGCCATGGCATGACATTCCCTTTCTTCGATGCCCCGCTCGACACGCGGTACGATCGTGAAGCCAGCGAAGCGCTTGGCGCCGATCACTGGCGCATCCTGTCACCGTTCCGCCTGATGCTCAGCGACCGTCAATGGGCCGCTGTGCCTGCAGGAATTCTCACCGACGGCGGCAGCATCCCGCGGGTCATGCATGGTGTGATTCCTCCATGGGGAAAGTTCGGGCAGGCCTACGTGATGCACGACCAGCTGTGCGAGTACCTGTCGCTTACGGTCGATGGCCGGCCAAGTCCGATTGCCAGGGTCCGTTGTGACGGTCTGCTCTACGTCGGGATGGAGGTTCTTGGCGGGACGCCAGAAGAGATAGCGGCAGTTCAGGCAGGTGTCGACCTGTTCAGGAATGCCGCCAGGGTGACGCGCCCGAGCAACCGGGCGCTGAAGCGTAGGCTTGAGGCTCAGTGGTCAGCCTGATCGACGAGATCTGCCCATTCCTGCATCATCCCGCGGCGCTGCTCCAGGTAAGTGGCGTGGTTGTAGGTGTCCCGGATTACGCTGGGGTCTGCGTGGGCCAGCTGTCTCTCGATCCAATCCCGGTTGTAACCGCGGCCATTCATCTCGGTTGAGAACATGTGGCGGAAACCATGGGGCGATTGCTTCCCGCGCAGCCCGGCGGCGGCCATGGCGTCTGTCGCATAATTCGGACCGAGAGGTTTCTGGCTGCTCCAGGCGCCGGGAACACGTAGACCCCGTCCTGTGACAGAGCTCGCATGCCTTTCACAAGGTCGACAGCTTGCGCAGGGAGTGGGACCACATGGTCGCGCCGCATCTTCATCCTGTCCGCCGGTATCGTCCATGTCGCCTGGTCGAGATCGAAGTCGGCCCATTGCGCCATCCGCGCTTCGCCAGGGCGGCATGCCGTGTAGATCATGAGCATCAGGGCTGACCGCGCCGTGATCGAAAGCCTGGCATTCCTGATGGCCCACATGACTGCCGGCAGCTCAGATGCATCAACGAACGCCCGGTGCTTGTAGGCTCCGGTCTTCTCTGTGACCTCGTGCATCTCAGCCGTAGGATCTGCGTCCAGGGCCCCGATCGCGATGGCATAGCGGAACACCTGGCCCATCCACTGGCGCGTCTTCACCGATGAGGTGATTGCGTCTCGCCTCTCGATGCGCCGGATGATGGCGATCACGTCCGACCTGCTGATCGCCTTTATGCTGCTGGAGCCGAGCGATGGGAGCACGTCGTTCTCCATCGCGATCCTGATGCCCTTCAGGGTGCCAGGTGACAGCTTCCCCTTCTTGTTCCGCGATCCCTCGCCCTGGCGAAAGGCCAGCCACTCCTCATAGATCGTGCGGAACGTTCGGTCATTCTCCTTCACCAGAGAGGCCCTTTCCTGCTTTCGCACAGCCCTCGGGTCTTTGCCGGCAGCCACTGACTCCCTGGCCTCGTCGCGGCGCTGGCGGGCTTCCTTCAGGCCAACGTCAGGGTAGACGCCCAGGGATATGCGGGCCTGCTTGTTGAGCCAGGTGAACCTGAAATGCCAGCTCTTCACGCCAGTCGGTGCGACGTAGAGTGATAGCCCCAGACTGTCTGGGATGGTGTATGCCTTGTCCTTCGGCTTCGCCTGGCGAGCCGCTGTGTCAGTGAGTGCCACCAGTACATCCTTGGTCGTGATAGGTCGATGTACTGGATAATGTACTGGAAGTTTCGGGATTTGAATAAATCTGTTGGTATGCAGTGGGAATAAAATGCCGCGCATGCGGGGGCCTTTCGGCGGCGCGCGGCATGTCACGAGAAAAGGCGAGATTTCCCAGTGGAGCCCTTGAACAGTTCCACGAATGACGCTCTGAAGATGACGGCCCGGTACCGGCCTGGAAGGGGCGGGAGTTTACCAGTTCCTCCTACCCTTTACCGCCCACCGGACGAGCCGCCTCACCGTCACTTGATGCCCAGGCGCTTGGCCAGGCGCAGCAGGTTGGCGCGATCCAGTCCCAGCTCCCGAGCGGCTGCGGCCCAGTTGCCTTCGTTGCGCTCCAGCGCTGCGGTCACCAGTCGCTGCTGATAGACATCCACCGCCGCGCGTAGATCGCCGACAGCGGCTGGCAGCTCTTCGACGACCGTCTCGTTCATCTGCGCAGGTGTTCCCGAGCTCGGTAATGCCAGGTCCGCTGCCGTCAGGGTGAGGATGCGTGGCCGATCCGGCTGCGACACCCGCGCCTTGAGTCCCGCCCGCCCGATCAGGTGTTCCAGCTCCCGTACGTTGCCCGGCCAGTCGTAGCCGAGGAGGGCGGCTTGGGCGTCCTGACTGAGGCGCAAGCTGCGCAGCCCCAGTTGAGCGCGGTTGTTCTCCAGGAAGAAACCGGCGAGCAGCAGCACATCACGGCCACGATCACGCAGCGGCGGTACACGCATGGGGTAGACGCTGAGGCGGTGATAGAGATCGGCGCGGAAGCGGCCATGGCGAACTTCCTCGGCCAGGTCGCGGTTGGTGGCGGCGATCACCCGGACGTTCACCCGATGCTCGCGATCCGATCCCACCCGCTGCAACTGGCCACTCTGTAACACCCGCAGCAGCTTCGCCTGGATCGCCAGGGGCAGCTCGCCGACCTCGTCGAGGAACAGGCTGCCACCGTCGGCCAGCTCGAACTTGCCGCGCCTGTCGCCCACCGCACCGGAGAAGGCACCACGTACATGGCCGAACAGCTCGCTCTCCACCAGGGTGTCCGGCAGGGCCGCGCAGTTGAGGCTGATGAGGGGCTGGTTGCTGCGTGGCGACTTGGCGTGGATCGCCTGGGCCACCAACTCCTTGCCGACGCCCGTTTCGCCGCTGATCAACACCGTCAGCTCACTGCCACCTACCACGGCGATCTCCTCCACCAGCGCCTTGTGCGCGGGGCTCTGGCCGATCATTTCCTGCGGCCGTACCTGCCCGGCGGCCTGGCGATAGACCTCCGCCCGCTGCTGTTCGTCCGCTGCGAGGCGTTCCAGGCCGTGCATACGCTCGGCTGCTTTCACCGTGGCGGCTGCCAAGCTGGCGAAGTGCTCCAGGGTTTGCAGGTCCTCGCTGGAGAAGCGCGACGGGTTCAGCGCGTCCAGCGTCAGCAGGCCCCAGGGGCGGTCATCGAGGAACAGCGGGCAGCCAAGACAGTCGTGTACTTCCAGGTGCTCCAGATGGCCCTCCACCAGGCCGTCATAAGGGTCGGGTAGATCGCAGTCAGCGGGGAAGCGGGTCGGCCCGCGATTCTCCAGCAGCGCCTGCAGGCGCGGGTGTTCGGTGACCTTGAAACGCCGCCCCAAGGTATCCGCGCTCAGCCCGTCCACTGCGAGCGGCACCAGCTGTTCGCCATCGAGCTGCAGCAGGGCGGTGGCGTCGCAGGGCAACAGGTCGCGCAATGCGCCGAGAAGGCGGCGGTAGCGCTCACGCTCCGGCAGGTCGCGAGAAAGGTCGGTCACCAGGGGGATGAGCGTCTGCAGCAAGGATGGAGTTGTCATATTGACTTCTTGATGTCGGATTGACTCGAAATTGATTGTAGTCAAAACAACTCATAAAACTACAACTGATTGATTTTAAAGAAATTAAAATCTGGCACGGAAGATGTAATACCTACAGCGTGATTCAGACCCATCTAAAAAACGGAGTCCAACCATGCTGTCCAGCCAAGTGCGTGCAATCGTCAAATCCACCGTCCCCCTGCTGGAGACCGGTGGCGAAGCCCTCACCACCCATTTCTACAAGATGATGCTCACCGAGTATCCGCAAGTACGTCCCCTGTTCAACCAGGCCCACCAGGCCAGCGGCGACCAGGCTCGCGCCCTCGCCAACGGTGTACTGATGTATGCCCGTCACATCGATCAACTCGAAGTGCTCGGCCCGCTGGTCAGCCGCATCGTCGCCAAGCACGTCGCCCTGCAGATCCTCCCGGAGCACTACCCGATCGTTGGCGACTGCCTGCTGCGCTCCATCCGTGAAGTCCTGGGCGAAGACATCGCCACGGACGAAGTCATAGATGCCTGGGCCCAAGCCTATGAACTGCTTGCCGGCCTGCTGATCGGTTCGGAAGAGGAAATCTATGCCGCCAGTGCCGAAGCCCCCGGTGGCTGGCGCGGCGCGCGCGGCTTCATCGTCGAGCGCAAGGTCGCGGAGAGCGAGGAGATCACCTCCTTCCACCTGGTGCCCGAAGACGGTGGCGCGGTGCTGGACTTCGCGCCCGGCCAGTTCATCGGCCTGCGCCTGGAAATCGATGGCGAAGAAGCGCGCCGCAACTACTCCCTGTCCGCTGCCGCCAATGACCGCTCCTACCGCATCAGCGTCAAGCGCGAAAAGGGCGGCAAGGTCTCCAACTTTCTCCACGACCATATCGTCGAAGGCGATCGCGTCGAACTGTTCGCGCCGGCCGGGGATTTCGTCCTGCGCCCCAGCCGCAAACCCCTGGTGCTGATCACGGCGGGTGTCGGTATCACCCCCGCATTGGCGATGCTCGAAGTGGCGCAGCACAGCGACCGGCCGATCCACTTCATCCACTGCGCGCGCAACGGCGCGGTACACGCCTTCCGCGACTGGGTCGAAGAGATTGCCGCCCGGCGCCCGAACCTCCAGCACTTCGTCTGCTACAGCGAACCGGCCGAAAGCGATCGCGCCGACGGCACCGGCTTCCTCACCCGCGAGCGTCTGGGGGCTGGTTGCCGGCCGAGCGCGACCTGGACGCCTACTTCCTCGGGCCCAAGCCTTTCATGGCCCAGGTGAAGAAGCACCTGAAGGCGCTGGGCGTGCCCGGTGAACAATGCCACTACGAGTTCTTCGGGCCCGCCAGTGCCCTCGACAGCTGATCGACCCCGCCCGGCGCTCACGAGGCGCCGGGCCTTGAACGAGGAAACCACCATGACCTTCTTCAACTCCCCCGACGCTCTTCTGCGCTTCGCCAACCAGGTGCTGTGGGTTGGCCTGATCATGCTGCTGGTCGGCATCCTGTGCGGCTACATGCTCGACCCGTTCTTCGGCCTGCTGCCGCTGATCGCCTTCCACGGCATGGTCATCTTCGGGCCCACGCTGCTGAAGCTTGGCTACGTCATGCGCCTCACCGCCCAATACCAGTTGCGCAAGGAGGCGCTCCATGCAGTTGCGTGACCGTAAACGGGAACTGGCCATCGCGCCGCTCTGGCGCCTTGGCTTCCGCCCCTTCTTCCTCGCCGGCGCGCTCTTCGCGCTGATCGCCATCGCGCTTTGGCTCGCCGCGCTCGCCGGCCATTTTGCCGTCTGGCAACCCGTGGGTGGCTGGCTGGCCTGGCATCGCCATGAAATGCCCTTCGGTTTCGGCGTCGCCATCATCGCCGGCTTCCTGCTCACCGCCGTGCAGAACTGGACGGGCAGGGCGGGGCTCTCCGGGCGCCCGCTGATGGTGCTCGCCGCACTCTGGCTCGCCGCGCGCCTGGCGTGGTTGCTGGGCGCACCGCTGGTCATGCTGGTCCCCTTGCAAGCCGCTTTCTTGCCTCTGCTGGCCTTCGTTATCGGCCGCAGCCTGTGGCAGGTGCGCCAGCGCAACAACTACCCGGTGGTGGCCGTATTGCTCCTGCTCGGCAGCGCCGATGCCCTGGTATTGACCGGCCTGGCGCTGGGCGACGACGGCCTGCAGCGCCAGGGCGTGCTCGCGGCGATGTGGCTGATTGCGGCGCTGATGGGCCTGATCGGCGGGCGGGTGATTCCCTTCTTTACCCAGCGTGGCCTGAGCCTCACCCAGCAGGTGAAAGCGCTGCCATGGCTGGATCGCGCCACCCTCGGGTGCGCCCTGTTGGTGGCGGTGCTGACCGCCTCGGGCCTGGCGCTGAAGGCCAGCCCCTGGGTGGCGCTGCCGTTCGCCTGCCTGGCACTGGGCAATGCCGTGCGCCTGGGGCGCTGGTATGACGCGGGCATCTGGCGCGTACCGCTGCTCTGGTCGCTGCACCTGGCCTTCGCCTGGCTGGTGGTCGCACCGTTCGGGCAGGCGCTGTGGCACCTGGGACTGCTGGGCAACCCGAGCCTGCCGCTGCACGCGCTGGCGGTGGGGGCGATGGGAGGGCTGATTCTGGCGATGCTGGCTCGCGTCAGCCTCGGCCATACCGGTCGGCCGCTGTCCCCGCCGAAGGCGATGGGCGTCGCCTTCGCTTTGGTCAACTGCGGTGCGGTGGCGCGGGTCTTCCTGCCGGGGCTGCTGCCGAACCTGGCATTGCCCCTGGCCGGTATCTGCTGGCTGGCCGCCTTCGCGCTGTTCCTGGCGCACTATGCGCCGATGTTCTGCCGCGCGCGGGTGGACGGCCAGCCGGGTTGAGGCTCAGGGCCGGGCTGCGCGCAGGCGCGCCAGTTCGGCCTTCAGCCATTCGGCGGAGAGCTGCTCCTGGCCGTTGCAGCGCACCTTGTACGGCTTGCCGCTCATGCTGCTCTCGGTGGCGGCGCGGGCGATGAAGTCCTCACTGGAATCCACCAGGCCCTTGTTTTCCAGGTAGTCGAGCTTCTTCTGCAGATGATCGCGGGCTTCGGTCGCCGGGTACTCACTGCCGTTGCGGATGAACAGGCAGCCACTCGACGCCACGAACGTCAGCAGCCCCGCTATTTCCTGCTGGCTCCGGGCGTCCGGCGCCGCCTGGCTGGGGCTCATCGCAAGCAGCAAGCAACTGGCGCAGATGGCCTGCCAGGTAACGGTGAAAACGCGCATCTTCCCAATACTCCATATGGCTCAGGGGGGTGTGCCGCTTGTACCAGGGGCCGACCGGCATGGCGCGGTCCTCCTGCACGACGGCAGCGTAGTTCTGCAGGGGCCGCAGCGGGTAGCCGAGCGCATCTGCCGGGGCATAGACATTCAGCCAGCGCGCCTGTTCGCGCACCCGTTCCTCCAGGCAATGGCCAGGGAAGCGTATGGGTTGCACAGGATCGTAGGCGAAGGTGAACAGGGGGATATTGCAGCCGAAGGTGACCAGCCCGGCCAATGTCTCCAGCGCGATGAACGGGTCGCGCGGGCAGCTTGGCGTGTCATTGAGCTTCTGCTGGTCCCAGACGAAGTTGGAGAAGATGTGCCCGCCCAGCGAATGGGCCAGCACCACCAGCGGTGTGGTTGGGCCGACCCGGGCGCGCAGGGCATTGAGGCCGGCGCGCAGGCACTGGTGCACTTCCTCATAGGTGGTGTCGTAGGCCTGGCTGACCTGGCGGTAACCGCTGGCGTCACCGAGGAACAGCGTCACCGCTTCGCGTAGCCAGCGCCAGGTCACGGGCTCGCGCTCCAGGCGGTCGAGATAGGCCTGCTCACGCTTGTCCAGCACGCTGGCCCAATAGCAGCTCTGGAAGGCGATCTGCTCTGCGTCGCTGCCCAGGCGCTTGCGCAGGCCGCGGATCAGCCCCTGGGCGAAGCTGTGCTGGCCGTCGTCGTCACGCAGGTCCTGCTGGTTGCCAATGCCATGGATGATGGCGACGGCGAGCTTCATCGGTTCTCTCCCTGAATCGTCGCGCGGCAGCCTACCCCGAGGCAGGCCGCGCGGCAATCGGGCCGATCAGAGCGGTTGCAGGCGCTCGGCGAGACGGCCGCTGTCCGCCAGTTCGAGGAACTCGTCGCCCAGGCGCTGGCTCTCGCTCATCGCCTTGCGCCAGTAGCGCTCGCGGCCGGCGTCATCGCCCAGGTAGCGGGTGAAGTCCTTACGGTCCGGCAGCTTGCCGTGGGGCAGGGTGGCCAGGTACGCCCGCGAGGGCGCCAGCAGCAGCACGTCCTGCAGGCGCACCGCGTCGCCACGGCGCCAGGGCAGGCCCTTGTCGAACCAGCCGGGGATCACCTTGTCGGTGAAGTGCGGGTAGAGCACCACGCCGTCACCGCTGTAGGGCAGGTCGAGGTGGTAGTCGAGCAGGCCGCCGTCGCGGTAGGTGCCGGGGCCGGCGCCGGGGATGTCGCGCACACCTTCCATCACCATGGGGATGGAGCCGGACGCGAGCAGGGCGTGGCGCAGGTTGCCGGCGTCCAGGGCCAGGCAGCGCGAGGGGAAGTCTTCCAATGCGGCCAGGGGCGGGGCCAGGCGACCGTCATGCAGGATCACCCGCTCGAAATACCGGGCCAGGCGCGGGCGCCCCAGCAGGTTGGAGCCGATCACCGAACCCAGCCCCAGGCCCAGCGCGCCACGGCGATCATGGGCGAGCAGGCCGTGGCTCTTCACCACGACTACGTTGAGGCGGTAATGCGGGTTGCTCAGCACCTGTTCGTCCTGGCCGTCCAGCAACTGGTCGAGCATTTGCGCGCACAGGCGGCTGACCTCGGCCATGGTCACGCCCTTGGGGAAGCGCTGCGCGGTGTACAGCTCGCCCAGGCGGCTGATGCCCTTGGCGGCGTCAGGCAGGCAGGCGCTGGCGAAGCGCCAGGAGCCGATGGAGGCGCCGATCAGCGAGCGCTCCTGGGGCGCGCGCGGCAGCCAGTCGCCGAACAGCGCCAGGTCCAGGCCCTGGATGCCGAGGGCCTTGGGGCCGCCGGCGGCGCCGGGAAGAATCTTCACGTCGGCCGGCTGCAGGCCGCGCTCGCGGATGCGTGCCAGGGCACGGCTGCCGGCGCGCAGGGTGAGGGCGGGCGACTTGATGTGAATGGCGCTCATGGGGGCCTCCGAAAAAAGCGAGGCAGCGATTATAGTGGCCCGCGCCGCCAGTCCAAGCGCCTTCATCGCGTGAATGATGCGCCCATGCCCGTGCGCAGGGAATGATTGGCGGAAACCGGGATATCGACTGCACTGAGCGAAGCGGCCGTAAATTCAGCTTGAGTTAATTGGCCTTCGCTAAGGTGTACCCATCGAAGACAGATATCCCCCCAAGGAGATGCACCATGAAAAAACTTACTGCCCTGTTCGCCGTCGCCACCCTCGCTGCCACTGCCGGTATCGCCCAGGCCCGTGACCTGGGACCGGACGAAGCCCTGAAGCTGCGCGACGCCGGCACCATCCAGTCGTTCGAGAAGCTCAACGCCGCCGCCATCGCCAAGCACCCCGGCTCCACCGTCAACGAGACCGAGCTGGAAGAGGAATACGGCCGCTACATCTACCAGGTGGAACTGCGTGATCCCCAGGGCGTGCAGTGGGACCTGGAGCTGGACGCCACCAATGGCCAGATCCTCAAGGATCACCAGGACGACTGATGCGACTGATCATGCGCTACAGCGGCATCGTCGCCCTGGTCCTGGCGGTCTTCGCCCTCGAAGCGGTCGCCCGTGACCTGGACCAGGACGAAGCCCTGAAGCTCCGCGAGGAAGGCGTGATCATGCCCCTCGAGCAACTGCTGCACCGAGCCCTGGGGTTGTACCCCGGGGCTCGCTTGTTGGAAGCGGAGCTGGAAGAGGAAGACGATGTCTATGTCTACGAAGTCGAGCTGCTGACCACCGACGGCGTGGTGCGGGAACTGGAACTGGATGCCCGCGACGGTCGCATCCTGAAGGACGAGGAAGATGACTGATGCGCCTGCTGCTGGTTGAGGATCACGTACCCCTGGCGGACGAACTGCTGGCCGGGCTCGGCCGCCAGGGCTACGCGGTGGATTGGCTGGCCGACGGCCGCGACGCCGCCCACCAGGGCGCCAGCGAGCCCTATGACCTGATCGTGCTGGACCTCGGGCTGCCCGGGCGCCCCGGCCTCGACGTGCTGCGCGAGTGGCGTGCCGGCGGCCTGGCCACGCCGGTGCTGATCCTCACCGCGCGGGACTCCTGGGCCGAGCGTATCGAAGGCCTCAAGGCCGGTGCCGACGACTACCTGACCAAGCCCTTCCACCCGGAGGAACTGGCCCTGCGCATCCAGTCGCTGTTGCGCCGCGCCCGCGGCCTGGCCAACCAGCCGCACCTGGAAGCGGCCGGCCTGCAGCTGGACGAGGGGCGCCAATGCGTCACCCGGGGCGGCGAAGAGGTGGACCTGACCGCCGCCGAGTTCCGCCTGCTGCGCTACTTCATGCTCCACCCCGGCCAGTTGCTGTCCAAGAGCCACCTGGCTGAGCACCTCTACGACGGCGAGACCGAGCGTGATTCCAACGTCATCGAGGTCCACGTCAACCACCTGCGGCGCAAGCTCGGCCGCACCGTGATCGAAACCCGCCGAGGCCAGGGGTACCGCTTTACTGGTGCCACCGAGTGAGGTCCATCCAGCGCCAGCTCAGCATCGGTCTGGTGACCCTGCTGCTGGTGGTCGGGCTGCTGCTGGCCCAGGTCAGCCTGTGGCTGTTCGACGACGGCCTGCGCCGCCACCTGGAAGGCAACCTGCGCAGCGAGGCGGAAAGCCTGCTGGCCGCCCTGGTGCGCGGGCCCAACGGCATCCAGCTGGACGAACAGAAGCTCAACCCGGTGCACCAGCAGCCCTATTCGGGGCGCTACTTCCTGATCCGCATCGATGACAAACCCTGGCGCTCGCGCTCCCTCTGGGATGCTGAGCTCGCCATGCCCGAGCGGCCCGGCCTCACCGCCGAGCTGCTGCCCGGCCCCAACGACCAGCAGTTGCTGACCTATCGTGGTGACTACCGCCGCTTCGGCCGCCAGGTGAGCATCGCCGTGGCTCAGGACTACACGCCCATCCTCGACAGCTTCCGTCGCGTGCAGTGGACGGGCGTCGCCCTGGGCGCTGCCGCCTTGCTGCTGGTGCTCGCCCTGCAGCGCTATACCGTGCGCCGCGCCCTGCGCCCGCTGGAGCGGGTGCGCCGGCAGATCGCCCAGCTGCAACAGGGCCAGCGCAGCGAGCTGGATGCCCGCGTGCCCCTGGAGCTGGAGCCGCTGGTGGGCCAGGTCAACCACCTGCTGGCCCACACCGAAGACACCCTGCGCCGCTCGCGCAACGCCCTGGGCAACCTGGGCCACGCGTTGAAGACACCCCTGGCGGTGCTGGTCAGCCTGGAGTCCCGCGACGAGCTGCGCGCGCACCCGGAGCTGCGCGCCACCCTGGCCGAGCAGCTGGAGCAGATCCAGCAACGCCTGGCCCGTGAGCTAGGCCGCGCGCGCCTGGCCGGGGAAGCGCTGCCGGGTGCGCATTTCGATTGCGATGCGGAGTTGCCGGGGCTGTTCAACACCCTGTCGATGATCCATGACAGCCAGCTCGACCTGGACTGGGACGCCGCCGCCGGGCTGCGCCTGCCCTGGGACCGCGAAGACCTGCTGGAGCTGCTGGGCAACCTGCTGGACAACGCCTGCAAATGGGCTGAGACCCAGGTGCTGCTGTCCATCTCCGTGCAGGCCGGCGGCTACCGCCTGAGCGTGGACGACGACGGTCCCGGCATCGCCGAGGAGCAGCGCGAATCGGTGCTGGACAGGGGCTCGCGGCTGGACGAGCAGGTCGCCGGCCACGGGTTGGGGCTGGGTATCGTGCGGGACATCGTCGACGCCTGGGGCGGCAGCATCCGTTTGCTGGAAAGCCCCCTCGGTGGGCTGCGTGTGCTGGTGGAACTGCCGGCGCCGGCTGCTCGCGCCTAGCCCGCCAGCAATCGCTCCACCGCCGCCAGGGCCAGGCGCTGGCGCTCCTGCCAGTCACCGCCCAACACCTCGAAGCGCTGCCCGTTGGCCACCAGCCAGTCCTGGCTGGCGCTGAAGAAGGCCTGGCGTTCGCTCAGCTCCGGCTGGCAGCGCTGGCCATCGCCCAGCCACTCCACCCCTTCAGGGCGCAGCAGCAGGTGCAGGTCGTAGTGCCGTGCCAGCAACTCAGTCTCCAGCCAGGCGGGGCAGTCGCCGAACAGGGTGCGGCTCCAGAGCATGTTGCTCAGCAGGTGGGTGTCGAGGATCAGCAGGGCAGGACGCCGGGCGCGGGCCGCGTCCTCGCGCTGCAACTGGCCCCGGGCAATGGTGGGGATGTCGGCGTAGCAGGTGTCGCGGCGCTGCTCATCGATGAAATCACGCACGTACTCACTGACCACCTCGCCGCCGAAGCGTGCTTGTAACTCACTCGCCAGCCAGCTCTTGCCGCTGGATTCCGGCCCTGCCAGCACCACCACCTTCATGCCGGGCTCGCCTGCGGCTGTCGCCATTGGCGCCAGCCGTGCACGGCCAGCAGGGTGAACAGCACATAGAGCGCGGCGGTCAGGTACAGCGCCTTGCTGATGAACAGGCCGACGAAGATCACGTCCACCACTATCCACAGCGCCCAGCACTCCAGGCGCTTCTGTGCCATCCAGACCTGGGCCACCAGGCTGAAGGCGGTGAGGGCGGCGTCCAGCCAGGGCGCGGCGGCGTCGGTGTGGGTGGCCATCAGGTAGCCCAGGCTCAAGGCGCCGGCGGTGCCAAGGGCCAGGCCCAGCAGCAGGCCGTTGCGTGCCAGGCGCGTCACCTCGCGGCCCTCGTGGCGATCTCCGCCTCGGGTCCACTGCCACCAGCCATACAGCTGCAGCACGGCGTAGATCATCTGCAACAGCATGTCGGAGTAGAGCTTCACCTCGAAGAAGATCCAGGCATAGATCAGCACCATGACCAGGCCGATGGGCCAGCACCAGCGGTTCTGCCGGGTGGTGAGCCAGACGGCCAGCACGCCGATCGCGGCGGCGAAGAGTTCAAGTGGCGACACGGGCGGCCCTCGTGAAATAAGCCGCCGATTGTAGCGGCTTCAGCCGGCGGCGGGCGCCCTGGTTGCGAGGCGTTGCTGGTCCTGGCGCTCGCGCTCGGTGCCCAGGTAGGGCTCGCGGGTGCCCAGCAGGTGGTCGAACCAGGGCCGGGTCACGCACCAGTTGGCATGGGGGTTGGGGCCCATGTGGTGGTCGTAGTGCCAGGGCAGGTGGCTGCGGGCCCAGTCCGGGTCCTCGTGGGAGCGACGGTGCACGCGGTAGTAGTTCGCCGCGCAGTACCAGAGCGTCGCAGTGAACCAGGGCGCCACCAGCCATAGCGGGCTCGCGGCCAGGCTTGCCAGCAGCAGCGCCCAGGCTTCCTTGCCCTGGGCGTGCAGGCCCAGCGGGAAGCGTTCGTAGCAGGGGTCGCGGAACCCATGGCGGCGGGCGTTGCCATGGTGTTCGTGGAAATGGAAGCTCCAGAAGCGCCCGCGCACCCGGCCCAGGCCGTGGAGCACATGCTTATGGAAGAACCATTCGATGAAGTTGGCCAGCAGCAGGCCGGCGATGACGCTTAGCGGGGCTTCGAGGTACCAGGGCATGGCGGTGGGTTTCCGTGGCGGGTCGTGGGTCGACTCTAGCCAGGAGGGGGGCGCCCGGTCTTGCCCCTGCTGCCCGGTTTACCGGGCGCCCGGGGCAAGCCTCAGCACACCAGGCTGTCGGCCTGGCGGTAGAGCATCAGCAGCTTGCGAGTGATGCTCTGCTGGATGTCGTCGCGCTCGAAGGTGGAGAGGTGCGGCAGCTTGTGCACCTGCAGGCGGTGCAGGTGGATGTAGGGCATCTGCTGGTCGAACTCGCGCAGGTCGCCCTTCATCAGGATCGGCAGGAACACGTCGCCGCGCTTGCGCTGGTTGCTGATGATCTGCGCCAGCGCCGGCTTGAAAGGCATGGTCTTGGGCTTCGGCCCGCCTTCCTCGATGCGTGTGCTGAGCAGCAGGCCCGGCTTGCCGAGCACCACGCCGGGCAGCACGCAGAGGCCGGTCTTGAGCACCGCGCTGGCCTCGATCCCATGCAGGGTGTCGTGGAACGCATAGGGGTTGGGCAGCACCACCATCTTGCGCCCGAGGTCGGCGGGGAAGTGCAGGCCGTAGTTGGTGTACAGCTGGCGCGTGGACTCGGAGTACACGCACAGGCGGTTCTCGAACAGGCGGATGAACCGCTCGGCCAGCTCGCGACGGGCGATGCTGTCCAGGTCCCAGATCAGGTCTTGGTTCTGCTGTTGGCCGAGGTCGACCTCTTGGTGTTCCATGTTGCCCATGCCGGTCCTCAAACGCGGAATTGTCTCAACAAGCGGTTCAATTGTTCGGCCAACTGGCTGAGCTGCTGGCTGGCGGCGCTAGTCTGCTCTGAAGCCATCGCGTTGTCATGGGCCAGGCTGGCTGCCTGAGTCACATTCTGGTTGATGTCTTCCACCACGTGGGATTGTTGCAGGGTGGCGCTGGCGATGGAGGCATTGAGCCCGGTGAGGTTGCGCAGCGACTGGGCGATCTGCCCCAGGCTCTCGCCGGCCTGGCTGGCCTGCTCCACCGTCAGTTGCGAGGCGCGGCTGCTTTCGTTGATCACCTTCACCGCCGCCTCGGAGTTGCCCTGCAGGCGCTCGATCATGCCGTGGATCTCGGCAGTGGATTTCTGCGTGCGCTGGGCCAGCAGGCGTACTTCGTCGGCGACCACGGCGAAGCCGCGGCCCTGTTCGCCGGCGCGGGCGGCTTCGATGGCGGCGTTCAGCGCCAGCAGGTTGGTCTGTTCGGCGATGGAGCGGATCACCTCCAGCACGGAGCCGATCTGTGAGCTTTCCTCGGCCAGCGAGCGGATCACCTCCACCGCCTGGGCGATGGTGTCGGAAAGCTGGCCGATCTGCCGCAGGCTGCTGTCGATGTTGCTCTGGCCGAGGCGCGCCTGGTCTTCGGCGGTGCGCACTTCACTGGCGGCGTGCTCGGCGTTCTTCGCCACGTCCTGCACGCCATAGGTGACCTCGTTGATGGCCGTGGCCACCAGCTCCATCTGCTGGGATTGCTGTTCGCTCTGCCGTTGGCCGTTGCTGGCGATGCTGCCGAGGGAACCGGCGGCCTGGTCCAGTGCGCCGGCGGCGTCCAGCGATTGGCGGATGACCCCGCGCAGCTTGCTGGTGAAGGCGTTGAAGTGGCCGGACAGCGCGGTGATCTCGTCGCGCCCCTGGTTGTCCAGGGCGCTGGTGAGGTCGCCCTCACCGCTGGCGATGGCGGCCATGGCGGTGACCACTTCCTCGAGCGGGCGGGTGATGCTGCGGGCGATCACCACCACCAGCACCGCCATGATCAGGGCGATCACCAGGCCGATGGCCGAGGCGTGCAGGGCCTGGGACCAGAACTCGTCCTGCATGTCGTCGATATAGATGCCTGAGCCGATCACCCAGCCCCAGGGCTCGAACAATTGCACGTAGGACACCTTGGGCACCGGATCAATGGCGCCCGGCTTGGGCCAGCGGTAGTCGACGAAGCCGGCACCCTTGCTGCGGGCCACGGCCACCATGTCGTTGAACAGCGGCTTGCCGTCCGGGTCCTTGTAGCCGGAGAGGTCTTGCCCCTCCAGCTTCGGGTTGGTCGGGTGCATGACCATGCGCGGGGTCAGGTCGTTGATCCAGAAGTAGTCGTTCTTGTCGTAGCGCAGGGCGCGGATGGCCTGCATGGCCTGCTTCTGCGCCTCCTCGCGGGGCAGGGTGCCGGCGGCTTCCTGGGCCTGGAAGTGCTGCAACACGCCCGCGGCGGTCTGCACCACGTGCTGGGTCTTGAGTTCCTTGCCGTGCAGCAGGTCGGTGTGGATCTGCTGGAGCATCACCACCTCGAGGATCACCAGCATCGACACCGAGACGATGAGGATCAGCCACAGGCGGCGGCTGATGGGCAGACTGCGAAGGTTCATGGTCCGGTGCTCCTGGCTTGTTATTGTTCGGCAGCGGATTGCGCGTTCCGGAGCGGTCTTTGCCGCGCGCGAATCCATAGCATGTCTGATAGCATTTCGGCCCTTGGCCGGCAAACCTGATAACGGATCGTCGGCCGGGAACCCGCGTCCTCGTGGCTGGTCTCAGCCGCGCGCGGTACCCGCCTGGGGCCATATCACTTACACATTCGCAAGAGCAGGCCGCCGCTTGGCGCGCCTTGGGGAGTTCCGATGGATTTTTGGACGGCCTTTCAGGCCCTGATACTGGGCGTTGTCGAAGGCATCACGGAGTTCCTGCCGATCTCCAGCACCGGCCACCAGATCATAGTCGCTGACCTGATCGGCTTCGGTGGCGAGCGCTTCCAGGCCTTCAACATCATCATCCAGCTCGGCGCCATCCTCGCCGTGGTCTGGGAATACCGGCGCAAGATCTTCGACGTGGTGGTCGGCCTGCCTCGTGAGCGCAGTGCTCAGCGTTTCACCGGCAACCTGCTGGTGGCGTTCTTCCCGGCCGTGGTGCTGGGCGTGGCCTTCGCCGACCTGATCCACCACTACCTGTTCAACCCCATAACCGTGGCCACCGCCCTGGTGATCGGCGGGGTGATCATGCTGTGGGCCGAGCGTCGCGAGCATGCGATCCAGGCCGAGACGGTGGATGACATGAACTGGAAGCAGGCACTCAAGGTGGGCCTGGCCCAGTGCCTGGCGCTGGTGCCCGGCACCTCGCGCTCCGGCGCCACCATCATCGGCGGGCTGCTGTTCGGCTTGTCGCGCAAGGCAGCCACCGAGTTCTCCTTCTTCCTCGCCATGCCCACCATGGTCGGCGCGGCGGTCTACTCGGGCTACAAGTACCGCCACCTGTTCCAGCCGGCGGACCTGCCGGTATTCGCCCTGGGCTTCGTGGTTTCGTTCATCTTCGCGATGATCGCCGTGCGCGCCCTGCTCAAGTTCATCGGCAACCACAGCTACGCGGCCTTCGCCTGGTACCGAATCGGCTTCGGCTTGCTGATCCTCGGCACCTGGCAGTTCGGCCTGATCGACTGGGCCACCGCGCAAGGCTGAGTCCCGAGCATTCGCGATATCGATAAAGGCGTGCCCCCGGGCGCGCCTTTGTCATAGTGGGCGCCTGCACCGCTACGGATGAAGGAAAGCCCATGAGCGCGCTCGAACATCGCCTGCTGGAGGTCAACGGCATCCACCTCGGCCTGCATTGCGCCGGCCCCGAGGATGGGCGGCCGCTGTGGCTGCTGCACGGCTTCCCGGAATGCTGGCATTCCTGGCGCAACCAGATCGAGCCGCTGCTGGCCGCCGGCTACCGGGTGCTGGTGCCGGAGATGCGCGGCTACGGCAGCAGCAGCGCCCCGGTCGACCCCGCCGCCTATGACCTGATCACCCTCTGCGGCGATATCCAGGCCGCCATGGATGCCCTTGGCCAGCACGAGGCCTGCGTCATCGGCCACGACTGGGGTGCCCCGGTGGCCTGGCACCTGGCCCTGCTGGAGCCGCAGCGGGTCAAGGCGGTGGTGGGCATGGCGGTGCCCTTCGGTGGCCGCCCGAAGCAACCGGCTACCGAGGCGATGCGTCAGCACTTCGCCGACCGCTTCAACTACATCCTCTATTTCCAGGCGCCGGGCGTCGCCGAGCGTGAGCTGGATGTCGACATCCCGCGCACCCTGCGGATGATGATGCACAACAGCTCCGCCGCTGTGCCCCGGGACTTCTTCCTCCAGGACAAACCCGCCGGCGCGACCCTGTTCGATGGCATGCAGGACCCCGGCCGGCTGCCGGACTGGTGCGACGAGGCCGCCTTCGCCGAGTACCTGAAGACCTTCGAGGGGCGCGGCTTCCATGGTGCGCTCAACTGGTACCGCAACTTCGAGCGCAGCTGGCAGCGTACCGAGCCGCTGCAAGGCTGCCAGGTGCTGCAGCCGGCGCTGTTCCTCATCGGCGACAAGGACCCGGTCGGCACCCTCGAAGCCCACAGCATCAAGGTCATGCCGCGCAGCGTGCCCGCGCTGGAGCAGCATGTGATCGCCGAGTGCGGGCACTGGCTGCAGAACGAAAAGCCGCGCGAGGTGAACGCCCATCTGCTGGGCTTCCTGGCGCGGCATTATCCGAACGGCAACTGATCTGCCGGGGTGATGGGGGGGAGCGAATTCATTCGCGATTGTTAGGCACCGAGCTCATCGCGGTTGAAACCGCTCCCACGGGAGGTGCGATCCTGTAGGGGCGAATTCATTCGCCCGCTTCTGAATGCGCCCCTACAGGCCTCCCGGGTCAACTGGCCAGCAACTGGCGCAGCACGTAGTGGAGGATGCCGCCGGCCTTGAAGTACTCCACCTCGTTGAGGGTGTCGATGCGGCACAGCACCTCGACCTTCTCCGTGGTGCCGTCTTCGCGGGTGATCTCCAGGGTCAGCGGTATGTGCGGGCGCAGCTTGACGCCACTGAGGCCCTTGATGCTGATGGTTTCCTTGCCGGTCAGGCCCAGGCTCTTGCGGTCGGTACCGTCCTTGAACTGCAGCGGCAGCACGCCCATGCCCACCAGGTTGGAGCGGTGGATGCGCTCGAAGCTCTCGGCGATCACCGCCTTGACCCCCAGCAGGTTGGTGCCTTTGGCCGCCCAGTCGCGGGAGGAGCCGGTGCCGTATTCCTTGCCGGCGAAGATCACCAGCGGCGTGCCTTCCTCCTGGTAGCGCATGGCCGCGTCGTAGATGGCCAGCTTCTCGCCGCTGGGTACGTGCAGGGTGTTGCCGCCTTCCTCGCCACCGAGCATCTCGTTGCGGATGCGGATGTTGGCGAAGGTGCCGCGCATCATCACTTCGTGGTTGCCGCGTCGCGAGCCGTAGGAGTTGAAGTCCCGCGGTTCCACGCCGTTCTCCCGCAGGTAGCGCCCGGCGGGGCTGTCGGCCTTGATGTTGCCGGCGGGGGAGATGTGGTCGGTGGTCACCGAATCCCCCAGCAGGGCGAGGACCCGGGCCTGCTGCACGTCTTCCACCTTGGGCGGCGCACCGGCGATATCGGCGAAGAAGGGCGGGTGCTGGATGTAGGTGGAGTCGGCCTGCCAGGCATAGGTGTCCGATTCGGGCACCTGGATGGCGCGCCATTTCTCGTCGCCGGCGAAGACCTCGGCGTATTCCTTGCGGAACATGGCGGTGTCCACTTTGGCGATGGCGTCGGCGATCTCCTTCTGGCTGGGCCAGATGTCCTTCAGGTACACCGGCTTGCCGTCCTTGCCTTCGCCCAGCGGTTCGCGGCTGATGTCCAGGCGCACGCTGCCGGCCAGGGCATAGGCCACCACCAGCGGTGGGGAGGCCAGCCAGTTGGTCTTCACCAGCGGGTGCACGCGGCCTTCGAAGTTGCGGTTGCCCGAGAGCACCGAGGCCACGGTAAGGTCGCCCTGCTGGATGGCTTTCTCGATGGGGTCCAGCAGCGGGCCGGAGTTGCCGATGCAGGTGGTGCAGCCGTAGCCCACCAGGTCGAAGCCCAGCTCGTCGAGGTACTTCGTCAGCCCGGCGGCGGCGAAGTACTCGGTCACCACCTTGGAGCCGGGCGCCAGGGAGCTCTTCACCCAAGGTTTGCGCGTCAGGCCCTTTTCCACGGCCTTCTTCGCCACCAGGCCGGCGGCCATCATCACGCTGGGGTTGGAGGTGTTGGTGCAGGAGGTGATGGCGGCGATCACCACGGCGCCGTCGCTCAGGCGGTGGGTGCGACCTTCGTACTCGTAGTCCATCACGCCGCTCTGCACATTGCCGCCGACGGCGGTACCGCCGCCGCCCTCGCTGAGCAGGCGGCCGTCCTCCTTGGCGCTGGGCTTGAGCTGCAGGGCGATGAGGTCGTCGAAGGTGCTGGCCACCTGGGTCAGCGGCACCCGGTCCTGCGGGCGCTTGGGCCCGGCCAGGCTGGCTTCCACCGTGCCCATGTCCAGGGCCAGGCTGTCGGTGAACACCGGTTCGTCACCGGCGTTGCGCCACAGGCCTTGGGCCTTGCAGTAGGCCTCCACCAGCTTGACCGTGGACTCCGGGCGGCCGGAGAGGCGCAGGTAGCCCAGGGTGATCTCGTCCACCGGGAAGAAGCCGCAGGTGGCGCCGTATTCCGGGGCCATGTTGGCGATGGTGGCGCGGTCGGCCAGGGGCAGGTCGGCGAGGCCGTCGCCGTAGAACTCGACGAATTTCCCCACCACGCCTTTCTTGCGCAGCATCTGGGTGACGGTGAGCACCAGGTCGGTGGCGGTGATGCCTTCCTTCAGCTTGCCGCTGAGCTTGAAGCCGATCACCTCGGGGATCAGCATCGACACCGGCTGGCCGAGCATGGCCGCCTCCGCCTCGATGCCGCCCACGCCCCAGCCGAGCACGCCGAGGCCGTTGATCATGGTGGTGTGGGAGTCGGTGCCCACCAGGGTGTCGGGGAAGGCGTAGGTCTTGCCGTCCTCGTCGCGGGTCCAGACGGTGCGGCCCAGGTACTCGAGGTTGACCTGGTGGCAGATGCCGGTACCCGGCGGAACCACGCTGAAGTTGTCGAAGGCGTTCTGGCCCCAGCGCAGGAAGGCATAGCGTTCGCCGTTGCGCTCCATCTCGATCTCGACGTTCTGTTCGAAGGCCTCGGGGCTGGCGAAGCGGTCCACCATCACCGAGTGGTCGATCACCAGGTCCACCGGGGACAGCGGGTTGATCTTCTGCGGGTCGCCACCGGCCTTGGCCACGGCGTCACGCATGGCGGCCAGGTCGACCACGGCGGGTACGCCGGTGAAGTCCTGCATCAATACCCGCGCCGGGCGGTACTGGATCTCGCGCTCGGAGCTGCGGGTCTTCTGCCAGGCCACCAGGGCTTCGAGGTCCTCGGGGCCGACGGTTTCGTTGTCTTCCCAGCGCAGCAGGTTTTCCAGCAGTACTTTCAGGGACAGGGGCAGCTTGTCGATGCTGCCGAGGCGCTTGGCGGCCTCTGGCAGGCTGAAGAAATGGTAGGTCTTGCCGTCCACCTCGAGGGTGCGGCGGCTGTTCAGGCTATCCAGGGAAGGCATGTGACATCTCCTTTTGGCCCACACGGCATGGGCCGATACAGGGGGCGGAACCCTGCAAAGCTAGCTCTGCTTGGCGGGGCACGCCATGTTCTGGACTCCCGTTCCGCCAGCATGGTTCCTCTTGTCGCATCACTGTGGGCGTAGGAATTTTCCGTCAGTTACTGTGTGAAATCGGGCGCTTCGGCTCTATAGTGCGCGGCCAAGGAGACACCCCGATGAATAGCCTGTTCCTGCACTGCCGCCCCGGTTTCGAGGGTGAGGTGTGCGCCGAGATATCCGACCTGGCCGCCCGACTGGACGTGCCCGGCTACGCCAAGGGCAAGGCCAGCAGCGCCTATGCCGAGTTCATCTGCCAGGACGCCGACGGCGCCGAACGGTTGATGCGCGGCCAGCGTTTCGCGCGCCTGATCTTCCCCCGCCAATGGGCCCGTGGCGCCTTCGTTGCGCTGCCCGAGACCGACCGCATCAGCGTGCTGCTGGCGCACCTGGCCGACTACCCGGTCTGCGGCAGCCTGTGGCTGGAGGTGCTGGATACCAACGAAGGCAAGGAGCTGTCGAATTTCTGCAAGAAGTTCGAGGCGCCCCTGCGCAAGGCCCTGGAGAAGGCCGGCCGCCTGGTGGATGACCCGGGCAAGCCGCGCCTGCTGCTGACCTTCCGCAGTGGCCGCGAGGTATTCGCCGGCCTCGCCGAGGCGGACAACTCCGCGCTCTGGCCCATGGGCATCCCGCGCCTGAAGTTCCCCCGCGAGGCGCCGAGCCGCTCCACGCTGAAGCTTGAGGAGGCGTGGCACACCTTCATCCCCCGCGAGCAGTGGGAAACACGTCTCTCCGAGGACATGACCGGCGTCGACCTGGGCGCTTCCCCCGGCGGCTGGACCTACCAGCTGGTGCGCCGCGGCATGCTGGTCACCGCCATCGACAACGGCCCCATGGCCGAGAGCCTGATGGACACCGGGCTGGTGCAGCACCTGATGGTCGACGGCTTCACCTTCAAGCCCAAGCAGCCGGTGGACTGGATGGTCTGCGACATCGTCGAGAAGCCGGCGCGCAATGCCGCACTGCTGGATACCTGGATAGGCGAGGGGCTGTGTCGCGAGGCGGTGGTCAACCTCAAGCTGCCGATGAAGCAGCGCTACGCCGAGGTGCAGCGCTTGCTGCAGCGCCTGGAAGACAGCTTCCGCGAGCGCAAGATCAAGGTTTCCATCGCCTGCAAGCAGCTCTATCACGACCGCGAGGAAGTGACCTGCCACCTGCGTCGCCTGGACCGCTGAGGCCGCGCGCCCAGCCGTGCCGGGCATCGGCCGGGCTGGGCGTGCTTGGCGCTTTACGCCACAATGGCGACCTGTTCCTGGAGTACCCCATGTCCGATCAGCCTGATGCCATTCTCGATGCAACCGGCCTCAACTGCCCCGAGCCGGTGATGATGCTGCACAACAAGGTGCGTGACCTGCCGTCCGGCGGCCTGCTCAAGGTCATCGCCACCGACCCGTCGACCCGGCGGGATATCCCCAAGTTCTGCATGTTCCTCGGCCACGAGCTGGTGGAGCAGGGCGAGGAGGCCGGTACCTACCTGTACTGGATCCGCAAGAAGGCCGAATGAGGCCGCCTCGGATAAAAAGAAGCCCGCATTGCGCGGGCTTCTTGCTGTGTGGCGTCAGGCCGGTTCGGCCAGGGCCGTCACGCGGTCGCTGCTGCGGATGCGCGAGCGCGCGCTACGGGCCACACGGAAGGTCAGCATCACCGCCGCCACCGTCAGGCCGGCGATCAGCCCCTGCCATAGGCCGCGTGGGCCAGTGGGTTCGCCCAGCCAGTCGGTAAGCCCCAGCAGGTAGCCGATGGGCAGGCCGATGCCCCAATAGGAAAACAGGGTGAGGATCATCGTCACCCGCGTGTCCTGATAACCACGCAGGGCACCGGCGGCGGTGACCTGGATGGCGTCGGAGAACTGGAACAGCGCAGCGAACACGATCAGCGATGCAGCCACCGCGATGACCTGGGCATCGGGGGTGTAGATGGCGGCGATCTGCTCACGGAACAGCAGCATCAGGCTGGCCGACAGGCAGGCATAGGCCAGCGCCGTGGCCATGCCTACACCCGCGGAGAAGCGCGCATCACGCGGCGTGCCACGCCCCAGGGAGTGGCCGACACGCACGGTCACCGCCATGGCCAGGGAGTACGGGATCATGAACACCAGCGAGCTGAAGTTCAGCGCGATCTGGTGCCCGGCCACCACGTTGGCGCCCAGCCCGCCGATCAGCAGGGCGATCACCGCGAAGATGCTCGACTCGGCGAAGATCGCGATGCCGATGGGCAGGCCCACGCTCAGCAGGCGCTTGATCACCGCCCAGCGCGGCGTCTCGAAGTGATTGAACAGGCCGCTCGGCTTGTACACCTTGGCGATGTTCACCCAGCCCAGCATGCCGAAGAACATCAGCCACATGGCGATGCCGCTGGCCCAGCCGCAGCCCACGCCGCCCATGGCCGGGAAGCCCAGGTGGCCGTAGATCAGCACGTAGTTGAGCGGGATGTTCAGCAGCAGCCCGCAGATGCCCAGCACCATGCTCGGACGGGTGCGGCCCAGGCCGTCGCTGTAGCAGCGCAGCACCTGGTAGAGCGCCACCGCCGGCAGGCCGAAGGCGATGCCGTGGAGGTAGCCCATGCTCGGAGCCACCAGGTCTTCCTCCACGCCCATCATGCGCAGCACGGGTTCGGCGCAGAGCAGCAGGCCGGCGCCGGCGAGGCCGACGACCACCGCCAGCCACAGGGCCTGGCGCACCAGCGGGCCGATCTCGGCATCCTGATTGGCACCGTGGCGCTGGGCGACCTTGGCCGTGGTGGCGAGGAGGGTGCCGGTCATCAGCAGGAACACCGGTACCCAGATGGAGTTGCCCAGGGCCACGGCGGCCAGGTCGCGCGCGCTGACACGGCCGGCCATCACGGCGTCGACGAAACCCATGGCCGAGTGGGAGAGCTGGGCGATCATGATGGGCAGGGCAAGAGTGAATAGAGCACGCAATTCGCGACGCATACGGTCGAGGCGAGTTTGGTTTGTCACGGGGGTCTTTCCATGGCTGTGAAGCGTTCACCGGTACGGCGGTGGCGTCCGTATTGCTCGTGGCCCACGGGGTGGGCAAGCCTGGCTGCGATGGGCTCGCAACGGGCGCTGGCCTGGCCGTGGCAAGGGGATTGCCGGCGATAGGGGGACAGCGGAGGCGGAAGACGGCCTAGTCTACGCGCTGACGGCACGGTCAGGAAAGAGGGGGATGCACCTGGTTGGGGCGACGCCGGGCCGGGGGATTCCGTAGAATGGCCGCCTTGCCCCTGGAGAGCACCATGCGCATCCTCGCCGACGAAAACATCCCCCTGGTCGACGCCTTCTTCGGCGGTTTCGGCCCCATCCGCCGCATGCCGGGACGTGCCATCGACCGTGCCGCCCTGGGCGACGCCGAGGTGCTGCTGGTGCGCTCGGTGACCCGCGTCGACCGCGCCCTGCTGGAAGGCAGCGCGGTGCGCTTCGTCGGCACCTGCACCATCGGTACCGATCATCTCGACCTGGGCTGGTTCGCCGAGGCCGGCATCGCCTGGTCCAGCGCGCCCGGCTGCAATGCCCGTGGCGTGGTGGATTTCGTCCTGGGCAGCCTGCTGACCCTGGCCGAGGACGAGGGCGTAGCGCCCTCGACCCGCACCTATGGCGTTGTCGGCGCCGGCCAGGTGGGCGGGCGCCTGGTGGAGGTGCTGCGTGGCCTGGGCTGGCGGGTGCTGGTCTGCGACCCACCACGCCGGGCGGCCGAGGGAGGCGACTACGTCGACCTGGCCACCGTGCTGGAGCAGTGCGATGCCATCAGCCTGCACACGCCATTGGACAAGGGCGGCGCCCATCCCACCCACCACCTGCTGGGGGCCGCCGAGCTGGCGCGGCTCAAGCCCGGCTGCTGGCTGATCAACGCCAGCCGGGGGGCGGTGGTGGACAACCGGGCGCTGCGTGATGCGCTGCGGGCCCGTTCGGACCTGCGCGCGGTGCTGGACGTCTGGGAAGGCGAGCCGGAGGCTGATCCTGAACTGGCCGCGCTGTGCCGCATCGCCACGCCGCACATCGCCGGCTATAGCCTGGACGGCAAGCTGCGCGGCACCGCGCAGATCTACCAGGCCTTCTGCCGCGCCGAAGGCATCGAGGAAGCGGTGCGGCTGGACGAACTGCTGCCCGCGCCCTGGTTGCCGGAACTGACCCTGGATGCCAGCGCCGACACGGTCTGGGCGTTGGCCATGCTCTGCCGCGCGGTGTATGACCCGCGCCGCGACGATGCCGATTTCCGCCGCAGCCTGGTGGGGGATTCCGCCCAGCGCCGCGCGGCCTTCGACGCCTTGCGCAAGCACTACCCGGTGCGCCGGGAAATCGACGGCCTGCGGGTGCGCCTGCAGGGCGAGGCGCCGCAACTGGCGCAGTGGGTGCGGGCGCTTGGGGCGGAGCTGGCCTGAGGCCGCGGCCCGCCAATGACCCACCAATGAAAAGGCCCGGGCAGATGCCCGGGCCTTCGAGTGAAGCGCTGGGGGTCAGGCCTGTTTGCGGGCGCCTTCCCAGTGCTTGTCCAGCTCTTTGCAGGCGCGCTGGATCATGCCTTCGGTAATGGGGATTTCCCGACCCTGGGCGTCGATGATCGAGCCGCCAACGGGTTGTTGGGGTTGAAGCGGAACGACCCGGCGGGTGGAAGTGCTGTTTTGCAAGCTCATGGCCTGTCTCCTCATCAGGTGGTGCGCGCAGTCTAGGTCCCATAGATGAACGCGCAGTGACAGTCAGGCGCCAGTATTACGCCGTAAAAGCAAAGGACCGGGGGATATTTGCAGCGATTGTGCCAATCGCGCTTTCCGGCCGGTCCATGGGGTTGACCCGCAACGCGGGCCGAGAGTTCAGCGAAGAGGTTGGCATGTCGATATTCCGAATGGGCCTGATCATCAATCCCCTGGCCGGGCTGGGCGGCGCGGCTGCCCTCAAGGGCAGCGACGGTGTCGCCGAGGAGGCCCTGGCGCGCGGCGCCGTGCCCCGCGCCGAGGAGCGCACCCAACTGGCGCTGGAGTCCCTGCTGCCCCTGGCCGGGCGCCTGGAGTTCCTCACCTTTCCCGGCGCCATGGGCGCCGACCTGCTGGCACGCATGGGCTTCCGCCATCGGCTCATCGGTGCTCTGGAGGCGGCGACCAGCAGCGCCGCCGACACCCGCCACGCCGTGGAGGCGCTGCAGGAGACGGGGGTGTCGTTGATCCTCTTCGCCGGCGGTGACGGCACCGCCCGCGACGTCAGCGCCGTGGCCCGTGAAGGCCAGCCGGTGCTGGGTATTCCGGCGGGGGTGAAGATCCATTCCGGCGTCTACGCCATCAGCCCGCGTGCGGCGGGGGAGGTGGCGCGGCGCCTGGTGGAGGGCGGCCTTGTACGTCTGGCCAGCGGCGAGGTGCGCGATCTCGACGAAGCGGCGCTGCGCGAGGGCAAGGTGGTGGCCCGCTGGTACGGCGAGCTGACGGTGCCGGTGGAGGGGCAGTTCATGCAGCACGTGAAGCAGGCGGGCATGGAGTCCGAGGAGTTGGTGCTGGTGGACCTCGCCGACTGGCTGGCGGAAAGCTGGGAGGAGGGCGTGCGCTACGTCCTCGGCCCTGGTTCGACCCTGCACGGGTTGGCCGCCAACCTCGGCCTGGAGGCCACGCTGCTGGGCGTGGACGTGATCGAGAACGGCCAACTGATCGCTCGCGATGTCACCGAGGCCCAGCTGTTCGAACTGGTGGACGGCCATCCGGCCTTCCTCCTGGTCACCGCCATCGGTGGCCAGGGGCACATCATCGGCCGTGGCAACCAGCAGATCAGCCCGCGCGTGCTGCGCGCCATCGGCCTCGATCGGCTACGGGTAGTCGCCACCAAGCGCAAGCTCGGCACCCTCGACGGCCGGCCCCTGCTGGTGGACAGCGGCGACCCGCAGCTGGACGACGCCTTCCCCGATGCGGTGCGGGTCTGGGCCGGCTACAAGGAGGAGCTGTTGTACCCGCTGGGCTGGGCCGCCGACGCAGGCGCCGAGTGCTGACTGGCAAATGACTACAACGCCCTGGGAACCGACGCAAACCACCCAAGGCGGGCGCCCCTGGCGCTGCTGCTGACCGATCCTTAAGGTTGGCCGGGCCTGCCGATCCGGTGCTTGCGCACCTGGCGCATTCTCCTCAGGGCTTATGGTTGGGGCGTCAGGGGCGCAATCCCGGATCGGCAGGCTCCTTTGCACAGTTGAATACCCTTGGCCCGATGGCTCCCACCATCGGGCATTTTCCGTTGCCTCCCGCTCCGTTACTCTTGCCGCTGCACATCTGCAAGGAGAGAGAAGATGGTCCAGGGTGGTTGCCTGTGCGGCGGAGTTCGTTTCGAGATCGAGGGTGAGCTGGCGCCGATCCAGATTTGTCATTGCAGCCAGTGCCGCAAGGCGCAGGGCACGCCTTTCGTCACCAATATCCCGGTGGACGAGACGCGCTTCCGCCTGCTGGCGGGGAATGAGCTGCTGCGTGCCTTCAGCTCCTCGCCGGGCAAGCAGCGGGTGTTCTGCGAGCGTTGCGGCTCGCCCCTCTACAGCAAGAGCGAGAAAGCCCCCGGCGTGCTGCGCATCCGTGCCGGCCTGCTGGAAGGCGAGCTGGAGACGCGCCCCGCCAACCACGCCTACGTGGCGTCCAGGGCCAACTGGTGGGACATCCAGGATTCCCTGCCGCAATTCCCTGCAGGGCGGGGCTGACCATGCTCAAGCGACTGTTTTGCCTGTTCCTGCTGCTGGCCAGCCTGGGCGCCCAGGCGGCGGTGGATGCCGTGCGCCTGGTGGATTCGGCGCGCGGCCAGATCGGCGTGACCCTGAGCTACGACCCGGTGTACCGGCGCATCGCCTACCCCGGCGGCGACGTGCCCCTGGCCACCGGCGTGTGCACCGACGTGGTGATCCGCGCGCTGCGCGAACAGGGCCTGGACCTGCAGAAGGTGGTGCACGAGGACATGCGCAGCCACTTCTCCGCCTACCCGCGCAACTGGGGCCTGAAGCGCCCCGATCCGAACATCGACCACCGCCGCGTGCCCAACCTGATGACCTGGTTCAAGCGCCAGGGCATGGCGCTGCGCCCCAGCGACCAGGCCGCCAACTACCGCCCCGGCGACATCGTCACCTGGGACCTCGGGCGCGGCCTGCAGCACATCGGCATCCTCTCCGACCGCACCGGTGCCGACGGCGTGCCGCTGGCCCTGCACAACATCGGCCGCGGTACCCAGGAAGAGGACATCCTGTTCCGCTACAAGATCATCGGCCACTACCGCTTCGCCGAGCGTTGACGGGCCACGAGCACGGGCTGTGCCTGTGCTCGACGGCTTTTCGCGCAAGGCCTAGTATCGACGGCATCCTTTCCTGACCGGGAGCGCGTGATGAACGCCGATTCCTTTCCTCCCCACATCCAGCCCGGCGAGCGCGTGGTGCTCTTCGATGGCGTCTGCAAGCTGTGCAACGGCTGGGCGCGTTTCCTGATCCGCCACGACCGCGAGCGGCTGTTCAAGCTGGCTTCGGTGCAATCCCCGGAGGGGCAGGCCATTCTGCGCTGGTATGGCCTGCCCACCGACCACTTCGACACCATGGCCTACATCGAGGGCCGCGAGCTGTTCGTGCGTTCCGACGCGGTGCTGCGCATCGCCCGCCTGCTGCCCTGGCCCTGGCGCCTGGGTGGGGTGCTGCGGGTGATCCCGGCGGCGTTGCGCGATTGGCTCTACGACCGCATCGCGCTGAACCGCTACCGGCTGTTCGGTCGCCACGAGGTGTGCCTGCTGCCGAGCCCCGACCACGAGCAGCGCTTCCTCCAGGCGGGCAACTGAGGCAATAGAGCGGCTGGCGCAGCGGCGGGAAAACCCGCAGAGTGGCGCCTCCTCCCGATCGAGTCCTCGCAATGGGTCTGCTTTCCTCCCGCCAGCGCAATGCGCTGCGCATGGCCGCGCGCTTCGTCGCTCCCTATCGCTGGCGGGTGATCGGCGCGCTGCTGGCGCTACTGTTCACCGCCGCCATCACCCTGTCCATGGGGCAGGGCATCCGCCTGCTGGTGGACCAGGGCCTGGCGACCCAGTCACCGGAAGCCCTCAACCATTCGATCATCCTGTTCTTCGCCCTGGTGGTGGCGCTGGCGGTGGGCACCTTCAGCCGCTTCTACCTGGTGTCCTGGGTGGGCGAGCGCTTCGTCGCGGATATCCGCAAGCGCGTGTTCAACCACCTGATCGAGCTGCACCCCGGCTTCTTCGAAACCACCCGTGCCTCGGAAATCCAGTCGCGCCTCACGGCCGATACCACGCTGCTGCAATCGGTTATCGGCTCGTCGCTGTCCCTGGCGCTGCGCAACGGCATCATGATGATCGGCGGCATCGGCCTGCTGTTCGTCACCAACCCCAAGCTGACCGGCATCGTGGTCGTCGCCCTGCCGCTGGTGGTGGCGCCGATCCTGCTCTTCGGCCGGCGGGTGCGGGCGCTGTCGCGGCAGAGCCAGGACCGCATCGCCGATGTCGGCAGCTACGTCGGCGAGACCCTGGGGCAGATCAAGACCGTCCAGGCCTACAACCACCAGGCCCAGGACCGGGCGCGCTTCGGGCGTACCGTGGAAGGCGCCTTCGACACCGCGCGCAAGCGCATCACCCAGCGGGCCTGGCTGATCACCGTGGTCATCGTGCTGGTGCTCGGCGCGGTGGGGGTGATGCTCTGGGTCGGCGGCATGGACGTGATCGCCGGGCGCATTTCCGGCGGTGACCTGGCCGCCTTCGTCTTCTACAGCCTGATCGTCGGTTCCGCCTTCGGTGCCATCAGCGAGGTGATCGGCGAGCTGCAAAGCGCCGCCGGTGCCGCCGAGCGCATCGCCGAGCTGCTGCAGACCCGCAGCACCATCAAGGCCCCGGAAAGCGACCTGCTGCGCCTGCCCGAGCGGGTGGAAGGCGAGCTGGAGCTGCGCGGCCTGCGCTTCGCCTACCCGACCCGGCCGCAGAGCCTGGCCCTCGATGGCATCGACCTGCACGTGCGCCCCGGCGAGACCCTGGCCCTGGTCGGCCCTTCCGGTGCGGGCAAGTCGACGCTCTTCGACCTGCTGCTGCGCTTCTTCGACCCCACCGAGGGTGAAGTGCGGGTGGATGGCCTGCCCATCCAGCGCCTGGAGCCGGCCGACCTGCGCCGCTGCTTCGCCCTGGTATCGCAGAGCCCGGCGCTGTTCTTCGGCAGCGTCGAGGACAACATCCGCTACGGTCGCCCCGACGCCAGCCAGGCCGAGGTGGAGGCTGCGGCGCGGGCCGCCCATGCCCACGAATTCATCCAGCGCATGCCCGAGGGCTACCAGACGCACCTGGGCGACGGCGGCATCGGCCTTTCCGGCGGGCAGCGCCAGCGCCTGGCCATCGCCCGGGCCTTGCTCACCGATGCACCCATCCTGCTGCTGGACGAAGCCACCAGCGCGCTGGATGCCGAAAGCGAGCACCTGATCCAGCAGGCCCTGCCCGAGGTCATGAGCGGGCGCACCACCCTGGTGATCGCCCACCGCCTGGCCACGGTGAAGAGCGCGGACCGCATCGCCGTCATCGACAAGGGCAAGCTGGTCGCCATCGGCAGCCACCAGGAGCTGGTGCTCAGCAGCCCGCTCTATGCGCGCCTGGCGGAACTGCAATTTTCCACATCGAACGAGCCGGCCTGAACGGCCTTACAGGGAGTCAGGGGTGACACAGGGATTGAAGGTTCTGGTGCTGGGCGGCTACGGCAATTTCGGCCGGCTGATCGTGCGTCGTCTGCGCAGCATCGAGGGCATCGAGGTGATCGCCGCGGGGCGTGACCTGGCCAAGGCCCAGGCCCTGGCGGCGGAAACCGGTTGCCAGGCGGCGCGCCTGGATATCGACCAGCCCGGGCTGGCCCAGGCCTTCAGCGAGCTGGGTGCCCAGGTGGTGATTTCCACGGTCGGGCCCTTCCAGGGGCAGGACTACCGGGTCGCCGAGGCAGCGATCGAGGCTGGTTGCCACTACATCGACCTGGCCGATGCGCGCGCCTTCGTCTGCGGCATCGGCCGGCTGGATGACCGGGCCCGCGAGCGCGGCCTGCTGATTTGTGCCGGCGCCAGTTCGGTGCCCGGCCTCAGCGCCGCCGTGGTGGACGAACAACTGCCGCGCTTCAGCCGTCTGGACAGCATCGAGCATGGCATCAGCTCCTCGGAGAAGACGCCGGGCCTGTCGACCCTGGAGGCGGTGCTCGGCTACTGCGGCCGGCCCGTACGGCTCTGGCGCGATGGTGCCTGGGGCTCGATCCATGGCTGGCAGGGTCTGCGCCGCCACGCCTTCCGTGCCCCGATGGGCGCGCGCTGGGTGGGTATCTGCGACATTCCCGACCTGGAACTCTTCCCCGCGCGCTACCCGGGCGTGCGCGATGTCAGCTTCCGCGCCGGCGTTGGCCTGCGCCTCACCCAGTTCGGCACCTGGGCGCTGTCCTGGCTGGTGCGCGGCGGGCTGGTGCGCAATGCCGTCGGCCTGGCGTCGTTGCTGCGCCGTGGCGCGGTGCTGGTGGAGCCCCTGGGCGACGGCCTCAGCGGCATGTTCGTGACATTGCGTGGGCTGGACCACCAGGGCCGGCCACTGGTGCTCACCTGGGAACTGGTCGCCCACGACAACGACGGCCCCAACATTCCCTGCATGGCCGCCGTGGCCCTGGTGCGCAAGCTCGCCGCCGGCACTTTGGCCGAACGCGGCGCCATGCCCTGCATCGGCCTGTTCAGCAGCGCCGAATACCTGGCGGAACTGGAAGGGATGCGCATCGAGGTAGAGATCAGGGAAGGCGAATAGCCTCCCGTAGGATGGCGTAGAGCGCAGCGAAACCCATCATCGCGGAGCTTTCAGGGCTCCCAGCATCCAGGCAATAAAAAACCGGCCACTCGGGCCGGTTCTTCAACGCGTTGCGACTCAGCGGTATTCGCAGAGGTAGGCGGTGTCTTGGGCGACTTTCAACTGGAACTTGCTGTTCGCCGGTACGGTGAACTTGCTGCCGGCTTCGAAGGTTTCCCAGCTGTCGCTGCCCGGCAGCTTGACGGTCAGGGCGCCGGCGACGACGTGCATCACTTCCAGCTGGCTGGTGCCGAATTCGTATTCGCCCGGGGCCATCACGCCGATGGTGGCGGGGCCTTCGCTCATGCCGAAGGCGATGGATTTGACGGTGCCGTCGAAGTACTCGTTGACCTTGAACATGGCGGGATCCTTGAAAAGGGTTGGAAAAAGGGCCCGCCAGTATGCCCAAGCCGCTTTGCAGCGTCACTAGGCAATGCGGCGGGGCGTTTCAGGAACTGGCAGGCAGCACCAGCGGCAGCAGGCGGGCGGTGTTGCGGGCATCTTCCAGGGCTCGGTGCTGTTGACCCTGGAAGCTGAGCCCGGCCAGTTGCAGCGCGGTGTGCAGGCCCACGGGCTGCTTGAGCTGGCGGACGCGGGCGAAATGCTGCTTGAGGTTGACGTGGGGAATGGTGGCGAGGCGGCTGACCAGTTGCTGCTGGCGCCATTCCTGCTCCAGCTGGCGGCGGTCGTACTCGCCCCAACTGACCCAGCTGACCAGGCGCGGCTGGTAGTTCTGCAGCCAGCGCTCGAACGCCGGCCAGACCTGCGCCAGGGGCGCGGCGCTGTCGACATTGGCCTGGCTGATGTGGGTCAGCTGGCGGCAGAAGGTGGTCAGGCAGGGCCGGCGCAGCGGGCGCACGAAACGCTGGAAATGGTCCACTTCGCGGCCGTCGGCAGCCACGATCGATGCGCCGATCTCGATGATCTCCATATCTTCCAGGGGCCAACCGCCTTCCTCGGTCGTGGCTTCCAGGTCTATCACCAGCCAGTGCGGCATGGGGCTCTCCTTGGCGCTTGTGGGGTGTCCCGGCAACTTCCGGGCGAGTATGGAGGGCCTTTCGCGGCTCGGCAAACCGCGTGTTAGGCTTCCTGGGACATGCACATGTGGAGGGTTTGAGATGGCGAAGGTGACCTTTATCGGGCTCGGCGTAATGGGCTTTCACATGGCCGGCCACCTCGCATGCGAGGGGCACGAGGTGCGCGTCTACAACCGCTCGCCGGAGAAGGCCTCGCTCTGGTGCGACGAGTTCGGCGGCGACAGCTTCGCCACGCCACGGGAAGCGGCGCAGGGTTACGACCTGGTGATGACCTGTGTCGGCAACGACGACGACCTGCGCGCCGTGGTACTGGGCGAGGAGGGCGCCTTCGCCGGCATGCAGCCCGGCAGCGTGCTGGTGGACCACACCACCGCCTCCGCCGAGGTGGCCCGCGAACTGGCGGCGCTGGCTGCCGAGCGCGGGCTGGGCTTTCTCGATGCGCCGGTCTCCGGCGGCCAGGCCGGGGCCGAGAGCGGCATGTTGACGGTGATGATCGGCGGCGAGCGCGAACTCTACGAGCGGGCGGCACCGGTGATCGACAGCTACGCGCGGATGACCCGGCTGATGGGCCCGGTGGGTAGTGGCCAGTTGACCAAGATGGTCAACCAGATCTGCGTCGGCGGGCTGCTCCAAGGGCTCTCCGAGGCACTGCATTTCGCCCGGCGTTCCGGGCTCGACGCCACGGCGGCCATGGAGGTGATCGGCAAGGGGGCGGCGCAGTCCTGGCAACTGGAGCACCGTCACCAGAGCATGCTCGACGGCAAGTTCGACTTCGGCTTCGCCGTTGACCTGATGCGCAAGGACTTCGCCATCGTCTTCGCCGAGGCCCAGCGCAACGGCGCGCAATTGCCGGTCACCGAACTGGTGGATCGTTTCTACGGCGAGATCCAGGCCGAAGGCGGTGGCCGCTGGGACACCTCCAGCCTGATCACCCGCCTCGAGCCCCCGAAGTGAACCCTGGCACGATCGGTCGCCATGACCGGCGCGCCACGCATCCCCGGCCTCAGGCGCGGAAGATAAAGTACACCGCGCCGAGCAGGCACAGACCGGCCCAGAGATAATCGAGCTTCAGCTGTTGCTGCATGAAGTAGACGCTGAAGGGCACGAACACCGCGAGGGTGATCACCTCCTGCATGATCTTCAGCTGGCCCACCGAGAGCGCCGTGTAGCCGATGCGGTTGGCCGGCACCTGCAGCAGGTACTCGAACAGCGCGATCCCCCAGCTGATCAGGGCGGCGATGATCCACGGCTTGGTGTTCAGGGTCTTGAGGTGGCCGTACCAGGCGAACGTCATGAAGACGTTGGACAGCGTGAGCAGCAGGGCGGTCTGCAGCCAAACCGGCATGACGGTGACTCCACGATGTATGAGTGCGCGCCAGCCTAAAGGGCGGTGCAGAACAAGAAAAGGGGCGAGCGATGCGCAGGTGGGTAAAAGGGGCGGCAGCCGTGTTGCTGGTGACGGCGGCAGGCGTGGCGGGATGGCAGGGGCTGCATGTGTGGAAACAGCGTGCCGTGCTGGCCGAGCTGGTGGTGCCACCGGCCTTTGCCGTACCCCGTGATTTCGATTTCGGCGATTACCGCCTGGCCTGGAACGGCCATGGCCTGGCGCTGAGCCCCAAGGGCAACCCCACCAAGCGACTGTGGGCCACCGAGGGTGGCTTCCTCGCCGCCGGTATCGGCGCTGCCGAGGTCGAAGAGCACCGGGGCGCGCTGTTCGTCGACGAGCACCGCGAGCTGCTGTGCCGCGAGCAAAGCCTGGACAGCTTCCAGGGCACCGGCCCGCGCCTGGTGCTGCGTGGCCACCTGCGTTGCGCCGATGGCTCCGTCAGTGGCTACGCGCTGGTGCTGGAGGCCGATGGCGGGCGCGGTGTGCGCCTGGCCGTGGCGCTGGATGACCCGCGCCTCAACCGCCTCTATCTCAACTGGCAACGGGACGCCGATGAGCGCTTCTTCGGCTTCGGTGAGCAGTTCAGCGCTTTCGACCTGGCCGGGCGCCGCGTGCCCATCCTGGTGCAGGAACAGGGCGTCGGCCGTGGCCTGCAGCCCATCACCCTGGCGGCGGACCTCAGTGCCCGTGCGGGCGGCGACTGGTGGACCAGCTACGCGCCGGTGCCCTATTACCTGACGTCGAAGCTGCGTGCCTTCTTCAGCGAATCCAGCGCCTATCAGGTGTTCGACCTGCGTGATCCGGCGCGGGTGGGCCTGGAGGTGCACCAGGGCAGCCTCACCGCGCGTCTCTACAACGGCGACAGCCCCGCCGCGTTGCTGCAGGCGCACACCTCGGTGGTGGGGCGCATGGCGCCGCTGCCGGACTGGACCCAGCACGGCGCCATCCTCGGCCTGCAGGGCGGTACCGAGCGGGTGCGCGAGCTGCTGGGGCGCATCGATGCCGCCGGGGTGCCCGTCGCCGGCCTCTGGCTGCAGGACTGGGTGGGCCAGCGCAGCACCAGTTTCGGCAAGCAGCTGTGGTGGAACTGGACCCTCGATCCGCGCCACTATCCGCAATGGCAGACCCTGAGCGCCGACCTCAAGGCGCGCGGCATCCGTACCCTGGCCTATGCCAACCCCTTCCTGGCGGACATCACCGAGAAGGACGGCGAGCAGCGCAACCTGTTCCGTGAGGCCCGCGAACGCGGCTTCCTCATGCAGGGCGCCGACGGCAAGCCGCTGGACCTGCTCAACACCAGCTTCAGCGCCGGTTTGGTGGACCTGAGCAACCCCGAGGCGCGCCGCTGGCTGAAGGTCGTGTTGCGCGAAGAGATGCTCGGCCAGGGCTTCTCCGGCTGGATGGCCGATTTCGGCGAGGCGCTGCCCTTCGAGGCGCACCCGGCCTCGGGTGAAGACGCGGCGCTGCTGCACAACCGCTTCCCCGAAGAATGGGCGCGGCTCAACCGCGAGCTGCTGGAGGAGGCAGGCGGGGAAGGGGAGCTGCTGTTCTTCACCCGCTCCGGCTACAGCCGCAGCCCGGGGCTGACCACCAGCATGTGGCTGGGCGACCAGCTAGTGACCTGGGATGCCCAGGACGGCCTGCACAGCGCATTGCTGGGGCTGCTCTCCGGTGGGCTCTCGGGCTTCACCCTCAATCACGCCGACACTGGCGGCTACACCACCATCAGCAACCCGCTGAAGGACTACCACCGCAGCGAGGAGCTGTTGCAGCGCTGGGCGGAGTTTTCCGCCTTCACCAGCCTGCTGCGCACCCACGAGGGCAATCGTCCGGCGGACAACCACCAGGTCTACGATTCGCCGGCCAGCCTGGCGCACTTCGCCCGTTGCGCCCAGCTGTTCGCCGCGCTGGCACCTTATCGCCGCACGCTGATGGACGAGGCGGCGCGTACCGGGCTGCCACTGGTGCGCCCGCTCTGGCTGCAATACCCCGAGGACCCCGCGAGCCTGGAGGCCGTGCCGCGCAGCTTCCTGCTGGGTGACCAACTGCTGGTGGCACCGGTGCTGGAGCCGGGTGTCGACAGCCTGGAGGTGGCGCTGCCGGCGGGGGAGTGGGTGCACCTCTGGTCGCAGGAGCACTACCAGGCAGCCCCCGGCACCCGCGTGCGCGTGGCGGCGCCCATCGGCCAGCCGGCGGTGTTCTACCCGCAGGGCTCGGCGGTGGGTGAGGCCCTGCACAAGGCGCTGGCGCAGCGAGGCGTCAGCGGCTCCTGAAGGCCAAAAGGGGGGCGGTGACCTGGGGTGCATGGCGCGGCTGATCGGCTGACTGGGGGATATCCCATTTCCCCGGGGCCGCGAGTAGAATCCGCGCCCTACGTCGGCCACAGCGTTGCAGAGGGGCCCCTGATCATGATTTGTCGTGCAGGTTGTGGCGCCTGTTGCATCGCGCCATCCATCAGTTCACCCATCCCCGGCATGCCCAAGGGCAAGGCGGCGGGGGAGCGTTGCATCCATCTCTCCGTCGAGCATCTCTGCTCGATATTCGGCCAACCGGAGCGGCCGAAGGTCTGTGTCGACTTCGATGCCGATCTTTTTGTCTGTGGCGACAGCCGGGAAGAGGCGATACGTTTGCTGGGCTGGTTGGAACAAGAGACGGCCGTGGCGGTCAGTCAATCTATCCAGTAGCTGTCCTGATGGACGACGGCTGGTCATCATAAGAAGGAGAACAAAGATGGTTTCGCTGCAACGAATGGCTGTGATCTGCGGCTTTAGCGCCACTGCGCTGCTGGCCTCGACTGCCCATGCCGAGGACTGGAAGCTGGCCAAGGACGAGGACGGCATCAAGGTATACCTGAGCGAGGTTGCCGGCTCCAAGTACAAGGCCTATCGCGGGGTTGCCACCCTGAAAACCGACGTCACCACCCTGCGCAAGCTGCAGGAGGACGTTTCCGGCTCCTGCGCCTGGATTCACGAGTGCGAGCAGCAGAAGCTGCTGAAGTCGGAAGGCTCCGACAGCTGGACCTACACCCGCTTCAATACCCCCTGGCCCGTTACCCCGCGTGACTCGGTCATCCATGCCACCACCACCGAAGGCGCCGACGGCAGCCTGACCCGCACCCTCAAGGGCGAGCCCAAGTACGTGCCGGAAGAGAAAGGCTTCGTGCGTGTGGCCGCCGTGGATGGTGTATGGAAGTTCGTGCCCAAGGGTCCGGGCGAAGTCGAGGTGACCTACCAGGTGCACACCGAGCCGGGCGGCAGCGTGCCCTCCTGGCTGGCCAACAGCTTCGTGGTCGACGCGCCGTTCAATACGCTCAGCCACCTGCGCGAGCGCGCCGAGAAGAAGTGATCGGCCGCTGACACGACAAGGCCCCGCGATGCGGGGCCTTTTCATTGGTGCAACCTGCCCGGATTGCCGGGCGGAGCGCGTGGTTTTCGTAGGTTGGCGCCGAGCACCGCGAGGCCAACGCATCCTGGGTTGTAGCCCTCAAGATCCCCGTGTCCGCCGTCAGTGCTGCCGACGTACCCTTCGCCCATGAAAAAGCCCCGCAGATGCGGGGCTTCTCCTGGAGCGGGACGTCTTACTTGCGCTTGTCGAGCGAGACGTAGTCGCGCTGCTCGTAGCCGGTGTACAGCTGGCGCGGACGGCCGATCTTGTACGGGCTGGAGAGCATTTCCTTCCAGTGGGAGATCCAGCCGACGGTGCGCGCAAGGGCGAAGATCACGGTGAACATGCTGGTCGGAATGCCGATCGCCTTGAGGATGATCCCCGAGTAGAAGTCGACGTTCGGGTACAGGTTGCGTTCCTTGAAGTACGGATCGGTCAGGGCGATCTCTTCGAGACGCATGGCCAGCTCCAGCTGCGGATCGTTCTTGATCCCCAGTTCCTTCAGGACTTCGTCGCAGGTCTGCTTCATCACGGTGGCGCGCGGGTCGCGGTTCTTGTACACGCGATGGCCGAAGCCCATGAGCTTGAACGGGTCGTTCTTGTCCTTGGCCTTGGCGATGAACTTGTCGATGTTCGAGACATCGCCGATTTCATCGAGCATGGTCAGTACCGCTTCGTTGGCGCCGCCGTGTGCCGGGCCCCACAGGGCGGCGATGCCGGCTGCGATGCAGGCGAACGGGTTGGCACCGGACGAACCGGCCAGGCGAACGGTGGAGGTGGAGGCGTTCTGCTCGTGGTCCGCATGCAGGATGAAGATGCGATCCATGGCCTTGGCCAGTACCGGGCTGATCGGTTTGATCTCGCACGGGGTGTTGAACATCATGTGCAGGAAGTTTTCCGCGTAGTTCAGGTCGTTACGCGGATACATCATCGGCTGACCCATGGAGTACTTGTAGACCATGGCGGCGATGGTGGGCATCTTGGCGACCAGGCGGATCGCGGAGATTTCGCGATGGTGCGGGTCGTTGATGTCCAGGGAGTCGTGGTAGAAGGCGGAGAGGGCGCCGACTACGCCGCACATGATCGCCATCGGATGGGCGTCGCGGCGGAAGCCGTTGAAGAAGCTCTTCAACTGTTCATGAACCATGGTGTGGTTCTTGACGGTGCCAACGAACTTGGCCTTTTCCTCTGCGCTGGGCAGTTCGCCGTTCAGCAGCAGATAGCAGGTTTCCAGGTAGTCGGATTCTTCTGCCAGTTGCTCGATGGGGTAGCCGCGGTGAAGCAGTACACCCTTGTCGCCGTCGATGTAGGTGATCTTCGACTCGCAAGAGGCGGTAGACATAAAGCCAGGATCAAAGGTGAAGCGACCCGTGGAGGTCAGGCCCCGCACATCGATTACATCGGGACCTACGGTACCGGACAGAACGGGCAGCTCGACGGGGGCAATGCCCTCGATGATCAACTGCGCTTTTTTGTCAGCCATAGCGGCCTCCTATTTATGCTTGAAATCATCAGACAGCCCCCCACGCAGGGCCCGCACCACTATAGTGAGATAAATGCGAATGTCAATTTGAAGAAACCCATATGGCAGAGGGGTTTGCGGGGTGTTTTTCGCGGAAAAAGGGCGCTATTTACGCCTTTTATATAAGGAGCGCAATCCGCTCTTAGGGGGAGGCCTTTCCGTTGTCATTAGTCAGCTAACTGTCTATACTCAGCGCCCGACTGCCAGGGGCCTTGAAGCCCGTATTCTGGTGGTCGGCACTCCTTTGGTGAGGGGTACCTGACCAGTGCACTTCCCGACAACTTGCCCTGATTGTTAGGGGCCTCAGTGTGAAAAAAACAGCCGTGAATAGCCAACGACCTGTAAACCTAGATCTCAGGACCATCAAACTCCCAATCACTGCTTACACGTCCATTCTCCACCGTATCTCCGGTGTCATCCTTTTCGTCGGTATTGCTGTGCTGCTTTATGCGCTCGGCAAGTCGCTGGCATCCGAGGAAGGCTTCGGTGAGGTGAAGGCGTGCCTGACCAGTCCGCTGGCCAAGTTTGTGATTTGGGGCCTGCTGTCCGCATTGCTTTACCACCTGGTTGCCGGTGTGCGCCACCTGGTAATGGATGTGGGTGTCGGCGAGACGCTCGAGGGCGGCAAGCTGGGCTCGAAAATCGTCATCGCGGTTTCCGCGGTGCTGATCGTGCTGGCGGGGGTGTGGGTATGGTAACCAATGTCACGAACTTCTCGCGTTCGGGCCTCTATGACTGGATGGCTCAGCGCGTTTCTGCAGTCGTTCTCGCGGCTTATTTCCTTTTCCTGCTGGGCTACCTCGTAGCGAATCCCGGCCTGACCTATGCTGACTGGCATGGTCTGTTCTCCCAGAACTGGATGCGCATCTTCAGCCTCCTCGGGCTGGTTGCACTCGGTGTACATGCCTGGGTTGGCATGTGGACCATCTCCACTGACTACCTGACGCCGATGGCGCTGGGCAAGTGGGCAACCGTTGTGCGTTTCCTGTTCCAGGCGGTCTGCGGCATCACCATGTTCGCGTACTTCGTCTGGGGCGTGCAGATTCTGTGGGGTATCTGATCCATGTCTAGCATTCGTACTCTTTCCTACGACGCCATCATCGTTGGTGGCGGCGGCGCCGGCATGCGTGCTGCGCTGCAACTGGCTCAAGGCGGCCACAAGACTGCCGTGGTCACCAAGGTCTTCCCGACCCGCTCGCACACCGTTTCCGCTCAGGGCGGCATCACCTGCGCCATCGCTTCGGCCGACCCGAACGACGATTGGCGCTGGCACATGTACGACACCGTCAAGGGCTCCGACTACATCGGTGACCAGGACGCGATCGAATACATGTGCTCCGTCGGCCCGGAAGCCGTGTTCGAGCTGGAGCACATGGGCCTGCCGTTCTCCCGTACCGAGCAAGGCCGCATCTACCAGCGTCCGTTCGGTGGCCAGTCCAAGGACTTCGGCAAGGGTGGCCAGGCTGCGCGTACCTGCGCTGCCGCCGACCGTACCGGTCATGCCCTGCTGCACACCCTGTACCAGGCCAACCTGAAGAACGGCACCTCGTTCCTCAACGAGTGGTACGCCGTCGACCTGGTGAAGAACCAGGATGGCGCCGTGGTCGGCATCATCGCCATCTGCATCGAGACCGGCGAGACCGTCTACATCCGCTCCAAGGCCGTGGTCCTGGCCACCGGTGGCGCTGGCCGCATCTATGCGTCCACCACCAACGCCCTGATCAACACCGGTGACGGTATCGGCATGGCACTGCGTGCCGGTGTGCCGGTGCAGGACATCGAGATGTGGCAGTTCCACCCGACCGGTATCGCCGGCGCCGGCGTCCTCGTGACCGAAGGCTGCCGTGGTGAGGGTGGCTACCTGATCAACGCCCATGGCGAGCGCTTCATGGAGCGTTACGCTCCGAACGCCAAGGACCTGGCCGGCCGCGACGTGGTCGCCCGCTCCATGGTCAAGGAAGTACTGGCCGGCAACGGCTGTGGCCCGGACAAGGACCACGTACTGCTGAAGCTCGACCACCTGGGCGAGGAAGTGCTGCACAGCCGCCTGCCGGGTATCTGCGAACTGTCGAAGACCTTCGCTCACGTCGACCCCGTCGTCGCTCCGGTACCGGTGATCCCGACCTGTCACTACATGATGGGCGGCGTTGCCACCAACATTCATGGCCAGGCCATCACCCAGGATGCCAGCGGCAAGGACATCATCATCGATGGCCTGTTCGCGGTCGGCGAAGTCGCCTGCGTGTCGGTACACGGTGCCAACCGCCTGGGCGGCAACTCGCTGCTCGACCTGGTGGTATTCGGTCGCGCCGCCGGTCTGCACCTGGAAAAAGCCCTCAAGGAAGGTATCGAGCACCGTGGTGCTTCGGAAACCGACCTGGAGCTGTCGCTCAAGCGCCTGTCCGGCGTCAACGAGCGCAGCAGCGGCGAAGACGTGGCTCCGCTGCGTAAAGAACTGCAGAACTGCATGCAGAACTACTTCGGTGTATTCCGCACCGGCGAGTACATGCAGAAGGGCATCGCCCAGTTGGCCGACCTGCGCGAGCGTATCGCCAACGTCAAGATCGCCGACAAGAGCCAGGCCTTCAACACCGCACGTATCGAAGCACTGGAACTGCAGAACCTTCTCGAAGTGGCCGAAGCAACTGCGATCGCAGCGGAGGTCCGCAAGGAATCCCGTGGCGCGCATGCCCGCGAAGACTTCGAAGAGCGTGATGACGAGAACTGGCTGTGCCACACCCTGTACTACCCGGGTGAGAAGCGCGTCACCAAGCGCGACGTCAACTTCGCGCCGAAGACCGTTCCTGCGTTTGAACCCAAAGTACGTACTTATTAAGGGTGGCTGATATGTCGCAAGCCAACATTCTGAAAGTCAGCGTTTATCGCTACAACCCGGACCAGGACGCTGCACCCTTCATGCAGGACTTCCAGGTCGACACCGGCGGCAAGGACATCATGGTCCTGGACGTGCTGGCCCTGATCAAGGAACAGGACGAAGGTTTCTCCTACCGTCGTTCCTGCCGTGAAGGCGTCTGCGGTTCCGACGGTATGAACATCAACGGCAAGAACGGCCTGGCCTGCATCACGCCGATCTCCGCTGCCGGCCTCAAGGGCGGCAAGCTGGTGATCCGCCCGCTGCCCGGCCTGCCGGTCATCCGTGACCTCGTCGTTGATATGAGCATCTTCTACAAGCAATACGAGAAGGTTAAACCCTTCCTGCAGAACGACACGCCCGCCCCGGCGATCGAGCGTCTGCAGTCGCCGGAAGAGCGCGAGAAGCTGGACGGTCTGTACGAGTGCATCCTGTGCGCCTGCTGCTCGACCTCCTGCCCGTCCTTCTGGTGGAACCCGGACAAGTTCCTCGGTCCCGCTGCGCTTCTGCAGGCCTATCGTTTCCTGGCCGACAGCCGCGACAACAAGACCGAAGAGCGTCTGGCCGCGCTGGACGATCCGTTCAGCGTGTTCCGCTGCCGCGGCATCATGAACTGCGTGAGCGTTTGCCCCAAGGGTCTGAACCCGACCAAGGCGATCGGTCACGTACGTCACATGCTGCTGCAAAGCGGTACTTGATGCGCTTCATGCTTTACCCGTAATACCTGCGGCGCCGGTTTGCTACCGGCGCAGCAGTAAACCAGGACAGCAGCTCACAAAGCGGCGGTCCTTACTTGAAAATATATAGATGACCAGCAGGGGCAACCGGGCTGGTGCCCGGACTATCTGCGGGATCCTTGGTGGCTTTACCGAGTCGCTGTGCCAGGACTATTGAAGCCACGATGCTGATTCCACGCCGGTGGTGTCCCCTTACCGAGGGTGACCAAGCATGCAAGAAAGCGTAATGCAGCGCATGTGGAACAGCGCCCACCTATCCGGTGGCAACGCTGCATATGTGGAAGAGCTCTATGAGCTTTACCTGCACGATCCCAACGCTGTGCCCGAAGAGTGGCGCACCTACTTCCAGAAGTTGCCGGCCGACGGTAACACCGCCACCGACGTATCGCATTCTACTGTTCGCGACCACTTCGTCCTGCTCGCCAAGAACCAGCGCCGCGCGCAGCCCGTATCGGCTGGCAGCGTAAGCAGCGAGCACGAGAAGAAGCAGGTCGAAGTCCTGCGTCTGATCCAGGCCTACCGCATGCGCGGCCATCAGGCGGCGACGCTCGACCCCCTCGGCCTCTGGCAGCGCAAGGTGCCGGCCGATCTGTCGATCAACCATTACGGCCTGACCGATGCCGACCTCGACACCACCTTCCGTACCGGTGAGCTTTACATCGGCAAGGAAGAGGCGACCCTGCGCGAGATCCATCAGTCGCTGCAGCAGACCTACTGCCGCACCATCGGTGCCGAGTTCACCCACATCGTCGATTCCGACCAGCGCAAGTGGTTCCAGCAGCGCCTGGAAAGCGTGCGTGGCCGCCCGGCGTTCTCCGCCGAAGTGCAGAGCCACCTGCTCGAGCGCCTGACTGCGGCCGAAGGCCTGGAAAAGTACCTGGGCACCAAGTACCCGGGCACCAAGCGTTTCGGCCTGGAAGGCGGCGAAAGCCTGATTCCGATGCTGGACGAGATCATCCAGCGTTCCGGCTCCTACGGCACCAAGGAAATCGTCATCGGCATGGCCCACCGCGGTCGCCTCAACGTACTGGTCAACACCTTCGGCAAGAACCCGCGCGACCTGTTCGACGAGTTCGAAGGCAAGAAGGTCGAAGGCCTGTCCTCCGGTGACGTGAAGTACCACCAGGGTTTCTCCTCCAACGTCATGACCGCGGGTGGTGAAGTCCACCTGGCGCTCGCGTTCAACCCGTCCCACCTGGAGATCGTCTCCCCGGTAGTCGAGGGGTCCGTTCGTGCCCGTCAGGATCGCCGCCAGGACAAGGCCGGCGACAAGGTACTGCCGATCTCTATCCACGGCGACGCCGCCTTCGCGGGCCAGGGCGTGGTCATGGAAACCTTCCAGATGTCGCAGACCCGCGGCTACCGCACCGGCGGTACCGTGCACATCGTCATCAACAACCAGGTCGGTTTCACCACCAGCCGTCAGGACGACTCGCGCTCCACCGAGTACGCCACCGACGTCGCGAAGATGATCCAGGCGCCGATCTTCCACGTGAACGGCGACGACCCGGAAGCCGTGCTCTTCGTGACCCAGTTGGCCGTCGACTACCGCATGCAGTTCAAGCGTGACGTGGTCATCGACCTGGTCTGTTACCGCCGTCGCGGTCACAACGAGGCCGACGAGCCGAGCGGCACCCAGCCGCTGATGTACCAGCAGATCGCCAAGCAGCGCACCACTCGCGAGCTCTATGCCGATGCCCTGATCCAATCCAGCGTGCTGGACGACGATCGCGTGCAGGCCAAGATCGACGAGTACCGCACCGCCCTGGACAACGGTCAGCACGTGGTCAAGAGCCTGGTCAAAGAGCCCAACAAGGAGCTCTTCGTCGACTGGCGTCCCTACCTGGGTCACACCTGGACCGCTCGCCACGACACCCGTTTCGAGCTCAAGACCCTGCAGGAGCTCTCCGCCAAGCTGCTGGAGATCCCGGAAGGCTTCGTCGTCCAGCGTCAGGTCTCGAAGATCCTCGAAGACCGCCAGAAGATGGGCGCCGGCGGCCTGCCGATCAACTGGGGCTACGCCGAAACCATGGCCTACGCCACTCTGCTGTTCGAAGGCCACCCGGTTCGCATCACCGGCCAGGACGTGGGTCGCGGCACCTTCTCGCACCGCCATGCGGCGCTGCACAACCAGAAGGATGCCGGTACCTACCTGCCCCTGCAGAACCTGTTCGACAAACAGCCGAGCTTCGAGCTGTACGACTCCTACCTCTCCGAGGAAGCCGTACTGGCATTCGAGTATGGCTACTCCACCACCACGCCCAACGCGCTGGTGATCTGGGAAGCCCAGTTCGGTGACTTCGCCAACGGCGCCCAGGTGGTGATCGACCAGTTCATCACCAGTGGCGAGCACAAGTGGGGTCGTCTCTGCGGCCTGACCATGCTGCTGCCGCACGGCTACGAAGGGCAGGGGCCGGAGCACTCCTCCGCGCGCCTGGAGCGTTACCTGCAGCTGTGCGCCGAGCACAACATCCAGGTGTGCATGCCGACCACCCCGGCGCAGATCTACCATCTGCTGCGTCGCCAGGTGATCCGCCCGCTGCGCAAGCCGTTGGTCGTATTGACGCCCAAGTCCCTGCTGCGCCACAAGCTCGCCATCTCGACCCTGGAAGATCTGGCCGAAGGCTCGTTCCAGACCGTGATCAACGAGATCGACTCGATCGATCCGAAGAAAGTCGAGCGTCTGGTGCTGTGCAGCGGCAAGGTCTACTACGACCTGCTGGAAAAGCGTCGTGCCGAAGGCCGTGAAGACATCGCCATCGTGCGTATCGAGCAGCTGTACCCGTTCCCGGAAGACGACCTGGCCGAAGTTCTTGCTCAGTACAAGAACCTCAAGCACATCGTCTGGTGCCAGGAAGAGCCGATGAACCAGGGCGCCTGGTACTGCAGCCAGCATCACATGCGTCGTGTCGCGGCAGCCCACAACAAAGGCCTTTTCCTCGAGTACGCCGGGCGTGACGCCTCGGCCTCTCCGGCCTGCGGCTATGCCTCGATGCACGCCGAGCAGCAGGAAAAACTGCTGCAAGATGCCTTTACTGTTTAACGCCTTCGTGCAGAAGAAACCGAATTAGATAGGAACCCATACAAATGGCTATCGAGATCAAAGCCCCTACATTCCCGGAATCGGTTGCCGACGGCACCGTGGCCACCTGGCACAAGAAGCCGGGCGAGGCCGTCAAGCGTGACGAGCTGATCGTCGACATCGAGACCGACAAGGTAGTGCTTGAAGTACTGGCCGAAGCCGACGGCGTGCTGGCTGAAATCGTCAAGAACGAGGGCGACACCGTCCTCAGCGGCGAACTGCTGGGCAAACTGACCGAAGGTGGCGCCGCCAGCGCTGCTCCTGCCGCCGCTGCAGCCCCGGCTGCCGCTGCCCAGGCCGCCGCTCCGGCTGCTGCTGGTGGTGACGACGCCATCCTCTCCCCGGCCGCTCGTAAGCTGGCCGAAGAGAACGGCATCGACCCGAACAGCATCGCCGGCACCGGCAAAGGCGGTCGCGTGACCAAGGAAGACGTGGTAGCTGCCGTTGAAGCGAAGAAATCCGCTCCGGCCGCCGCCCCGGCTGCCAAGGCTGCCGCTCCGGCCGCCGAGGCCCCGGTCTTCGCCGCGGGTGACCGCGTCGAGAAGCGCGTCCCGATGACCCGCCTGCGTGCCAAGGTCGCCGAGCGCCTGGTCGAAGCACAGTCCACCATGGCCATGCTGACCACCTTCAACGAAGTCGACATGACCGAAGTCATGGCCCTGCGTTCGAAGTACAAGGACCTGTTCGAGAAGACCCACAACGGCGTGCGCCTGGGCTTCATGTCCTTCTTCGTCAAGGCTTCCGTCGAGGCGCTGAAGCGCTTCCCGGCCGTCAACGCCTCGATCGACGGCAACGACATCGTCTACCACGGCTACCAGGACATCGGCGTAGCCGTTTCCAGCGACCGTGGCCTGGTGGTTCCGGTCCTGCGCAACGCCGAGCTGATGAGCCTGGCCGAAGTCGAGAACGGCATCGCCACCTTCGGCAAGAAGGCGCGCGAGGGCAAACTGTCCATCGACGAGATGACCGGTGGCACCTTCACCATCACCAACGGCGGCACCTTCGGTTCGATGATGTCGACCCCGATCGTCAACCCGCCGCAGGCCGCCATCCTCGGCATGCACAACATCATCCAGCGTCCCATGGCCATCAACGGCCAAGTGGTCATCCGCCCGATGATGTACCTGGCTGTGTCCTACGATCACCGTCTGATCGATGGCAAGGAAGCCGTCAGCTTCCTGGTGACCATCAAGAACCTGCTGGAAGATCCGGCTCGTCTGCTGCTGGACATCTAAATCAGTTGCAAGCCACACGCCGCAAGCTGCAGAACATCGCAGCCCGGCCTGTGGCTTGCCGCTTGAAGCTCGAGGCTTAGGAGAACGTTATGACCCAGAAATTCGACGTGGTAGTGATTGGTGCGGGCCCCGGCGGTTACGTTGCGGCCATCAAGGCGGCCCAGCTCGGCCTGAAAACCGCCTGCATCGAGAAATACCAGGACAAGGACGGCAAGATCGCCCTGGGCGGTACCTGCCTGAACGTCGGCTGCATTCCGTCGAAGGCGCTGCTGGACAGCTCCTACAAGTACCACGAGGCCGTTGATGGCTTCAAAATCCACGGCATCGAAGCCAAGGGCGTCAGCATCGACGTACCGGCCATGGTCGCCCGCAAGAACGGCATCGTTAAGAACCTGACCGGCGGCGTAAGCACCCTGTTCAAGGCCAACGGCGTCACCCTGCTGGAAGGCCACGGCAAGCTGCTGGCCAACAAGCAGGTCGAAGTCACCGGTTCCGATGGCAAGACCCAGATCGTCCAGGCCGAGAACGTGATCCTCGCGTCCGGCTCGCGTCCGGTCGACATCCCGCCGGCTCCGGTCGACCAGGACGTCATCGTCGACTCCACCGGTGCCCTGGACTTCCAGGCCGTACCGAAGAAGCTGGGCGTTATCGGCGCTGGCGTGATCGGCCTCGAACTGGGTTCCGTCTGGGCCCGCCTGGGCGCCGAAGTCACCGTGCTCGAAGCCCTGGACAAGTTCCTGCCGGCCGCTGACGAGCAGATCGCCAAGGAAGCCCTGAAGGTCCTCACCAAGCAAGGCCTGAAGATCCGCCTGGGCGCTCGCGTCACCGGTTCCGAAGTGAAGAAGAAGCAGGTCACCGTCAGCTTCACCGACGCCGAAGGCGAGCAGAAGCAGGTGTTCGACAAGCTGATCGTTGCCGTTGGCCGTCGTCCGGTTACCACCGAGCTGCTGGCTGCCGACAGCGGTGTCACCCTCGACGAGCGTGGCTACATCTATGTCGACGACCACTGCAAGACCAGCGTTCCGGGCGTCTTCGCCATCGGTGACGTGGTCCGTGGCGCCATGCTGGCTCACAAGGCGTCGGAAGAGGGCATCATGGTCGCCGAGCGTATCGCCGGCCACAAAGCCCAGATGAACTACGACCTGATCCCGTCGGTGATCTACACCCACCCGGAAATCGCGTGGGTCGGCAAGACCGAGCAGTCCCTGAAGGCCGAAGGCGTCGAAATCAACGTCGGTACCTTCCCCTTCGCGGCCAGCGGCCGTGCCATGGCTGCCAACGACACCACCGGCCTGGTCAAGGTCATCGCCGATGCCAAGACCGACCGCGTCCTGGGCGTCCACGTGATCGGCCCAAGCGCTGCGGAACTGGTCCAGCAGGGCGCCATCGGCATGGAATTCGGCACCAGCGCCGAAGACCTGGGCATGATGGTCTTCTCGCACCCGACCCTGTCCGAAGCGCTGCACGAAGCGGCCCTGGCCGTCAACGGCCACGCGATCCATATCGCCAACCGCAAGAAGCGTTGAGAAATCAGCCGGTGATGCCGCGCCTGCGCGTGGCATCTCCAGCGGATTCCTGAAAGAAGAACCACGGCGGGCTACCCGTCGTGAGTCCCCAGGGGCTCACCGCGGAAAGCCCGCCGGACTGCCTTTAAGCAGTCACAGGTGGCGCGGCACCACGAATGCAGCGCCGAATGGGCAATACCCAAACGAAGACGGTAGACAAGCATGAATCTCCACGAATATCAGGGTAAGCAGCTGTTCGCTGAATACGGCCTGCCCGTATCCAAGGGCTTCGCCGTGGACACCCCGGAAGAAGCCGCAGAAGCCTGCGAAAAAATCGGTGGCAGCGAGTGGGTCGTCAAGGCCCAGGTCCACGCCGGCGGCCGCGGTAAAGCGGGTGGCGTAAAGCTGGTCAAGAGCAAGGACGACGCCAAGGCGTTCGCCGCCAACTGGCTCGGCAAGCGCCTGGTGACCTACCAGACCGACGCCAATGGCCAGCCGGTCACCAAGATCCTGGTTGAGTCCTGCACCGATATCGCCAAGGAACTGTACCTGGGCGCCGTGGTAGACCGTTCCAGCCGCCGTATCGTGTTCATGGCGTCCACCGAAGGTGGCGTGGACATCGAGAAAGTCGCTCACGAGACCCCCGAGAAGATCCTCAAGGCCACCGTTGACCCGCTGGTCGGCGCTCAGCCTTACCAGGGTCGTGAACTGGCCTTCCAACTGGGCCTGCAAGGCGACCAGATCAAGCAGTTCACCCACATCTTCGTGAACCTGGCCAAGCTGTTCCAGGACTACGACCTGGCCCTGCTGGAAGTGAACCCGCTGGTGATCAAGGCCGACGGCAACCTGCACTGCCTGGACGCCAAGATCAACATCGACAGCAACGCCATGTACCGCCAGCCCAAGCTGCGTGCCATGCACGACCCGTCCCAGGACGACGCTCGTGAAGCCCATGCGCAGAAGTGGGAACTGAACTACGTCGCGCTGGAAGGCAACATCGGCTGCATGGTCAACGGCGCTGGCCTGGCCATGGGCACCATGGACATCGTCAACCTGCACGGTGGCAAGCCTGCCAACTTCCTCGACGTCGGCGGCGGTGCTACCAAAGAGCGCGTGACCGAAGCCTTCAAGATCATCCTGTCCGACAGCAACGTCGCTGCCGTTCTGGTGAACATCTTCGGCGGTATCGTTCGTTGCGACATGATTGCCGAAGGCATCATCGGTGCAGTGAAAGAAGTCGGCGTGAAGATCCCGGTGGTCGTCCGCCTGGAAGGCAACAACGCCGAGCTCGGCGCCAAGGTCCTGGCCGAAAGCGGTCTGAACATCATCGCTGCGACCAGCCTGACCGACGCTGCCCAGCAGGTCGTCAAGGCCGCGGAGGGTAAGTAATGAGCGTCCTGATCAATAAAGACACCAAAGTAATCTGCCAGGGCTTCACCGGCTCGCAGGGTACCTTCCACTCCGAACAAGCCATCGCCTACGGCACCAAGATGGTCGGCGGCGTGACCCCCGGCAAGGGCGGCACCACCCACCTCGGCCTGCCGGTGTTCAACACCGTCAAGGAAGCCGTGGAAGCCACCGGCGCTGACGCTTCGGTGATCTACGTTCCGGCTCCGTTCTGCAAGGATTCCATCCTCGAAGCGGCTTTCGGCGGCATCAAGCTGATCGTCTGCATCACCGAAGGCATCCCGACCATCGACATGCTGGAAGCCAAGGTCAAGTGCGACGAGCTGGGCGTACGCCTGATCGGCCCGAACTGCCCGGGCGTGATCACTCCCGGCGAGTGCAAGATCGGCATCATGCCGGGTCACATCCACCTGCCGGGCAAAGTAGGCATCGTGTCGCGTTCCGGCACCCTGACCTATGAAGCCGTGAAGCAGACCACCGACGCCGGCTTCGGCCAGTCCACCTGCGTGGGCATCGGTGGCGACCCGATCCCGGGCTCCAACTTCATCGACATCCTGAAGCTGTTCCAGGAAGACCCGAAGACCGAAGCGATCGTCATGATCGGTGAGATCGGCGGTTCCGCTGAAGAAGAAGCCGCTGCCTTCATCAAGGCCAACGTGACCAAGCCGGTGGTGTCCTACATCGCGGGTGTCACCGCTCCGGCCGGCAAGCGCATGGGCCACGCTGGCGCCATCATCTCCGGCGGCAAGGGCACTGCGGACGAGAAGTTCGCCGCCCTGCAGGACGCGGGTGTGAAGACCGTGCGTTCCCTGGCCGACATCGGCAAGGCCCTGGCCGAGCTGACCGGTTGGGAAGTGAAGAAGGCCTAAGGCTTTCCGAACTGAGCAAAGGCCACCTTCGGGTGGCCTTTGTGTTTGTCCTGCGCCTGTCCTCCAGGCGACAGATAGTTAATTCCAGTCGACAGGCTGATGCATGTCAGTGCCGGTCCGCTGCACAAATCGCTAGTCTTGCACCCCTCAAGCTCGCCAGGCTCCACAAGGGCAGGTAACGGGCACCCATGGTCGATCCCAAAACGGATGGATGACGTTTCCCATACCCCGGGGAAACCCTCTGAAACTATGAAATTCTGCCTGTGGTATTCCCCCCTATGACTCGTTTGAAAGGCTCGGACCTCCTGGCCCTCGGCTTCATGACATTCGCGCTGTTCCTCGGCGCCGGCAACATCATCTTCCCGCCCAGCGCCGGCATGGCCGCAGGCGACAACGTCTGGCGCGCCGCGCTGGGCTTCCTGCTCACCGGTGTCGGGCTGCCGCTGCTCACCGTGGTCGCCCTGGCGCGCGTCGGTGGCGGCATGGACCGCCTGACCGCGCCACTCGGCAAGACCGCCGGCCTGGCCTTCGCGGTAGCCGTGTACCTGGCCATAGGGCCCCTGTTCGCCACTCCGCGCACTGCCGTGGTCTCCTTCGAGATGGGCGTGGCACCTTTCACCGGTGAAAGCGGTATCGCTCTGTTCACCTACAGCGCGCTGTATTTCGTAGCTGTGCTGTTCCTGGCCCTCAACCCCGGCAAGCTGGTCGACAGCATCGGCAAGTTCATCACCCCCGTGCTGCTGGCGGCACTCCTGGTACTCGGCGGCGCCGCCCTGAGCATGCCGGCGGGCCCCATCGGCAGCACCTCGCAGGCCTACCAGACCGCGCCGCTGGTCGAAGGCTTCCTGCAGGGCTACCTGACCATGGACACCCTGGGCGCCCTGGTATTCGGCATCGTCATCGCCACCGCCATCCGCGACCACGGCGTCGAGGACGCAGGCCTGGTCACCCGCTATTCGGTCATCGCCGGCATCATCGCCGCCTCTGGCTTGGCCATTGTCTACCTCGCGCTCTTCTACCTCGGTGCCACCAGCCAGGGCATCGCCGGTGAGGCCCAGAACGGCGTGCAGATCCTCACCGCCTACGTGCAGCACACCTTCGGCACCATCGGCAGCCTGCTGCTGGCCGTGGTCATCACCCTGGCGTGCCTGACCACCGCCGTGGGCCTGCTCACCGCCTGCGGCGAGTTCTTCAGCCGCATCCTGCCGGTCTCCTACCGCACCGTGGTGCTCGGGCTCGCCGCGTTCAGCCTGCTGGTGGCCAACCAGGGGCTGACCCAGCTGATCGCCTTCTCGGTGCCCGTGCTGGTCGGTTTGTACCCTCTGGCTATCGTCCTGGTGGCGCTGAGCCTGTGCGACCGCCTGTGGCTGTCGTCGCGCCGCGTTTTCGTGCCCACCATGCTGGTCGCGCTGCTCTTCGGCCTCATCGATGGCCTGGGCGCCGCCGGCTTCAAGTCGCTGGTGCCGTCCTTCATCGAGCACCTGCCGCTCTCCAGCCAGAGCCTGGCCTGGCTGCTGCCGGTGCTGGTGGTACTGGTACTGGCCGTCATCGTCGACCGTCTGGCCGGCCGTCCCGCCGTCGCGCCGGCCTGAGCCAGCGTACGCTGCATCAGAGGCCGCCTTCGGGCGGCCTTTTTCATGGTCGCCATGGCACCGCGTCCATAGGAAAATGGGCTCGCGGCGCGCAATCGTCGCCATGGGGTGTCTTCCACGGGGCCTGGTGGCGTCTACCTGCCGTTTTCCATTTCCCCGGACCCCAGCCGGCCACGAACCGGCGCAGGACACCCATGAACGACATCTCCGAGCTGATCGACTTCCACGCCCTGTGGAACCTGCTGGCCATCCTCTGGTTCACCCTCTGCTGGGGCGGCTACACCCGCTACGCCACCTGGAAGGGCAGGGACACCCCTTGCCTCGCCTCCGTCATGCACCTCTACCGCGAAGACTGGATGCGCCGCCTGCTGCTGCGCGACAACCGCATCGCCGACGCCAGCGTGATCGGCAACCTCGAGCGCAACGCCTCGTTCTTCGCCTCCAGCACCCTGATCATCCTCGCCGGCGTGCTCACCGTGCTCGGCTCTACCGACCGCGCCGTCTCGATCCTCGCCGACCTGCCCTATGTCGAGCCGGCCAGCCGTGGCATGTCCGAACTCAAGCTGCTGGCCATCGCCGTGGTGTTCGTCTACTCGTTCTTCACCTTCAGCTGGTGCATGCGCCAGTACAACTTCGCCGCCGTGCTGGTGGGCTCGGCGCCGATGATCGGCGAGCGCAACGTCGGCGAGCAGGAGCGCAAGGACTTCGCCACGCGCACCGCGCGGGTCATCTCCCTCGCCGCCAACCAGTTCAACCTGGGCTTGCGCAGCTACTACTTCGGCCTGGCCATGCTCGCCTGGTTCATCAATCCCTGGTTCTTCATGCTGATCACCGCGGGTGTGGTTTTCGTGCTGTACCGACGCGAGTTCCACTCCGCTGTGCTAGAGGTGATGGTGTACACCCCGACGACACAGGCGGTGGAACCGCCGAAGGAGAAAAACGAATGAGTATTCCGTTCTGGTGCGTATTCTTCGCTGCCCTGCTGATCTACATCGCCAAGATTCCCGTGGCCAGGGCCATGAAGGAGGAGGGTGGCGGCTATGACAATCACCATCCCCGGGCTCAGCAATCCCGTCTGACCGGCTTCGGCGGTCGCGCGCTGGGGGCGCACCTCAACAGCCTAGAAATCTTCCCGCTGTTCGCCGCCGGTGTACTGATGGCCCATACCACAGACACCCGTGGCTGGCTGATCGACCTGCTGGCGTTGGTGTTCATCGTCTCCAGGGTGATCTACCTGTTCCTCTACTGGAACGACATCCACCTGCTGCGCAGCCTGGTATGGGTCGTCGGGCTGGTCTGCTGCCTGCTGTTGATGCTCAGCCCGGTGCTTTGATCACGCTGTTCATCGGCCACTGAAGGCACCTCGCAGATACAAGAAGGCCCGCATCATGCGGGCCTTTGCGTTATGGCGATTGCTGCGCGGCTCACTTGCCGTCGATGGCGTCCTTGGCTTCGTCGCCGGCACCTTCCACGGCATCGCCGATATCGTCGGCGGCATCTTCTGCCTTCTCGCCCGCGGTAGGTTCGTGGCCGGTGAGCTGATCGGCCTTCTGCTCGGCCGCCTCGCCACTTTCCTTGGCGGCATCCCCCAGGGACTCCATCGCTTCGGACGCCGACTCCTTGGCCGACTCCATCTTGTCTTCCGGGGTTTTTTCGCAGGCTGCCAGGCCCAGGGTAAAGGCCAGCATCAGGGCATAGGAAAGGGTCTTGCGCACGGTGTTTCTCCTGGTTCGACATGGATCGGGTGAGTGGCTTCACCTCGTGCCGTTTTGGAGCCCAGGCGTTTCGCTTTAGTTCCTCGGTATGCCGCCAGCCCCCGGGGTAGCAGGGGCTGGCGGAGAGCGGGGGTTACTGCTGGCCGCTGGGCTGGCCGCCTTGGGGAGCGGGCTCGGGAGCGGTGGTGGGGGCGGCCGGGGTCGGTGCCGGTGCCGGGGTCTGCGGTGCACCGCTGGGGGCCGGCTGGGTGGCGGCGGGCGGGGTTTCGCTCGGCTGCGCAGCCTTGTCGTCGGCCGGCTTGTCGCAGGCGGCGAGGCCCAGGCTGGTGGCGATCAGAAGCGCATAGGCATAGGACTTGTGCATGGGAATTCTCCTAGGTCTTGGTGGTTGCACGACGACCTTTCGAGCCTCCCTGGCCCTCGAAGTTCAGCCGGATCGCCCCAGCGGCGGGCCGCGCGGTATCATGCGCGCCTTCACGCCAACGCCATGGAACCACCGGATGAGCGACAACCCCATTCTCGACAACGCCCAGCGCTTCCTCTCGGTGCTGCGCCATTGCCAGGTGCTCGGCCTGCGGGTACAGAGCGCCGACAGCAAGGGCCTGACCCTGTGCCTGCCCTACAGCGAGCAGATCATCGGCAACCCGGAAACCGGCGTCATCCATGGCGGCGCCATAACCACCCTGATGGACACCACCTGCGGCATCTCCACCGTCTGTGTGCTGCCCGAGTTCGAGATCTGCCCGACCCTCGACCTGCGCATCGACTACATGCACCCGGCCGAACCGAACAAGGACGTCTACGGCTTTGCCGAGTGCTACCGCGTCACGCCGAACGTCATCTTCACCCGTGGCTACGCCTACCAGGACGACCCCGAACAGCCCATCGCCCACGTGGTCGGCGCCTTCATGCGCATGGGCAAGCCCAGCCAGCTGAAGAAGGGAGGTGCGGCATGAAGCTCGACCTCGACGCCCTGGTGCGCGAAGCCCACGACAAGAACGACTACGACTCGCTGGTGTGCCTGATCCCCTACGCCAAGCTGCTGGGCATCGAATGCCTGCGCCTGGGAGAGGACATGGTGTTCCGCCTGCCGGCCAACAAGGACAACATCGGCAACCCGACCCTGCCGGCCATCCATGGCGGCGTCATCGCCGGCTTCATGGAGCATGCCGCGATGCTCCACCTGCTGATGTTCATGGGCATCCCACATTTGCCCAAAATCATCGACTTCTCGATAGATTACCTACGCGCCGGGCACTATCGTGACACCTTCGCCACCTGCCAGGTCTGGCGACAGGGGCGCCGCGTCGCCAACGTCGCCATCACCGCCTGGCAGACCAACCAGACCGAGCCCATCGCCACCGCCCGTGCCCACTTCAAGGTCGACGAACCCTGACCCGTGGCCGGGCACCATGCGCCCGGTCCTGCATCAAGGAATCCTGGATGGATGCACTACTGATCCTCGGCGGGCTGTTGCTGATCCTCGCCGGTCTCGTCTGGCTGGTCATGCTCGCCTTCGGTACCAGCCTGCTGTGGGGAATCGGCAGCCTGCTGCCGCCAATCACCCTCGGCTATATCGCCGCGCACTGGCGCACCGCGCGCAAGGCGGTGATGCTCGTTGCCCTCGGCTTCATCCCGCTGATCGTCGGGCTGACCCTGCTGGCCTACAGCGACCCCGAGCGCCTGCACGCCATCGTCAACCTCGAGTGGCTCAAAGGCGAGCGCCGGGAGCCCAGCGAACTGGCCATCCACCTGCGTGGCGAACTCAACGGCCAGCCGTTCCAGCCGCAACAGGCGGAACTCATCGACGGCGTGTTGAGCCTGCGTGAAGGCCAGGACTTCTTCGCACGGCGCGAGGTGAGCATCCGCCTGGCGCAGCAACCCGAAGGCGAGCTGCGCCTGGACGTGCTGCCCGAAGACCCCGGCAGCAAGCCGGAAGTGGAAATCAGCTGGCTGCTGCCGGAGCAGGAACTGCCCGAAGCGCGGCGCCTGGCCAAGGGCTACACCCTGCACCTGGACCTCAAGCGCCAGGGCCCGAATGTGCTCGCCGGCGCCTTCCACCTGGTGCTGCCGCCGCAGTTCAAGACCACCCTCAGCGGCGAGGTCGAACTGTTCACCGATCGCCTGCGCTACCAGGACGGCCAGGTCGACCTGCGCCACGATTCCGTGGACACCCTGCAGCATGTCGCCCGTGACTACCTGCAGCGCCGTTTCGCCACCCGCAACGTCGAACTTGCGCGGCTGCCCGCCGTGAGCCTGCCGGCGCGGGAACTGGAGCTGGAAGTGGACGCGCGCATCGACGGCAACGCCCAGCACCTGCCGTTGCAGTTCACCCGCAGCGACCTGCGTGGCTGGGCCATCAAGGGCGACCGCTTCCCGCCGCTGCCCAGCGTGCAGGCCAAGGCCGAAACCGCTGGCGCCGAGCCCGAGGTCGCCCCTGCCGAGCGCCCCTCGCGCCCGGCCGATCGCCGCCTGCGCTTCTCCCTGGAGCGCCTGTTGAACAACCCCAACCACTACCAGAACCTCACCATGCGCGTGCAGACCCAGCGTGGCAGCCTGGCGGAAGGGCGCTTCAACGGCATCAACGCCGATGGCCAGATCATCATCCGCCGCAACATCTCCGGGCAGGGCGAGGCCAGCTTCGTGCTGCGCCCCGAAGAAGTCGCCCGCATCGAACTGCTCGAGCCCTGAGCCATCCCGCCACGACCGCCTGCCCAGGCGGTCGTCGGCCGTCTCCGTGCAAGCCCTTGAAATTGAACAGCTAGCCCCCATCTGGGTGACATCCGCCGCAGTAGCGGCCTAATCATCCGTGGAGTTAGATGACCATGAGTGTGGAGACTCAAAAAGAAACCCTGGGCTTCCAGACCGAAGTGAAGCAACTGCTTCACCTGATGATCCATTCCCTGTACTCGAACAAGGAAATCTTCCTGCGCGAGCTGATCTCCAACGCCTCCGACGCCGCCGACAAGCTGCGTTTCGAAGCGCTGGCCAAGCCCGAGCTGCTCGAAGGCGGCGCCGAGCTGAAGATCCGCGTGAGCTTCGACAAGGACGCCAAGACCGTCACCCTCGAAGACAACGGCATCGGCATGAGCCGCGATGAAGTCATCGCCCACCTCGGCACCATCGCCAAGTCCGGTACCGCCGATTTCCTCAAGAACCTCTCCGGCGACCAGAAGAAGGACTCGCACCTCATCGGTCAGTTCGGCGTGGGCTTCTACTCCGCGTTCATCGTCGCCGACAAGGTCGATGTCTACAGCCGCCGTGCCGGCCTCGCCGCCAGCGAAGGCGTGCACTGGTCGTCGAAAGGCGAGGGCGAGTTCGACATCGCCAGCGCCGAGAAGGCCGAGCGCGGCACCCGCATCGTCCTGCACCTGAAGAGCGGCGAAGAAGAGTTCGCCGATGGCTGGCGCCTGCGCAATGTCATCAAGAAATACTCCGACCACATCGCCCTGCCCATCGAGCTGCCGAAGGAACACCACGGTGAAGACGCTCCGGCCGAGGTCGAGTGGGAAACCGTCAACCGCGCCAGTGCCCTGTGGACCCGTCCGCGCACCGAGGTGAAGGACGAGGAATACCAGGAGTTCTACAAGCACGTCGCCCACGACTTCGAAAACCCGCTGTCCTGGAGCCACAACAAGGTCGAAGGCAAGCTGGAATACACCTCGCTGCTGTACGTCCCGGCCCGTGCGCCGTTCGACCTGTACCAGCGTGAAGCGCCGCGCGGCCTCAAGCTCTACGTGCAGCGCGTGTTCATCATGGACCAGGCCGAGCAGTTCCTGCCGCTGTACCTGCGCTTCATCAAGGGCGTGGTCGACTCCAACGACCTGTCGCTGAACGTCTCCCGCGAAATCCTCCAGACCGGCCCGGTGGTCGATTCCATGAAGTCCGCGCTGACCAAGCGCGTGCTGGACATGCTGGAGAAGCTGGCCAAGAACGAACCCGAGCAATACAAGGGCTTCTGGAAGAACTTCGGCCAGGTCCTCAAGGAAGGCCCGGCGGAAGACTTCGCCAACAAGGAGAAGATCGCCGGCCTGCTGCGCTTCGCCTCCACCAGCGACGAAAGCGGCGAGCAGAGCGTCTCCCTGGCCGACTACATCGGCCGCATGAAGGAAGGCCAGGACAAGGTCTACTTCCTCACCGGCGAATCCTACGCCCAGGTGAAGAACAGCCCGCACCTGGAAGTCTTCCGCAAGAAAGGCATCGAAGTGCTGCTGCTCACCGACCGCATCGACGAGTGGCTGATGAGCTACCTCACCGAGTTCGACGGCAAGCACTTCGCCGACGTGGCACGCGGTGACCTCGACCTCGGCAAGCTGGACTCGGAAGAGGACAAGAAGGCCCAGGAAGAAGTCGCCAAGGCCAAGGAAGGGCTGGTCGAGCGCCTCAAGACCGCCCTCGGCGAGGAAGTCTCGGAAGTGCGCGTCTCGCACCGCCTGACCGACTCCCCGGCGATCCTCGCCATCGGCGAACAGGACCTCGGCCTGCAGATGCGCCAGATCCTCGAGGCCAGCGGCCAGAAGGTCCCGGATTCCAAGCCGATCTTCGAGTTCAACCCGGCCCACCCGCTGATCGAGAAACTCGATGGCGAGCAGGACGAAGACCGCTTCGGCGAGCTCTCGCACATCCTCTTCGACCAGGCTGCCCTGGCCGCTGGCGACAGCCTCAAGGACCCGGCCGCCTATGTGCGCCGCCTCAACAAGCTGCTGGTGGAACTCTCCGCCTGAAGCCTGTAACGCACCCCGGAAAAGGCCCGCGCAAGCGGGCCTTTTCATTCCGCCCACCATCACCTGGTCACTCGGTTGGTGGAGGTCTATTGGAGCGTGGCTTTGCTTTTTGGCTCTCCGGACGGAGATGCAATCAGAGCTCGGAGCCTGCAGCCGCCGCTCACTCTGGACGTAGGGTGTGCTGCGCGCACCTGGATCTCGCCAGAAGCACCGTGCGGCGGTGCGCACACGGCACACCCTACGGCACGTGCTCATCCTGTCGAGTCCTCATCCGCTCAAATGAAGAAGGCCCGCAAGTGCGGGCCTTCTTCATGGCATGGCGGGCGTTCAGAACACGCCGTTCTTGCTGGCGTCGAGGATGGTTGCCTTGTTGTTGTCGTAGTGGATCTCGTTGATCTTGCTGAAGGGGTTGGCGACCACGACGCCGGGGAACAGCAGGATCTGCATCCAGGTGCGCACGCTGTCCTGCTTGGTCACCTCGGCCAGCACCTTGCCGTCGCGGTTGCGGTAGGTGGTCTGGGTGATCACGCGATCTTCGGCGGTGGACGGTATCACCATCAGGGTCAGGCCACTGATGAAGGCCAGCGCCATGCTGCCGTGGCCGTCGTTGGTCACCTTCACTTCGGCGGTGATGTCGGCGTCGCCGAAGCCTTCGTTGACCGAGGAGAACAGGTTGGATTCCTTGTACGCCTTGCCGGTGATGTCGGACCAGGCCTTCACGGTGGCCGGCTGCACGGCGCCATCGACGTCGTTCATCTTGACCTTGCCTTCCACCACGTAGCGCAGCGAGGGCTTCTGTTCCTTGGCTTGCGGCCAGGTGCCGAGGTCAGCGGTTTCGCCCGAGCGGAAGCCGGCGCAGCCGGTGAGCAGGGCCAGGCCCAGGAAGAGGGTGGTGATGCGCAGGAAGTGGGTCATTTGGTTGGTTTTCCAAGATCGGATTGGTATTGGTCGAGCAGGTCGGCAACGGCGCTTTGGCGCTCAGGGCTGCCGTTCACCGGGCCCATGGAATAAAGCGAGATGCTGCGCTCGCCGTATTGGCGGGTCTGGTAGCTGTGCAGCAGCTTGCCCTGGGCATCGCTCACCTGGAGGCGGCCACTGACGTTGGATTCGTCGATGTGGGAGGTGCCGCCGAACCAGATGTAGCCGGTGAGGGTGACGAGGGCGAAGGGGAAGTAACCGCCATAGGGGCGACGGTGGACGTTGTAGGTGTCGAAGCTGAACGACAGCACCTGGTCATCGGCTGCGAGGGTCTGACCGGGCATGCGCACGTTGCTGAAGCGGTTGCTGGCCTTCAGGTAGTTGCCCAGGCTCAGGGTCATGCCGCTGGACTGAGTCTGCCCGGCATTCCATTTGACGAAGGTCTTGTCGGTCACTTCGACCGGAGCCAGGGCGACGCTCTGCTGGGCAGGGCTGGCGGCTTTGTCGGGGGCAGGGAAGTCGGTGCCCTGGGGCACGGTCACGCAGCCACCCAGCAGGGACAGGGAAAGAAGGACAGCGGCGAAAGGCCCCTTCATATCACGCTCCTTGTGAGAAGAATTCGGTTGGAAATCATCGGTGCCGGAAAACCGGCGGCGGGATGATGCCGTTCTGATGGCGCTATCGCAAGTCGCCGTTCCGTTCTTGCCCCCGCAACGCGATCGGTCCCGCAGTTCCCGGGCCGAGCAATCGTCAGCCAATCCGTGCGTTCGCCGCCAAGCACGGCTAAGCTCCTGCGCTTGGGCCAGAAGCCCCAGGCCAGAGCGGACGGCCGATCCCATCCACGGTAAACGAGGTGATCCATGAGTCAGATCCGCGCCCACGCCATCAGTTATGAAGTCGACGGCCAGGTCTTCGAGGGGCAACTGGTCTATGACCCCAATGTCGAAGACCCGCGGCCGGCCCTGCTGATGGTGCCCAACTGGTTCGGCATCACCGACAGCGCCATCGACACCGCGCGCCAGGTGGCCGAGGAGAGGAGGGTGGTGCTGGTGGTCGACCTCTACGGTGCCGGGGTGCGGCCTGCCGATGCCAACGAAGCGGGGGCCGCGATGGCGCCGCTCAAGGCAGACCGCCAACTGCTGCGCCGGCGCATGGTCGCCGCGCTGCAGGCCCTGCGCGAACAGCACGCGGTGAATATCGACCCTGCCCGCCAGGCCGCCTTCGGCTTCTGCTTCGGTGGCACCTGTGCCCTGGAGCTGGCCCGCGCGGGGGCCGACCTCAAGGCCTTCGTCTCCTTCCACGGCGCGCTGGATACGCCCGACCCCGCTGCCGCCAGGCGCATCAAGGGCGCGGTGCTGGTGCTCGACGGCGCCGCCGACCCACTGGTGCCCCGTGAGCAGCTGCCGGCCTTCGCCGCCGAGATGAGTGCCGCCGGGGTGGACTGGCAACTGCTCAGCTACGGTGGCGCCGTGCACTCCTTCACCGACCCCGACGCCAAGCGCCCCGGCGTCGCCGAATACAACCCGCGGGTCGCCCGGCGGGCCTTCGCGGCCATGGATGCATTGCTGGACGAAGTCTTCACCTGACCGGCCGGACAGGTGGTTTTGCATTCGCACGCGGATGATGGCATTTTGCCGGTCATGCGCGCATATCCACTGGCCGGCCCGACATTGACTGACGGGCCGCGACCGTGTTGATTCTCCAGATGCCCGCCCCGCCCGCGAGACCCGGATTCGATGCCCGATCTGTCCCCGTTCTTCTTTGATGCCAACCAGCCCAGCCTGCTGGTCTTCGGCCAGCACGACCCCTGGATGGTGCTGCTGTCGGTCCTGATCGCCATCTTCACCTCCGGCATGGCCCTGCAACTGGCCGGCGTCGCGCGCCTCAGCAGCAGCCGCTTGTATCGCCAGGTGGCCATCATCACCGGCGCCGCCGCGCTGGGCGGTGGCGTCTGGGCCATGCACTTCATCGGCATGCTGGCCTTCCAGCTGTGCGCCGCGGTGCGCTACGACCCGGCCGTCACCGTGCTCTCGGTGCTGCCCAGCCTGTTCGCCTCCTGGGTGGCGCTGAACCTGCTGGCGCGCAACCAGGTCAGCGCCGTGCAGTTCATCGGCGGCGGTGTGCTGGTGGGGGCCGGCATCGGTGCCATGCACTACAGCGGCATGGCGGCGATGCAGATGGCCCCGCTGCTGCGCTACGACCCCTGGGGCTTCGCCCTGTCGATCCTGGTGGCGGTGGTGCTGGCGATCATCGCCCTGTGGGTGCGCTTCGGCCTGCGCCGCCACCTCGGCGGCGTCCCGGCCATCGTCGTCAGCGGCACGGTGATGGGCCTCGCCATCGCCGGCATGCACTACACCGGCATGGCGGCGGCGCGTTTCGTCGGCACCGAGGAGTTCGCCATGCCCCAGGGCGTGCGCGGCAGCTTCTACCTGGCGCTGGCCGTGGCCATGGCCACCATTTCCCTCAGCGTGTTCGTCGGCGCCGCCAATGGCCTGCTGCGCTATCGCCACCTGTTCCGCGAGCTGGAGGCCGGGCGCAGCCACCTGTCCTCGCTGCTGGACGCGGCCTTCGAGGCCATCTTCACCATCGACGACGAAGGCGTGGTGCGTTCGGTCAACCACGCGGTGCTCGGCCTGTTCGGCTGGCCTCCCGAGGAGCTGATCGGCCAGCACATGAGCGTGCTGCTGCCCAGCGCCTACTCACGGGACCTCGAACGCGCGCTGGAGCAGTACCGCAGCACCGGCGAGAGCCGCCTTTCCGGCTCCGAGCTGGAGCTGGTCGGGCTGACCCGTGATGGCCGCGAGATCCCCGTGCGCCTCAGCCTCGGCGTCTCCCACCGCGAGGGCCGGCCCTGGTTCGTGGTCTTCGTCGCCGACATCAGCGAGCGCAAGGGCATGGAGGCCGCCCTGCGCGACAGCGAGCAGCAGTACCGCTCGCTGATCCGCAACATCCCCGGCGTGTCCTTCCGCTGCCTCCTGGACGACGACTGGACCACCCTGTTCATCAGCGACGCGGTGGAGCGCCTCACCGGCTGGCCGGCCGATGACTTCATCGCCCGTCGATGCACCCTCGCGCAACTGGCCCACCCCGACGACCGCGAACGTGTCGCCGACGAGGTCTACGCCGCCGCCCGCAAGGGCCGCAGCTATGTGGTGGAGTACCGCCTGCTGGACCGCGCGGGCCAGGAGCACTGGGTATGGGAAAGCGGCAGCGTCGAACTCGACGACCAGGGCCAGGCGCGCTGGGTCGATGGGGTGCTGCTGGACCAGACCGAGACCAAGCTGCGCAACGCCGAGTACGAAGGCAAGGTCAACGCCATCAGCAAGGCCATGGCGATGATCGAGTACGACCTCGATGGCCACGTGCTGGAGGTCAACGAAAACTTCCTCGACCTCTTCGGCTATTCCCGCGAGGAACTGCTCGGCCAGCACCACGGCCTCTTCTGCGACCCCGAACTGGTGGCCAGCGAGCGCTATGCCCGCTTCTGGCAGGACCTGCGCCAGGGCATGTTCCGCTCCGGCGAATACCGGCGCTTCGGCAAGGGCGGCCAGGACGTGTGGATCCAGGCCACCTACAACCCGATTCTCGACGCCGACGGCCGCCCCTTCAAGGTGCTCAAGCTGGCCACCGACCTGACCCCCCGGCGGATCATGGAGCAGGACCTGCGCAACGCCCGCGATCGTGCCGAACAGGCCGCAGCGGCGCGCAGCAGCTTCCTGGCCAACATGAGCCACGAGATCCGCACCCCGATGAACGCCATCATCGGCTTCTCCGAACTGCTGCTGGACACACCGCTGAGCGAGAGCCAGCGCCGCCACCTGCGCACCGTGCAGCACTCCTCGCGCTCGCTGCTGGGGCTGCTCAACGACATCCTCGACACCGCCAAGCTGGATCGCGGCGCCATCGAGCTGGAGCACCTGGACTTTTCCCTGCGCGAGCTCTGCGAGCAGGTCTGCGCGGCCCAGCGCCTGGGCGCCGAGAAAAAGGGCCTGGCGCTGCACCTGGAGTACGCCGCGCACCTGGGTGACTTCTTCAAGGGTGACGCGCTGCGCCTGCAGCAGGTGATCACCAACCTGCTGGGCAACGCCGTGAAGTTCACCGAGCGCGGCGAGGTGCGGCTGGTGGTGGACGGCGCGCCCGGTGCGCTGCGCGTGGCCATCCACGACACCGGCATTGGCATCGCCGAGGACCGCCTGGAAAAGATCTTCGACCCCTTCGCCCAGGCCGACGCCTCCATGAGCCGGCGCTTCGGCGGTACGGGCCTGGGCACCACCATCTCCCGGCAGCTGGTGGAACTCATGGGCGGGCACATCCGCGTGCAGAGCCGCGAAGGCGAGGGCAGCGTATTCACAGTCGAGGTCCCCCTCGGCCGTGGCGCCCAGGTGCGCCAGGGCGAGCAGCGCCCGGTGGCGATCCCGCAGCTGCCGCGCCTGCGCATCCTCGCCGCCGACGACGTGGCGCAGAACCTCGAACTGCTGGAGATCAACCTCAAGCGCCTCGGCCACGAAGTGAGTGGCGTCAGCGACGGCCGCGCGGCTGTCGAGGCCTTTGCCGCGCAAACCTTCGACCTGGTGCTGATGGACGTGCAGATGCCCGGCATGGACGGCCTGGAAGCCACCAGCCTGATCCGTGGCTTCGAACGCCGCGAAGGGCGCCCGCCGGTGCCCATCATCGCCCTGACCGCCAGCGTGCTCGACCGTGATCGGCAGAACGCCCTCGATGCCGGCATGAACGGCTTCGCCAGCAAACCCCTGGACGTCCCCGAACTGGTGGCCGAGATGGCCCGCCTGCTGGAGGGCCGACAGGCCGTCGTCATCGACACCGTGCCCCTGGAACGCGAGGTGGCCGCGCTGTTCGACTGGAACCGCGGCAAGGACCTCTGGGGCGGCCCGGTGCAGATGGCCGCCGCCATCGCCCGTTTCCTCAAGGAGCAGGACGACCTGCTCGCCCAGCTGCGCGCGGCGCTGGAACGCCAGGCCCTGGCGGATGTGGCGGCCATCGCCCACCGCCTGCGCGGCGCCGCCGCCAACCTCGGCCTGGGCCAGATGGCCAGCTGCGCCGGTGACCTGGAGCGTTGCGGGCTGTCCGGCAAGGTGGCCGAGCTGGAGCCGCTGCTGCACACCCTGGAGCGGGTGCTGGACACGGTACGCGACGCGCTGCCGCTGTTCCCCGGCAGCGCCGCGGTGCCGGCCGCCTCGGGCCCGGTGGACCTCACCCCCCTGATCCAGGCCGGCCGTGCCCTGGCCCAGGAACTCGCCCGTGGCGGGCTCGACGACGCCGCGCTGGAGACCCTGCGCCAGGGCCTGGAAGGCCGGCCCGGGCATTCGCGCTTGCAGGACCTGCAGGGCGCCATGGATGATTTCGACTTCGACCAGGCGCTGCGGCACCTCCACGACCTGCTGGCCTGGCTCGAAACGGGAGAGATTTCCGCATGACCGCTACCCCCCAGGACAACCGCCTCTGCCTGCTGCTGGTGGACGACGAGCCCACCAACCTCCAGGTGCTGCGCCACATCCTCCAGGACGACTACCGCCTGCTGTTCGCCAAGGACGGGGCCAAGGCCCTGGAACTGGCCCAGCGCGAGGCGCCGGACCTGGTGCTGCTGGACGTGATGATGCCGGGAATGACCGGCCACGAAGTCTGTGCGCGCCTCAAGGCCGACGAAGCCACCACCTCCATCCCGGTGATCTTCGTCACCGCCCTGGCCGATGTCGAAGACGAAGCACGCGGCTTCGAAGTGGGCGCGGTGGACTACATCACCAAGCCGGTGAGCCCGCCCATCGTCCGTGCGCGGGTGCGCACCCACCTGTCCCTGGTGCGCCTCGACGAGCTCAAGCAGACGCGCCTGCAGATCGTCCAGCGCCTCGGCCTGGCCGCCGAATACAAGGACAACGAGACCGGCCTGCACGTCATCCGCATGAGCCACTACGCCCGCATCCTCGCCCGCGCCCTGGGTTGGAGCGAAGCCGCCTGCGAAGACCTGCTCAACGCCGCGCCCATGCACGACGTCGGCAAGATCGGCATCCCCGACGCGGTGCTGCGCAAGCCCGGCAAGCTGGACGATGACGAATGGGTGGTGATGCGCGAGCACGTGCGCATCGGCGCCGAGATCATCGGTGAGCACCCCAGCGGCCTGCTGCGCATGGCCCGCAGCATCGCCCTGACCCACCACGAGAAATGGGACGGCAGCGGCTACCCCAATGGCCTGCGGGGCGAGGAGATCGCCATCGAAGGGCGCATCGTCGCCATCGCCGACGTCTTCGATGCCCTTACCAGCGAGCGCCCCTACAAGCGGGCCTGGTCGGTGGAGGACGCCATCGCGCTCCTGCGCGAGCAGAGCGGCAGGCACTTCGACCCGAGCCTGGTGGAACTGTTCATCAGCCAGATGCCGGCCGTCCTGGAAGTGAAGGAGCGCTGGGCGGAAGGGCGGGTGGTATAGCCGCCGCCGGCACGCAGTCGCGTAGGGTGGGCCGGGCGGCGCTCCGCTTCGACCCACCGCCGCTTCACCCCGAAACAGCCTTCACGCCAAAGCAATGCCCCGGCTCCGGGAAGCGCCCCGCGCGCACGTCCCCTGCATAGGCGGCTAACGCCTGCTCGATGCTGGGTGCCAGCTCGGCATAGCGTTTGACGAAGCGCGGCTGGTAGTCGCCGAACAGGCCCAGCAGATCCTCGGTCACCAGCACCTGGCCGTCGCAGGCGGGGGATGCGCCGATGCCGATGGTGGGGATCTCCAGCTCCTCGCTCAACTGCCGCGCCAGGGGCTCGGCGGTGCCCTCGATGACCACGGCGAAGGCGCCGGCCGCCTGCATCGCCAACGCATCGCGGCGCACCCGTTCGGCACCGGCCGCATCGCGCCCCTGGGCCTTGAAGCCACCCATGGTGTTGACCTGTTGCGGCATCAGCCCGATGTGGGCCAGCACCGGCACGCCCCGGTTCACCAGGAACGCCACGGTGGCGGCCATCTCCTCGCCGCCTTCCAGCTTCACCGCCGCGGCGCCGGTTTCGCGCAGCAGCCGCGCGGCGCTGACAAAGGCCTGCTCGGGGCTGGCCTGGTAGCTGCCGAAGGGCAGGTCCACCGCCACGCAGGCGCGGCTGGAGCCGCGCATCACCGCCTGGCCGTGGGCGATCATCATCTCCAGGGTCACGCCCAGGGTGCTGGGCATGCCGTAGAGCACCATGCCGACGGAGTCGCCGACGATGATCAGGTCCGCGTGGGCATCCACCCAGCGCGCCATGGGCGTGCTGTAGGCGGTCAGCGACACCAGGCTGCCGGCGCCCTTGCGCTGGCGGATGGCCGGGACCGTAAGGCGGGCGATGGGGGCATGGGTGCTCATGGGGGACTCCTGGGCAGTGCACGGATTGGCGTGGCGCAGGCTACCATCGGCGTTTTCCCGCTCACTTGAGCAAAAGGGACAGCCGATGCCGCAAGCGAGACAAGTGCCGCCCGCCATTCCCCCGATCCCGGAGTACCCGCGCCTGCCGCGCCCGGTGTACCTGCGCATGTTCGACATCCCCGCCGGCCACCCCATCGAGATGCACAGCCACGACTGGGTGCAGTTCACCTACGCCCGCGCCGGGGTCATGCAGGTGCTCACCGAGGGGCACAGCTACCTGCTGCCGCCGCAGTGCGCGCTGTGGATTCCCGCCGGGGTGCGCCACACCGCCTACAGCGAACGGGCCATCGAATTCCGCAGCCTGTACCTGGACGCCTCGGTGCTGGACGGCTACCAGCGCGACTGCGCCGTGCTGCAGGTGACGCCGTTGCTGCGCGAGCTGATGGAGCGTGCCTCGGGCTTCCCCCGCGACTACCCGGAGCAGGGCGCCGAGGCCCGGCTGCTGCGGGTGCTGGTGGACGAGGTGCGCAACCTGGAGGCGGCGCCCTTCAGCCTGCCGCTGCCCCGGGATGCGCGGCTGCGGCGGATCACCGATGCGCTGCGCGCCGACCCGGCGGACGACCGGGGCATCGAGGCGTGGGCGGGGCAGGTGGGGGCGTCACGGCGCACCCTGGTGCGGCTGTTCCAGGCCGAGACGCAGCTGTCGTTCCGCGAGTGGCGGCAGCGCCTGCGCCTGCTGGCGGCGCTGCCCCTGCTGGCCGATGGCATGAGCGTCACCACCCTGGCCAGCGAGCTGGGCTATGACTCCACCTCGGCCTTCATCGCCCTGTTCCAGCGCCACTACGGCTGCACGCCGGGCGCCTACGGCAATCGCTTGCGCAGTTAGCGCGGCAGCTCGATGCGGCTGGTCTCGCCCGGCACCTGCGGCCAGTCGGCGGCGGCCCAGCGGGCGCGTGCCGCGTCGATGCGCTGCGGGTCGCTGGACACGAAGTTCCAGTTCATCCGCCGGGGACCGTCCAGCGGCGCGCCGCCGATGATCACCAGGTGCGCGCTGCCACAGGCGGCGAGGCTGTATTCCACGCCTTCGGGCAGCACGGTGAGGGTGTTGATGGCCAGGGGCTGGTCGTCCAGCAGCACCTCGCCCTCCAGCAAATAGACAGCACGCTGTGGGTGCTCGGTGGGCACCAGCAGGGTGGCGCCGGCTTCCATGTGCACATCGGCGTAGAGCGTCGGGGAGAGCACCGGCACCGGGGACTCCAGGCAGAAGCCGCTGCCGGCGACCAGGCGGATGCGCACACCGAGGGCGTCCTGCTGCGGCAGGCTGGCGGCGCTGTGGTGGCTGTAGCTGGGCGCGCGCTCCTCTTCCTCGCGGGGCAACGCCAGCCACACCTGCAGGCCGTGGATGCGCGAGCCGCGGGCCACGAGCTCCGCCGGGGTGCGCTCGACGTGGGCGACACCGGCACCGGCGGTCATCCAGCTGACATCGCCGGGTTGCACGCGCTGGTCGGAGCCGAGGCTGTCCTTGTGCTGCAACTCGCCCTCGAACAGGTAGGTGAGGGTGGACAGGCCGATGTGCGGGTGCTGGCGCACGTCCATGCCCTGGCCGGCCGGGTAGGCGCTGGCGAGCATGTGGTCGAAGAACACGAAGGGGCCGACGCTGCGGCACTGGGCCGACGGCAGGGGGCGGAGGATGGGCAGCCCGGCGACTTCTTCGGCACGGGGGCGGAGGGTGAGGATGTCGTTCATGCTGGGCTTCCGGCGCGGTGGAGGCGCAAGCATAACGCGTCCACGCGGGAAGCCCAGAGGGGCGGGCTTACTGGCTGAAATCGCCTTCGGCCAGGCGGGTCTCGATGGTCACTTCGGTGGTGGTCATCAGCTTGTGCAGCGGGCACTTGTCGGCGATGCGCAGCAGGGTGGCGCGCTGGTCGTCGGTGAGGGCGCCGCGCAGGGTCAGCTTCACGCTCATGCCGTACTGGCCTTGCTTCTCCTTGCTGCTGTCGTGGGTCACGTCGACGCCGATGCCGGTCAGCGGGATGTCGTGGCTGCGGGCGTAGAGGGTCACGGTGAGGGCCTTGCAGGCACCCAGGGCGACGTCGAAATAGTCGTGGGGTTCCGGCGCGCTGCCTTCGCCGCCCAGGGCCTTGGGCAGGTCGGTGAACAGCTGGTGCTCGTCGCCGACGTTGATGCTGTGGCGGTAGCCGTCTGCGGATTCGGTGGTGACGGTAATGGTCATGGGCAGTCCTCTGCGTGGTTTGGGTAGGCGGTCCTGCTGGTTAGAGGCCGCCCACCTCCTGAGTGTTCCCGTGACCGTTCAGATCAGCGCGCTGAGGCGCACATCGGCACCGAGCACGCGCTGCAGTTCGCCACGGGGTCCGAAAACCGGCACCGAGACGGTGAAGCAGAAGTCGTCGGTGGCGGACGAACGGTACACCGGCGTGATGTGACTGGCGAGGCCATCGGCGACCGCGCGGAACCACGGGCGCTGCCCCCAGTGGCGGCCCTTGCAGGATTCGCCCTGGTGCGGCACGTCGAGGGCGAAGACGTTCTCCGAGAGCTGGGTGCCGGTGCGGTCCACCAGGTAGAACAGCTCGATGCGCGCATCGCGCTTCAGCGTATCGGCCAGCAGCCCCTCGGCCTGGGCCGCGTCGCCCAGCAGCGCCGGCTCGCAGGCCAGGCGCTCGATGCTGCGCTGGATGTCGCGGTGCATCTCCAGGCGGAAGCCGCCCAGGCCCTGCAACAGGCGGTCGCCATCCTCACGCACGGCCTGGCTGTGGCGCAGCACCTGGCCGGCCTTGCCCAGCAGCTCGGCGGCCACCTGGGCGATGTTCTGCACGTCGCCGTTGATCGAGCGCACGGCCTGGCCGATCTGCTCGGTGCCGGAGGCGATCTGGCCGACGCGGCCGTCCAGCTTGTCCATGGCCGCGCGGGTGCTGTCCAGCCCGGCGCCCACCTGGAGCATGCCCTGGTGCCCCTCGGCCACCGCCTGGTGCATGCGCTCGCCGGCGTCGGCCAGCTGCGCCATGCCATCGCGGAAACGCTCGATGATGCCGCTCACCTGGGTGGTGGCGTCGGTGGTGTGCCCGGCCAGGCGCCGTACTTCCTCGGCGACCACGGCGAAGCCACGGCCGTGGCTGCCGGCGCGGGCGGCCTCGATGGCGGCGTTGAGTGCCAGCAGGTTGGTTTGCTGGGAGATGCTGGCGATGACGCCTATCACCTTGCTGACTTCCTCCAGCTGGCCGGTGAGGTTGCCGATCACGCTGCCCAGCTGCTGCTCGCTGGTGCCGATGGCGTCCACCTGGCGCAGCACGTCCTGGCCGTTGCGCTGGCACTGGCGCAGGGTGCTGGAAACGTCGCCGGAGAGCCGCGCCACCTCGGCGGCACCGGGCACCAGCTCGGCGTCGAGGGTGGTGGTGACCTCTTCGCTGGCGCTGGCGATCAGCTCGGAGGATTGCGCCAGCAGCTGCCCGCTCTGCTGGTTGGCAGCGGCAATGCGCGCCAGCTCCGGGGCGTGGGCGGCGATGCCGACGGCGGCGCCGAGGCTGGTGCGGATGCGCTGTTGCAGGCCCTCGACGAAGCCGTTGAGGCGGCCCATCAGTGGGCTGCCGGCGGGTAGGCGGGTGGTCAGGTCGTGGGCGGTGAATAGCGCGTCGAGCGCGCCTTCATCCGTGGCGCGGCGTGCGGGACGCAGAAGCTGCAGCATGGCGATCTCCCTTTCTTCTCGGTTTTCGAGGCGCGTTGCAAGCGAAGTGCCATTACGGTGGCGCCAGGCGTTGCGTGGCGGGGGAGGGCGCGCGCTGCACCGGCGCGGGTCGGCCGGGGCGCTCAGGCGCTACTTGGGTGCAAGCGGGCGGTACCAGAGCGCCTCGCGGTCGATGGGGGTTTCTTCCGGCAGGTCGGGGTTGTCCAGTTCGATCACCTGGCGCTTGTCCATGCGTGCGCGGCGCAGGGTTTTGCCGTGGTAGCGCTGGAACAGGCGCTCGAAGCCGCCATCGGCGATGGCCGCCTCCAGGCCGCGCTGGATGGCGGCGGCCAGCTCGGGGCGCTGGCGCGAGGTGAAGAAGTAGAAGGCCGTCGGGTAGTGCAGCACCAGGTGCTCGTCCACGGCCAGGTGCAGGCCATCGGCTTCGGCGCGGCGCTGTTCGTCCCAGGCCACCACCACCTCGCGGGGGAACAGCTCGAAACGGCCGGCGTCGAGCATGCGGAACAGGCTCTCGTAGCCCGGCGTGGTCACCACGTTGAGGCCGTTGGCGCGCAGGATGGCGGTGTCGGGCCAGTCGTGGCGCTGGCCCATGCGCAGGGCTTCGAGCTGCTCGCGGCGGGTGACATCGGCGAGCAGGTCGCGCTGGTCGGCGCGCACCAGGAACACGCGCCAGCTGATCAGGCCCTTGTAGATGGGGATGCGGATCGGCAGCAGGTCGGCTTCGCGTTCGCGGGTGGTCATGGTCCACATCACGTGCACTCGGCCGTCGTTGCGCTCCAGGGACAGCTGCGCACGGGACTGCGGCATGGGTTCGAGCGAGGGTTCCAACTGGTAGTCGCCGCCGCTGCGTCGCAGGGCCAGTTGCAGCAGCTCGACCACGTAGGCTTCCGGGTCTTCGCCCTTGGAGTGCAGGGGATAGACCAGGCGCTCGCCGGCGGTCGAGGCTAGGGCGACGAAGCAGAGCAGGAGAAAGGCGCAGCGCGGCATGTTGGCGTTCTTGTGGCGGGCCTGCTGCAGCATAGTCTCAGAAGGCCATCAGAGCATCCGCCTGAACCCGCCAAGCGTGTCGCCGGTCTACCTTTGCCATGAATGATCGTCAGGAGGACGCCCCTTGCCCATCGCCCGCCATTGCCTCGCCGCCATCCTCGCCCTCAGTGCCTGCGCCAGCCAGGCGCGGGACTACCACTACAGCGACTCGCACCTGCACTACGTGGATTTCTTCCAGGAGAGCGAGGGCATGCAGGGGCTGCTCAATGCCATGGATGCAGGGACTATCGACCACGTGATGATCTCCGGCATCCCGGTGGCCAAGAAGTGGCATGAAGACGAGCCCAAGCGCCCGCGCTACTACGCCGGCGACGATGCCGATGCCTACTGGTACACCGCCACCGACGTGCTGGTGGCCGCCGCCGTGAAGAAGCTGCCCGAAGACCAGCGCCACCGCTTCCACCCCTTCCTCAGCGGCTTCAACCCCAACGACAAGAACTCCGACGCGCACATCCGCCGCATGCTGGAGCTGGACCCGGGGCTGTGGCAGGGCATAGGCGAGGTCTTCACCCGCCACGACGACCTCACCGCGCTGATCGACGGCGACACCCCGCGCGCCAACAACGAGGCCATGGCGCGCATCTACCACCTCGCCGCCGAGTACGACCTGCCGGTGATGCTGCACTCCAACATCACCTCCAAGCGCGAGCGCAACCCGCTGTACCTGCAGGAGATCGAAGAACCCCTGCGCAACCACCCGCACGTGCGCTTCATCTGGGCCCACGCCGGCACCAGCATGGAAATCCACCGCCACCAGAAGAAGCTCGACTTCCTCCTGCCCACCCTCAAGCGCATGTTGGGCGACTACCCCAACCTCTACGTCGACCTCTCCTGGACCGTGCTCCAGCCCTACCTCGTGGACAAGAACGGCACGCCCGACCCGGAGTGGCTCAAGCTGGTGGAGAAGTACCCCGAGCGCTTCATGCTCGGCTCCGATGTGGTGGGGCGCTTCGAAGGCCTGGGCGACTACCTGCGCGCCTACGACCCCTTCCTCGACGCCCTGCCTGCAGACGTCGCCAAGCGCGTGGCCCGGGACAACTTCCTCGCCGTGCTGCCGCGCAACCCCAAGCACCTGCAACACGTCGCCGCACCGTAATGCCGGGTTCAACCCGGCCTGCAACGGCTCGGTGCCGGGAGCGGCGTAGGGTGGAGGTCGCTTTCCACCTCCACCGATCGGCGTCCCCAGGGAGCACCGCTGGTGGATGAGAAGAGCGCCATCCACCCTACGCATCGACCAGCTCCCGCATGGGTTGCTGCCGGGTGCACCCAACCTGCAACGGTGTGTAGCCCGGGCTTCAGCCCGGGGTGCGGTACATCCACAATTCCGGTACCACGGCCTGGGTGACCCAGCGCCGCAGGTTGCGATTCTCCGGGTGGTAGCAGTAGGTGAAGAGCAGGGCGTGCAGGCCGGATTCGCTTACCACGGTTTCCTCTTCGAAGCCGCCATTGGCGGTGCGCAGGCATACGCGCTGGCGCTGGTCGTCGCAGAGGTTGGCGAGCAGGCGCTCGTGGATATCGGTGTTGAGCAGGCGGCGCAGGTCGCGGGTGGAGAACCAGGCTTCGTGGCCGACGAGAAAGGCGCGCAATTGGCGGCGGTAGCGCAGGAAGTGGCGCGGGGTGATCTGGGGAAGGGACATGGCAATGCTCCGTCCATAGGCTGGGGAGCCGCCACCGAATCCTTGAAGGGTGGCGGACCGTGCGAGTGTGGAAGTACCGGGCAAACCAACCGGCCGGGCCGAAACCCGCTCGCACAGTCCGCCATAGACTGCCGACGTGTTGCATGTCGCTATGGCGATAGGTTTGCACTGCAACGGGCTTCCACACCCGGTTGTGTCCAGAGGGGCACAACGGCGGGAACCCTAGCCAAGCCTCTTGTAGGCCGGCAATGCGGTCGTCGCGTAGGAATTTTCAGGCGGCACATTCGTAGGGGCGACTTCAGTCGCCAAGCAGCCCGCAGGGCTGCCCTTGTGCACGGTCCTTGCCGGGTTGCACCCGACCTACAACGGCACCGTGCCGTAGGTTGGCGCCGAGCGCAGCGAGGCCCAACGGTGCGGGGATCAACTTCGCGCGTTGGGCTTCGTACCTCAACCCAACCTACGGAAGCCGTGTTTCCCTGCAGCACCGCCGGTGGATTAAAAGAGCGCCATCCACCCTACGCACCGGTCAGCCTCGCAGCCGGGTCTCAACCTGTCATCAGTTAGTCATGAAGGTGTCATAGCCTCGCGCCATCCCAACCAAGGAGCGAGACATGAAAGCAACCCGACTGAGTGCATTGATCGCCCTCGGCCTGGCATCCGGCGTGGCGATGGCCGACGTGCGGGTCGAAGGGCCGATCGAGTTCGGCGTATTCGAAAGCCGTTACCAGGACTACCAGCCCGGTGAGCGCGTGCTCACCAGCAGCACCCAGAACATCCTGCCCACCGACCAGGTTCCGGCGAAGCTCGGCACCAAGTTCGGCATGCGCTACAAGCTGGTGGGCAAGCACGAGAACGACACCCCGCTGACCCTGCTGTACCTCACCCCGGGCGTGACCACCCCCGACGGCGTGCGCCACGACAAGTTCGAGGTGATCCAGAAGATGGCACCCGGCGCGCCCCAGGACGTGATGGCCTACGAGTTCACCGAGACCCACGAAGTGGTCCCCGGCGAGTGGCGCTTCCTGGTGTTCCAAGGTGACCGCCTGCTGGCAGAGAAGAGCTTCGACGTGCGCTGATCGACCCTCGCGTCGAACGGGACCCGGCCATGCGCCGGGTCTTTTCGTTTTGGCGGGCGGCGGCCGCGATTCACCCCTTGCCCACTGCCGGTGCGGGCTGCGCGCTTGGCCGGTCGGCTCAACCGGTGGAAGAGAGTGCTGGCCGCTTATCACCGGTCGCGCTGCTTTTAAGCGGCATTTTCCCGTGAGTTCTTTCTTGAAAATTTACCGTTTCTAGCTGAAATGGACGGTTGGCAGTGCGTACACACTTTGTTACCTTGCCTGCACTATCGTACCAATTAACGATTCCCGCTCATTACAAGAACAACAGCGTGACCGTCGCCGGCGTGCATTCCCGCGACGAAGATGGATACCTGCGAGAGCATCGCCGAGGCCTGCCTGAACTGCCCGGACGCCGCTCCGCAGCCGAGAGAAAACAACAAAAGGGCCGGACGTAGAGCCAGCCCAGAAATCTTGGCCGTCAAGGGAGGTACGTTTGCTATGAAGAGGCATATCCGCTTATCCGCGATCGGGTGCAGGCCCCTGCAGGCGGGGGCAGCTTTCGGGCTGTTGCCGCTGCTGATCGCCGGCTCCGCGCAGGCCGTGGAGTTCAGCCTGCTGGACAACCAGCTCAGCGGTTCCATCGACACCACGCTCTCGTACGGCGCCATGTGGCGGGTGCAAGGGCGCGACGCGGACAACATCAGCGACATCAACGCCGATGACGGCAACCGCAACTTCGATACCGGCCTGGTATCGGAGGTGTACAAGGCCACTTCCGACCTCTCGTTGAAGTACGACAACTACGGCGCCTTCGTCCGGGGCACGGCGTACTACGACACCCAGATCATGGACAAGCGCAACGACTACTACGGCACCACCGGTGGCGTGGAGCGGCCCAGCCAGTCCTTCCCCGATGACGACCATTTCACCCAGGACACCCGCCACATCGCCGGGCGCAAGGGCGAGATCCTCGACGCCTACCTCTACGGCAGCTGGGATGTGGGTGCCATGCCCCTCGGTGCCAAGGTGGGCCGCCAGGTGATCAACTGGGGCGAGGGCGTGTTCTACCGCGGCGGGGTCAACACGGTGAACCCGGTGGACGCGGCCAAGTTCCACCTGCCCGGCTCCGAACTGAAGGAAGTGCTGGTGCCCATGGAGGCGCTGAGCTTCAACCTGGGCCTGACCGACAACCTGTCCATGGAAGCCTTCTACCAGTGGAAGTGGAAGGAGACCCGCCTGGACCCGGTGGGCACCTACTTCTCCGAGACCGACCTGTTCGCCGATGGGGGGCATACGGCCTATACGACCTCGACGGACCTGGCGCCGCTGATGCCGCTGTATGACGTATTCGCCGGCTTCGGGCTGCTGGGCAACGGCGCCAATGGGCCGAATGCCTACCTCAATGGCGATACCGGTGTGTTCAAGGTGGCCAATATCGGCAAGGACCTGCAGGCGGACGACAGCGGCCAGTTCGGCGTGGCCTTCCGCTACATAGCCGAGGAACTGAACTCCACCGAATTCGGCTTCTACTTCGTGAACTACCACGCCAAGGAACCGCAGATCGCCATCGACCTGAACGGCTACCAGGGCGTCGACCTGGCCACCCTGGGCGGTGCACTGGCGGGCAACAGCCTGCCGCCCGAGTATGCCGGCGCGCTGGCGACCTTCGACCTGGCCAGCAACGCCCAGGCCCGTCGCCGTTATGTCGAAGACATCCGCATGTACGGCTTCAGCTTCAACACCACGGTGGGGGATGCATCCGTCTCCGGCGAACTCTCCTACCGTCCCAACGCGCCCATCGCCATCTCCGCCACCGATGACCTGCTCAGCGATCTGCTGCTCCAGGGCATCAATGGGTCCGACCTGGTCAATTCCGGGGTCGCCAACGATGCCGCCTGCGCCGCCGTCTCCGGCAAGCAGCTCTGCCGCAGTTCGATCTTCGACAACTACGAGCGGGCCGAGACCTACAACATCTCCCTGTCCACCATCTACAACTTCGGCCCGGCCCTGAGCTTCGATTCGGTGATCGGCGTCGCCGAGGTGGCTTCGCAGCACATCCGTGGCAGCAGCCTGAAGTACACCGCCTTCGACGGCTCGGTGCGCAAGTTCTCCAGCACCACCGACAAGGCCTACGAGGACGACCGCACCACCGACAGCGACCAGATCAGCCGCGACAGCTACGGCTACACGCTGCTGGTTTCCGGCAGCTGGAACGACGTCTACGCCGGGGTGAAGCTGTCGCCGTACGCCGTCTTCCAGCACGACTTCCAGGGCAACTCGGACCGCACCGGCAACTTCATCGAAGGCCGCAAGGCGCACACCCTGGGGATCGACGCCACCTACCTGAACAGCTTCGAGGTGGGCCTGCAGTACACCGAGTACTACGGCGCCGGGCGCAACAACAGCACCCGCGACCGCGACAACGTCTCGCTCACCGCCAAGTATTCGTTCTGATGCCGAGCGCCCGGCGGCAGAACGCCGGGCCGTACAAGACAGGGAGATGCAACCCATGTTGAAGAAATACTCGTTGCTGCTGGCCGCCATCGTGCTCGCCGGCAGCGCCACCGACGCCTTGGCCGCGGTCTCCGCCGAGCAGGCCGCCACGCTCAAGTCGACCCTCACCCCGCTGGGGGCGGAGCGCGCCGGCAACGCTGCCGGCACCATCCCGGAATGGACCGGCGGCATCACCCAGGCGCCTGCGGGCTACAAGGGCTCGGGCCAGCACCACGTCGATCCCTTCGCCGCCGACCAGCCGCTTTTCACCATCACCAAGGCCAACCTCGAGCAGTACAAGGCCAACCTCACCGACGGCGAGATCGCCCTGTTCAACGCCTACCCGGACAGCTTCCAGATGCCGGTCTACCCGACCCGGCGCTCCGGCTCGGCGCCGCAGTGGGTCTACGACAACACCCTGAAGAACGCCACCACCGGCAAGCTGCTCAATGGCGGCAACGGTTTCGCCGACGCCTATGGCGGCATCCCGTTCCCCATCCCGCAGAACGGCCTGGAAGCGATCTGGAACCACATCACCCGCTACCGCGGCACCTACATCGTGCGGCGCTCGGCGGAGGCGGGGGTGCAGCGCAACGGCGCCTACTCCCTGGTCACCTCCGAGGACGAGGCGCTGTTCCGCTTCTACGACCCCAAGGGCAGCTACGCCGACCTGCAGAACACCCTGTTCTACTACATGACCTTCACCACCGCCCCGGCACGCCTGGCCGGCAACGGCGCGCTGGTGCAGGAGATGCTCGACCAGGTCAAGGAGCCCCGCCAGGCCTGGGGCTACAACCCCGGCCAGCGCCGCGTGCGCCGCGCGCCGACCCTGGCCTACGACACGCCCATCGAGTCCACCGACGGCCTGCGCACCGCCGATGACACCGACATGTACAACGGCGCGCCGGACCGCTACGACTGGACCCTGGTGGGCAAGAAGGAGATCTACATCCCTTACAACAACTACAAGATCACCAGCCCCGAGGTGAAGTACAAGGACCTGCTGCTGCCCGGCCACGTGAACCCGAAATACACCCGCTACGAGCTGCACCGCGTCTGGGTGGTGGAAGGCAAGCTCAAGGCCGGTGCGCGGCACATCTACTCCAAGCGCACCCTGTACCTCGACGAGGACAGCTGGGGCGCCGCCGTGGTGGACCAGTACGACGGCCGTGGCGACCTGTGGCGCGTCTCCCTGGCCTACCTGAAGAACTTCTACGAGCTGCCCACCGTGTGGACCGCGCTGGACACCTTCCACGACCTGCAGGCGCGTCGCTATGGCGTGCAGTGGCTGGACAACGAAGAGGCCGGCACCGTGGACTTCAGCAAGCCCTCCCCGGGGGATGCCTCCTTTAACCCGGCCGCCTTGCGACGCAAAGCCTCGCGTTGACGAGGCCCATGTAGCCCGTGCTTCAGCGCGGGGAGCGGAATCGTCTGCGCTCCCGGGCTGAAGCCCGGGCTACGGTTGTGGTTCGTTGAGTCATTCGCGCGGGAGGCTGCTCGCCGCCGCAACGGCGCGCTATATTCCCCGCGTTCGCATTGACCGATGAGCGAGGGACCCATGGCCGGGCAGGTCAAGATTCTGGTGGTGGACGACGACGCCGAGATACGTGAGTTGCTGCAGGACTACCTGGGCGGCCACGGCTACCAGGTGGAGCCGGCCTGCGACAGCACCGGCATGCGCGCGGCCCTGGCCGCCGGCCTGCCGGACCTGGTGCTGCTGGATGTCGGCCTGCCCGGCGAGGACGGCCTCAGCCTGGCCCGCTACCTGCGCGAGCACCACGACCTGCCGGTGATCATGGTCTCCGGTGCCGGCAGCCCGGTGGACCGCACCATCGGCCTGGAAGTGGGCGCCGATGATTACGTGGCCAAGCCCTTCGACCCGCGCGAGCTGCTGGCACGGGTCAAGACCGTGCTGCGCCGCTACCAGCGGGTGCCGGCCTCCGCCGCTCCCACGATCCCTGTCGACGCCGGCAACAGCCTGCAACTGGGCGCCTGCCGGCTGGACCTGGACCGCCACCAGCTGTTCGACGGCAACGGTGCGGAAATTCCTCTTACGGCCATGGAGTTCGACCTGCTCCAGGCCTTCGCCCAGCGCCCCAACCGGCCGTTGTCCCGCGACCAGTTGCTCAACCTCACCCAGAACCGCGACTGGAACCCCTTCGACCGCTCCATCGACATCCGCATCGCCCGCCTGCGCCGCAAGCTGGAAACCGACCCCGACAAACCCCAGGTGATCCGCACCCTGCGCGGAGTGGGCTACATGTTCGTGCCGGGCTGATCAGCCGGCCTCTCCGCCAACCTCCCCGTAGGAGCAAGCTCTGCTCGCGAAGCTCCGGTGTTCCCCGCAGCTTCAGGACGCCGGTTGGCCGCCTTTGTTTCAATTGTTTCAACCGCGTTGTACCCCCTCAAAAGGCCCGGGCCGGCTCTCTATACTCCAGCCATCACCCAGGCTCGTGGAGGCCTTCCGATGAGCCAGACGGCACCCCGCCCGCTGTTCGATGGCGCCGCCGAGCACCAGCTGCGCCAGATCGTCGACAACAGCAGCGCGGTCATCTACGTGAAGGACCTGGAAGGCCGCCTGCGCCTGGTCAACCGTGCCTTCGAGCAGCTGTTCCGGGTGCGTGCGGAGGAGGTGATCGGCCACACCGACCACGAGTATTTCCCCAGGGAACTGGCCGATGTGCTGCGCGCCAACGACCTCAAGGTGGCGGAGCTGGGCCAGGAGCAGGAGTTCGAGGAGCGCCTGCCGTTCAACGGCGTGGTGCGCACCTACCTGTCCAGCAAGTTCCCGCTGTTCGACAGCGAGGGCCGGGTCACCGCCGTGTGCGGCATCTCCACCGACATCAGCTCGCGCAAGAGCGTGGAAGAGGTGCTGCGCTACGTCGCCCTGGGCATCTCGGCGGCCACCGGCAACGAGGTGTTCGAGGCCATCGCCCGCTACATGGTGCGCTCGCTGCACGCCGACTTCGCTTACGTCAGCCGCATCAGCGACGAGGGCCCGCACAAGCTCACCACCCTGGCCATGTACTACGCCGGCGAGCTGCGTGCCAACTCCACCTATGACCTGGAAGGCACGGCCTGCAGCGACGTGCTGGGCAAGGCCTTCCACTTCGTCGGCAGCAACCTGCTGGAGTGCTACCCGGGGGATGCGGTGTTTCGCGCCTCGGGCGTGGACAGCTTTGCCGGCTACCCGCTGTTCGCCAGTGACGGCCGCCCGCTGGGGCTGATCGCCGCCGGACGCCTGGGGCCGATGAAGGAGCGCGAGCGGGCCGAGTCGGTGTTGCGCATCTTCTCGGTGCGGGCGGCGGCGGAGATGGAGCGGCTGGAGGCGGAGGCCAGCTACCGGGCGATCTTCGCCGGCTCCGAGGACGCCATCCTGGTGCTGGATATCGACAGCGGCGCCCTGGTGGACGCCAACCCCCGCGCCTGTTCCACCGTCGGCTACAGCTACGAGGAAATGCTCGGGCTGGACATGGACGCCTTCAGCGCCGGCTACGAGCCCTACACGGCCAGGCATGCCGCCGGCTTCCTGGCCCGCGCGGCGGCCGGCGAGCCGCAGCGCTTCGAGTGGCACCGGCGCAACCGCGACGGCAGCCTGCATTGGGACGACGTCTCGCTCAAGCGCGTGACCCTGTCCGGCGTCGACCGCATCCTGGTGTTCTGCCGCGAGATCACCCAGCGCAAGGAGGCCGAGCAGGCCCTCCGCACCAGCGAGCAGCAACACCGTGCCATCGCCGACACGGCGCTGGACTGCTTCATCGGCATGGACCGCGCCGGGCGCATCCTTGCCTTCAACCCGGCGGCCGAGCGCTGCTTCGGTATCGCTCGTGACGACGCCCTGGGTCAGTGGCTGCTGAAGCTGATCATCCCCGAGCGTTTCCACGAGGTGTACGAGCGCGCCTTTGAGAGCTACGCCCAGACCGGCACCGGTGACTTCCTCGGCAAGCGTATGGAGGTGGTCGCCCAGCGTGCCTCGGGCGAGGAGTTCCCCGCCGAGCTGGCGCTGACCCAGGTACGCGGCGACGAGGGCCCGCGCTACATCTGCTACCTGCGCGACATCACCGAGCGGCGCCAGGCCGAAGAGGAAAAGGCGCGCCTGGAGCAACAGCTCCGCCAGGCCCAGCGCATGGAGGCCATCGGGCACCTTACCGGCGGCATCGCCCACGACTTCAACAACCTGCTGACCAGCATGCTGGGCTACACGGTGATGGCCCAGGAGCACGCCGAATCCCTCCATGACGAGCGCCTGGGCAAGTACCTCACGCGGGTGCAGCGCTCGGCGGAGAAGGCCCGCGACCTGATCCAGCAGATGCTCACCTTCAGCCGTGGCAGCCGGGGCACGCCCCAGGTGGTGGCGCTGGACCTGCTGCTGGGCAACTTCATCCGCCTGGTGGATTCCACCCTGCCGGCCACGGTGGAACTGGAGACGCGCCTGGCCCACGACCTGCCGGCGGTGCTGGTGGACCCAGTGCAGCTGGAGCAGGTGCTGATGAACCTGTGCATCAACGCCCGCGACGCCATGGGTGGGGCTGGGCGCCTGCAGGTGGGGCTGGGCCAGGTGCAGGTGCAGGCGGGCGTGTGCGCCTCGTGCCAGCAGCGCATCGACGGGCAGTTCGTCACCCTCACCGTCAGCGACAGCGGGCCGGGCATCGACGGGGCGTTGCGGGCACAGATCTTCGAGCCGTTCTTCTCCACCAAGGCCAGTGGCCAGGGCAGCGGCATGGGCCTGTCGATGGTGCACGGCATCGTCCACGAGTACGGCGGGCACATCCAGCTGGACAGCCCGGCGGGGCAGGGCGCCACCTTCCGCATCCTCATCCCGGCCCATCACCAGGCGCCGGAGGCCGCGTTCAACGTCATCGCCTGCCATGAGGCGCTGCCGCCGCGTTCGGCCCTGCGCGGGCGGGTGGCGGTGGTGGACGACGACCCCGTGGTTGGTGAGTTCATGGGCGAGCTGCTGGCCAACTGGGGCGTGGCCGCGCAACTGTTCGGCGACCCGGAAGAGGCCAGCCGGCAGCTCTGCGCCGATGCCTATGCCTGGGACTTCGTCATCCTCGACCAGAGCATGCCGCGCCTCACCGGGCTGCAGCTGGCGCGACGCCTGCTGGCAGCGCGGGCGGACCTGCCCATCGTGCTCTACACCGGCTTCAGCGACAGCCTGGTGGAGGCCGAGGTGCAGGCCCAGGGCGTCAAGGCACTGCTGACCAAGCCGCTGGACCAGGCGCGCCTGCATCGCCTGTTGCGCAACTGGCTGCCGGCGGCGGGCCACGGATACCAGACTGAAACAAACTGAGCGGTTACTGCCATCGGGCAGATACAGGGGGGCGGCAATCTGGCCCTGACTGCAGAGCCCTGCAGCCCCAGACCCCTGGCAGGACCGCATCATGAACAGCACACTCGGACGTACCGCGACCTTTACCTTCGGCGTTATCAGCTACCTGGTCTTTCTCGCCGCGTTCAGCCTTTCCATCGCCTTCGTGGCCAATCTTCCCTGGGCGCCGGCCCGTCTCGACGGCGAGCCGCTGTTGGTGCCTGGTTGGGCGCTGGCCGTCGATTTCGCACTGCTCGTCGCCGTTGGCCTGGTCTATTGGGCGAGCCGCGGCGTTACCCAGAACGGGCGGGTACTGCTGGTCAGCCTGGCGGTGTTGGCGTTGCTGGTGCTGTGGCAGCCGCTGAGCGGCGAGGCATGGCGCCTGCAGAGCCCGGCACTGCGCCAGGTGCTGGCGGCGGCCTTCGGTTTCGGCGGGGCCTTGCTGCTCTATGGGGTGCTGCTCAGTGACCAGTTGGCAGCGGGTGGCCTGCATGCCGCCGCGCGGCGCCTGTTCGGCCTGGCCGACGAGGGCAGCGATGAGGCGCGCGAGGAATGGCGCCGCCAGCGCGGTGATGCGCTGAGCCTGGGCGTGCTGCTGCTGGCGTGGGCTACGCCGGAGTTGAGCGTCACCCACCTGGTGCTGGCGCTGCTGGCGAGCCTGGGTGTTTACCTGGTTCGGCGCCGGGTGCTCGATGGCCAGCCGCAGGAGGGGGCCAAGCAACCTGAAGCGAGCCACCCCCGGCGTCCGGTGCTGGTGGCCTCGCGCAAGGCCGGGGCACCGATCGACCCGGTGCGCGCCGCCTGAGTGAGCAACCCGGTTCGCCCTGCGTCGAGGCCTTAGCCTGGATGCGTGCACGGCCGATACGAAAGAACCCCAGCACCGCGAGGTGCTGGGGTTCTTCGTTTGCAGCCTGCCCTGCGCCTCCCTGGCGGCGGGCCATGCGGGTGCGATCAGACGGTGAAGCGCGCGACCATACCGTTGAGCTCCACGGCCAGGCGCGACAGCTCGTGGCTGGCGGCGGCGGTCTGGTTGGCACCGGTGGCGGTCTGCACCGAGATGTCGCGGATGTTCACCAGGTTGCGGTCCACTTCGCGGGCCACCTGGGCCTGCTCTTCGGCGGCGCTGGCAATGACCAGGGTGCGTTCGTTGATCTGGCTGACCTGCTCGGTGATCTCCACCAGGGCGCGGCCGGCGGCTTCGGCGATTTCCAGCATCTGCCGGGCGCGCTGGTCGTTCTGGTTCATGGCGCCCACGGCTTCGCCGGTGCCGCTCTGGATGCTGCCGATCATCTGCTCGATTTCGCGGGTGGATTCCTGGGTGCGGTGGGCGAGGGCGCGGACCTCGTCGGCGACCACGGCGAAGCCACGGCCCTGCTCGCCGGCACGGGCGGCCTCGATGGCGGCGTTGAGGGCCAGCAGGTTGGTCTGCTCGGCGATGGCGCGGATCACGTCCAGCACCTTGCTGATGCTTTGTGCGCGGTCGGCCAGGCCTTCCACCAGGGTGGAGGTGTGGGCGACTTCCTGGCTCATGCTGCGGATCGCCTGCACCGTCTGCTGCACGCGGTCGCGCCCGTCCTGCGCCGATTCCTCGGAGGCACGGGAGGCGTCGGAGGTGGAACTGGCGTTGCGCGCGACCTCTTCCACGGCGGCGGTCATCTCGTTGACGGCGGTGGCGGCCATTTCGATTTCGTCGTGCTGGCGGGTGAGGGAGCGGTTGCCTTCCTCGGTCACCGCGTTGAGTTCCTCGGCGGCGGAGGCCAACTGGGTGGCGGAGGTGCCGATCTGCTGGATGGTGCCGCGCAATTGCTGCTGCATGCGCAACAGGGCGGTGAGCAGCTGCGCCGGTTCGTCCTTGCCGGCGGTGTCGATACGCCCGGTAAGGTCACCGCTGGCCACCACGCCGGCCGCCTGCACGGCTTCGCTCAGGGGCAGGGTGATGCTGCGGGTGAGGGCCCAGGCGAGGGCGACGGTGATCAGTGCGGCGATCACCAGCACGCTGATGACGGCGGTGGTGGCGCTGGCGTAGTTCTCGTCTGCCTGGGTGTTGGCGGCGTCGGCGCCCTGGGTGTTGTAGTCGGAGAGTTCGTTGAGCGCCTTGAGGGTGGTGCGGTAGTTGTCCAGCAGCGGGCCTTGGAGCAGTTCGGTGGCGGCCGCCTTCTCACCGCCCTTGGACATGGCGAGCAGCTTGTCGACACCGGCGATGAAGCCCTGGCGCTCCTGGGTGTAGCGGTCGAACAGCTGCTGGTCGCGGCCCGGGTCGATGCCGGCCTTGTAGGTGCTTTCGGCCTTGTCGAGCTGGGCGATGATTTCGCGCATGCGCGTTTCGAGGAACTGCTGGGAGGACTGATCCGTCGCCAGGACATGGCCGAGCTGCACCTGGCGCAGTTCGGTCAGGGACAGGTTGATCTGGGCGATGGTGCGCACGCTGGGCAGCCAGCTCTGGCTGATCTCGGTGGAGGCGTCGTTGATCACCGACATGCGGTTGAGCGAGAACAGGCCGGTCAACACCAGCAGCAACGTGATGATGGCGAAGCCGAAGGCGGCGCGTGGCGCGATGGGGAACTGGCGCAGGAACATGGGTACTTCTCCGGGGTGGCTGCGGGACGGACCAGGGAGGCTCGGAAAAAGTATAGGAAGCCCTGTGAATTACGCGTGAACTTCACCGCTTCGCTGGGCTTGCGAGCCTCTGGGACGGTAGTGGCGGGACTTTCCATGGCCCTGAAACGACCATGCCCGTATCGGTGATACGGGCATGGCGGGTGTTGCGTTCGCCTTGCGGCGCGGGCGTCAGGCCGAGAAGCGCTTGAGCACCAGGGTGGCGTTGGTGCCGCCGAAGCCGAAGCTGTTGGACATGATGGTGTCCAGCTTGGCGTTCTCGCGGGTCTCGCGCAGGATCGGCAGGTCGGCCACTTCCGGGTCCAGCTCGTCGATGTTGGCGGAGCCGGCGATGAAGTTGCCTTCCATCATCAGCAGGCAGTAGATCGCCTCGTGCACGCCGGCGGCGCCCAGGCTGTGACCGGACAGGCTCTTGGTGGAGCTGATGGCCGGGGCCTTGTCGCCGAACACTTCACGCACGCCGCGGATTTCGGCGACGTCGCCGACCGGGGTGGAGGTGCCGTGGGTGTTCAGGTAGTCGATCGGGGTGTCGACGGTGGAGAGCGCCTGCTGCATGCAGCGGATCGCGCCTTCGCCGCTCGGCGCGACCATGTCGTAGCCGTCGGAGGTGGCGCCGTAGCCGACGATTTCCGCGTAGATCTTGGCGCCGCGGGCGAGGGCGTGTTCCAGCTCCTCGACCACCACCATGCCGCCGCCGCCGGCGATGACGAAACCGTCACGCTTGGCGTCGTAGGCGCGGGAGGCCTTCTCGGGGGTGTCGTTGTACTGGGTGGAGAGGGCGCCCATGGCGTCGAACAGGCAGCTCTGGCTCCAATGCTCTTCTTCACCGCCGCCGGCGAAGACCACGTCCTGCTTGCCGAGCTGGATCTGCTCCATGGCCTGGCCGATGCAGTGGGCGCTGGTGGCGCACGCGGAGGAGATGGAGAAGTTCACGCCCTTGATCTGGAAGGGGGTGGCCAGGCAGGCGGATACGGTGCTGCCCATGGTGCGGGTCACACGGTATGGGCCGATGCGCTTGACGCCCTTCTCGCGCAGGGTGTCGATGGCTTCCATCTGGTTGACGGTGGAGGCACCGCCCGAGCCTGCGATGAGGCCGGTACGCGGGTTGGAGATCTGCTCGGGTTGCAGGCCCGAGTCCTTGATCGCCTGTTCCATCGCCAGGTAGGCGTAGGCGGCGGCGTCGCCCATGAAGCGGAAGATCTTGCGATCGATCAGCTCTTCGAGGTTCAGGTCGACCGAACCGGAAACGTGGCTGCGCAGGCCCATTTCGGCATAGGACGGGTTGTGGCGGATGCCGGCCCGGCCTGCACGCAGGTTGGAAGAAACGGTTTCCTTGTCATTGCCCAGGCAGGAAACGATGCCCAGGCCGGTGATCACGACGCGACGCATGCGGATAACCCTTAAAAGCTGTCAGTGGAAGTGAACAGGCCGACGCGAAGGCCTTCGGCGCTGTAGATTTCGCGGCCATCGACGCTGACGGTGCCGTCGGCGATGCCGAGGATCAGCGAGCGGCTGATGGTGCGTTTGATCTGGATGTTGTAGGTGATCTTTTTCGCCGTGGGCAGGATCTGGCCGAAGAATTTCACTTCGCCCGAACCCAGGGCACGGCCGCGGCCGGGGTTGCCCTGCCAGCCGAGGTAGAAGCCGACCAGTTGCCACATGGCGTCCAGGCCGAGGCAGCCCGGCATCACCGGATCGCCTTCGAAGTGGCAGGCGAAGAACCACAGGTCCGGGTTGATGTCGAGCTCGGCGACGATTTCGCCCTTGCCGTACTTCCCGCCGGTTTCGCTGATATGGACGATGCGATCGATCATCAACATGTTGGGGGCGGGCAGTTGCGCATTACCGGGGCCGAACAGCTCACCGCGACTGCAGCGCAGCAGATCTTCCCGGGAATAGGCGTTTTGTTTTGTCATGCGAGCTCCTCAATGGTCCCCGTACGCAGGGCTTGGCATTACGTCCACACCGCCGCGCGCACAGGCGTCGAATCGGCAGACTAGTCATAGACTGTTGCGTTGCGGTGAAAGTCACAGAGTACAGTCGTTCACTTGAATCAGGGACGCTTGCGCCTTTGCCCTGGCGCTTTTGTGACGCAAGCCTGCCGCACTTTAGCACTGTTGCCCACTCACCGAAGGTCGGGGGGGCAATCCGTCGCGCCGCCCAGCCAGCGCTGCAGGACGCGCTGCAGGTCGGCCCGTTTGAAGGGCTTGGCCAGGTAGTCGTTCATGCCGGCTTCCAGGCAGGCTTCGCGGTCGCCCTGCAGGGCGTTGGCGGTGAGGGCGATGATCGGCGTGCGGGCGCCACCATTCATCTTGCGAATCTGTCGGGTGGCTTCGTAGCCGTCGAGCACCGGCAGGCGGCAGTCCATGAGGATCGCCGAGAAGTGTTGCCGCGAGGCGCTCTGCACCGCCTGGGCGCCGTCGCCCACCAGGCTGACGCGGTAGCCGAGGCTGCGCAGCATGGCTTCGATCACCGTCTGGTTGACCGGGTTGTCTTCCACCAGCAGCACCTGCTGACCCGCGCCGTTGCTGGCTTCGTTGCCGTTGCCCTGGCTGGCGCGGTGCTCCTGCTGGCGGAACGGCAGGGGGATTTCCAGGGTGAAGATCGAGCCCCGCCCTTCCAGGCTTTCGGCGCGCAGGGTACCGCCCATGCGCTCGGCCAGGGTGCGGGCGATGGGCAGGCCCAGTCCGGTGCCGCCGTAGCGCCGGGAGATGGAGCTGTCGGCCTGCTGGAAGGCGTCGAACATGTGCTCCAGGCGTTCCGGCGGGATGCCGATGCCGCTGTCGTGCACGGCGCAGGTGAGCCAGAGCACCTCGTCGTCCAGCGGCTGCCATTGGGTGAGCACGCGGATACCGCCGTCCTCGGTGAATTTCAGCGCGTTGCCCACCAGGTTGACCAGGATCTGGCGGATGCGCGTCGGGTCGCCTTGCACCTCGATCTGCTCCAGGCCTTCCTGGGTCTCCAGGGTCAGCGCCAGGCCGCGCTGCGAGGCGCTGTGCTGGAACACCTGCACCGAGCCCTGCACCAGCTCCAGCAGGTTGAAGGAGATGCGCTCCAGCTCCAGGGCGCCGCGCTCGATGCGGGAGAAGTCGAGGATGTCGTTGATCACCTTGAGCAGGTGCTCGGTGGACTCGGCGGCCAGGGCGGCGTATTCGGCCTGCTCCTGGTTCAGTTCCGTTGTTTCAAGAAGTTGCAGCATGCCCAGCACGCCGTTCATGGGCGTGCGCAGCTCGTGGCTCATCATCGCCAGGAAGTCGGATTTCGCGCGGTTGGCCTGCTCGGCCTCTTCGCGGGCGGTGATCAGTTGGTCGATGGCCTGCTGCTGCTCGCGGCTGGCCTTGTCCAGGCCGCTGGCGAGGTTATTGATGTGCCGGGCCAGGTCGCCCAGCTCGCCTTCGTCCACCACCGGCAGGCTGGCCTGGTAGTTGCCGCCCTGGATGGCCTCCACCGCTTCGCCCATGGCGCTGATGGGCTGCGACAGGCGGGTGGCCAGGCGCCGCGCCAACAGGAAGGTGAGCACCAGGGCGAAGAGGGCGAGCACCGTGGCCTTGAGGAGGATTTCCTGCTGGCGGCTGCTGAACGCATCGTTGGACATGCCCACCACCACGCGGCCCAGGTAGCCGCTGGCGAGCTTGCCGTTGCTGCGTTCGCTGTGGAACAGGGTTTCGCTGTCCAGCTTCATCTGCTGCATGCGGATGGGCGCGTGGAACACCTCCACCTGGGGCCCGGCGCGATCCAGGCTGCCGGGCTGCTCGACATACACGAGGATGTTGTCCTCGCGGTCGCGCACTTCGAGGAAGCGCACGTGGGGGGTGTCCAGGGTGGCCTTGAGCAGGCCTTCGAGTACCGGCAGGTTGCCGGCGATCACGCCGTATTCGGCGGCCGGCGCCAATTGGTTGGCGATCAGCTGGCCGGTGTGGTTCAGCTCCTGGCGCAGGTCCTGGAGGCGGGCGAAGGTGAAGAAGCCGGTGAGCAGCAGCGTCAGCAGCAGGGCCGGGCCCAGGCTGATCAACTGGGTACGGGTGTGGATGTCCCAGCCGCGGCGCAGGCTCATCGGCAGCTCCCGGCACGGGCGCTGGCGGTGGAGCGGGGGAGGGCTGGGCGGCGGATCATCCGTGTGCCTCGTGACAGGCTCGTCCATGGAAAAGGTGATGGCATGGTGAAACTCTAGCTGGGCCTGCGCTCTGGTCGAATGGCATCCGTCGCGGCGGGTGTGGCACCTCGTTCGTCCGCTGCGGTCATAGAGGGCTGGATTGTCGTGCCTGGATTCGGACTTGACCAGTAGCAGATGGCGAGTTTGAGACTGGCTGGTCGCTCGGCCCTCCGTATAATGCGCGCAACCCGCCATCCCCGATGGCTCTACATGGACTGGTTATGACTCAACAGCAATCGATCGCGGTGCTGGGCGGCGGCAGCTTCGGCACCGCCATCGCCAACCTCCTGGGCGAGAACGGCAAGAGCGTGCAGCAGTGGATGCGCGACCCGGAGCAGGCCGAGGCGATCCGCGCCAACCGCGAGAACCCGCGCTACCTCAAGGGGGTGAAGATCCACCCCGGCGTCGAGCCCACCACCGACCTGGATGCGGTGCTCGCCAGCTGCGAGCTGATCTTCGTCGCCATCCCCTCCAGCGCGCTGCGCAAGGTGCTCGAACCGGTGGCTGGCCAGCTGAAGGGCCGCATGCTGGTCAGCCTGACCAAGGGCATCGAGGCGCAGAGCTTCCTGCTGATGAGCCAGATACTCGAAGACATCGCCCCCGAGGCGCGCATCGGCGTGCTGTCCGGCCCCAACCTGGCCCGCGAAGTGGCCGACCACGCGCTGACCGCCACCGTGGTCGCCAGTGAAGACGCCGAGCTGTGCCAGCAGGTGCAGGCCGCGCTGCACGGCAAGACCTTCCGCGTCTATGCCAGTGCCGACCGCTTCGGCGTCGAGCTGGGCGGCGCGCTGAAGAACGTCTACGCCATCATCGCCGGCATGGCCGCCGCGCTGGGCATGGGCGAGAACACCAAGAGCATGCTGATCACCCGCGCCCTGGCGGAAATGACCCGTTTCGCGGTGAAGCTCGGCGCCAACCCCATGACCTTCCTCGGCCTGGCCGGCGTCGGCGACCTGATCGTCACCTGCTCCTCGCCCAAGAGCCGCAACTACCAGGTTGGCCATGCCCTGGGCGAAGGCCTGAGCCTGGAAGACGCCGTCGCCCGCCTCGGCGAGGTGGCCGAGGGCGTCAACACCCTCAAGGTGCTCAAGGCGCGTGCCGAAGAGCTGCAGGTGTACATGCCGCTGGTCGCGGGCCTGCATGCCATTCTTTTCGAGGGGCGTACGCTGGCCCAGGTGATCGAAGCGCTGATGCGCGCCGAGCCGAAGACCGATGTCGACTTCATTCCCACCAGCGGCTTCTGAGCCCTGCCGATCAAGGACAAGGAGATTCCCATGAGTGAAGAGCGCGAAGACCTGCAGCGCGAGTCCATCCTGCTGCGCGTGCTGTGGATGCTGATCTTCGTCGTCGTCTGGCAACTGGCCGAGATCGTCCTCGGCGTGGTGGTCCTGGCGCAGCTTGGCTACCGCGCCTTCTATGGCGCGCCCAATGGCGGCCTGATGGGCTTCGGCGACAGCCTCAGCCAGTACCTGATGCAGATCGGCCGCTTCGGCACCTTCAACACCGAAGAGAAGCCCTGGCCCTTCGCTGATTGGCCCGCACCGCGCGCGCCGGAAGGCGAGGCCGCCCATTCGGTGCCGCCGGCGCCGCACCCGGTACGAGACGAAGAGCCCAAGCTGTGAGGCTGTGGCTGCTGCGCCACGGTGAGGCCGAACCCCGCGCCGCCACCGACGCCGAGCGCCCGCTGACCCGCAATGGCCGCCAGGAAGTGCTGCATGCCGCCGCACGCCTGGCCGGCCGGCCGCTGCAGCGGATCATCGCCAGCCCCTACCTGCGTGCCCAGCAGACCGCCGAACTGGTGCGCGAGGCGCTGGATTTCCAGGGCGCGATCATCACGCTGCCCTGGCTCACGCCCGAAAGCGACCCGCGCGAAGCCCTTGCGCAACTGGCCGAGCGGGAGGAGGGCGAGCTGCTGCTGGTGACCCACAACCCCTTCGTCGGTGAACTCGCCGGCCTGCTGCTCCATGGCCACCGCCAGCAACCGCTGCCCATGGGCACCGCCAGCCTTGCCGAGCTGGAGGGCGACATGGCCCTGGCGGGGCTGATGGAACTGCGCTCCCTGCACCACGCCCACCGGATCTGACCCCGCCCTCAAGGACGACCCCCATGCTCAGACGCATCACCCTCCGCGCCCTGCTGGCGCTGGTACCCCTGTTCACCGGTTCCGCCGTGCAGGCGGCGGACCATCCCGACGCGTCCTTCTTCGTCGGCAACTACTGGATCGTCGGCCGCGACATCGACACCGGCAAGCCCTACACCGGCGAGCTGGACATCTACCAGGACGAGGGCGAACTGTCCCTGGCCTGGACCGTGGGCGAGGAAAGCTGGACCGGCAAGGCGCACTTCGAGGATTCCGAGCTGGTGGACGGCGCCTCGGGGCTGCGCATCGACTTCAAGCGCAACGGCCAGGAGTACCAGGGCACCATGCTCTGGCGCACCGACTGGGATAACTACGCGCGGGTCTCCGGCTACATTTATCGACCCGGCCAGCAGACCGACAAACCCGGGCTGGAAGCCTGGTTCATCGCCCCCTCGAACTGATCTGGGCTACGGCTGGACGGGCGCGTCGCCATGATTCGTAGGATGGGTAGAGGTACGAAACCCATGCTGTAGGAGTCGTGGGTATGTGTTCGATGTGGGCGCTCATACCGAGCGTGTTCGAGCGCCCCTGCAACCGCGAGGTGACGTGTTTCCTTCCGCGAAACACGTCACTGCGCCGCCTCGATCGGGCCGACGCAATCTCCGCACAACCATCGATTTTCTCCTTTTTTCCCGCTGAAACCCCCGCCCCAGAGCCTCTCGGAAGCTGTGTCCGAGCCCGATACATTTCTTAACTTGCGCCGCTCCTTACTGCGTGGAATATTCGCCCAAGCAAGTGCTTGGTTGTCCCCAGAAAAACAAAAAAGGAGGAGGCCCTGTGGCTGATGCAGTCCGTTTGCCGCTTGAGATGTTTTTCGAGCGAGAAGCACGTCATCCCAACAAACGCTACCTGGTCCAACCGCTTTCCGGCGGCAGGGTCGAGGAGCTGACCTGGGGTGATGTCGGCGACCAGGCGCGACGCGCCGCCAGCTGGCTGAGAGGGCGCGACCTGCCGCCCGGCAGCCGCATCGCCATCATTTCCAAGAATTGCGCCCACTGGATAGTCGCGGACCTGGCGATCTGGATGGCCGGGCACATCTCCGTTCCCCTCTACCCGAACCTCACCGCCGAGTCGGTGAACCAGGTGCTGGCCCACTCGGAAACGGCGCTGGCCTTCATCGGCAAGCTGGACGACTGGCCTGCCATGGCCGGTGGCATTCCCGAAGGCGTGGCCACCATCGCGCTGCCGATCCACCCCGAGGGTGACTTCAGCTACCACTGGAGCGAGCTGCAGGCGGAGTCGCCGATCCGCGACAACCCCAAGACCAGCGCCGACCAGCTGGCCACCATCATCTACACCTCCGGCACCACCGGTACGCCCAAGGGCGTGATGCAGACCTTCGGCAACTTCGCCTTCGCCGCCGGCCATGGCGTGCAGCTGTTCAAGACCAGCGAAGAAGACCGCCTGCTGTCCTACCTGCCGCTGTGCCACGTGGCCGAGCGCATGTTCGTCGAAATGGCTTCCTTGTATGCCGGGCAGACGGTGTTCTTCGCCGAAAGCCTGGATACCTTCCTCGAAGACCTCAAGCGTGCGCGGCCCACGGCCATCTTCGGCGTGCCGCGCATCTGGACCAAGTTCCAGATGGGCGTCTACGCGAAGATGCCGGCGCAGAAGCTCGAACGCCTGCTCAAGCTGCCGATCATCGGCCGCATCGTTGGCCGCAAGGTGCTCGCCGGGCTTGGCCTGGATGCCGTGCGCGTGGCCCTGTGCGGTGCCGCGCCGGTGCCCGAGGCGCTGCTGCACTGGTACAAGCGCCTGGGCCTGGACGTGCTCGAGGTCTACGGCATGACCGAGAACTGCGGCTATTCCCACGTGTGCCGCCCCGGTGAACAGATGACCGGCTGGATCGGCCGCAACAGCCCCGGCGTCGAAGTGCGCATCCATGACGATGGCGAAGTGCAGGTGCGCAGCGGTGCCACCATGCAGGGCTACTACAAGGACGCGGAGAAGACCGCCGAGACCATCACCCCCGACGGCTTCCTGCGTACCGGCGACAAGGGCGAACAGGACGCCGCCGGCAACCTGCGCCTCACCGGGCGCATCAAGGAAATCTTCAAGACCAGCAAGGGCAAGTACGTGGCCCCGGCGCCCATCGAGAACCGCCTGGCGGTGCACACCCGCATCGAGCAGGTGTGCGTGGTGGGCGATGGCCTGCCGCAACCGATGGCGCTGTGCGTGCTTTCCGATGTCGGTCGCCACGAAGCCGCCAACGGCACCCGCGCCGAGCTGGAGGGCAGCCTGCGCGAGCTCTTGGAGCAGGTGAACGAGGCGCTCGACAAGCACGAGCGGCTGCTCGGCCTGGTGCTGGTGAAGGAGGTCTGGGCGGTCGACAACGGCTTCCTCACGCCTACCCTGAAGATCAAGCGCAGCGTGGTGGAAGGCACCTACGGCTCGCGCTTCCCCGAATGGATCGAGCGCCGCCAGGCGGTGCTCTGGCACGAGTGACCCCTGACCGCCGGGTGCCCTGGCCGCCCCGGCGGCAATCTTCCAAGGAGCCGACATGAGCCTGTGGCGCCAGACCCCTGACCTCGAAAAACTCAATGCCTCCCAGCAGGGCACCATCGGTGGCCTGCTGGACATCCGCTTCGAAGCCTTCGACGACGAATCCATCACCGCCAGCATGGTGGTCGACAGCCGCACCCACCAGCCCTACGGCCTGCTCCACGGCGGCGCCTCGGTGGTGCTGGCCGAGAGCCTCGGCTCCACCGCCAGCTTCCTCTGCATCGACACCAGCCGCTTCTACTGCGTGGGCCTGGAGGTCAACGCCAACCACCTGCGTGGCCTGCGCAGCGGTCGTGTCACCGCCGTCGCCCGCCCGGTGCACCTGGGCCGCACCACCCACGTCTGGGACATCCGCCTCAGCGGCGACGACGGCAAGCCCAGCTGCATCTCGCGCCTGACCATGGCCATCGTCCCCCTGGGCGAGCAGCCGCCGAAGGGGTGAGTGGGGGCCGGCTGCAATTTCATCCAAGCCGAGCACCCGTTCCGCGCGGTAGAGTGGCGCCATGGAGCACACCAGCCACCTTCCCAGCGCGCTGCCCGGCGTCCGCCTGATCGACGCCGAGTACCACGACTTCGCCTTTCCGCGGCATTTCCACCTGGAGTACCACGTGGGCCTGCTGCTGAGCGGGCAGCAGCGCTTCGTCAGTGGTGGCGAGCGCTGCCTGGCCGGGCGTGGCGATACCTTGCTGATGGCGCCGGAGCAGATCCACGACGGCGCCAGCCTGGGCGGGGAGGGCTACCGCATTCGCATCCTGGCTATCGAACCGGATTGGCTGGACGCCGCCAGCCGCAGCCTCAGCGATGGCCGCCAGGGCGCACCACGCCTGACCAGCAGCACCTTGCGCGAGCCGGTGCTGCAGCGGCACCTGCAGGCGGTGCATGCGGGCTTCTTCGGGGGCACGGCCCTGGCCCTGGAAAGCGCTTTGTGGCCGGCCCTGGCCTGCCTGCTGGGGCAGGGCTCGACGCTGCGGGTGCGTGAGCCGGAGCGGGGGTTCGATGCACCGACCTGGCAACGCCTGCGCGAGTGGCTGGAGTCACGCCTGGAGTCGCCACCCTCCCTGGAGGAACTGGCGGCGTTCTGCGGCCTCAGCCCCTGGCAGGCGCTGCGGCGTTTCCGCCAGCACTGCGGCCTGCCACCCCAGCAATGGCTGACCCAGCTGCGCCTGGAACGGGCCCTGCCGCTGGTGCTGCGCGGCACCCAGCCCCTGAGCCAGGTGGCCCTGCAGCTGGGCTTCTACGACCAGGCGCACTTCTCCCGGCTGTTCCGCCGCACCTACGGCCTGCCGCCCGCTCGCCTGCGCGCCGGGTACTGACGCACCCCGGCGGTGGCAATAGCGCCATCATCACTGGCAGTTACGGTCATTGCCGGCATCGCCGGGCTGCCGGAAAATCCCCGGCAGTCCCCAAACAGCCGGCACTGCCATGTCCCAGACGATCTTCTTCGCCCATGCCAACGGCTTCCCGTCGGCCACCTACGCCAAGCTGTTCGCGGCGCTGGGCCCGGACTTCCGCATCCAGCACCTGGAGCAGCACGGCCATGACCCGCGTTTCCCGGTCAACGACAACTGGGAAAACCTGGTGGACGAGCTCATCCACCACCTCGAAGCCCAGGGCGAGCCGGTGTTCGGCGTCGGCCACTCCCTCGGCGGCGTGCTGCACTACCACGCGGCCCTGCGCCGCCCGGACCTGTACCGTGGCGTGGCCATGCTCGACTCGCCGGTGCTGACCCTGGCCGACCGCATCGTCATCCGCGCGGCCAAGCGCTTCGGCTTCATCGACCGCATCACCCCGGCCGGGCGCACCCTGGGCCGGCGCGAGGAGTTCGCCGACCTCGACGAGGCGCGCCTGTACTTCTCCGGCAAGTCGCTGTTCCGCCGCTTCGACCCGGATTGCCTGGACGCCTACGTGCGCCACGGCTTCACCGAAACCGGCAGCGGCCTGCGGCTGAAGTTCGACCCCGCCACCGAGATCAGCATCTACCGCAGCGTGCCCCACAACAGCCCGGGCCGCCCGCAGCAGCTCGCCGTGCCCCTGGCGGTGGTGCGCGGGCGCCACAGCCGCGTGGTGCTGCCCCACCATGCGCGCCTGGTGAAACGCGTGCCCAAGGGCGAATACCTGTCCCTGCCCGGCGGCCACATGTTCCCCCTGGAGCGCCCGCAGGACACCGCCGAATTGCTGAAGAACCTCTTCAACCGCTGGCAGGGCCAGCGCACCGACCGGGAGCCCGCATGAGCGCGCACGTCGAGGAAATCCGCCTGAACCTGCCCCACGTTGAGCTGGCGGCACACATCTTCGGGCACGAGGACGGCCAGCCGGTGCTGGCCCTGCACGGCTGGCTGGACAACGCCATGACCTACGCGCGCCTGGCGCCGAAGCTCCAGGGGCTGCGCATCGTCGCCCTGGATTTCGCCGGCCACGGCCATTCCGGGCACTACCCGCCGGGCTCCAGCTACCAGCTGTGGGAATACGCCGAGGACGTGCTGCTGGTGGCCGAGCAACTGGGCTGGGAGCGTTTCTCGCTGATGGGCCACTCCCTGGGCGCCATCGTCTCGGTGCTGGTGGCCGGCTCCCTGCCCGAGCGCATCGAGCGCCTGGCGCTGATCGACGGCTTGATCCCCTATACCGGCGAAGCCGACGGCGCGCCCAAGCGCCTGGGCGATGCGCTCAAGGCACGGCTGGCGCTGCGCGATAAGCGCAAGCCGGTGTACGCCGATGTCGAGCGCGGCGTGGAAGCCCGCATGAAGGGCGTGGTGGCGGTCAGCCGCGAGGCCGCCGAACTGCTCGCCGGGCGCGGCCTGATGCCGGTGCCGGGTGGCTACACCTGGCGCACCGACATGCGCCTGACCCTGCCGTCGCTGATGCGCCTGACCTTTGCCCACGCCACCGAGTTCGTCCGCGCGGTGCGCTGCCCCACGTCCCTGGTGCTGGCGGAGGAGGGGCAGATCCGTGCCGAGCCGCGTATCGCCGAGCTGCTCCAGGGTCTAGGCTTCGAGGTGCATCACAAACCCGGTGGCCATCACCTGCACCTCAACGATGAAAACGGCGCCCAGGCCGTAGCAGACTGTTTCAATAGCTTCTTCGCCTCGCCTTGACTTGATCGGGGCAACCGGGAAGGCTGGGCGCCTTCCCAAGGAGAGCCCGGATGATCGACCTCTACACCGCTGCCACGCCCAACGGGCACAAGGTCTCCATCGCCCTCGAAGAACTGGGGCTGCCCTACAGGGCCCATGGCCTCTCGTTCGAGCGCAAGGAACAGAAGGCGCCATCCTTCCTCGAGATCAACCCCAACGGCCGCATCCCGGCCATCGTCGACCGCGATAACGGCGACTTCGCGGTGTTCGAATCCGGCGCCATCCTCGTTTACCTCGCCGAGAAGACCGGCCGGCTGCTGCCTGCCGACGCCAAGGGCCGCTCGGTGGCCATGCAATGGCTGATGTTCCAGATGGGCGGGGTCGGGCCGATGCAGGGCCAGGCCAACGTCTTTTACCGCTATTTCCCGGAAACCCTGCAACCGGCCATCGACCGCTACCAGCACGAGACCCGCCGCCTGTACGAGGTGCTCGACTCGCGCCTGGCGCTGGTGGAGTACCTGGCGGGCGACTACGGCATCGCCGATATCGCCACCTTCCCCTGGGTGCGCCTGCACGATTGGGCCGGTGTGTCGGTGGAGGGGCTCAGCCACCTGCAACGCTGGCTCGCGGCCATCGAGGCCCGCCCGGCGGTGCAGCGCGGCCTGCAGGTACCCAAGCGCCAGGAGTCCGCCGACACGGTGGTCAAGACCGGCCAGTCCATGTTGATTCGCTAAGGATGCGCATGCGCTCTTTCATCGTTACCGGCCTGCTGTTGGCCGCGTCCCTGCAGGTGGCTGCCGCCCACGCCGCCGACCTGCCCGACAGCCACGACCTCAGCGCCTTGCCGCGCTTCCCCCACGCCGAGATCGTCGACTTCAAGGAAGCCGCCGACCAGGAACGCATCTACCCCCAGGGCTCGATCCGGCGCATCAGCAACCAGCTGCGCTTCGAACAGAAGGTCGACGCCCAGGGCCGGCAGACGTCGGTCACCTACTTGTTGCCCAGCGGCCACAGCTCGGGCGAGGCCTTCGACGGCGCGCGCACCGCCCTGCTCGACAAGGGCGCGGTGCCGCTCTACTGGTGCCAGGGCCGTGATTGCGGCTCCAGCAGCCTGTGGGCCAACTCGGTGTTCGGCAACGCGCGCCTCTACGGCCCGGACGAACAGCAGGCCTACCTGCTGGTGCGCCTGGCCGAGCCGCAGCAGGACAGCCTGCTGGCGCTCTACGCCATCACCCGGGGCAACCGCCGCGCCTACCTGCATGCCGAGCAACTGGACGCCGCCACACCGCTGGGCGAAATCCTGCCCACACCCGCCACCCTGATGCGCGAGCTGAAGACCAGCGGCGAGCTGCACCTGACCGGCCTGCCGGCAGCGCCGACCCCCGCTTGGGCGACGCTGCTGGCACGCAGCCTCAACCTCGACAGCACCCTGCGCGCGAGCCTCTCCGGCGAGGGCGCCGAAGCCTGGCGCCAGGCCCTGGTGGAGCAGGGCGTGCGCGCCGCGCGCCTGGAGCTGGGTGATGCGGCCAACGACGGCCTGCACCTGGAGTGGCTGCGCTGAGGCACAGCGTCCATGCTTGCTTGACGTGGCGCCCGATGGCGCCACGTTTGCGTTTTTCCACGGAGTGTTTTGTTCATGCTGAATAACGATCGCCTGTTGGTGCAGATACTCCTGCTCGCCTTGCTGGGGGCCTGTATCTGGGTGCTGGCGCCGTTCTGGTCGGCGTTGTTCTGGGCCGCCGTGCTGGCCTTCGCCAGCTGGCCGCTGATGCGCCTGCTCACCCGCGGGCTGGACGGGCGCGTGTCCCTGGCCGCCGCCGTGCTCACCGCCGGCTGGATGCTGCTGGTGGCGGTGCCCCTGGTGTGGATGGGCTTCAACCTTGCCGACCACATCCGCGATGCCAACGAACTGGTGAAGAACGTCCAGGTGGAGGGCTTGCCGCAGCCGCCGGAATGGCTGGCCGAGATGCCCCTGGTGGGCGACCGCCTGGTAGCCCTGTGGCAACGTGTGGACGCCCAGGGCGCGGCCTTCTTCACCAGCCTCAAGCCCTACATGGGCCAGGCCGGCAACTGGATCCTGGCGCGCAGCGCCCAGCTCGGCGGCGGCATGCTGGAGCTGGCCCTGAGCCTGGTGCTGGTGTTCTTCTTCTACCGCGACGGCCCGCGCATGGCGCTGTTCGCCGAGCGCGCCCTGGAACGCCTGATCGGCGACCGCGCCCCGCACTACCTGGAGCTGGTGGCCGGCACCGTGCAGCGGGTGGTCAACGGCGTGATCGGCACCGCCGCCGCCCAGGGCCTGCTGGCGCTGATCGGCTTCTGGATCGCCGGTGTGCCGGGGGCGCTGGTGCTGGGCCTGGTCACCTTCGCCCTGAGCCTGATCCCCATGGGCCCGCCGCTGGTGTGGGTACCCGCCACCGCCTGGCTGTTCTGGCATGGCGAGTACGGCTACGGCGTGTTCCTGGCGATCTGGGGCTTCTTCATCATCAGCGGCGTGGACAACGTGCTGAAGCCCTACCTCATCAGCCGGGGCGGCAACCTGCCGCTGGTGGTGGTGTTGCTCGGCGTGTTCGGCGGCATCCTCGCCTTCGGCTTCATGGGGCTGTTCCTCGGCCCGACCCTGCTGGCGGTGGCCTACAGCCTGATTTCCGACTGGATCGGCCGGCCCCTGCCCGAGTCGACCGACAAGCCCCGGGAGCCGGACCCCAGCTAAACCACGACTGGCCAGCAGAACCGCAATCTGGGGGCTCTGCTGGCTTGGAAGCGCAGTGGCACGGTGATAGCCTTTTCGCCGCATTTTTCCGCGCCGCTTTGCATCGGCTCCGCTTGCGGATGCAGGGAAGCAACAATTCACACGGATATTCCGCGAGTCGAACCATGAGCAAAACCGCAAAGATCGCCCTGGGCGCAGTCGTCGCCATCGCCGCCGTTTCCGGCGCCGGTGCCTGGTACACCGGCACCCAGCTGCCCGCCGTGCTGGACACCTCCATCAAGGAAGCCAACGCGCAACTGAAGCAGTCCGCGCCGGCCTTCGGCACCTCCGCCACCCTGGAACTGGTCTCCCTCGAGCAGGGCGTGTTCACCAGCACCGCGCATTACCGCGTGCACGTCGGTGGGGAAGGCGAGGGCGCGGAGCTGTTGTTCGTCGACAAGATCGAGCACGGCCCCTTCCCGCTGTCGCGCCTCAAGGCCTTCAAGCTGGCGCCGGTGATGGCCGCCAGCAACTACGCCCTGGAATCCAGCCCCAGCGTCGAGAAGTGGTTCGCCGCCAGCAAGGGCGCCTCGCCCCTGGTCGGTGACGTGAGCATCGGCTACGACCGCTCCATGAGCGGCAGCCTGACCCTGCTGCCCCTGGACATGCAGATGGAGGACGAGTCCCACCTGAGCTTCTCTGGCCTGAACCTGGAAGTGCGCAGCGATGCCGGCGGCAACCGCGTCGCCGCCATCGGCACCATGGACAGCCTCAAGGTCGACGCCGTTTCCGAGCAGGGCGAGCCGGTGCACGTGCTGTTCCAGGGCCTGTCCCTGGCCAGCGACCAGAGCCGCGCCGCCAGCGGCCTGTACGTGGGCAAAAGCGATTTCACCCTGAAGACCGCCAATGTCATCGTCGGTGAAAACCCGGGCGTGCGGCTCACCGACCTGGCCCAGCGCCAGGACACCCGCGAGAACGGCAGCAACATCGAAGGCAGCCTGACCCTGGACGCCGGCAGCATCAGCTACGCCGACAAGCCCATCGGCAGCGCGCAGATGGTCTGGACCATGAAGAGCCTCGACTCGGTGGCGCTGAAGTCCCTGGCGGACTTCTACGGCGCGCTGTACCAGCAGGTCGGCCAGGTTGGCCAGGCCGGCGAGTCGACCCTCGAGGACCTGACCGAAGCCCAGCAGGAGCAGGCCAAGGCCGACCTCATCAAGCTGCTGGAAGGCAAGCCGCAGTTCGCCCTCGAGCGCCTGAGCCTGAAGACCGCCAATGGCGAGAGCCGCTTCAGCCTGGCCATGCAACTGGCCAAGCCGGCGTCCTTCGACCTGCCGCCGGACCAGATCGCCCGTGAAGCCATCACCAGCCTCGACCTGGACCTGAGCCTGTCCAAACCGATGATCAGCGATCTGGTCAGCGTGCAGGCCGTGCTTCAGGGCCAGGACGACCAGGAAGCCATCGCCCAGCAGGCCTCCATGACCACCGAGATGGCCAGCGGCATGCTGCTGTCCACCCAGCTCGTGGCCCTGGAAGGCAACGACATCCGCGCCCGCCTGCACTACGCCGACGGCCAGGTGGACTTCAACGGCAAGAAGATGACGGTCGAGGAATTCGCCGGCTTGGTCATGGCCAGCGCCGGTGGCCTGGGCGGCGCCATGGGCGGCGAGCAGCCGGCCTTCCCGGACGAAGAAACCCCGATGCCGATCGAGGAATAACCCTCCCTCGGTATTCCCAGAGGGCCGGCCGCCACCAGGCGCCGGCCCTTTTTCATGGATGGAATACCGCCCCGTAGGATGGCGTAGAGCGCAGCGAAACCCATCGATTTGAACCCACCATCGGGCTGATCGCCGAAACAAAAAACCGGCCGCTGCGCACTCACGCAGCGGCCGGTTTTCTTTTCGCGGGACGTGCTCAGGCGGCGATGCTGAGCTGGCTGCCGACGCGGGCCTCGTAGGTGCCGGCGCTGCTTTCGTACTGCTTGAGCAGGGCGGCGGCCAGGCGCGCGTAGACATCATCGCTGCTGGCGCTGGTGCTGCTGGTGTCGCTTTGGCTGCCGCTCTGGCCGAACAGGCTGCTTAACTCGTCCTGGCTGATGCTGCCGTTGCCATCGGCATCCAGGGAGCTGAACAGCTCGTCGCTGTCGCCACCGAAGCCACCGCCCGGCGGCGGGGGAGGCGGGGGGGCCAGGGCAGCGGTTTCGTCGACGCTGAGGCTGCCGTCACCGTTGGCATCGAGGCTGGCGAACAGCTCGCTGCTGTCGATGCCGCTGTCGTCGCCCAGGGCGCTGGTCAGCTCGCTCTGGTCGATGGCGCCATTGCCGTCGGCATCCAGTTCGGCGAACAGGTCCTCGGGGTTGGGGCCGCCGCGAGGGGGCGATGGGGGCGGGGTGAGGGCGGCGGTTTCGTCGAGGTCGATGGAGCCGTCGCTGTTGGCATCCAGCTGGGCGAACAACTCGTCGATATCGATGGTGATGCCGCTGTCGCTTTCCTTGGCGTTGGCCAGCGCGGTGCTCAGTTCGTCCTTGGCGACGCTGCCGTCGCCGTTGCTGTCCAGCAGGCTGAACAGCTTTTCCTGCAGTTTCGATTGCCCCGAAGCGCAGCCGCCACTGCTGTTGCTGCTGGCGGTGCTTTTCGAGGAGAGCGCCGAGCTGTAGCTGCTGTAGCTGCTGTAGCCCGAGTAACCACTGACGCCACTGATCATGGGAGTCACTCCTGTGCGTGATGGCAAGGCCGGAGTGGGTTCTCCGGTTCTCGCAGGTTCAGGCGCAAGCGTGTCGGGGGTTTATGCGCTTTGTATCAGCGTGGAGACGGGCTCAGGCGCGGGGGATGGTGAGGGTGGCCAGCAGGCCGCCGCCGGGGTTGTCGCCCAGCACGAGATCGCCGCCCTGGCGGCGGGCGGCTTCGCGGGCGATGGTCAGGCCCAGGCCGACACCGCCGGAGCTGCGGTTGCGCGAGCCTTCGAGGCGGAAGAAGGGTTCGAACACCGCTTCGCGTTGCTCGGGGGCGATGCCGGGGCCGCGGTCGCTGACATGGATGCGCACCTCGGTGGGGCCGTCTTCGAGGCGGACCCGCGCATGGCCGGCGTAACGCAGGGCGTTCTCCACCAGGTTGCTGACACAGGAACGCAGCGCCATGGGTTGGGCCCGCAGCGGCGCGCACTGGCCTTCGGCACGCACATCGGCGCCACGGTCCTGGGCGTCCTCGGCCATGGATTCCACCAGGGCCTGGAGATCGAACAGCTGCAGCGCTTCGTCGGCGCGCTGCTGGTGCAGGTAGCTGAGGGTGGCGTCGAGCATGGCGACCATTTCCCCCAGGTCCTGGTCCATGCGGCTGCGCAGCTGGGCGTCGGGCACCTGCTCCACGCGCAGCTTGACCCGGGCGATGGGGGTGCGCAGGTCGTGGGAGACGGCGGCAAGCATGCGGCTGCGCTGGGCCACCTGCTCGCGGATGCGCTGCTGCATCAGGTTGAAGGCATGGGCGGCCTGACGCACCTCGCGCGGGCCGCGTTCATCCAGGGGCGGGGCCTGGAGGTTTTCGCTGAGGCGGTCGGCGGCGCTGGCCAGGCGCTGGATGGGCCGCGACAGGACGCGGGCGCCGTACCAGGCGGCGACGATCAGGGTCAGCAGCTGGAAGGTCAGCGGCACCAGGGGGCCACCGAACAGCGGGCGCGGGGGCGGCGGCTGGCCGGGGCGCGGGCCATTGGTGGCATGGGGCGGGCCGGGCTGGGGCTGCGGCGGCGGGTTGCCGTACTGCTGGAACCAGAGGAAGGCCAGCAGGTGGGCGAGGACGATGGCGGCCAGGAAGATGCCGAACAGGCGTGCGAACAGCGTGTCGGCCTGGCGCATCAGCCAATCTCCCTCGCGTCGAACAGGTAGCCCTCGCCGCGTACAGTCTTGATCAGGCGTGGGGATTTGGGGTCATCGCCGAGCTTCTGCCGCAGGCGCGATACGAGCAGGTCGATGCTGCGGTCGAAGGCTTCGATGGAGCGGCCCCGGGCGGCGTCCAGCAACTGCTCGCGGCTGAGCACCCGCCGCGGGCGTTCGAGGAACACCCAGAGCAGGCGGAATTCGGCGTTGGACAGCGGCACCACCAGGCCTTCGGGGGATTGCAGCTGGCGCAGCACGCCGTTCAGGCGCCAGGCGTCGAAGCGGATGCTGGCGCGCTGGTCGGCCCGCAGGCCTTCGCGGTCGTCGCGCACGCGGCGCAGGATGGTCTGGATGCGCGCCACCAGCTCACGGGGCTCGAAGGGCTTGGCCATGTAGTCGTCGGCGCCCAGTTCCAGGCCGATGATGCGGTCGGTGGGTTCGCAGCGGGCGGTGAGCATGAGGATCGGGATATCGGACTCGCCGCGTAGCCAGCGGCACAGGGAGAGGCCGTCTTCGCCGGGCAGCATCAGGTCCAGCACCACCACGTCGAAGGGGGCGCTGGCCAGTGCCTCGCGCATCGCCTCGCCATCGTCGACGCCCACGGCCTCGATATTGAAGCGGGCGAGGTAGTCGCAGAGCAGGTCGCGGATCGGCACGTCGTCGTCCACCAGCAGGGCGCGGGTGTTCCAGCGGCGGTTGTCGGCGGGGGTGGGGGTTTGGTTGTGCATGGGTGTTCTTGCCATCTGGCGGGTTCACCGGGCCGGTGGACCACTGTGCTTCGCGTCTGGCGGTGGGGCGTCGAGCGGCGGGCCGTCGGCATCCATCGGGCGCATGCTACTCCGCCGTCCTGCTGCCGGCCATCGCGGCGAGAGGCTCGCCCATGGCGGTGTCGCCAGCGTGTCGGCTTTGTATCGGACTCGATACAAAGGCGCGGCGTTCATCTCGGAAAGGGCGCTCGCGACCCGGGGAAGGGCCATGGCTGCTTTCCCGGGCTGGATGGGTTACTTATGTCGCGCCGCGCTTGGATGCGCTTCCCCCACAGGAGTTGTCATGCAGATTTCCACCACCCTGCTCGCCGGTTTCTGGGGCTGGCTGGCCGCCAGCAGCCTGTTGCTCGGTGCCGCCATCGGCTTCTGGGTGTCCCTGCCCAAGGCGGTCACCGCCTCGGTGATGGCCTATGGCAGCGGGGTGCTGATCGCCGCGCTGTGCTTCGGGCAGATTCCCGAGGCCGAGCGCCTCGGCGGGCTGGGGCCGACCCTGGCGGGCATGCTCGCCGGTGGCGCGCTGTTCGTCCTCGCCAGCCAGTTGCTGGACCGCTGGGAGGCGCATCATCGCCAGCGCAGCGGCGGCGTGGGCTCCATGGTGGCGCTGCTGATCGCCGTGGGTGCCTTCCTCGATGGCATTCCCGAGTCCCTGGGGCTCGGCCTGGGGCTGCTGGATGGCGGGCAGGTGAGCCTGCTGATGCTGGTGGCGATCTTCCTCTCCAACCTGCCGGAGGGCCTGGCCAGCGCCGCCGGGCTGCGCGAGGAGAAGCGCAGCGGCCTGTTCGTGTTCGGCCTGTGGGGTGTCATCGTGCTGCTCTCGGGGCTGGCGGCCATGGCCGGCCCGGGGCTGATGAGCGACCTGCCATCGGCCTGGCTGGGCTTCGCCCTGGCGTTCTCCGCCGGTGCGGTGCTGTGCATGCTGGTGGATACGCTGATCCCCGAGGCCTTCGAAAGCACCCACGCCTGGACCGGGCTGATCACCCTGGCCGGCTTCATGACCGCCTTCGCCCTCGACCACCTGGCGTGAGCGCAGGCGATCACCGGGGCAGCGGCGGGCGCGGGCTTCCGCTACAATGCGCGCCGTTTTCGACTTGCCAGAGAGCCCGCCCATGTCCGCCTGCCAGACGCCCATCATCGTCGCCCTCGATTTCCCCACCCGCGAAGCCGCGCTGAAGCTGGCCGACCAGCTGGACCCAAAGCTGTGCCGGGTGAAAGTGGGCAAGGAGCTGTTCACCAGCTGCGCATCGGACATCGTCGCCACCCTGCGTGAGCGCGGCTTCGAGGTGTTCCTCGACCTGAAATTCCACGACATCCCCAACACCACCGCGATGGCGGTGAAAGCGGCGGCGGAGATGGGCGTGTGGATGGTCAACGTGCACTGCTCCGGCGGCCTGCGCATGATGGCGGCCTGCCGCGAGACCCTGGAACAGTTCAACGGGCCCAAGCCGCTGCTGATCGGCGTGACCGTGCTCACCAGCATGGAGCGCGAGGACCTGGCCGGCATCGGCCTGGACATCGAGCCCCAGGAGCAGGTGCTGCGCCTGGCCGCCCTGGCGCAGAAGGCCGGCATGGACGGCCTGGTGTGCTCGGCCCAGGAAGCCACCGCACTGAAGGCGGCGCACCCGAGCCTGCAACTGGTCACCCCCGGCATCCGCCCGGCGGGCAGCGCCCAGGACGACCAGCGCCGCATCCTCACCCCGCGCCAGGCCCTGGACGCCGGCTCCGACTACCTGGTGATCGGCCGCCCCATCAGCCAGGCCGCCGACCCGGCCAAGGCCCTGGCCGCCGTGGTTGCCGAGCTGGCCTGAGGCTCGATCGGCGCGCCCCGTGTGGTGTCGCGCGATGGTTTGTCGGGTTGCACCCGACCTACATGAGCCCCAAACGAAAATGGCCCGGACTGCACTGCAGCCCGGGCCATTTTTTATGATGCGGAAGGGTTACTTGACCTTCAGCACCAGCTTGCCGAAGTTCTCGCCGCTGAACAGCTTGCCGAGGGTTTCCGGGAAGGTTTCCAGGCCTTCGACGATGTCTTCCTTGCTCTTCAGCTTGCCGGCGGCCATCCAGCCGCCCATTTCCTGGGCGGCGCTGGCGAAGTTGGCGGCGTGGTCCATGACCACGAAGCCTTCCATGCGCGCGCGGTTGACCAGCAGCGACAGGTAGTTGGCCGGGCCCTTCACCGCTTCCTTGTTGTTGTACTGGCTGATGGCGCCGCAGATGACGATGCGCGCGCGCGGGGCCAGGCGGGTGAGCACGGCGTCGAGGATGTCGCCGCCGACGTTGTCGAAGTACACGTCCACGCCTTTCGGGCACTCGCGCTTGAGGCCGGCGGCGACGTCTTCGTTCTTGTAGTCGATGGCGGCGTCGAAGCCGAGTTCGTCGATCAGGAAGCGGCACTTGTCGGCGCCACCGGCGATGCCGACCACGCGGCAGCCTTTGATCTTGGCGATCTGCCCGGCGATGCTGCCGACCGCGCCGGCGGCGCCGGAGAGCACCACGGTGTCACCGGCCTTGGGCGCACCGACGTCGAGCAGGGCGAAGTAGGCGGTCATGCCGGTCATGCCCAGGGCGGAGAGGTAGAGCGGCAGCGGTGCGCGGCTCGGGTCGACCTTGTAGAAGCCGCGGGGCTCGCCGACGAAGTAGTCCTGCACGCCCAGGGCGCCGTTGACGTGGTCGCCCACTGCGAAGTCCGGGTGGTTGGAGGCGATCACCTTGCCCACGCCCAGGGCGCGCATCACTTCGCCCAGGCCCACCGGCGGGATGTAGGACTTGGCGTCGTTCATCCAGCCGCGCATGGCCGGGTCGAGGGACAGGTAGAGGTTCTCCACGACTATCTGGTTCGGCCCGGGCTCGGCCACCGGCTTCTCGACATAGGAGAAGGTGTCGCGGGTGGCTGCGCCGACCGGACGCTTGGCGAGCAGGAACTGGCGGTTTAGCTGGGACATGGCAGGGCACTCCGAATAGGGAAACCACCGGTTTAGTCTGCACGGCGGTGGAGGGCAAGCTTAGTCGCGGCAAGGAATGTCCGGCCATGAATGGCAATGATCATTGCGGGGGTGCTTCATCAGCAGATTGGATGCAGCACCCACCACGGACCTGATGATGCTGACGCCGAGCCCCCTCCAGTGACTAGACTCCAGCCCGGTTCCCCCATTCCAACCGAGGTTGCATAGATGAGCATGACTTTCTCTGGCCAGGTCGCCCTGGTGACTGGCGCCGCCAATGGTATCGGCCGCGCGACCGCCCAGGCATTCGCCGCCGAAGGCCTGAAGGTGGTGGTGTCCGATGTCGACGCCGCCGGTGGCGAAGGCACTGTGCAACTGATCCGCGATGCCGGTGGCGACGCCACCTTCATCCGCTGCAACGTCACCGTCGATGCCGAGGTGAAGGCCCTGGTAGAAGGCACCGTCGCCGCCTATGGCCGCCTCGACTACGCCTTCAACAACGCCGGCATCGAGATCGAGAAGGGCAAGCTGGCCGAGGGTTCCGAGGCCGAGTTCGACGCCATCATGGGCGTCAACGTCAAGGGCGTCTGGCTGTGCATGAAGTACCAGATCCCGCAGATGCTGGCCCAGGGCAGCGCCGGCGCCATCGTCAACACCGCCTCCGTTGCTGGCCTTGGCGCCGCGCCGAAGATGAGCATCTACGCCGCCTCCAAGCACGCGGTGATCGGCCTGACCAAATCGGCGGCCGTCGAGTACGCGAAGAAGAAGATCCGCGTCAACGCGGTGTGCCCGGCGGTGATCGACACCGACATGTTCCGTCGCGCCTACGAGGCCGACCCGAAGAAGGGCGAGTTCGCCGCCGCCATGCACCCGGTGGGGCGCATCGGCAAGGTCGAGGAGATCGCCGGCGCGGTGCTCTACCTGTGCAGCGACGCCGCGGGCTTCACCACCGGCCATTCCCTGGCCGTGGACGGTGGTGCCACCGCCATCTGACCCGTTGCGCGGTCATGCAGAGGCGCCTTCGGGCGCCTTTTTGCATTCTGTTACAGGTCGGGCCGGGGCTGGCCTGCGAGGCCACTATCCAGCCACGCGTCGCGTGCGCAGAATCCGCCAAGGTCCGACAAGGAGAACAACATGACCGCAAGCCCCCTGGTAACCGTCTTCCTGCCCCTGGCACTGGGCATCATCATGCTCGGCCTCGGGCTGTCCCTGACTCTGGCGGACTTCGCCCGGGTGGTGAAATTCCCCAAACCGGTGCTGATCGGCCTCGGTTGCCAGATCCTCCTGCTGCCGCTGGCCTGCTTCCTGCTCGCCAAGGGCTTCCAGCTGGAAGCAGCACTGGCGGTGGGCATGATGCTGCTGGCAGCATCCCCCGGCGGCACCTCGGCCAACCTCTATAGCCACCTGGCCCACGGCGACGTGGCGCTGAACATCACCCTGACGGCGGTGAACTCGGTGATCGCCATCCTCACCATGCCCTTTATCGTCAACCTGTCCCTGGCCCACTTCATGACTGGCGACCAGGCCATCCCCCTGCAATTCGCCAAGGTGGTGCAGGTGTTCGCCATCGTTCTCGGCCCGGTGGCCATCGGCATGTTCCTGCGCAGCCGCTTCCCCGGGTTCGCCGCGCGCATGGAAACGCCGGTGAAGATCATCTCGGCGCTGTTCCTGCTGCTGATCATCGTGCTGGCGGTGGCCAAGGACTGGCGCACCTTCGTCGACTACGCCCCGGTGGTGGGCCTGGCGGCGCTGGCGTTCAACCTCATCAGCCTGGCGGTGGGCTACTTCGTGCCGCGCCTGTGCCGCCTCAGCCAGCGCCAGGCGGTGGCCATCGGCATGGAGATCGGCATCCACAACGGCACCCTGGCCATCGCCCTGGCGCTGAGCCCGATGCTGCTGAACAACCCGACCATGGCCATTCCGGCGGCCATCTACAGCATCATCATGTTCTTCACCGCCGCCGCCTTCGGCTGGTGGGTCAACCGCGTGCACGGACGCGAGCTGACGTCGGAGGCCTGAAGGCACGTGCCAGTGTCCCGGGCTGAAGCCCGGGCTACGCGTTCGAGGGAGCGGGTAGGGTGGATGACGCTCTTTTCATCCACCAGCGGTGTTCGGCATGGCCTCGATTGGTGGACCGATGGAGTGTGCTCCACCCTACGTGGGCTCATCGTCCGTAATTGGCCGGTGGCAACGCATCGCGAATGAATTCGCACGGAGATGCGGCGCTGCGCGCCGCTTGGCGACTGAAGTCGCCCCTACAAACCCGCGGTGCAGGTCGTTGCACCGATGCCAGGCCGCCCGTGCTTCAGTTCTTGCCTGTATTCCAGTTGAGGATCACCAGGGTCAGCACCCCGGCCACCAGGCCCCAGAAGGCCGAGCCGATGGACAGCAGGCTCATGCCCGAGGCGGTGACCATGAAGGTGATCAGCGCCGCTTCGCGTTCTTTGGGTTCGTTCATCGCCACGGTCAGGCCGTTGCTGATGGAGCCGAACAGCGCCAGGGCGGCCACCGAGAGCACCAGCTCCTTGGGGAAGGCGGCGAACAGCGCGGCGAGGGTGGCGGCGAAGGTGCCGGCGATGCCGTAGAAGATGCCGCACCAGACTGCGGCGGTGTAGCGCTTGTTGCGGTCCTCGTGGGCGTGGGGGCCGGTGCAGATGGCGGCGCTGATGGCCGCCAGGTTGATGCCGTGGGAGCCGAAGGGCGCCAGCAGCAGCGAGGCGAAGCCGGTGACCGAGATCAGCGGCGAGGCCGGTACCTGGTAGCCGTCGGCGCGCAGCACGGCGATGCCGGGGATGTTCTGCGAGGCCATGGCGACGATGAACAGCGGGATGCCGATGCTGATGATGGCGGTGAAGGAGAAGCTCGGCGTGGTCCATACCGGCTGCGCCAGGGCGAAGTCGAAGCCGCTGAAGTCCAGCAGCCCCAGCGCCGCCGACATGGCGCACCCCACCAGCAGCGCCACCAGTACCGCGTAGCGCGGCTGCAGGCGCTTGAGCAGCAGGTAGCTGAAGAACATCGCCAGTACCAGCGCGGTGCGGTGCTGCGCGGCGACGAAGATTTCGCTGCCGATCTTGAACAGGATGCCCGCCAGCAGTGCGGCGGCCAGGGAGCCGGGCAGGCGGCGCATCAGGCGCTCGAAGCCGCCGGTGAGGCCGACCAGGGTGAGCAGCACGGCGCAGACGATGAAGGCGCCGATGGCCTCGTTGTAGGAGACGCCCGGCAGGCTGGTGATCAGCAGTGCCGCGCCGGGGGTCGACCAGGCCACGGTGATGGGCGTGCGGTAGCGCAGCGACAAACCGATGCTGCAGGCCGCCATGCCGATGGACAGGGCCCAGATCCACGAGGAAATCTGCCCGGCGCTGAGCCCGGCGGCCTGGCCTGCCTGGAACATCAGCACCAGGGAACTGGTGTAGCCGGTGAGCATGGCGATGAAGCCCGCCACCACCGCCGAGGGCGAGGAGTCGGCCAGCGGGCGCAGGCGGGGCAGGGCGGCGCTGGAGTCGGAAGCCTGGGTCATCAGACGGTTCCCTTGAAGTCGACGAGGATCGGATAGAGCGAGGCCACCAGCAGCAGGGCCATGCCGATATTGAAGGCACGCAGCACCCGTGGCGAGGACAGCCAGCGGCGCAGCAGGCTGCCGGCCACGGTCCAGAGCCCGACGCTGGGGCAGTTGATCAGAGCGAACAGCGCGGCGATCAGCAGGGCGTTGGTGACGAAGTTCTCCTGGGGGGTATAGGTGGTGATGGCGCCGATCGCCATGACCCAGGCCTTGGGGTTGACCCACTGGAAGGCCGCCGCCTGGAGGAAGGTGAAGGGCCGCGCGCCGCTGTCACGGCTGTCGGGGGCACCGGAGCCGGCGATCTTCCACGCCAGGTAGAGGAGGTAGGCCGCGCCCAGGTAGCGCAGGGTGGTGTAGAGCACCGGCACCTGCTCGAAGACCTGGTGCAGGCCGAGGCCGACCGCGATCACCAGGACCATGAAGCCCAGGCTGATGCCGAGCATGTGCGGCAGGCTGCGGCGCACGCCGAAGTTCACCCCGGAGGCGAGCAGCATCATGTTGTTGGGGCCCGGTGTGATCGAGGTAACGAAGGCGAACAGGGCGAAGGCGAGCAGCAGTTCCAGGCTCATGGCGGGGCACTCTTTTTGGAATGCTGGAAGCCTACGGCGTGGCGCGTTGCCGCGCCCCGTACAGCGAAGCGCGCAAAAAGCGATACAGTCGCGTGACGAGCGTGGATACAGCCAGTACTGTTCCGGTTTCGAGTTTCCCCAGGAGCCCCGCTACATGGACGAAAACCCCTACGCAGCGCCCCAGACTGACCTGGTCGACGCCCAGGCGCCGCGCGAACTGCCTGACTGGAGCCCGGGGTTGCTCAACCTGCTGGGCTGGCTGTGCCTGATCTCTGCGCTGAGCTCGGTGGTGGTGCTGGTGTTCATCTTCCTGGGGACTTCATCGGCCTCCAGGGCGCCTCGCTGGTCGCCGAATGGCTGGGTCTGGCGGTGATGCTGCTGGGCAGCTACCTGAGCCTGCGCCTGAAGGGCTTCGCCGAGGCGCGCTTCGCCGCCACCGGGCTGGGCTGGCCTACCTGGCTGGTGATCCTGGCGGGGATGCTGACCCAGGTGATGCTGATGCTGGTGAGCGACCAGTCGCTGGCCCGGCTGGGCTGGGAAATGGGGCTGTATCTGGGGCTGATGGTCGGCTACGGCGCGGTTACCGTGTGGCTGGCGGTACGCCTGCTCAAGGTGCAGAACGTCTACCCGGTGTTCCGGGTCATGGCCTGGCTGCTGCTGGTGGGCGGGGTGATGATGGCGACCGTGCTGCTGATGATGATCGCCCTGCTGCCGCTGCTGGGCTCGTCCATCGCCATGGCGCTGGTGTTCTTCCGCGGCGCCAGGGACATGGCCGGGCAGGCCTGAGTCAGGCGGCTTCTTCGCTCTCGCCCGGGCGCGCGCTGGACAATGCCTGGTTGACCTTCAGCCAGCCATCCACGGCGTCCGCCCCGGCCTCGCTGAAGGCGCGTTCCAGCAGGCGCGCCTGCTCGCGGCGCAGGCTCTTCTCCAGTTTCGAACCGTCGGCGGTCAGGCCCAGCTGGCGCTTGCGCTTGTCGTCGTCGGCGGCGGTGCTCTGCACCAGGTCCATCTCCATCAATTGGCGCAGGGGCGTGTTCAACGCCTGCTTGCTGACGCCCAGGTAGCCGAGCATCTCCTTGACGCTGAGCCCCGGGTACTTGGCGATGAAGAACAGGATGCGGTGGTGCACCCGCGACAGGCCGCGACGGGCGAGCATTTCGTCGGGCTTGCTGGTGAAGGCCTGGTAGCCGAAGAAGAAGGCTTCCATGGCGGCGTGCTGGACGGCTGGGTTTTTAAGGTCAAGCATATTGACGTATCCATCCCGGGCATCGTAATTTCGGTCAAGCAGTTTGACTCAATTTTCCCGCCTTCGCACCCGGTGACAACCCATGGCCTTCTCCGAACGCATCGCCCGCCTGAAAAGCTCCTTGATCCGTGAAATCCTTGCTGCGGCGCAGCGCCCGGAGGTGATGTCCTTCGCCGGTGGCCTGCCGGCCGAACCGATGCTGCCGAAGGTGGAGTGGGCGGACATGCCGGTGAGCATGGGCCAGTACGGTATGAGCGAAGGCGAGCCGGCGCTGCGCGAGGCCATCGCCGCTGAGGCGCAGAAGCTGGGCGTGCAGTGCGACGCCAGCCAGGTGCTGATCGTCAGCGGCTCCCAGCAGACCCTGGACCTGGCGTCCAAGCTGTTCATCGACCCGGGCACCGAAGTGCTGCTGGAGGCGCCGACCTACCTGGCCGCCCTGCAGGCCTTCCAGCTGTTCGGCGCCGATTGCATCGCCGTGGCCCAGGAAGCCGACGGCCCCGAGCTGGCCTCCCTGCGCCAGCGCCTGGAGCAGCACAAGCTGGCCTTCGCCTACCTGATCCCGACCTTCCAGAACCCCTCGGCCGTGCGCTACAGCGAAGCCAAGCGCGATGCCGTGGCGGCGCTGCTGGACGAGTTCGGCGTGACCCTGATCGAAGACGAGCCCTACCGTGAGCTGGTGTTCGACGAAGGCACCGCTACCCCTATCGTCAGCCGCCTGAAGAAGGCCAGCTGGATCTACACCGGCACGGTGTCCAAGACCCTGCTGCCGGGCCTGCGCGTGGGCTTCCTGATCGCCAGCCCGGACCTGTTCCCCTACCTGCTGCGCCTGAAGCAGTCCGCCGACCTGCACACCAACCGCATCGGCCAGTGGCAGGCCCTGCAATGGCTGGGCACCGAGCAGTACCGCGAGCACCTGGCCGAACTGCGCGACTTCTACCGCCAGCGCCGCGACGCCATGCAGGCGGCGCTGGAAGAGCATTTCGCCGACCTCGCCACCTGGCAGATTCCCCAGGGCGGCCTGTTCTTCTGGCTGGCGCTGAAGCAGCCGCTGGACACCCGTACTCTGCTCAAGCCGGCGCTGGAGCAGAACGTCGCTTTCATGCCGGGCGAGCCTTTCTTCATCGACCCGGACCAGCATCCCGGCTATCTGCGTCTTAACTTCAGCCATGTGGCACCCGAGCGCCTGGGCGAAGGCCTGCAGCGCCTCGCCGGGGTCATCCGTCACGCACTGGCCGCCGAGGCCGCCTGATCGAGGAGTACGACATGTACAAGGTTCACGGCGATTACATCTCCGGCAATTGCTACAAGGTCAAACTGATCCTCACCCTGCTCGGCAAGCCCTACCAGTGGGTGCCGGTGGACATCCTCAAGGGCGAGACCCAGAGCGAGGCCTTCCTGGCGCTGAACCCCAACGGCAAGATCCCGGTGCTGGAACTGGAAGACGGCACCACGCTCTGGGAGTCCAACGCCATCCTCAACTTCCTCGCCGAGGGCAGCGACCTGCTGCCCAGCGAGCCGCGCCTGCGCACCCAGGTGCTGCAGTGGCAGTTCTTCGAGCAGTACAGCCACGAGCCCTATGTGGCGGTGGCGCGCTTCATCAAGCTCTACCAGGGCATGCCCGCCGAGCGCGAAGAGGAATACCGCACCTGCCTGGTGCGGGGCTACAAGGCGCTCAAGGTGATGGAACAGCAGCTCTCGCGCACGCCGTACCTGGTGGGCGAGCAGTACTCCATCGCCGACATCGCCCTCTATGCCTACACCCATGTGGCGGAAGAGGGCGGTTTCGACCTCTCGCGCTTCCCGGCCGTACTGGCCTGGATGGACCGCGTGGCCAGCCACCCGAAACACGTGGGCATGCTGGGCTGACGACACACCACGAGGCAGGGAGGCCCGCAGATGACGACGCCATCGCTCAATGGCCCGCGCGTCGGGCTGCGCCCCTTCAGGGCCGACGACGCGCCCGAGGTCCAGCGCCTGGCCGGTGACCCGGCCATCGCGGCGACCACCGCGACCATTCCCCATCCCTATCCCCTGGAACTGGCCCAGGGCTGGATCGCCAGCCTGGAGCCTGGCTACCCGCAGCGCCCGCGCATCACCTGGGCCATCGTCCGGCGCGAAGACGATGCGCTGCTCGGCTGCATCAGCCTGATGGGGCTGCGAGCTGGCGCCGAATCCGGCGAGCTGGCCTACTGGATCGGCAAGCCTTACTGGGGCCAGGGCTACATGCAGGAGGCCGCACGCCTGGTGCTGGCCCACGCCTTCGAGGTGCTCGGCCTGGCCTGGGTGGAGGGTTACTGCCTGGCGCACAACCCGGCCTCGGCGCGGGTGATGACCGGCATCGGCCTGCAGCCCCTGGGGCAGCGCTTCCCCCGCGAGTTCCGTGGGCGCGAGGAGACGCTGCTGGGCTTCCGCCTGGACATGGCGCACTGGGCGACCCTGGTCTAACGTGGCGACATCGGCCCGCGACGAGCCAGGCAGGGAGAGACCCATGAAATACACAGGCGGCTGCCATTGCGGCCGGATCGCGTTCGAGGTGGATGGCAGCCCGCTCGCCGAAGTGATGGAGTGCAACTGCTCGCTGTGCAGCAAGCGCGGCTACCTGCTTTGGTTCGTGCCACGGGCGCAACTGACGCTGTCGACCCCGGACACGGACCTGTCCACCTACCGCTTCAACCGCATGCACATCGCCCATCACTTCTGTGCCAACTGCGGCTGCGCGCCCTTCGGCGAGGCGGCCGATCCCCAGGGTAATGCCATGGCGGCGGTGAACGTGCGCTGCCTGGAGGGCGTCGACCCCGACACCCTGAAGGTGGTGAAGGTGGATGGGCGCAGCTTCTAGCCCGCTTGGTTCAGGCAAGACGAAGTGCTGCACCCGGCTCCGCCGGACTTGTGTGCGAATTCATTTGAACGTGGGAAACCACGTCCTTGGGGCGTGGTCATGAGTCATCGGCTCTGCCTGTGACGATTTGAATTGAGAGCCCTACAGGATGAACGCGTGTCGTAGGGTGTGCCGTGTGCACCTCCGCGCGGTGCTTCCGGCGAGTCAGAGGTGCGCGCAGCACACCCTACGTCCGGAGTGAGCGGCGGCTGCAGGTTCCGAGGTCTGATTGCGCCCCTTTCTAGGGGGCCAAAAAGCAAAACCACGTGGACTTTTACTCGCGAGAAGAGCCCATCTTGAATCCTGAAACCCGATAAACGAAAAAACCGGCCGAGGCCGGTTTTTTCATGGGCGCGCGACTCAGCGGATCAGGCTGAGGAACTCGCTGCGGGTCGCGGCGTTCTGGCGGAACTCGCCGAGCATCACCGAGGTGACCATGGAGGAGTTCTGCTTCTCCACGCCGCGCATCATCATGCACATGTGCTGGGCTTCGATGACCACGGCGACACCGGCGGCGCCGGTGACCTGCTGCACGGCCTCGGCGATCTGGCGGCTGAGGTTTTCCTGGATCTGCAGGCGGCGGGCGAACATGTCGACGATGCGCGCGACCTTGGACAGGCCCAGCACCTTGCCGCTCGGCAGGTAGGCGACGTGGGCCTTGCCGATGAAGGGCAGCAGGTGGTGTTCGCACAGGGAGTACAGCTCGATGTCCTTCACCAGCACCATTTCGCTGTTGTCGGAGCTGAACAGCGCACCGTTGGTGACTTCCTCCAGCGTCTGCTCGTAGCCGCGGCAGAGGTACTGCATGGCCTTGGCGGCACGCTTGGGGGTGTCCAGCAGGCCTTCGCGGGAGACGTCCTCGCCGAGCTGGCCGAGGATCGCGGTGTAGTGTTGCTCGAGTTTCTGATTGCTAGATTCCATGGGGCTTCCAGGGGCTAGTGGAATATCAGCGTGCCCTTCGTGGGCCTCCCTTCCGGGGCCGCACCGCTTGCCCATCGTTGGTGGGCTCGGGACAGCTTTTGCACGCTATGGCCGGATCGAGTGGCGATAGAGGCGGGCATCATACCCGCCATGACGCTTCGGGTCGCGTCGGTGAAGCGGCCATTGTACTGCGGGCGCCGTTGCGCCCGGGTATCCGTATGCGCCATGCAAGGGCTCAGGCGGCGACGGCGCCTCGGCTGAAGTGCAGGTAGGAGCCCTTGAAGCGCTCGCCATTGGCCAGCATGCAGTCGGCGTGGCTAATGTCCATGCCGTAGCCGAGCTCGGCCATCTCGTCATGGAAGACCTGCTGGCCCTGGCGATCCGGGTCGACCAGCAGCACTTCCACGGAACTCGCGGAGTGGCGGTCGATGAAGTCGGCCAGGTCGGCCTGGTTGTCATGGTCATAGAGCAGGTCGCTGCCGATGATCAGGTCGAACTCGCCGAACGCTTCGGTGCCGCCCCAGTCGCAGGTTTCGTAGCGCATCGGTGGCAGGCCGTTGAGGCGGGCGTTCTCGGCGAGGAAGGTGGGGATCAGCGGGTGGATGTCGCTGGCGGTCATGTCACCGCCGCGCTGGTGGCCCACCAGGCTGGCCAGGCAGAGCCCGGCGCCGACTTCCAGCACGCGCAAACCGGTGAGGTCGCGGGTCGCCATCGTCTGGGCCAGCGCTTCGCCTGCCGGCCACACCTGGCCGAACAGCGCCCAGGTATCGGCGGTGATGCCCAGGTCGGCAGCCTCGCCCAGCGGGTCGTGGAACTGCTCGGCATCCAGCAGCGATTGCATGTGGAAGTCCCTGCCGCCCACCCGGAAGGTACTGGTCTTGATCAGATAGCCTGGCATGTCGCTCCGCTGCGCTGAAAAAAGAGAAGGCAAAAAAAAGCCCCGGAAACCCGGGGCTTCTTTCGAGGCGGGGGTTAGACCACCTGAACTTGCTCGGCTTGCAGGCCTTTCGGGCCTTTGGCGACGAGGTAGCTCACCTGCTGGCCTTCAGCCAGGGATTTGAAGCCGGCGCTTTCGATGGAGCGGTAGTGAACGAAGAGGTCCGGGCCTTCCTGGGGGGTGATGAAGCCGAAGCCTTTTTCATCGTTGAACCATTTGACGGTGCCGGATTGACGAGTGGACATGATGTATCTCCAGGGAAATGTAATGGCATCGACGCCGGGACATCCGGGTCGAGACTGAGGGCGAAAGCGAAAGAAGCCGAGGAGATGAAAGATTGAAATCGTTACATCAGGTCAGAAATCGCAATGACACGTTGCATCCAGTGCGCCCACCATACTCCTCTTGCCGGAATAACCCAGATTTATTTTTATCGGTGCGCTGTCAGGGGCGTTCGGGAGGGAAGAAAAGGCCGCCATCAGTTGAATTTGGGGGGACCGATGGCGGCCCTACAGCAAGCCCTCAGCAGGGCTTCCAGAGGATAGTGAGGCTCCTGCCGAGCGCCATCGCCGCCCGTCGCCGGGCATGGGCAGCGTCATTCGGCCGAGGGTGGCGGCAGGCGTTCGGCCCAGGTTTCAGCCCACTCGGCGAGGGGCAGGCAGCGCTGGATCAACTCGTCGCCATTCTCGCTGAGCCGATAGCCGGCATCCCCCAGGTCGACCAGCAGCGCCTGGCGCAACTCGCCCATGCGGGTATTGAGCACGGAGGGCGAGAGGCCTTCGCAGCGTGCCTGGAGCTCACGGAAGGTGGCCGGGCCCTGGTGCAATTCCCAGAGGATGCGCAGGCTCCAGCGACGGCCGAGGAGGTCCAGCAGGGCCATGATCGGGCGGCCGCTGGTGGAGCCGCGAACCGGTTTGCCGGGGAGGGGAAGGGGCATGATCGGATTCCTTGCTACTTTTTTAGTAGCAGGCGAAACGCTTTGCTGCTACGTTTTGCGTAGCGTAACAGCCCGACAGGAGATCCGGCCATGAGCACTGCGCGTATCCAACCCCTCGATGCCCCCTATGACCCGGCCGTGCAGGCCGCCTTCGACAAGGTCATGCCGCCCGACGTGCCGCCGCTCAAGCTGTTCCGCAGCATGGCGCGCAACCCCCGCGTACTGCAGCGCCTGATCGCCGGCGGCCTGCTGGACCCCGGCAGCATCACCCTGCGCGAACGCGAGGTGTTGATCCTGCGCACCACCGCCCGCTGCCGGGCCGAATACGAATGGGGCGTGCACGTGGCCTTCTTCGCCGAGCGCGCAGGGTTCAGTGCGGAACAGGTGGCGGACAGCTGCAGCGAGCGGCCTGACCCGGCGCTCTGGAGCGCGGCCGAACTGGCGCTAATGGAACTGGCCGATGGGTTGAACCGCTCGGCGCAGGTGGGGGAGGGGCTGTGGCAGCGGCTGGCCTCGCACTTCGGCGAGGAGCAGTTGATCGAGTGCCTGATGCTGGTCGGCTTCTACCACGCGGTGTCGTTCGTGGTGAACGGCACCGGCGTGGAGCGGGAAGCGGGGGTGCCGCGTTTTCCGCGCTGACTACTCGTCGCGGCCTTCGAGCATGGTGCGGCGCAGCATCACATAGACTGCGCCGGTGCCGCCGTGGCGCGGCAGGCAGGAGGTGAAGCCCAGCACCTGCGGGTGCTGGCGCAGCCAGGTGTTGACGTGGCTCTTGATCAGCGGGCGCTTGCCATCCAGGCGTGCGGCCTTGCCGTGGGTAATGCGCACGCAGCGGATTTCGAATTTCGCCGCTTCGGCGAAAAAGTCCCACAGGGTTTCGCGGGCTTTTTCCACGCTCATGCCGTGCAGGTCGAGGCTGCCTTCGAAGCCGATCTGGCCCAGCTTGAGCTTGCGCATTTGGCCTTCCTGGACGCCGTCGCGGGCCCAGTGCAGTTCGTCCTCGGCGCCGACATCGATGACGAACAGGTCGGAGAGGCCGTCCACCTTGGTCGATTCGGTTATCTGGGTCGCATTCTGGCGCAGGCTGGCGACCTGCTTGCGGTCGGCCTTCGGCTTGCCGGTGTCGGCGCGGTCGTGCTGGATGCGCTTCACACCACGCATCTGCTCGTTGAACAGGGAAAAGTCGTCGTCTTGCATAAGGCCTCCACGAAGGAGGCCTAGTTTACCCAGCGCCTGGGCGTCAGTCGCGTTTCTTCATCAGCCCGGGGGACAGGCTCAGGTCGTTGCGGCGGCGCGAACGGCGGCGGGCGATGCGCCAGCCGGCGACGCCGAACCAGAGGCACAGCAGGCCGATCACCAGCAGGGTCACGGCGGAACCCGTGCTGTCATTCAACGTACCCAGCGCCGGCGGGCGGCCGAGCAGGGTGGCGGCGCCGGCCATGGCGAGCAGGATGCCAAAACCGGCGACCAGCGCAGCGAAGGCCGCGGCGATACGCCAGCGCCAGCTGCCCGGCCCACGTGGACGCAGGCGGCGGGCATCGAAACCATCGGATAACTTCATCCGGACGTCCTCATTGGCAATCGGGCGTATGACCGGCGCCTGTCAGCGGGGTTCCGGTCGTTCGCCCGATTGGATGTCGCGAGATGTGTAGCGCTCAGGCTCAGGCCAGGGCGCGGGCGTGGGGCACGACGCTGGCGAAGTTATCGGCGAGGGCGATGACTTCGACGCGGTGCATCTCGTCGGCGCTGATCACGCCGCCATCGAGCGTGGGCAGGTCGCGGGTGGCGCAGGCGGCGCTGACCAGGGTGCAGCGGTAGCCGTAGTCCTTGGCGGCACGCACGGTGGTGCTGACGCTGGAATGGGTCATGAAGCCGCAGACCACCAGGTCCAGGTGGCCGATGTCCTGCAGGCGGTCATGCAGCTCGGTGCCGGCGAAGGCGTTGGGCAGGCGCTTCTCGACCACGGTCTCGCCCGGCAGCGGGGCGACTTCGGGGAGGTGCTGGCCACGTTCGCCCTGGGGGTCGAGCAGGCCGCCGGGAACGCCCAGGTGCTTGACGTGGACCACGGCGCTGCCGATGGCGCGGGCGGCTGCCAGCAGGGTGGCGATCTCCTCCAGCGCGGCATCCAGGCCGGGCAGGGCGAGAACGCCGCTGCGGTACTCCTCCTGCGCGTCGATGATCACCAGGGTGGCGTTGTTCAGGCTGGCAGGCGGGTAGCCGCGGCCACTCAGTTGGAACATGGATTTGGGGGCGGACATGCGAATCTCCGGTACGGCTTTGTCGGCCATTGTCCGCCGAGCGGAGCGATAAGTGAACCATGTCGCGCAACTGACTTGTCGATCGCCGGGCGGCCGTGCACTATCGGTGTGTTTCGCAGGACGCGAAGCCCCCCGCAGAAGGAGCTGCCCATGCCCGATTTCTCTGAGGTCCCCGCTTATTTCTGGTTGCTCTTCGCCTTGGCCGTGTCCATCGCGGTGATGCGCGAGTTGCGTAGCGAGCGCGAGGAAGAGCCCGGCCCGCCAACGCGTCGCAAGCCCTGAGCCGACGGGTGTAGAATCACCCACCCGAGTTTTCTGAGGTCGTCTTCGTGTCCGAGTCCCGTTTGCGCACCCTGCGTGATCACATCCGCTGGGCGGTCAGCCGTTTCCATGCGGAAAACCTGTTCTTCGGTCATGGCACCGACAACGCCTGGGACGAAGCGCGCCAGCTGGTGCTGGGCGCGCTGCACCTGCCTTATGAAGTGGCCGACAGCTATCTCGATTGCCGCCTGGAAGACGACGAGCGCGCCCACGTCCAGGCGCTGCTGCGCCGCCGCATTCTCGAGCGCGTGCCGGTGGCCTACCTGCTTGGCGAGGCCTGGTTCTGCGGCATGCCCTTCGTGGTGGACGAGCGCGTGCTGGTGCCGCGTTCCCCCATCGCCGAGCTGATCCAGCAGAGCTTCGAACCCTGGCTGGCCGCCGAGCCCGCGCGCATCCTCGACCTGTGCACCGGTTCCGGCTGCATCGGTATCGCCGCGGCCCATGCCTTCCCCAATGCCGAAGTGGTGCTGGCCGACCTGTCCTTCGATGCGCTGGAAGTCGCCAACCTGAACATCGAGCGGCATGACCTGGAAGACCGCGTCTTCACCGTCCAGGGCGACGGTTTCGAGGGGCTGCCGAACCAGCGTTTCGACCTGATCCTGTCCAACCCGCCCTATGTGGACGCCGAAGACTTCGCCGACATGCCCGAGGAGTTCCAGCACGAGCCGGCCATGGGCCTGGCCTGCGGCGACGATGGGCTGGACCTGGTACGCCGGATGCTGGCCGAGGCCGCCGACCACCTCACCGAGCGCGGGACGCTGATCATCGAAGTGGGCAACAGCCAGGTGCACGTCGAAGCCCTGTACCCGGAAGTGGACTTCACCTGGCTGGAGTTCGCCCATGGCGGCCACGGCGTGTTCCTGCTCAGTGCCAGCCAGTGCCGCGAGCACCAGGCGCTGTTCCGCTCGCGCCTGAACGGCTGAGCCACGGCAAGTCCGAAAGCCCGTCCCCGCCAGGCGACGGGCTTTTTCGTGCCTGGGCATTTGGGGGGACGTAGGGCGGGTGAAACCCGCGTGTCGGGTTGCACCCGACCTTCAGGCCCTGCCTCGCATTGCGTGCGTGGGTAACGCGCAGGCTCAGTGGGTGGCGATCCAGATCAGCAGCCCGGCCTGGAACACCGCGAACACCACCAGGCAGGCGATGGTGAAGCGCAGGCCGCTGTCCTCGCGCTGGAAGGCGTTGACCCGATCCTGCAGCTTGCGGATCTCGATCTCCTGCTGGTGCAGGTTGTGGTCGGCCTGCTGGAGCATGGCGGCGGCGTCGAGCATGTCGACGACCTGCACCTTTTCCTTGTTCCAGTCCTCGTGCAGCTCGCTGACGCGCCCGGCACGGTATTCGGCCTTGAGCTGCAGAGCGTCGAGGTAGGTGACCTCGAACCCCTGGGCCTTGAGGAAGTGATCGCGGCGCAGGCGGAATTCTTCGGCCACCGCGTCCTTGGCCGCCAGGGCGCCGCCTTCGACCTTGTAGTGCGGCCAGTGGCGCCGGGCCCAGCCGATGCCGCGTGCCAGCAGGAAGCGGCCCAGGCCACGGTTCTGCGGTTCCAGCTGCAGGCCGCTGTCGGCGCCGAAGCGCACCTCCTTGCTGCGGTGGTCGGCCCAGACCTCGAACAGGTTCTGCTCCTTGCGCACCCGCTGGCCGGGCAGGTGCAGGCTCAGGTGCAGCACGCTCTGGTCGGCGCTGTGGCGTTCCACCTCGCCGAACTGGACGAAGCGCAACGGCCGCGCGCCGGTCTGCCTGTCGGTGGGCAGCGGGGCCAGGCGCAGCAGCTGGAAACGCTCCGGCTCCAGGTCCGTCCACGGGTGTGGCTGGGCTATGGGTTCGGTGGTTTCCGTCTGTTCGGTTTCGTCTTCGGTCATCGAGCACAATCCTGTGGCTGGGCGCAGCGGGCCCCATGGCGGCGCGCTGACCTGTCCCTTATCGGCTGCTTTTGCCGTCGCTGGAGGGCAGCCGCTCGATGAAGGCGACCAGGCGCTCACCGAGCTCGCGGGCCAGGGGCAGGCCGGGGGAATTATAGGTGGCGAGCGGGTCGCGGGCATCCGCCGGGGTGATGCGCAGGATGTGGTTCATGCCAGGGATGATCGCCAGCTCGGCGTCCGGGCGGATCGCCTGCAGGGCGCGGGCGTCGCCCACGCTCACCTGGATGTCGTGGCTGCCCTGGACGATCAGCGCCGGCACCTTTACGGCGGTGAAGGCGGCGGCCGGGTCCTTGGCGAACAGCGAGATGAGGTAGGGCTGCACGCTCGGGCGATAGAGCACCAGCAGTGGCTTGGGCACGCGCAGCACCTGATGCCCGGCCTTGAGGCTGGCGAGGATTTCGTCGCTGCGGGCCATCAGCGGCGGTGGCAAACGCTGTTGCAGCTGTTCACGCAGCAACTGGTCGATGGGGCGGGCGCTGCCGGCGATGGACACCAGCGCGTCGGCCCCGGCACCCGGCGCGGCCAGGCTGGCGATCAAGGCGCCCTCGCTGTGGCCGATCAGCACCAGGCGCGAGAAGCGTGGGTCGGCCTTCAGCTTGTGACCCCAGGCCACCGCATCGGCCACATAAAGGTCGACGCTCAGTTGCCGCTCGTCGGGGCCGGCGGCCTGGCTCGCGGCGATACCGCGCTTGTCGTAGCGCACGCTGGCAATGCCGTTGCGCGCCAGCAGCTCGGCGAGCTTCTTCAGGCTGTCGTTGCGCCCGCCCATGGGGTTGTTGCCGTTGCGGTCGGTGGGGCCGGAGCCGGCCAGCAGCAGCGCCACCGGCACAGGCGCGTCGGTCTTGGGCCGCAGCAGGGTGCCGTGCAGCGTGCCGGTGGCGGTCTCCAGCTCGATGGGGCGCTGCAGGATGGTCCAGGGTGCGGCCAGGGCGGTGCCGGTGAGGGTCAGGAAGAGGAGGGCGAGCAGGGGGCGGAGGCGTGGCATGAAGGGTTCCAGGTACGGCGATGTGGCTTGGACGCCGGCGCCGGCGCAAGGTTCGTGGGTGAACTGGCCGGGCGCTGCAGGTATACTCCTCGGCCTTTCTTCGAGGCCCAATTTCAGCGGAGCACTGTGCATGTCCGGCAACACCTACGGCAAGCTGTTCACCGTCACCACGGCTGGCGAAAGCCACGGCCCGGCGCTGGTCGCCATCGTCGACGGCTGCCCGCCGGGGCTGGAGCTTTCCCTGGACGACCTGCAACGTGACCTCGATCGCCGCAAGCCGGGCACCAGCCGCCACACCACCCAGCGCCAGGAAGCCGACGAGGTGGAAATCCTCTCCGGCGTCTTCGAGGGGCGCACCACCGGCTGCTCCATCGGCCTGCTGATCCGCAACACCGACCAGAAGTCCAAGGACTACTCGGCGATCAAGGACCTGTTCCGCCCGGCCCACGCCGACTACACCTACCACCACAAGTACGGCATCCGCGACTACCGTGGCGGCGGCCGTTCCTCGGCGCGCGAGACCGCCATGCGCGTCGCCGCCGGCGCCATCGCCAAGAAGTACCTGGCCACCCTGGGCATCAGCGTGCGCGGCTTCATGAGCCAGCTCGGCCCGATCGAGATCCCCTTCAAGACCTGGGATTCGGTGGAGCAGAACGCCTTCTTCAGCCCCGACCCGGACAAGGTGCCGGAGCTGGAGGCCTACATGGACCAGCTGCGTCGTGACCAGGATTCCGTCGGCGCCAAGATCACCGTGGTCGCCGAAGGCGTGATGCCGGGTCTGGGCGAGCCGATCTTCGACCGCCTGGACGCCGAGCTGGCCCATGCGCTGATGAGCATCAACGCGGTGAAGGGCGTGGAGATCGGCGCCGGTTTCGCCAGCGTCGCCCAGCGTGGCACCGAGCACCGTGACGAGCTGACCCCGGAAGGCTTCCTCAGCAACAACGCCGGCGGCATCCTCGGCGGCATTTCCTCGGGCCAGCCGATCGTCGCCCACCTGGCGCTCAAGCCCACCTCCAGCATCACCACCCCGGGCCGCTCCATCGATGTCGACGGCAACCCGGTGGACGTGATCACCAAGGGCCGCCACGACCCCTGCGTCGGCATCCGCGCCACGCCCATCGCCGAAGCCATGATGGCCATCGTGCTGATGGACCACCTGCTGCGCCATCGCGGCCAGAACGCCGGCGTGCAGGTCGCCACCCCGGTGCTCGGCCAGCTGTGACGGGCAGCGCGCTGCCTTATTGGCGGCTGTCCGGTTTCTACCTGTTCTACTTCGCCCTGCTGGGCGCCACGGCGCCCTTCCTCGGGCTGTACTTCGCCCACCTGGGCTTCTCCCCGGCGCGCATCGGCGAGCTGGTGGCCATCCCCATGCTGATGCGCTGCGTGGCTCCCAACCTCTGGGGCTGGCTGGGTGATCGCAGCGGTCGGCGCCTGGCCATCGTGCGCTTCGGCGCGCTCTGCACCCTTTGCACCTTCGCCCTGATCTTCATCGACAAGAGCTACGCCTGGCTGGCGATGATCATGGCCCTGCACGCCTTCTTCTGGCACGCGGTGCTGCCGCAGTTCGAGGTGATCACCCTGGCGCACCTTCGGGAGCAGGCGGCGCGCTACAGCCAGATCCGCCTGTGGGGCTCCATCGGCTTCATCCTCACCGTAGTCGGTCTGGGCAAGGCCTTCGAGGTGTTCAGCCTGGACGTCTACCCGCTGGCGCTGGTGATCATCATGGCCGGCATCGTCGCCAGCAGCTGGTGGGTGCCCAACGCCACGCCGCTGGCCCGCGACAACGGCCTGCAGCAGGGCGGCTTCATCGCCCAGCTGCGCCAGCCGGGCGTGCTTGCCTTCTACCTGTGCGTGGGGCTGATGCAGCTGTCCCACGGGCCCTACTACACCTTCCAGACCATCTACCTGGAAGCCCTCGGCTACCCGCGCGGCTTCATCGGCCAGCTCTGGGCGCTGGGCGTGGTGGCCGAGGTCTTGATGTTCCTGGTGATGGCGCGCATCCTCGCGCGGTTCTCGGTGCGCCAGGTGCTGGCTGCGAGCTTCCTGCTCGCGGCGTTGCGCTGGCTGCTGCTGGGCCATTTCGCCGACAACCTCGCGGTGCTGCTGTTCGCCCAAGTGCTCCATGCGGCGACCTTCGGCAGCTTCCATGCGGCGGCCATCCATTTCGTGCAACGCCAGTTCGGCCCGCAGCAGCAAGGCCAGGGCCAGGCGCTCTACGCGGCACTCGCCGGCACCGGCGGCGCGCTCGGAGCCCTGTACTCGGGCTACAGCTGGACCAGCCTGGGCGCCTCCTGGACCTTCGTCATCGCCAGCCTGGCAGCCATGGCCGCTGCCGTTATCATTGCCACTCAATTGAAAGAGGAGCGGGCATGAACCGCCAACAACTCGCCCAGCAGATCATCGATGCCGGCCGCTTCCTGTATGGCCGCGGCTGGTCGCCGGCCACCAGCAGCAACTACTCCACGCGGCTGTCCGCCGACCAGGCGTTGCTGACCGTTTCCGGCAAGCACAAGGGCGAACTGGGCCTGGACGACGTCCTCGCCACCGACCTCGACGGCAACAGCCTGGAGCCGGGCAAGAAGCCCTCCGCCGAAACCCTGCTGCACACCCAGCTGTACCGCTGGAAGCCGGAGATCGGCGCCGTGCTGCACACCCACTCGGTGAACGCCACCGTGCTCTCGCGCATGACCCTGGCCGACTCCCTGGTGTTCGCCGACTACGAGCTGCAGAAGGCCTTCAGCGGCATCGCCACCCACGAATCCCAGGTGCTGGTGCCGATCTTCGACAACGACCAGGACATCGCCCGCCTCGCCGCCAAGGTGCAGCCCTGGCTGGACGAGCACCCCGATTGCGTGGGCTACCTGATCCGTGGCCACGGCCTCTATACCTGGGGCCCGCGCATGAGCGATGCGCTGCGCCAGGTCGAAGCCTTCGAGTTTCTTTTCGAGTGCGAGCTGAAGGTTCGCGCCATTACCCGAGCCTGACGCTTCCTTCCGCCGAAGGTGCATGACCGATAGTGCGTTCGCCCGACCCGCCCCAGAGCGGGAGCGCGGCGCCAGGAGTAGCCAGATGAGCAGCCTTACCGTCTACCACGAGACCAGCCCCGACGTACCGAACAAGGTACTGACCCATGTCGACGACATCGCCAGCACCCTCGCCGATGTCGGCGTGCGCTTCGAGCGCTGGCAGGCCAGCGCGCCGATCACCGCCGGTGCCCCGCAGGAGGAGGTGATCGCCGCCTACCGCCCGCAGATCGACGCGCTGATGAAGGAGCGCGGCTACGTCACCGTCGACGTGGTCAGCCTCGACCGCAGCCACCCGCAGAAGGCCGAGCTGCGCGCCAAGTTCCTCGACGAGCACCGCCATGCCGAAGACGAAGTGCGCTTCTTCGTCGCCGGGCGCGGCCTGTTCACCCTGCACATCGACGACTACGTCTATGCCGTGCTCTGCGAGAAGAACGACCTGATCTCGGTGCCCGCCGGCACCCGCCACTGGTTCGACATGGGCGAGGAACCGCACTTCGTCGCCATCCGCCTGTTCAACAACCCCGAGGGCTGGGTGGCTCAGTTCACCGGCGAGGAGATCGCCAGCCGGTTCCCGCGGTTAGAGGATTGAGCGTGCAAACCCCATCGGTGGGCTGAAGCCCACCCTACGCCCACCCTACGTTCCCCCGACGCATAGAGCCGCGACCTGATCGCCTTTGTTCTGCGGGGGCACTTGAAAGGGTGGGGTCCACTGAACATCGGAACACCGGAGCCTGCATGCCCATCAAAGCCATTCTCACCGACATCGAAGGCACCACCAGCGCCGTCAGCTTCGTCTTCGACGTGCTCTTCCCCTATGCCGCCCGCCACCTGCCGGAGTTCGTGTTGGCCCACGCGGAACGGGCGGATGTCGCCGAGCAGGTGCAGGCGGTGCGTCTGGAGAGCGGCGAGGCGGGCGCCGATGTGCAACGGGTGGTGGAGATCCTCCTCGGCTGGATCGCCGAAGACCGCAAGGCCACGCCGCTCAAGGCGCTGCAGGGCATGGTCTGGGAGCAGGGCTACGCTGCCGGCCAGCTCAAGGGCCACGTCTACCCGGATGCAGTGGAGGCGCTGAAGCGCTGGAAGCAGGACGGCTACGCGCTGTACGTCTATTCCTCCGGTTCGATCCAGGCGCAGAAGCTGATCTTCGGCTGCTCCGAGGCGGGCGACCTGACGCCGCTGTTCTCCGGCTACTTCGACACCACCTCCGGGCCCAAGCGCGAGGCGGCGTCCTATGGACGCATCGCCGACGCCATCGGCCTTCCCGCCGGCGACATCCTTTTCCTCTCCGATGTGGTGCAGGAACTGGACGCCGCCCAGCAGGCCGGCATGCCCACCATCGGCCTGGCCCGCGAGGGCGGCGAGCTGGGCAGCCACCCCACCGTGGCCAGCTTCGCGGTGATCGACCCGGCGCGCGCCTGAGCCCTGCCGGGCCTTACTGGTCCAGCCACACCGCGCGGTGATCCGAGCCGCGCCAGGGCAGGGTGCCCACCGCGCGCACCGGCCGTTCGCCGCGTACCAGGATGTGATCCAGCCCGAGCATGCCCGGCCACCAGGTGGGGCGGATGCGCGGGCTGGTCAGGCGCAGCCCGGCGTTGTCGAGAAAGTCCCGCAGGCGCGGTGAATAGGCCGTGACATTGAGGTCCCCCAGCACCACCACCTCCGGCCCTTCGGCGGCGATGCGCTCCGCCAGTTGCCGCAGTGATTCGTCACGGGCCAGCGCCAGTTGCGTACCCAGCGGCGGCGGTGGATGCAGGCCGAAGACCACCGTGCCGTCTTCCAGCTCGGCACGCAGGTAGGGGTAGCCGGCGGCAGGGCCGGTGAGTTCCAGCACCTGGCAGCGCTTCAGCGGCAGGCGCGAGAACAGCGCCAGGCCGAAGGGCGAATCGCTGTAGCGTGCGCAGGCCTCGAAAGGGCGCAGCGCGGCCAGTTGCTCGGACCAGGCGGGCGTGGCCTCACTGACGAAGATCAGGTCCGCCCTCTGTTCCGCCAGCCAGCGGGCATCGGCGGTGGCATCCGCGTTGTCCAGCTTCAGGTTGAAGGCGAGGAAGCGCCGCGTGGGCGCATCGGTCGCCAGGGGCTCGGTGGGCAGCGGCGTCAGCGACCAGGCCAGGGCACCCAGCCCGCACAGGGCGAACAGCAGCGAGGAGGCATTGCGCGGTTGCACGGCAGCGCCGACCAGCATCACCAGGGCCTGGATCGGCATGAAGTGACTGAGCAGCTCCAGGCCCCAGTGCAGGCGGCCGAACTGGCCAAGCACCAGGGTGACCAGGGCCAGCCAGGCGAGCTGGTTGAGGTGAAAGCGCAAGGCCTTGAGCACGCGTGCATCCTGGGTGGGGGAGAAAGGCGCGATTGTAGGGCCATCCGACGCGACGTGGGAGCCTTGATAACGGTGCCGGGAACACCCTGGCCGGCGCCCGTGTCCTAACACTGGATAGCCACCCTGCAGGAGCCCGCCATGAGCCAACACGCGATGACCCTGTACGCCGTGCTGGGCACGCTGTACCTGCTGCTCACCGCCTGGGCGCTGTTCAACGTGCTGGGCAGCGGTGTGCGGCGCGAGCAGAAGGTCCTCTGGACCGCGCTGTTGCTGCTGTTCCCGTTGCTCGGGCTGTTCAACTGGGCCTGGATGGGGCCGCGTCGCCTGCACCGTTGATCCAGGCTCACCTATCCTGCACTCATAACCCCGCAATAAGGAGCATCGCCATGGGTTCGATCCTCAACAGCCTCGCCGGGCTGATCATCCTCGCCCTGGATATCTGGGCCATCCTCAACGTCATCAAAAGCAATGTCGAAATCGGCATGAAGGTGTTGTGGATCCTGCTGATCGTGCTGCTGCCGGTGATCGGCCTGATCATCTGGGCCATCGCCGGGCCCCGTGGCAATGTGAGGATATGAGCCGGCGCCGCGGCGCCTGGCTGCTGCTCGGCGCCTGCCTGGCGCTGCCCGTTCACGCCTCTGAAGACGCCGCCTGGGCTGCCTTGCGCAGTGGCCAGGCGGTGTTTCTCATGCATCACGCCAGCGCACCGGGCGCGGGCGACCCGGACAGCTTCCGTCTCGGCGATTGCACCACCCAGCGCAACCTCGACGGTGGCGGGCGCTACCAGGCCCAGCAATGGGGCCAGTTGCTGCGCAGCCACTGGATCGAGGCACCGCGCCTCTTCACCGGGCGCTGGTGCCGCACCCAGGACACCGCCCTAGAACTGCACATGGGCGCGCCACAACCCATGGCCGAGCTGGATTACTTCGAGGGTGATACCGCCGCCATCCAGCGCATGCGTCAGGCCATCAACGCACTGCCGCGCGGCCTGCCGCTGGTGCTGGTGACCCACGGGGTGAACATGGCGGCGTTGACGGGAACGGCGGCGGCGCCGGATGAAGCCCTGATCGTCGCGCTGCCCCTCACCGAGCCGGCCCGGGTCCTGGCGCGCATCCCCGCACCGCACTAGCCGCGCTAGATCAGCTGCAGCTGGTCCTGCACCGGCTGTACCGCCGCGCCTTCCAGGCGCAACAGGATGGCCTTGCGCTCCAGCCCGCCACCGAAGCCGGTGAGGCTGCCGTCGCGGCCGATGACCCGGTGGCAGGGGATGATCACCGCGATGGGGTTGGCGCCGTTGGCCAGGCCGATGGCGCGCACCGCCTTGGGCCGGCCGATGCGCTGGGCCTGGGTGGCGTAGCTGATGGTCTGGCCGTAGGGGATCTCCAGCAGCGCCTGCCAGGCGGCCCGCTGGAATTCGGTGCCCTGGGGCGCCAGCTGCAGGTCGAAGCGTTTGCGCTTGCCGGCGAAGTATTCGTCCAACTGGCGACAGGCCTTGTCCAGCTGGCGGGTGGCGGGTTGCCAGAGAGGGTCCAGCGCCGTGGACTGTTCAGTCTCCATGTGCAGCAGGCGCAGCCCGGCCTCGTCGCCGGCCAGCAGCAGCGGGCCTAGGGGGCTGTCCTGATAGCGGAAGTACATGGATCAATTCTCCGATGCGTAGCTGTGCCAGAGGTAGACGGCGGCGTAGGCGCGCCAGGGTCGCCAGTGCTCGGCGCGGCTGGCCAGGGCCTTGGCGCTGATGCCGGTTTCCCCCCAGAAGGGTGACTTGAGCAGGCCCAGGTCGGCGGTGGGGAAGGCATCCGGCTGGCCGAAGGCACGCAGGGCGATGTATTCGGCGGTCCAGGGACCGATGCCGGGCAGGGCGCAGAGCCGTGCGATGAGGGCTTCGACGCCCTCGGCCACCGAGAGTTCCAGGGCGCCGGAGGCCACCGCGTCGGCGAAGCGGCGCAGGGTTTCCACGCGTTTGCCGGGCATGCCGATACCCGGCAACGGGTCATCGGCGATGGCGCGGGCGGTGGGGAACAGGCGCAGCGGGCCGTCATCGGGGGAGTCCGCCAGGGGCTCGCCGAGGCGTTCCACCAGGCGCCCGGCGATGGTCACCGCCGCCTTCACCGTCACCTGCTGGCCGATGATGGTGCGCACGCCCTGCTCGAAGGGGTCGAAGGCCACCGGCAGGCGCAGGCCCGGGTAGCGCTCCAGCAGGGGTTGCAGCTGCGGGTCGCCGCGCAGGTGCCGGGCGATGGCCAGGGGGTCGCTGTCGAGGTCGAACATCTGCCGCACCCGCGCCACCAGTTCCGCCTCGCGGCCGATGCACGAGGGGCTCAGTTCCAGGGCGAGGTGCCCGGCGCCGGGGCGCACGCGGAACCAGCCGTGCAGCTCGCCGAGGCGGAAGCTGCGGCAGTAGCTGGCGGCGTCGATGCGTTCGACGCCGGGCAGGCGGCGCAGGGCGAAGTGGCGCAGGAACTGCTCCCAGCTCCAGGGTTCGATGTAGGGCAGGTGCAGGCCGGTGGCGGCGGGGAGGGATGCGTTCATGGCGCGACGATACCGCCGGTCGTGACGGCTGTCTCTCGGAAACTGACCATCGAATTCCTGGCCTTCACGGTTCGACCTGTAACCCGGGCCATCGTAGAATGCGCGCCTTTTCTTCGGGACGGACCCGGCTCGCCGCCCGCCCACCTGCAGCCATCACGGGAGACCCCTCATGAGCGACTACCAGGAAACTCTCTACGAAGGCTACGGCCAGCGTTTTCGCATGGACAAGCTGCTCCACGAAGTGCGCACCGAGCACCAGCACCTGGTGATCTTCGAGAATCCGCGCATGGGCCGCGTCATGGCCCTGGACGGCGTGATCCAGACCACCGAGGCGGATGAATTCATCTACCACGAGATGCTCACCCACGTACCCATCCTCGCCCACGGCGTCGCGCGCCGCGTGCTGATCATCGGCGGTGGCGACGGCGGCATGCTGCGCGAAGTGCGCAAGCACAAGGGCGTCGAGAGCATCACCATGGTGGAGATCGACGGCACGGTGGTGGAGATGTGCAAGGAGTTCCTGCCCAACCACTCCAAGGGCGCCTATGAAGACCCGCGGCTGAACCTGGTGATCGACGACGGCATGCGCTTCGTCGCCAGCACCGAGGAGAAGTTCGACGTGATCATCTCCGACTCCACCGACCCGATCGGGCCGGGCGAGGTGCTGTTCTCCGAGAACTTCTACCAGGCCTGCCGCCGCTGCCTGAACGACGGCGGCATCCTGGTCACCCAGAACGGCACGCCCTTCATGCAACTGGGCGAAGTGCAGACCACCGCCGGCCGCATGAACGGCCTGTTCGCCGACTGGCACTTCTACCAGGCGGCCGTGCCCACCTACATCGGCGGCTCCATGACCTTCGCCTGGGGCGCCACCAATCCCGCGTCGCGCAAGGTCTCCCTGGACACCCTGCGCCAGCGCTTCGCCGGCAGCGGCATCGTCACCCGCTACTACAACCCCGAGATCCACCTCGGCGCCTTCGCCCTGCCGCAGTACGTGCTGCAGGCCATCGGCAAGCCGAGCAACGACTGAGCCGAGTGCCATGCAAAAGGCCCCGCAAGGGGCCTTTTTTGTGCCCGTCCGATGGGGCACGGGGCTTTTTCCGTGGGAGCGGTTTCAACCGCGAAATGGGCTCGCGAAGGACGCCGTTGCAGCACACAACCTGTAGGGGCGAATTCATTCGCCCAACGGCGTTGCCCTGATGTGGGCAGTCGTAGGGCGGGTGAAACCCGCGATCCAGGTGCACGGACAATGTCGGGTTGCACCCGACCTACGGGCTGGGGGCTTCTTCCGTGGGAGCGGTTTCAACCGCGAAGGCCGTGGCAGGGTGCCCATTCGCGAATGAATTCGCTCCCACGATGGGGCCCCTACAGATCGTGATGCAGGTAGCTCGCCTGTTTCGGCAGCCGCAGGCTGAAGAGGAAGGCCACCACCATCATCGCCGAGACGTACCAGTAGAAGGTCTCCTCCATGCCGATGGATTTCAGTCCCAGGGCCGCGTATTCCGCCGAGCCGCCGAAGATGGCGTTGGCCACCGCGTAGGCCAGGCCGACGCCCAGGGCGCGGACTTCCGGGGGGAACATCTCGGCCTTCACCAGCCCGCTGATGGAGGTGTAGAGGCTGACGATGGCCAGGGCGAGGATGATCAGCGCGAAGGCGATGTAGGGGCTCTGCACGCCCTTGAGTGCGGTGAGGATGGGCCAGGTGCACAGCGCACCGAGGGCGCCGAACCAGAGCATCGAGGTGCGCCGGCCGATGCGGTCGGAGAGAGCGCCGAACAGCGGTTGCATGAGCATGTAGACGAACAGCGCGCAGGTCATCACGGCACTGGCGGTCTTGGTGGTCATGCCGGCGCTGTTGACCAGGTATTTCTGCATGTAGGTGGTGAAGGTGTAGAAGATCAGCGAGCCGCCGGCGGTGTAGCCGAGCACGGTGATGAAGGCGCGCTTGTGGTGGCGGAACAGGTGGCCCAGGCTGCCGGATTCCTCGTTGTGCAGCTGGTCCTCGCGGGCGGTTTCGTTCAGCGAGCGACGCAGGTAGAAGGCGATCACCGCCGTCGCCGCGCCGATCACGAAGGGAATGCGCCAGCCCCAGGCGCGCAGCTCGTCCTCGCTCAGCAACTGCTGCAGGATCACCACCACCAGCACCGCCAGCAGTTGGCCGCCGATCAGGGTCACATACTGGAAGGAGGCGAAGAAGCCGCGCTGGCCCTTCAGCGCCACCTCGCTCATGTAGGTGGCCGTGGTGCCGTACTCGCCACCCACCGACAGCCCCTGGAACAAGCGCGCCACCAGCAGCAGCGCCGGGGCCAGGGCGCCGATGCTGGCGTAGGTGGGCATGAAGGCGATGGCCAGGGAGCCGGCGCACATCATCAGCACCGAGATCATCATCGAGACCTTGCGCCCGTATTTGTCGGCCACGCGACCGAACAGCCAGCCGCCGATGGGGCGCATGAGGAAGCCGGCGGCGAACACGCCGGCGGTGTTCAGCAACTGCACGGTCGGGTCGTCGGAGGGGAAGAAGGCCGGGGCGAAATAGATGGAGCAGAAGGCGTAGACGTAGAAGTCGAACCATTCCACCAGGTTGCCGGAAGAGGCGCCGACTATGGCGAACACGCGTTTGCGGCGTTCTTCGAAGCTGTAGTGCGGATGGGGGCTCTCGAGGTGTTCGGTCGTACTGCTCATGGGGCGTGGCACTCGTTCTGGAATGAGTTCCGGCCCGCGTCCTCGAGCGGAAGCGGGCCGGGCCTGTCCATTGGATTGACTGCCGATGTCACAAAATGTTGCGGCGTCCTGATATCAGCCAAGCCCCGCTCGGGCGGAAACGCAATGACCGCAGGGCGGGTCGTGGGCGGGGGCTCCCGGACTGTACCGGTGGCGCTGGTGTGGGCTTGGGCCTTGGATCGATGGGTTTCACTGCGCTCTACGCCATCCTGCGGACGGGCGTGGCGTGCGGGGTACGTAGGATGGGTAGAGCTTGGCGAAACCCATGCTGTGGTGGCTGATGACTTGGGTGTGGGATAGGGCTGGGAACGATGGGTTTCGCTGCGCTGTACGCCATCCTGCGGGCGGGCGTGGTGTTCGGGGTACGTAGGATGGGTAGAGCTTGGCGAAACCCATGCTGGGGGGCTGATGACGTGGGTGTGGGGTAGGGCTGGGACCGATGGGTTTCGCTGCGCTCTACACCATCCTACGGGGCGGGGATCACCGGGCCGAGGCGCAGTTGCATGGCCACCCGGTCGGCCAGGCCGAAAGCCTGTTCTTCCCTGAGACGGCGGATCAGCTCGTCGTGCAGCTCGGCTTCCTCCAGCGGGCGGAAGCCGAGGCGGGCGTAGTAGGGCGCGTTCCACGGCAGGTCGGCGAAGGTGGTCAGGTACAGCGCTTCGTGGCCGCGTGCCTCGGCCCAGTCGCGGGCGGCGGCAATCAGGCGGCGGCCGATGCCACGGCGGCCCAGGGCGGGCAGCACGTCCAGCTCCGCCAGCAGCGCGATGCCACCGAGCACCTCCACCAGGGCGAAGCCCGCGGCGATGCCGCCTTCGTCCTGGGCCACCCACAGGCGGCCCTCGGCCTGCCCCTGGGCCAGCAGCGCCTGGGGCACGGTCTGTTCGCGCAGCAGCGCGGGGATGGCCTGTTCGGGGAACAGGCTGGCGGCGGCGCGTTCGATCTCGGCCAGGGCTGCCAGGTGGCGCGGCTCGGCGGGTACCACGGCGTAGTCGTCGGCCTGGCCCATCAACGCCACTCCCCTTGCTGGTCCACCAGGGTGCGCTCGCCCCGGGTCACGCTCAGGTGGCCGTCCTCGCTGACGAAGTAATGGGTGTCGCCGTTGTTGAACTCGTAGCCCAGGGAGTGGCAGGGGGTGACGCCGTCGGCGCACATGCGCATCAGCTGGCGGCCCTTGAGTTCCAGGGTGTTGCCGCTCTTCTTGCTGGTGCCGCGGTAGAGCACGTTGTCGCAGCCGACCGTGCCTTCCTCGCACTGGTCGATGATCTCGATGCGGTAGCCGGGGGTTTCCAGGGTCTGGGCCAGCAGCGGGCCGGCGGCGAGCAGCAGGGGCAGGGCGAGGGCGTATCTCATGAAAGGGCGTTCCGGGGCTGGAGTTGGCTGCGGTACTGGCCGGACGTGATGCCCTTCCAGCGCTTGAAAGCATGGATGAAGTTGGACAGCTCGCCATAGCCGAGGCGTTCGGCGATCTCTTCCAGTCGGATGCCATCGGCGGCCAGCAGTTCCTCGGCCAGGGCATTGCGCACCTCTTCCTGCAGCTGGCGGAAGGAGGTGCCCTCGGCGTCCAGGCGGCGGCGCAGGGTGCGCGAGGTCATGTGCAGTTCGGTGGCGATGCGCTCCATGTCCGGCACCTGGCCGGGCTGCGACAGCAGGCGATCGCGGATGCGCCCGGCGAGCCCGGCACGCACCCGGCGGCGGGCCAGCAGTGCCTTGCACTGGGCCTCGCACTGCTGCGCCACCTGGGGGTTGGCGCCAGGCAGCGGCAGGTCGAGCAGGGCGCGGGCGAAGACCATGTGGTTCTCCGCTGCGGCGAAGCTCGGCGTCACCCCCAGCAGCTCGCGGTAGGGCGTGGGGTCGGCCGGCTCGGGCAGGGCCAGGCTGACGCGGGTCAGCGGCAGGTCGGCGTTGTTCAGGTCGCGCTGCACGCTGAGGGCGCCGGAAATGTCGCGCTCCAGCAGGAAGCCGCGCAGGTCCTCGGGCAGGCCGCGCCCTTCGAGCACCAGGTGCGCTTCATCGTTGTGTTCTTCCAGGCGCATGCTGTGAAAGGCATAGGTCAGGTCCAGGTAGCGCAGGCCCAGTTCGGCGGCGCTGCGGTAGGTGGGGCTGCTGAGCAGGGCGAAGCCCCAGATGCCATAGGTGCTGAGGTGGTAGCGGCGGCCGGCCTTGAGGCCGATGCCGGGGATGTGCCCCAGCGCCTGGACGATGTTGCGCACCAGGGCCAGCTCCTGGTCGGCGTTGACCTCGGCGCCGGGGTCGGCCAGGGCGTTCCAGTCCAGGCCGGTGCCGGCCAGGCAGCGTTCCACGGACAGGCCGTGGTCGAGGCCGAACTGGGTGAGCAACTGCACGCTGATGGCGCTGCGGCGGGGTGGCCAGTGGGCGGTGTGGTGCATGGTGGTCGCGGTCCTGGGCGGTTGAACGGGGGCTTCTGTCCGAAAAGCACAATTCGCTGTCCGATGATGCCATAAACAGCGTGCGCCGCCGCGCATTAGCATCCGTTCATCCGCACGCTGGCTGGCCTGGTCCCCGGCGGTTGCGGCGAACATGGGAGATAACAATGAACAACAATCCCCAGCACCCGGCGCCTCTGCGCGTGCTGATCATCGGGGCAGGTTTCGGCGGCCTCGGCCTGGCCATCCGCCTGCAGCAATGCGGCATCGAGGATTTCCTCATCCTCGAAAAGGCCGACGACCTGGGCGGTACCTGGCGCGACAACACCTACCCCGGCGCGGCCTGCGACGTGCCTTCGCACCTCTACTCCTTCTCCTTCGAGCCCAAGCTCGACTGGTCGCGCAAGTTCGCGCCCCAGGCGGAGATCCACGCCTACCAGCAGCAGTGCGCCGAGCGCCACGGCCTGCGCCGGCGCATCCGCTTCGCCACCGAAGTGGCCGGGGCGCGTTTCGACGAGGCGGCCGCGCTGTGGCGGGTGGAGACCACGGCGGGCGAGCACTTCAGCGCCCAGGCCCTGGTCAGTGCCTGCGGCCAGCTGAACCGCCCGGCGGTGCCGCGCCTGCCCGGCATCGAGAACTTCACCGGCGAGGTGTTCCACTCGGCGCGCTGGAACCATGACTACGACCTGGCCGGCAAGCGCGTGGCGGTGATCGGCACCGGTGCCAGCGCCATCCAGTTCGTACCGCAGATCGCCCGCAAGGTGGCGCAGCTGCACCTGTTCCAGCGCTCGGCCGCCTATGTGATCGCCAAGCCCGACCGCGCCTACCGCCCCTGGGAGCTGGCGCTGATGAAGCGCCTGCCGGCGCTGCAGAAGCTCGACCGCCTGCTCAAGTACGTGCAGCACGAGGCGCGGGCCCTGGCCTTCACCGTGTTCCCGCCGCTGATGAAGGTGATGCGCCTGAGCTTCCACCTGCATCTGGCACGGGGCATCCGCGACCCCGAGCTGCGCCGGCGCCTGCAGCCGGACTACCCGCTGGGTTGCAAGCGCATCCTCATCTCCAACGATTTCTACCCGGCCCTGGCCCAGGACAACGTCGAGGTGGTGGACCAGGCCATCGCCGGCATCAGCGAGCGCGGCGTGCTCACCGCCGATGGTCGCGAGCGCGAAGTCGACGCGATCATCTACGGCACCGGTTTCGCCGCCACCGACTTCCTCGCCCCCATGAGCATCCAGGGGCTTGGTGGGCGCGACCTCAACGAGGCCTGGCGCGAGGGCGCCGAAGCCTATCTGGGCATCAGCGTCAGCGGCTTCCCCAACCTGTTCATCCTCTATGGGCCGAACACCAACCTGGGGCACAACTCCATCCTCTACATGCTGGAGAGCCAGTTCGCCTACGTGCTCGGCTGCCTGCGCGCGCTGAAGCGCGACGGGCTGCGCTACATGGACCTCAAGCCCGAGGTGCAGCGTCGCTTCAACGACAAGCTGCAGCACGCCGTGCGCCATACCGTGTGGGAGCGCGGCTGCAACAGCTGGTACAAGACCGCCGATGGCCGCAACACCAACAACTGGCCCGGCTTCACCCTGACCTACCGCCAACAGACCCGCCAACCGGAGCTCGACCACTATGAATGCGTCCGTTGACTTCACCGCCCCGGATGCCGGCCAGCCGCTGCTGCGTGCGGTGCTGCGCGGGGGCTTGCGGGTGCTGTTCCGGGGCCTGGTGCGCCCGCCGATGCCCATCGCCGGGCAGCGGGCGGTGATCCGCGCGCTCACGGCCACGCCCGTGTCGATGCGCGGTGTCACCCGCAGCCGCGACAGCCTCGGCGGCGTGCCCTGTGAATGGCACCGCCCGGCGCAGGACAACGGCAGCGTGCTGCTCTACCTGCACGGCGGCGCCTTCTTGATTGGCGCCGCCTCCACTCATCGCGCCATCACCGCCACCCTGGCGCGGCGGGGCGGGTTGGCCGTCTGCGCGCTGGACTATCGCCTGGCGCCCGAGCACCCGTTCCCCGCCGCCCGCCAGGATGCCGTGGCCGCCTACCGTGCGCTGCTGGCCCAGGGCTACGCCAGCGAGCGCATCTTCATCGGCGGAGACTCCGCCGGTGGCAACCTCAGCCTGATCACCGCCCTGGAGCTGGCGCGCCAGGGGCTGCCACAGCCGGCAGGGCTGGTGCTGCTGTCGCCGGTCACCGATTTCAGTGGCGAGCAGATGCACCAGCCGCCGGCGGGCGATCCGCTGCTCAACCCGCTGTGGATGGAGCAGGCCATCAGCCTCTACGCCCCGGCGGGGCTGGACCGCCGCGACCCCGGCCTGTCACCGATCTACGCCGACCTGGCCGGCCTGCCGCCGATCCTGGTGCAGGTGGGCGAGGACGAGTTGCTGCTCAACGACAGCCTGCGCTTGGCGGAGGCGGCGAGGGCCGCCGGGGTGCCGGTGCGCCTGGAGCGCTACCCCGGCCTGTGGCACGTGTTCCAGGCCCACGCCGGCATGCTGCGGGCCGCCGACCAGGCGCTGGCCAGCATTCTCGCCTTCATCCGTGCCCGCAGCGGCGAGGGGGTCTGAAATGCACAACATCCTCATCACCGGGGCCGCCTCCGGCATCGGCCGGGCCACCGCGCGGCTGTTCCACGAGAAGGGCTGGACGGTGGGCCTGCTGGACATCGCCCCGCAGCCCCTGGAGGAACTCTCCGCCGAGCTGGGCGGGCTCTGGTACCAGGCCCTGGACGTCACCGACCTGGCCGCCGTCGAAGGCGCCCTGGCGGACTTCTGCGGGCGTCACGACGGCCAGCTGCGGTTGCTGTTCAACTGCGCGGGGTTGCTGCGTTTCGGCCACTTCGAGGCGATCGACATGGCCGAGCACGCGCGCATCCTCGCGGTGAACGTGCTGGGCCTGGTGCAGATGACCCACGCGGCCTTTCCCTACCTCAAGGCCACCGCCGACGCCCAGGTCATCAACATGGGCTCGGCATCGGGGCTCTACGGCACGCCGCACATGGCCAGCTACTCCGCCTCCAAGTTCGCCGTGCGCGGTTTCACCGAGGGCCTGGAGCTGGAGTGGCGCCGCCATGGCATCCGTGTCGGCGACCTGATGCCGCCCTTCGTGCGCACGCCCATGGTCGAGAGCCAGCGCTTCGAGCCGCCGACCCTGCGCCGCCTGGGGGTCAACCTCAAGGCCGAGGACATCGCCGCGGCGGCCTGGCAGCAGGCCCACGGCGCCGCCGTGCACCGGCCCATCAGTGCGCTGTTCAAGCTGATGTACTGGTCCGGGCAGATGTCGCCGCCCTGGATCAGCCGGCTGATCATGGGCTGGTTGAGCCGGGAATAGGGGGCGCTGAGGCCCTGCACGCCGGGTTGGCGATAAGCCCGGCGAATGGGCGCGGGGTGAGGTTCTATGGCGCGCTCGCCCGGCGCCATTCCCGTGCCGCCCGTCGTGCCGGGGGCGGGAAAATTCGCTCCCCGGCGGGCAGACCGGCCGAGCTGACGCTACCCTGCATTCTGATGCAGTAGATCGTTGTGCGTGAGCTGAAGCAGCGGCCGGTTCCGCTTTCGCGGGCCTGGCCAGGGCCCTGTCCCATGTCCGTGGGGCAGCCCCGTGGCGGCGCCGCCGGGCGTCGCGAGGCCGAATCCTTCGGCCGTCTACAAGCGAAACTCATCAATCGCCAGAGAGGAGGTCGTAACCATGAGCACAACCTTCCACGATGACGTCAGCAGCAATGTTCTGCGCCGCATGAAAGAGGGCGGTTTCGATTTCGCCCGTGTGCACCCCATCGAGTTCTACGCCATCTTCCCCGACGAGGACCGGGCCCGGATGGCGGCGCGAAAATTCAGTGGCGAGTGGTTGAATGCCCAGGTTTCCCCCCGTGACGACGGGGCCTGGCACCTGCAGGTGAGCAAGGTCATGTATGCCACCCATTCCGGTATCGGTGATTTCGAGCACGACCTGGAGGAGCTGGTCGTACCACTGGGCGGAACCCTGGATGGATGGGGCGTGACCCAGGAATTGGCGGCGCCCGCGCGCTGAATTCCCGTTCCCTTGTGCAATCACCGGCCAGCCATGTGCTGGCCGGTGTCGTTTCCGCAGTCGGAAAACTTACATTTTCCTGACTCGACCTCGGCACGGGCTTTGCCTCAGACTGCGGAAACGGAGGGTTCACATGACCGATATCCTGATTCTTACCCACGCGGATTTCTGCCCGCCCGGCCACCTCGCAAGCCTGCTGGACGCGGAGCAGCGGGCATTCACGGTGCTGCGCGTGGACCAGGGCGAGTTGCAGGGCTACGACCTCGACCGCCCGAAAGCGGTAGCAGTGATGGGCGGGCCGATGAGCGTGAACGACCCACTGCCCTGGATCGAGGCAGAAATCGAAGCACTGCGGCATTTCATCGCGCGGGACATCCCCATCATCGGCCACTGCCTCGGCGGCCAATTGCTGGCGCGGGCCCTGGGTGCCGCGGTGCACCGCATGCCCTACACCGAGATCGGCTGGCAGCCCCTGGAGAAACGCGCACTGGCAGTGGGCAACCCCTGGGTGGCGCACCTGCCCATGCAGTTCCCGGTCTACCAGTGGCACAGCGACACCTTCGACCTGCCCAGCGGCGCCCAATGGTTGTTCGACAGCCCCTGGTGCCCGAACCAGGGCTTCGCCTGGGGCGACAAGGTGCTGGCCCTGCAAGGCCACCCGGAAATGACCGAGGAGCTGGTGCAGCTGTGGCTGACCGACTGGGCCCACCTGCTCGACGAGACCCAGCCCAGCCAGCAGGCCAAGGGCCGCATGCTCACCGACCTGCCGGCCAAGGTGGAGGCGCTGCACGGGGTAGCGGAGGGGTTCTACCGCCGCTGGCTGGACCTGGCCTTCCAGGATCAGCCCCTGCGCATGGCCCCCGCGCTGAGCGCCTAGCGTTGGGTTCCGGTGGGCTGAAGCCCACCCTACGGCAGGGCGTCGAGTGCTTCGCGCTCCAGTGCGTAGAGCGGGTGAAACCCGCAGCGTTACGCACCATTGTCGGGTTGCACCCGACCTACATCAGGCGCAGACCCTGTAGGGGCGAATTCATTCGCCAAGCGGTGCGCAGCGCCGCCGCTCTTGTGGGCGTGAACGCTAACGCCCACCCATGATCGCGATGTAGTCCTGGGTCCAGCGGCTGTAGGGCACACACTGCCCGTCGCCGCACTTGGCCTGGGGTGTCTTCCAGAAGGCGATCTTGTCGAACTGGTCGTAGCCGTTGGTGGCGCAGCCGCCGGCGCCGAGCAGCTCGCTGCCGCTGCAGCCCTTGGGCGCCGCCGGCACCGAGCCGAACCAGGCGGCCACATCGCCCTGTACCTTGGGCTCCAGGGACCAGTTCATCCACTTGTAGGCGCAGTTGGGGTGCTTGGCCTCGGCGTGCAGCATGGTGGTGTCGGCCCAGCCGGTGGAGCCTTCCACGGGAATGGTCGAGGCGATGGGCTGCTTGTCGCCGCGCAGGGCGTTGACCTGGTAGGGCCAGGAGCCCGAGGCGACCACGCCTTCGTTCTTGAAGTCGCTCATCTGCACCGTCGCGTCGTGCCAGTAGCGGTGGATCAGCGGCTGCTGGCCGCGCAGCAGGGCGATCACGGTGGCGTACTGCTCTTCGTTCAGCGCATAGGGGTCGCCGATGCCCAGTTCGGGCCGGGTGGTGCGCAGGTAAAGGGCGGCGTCGGCGATGTAGATGGGGCCGTCATAGGCCTGCACGCGGCCCTTGTTGCTCTTGCCGTCGGGCAGGGTGGTTTCCTCGAACACCACCTTCCAGCTGGTTGGCGCCTTGGGGAACACCTGGGTGTTGTACATCAGCACGTTCGGCCCCCACTGGTAGGGCGTGCCGAAGTGCTGCCCGGCCACGCTGTGCCAGGGGGCGTCCTTGAGCCGGTCGTCGAGGTTCTTCCAGTTGGGGATCAGCGCGACGTTGATCGGCTGCACGCGCTTGCCCGCCACCAGGCGCAGGGAGGCATCGCCCGAGGCGGTGACCAGGTCGTAGCCGCCCTTGGCCATCAGGCTGACCATCTCGTCGGAGGTGGCGGCGGTCTTCACGTTGACCTTGCAGCCGCTGTCCTTCTCGAAGGCGGTGACCCAGTCGTAGGCCTTGTCGGTTTCGCCGCGCTCGATGTAGCCGGGCCAGGCAATGATGTCGAGCGCGCCTTCGCCCTCGCCGAGTTGCTTCAGGGGTTCGGCGGCCTGCAGCGCGCCGCTGAGCAACAGGCTGGCGCAGGCGAAGGCCGGGAGGGTGGTCCGGATGAAAGGCATGGTCGACTCCTGTTGCAGCTGCGGGCGGAGCCTGGGAGGCGGACGCCGGAGGGGCGGGCCTTGAGGCGGGAGGTGCTCAAGGCAGCGTAGTTCGGGGCCTGTGGCCTGACAAGCGCGGTTACCGATGGCGCCGGGCAGGCGCGCGGGCGTGTCCTAGACTGCTTGCGTGGGCGCATTCGCGACAAGCGAAGAATTAGGGAACAAGTACGCGCAGCTCCCCGTCCTAATCCGTATCGCCGCCAAACGGGGCGGTGGCACCCGTTCCGCTTCCGAAGCTGCACCATCGCAGTGCGTCGGAACTGAAGTCCGTGTGCAACTCATTGATACGTATAGGGTTGAGTCGCTGGCACGAGGCTTGCGACTGCAAGATGGTCGGTGGTGACAAGGAGTCCGGCATGGCCCGCACCTTTTTTGACGAAATGTATGACGCGAACGGCGACTGCCGTCCGCATTACCGGGAATTCGCCCGCTGGTTGGCCGATACCCCCGAGGAACTGCTTGCCCAGAGGCGGCGCGAAGCCGACCTACTGTTCCATAGGGCAGGCATCACCTTCACCCTCTACGGGGACGAGCAGGGCACCGAGCGCCTGATCCCCTTCGACACCATTCCCCGCTCCATCCCCATGAGCGAGTGGCGCGTCGTCGAACGCGGCTGCATCCAGCGCGTCAAGGCGCTGAACATGTTCCTCGCCGACCTCTACCACGGCCAGCGCATCATCAAGGCGGGCATCGTCCCGGCCGAGCAGGTGCTGGCCAACGAGGGCTACCAGATCGCCATGCAGGGCCTGGACCTGCACCGCGACATCTACGCCCATATCGCCGGCGTGGACCTGGTGCGCGACGGCGATGGCACCTACTACGTGCTCGAAGACAACCTGCGCACCCCCAGCGGCGTCAGCTACATGCTGGAAGACCGCAAGATGATGATGCGCCTGTTCCCCGAGCTGTTCTCGGCCCAGCGCGTAGCCCCCATCGACCACTACCCGAACCTGCTGCTGGAGACCCTCAAGAGCTCCAGCCCGCTGGATAACCCCAGCGTCGTGGTGCTCACCCCGGGGCGCTTCAACAGCGCCTACTTCGAGCACGCCTTCCTTGCCCGCGAGATGGGCGTGGAACTGGTCGAGGGCGCCGACCTGTTCGTCCGCGACGACCGCGTCTACATGCGTACCACCTCCGGCCCGCAGCCGGTGGACGTAATCTACCGCCGCCTCGACGATGCCTTCCTTGACCCGCTGGCTTTCAACCCGGATTCCATGCTCGGCGTGCCCGGCCTGCTGGCGGCCTACCGCTCCGGCAACGTAGTGCTGGCCAACGCCATCGGCACCGGGGTGGCGGACGACAAGTCGGTCTACCCCTATGTCGGCGACATGATCCGCTTCTACCTGGACGAGGAACCCATCCTCGCCAACGTGCCCACCTGGCAGTGCCGCAAGCCCGAGGAGCTGTCCCATGTGCTGGCCAACCTGCCGGAACTGGTGGTGAAGGAAACCCAGGGCTCCGGCGGCTACGGCATGCTGGTCGGCCCGGCCGCCACCAAGGCCGAGATCGAAGCCTTCCGCGAACGCCTCAAGGCGCGCCCGGAGGCCTACATCGCCCAGCCCACGCTGAGCCTCTCCACCTGCCCGACCTTCGTCGAGAAGGGCATCGCCCCGCGGCATATCGACCTGCGCCCGTTCGTCCTCTCCGGCCGCGAAACGCGCCTGGTGCCCGGCGGCCTGACGCGCGTCGCGCTACGCGAAGGCTCGCTGGTGGTCAACTCGTCGCAGGGCGGCGGTACCAAAGACACCTGGATCGTGGAGGACTGACCCGTGCTGAGCCGTACTGCCTCCGATCTGTACTGGATGTCGCGCTACCTGGAACGCGCCGAGAACCTCGCGCGCATGCTCGATGTGAGCTACTCGCTGTCGCTGATGCCCCAGGACGGCCGTGGCGATGGCCTGGAAGAGCTGGCCATGCCGCTGCTGATCACCGGCACCCTGGACGCCTACCTGACCCGCCACGGCCAGCTGCACGCCGAGCGCATGCTGCACTTCTTTGCCCTCGATGCGGAGAACCCGGCGAGCATCTACAGCTGCCTGGGGGCCGCCCGTACCAACGCCCATGCCGTGCGCGGCCGCATCACCGCCGACATGTGGGAGAACATCAACGCCACCTGGCTGGAGATGCGCGGCATCGCCGGCGAGGGCCTGGGGCGCTATGGCATCAAGCGCTTCTGCGAGTGGGTCAAGGAGCGTTCGCACCTGTTCCGCGGCGCCACCTTCGGCACCATCATGCGCCACGACCCCTACCGCTTCATCCGTCTCGGAACCTTCATAGAACGGGCGGACAATACGCTGCGCCTGCTCGATGCACGCTACGAGATGCTCGGCGAGGAGGCGGAGGAGGTCAGCGATACGTCCGCACGTGGCTACTACCAGTGGAGCGCCTTGCTCCGCGCGCTGTCGTCCTTCGAGGCGTACACGGAAGTCTTCCGTGGCTCGCCCGGTGCGCGCCAGGTGTCCGAGCTGCTGTTGCTGCGCCCCGATGTGCCGCGCTCCCTGCGGGCCTGCATGGAGGAGCTCAACCTGATTCTCTCCAGCCTGCCCGGCGAGAACGGCCGGCCGGCCCAGCGCCTGGCCGCCGAGCTGGATGCACGCCTGCGCTACACGAGCATCGACGAGATCCTCGGTGAGGGCCTGCACGGCTGGCTCACCGACTTCATTCTGCTGGTTCGCCAATTGGCCAGAGCGATCCACAGCTCTTATCTGGAGGCCGTATGAAACTGTCCATCCGCCACGAAACCACCTATCGCTACGACGACCAGGTTCGCGCGAGCATCCAGTACCTGCGCCTGACGCCCCACGACAGCGAGCGCCAGCACATCCTCAGCTGGCAGCTCGACCTGCCACGCCCGGTGCGCGCGCAGATCGACCCCTACGGCAACATCCTCCACGTGCTGACCCTGGATGAACCCCACGAGGCCATCGTCATCGGCGCCCGTGGCCAGGTGGAGATCGACGAGCACAGCGAGGTCGAGCACGACAAGCTCTCGGCGCTGCCCTTCCTGCGCTCCACCCGCCTGACTGCGGCGGACGAGGCATTGCGTGCCTTCGCCCACACCCACTGCCAGCTGCGGCCAGAGCGCAGCGGCCTGATCACCCTGATGGACGCGCTGCACGAGCACATCGACTACCAGACCGGCGTCACCGCCGTGGACAGCACCGCCGCCGAGGCCTTCGCCGGTCGCGCGGGGGTTTGCCAGGACCATACCCACGCCTTCCTCGCCTGCGCCCGCACCCTCGGCGTGCCGGCGCGCTTCGTCTCCGGCTACCTGTACAAGGAGAACAACGCCCACCTGGTCAGCCACGCCTGGGCGGAGGCCTGGCTGGGCGATGCCTGGTACAGCTTCGACGTCACCAACCGTCTGTCCCGCCCGGAGCGCCACCTCAAGCTCGCCGTCGGCCTGGACTACCTGGACGCCTGCCCGGTGCGCGGCATGCGCCGTGGCGGCGGCGAGCAGATGCACGCACGTGCGGATGTCGCCGTACCGCCGTTGCTGATGGTCCAGGAACAGCAGTAACACGCGTCACAGGACTTCTCGCCGCATCACCGGTCATTCGACTGCCCGCCTGCCATCCCGGCAGGCACGGGCCGGTGATGCCGAAGCGCAAGGCGCGGGGGAGGCGGGGGGCATATAAAAACGGGAGAGAACCATGACCTACTGCGTCGCCATGCACCTTGCCGATGGCCTGGTGTTCGTTTCCGATTCGCGCACCAACGCGGGCATCGACCACATCGCCACCTTCCGCAAGCTCTTCACCTTCGGCACGCCGGGCGAACGCCTGATCGTGCTGCAGACGGCGGGCAACCTGGCCACCTCGCAATCGGTGGTCAACCTGCTCAAGCAGCGCCTGGGCAGCACCCTGGTGAACCTCGACAGCGTGCCCACGCTCTACGACGCCACCGCCCTGGTCGCCGAGACCATCCGCGAAGTGGTCGCCCGCGACGGCGCGCCGCTGGCGGGCAACACCGACCTGACCTGCTCCTTCCTGGTCGGCGGGCAGATCGCCGGCCAGCCGCCCGCGCTGTACAGCATCTACCCGCAGGGCAACTTCATCCAGGCCACCGAGGACACGCCCTTCCTGCAACTGGGGGAGAGCAAGTACGGCAAGCCGATCCTCGATCGCAACCTCAAGCACGACACCAGCCTGGAGGAGGCACTGCGCTGCGCGCTGGTCTCCTTCGACTCCACCATCCGCAGTAACCTCTCGGTGGGCATGCCGCTGGACCTGCTGGTCTACCACACCGACAGCCTGATCCTCCCCGCCGGCTACCGCGTCACCGAAGACGACGAGTACTACGAAGGCGTGCGCCGCCAATGGGCCGCCGGCCTGCACGAGGTGCTGGAGAAGCTACCGGCGCCGCCGGCGGCGTACAACGTCTGACGGCGAGGTCACGGGCGGCGCGAAAGAGCGGGCGAATGAATTGGCTCTGTCGGCGTTAGCTGTTGTGGTTTTAATGCAGGCGCTCAAGCACGGTACTTTCCGGGCGCTTGAGGGTTTGTGCCACCTTCACCGCATGGGTTTCGCTTCGCTCTACACCATCCTACGAAAGCCTGTGCGCACCACGTGGTGATGCGCTGGACGAAGAAAGTTGGAGCAGCTGCCAACGCCCCTCCAGGAGGCCGAACGCAGTCGTTGCGCCGGGGGACGAGCGGCATGGATGCCGCGAGAGGCGCGCCAGGCCATGGATGGCCCATCGCGCCGGCCCCCGATAGCGACGATGGAGTGAGGGAACCCGACGCAGTCGGGCCGGATGATGGGGCAAGCCCTTTTGGTTCCTTTTTTGGCGATTGAAAAAAGGGACTCGCCCGGGGGGGCGAAACCAGAAACATCACCAGAGCTCGGCAATCAGCTGGACTCAAATCCTCTAGCAACACTTAACGCAGACAGAGCCAATGAATTCGCCCCTACAGGGTTGCCAGGCCGAACATCACTCTGTTGGGCCTCGCTGCGCTCGGCGCCAACCTACGGCACCGGCTGTGGGAGCGGCTTCAGCCGCGAAAGGGGCGGGCAGGGTGCCGGCTTTATCGCGAATGAATTCGCTCCTACGGGTTGCGCCCGTCCCTAGGCCGGCACCGCGCTGCGGCGGATCTGTTCGAGGATGCTGGGGTCGTCGATCGCCCCGTCGTCCAGCAGCAGGAACAGCTTGCTGATGATCTCGCTGGTGCGTGCATCGCTGTCGGCGAAGGGCAGGTAGAGGTCATCCGCCGGTTTGCCAGCAGGGACGATGCACAGGTAGTTGCCCGGCTCGATGTGGATGACCCCGCTGCCCAGGTGCAGCCGGTAGCGTGCGCGGCTGCCGGTGATGTGGGCGTGGTGGCCTTCGCAGCGCACGTTGGCCAGCCCCAGGTCGGCCACCAGCGCCTGCACCAGTTCGGCACGGCGCTGGATGGTCTCGGCGCTGCCGGCGTGGCTGGCGGTCTCGCCGGTGAAGGCCACCGAGACGATCAGGTCGGCGTCGCGCAGGGTTTCGGAGAACAGCAGCGGCGGCACCTCCTCCAGCGGCAGGGCGGCGCGGTCGTGGACGAACTCCACCTCCCGCAGGGTGATGGCCTCGGTCAGGGGCAGGTAGCGCTGCGCATCGGGGAAGTTGAGGAAGGCGTACAGGCCCTGGCCCCAGTTGCGGAACACTTCCTCGCCATCGTGGGTGGTCCAGCCCCGGGCCCGCAGCAGGCGCGCAGCCACGGCGCTGCGCAGCACATGGCCGGCGAAGCGCAGGGACTTCAGGCCGTTCTCCCGCTCGGCCGGGGTCAGCAGGTACAGCTCGCGGAATACCTGCTTGAACGGCTGCACCCGGCGCTGGGCCACCAGGGCCTGCTGCCAGGCGGAGAGCGCCCCGGCTTCGAACAGGTGCAGGGGGTGGGCGATCAGCAGCGGGCCGTCGATGGCACGGGCCGGTCCCGCCAGGGGGCAAAGGGTGAAGGCGTCGCCGTCCAGCCAGCCCAGTTGGCCGTCACCGTCGCGCAGCACCAGGTGGTCCAGCAGCAGGCGCGCCGCCGGCATGCGCAACAGCTGGCGCAGCTGCGCCGGCTCCAGGGCCTCGCCCCGTGCCATCATGGCTTCCAGGGTCAGGCGGAAGCGGCGGATCTGGTCCTTCATGCGGGCCTGCAAGGTCTTCAGCTCGGCCAGGCCTTCGTGCTTGCGCAGGGCGGCGGGTACCGACTTCAGGCGCTTGCCGCCCTTGCTGGCGACCATGACCGGGTTGAGGCCCTGCAACTCCAGCCACAGGTCGTAGCCGTCCAGGTGCAGGCGGTCCGGGGTCTGCTCGGCGATCTCCGCTTCCATCGCCCACTCCAGCCGGGTGGCGTCACCATAGCCGGCGGTGCGGGCGAGGTTCTCCAGGCCGGCCTGGATGGCGGCCTGGGAGTTGGCCTGGCGCTCGGCGCCGTAGCGTTCCACTTCGCGGTGATAACGCTTCAGGGCCAGGTAGCGCTCGCGGGTTTCGTCCGCGCCGCTGATGGGCAGCAGGCCGTAGGCGCGCAGGGCGGCCTGGGCGTGGCGCTGCAGCTTCTTCTCCAGGGCCTTGCGCTCCAGGCCGCGGAAGGCGTCCAGCAGCAGGCGGGTATTGGGAAAGGCCCAGGGCGTGCCGTCGAAGCTGGCCAGGTAGTCGGCCAGGTGCCCGGCGTCGGCCTGGTCCAGGGCGGCCTGCAGGGCGGGGCGGTCCACCACGCCCAGCTCCGGGTCGTCGCTGCTCTGCAGGTCCTCGACCAGGCGGCCGCTGTGGTCGACGGCCAGCGCCAGGTCGAGGTACAGGCGCTGCAGGGGCTTCAGGTCGCTCCAGCCGAGGGCGTCCAGCACGGCCTCGCTGGCCGCGCCGCTGAAGGGCAGGGCGGTGAGCAGGCTGGCGCGGGGTAGGCCGGCGAGCTGCTTGGCCAGTTCGGCCTCTTCGCCCTTTTCCAGGTGGCCGACGTCGAGCAGGGCGGTCAGTACCCGGCCCAGGTGGTTTTCGTAATGTCTTTCGAGGGCGTCCGGCGCCAGGTCGAGGCGCGACAGTTCGCGCACGCCGGCCAGCAGCCAGTGTGCAGTGGAGGTTCCGGGCTCATCGATCAGGCTTCGCAACAGCGTGGCGCTGTCCGGCAGTTGGGCCAGCGCGTGATCGACGAACTCGGCGTTGAGCGCGTCGAGCCGTTGCTCGCCCGTGCTGTCGCCTTGGACGAGGGGCGGCAGCGTGCACAGGCTCTCGGCCCAGGTACGCACCGCTCGCTCGTGCAGGGTCGCCTCCAGGCGGCCGGCCTCGGCCAGGCCCACGGCGAAGCGCCGGATGGCCTCCGTCGCCTTGCCTTGGTAGACCTCGGCGAGGCGCGGGTAGTCAGCGTTCTCGGCGGGGCTGGGGCGGTCCCACCCGCCGCCGAGCAGCCACTGGGCGAAGTCCAGCCAGGCACCGTCGATGGGGTGCCCGGCGAGCAGCGCCAGGCAGTCTTCCAGGTTGGGCGTGACCCAGGCGCCGGTGGGGTAGTGCCAGTGGGCCTGGGCCTTGAAGCCGGGTTGCAGGGCGTAGTCGCTGTCTTCGAAGGCCTGGGTCAGCATGTGCCGCACACGCCGTTCCAGGGCCTGGAAGCCATAGGCGCCGGGGTGCGCCGCGACGCCCGCGTGGCTGGCGATCTGTGCCAGGCGCTGGCGGGTGTAGAGGTGCATGGTCTCGTCGTGGCCCCAGATGCGCGGGAAGACCAGGGCATCCACCAGGGCCTGCTGGCCGTCGGGGCCGGCTTCGGCGAGGAAGGCATCGGCCAGGGCGAGGCCGTCGACCTCGTCCCAGAACGGGTGCTGGTAGCCGTCTTCGGCCAGCAGGGCGTCGCGCTCGGGCAGGGCATCCAGGGTGCGGTCGAGGAAGGCATCGAGCAGGGCGATGCGGGCCTGCTGGCGGGTGTCGGCTTGGTAATGCTGCATGGGGAGTCCGTTCGTCATGGGCTCAACCACCCACCAGGGGGACCAGGCGCAGGAAGGTGAGCCGGGCCTGGGCGGGCAGGTCGAGGGAGTGGTCGAGGTCGTGGAGCATCTGGCCGTCGAGGAGGACGCGGTAGCGGCGCTGGCGGAAGCCGTCCAGGGCGCGCTGCACCTCGGCTTCGGCGTCTATCCGTGGGGCGCCGGGCACCTGGGTGCGCAGCTTGATGGCGCCCCGGGCGGACTGGTGGCGGATGTCTTCTTCGCTGAGGTAGCCGGGGCCGCTGCTGGCCTGCAGGCGGTCCAGCCAGCGCTCGGTGGTCTGTTCGGCCACGACATGCAGCACCACCCGGCGGATCAGCTCGCCCAGGGTGAGCCGGGAAGCGTCCAGGTGCAGGTTCAGGTCCGGGGTGAGGGCCTCGTTGCGGGCCCCGCGCAGGACCAGGCTTTCGACGTGGAGCTCGGTGCTCATGCTGGCTCTCCCGGCCGGCGGTTCAGGTGGGAGAGCGTAGCGCCGGCGCGGTTGGCGGAGAAGCCCGGCCGCCACCGTCCGTGAGGGCCGTCACGGCGTCTTGCGGCCGCTCATGTGGCGCAGGTAGGCGACCAGCTGTTCCAGCTGCGCGTCGTCGATCACCGCCGCCGGGAAGGCGGGCATGCGCCCTTGCGGCCAGCGACGCATGGCCTGCGGGTCGCGGATGTAGCGCTGGAGGAAGCCTTCGGCGAAGTATTCGGTGGGGTTGTAGGGCAGGTTGAGGTCGGGGCCGAACTGGGCATCGCCGGCGCCATTGAGGCGGTGGCAGGCCAGGCAGTTCTTCTGGAACTGGGCGAAGCCGGCCTGGATGTCGGCGCTTGCATCGCTCGCCGGCAGCAGCGCGGGGAAGCGCTCGGCGACCGCAGCCAGGTAGCGCAACTTCGCCACCTGGAAGGGCCACTGTTCCGGGCCTATGCCGCCAGCCTGCGGGTCCGTCCACACCAGGTAGAAGGGCCCGGCGCTGGGCTTGCCCTTGGCCAGGGGTGGCCAGGGCTTGCCCGGGTCTTCCACCGCCAGCCAGGCCCGGGCGCCATCCTTGGCGAGCAGGGGCGTGGCGGGCAATTCGGCGGCGAACCCGTCCAGCGCCACGGCCTGCAGGTGCTGGCCGGGTTCGACCCCATCCAGCAACGCTGCCAGGGGCAGGGCGCGGTAATGCATGGTGCGTTTGTAGGCGACGTCGGCGGGTATTTCGATATCCCGCGCCTGGGGGTGGGCCAGCAGCCTGGCGCTGTCCCAGCGCTGCGTGCCGCCGGGCAATTCGAGCAGCAGCTCGGCGGCGTGCAGGGTAGGGGTCAGCAACAGCAGGCAGAACAGCAGGTGGCGCATCAGGGTGTGTCCAGAATCGGCTTGAGGGTGGTGTAGCCGCCGGCATTCTGCACATTGGTGTAGCCCCTGGCACGCAGATCGTCCTGGGCGATGCCGGAGCGGCGACCGCTTCGACAGTAGAGGACGATAGGGGTGTGTTTGTCCGGTGCCAGTTCCGCGATTTTCGTACCAATGTCTTCGAAGCCGATGTAACGGGCACCGGGCAAGGCTCCTGCCTCGATTTCTTCCGGCGTACGCACGTCGATCAGCACAGCGCCCGGTTGCTTCAGTGCTTCCAGCGCCGCTGCCTGGTCGACATCGGCGGCGAGTGCGGGAAGGCTGAGGGAAAGGGCCAGTGTGGCGAGCATCTTGCGCATGGTGTAACTCCCTGAAAAACAAGAACCCTTGGACCCTAGCACAATTGCCGGAGGTCATCGCCAGCCGTTAGGATCGGGCCTTTCCGTCATTCCACGCCCCTCCGGGCTAAGGAGCGGGCCATGCTGGCCGCGCTGTTCGCCGTCATGGCGCCGATCCTCATCACTGCTGGCATCGGCTATGCCTGGGCACGCTCCGGACAGAATTACCCAACAGACTTTATCGCTCGTCTGGTTCTTAACGTCGGCACGCCGAGCCTGGTGCTTTCCACCCTCAGCCAGGCGGAAATCGACAAGCACGCCTTCGGCCAGATCGCCATCGCCTGCCTGCTCACCACCCTGGTGATGGGCGTGATCGGCCTGGGCCTGAGCCGGGCCATGAAACAGGACTGGCGCGTGCTGGTGCCGGCCTTCCTGTTCCCCAATTCCGGGAACATGGGCCTGCCGGTGGCGCTCTACGCGTTCGGCGAGCCGGGCCTGGCCCTGGCGGTGGGCTTCTTCCTGGCCCTGGCGGTGGTGCAGTTCAGCCTGGGGCTGCTGCTCTCGGGCAGCGAGCGTTCGGTGAAGAAGCTGTTCATCAACCCCATCGTCATCAGCCTGGCCCTGGCCATTCCGCTGATCCTCTTCGACCTGACACTGCCGCGCTGGCTGGCCAACACCATCGAGCTGCTGGGCGGCATGACCATCCCGCTGATGCTGCTGACCCTGGGCGTGTCCCTCGCCAGCATCCGCGTCGGCCACCTGGGCAGCGGCCTGCTGCAGGGGGCGTTGCGCATCCTCTTCGGTGCGGGCGTGGGCTGGGGAGTGGGCCTGGCACTGCAGCTGGAGCCGCTGACCCTGGGCGTGCTGGTGATGCAGTCGGCGATGCCGGTGGCGGTGTTCAACTACCTGCTGGCGGTGCGCGCCGGGCGTTCGCCGGAGCAGGTGGCGAGCCTGGTGATGTGTTCGACGCTGTTGTCGTTCGTGACCATTCCGCTGTTGCTGGTCTGGTGGCTACCTGCGCTGCGTTGACCGCAGGGCGCGGTGCGCAGCACAGGACGATGCCCGCGTTGTCAGCTGACCAGTCGGGTCAGGTTGGGGAGGATGAGGATGACGGTGGTGGCGAAGACGATGAGGCTCGCTTGCCGCATTTTCGGCTGTTTGAACATAGCCTTGTGCCTTTGTTTTTGTTGGAGGCGCCATGCGTCGGGCGTGAACGGCCTGCCGGTCGGCGTGGCCGCCTCCTTGGCGGTGGGTGGAAAAAGCCGCCCCGGCAAAACCCGGCAGCGACCTCTGACAACCTCAACTCTAGGGGCCGGTTCCCCGGCCCTTTAGAACGCTTGGGATCAACAGCCCGCTGCTTAGAACGCCGTTCGCGGGTCGCCCCGGGCCTGTGGATGGCAACCCTTGAGCCAGACACATCGCGTTGACCTGGGAGTCAGGTGACCGTTCGTCTGAGCGCAGAAGTCAATGGCACTGAGCAGTTCGGTCATTGAGTGCGGCCCGCGTGCCGCTAAGGTAAGCCCACAGCGGTCGGCCCCTGGCTGGCCCGTCTGCCTAACGACAAGAGAGAACCCCATGACCGAAGCATATATCTACGACGCGGTGCGCACGCCCCGCGGCAAGGGCAAGAAGGACGGCGCGCTGCACAGCGTCAAGCCGGTCAACCTGATCGCCGGCCTGCTCAAGGCCCTGGAAGCGCGCAACAAGCTGGATACCAGCCAGGTCGACGATATCGTGCTCGGTTGCGTGACCCCGGTGGGCGACCAGGGCGCCGACATCGCCAAGACCGCCGCGCTGGTGGCCGACTGGGACGAGACCGTCTCCGGCCAGCAGATCAACCGCTTCTGCGCCTCGGGCCTGGAAGCCGTCAACCTCGCCGCGATGAAGGTGCGCTCCGGCTTCGAAGACCTGGTGGTGGCCGGTGGCGTGGAATCCATGTCGCGCATCCCCATGGGCTCCGACGGCGGTGCCTGGGCCATGGACCCGGAAACCAACCTGCACACCAACTTCGTGCCCCAGGGCATCGGTGCCGACCTGATCGCCACCCTCGAAGGCTTCAGCCGCCAGGACGTCGACGCCTTCGCCCTGCGCTCCCAGCAGAAGGCCGCCCGCGCCAGCGCCGACGGCTCGTTCAAGAAATCCCTGGTGCCGGTCACCGACCAGAACGGCATCGTGCTGCTGGACCATGACGAGTTCATCCGTGGCGAATCCACCCTCGAAGGCCTCGGCGCGCTGAAGCCGAGCTTCGAGATGATGGGCCAGATGGGCTTCGACGCCACCGCCCTGCGCAAGTACAGCCATGTCGAGCGCATCGAGCACGTGCACACCCCAGGCAACAGCTCCGGCATCGTCGACGGCGCCGCCGCCATGCTCATCGGCTCCGCTGCCAAGGGCAAGGAGCTGGGCCTCAAGCCCCGCGCGCGCATCGTCGCCACCGCGGTGACCAGCACCGACCCGACCATCATGCTCACCGGCCCGGCGCCGGCCACCCGCAAGGCCCTGGCCAAGGCCGGCCTGGCGGTGGGCGACATCGACCTGTTCGAAGTCAACGAAGCCTTCGCCTCGGTGGTGATGAAGTTCATGAAGGACATGGGCGTGCCGGAGGAGAAGGTCAACGTCAATGGCGGCTCCATCGCCATGGGCCACCCCCTGGGCGCCACCGGTTGCGCCATCCTCGGCACCCTGCTCGACGAGCTGGAGAAGCGCCAGCTGCGCTATGGCCTGGCCACTTTGTGTGTCGGCGGCGGTATGGGTATTGCCACGATCATTGAGCGCGTTTGAGGCCGGAGAATAAAAATGACTGACGCCATTCGTTACGAAAAGGGCCAGGACAATATCGTCGTCCTGACCATCGACATGCCCGGCCAGAGCGCCAACACCATGAACGCGGTGTACCGCGAGGCCATGGGCGCCACCGTGGACCGCCTGGAGGCCGAGAAGGATTCCATCGCCGGGGTCATCGTCACCTCCGCCAAGAAGACCTTCTTCGCCGGCGGCGACCTCAATGAGCTGATCAAGGTCACCAAGGCCGATGCCAACGGCTTCTACCAGATGATCCTCAAGATCAAGGGCCAGCTGCGCCGCCTGGAAAGCCTCGGCAAGCCCGTGGTCGCCGCCATCAACGGCGCGGCCCTGGGCGGCGGCTGGGAAATCTGCCTGGCCTGCCACCACCGCATCGCCGTGGACGAAAGCCACGTCCAGCTCGGCCTGCCGGAAGTCACCCTGGGCCTGCTCCCCGGTGGCGGCGGCGTGGTGCGCATGGTGCGCCTGCTGGGTATCGAGAAGGCCCTGCCGTACCTCGCCGAAGGCAAGAAGGTGCGCCCGGACCAGGCCCTCAAGGCCGGCCTGATCCACGACATCGCCAAGGACCGCGACGAGCTGCTGGCCAAGGCTCGCGCCTTTATCGCCGCCAACCCCAGCGCCGTGCAGCCCTGGGACGTGAAGGGCTACAAGATCCCCGGCGGCACCCCGTCGACCCCCGCCGTGGCCCAGATGCTGGCCATTGCCCCGAGCGTGCTGCGCGACAAGACCAAGGGCTGCTTCCCGGCGCCGGAGAAGATCATGTGCGCCGCCGTCGAAGGCGCCCAGGTGGACTTCGACACCGCCCAGCTGATCGAGGCGCGCTACTTCACCGAGCTGACCACCGGCCAGGTGGCGAAGAACATGATCGGCACCTTCTGGTTCCAGCTGAACGAGATCAACGCCGGCAGCTCCCGTCCCAAGGGGCCGGCCCGCTATGAAACCAAGAAGGTCGGCGTGCTCGGCGCCGGCATGATGGGCGCGGGCATTGCCTACGTCTCTGCCGCCGCCGGCATCGAGGTGGTGCTCAAGGACGTCTCCATCGAAGCCGCCGAGAAGGGCAAGGCGTACTCCGCCGGCCTGCTGGACAAGAAGGTCTCCCGTGGCCATATGAGCGCCGAGAAGCGCGACGCCTTCCTCGCCCGCATCAAGCCGACCGTGGATGACGCCGACTTCGAAGGCTGCGACCTGATCATCGAAGCCGTGTTCGAGAACCGCGAACTCAAGGGCAAGGTCACCGCTGCCGCTGAAACCCATGCGCTGGCCGATGCCGTGATCGCCTCCAACACTTCCACGTTGCCGATCACCGGCCTGGCCGCTGCCGTGGCCAAGCCGGAGAAGTTCATCGGCCTGCACTTCTTCAGCCCGGTCGACAAGATGCCGCTGGTGGAGATCATCCGGGGCGAGAAGACCACGGACGAGACCCTGGCCCGTGGCTTCGACTACGTGCTGCAGATCAAGAAGACCCCGATCGTGGTCAACGACAGCCGTGGCTTCTTCACCTCGCGGGTGTTCGGCACCTTCACCAACGAAGGCATCGCCATGCTCGGCGAAGGCGTATCGGCGGCGATGATCGAGAACGAGACCCGCCAGGCCGGCATGCCGGTGGGCCCGCTGGCGATCTCCGACGAGGTCTCCATGAGCCTGATGACCCACATCCGCAACCAGACTGCCGCCGACCTCAAGGCCGAAGGCAAGGCGCTGCCGCAGCACCCGGCCTTCGCCGTGATCGACCTGATGGTCAACGAGTACAAGCGCCCCGGCAAAGCCGCCGGCGGTGGCTTCTACGAGTACCCGGCCAGCGGCAAGAAGCGCCTGTGGCCGGAGCTCAAGGCGCGCTTCGAGAAGGCCGACAAGCAGATCCCGGCGGAAGACGTGCGTGACCGCATCCTCTTCATCCAGGCCATCGAGACCGTGCGCTGCGTGGAGGAGGGCGTGCTGCACTCCACCGCCGACGCCAACATCGGTTCGATCTTCGGCATCGGTTTCGCCGCCTGGAGCGGTGGCGCCCTGCAGTTCATCAACCAGTACGGCGTGCAGGACTTCGTCGCCCGCGCCAAGTACCTGGCCGAGCAGTACGGCGAACGCTTCGAGCCGCCGGCCCTGCTGCTGGAGAAGGCCGCCAAGGGAGAGGGTTTCTGATTCCCTGATGGTGTAAACACAAAGCCGGCCCCTGGGCCGGCTTTGTCGTTCCTGGGCTCAGCCCGGCTCCACCTGCCACCAGGTGGGCAGCAGGCGGCGGATCTCGGGTTGGGCGAAGCGCTCGTCCATCAGGTGCACCACGCCCCGGTCGCCCTGGGTGCGGATCACCCGGCCGGCGGCCTGCACCACCTTCTGCAGGCCGGGGTAGAGGTAGGTGTAGTCGTAGCCGGCCTGGAAGATCGCACCCATGCGCTGCTTCAACTGCTCGTTCACCGGGTTGACCTGGGGCAGGCCGAGGGTGGCGATGAAGGCGCCGATCAGGCGTTCGCCGGGCAGGTCGATGCCTTCGCCGAAAGCCCCGCCAAGCACCGCGAAGCCGATGCCGCGCCCGCCCTCGGCGAAGCGTTCGAGAAAGGCCGTGCGCGCGCCTTCGTCCATGCTCCGTGACTGGCTCCAGGCGGGAATGAAGGGGTGGCGCTTGGCGAACAGCGCGGCCACCTGCTCCAGGTACTGGTAGCTGCTGAAGAAGGCCAGGTAGTTGCCCGGGCGCTCGTGGTACTGGTCGGCCATCAGCTCGACGATGGGCGCCAGCGACTGCGCCCGGTGCTGGTAGCGGGTGGACAGGCGCCGCGCCACGCGGACCTGCAATTGCTCGGCGGCGAAGGGCGACTGCACCTCCAGCCAGGGCGTGTTGGCCGGTACCCCCAGCAGGTCGGCGTAGTAGCGACGCGGGTTGAGGGTGGCGGAGAACAGCACCGTGGAACGGCTGCCGGCCAGGCGCGGGCCGAGGAAGGGCGCCGGCACCAGGTTGCGCAGGCACAGGGTGGAGCGGCTGCTCTTGCCCGCCTGATATTTGCTCAGGTCGAACAGCGAATGGTGGTCGAACAGCTCGGCCATGCGGCCGAAATGCATGGCGTCGAAATAGAACGCCATCAGCTCCGGGTCCAGCGGTGCGCCGGGCTGTTCGGCGAGGTGGTCGGTGATGGCGGTGACTGCACTCTGCAGGGCGCCGAGCAGCTTCTGCGGCGGTTCGTCGTAGGCCTGGTAATCCACCACCTGGGCCTTGTTCAGCTCGCTCCAGCTGCGCTGCACCCGCTCCAGGGGCTTCTTCAGCGGTGCCGGCACGCTCTTGCACAGGGCCTTCAGCGCGCCCTGGCGCAGCTCGGCGGAGTACATGGCGCGGGCCCGCTCCACCAGGTTGTGGGCTTCGTCCACCAGCACGCCGACGCGCCACTGGTTGGCTTGGGTGAGGCCGAAGAGCAGGGCGCCGAGGTCGAAGTAGTAGTTGTAGTCGCCCACCACCAGGTCGCTCCAGCGCGCCATCTCCTGGCCCAGGTAGTAGGGGCAGACGTCATGGGCCAGGGCCACCTCACGCAGGGCCGCGCGATCCAGCCAGCGACGCCCGGCGGCGGCCGCGCGGGCGGCTGGCAGGCGGTCGTAGAAGCCCCGCGCCAGCGGGCAGGCCTCGCCGTGGCAGGCGCTGCCGGGGTGCTCGCAGGCCTTGTCGCGGGCGGTGAGCTCCAGCACCCGCAGGGGCAGTTCATCGACGCTGTCGCGTAGGGTCGCCAGGCTGTGCAGGGCCAGCTGGCGCCCCGGTGTCTTGGCGGCGAGGAAGAAGATGCGCTCCAGGCGCTCGCCGCCCAGGGCCTTGAGCTGGGGGAACAGGGTGGCCAGGGTCTTGCCGATGCCGGTGGGTGCCTGGGCCAGCAGGCAGCAACCGGTGCTGGCGGCCTTGTACACCGCCTCGGCCAGTTCCCGCTGGCCGCTGCGGAACGCCGCGTGGGGGAAGCGCAACGCCTGCAGTGCCGTGTTGCGCACGCCCTGGTGGGCCAGCTCCTGCTCGGCCCAGGCGATGAAGGCCAGGCACTGGGCCTCGAAGAAGGCGCGCAGCTCGGCGGCGCTGACGCGCTCGGTGAACAGGGTTTCCTTCTGGCTGGCGACATCGAAATACACCAGGGCCAGTTCCACCTCGTCCAGGCCACGCTCCTGGCACAGCAGCCAGCCGTAGACGCGCACCTGGGCCCAGTGCAGCTGGCGGTGGTTGGCCGGCTGGCGGGCCAGGTCGCCGCGGTGGGTCTTCACTTCTTCCAGGCGGTTGCGCGCGGGGTCGTAGCCATCGGCGCGGCCGCGCACCTTGAGGTTTCGGAACTCGCCGGCCAGGGCCACTTCGCTCTGGTAGCCCTCGCCACGGCGCGCGGCCACCAGGGCGTGGCCGGCCATGCCTTCGAGGGCGGTGGGGCGGGGGTGAAGCGCAGGTCCAGGTCGCCGCACTTGGCGGTGAATTCGCAGAGCGCGCGCACCGCCACCTGGTAGCTCACGCCAGGGCGGCCTCGGTTTCGGCCCATTGCACGTAGCAGACGGTGACCGGCATCTGGTGCTCGGCGCAGAAGTCCAGCCAGCGCAGCTGGTTGTCCTGCAGGCGGTCGCCGGGGCCCTTCACCTCGATCATCTGGTAGCGCCGCTCCCCGGGCCAGAAGCGGATCAGGTCCGGCAGCCCGGCGCGGTTGGTCTTGATATCCAGCAGCAGGCGCTGGAACCACAGCTTCAGGTGCGCGGCGGGCAGGCACAGCAGGGCCTGTTCCAGCAGGGTTTCATCGAGCACGCCCCAGTAGACGAAGGGCGACTGCAGGCCGTACTTGGCCGCGTGGTTGCGGCGGATGGTGGCCTGCCAGGCGTCGCCATCCAACTGCGCCAGGCAGGCGGCGAAGGCCTCGGCGCGGCGGGCGTGGAAGTCCGCCGCCAGCAGGTCCGCCGGTGCGGCGTGGAAGGGGTGGAAGAAGGCGCCCGGCAGCGGCAGGAAGATCGCCTCCCAGCACAGCAGGCCGAACAGCGAGTTGATCAGGGTGTTCTCGACGTAATGCACCGGGCCCGGCTCGTCCGCCAGGTGCCGGGCGACGCAGTGCTCCACCGAGACGAAGTCCTCGCCCCGGGGCAGCTGCAGGTCCAGCCGCAGCACCGGCGCCGGCTTGCGGGCCGCCGCCTTGGGCAGGCCCAGCTTGCGCTGCAGGCGCGGCAGGATGCGCGCCAGGTGCTGGCGTTCTTCCTCACTGTGGGCGCCGGCGGCCAGGTCCAGGGCGAGGCGGTGAGCCTCGTCGAATTCGGCGGTCTTCTCCAGCACGCGGATACGGCGGATGCGCGCACCGGGGTAGCTGCACCCGGCGTAGATCTCCAGGGCCAGCGCCCATTCGCCCAGGCGTTCGCAGTGCTGGCCGAGCTGGAACAACAGGCGCGCGCGGCGGCTCTGCAGCCAGGGGTTGTCGTGGGCTGGGGGAATGTCGGCGAGCACCTCGGCGGGCGCCTCGCCGGCCTCGAAGCGTTCGCGGCACTGGTAGAGGTGCAGGTAGAAATCGATATCGGCGCGCTGGCGGAAGCCCCGGGAGGCGGCGTCCAGCTCGACCTTTTCGTACTGGTAGATGCCCAGGTCGGCGAGGACGAACTCGGACCAGTCCTGGGCCAGGTTGCCGAAGAACATCAGCCGCAGGCGGTCGCACAGGGCCATGAGCTGCAGGGCATAAATGCGCTCGTCCAGCGTCGGGTACCAGGCCTCCAGGGGCTGCGCCTCGGGGTATAGGGGGTGCAGCAGGGCGAGCTGGTCGGCCTTGCGCAGGGTCGCGCGGCCCAGTTGCGTGCCGAAGCAGGCGGCGATCTCCGGCTTGCGCAGCAGGGCGAAGAGCTGCGCGAGCTCCAGACTGGGCGCCGCATCCACCCAGCCTTGTGCCACCAGCGGCAGCATGGCGTCGCGGGTGGGGCCGATCTCGGCGTACGCCAGCTTGCTATCGCGGAATAGCGTGCCCTTGCGCATCACCATGCGCACCAGCAGCGCCCGGGACGCCTTGGGCAGGCCGGCGAAGGCGGCGATGAAGCCGCGTTCCTCGTCGTCCAGCAGGTCGTCATAGCGGGCGCCGATCCAGTCGAGCACGGCCTGGAAGTTGTTCAGGTAGTAGAAGGGATCGTCGAGGGCGCTGGGCATGGCGGAACGGCTTGGGTAAATGGCTGGCTATTTATACAGCTATCGACCCCTGCCGCCCAAGGGGATTTCGATCAGTGGGATGGCATCGGGCGCCACCCCACTTGGCTTCAGTAGAAGGCCACGGCTTTCAGCCGGTCCATCGAGTCGCCGAAGTGGTAGCTGAAAGGACGACCCAGGGCGCCGGCCAGATGTTCACATTTCGATGCCAGGTCCATGTGGGTGTTGACGCCGACCTTGGCGTTCTCGTGTTCGACGCCCCCGACGGGGCCGATGACGAACTCGAACTGGTTCAGTTCGCGCTTGTTGCGAAGGGGAGTCGATCGGTCGGTCACGGCAGAGGTGACCAGGATCGTCTCCTGGCTCACCAGGGCCTCCATGGCCGGGTCTGCGAAGCGAATCTCCACCGGGATCTCGTCGTAGGAGTAAGGGGTGGAAAGGTTCAGCAGCATCATGTGGCGATAGGGGCTCCCTTCCTGCTCCGGTGCTTTCAAACCGATGAAGGGCAGGGCGGGCTCGAAGTGCGCCGTCACATTGCAAACCGCCTCGCTCTGCATGCTCTGCGAGCCCTTGAGGGCCATGCCGACCAGGTCGGTCAGGCCGTAGGCCACGCTCAGGGATACGTGGTCGAGGCTGAAGTGAGCGTCGTACTCGCGAGGCAGTTCGAGGGCCTCGGCGCGAGCTTTGGCCTCGGTGGGATCCATGGCGTCGGGGTGAATGGCCAGGTGCATGTCCAGCGAGGCGTTGCGGCCCTCGACGATGGCCTTGAGGGCGGCTTGCAGGGCCGTCTTCTGTGCCGGTTCCAGACCACCGAACAGCGGCTCGCTGAGCACCAGTTCCTGACTCAGGCTGCCGGCGACCCGAAAGGTGACCTTCTCCGGATCGATGCCCTGTGCATGAATCAGCGCTGACAATTGTTCGTGGTAGATCGGCAGGAGTTCGTCACCGAAAGTGGTATCCAGTACCGAGCGCTCGAAGGTGAGCGTGGCGAAATCACTGTCGCATCCACCGAGCAGGAGCGCGGCGGCAAGCAGTGACAGGGAGCGGGTGGTTCGGGGTGTGCTGGAGGTCATCGTGCGTCCTTGTTGATGGGCGGCGGTATTTCACCACAGGCCCTGCCCTGCGTGCATCGCTGCGTCCCGTCCTGCTGCCGGCGGTCAACGCCGACGCAGCAGGCCAATGAAGAACAGCCCGCCGATGGCTGCGGTGGCGATGCCGATGGGCAGGTCCTCGGGGGCGACCAGGGTGCGGGCGGCGACGTCGACCCAGACCAGGAACAGCGCGCCGAGCAGGGCGGCGACCGGCAGCAGGCGGCGGTGCTCGGCGCCCACCAGGCGCCGGGCCAGGTGCGGCAGCATCAGGCCGACGAAGCCGATGGCGCCGCTGAGGGCCACCAGCACCCCGGTGAGCAGCGAGGCGCAGACGAAAACCTGCAGGCGCACCCGCCGGGCGCTGAAGCCCAGGCTGACGGCGGTCTGCTCGCCGGCCATCAGGGCGTTGAGCCCGCGCGCCTGGGCGAGCAGCACGAGCAGCCCCAGGGCCAGGCACAGCGCCGGCGGCCAGAGCAGCTCCCAGCGCGCGGCGCCGAGGCCGCCGAGCATCCAGAACACCACCGAGCTGGCGGCGTGGTGGTCACCGAGGAACAGCAGCAGGTTGACCAGCGCCATGCACAGGAAGGACACGGCGACGCCCGCCAGCAGCAGGCGGTCGCTCTCCAGGCGGCCGTGGCGGCTGGCGATGGCCAGCACCAGCAGGGTGCTGCCCAGGGCGCCGACGAAGGCGGCCAGGGGCAGGCTGAGCACGCCGATGAACTCGCCCAGGTAGAGCAGCACCAGCACCGCGCCCAGGGCCGCGCCGGAGCTGACCCCCAGCAGGTGCGGGTCGGCCAGCGGGTTGCGCGTGGCTGCCTGCAACGCGCCGCCCACCAGGGCCAGGCCGGCGCCCACCAGCGCACCGAGCAGCACCCGGGGCGCGCGGATCAGCCAGACGATGTGTTCCTGGCCACGGCTCCAGTCGCCCGCAGCGCTCATGCCCAGGCGCTCGGCGAGGATGCCCCAGACGTGGGCCTGGGGTACCGCGGCCGGGCCGAAGCCCAGGGCGACGATGCAGGAGAGCGCCAGCGCCACGGCCAGGCCGAGCAGCAGCAGGCGGTAGGCGCCGGGCGTGCGCACCGGGCTCATGGCGTCTTCCCGGCGAAGCGTTCGGGGTGCAGGCCGGCGGCCAGGGTCTCGATGGCCTCGATGTTCTCCACCGAGGGGGTGACGGCGAGGTAGGGCAGGACCAGGAAGCGCTGCTCGCGGATCGCCTCGACCGATTGCAGGGCCGGGTGGGCCAGGAGGAAGTCGCGCTTCTGCTGCCAGCTGCGTTCGCCGTAGTCGACGATGAGGATCACCTGCGGGTCGCGCTCGACCACGGTTTCCCAGTTGACCTGGGTCCAGCTGGCGGCGAGGTCGTCCATCAGGTTGTGGCCGCCGGCGGCGTCGATGATCGCTTGCGGCATGCCCAGGCGGCCGGAGGTGAAGGGGCGGTCCTCGCCGCTGTCGTAGAGGAACACCCGGGGGCCTCGCCGCCGTTCTCCAGTCGCCTGGCCACCTCGGCCTGGCGCGTGCGCAGGCCGGCGACCAGGGCGTTGGCGCGGGCCTCGACGTCGAAGATGCGGCCGAGGTTGTCGAGGTCGCGGTAGAGGTCCTCCAGGCTGGCAGCCTCGCGCGGCATCACGTGGGCGCAGGATTCGCTCAGCTCGTACACCGGGATGCCCAGGGGCGCGAGGGTGGCCGGGGTGACTTCGCCGCCCACGCGCATGCCGTAGTTCCAGCCGGCGAAGAAGAAGTCGGCGTCGACGTTGAGCAGCGTTTCGATGGAGGGGTATTTGCGCGCCAGCTCCGGCAGGTCGCCCAGGGCGGCCATCAGCCGGGCGTCGGGGGTCTTCCAGCCGCTGATGCCGCTGTAGCCGACCATGCGCGATTGCAGGCCGAGGGCGACCATCATCCCGGTGAGGTTGATGTCCTGGCTCACCGCCCGCTGCGGTGCGCGTTCGAACACCACCTGGCGGTCGCAGCTGGTGACGCTCAGCGGGTAGTCGGTGGCCTGGGCGAGGGGCGCCAGGAGCAGGGCGAGCAGGGCGATAGGCGAAGGCTTCATGGGGTGATCCAGGTGATGCGCGGGTGGTCGGCGAGGGGGTGGCGGTCCACCAGGGCGTGCACGCCGAACACCTGTTGCAGCAGCTCGGCGGTGAGCACGTCGGTGGGGGTGCCGCTGGCCACCACGCGGCCTTGGTCCAGTACGTAGAGGCGGTCGCAGAAGGCCGCCGCCAGGTTGAGGTCGTGGAAGCTGGCCAGGGTGCTCAGGCGCAGCTCGCGCAGCTGCTGCAGCAGCTCCAGCTGGTAGCGCGGGTCGAGGTGGTTGGTGGGCTCGTCGAGCAGCAGCAGGCCGGGGCGTTGGGCCAGGGCGCGGGCCAGCAGCACGCGCTGCTTCTCGCCGCCGGAGAGGCGGGCGAAGGCCTGCTCGCGAAGCCCGGCCATGCCCACCGCCGCGAGGGCTTCGTCGACGATGCGCGCGTCCTCGGCATCGTCGCCGTCGAACAGGCCCTTGTGCGGCGAGCGGCCCATGGCTACCACCTCGGCCACGGCCAGGCCGAAGTCCTGGGGGAACTCCTGCAGCACCACGGCGATGCGTTGCGCGCTCCAGCGCGGGCTGCGTCGCCAGAGGTCGTCGCCGTCCAGGGCCACCCAGCCGAAGGCCGGGCGGTCGGCGCGGTAGGCGCAGCGCAACAGGCTGGTCTTGCCGCTGCCGTTGGGGCCGATGAGGCCGACGAACTCGCCCGCGCGCACCTGCAGGTCGATGCCCTGCAGAAGCCAGCGCGGGCGGCCGTCGGGTGCCCAGGCGAGGTCGCTGATGTTCAGTGATGGCATGCCGGGCACTCCCTTTCGCCGGATCAGAAGCTGTAGTCGGCGGTGACGAAGAACGACCGCGGCTGGCCCAGCAGCCATTGCTGGCCACCGTTCTGCTGGGTGACGGCGTAGCGGCGGTCCAGCAGGTTGTTCAGCTCCAGGCCCAGGCGCGTGTCGGGCAGCACCTGCCAGCCGAGGTTGGCGTCGAGCACGGTGTAGCCCGGCACCTTCACGGTGTTGGCCGCGTCGGCGTAACGGGCGTCGACGTAGCGCGCGCCGAGGCCGGCGTCCAGGTCACGGCCCAGCTGCTTGCTCAGCCACAGGTTGGCGGTGCGTCGCGGCACGTCGGTGGGGCGGTTGCCGGAACGGGAGATCAGCTGGCCACCGGCGGACTCGTTGAAGTCGTCGTACTCGGCGCGCACCACGGCGGCGTTGGCCGAAACGTGCCAGCCCTGCTCCAGCGCCAGCTCCAGGGTGGCTTCCAGGCCATCGGAGGATTGCTGGCCGATCTGCTGGGTGGGCCGGGTCACCGACTCGCGGGAGAGCAGTTTCTTCTTGACGATGTGGTAGGCGGCCAGGGTCCATTCGCCGCGCCCGTCCCAGAACTGCTGCTTGAGGCCGAACTCGGTCTGCTTGGACTCGGTGAGGTCCATCTTCTGCTGGGTGGGGCTGAGGGTGATGAGGTTGCTCACCCCGTCCTCGCTGGTGGAGTACTGGCCGTAGAAGGACAACTGCGGCGTGGCGGCGAACACCAGGCCGGCGCGCCAGTTGCCGCCGGAGAGGCTGCTGTCGCTGCGGGTGTTGGCGCGCAGGTCGTCGCGGTCGATGTGGTTCTGGTCGCGGCGGATGCCGGTGACCAGGGACCAGCGCTCGTCGAACTGGGTGCGGTTCTCGGCGAACAGGGCGACGGTGCGGGTTTCGCTGCGCGAGTGCGGGCCGTAGGCCGAGGCGCTCTGGTAGTAGCCGGGCGTTGGGTTCCACGGGTCGACGTAGTCGCCGCCCACATCGATGTAGGGCGAGTTGTTCAGCAGGTTGAAGCGGATGCGGTTGAACTCGGCGCCCACCAGGGTGCGGCTGCTGAGGCCGAACAGCGAGTGGTCGAAGGTGAAGGTCTGGCGGTCGCCGATCTGCTCCTGCTCGTGCTTGATGCGCAGGTTCTCGGCGCGCTCCAGCTGGCCCAGGCCGGCGTCCCAGTTGTAGGCCTCGGCGTTGCGCCAGTAGCGGCGGCTCTTGATGTGGTAGAGCTGGTTGCTGGCGCTGATGCCGTCGGCCAGGGTCCAGTCGGTGACGAGCCGGGTCCACTGGTCGTTGTAGTGCTGCTCGGCGTTGTGCAGGTTGTAGTTCTTCTCCTTCAGGCTGTCGCGTAGGTGGCCGTCGATCAGCGGCGTGCCGAAGTAGTTCATCGGCGTGAGGTCGCCCTGGTCATGGGCCAGGGTGAACGCCAGGTCGTCGCGGGCCTGCCAGCGCAGGGCGGCGCTGAGGCCGAGGTTCTTCGAGTCGCCACGGTCGATCCAGCCGTGGCTGGTTTCGCGGTTGAGGTTGAGGCGGTAGCTGAGGGTGTCGGTGAGCGAGCCGCCGCTGTCCAGTGCCATCTGCTGGCGGTCGTCGGAGCCGTAGCCCAGGCGCAGGCGGTTGCGGATCTCGCCCTCGAAGGGCTTCTTCGGCACCACGTTGATCACCGCGCCGGTGGCGCCTTCGCCGTAGAGTACCGAGGCCGGGCCACGGATCACGTCGATGCGCTCGACCATCCACGGGTCGGTGGGGAAGGTGACGGTGCCCATGCCGGTGTAGAAGCGCGTGCCGTCGTAGAGTTGCATCACCGAGGCGTGGCCGGTGAAGCCCCGGGCCGAGAGCGCGGTGCCGCCGTTGCCGGGGGTGCCGATGTTGCTGATGCCGGGGGAGCGGGTCACGGCGTCCTGCACGGTGGCGTTGTTGCGCCCGCGCACCTCTTCGCCGCTGATGCTGCTGGTGCTGGCCGGGGTCTCCAGGGCGGAGAGGCCCAGGCGCGAGCCGGCGGGCAGCGGCGTGTCGAGGCTGATGGGGGCGTCGTCCGCCTGGCCGGTGACGGCGGTGGTGGGCAGGGCCAGGGCGCCGTCTTCGGCGTGCAGGGCGAGGGAGATAGAGAGCGCGAGCAGGCCGAGGGCGGCGCTTGCCGGAGCGTTGGAGCTGAAGGTGCGGGACATGTCGTTCCTATCACGTCAGGAATGAATGGAGCCCGGAGGGAATGCAAAGGCGTGCGCAGGCGCGAGCGCCCAAGCGAAAACCGGCCCGTGCCCGCCCACCGCGGGTTTGCCTATCGATGCTCCAGGCCGGTCTCCGGGCTTGCGAGGATCACGCGGCATTCGCCTTCCCATGCAGGTGCACAGTGGCGTTTCGAATGCAGCGCTCGCTTACCGTTGCGGGGGCAGCGCCGGACTGGTCCTGAGGACGCACCGGCTTCCCGTTTCACCCCACGCACGACGGCGTGGGACACCTGGAACGGCGCGCATATGACCATCCACACGCCCGGTCGTCAACGCCAGTGTGTTGCGGCAGATGGCGGAAAAGCCCGTTCCAGAGCCCTGTCGACCTTGCCGGAATGCCTTCTTTTTTGTCATATCAACAATGTTGATTTGAGAGTTGGCGCTCACGTATCGTCCGTCCACGGGCTGCAGGGCGATTCCCTCGCGCTGGCCCTGTGGAGGGCTGCCGGCCCTCCATCCCGCAATCGCTCGCCGACCCCGGCAGAGCCAGGAGCCCTGTGATGACCGATACCCCCAACAGAACCCTGCCTTCGGGCCTGCAACTCCTCCAGGCGGTGATCGCCGGCAAGCTGCCCGCACCCGCCATCGGCGACACCATGGCGATGAAGGTGGTGGGCGTGGAGCCCGGGCGCGTCTTCATCGAGGCGCGGCCGGATGCCCGCCACCTCAACCCGGCCAACGCGGTGCACGGCGGTTTCGCCGCCACCTGCCTGGATGGCGCGGCGGCCCTGGCGCTGTTCTCCACTCTGGCCGCCGACACGCCCTATTCGACGGTGGACCTGGGCGTGAAGTACCTGCGCCCGCTCAAGGTCGGCGAGCTGTACAGCGTCGAGGGCTGGCTGGTGGAGCGCACCCGCAGCCTGGCGGTGTGCGACGCCCATATCCGCGACGCGGCCGGCAAGCTCTGCGCCCGCGCCACCACCACCTTCAACGTGCGGGACTGAGCCATGCGCGAACTCATCGTCAAGGGCGCGGGGCGCCTGGCCTGGGAGGAGGCACCGTCGCCGGTGCTGGATTCGCCGCTGGCGGCGCTGGTACGGCCCATTGCCTCGGCCTCCTGCGACCTCGATCGGCGCCTGGTGGCCGGGCTGACGCCGTTCAAGCCGCCCTTCGCCCTGGGCCACGAGTGCGTGGCCGAGGTGCTGGAAGTGGGCGCACAGGTGACCACGGTGAAGCGCGGCGACCTGGTCTCGGTGCCCTGGAAGATCGCCTGCGGCACCTGCCGCCAATGCCTGGCGGGGCGCAGCACGGCCTGCACCGGTGTCGCCCGCCACGCGGCCTATGGCGTGCCGGCCGGCGGCCACTGGGGCGGGTTGTTCTCCGAGGTGGTGCGGGTGCCCTTCGCCGACGCCATGCTGGTGGTGCTGCCGCCGGGGCTGGACCCGGTGGCCGTGGCCAGCGCCAGCGACAACCTCACCGATGCCTGGGTGGCCACCAGCCGCCCGCTGGCGACGCGGGAGGAGGCGAAGGTACTGGTGGTGGGCGGCACCGAGAGCCTGGGCATTCTCGCGGTGCAGATGGCCCGCGCCGCCGGAGCCGCCGAGGTGGATTACCTGGATGGCGACGGCTACCGCGATGACCTCGCCGTGCGCAGCGGCGCCACCTTGCGCAACGGCGGCGACGGCGCGCTGAACGAGCGCTATGACCTGGTGGTGTCCGCCACCCGCGACCCGCAGGCCCTGCGCACCGGCCTGCTGGCGCTGGCGCCGGGCGGGCACTGCTCGTGCATCGGCATCATCTTCGAGGACCCGGCCATCCCGCTGTTTGGCATGTACATGCGCGACGTCACCCTCTCGGTGGGCGCCTGCAGCGTGCGGCCGCACATCCCCAGGGTGCTGGAGCTGGTGGAGCAGGGGCATTGCGACCCGCTGCTGGTGAGCCCCAGCGTGGTGCCCTGGGAGGAGGCGACCGAGGCATTGATCCAGCCGCTGGCCAAGTGCATCGTGGTGCGCGAGCGCATCACCTCGGCGGGCTGATCAGTCGAGACGGGCGGCCAGGGATTGCATGACCGAGTGCCAGGCGATCCGGCCGTCCGTGTCGGTGGTGTCCAGTGCGGCGCGGATGACCCGGCGCTCCAGGTCAGTGGCGCGGTGCTCCACGTCATGGCCTTCCGTGCTGAGGGAGAGGCGCTTGTAGCGGTGCTGTTCCGGGTCGCGCTGCTGGGTCACCAGGGCGCGTTCGAAGAGGTGGGTCAGCGGGCGGTGCAGCGCCTGCTTGCTGACGCCGAGGAGGGCGGCCAGTTCGCCGACGTTGATGCCGTCGACGCGCCGGATGGCGTAGAGGATGCGATGGTGCACGCGCGACAGGCCGAGAGTTTCCAGGTAGGCGTCGGCGTCCACGGTGAGGCCGCGGAAGCCGAAGTGCAGCAACTCCAGCGCGACATCCAGATCGTCCAGGCGTCTGATGTCGGCGGAGTCCAGTTTGATTTTCCTGTCGATGACCATGGGCAGCTCCCGGGCGCGATGGGCGGGGATGCTACCGGCGCCGTCGGTGGTGGTCCAGTTGCAACCACAGCGGATGCCGGCAACCGAGCCGGCCCGCACACAGGAGGAACTGCGTGATGAAACTGATCTATGCCGGAGCGTCGCCTTTCGCCCGCAAGGTCCGGGTGCTGGCCCTGGAGGCCGGGCTCGCTGCGGGCATCGAGATGCTCGACACCGCCGTACTGCCGATCAAGGAAAACGCCGAGGTCAACCGCGCCAACCCGCTGGGCAAGATCCCGGTGCTGCTCACCGCCGAGGGCGAGGCGCTGTTCGACAGCCGCGTCATCTGCGAATACCTCGATGCCCTGCAGAGCGGCGACGCCTTCTTTCCCCATGGCAGCGAGCGCTGGACCTGCCTGACCCGCGCGGCCCTGGCCGACGGCCTGATGGATGCGGCGCTGCTGGTGCGCTACGAGGGCGCCATCCGCCCCGAGGCGTTGCAGTGGCAGGAGTGGAAGGACGGCCAGCTGGGCAAGATCCACCGCGCGCTGCAGGCCCTGGAAGCCATCGCCGACCAGCTCCAGGGCCCGGTGGACATCGCCCAGATCGCCGTGGGCTGCGCCCTCGGCTACCTCGACTTCCGCTTCGCCGACCTGGGCTGGCGCAATGGCCACCCGGGGCTGGAACGCTTCTTCGCCGCCTTCTCCGAGCGTGAATCGATGAAGGCGACGGTGCCGGCCTGACACCGTTGCGTTGGGCCTCGCTGCGCTCGGCGCCAACCTACGGCGCGGCCCCAATCCCGCGCCGGGGCTGACCGCTGTGTAGGGTGGATGGCGCTCCATCATCCACCAGCGGAGTCACATGGAAACCCGGAGTTCTTGTAGGTCGGGTGCAACCCGACAATGACCGTGCATAGGTCCACGCGGGTTTCACCCGCCCTACGGGCTACGGTCTGCGCTCGACACCAACCTACGAAGCCGGGGTGTAGCCCGATCGCGAATGAATTCCCACAGGTTCGGGGTCTGCCTAAGTGGTCGGCGGCGGGATGATGCCGTTGGCCTGCCAGCGCAGCACGGCGGGGCCGGTGAGGACGATGCGCACCAGGTCGGCCTGGCGGCTGGTGCCGGCCTTGGCGGCGGCGGATTTGAACTGGGCGCGCACGGTGTGCAGGGAGACCTGCTGGCGCTCGGCGTATTCCTGGGGGTGAGGCCGTTGACCAGGGCCTCGGTGAGCCGCGCTTCGGCCGGGGTCATGCCGTAGATCGCGCGCAGCATCGGTGCCAGGGAGCCGATCACGGCGCCGGGGTCGCTGAGGAAGACCACCACCGAACTGCGCTCGCCGAAGGGCGAGGCCCAACTGGGCAGGGGCGCGATCACGGCGTCCAACTGCGAACCTTCCAGCCCGCGCAAACGTAGGGCACCACCGCCGTCGCCCGTGGCGCCCACGCCGGTGCGCAGGGCGCCGAACAGGCGTTGTTGCAGCAGGTTGTCGTCGGCGGCGTAGGTGGCCCGCAGGCTGTCGGCAGGGCCGAAGCGCAGCAGCCCGGAGCGGTTGGCCAGGCCGTGGGCCAGGCTGTTGGCATGGAGTACGCGGCCGCGATGGTCCAGCAGGATGATGCCGAAGGTGCTGGTCTCCAGCGCCGCCATCGAGGCCTGGGACAGCGCCTCCAGCCGGTGCAGCCGGCGGTGCAGGGCGAAGGCGGCCTGCAGGTGCGGCATCAGCGCGGAGATCACCTGCAGTTCTTCCTCGCGAAAGATGCCCACCCGCTCGGAGCGCACCACGGTGACGTTCAGCGAGCGGTCCTCGCGCTTGGACACCACCGCGGCGGATGAATAGAAGAAGTCCTGGTGGCGCAGCCAGTCGGCGTAGTACTCGGTGCGTTTGAGCTGGTCGTCCGGGAACAGGCTGGAGGAGGTGACCACATGGCCCTCGCCGTGCTTCAGCGGGTCTTCCATCCAGACGTTGCGCTGGCAGTAGTACTCGGCGAAGTCCGCCATCGCCTGGGCGTCGATGCCGGTGAAGGTGGCGATGGAGCCGGTGCTGTTGTCGATCTCGGCGCTGCGGTCGCTGAAGTCGTGGCCCCAGATCATCGCAGCGTGGGAGTCGAGGCGCGCGGCGAAACCGGCGAGGAAGGCGTTCCAGCGGCCATTGTCCAGGGCAGCCTCATAGATGCTGGCGATCAGCGGGCCCAGGCCCAAGGGTTCAGAGACATCCATGCTTCTTATCTCGGGACACGCGGAGTGTTGGCTTTTTGCCATTATTCGTCAGCCCGAGTCGTCCGGTAAACAGCCGCCTAGCCAATTCTGGTGATAGGCAATGCCATCCGCTTCCCGGAGAATGCCGTTGGCCGTGGGCAGCGGTGCCCGCGCCATCGACCAGACGTGCTCTGGAGGGGAGAAGGATGATCAGAAAAATTGCGTTGGGCCTGTTGGTGCTGGCCGGGGTGGCGACCTACGCCCAGGCGGATGAAGACATTTGCGAGGGCTGGACCCACAAGGCCTACCCGGTACACATGGAAGCTTGCTCCTATCCGAATGGTGGCTCGGGCTACACCCGCATCACCAACAACGGCAGCACCGCCGCCGCCATCTGCTGGACCGTGGTGACCAACAGCGGCCGCGAGATCAACGGCTGCAACAGCCACATGGAAGCCGGGGAGACCAACGAGGCCGCCTGCGCCAGCTGTGGCCACAAGAACGGCGGCGTGCAGTACATCCTGCTGCAGAAGTACGAAGAACGCTGATCGCACCCGCTCGATCACTTCGCGCACGGTCGCGCGACCTCGGGTGACAGCATGCGGGCCCCTTCCAACGCTCCGGGGCGGGCCCGCGTCACCCGATTCTTTTGTTTCCATTCAGCCGCTCCCACAGGTGTACTGCATCCCGTAGGAGCGAGCTCTGCTCGCGAATCGCCCTCAGTCCGTCGCCAGCGCCACCGCGCGTGCCTGGTGCGCCCGGGCGAGGCGGAACAGGCCGAAAGCGGCGACGGCGAAGGTGACGTTGAGGCCGATCATCGGCAGCGCGCTGTCGTTCTGCAGGGCGCTGAGCAGGAGGCCTGAGAGCGTGGCACCGGCCATCTGGGCGAAGCCGATGAAGCCGGCGGCGAGCCCCGCGCGGGTCGGGTTGGGGATCACCGCGCCGGCCACCGAGCCGGGCAGCACCATGCCGGCGCCGAGGGTGAGCAGCACCTGCGGCAGCAGCAGGCCCGGCACCGATGGGCCGGCGGCGAGCAGGATGGCGAGGGTGAGCAAGGCACCGCCGGCCACCAGTGCCGTGCCCACGCCCACCAGGCGCGCCGGGCCCCATTTCATGATGAGACGGTTGCTGAGGATGGCCCCGGCGATCAAGCCCGAAACGATGCCGCCGAAGACCAGTCCGTACTGGGTGGGGCTCAGGCCGAGCTGGCCGACGAACACCCGCGAGGAGCCGGCGATCACGCAGAACATGGCGCCGTAGGTGCCGGCGATGGCGAAGGAGAAGGCGCGCACTTCGGCGCCCTTGAGCAGGGCGCGGTAGTTGCCGGCGAGTGTGGCCAGGCGCCCGGCGAGCGGGTCGCGGGCCTGGTTGCTCTCCCGGTAGAGCAGGGTGCAGGCGAGCAGGGCGAGGATGCCGATGATCACCGTGGCCACCACCACCGCACGCCAGGAGCCGGCCTTGGCGGCGATCAGACCGCCGATGACCGGTGACAGCATGATGGTGCAGAGCATGCCGATCACGGTGAGGGCCATGATCGGGCCGGCCTTCTCGCGCCACACGTCGCGCACGATGGCCCGGGCCACCACCAGCGCCGCGCAGGCGCCGAGGCCCTGCAGGGCGCGGCCGGCGATGAACTCCGGCATGGAGTGGGCGAAGGCCATCCACAGCGAGGCCAGCACATAGGTGGCGACGCCGGCCAGCAGCACCGGCTTGCGCCCGATGCGGTCCGACAGCGGGCCGAAGAACAGTTGGCCCACGCCGAAGGCGCCGACGAACACCGAGAGCGCCACCAGGGACGAGCCGGGCGCTGCCGCCAAGCCATGCTCGATGGCGGCGAGGCTGGGCAGCAGCAGTTGGGTGGACATCTCGCCCAGGCCGCAGAGCACGATGAGCAGGGCCAGCAGCAGGCCGGAGCGGCGGGTGGCGTCCATGGGGGAATCCTCCGGTGGGCGACGGGGTTTGCGCACCAGCACCAGGGTGCAGAGTGCCGGCAGGAACAGCAGGGTGAGCAGGGTGCCGACCAGCACGCCGCCGATCAGCACGAAGGCCAGGGACGACCAGAACACCGAGAGCGTGAGCGGGATGAAGGCCAGCGCCGCCGCCAGGGCGGTGAGCACCACCGGGCGGGCGCGGCGCACCGTGGCTTCGATGATGGCCTCGCGCACCTCCTGGCCGGCCTCGCGGTTCTGGCGGATCTGGTCGGTGAAGATCAGCGTGTTGCGCATGAGGATGCCGCCGATGCCGATCAGCCCGAGGATGGCGTTGAAGCCGAAGGGCTGGTCGAACAGCAGCAGTGTGGGCACGGCGCCGATCAGCCCCAGGGGCGCGGTGGCGAAGACCATGAACATCACGCCGAAGGAGCGCACCTGGAACATGATCACCACCAGGGTCAGCAGGATCATGATGGGGAACAGCGCAGCCAGGGCCTTGTTGGCCTTGGCGCTTTCCTCCACGGGCCCTGCGATCTCCACCCGGTAGCCGGACGGCAGCTGCGCTAGCAGCGGCTGCAGGTCGCGCCACACGGCCATTTCCACGTCCGGGGGCTGGGTGCCGTCGACGATGTCGGCGCGCACTTCGAAGGTGATGTCGCGGTCGCGACGCTTGAGCACCGGGTCCTCCATCACCGCCTGGAAACGCCCGACCTGTTCCAGCGCCACGGACTGGCCGGCGGCGTTGGTCAGGGTCAGGTCGGCGAGGTTGCCGAGGTTCTCGCGCTGGTCGTCCAGTGCCCGGGCGATGACCAGCACATTGCGGGTGCCTTCGCGCACCTCGGTGACGGTGTTGCCGGTGAGCAGGGCATTGACCTGGCTGCGCACCTGGTCGGGGGTGAAGCCGAGCAGGCGCAGGCGGTCCTGGTCCAGCACCAGGCGGTAGGCGCTGGTGCGCTCGCCCCAGTCGAGGAAGCTGTCGCGGGTCAGGGCGTTGGCGGCCACCACCTGGCGCACGTCCTCGGCGATGCCGCGCAGCACGTCGGCGTCCGGCCCGGCCACGCGGAACACCACGGGGAAGGGCACCGGCGGGCCGAACAGCAACTGGGTGACGCGCACCCGCGCCGAGGGGAATTCACCGGCGGCGATGCGTTCGCGCATGCGCGCCTTGAGGGCGTCGCGGTCGTGGGCGCTGGCGGTCTGCACGATGAGCTTGGCGAAGGCCGGGTCCGGCAGCTCCGGGTTCAGCGAGAGGAAGAAGCGTGGTGCGCCGCCGCCGACATAGGCGTCCACCAGTTTGGTTTGCGGCTCCTCCAGCAGGGCGCTTTCCACCTGGGCGACCACCGCTTCGGTGGCCTTGAAGGCGCTGCCCGGCGGCATGTAGACCTCGAGGATCAGCTCGGAGCGGTCGGAGTTGGGGAAGAACTGCTTCTTCACCGCGCCCATGCCCAGCACGCAGAGCACGAAGGCACCGAGCACCAGGGCGGTGACCAGCCAGCGGTGTTCGACGCAGGCGCTCACCAGGCGGCGCAGGCGCGCATACCAGGGGCCGGCGTAGAGAGCGTCGTGGCCGCCAGGCACGGGAACGATGCGCGGCAGCATCTTCACCCCGAGGTAGGGCGTGAACACCACGGCCACCAGCCAGGAGGCGATCAGCGCGAAGCCGACGATCCAGAAGATGTTGCCGGCGTATTCCCCGGCGCCGGAGCGGGCGAAGCCCACCGGCAGGAAGCCGATGATGGTCACCAGGGTGCCGGTGAGCATGGGCGCGGCGGTGGAGCTCCAGGCGAAGGTGGCGGCCTTCATGCGGTCGAAGCCTTCCTCCAGTTTCACCACCATCATTTCGATGGCGATGATGGCGTCGTCCACCAGCAGGCCGAGGGAGAGGATCAGCGCGCCAAGGGTGATGCGGTCGAACTCGCGGCCGGTCATCAGCATGATCACGAAGACGATGGACAGCGTCAGCGGCACCGCCGCGGCCACCACCAGGCCGACGCGGAAGCCCAGGGCGAGCAGGCTGATGAGCATGACCACGGCCAGGGCGACGAAGAACTTGAGCATGAATTCGTCCACCGCCAGGCGGATGTTCTTCGCCTGGTCGGAGACCTTGTCGAAGCTGACGCCCAGGGGCAGGTCGGCGTGGATGCGGTCTTCCTCGGCCTGCAGGGTGCGGTCCAGGTCGAGGCCGTTGAAGTGCGGCTCCATGATCACCCCGAGCATCAGCGCCGGGTCGCCCTGGTGGCGGATGCGGTAGCTGGCCGGGTCTTCGTAGCCGCGGCTGACCGTGGCCACGTCGGCGATGCGCAGCACCTTGCCGCCGGCGGCGATGGGCACGTTCTCGATCAGCGCGAGGGTGTCGAAGGCGCCGTCGATGCGGATGTAGGCACGCGGGCCGGCGGTCTCGACGAAGCCGGCGGGGGAGACGCCGTTCTGTGCGGCGAGGGCGGCGAAGATCTGCTCCGGCTTGATGCCGAGGGTGGCCAGGCGCTGGTAGGAGAACTCGACGAACACGCGCTGGGCCTGCTCGCCGAGGATGTTGACCTTCTTCACCCCCGGCAGGCGCAGGAAGCCCTGGCGCAGGTCCTCGGCCATCTTCACCAGCTCGCGGTGGGGCAGGGCCTTGGCCTCCAGGGCATAGAGGGCGAAATAGACATCGGAGTATTCGTCGTTGAAGAACGGCCCCTGCACGCCACGGGGCAGGCGCGCGGCCTCGTCACTGAGCTTCTTGCGGGTCTGGTAGAACAGCTCCTGGATATCGCCGGGGCGGGTGGATTCGAGGAACTGCACCTTCATCGAGACGAAGCCGGGCTGGGCGATGGTTTCCACGCGGTCGTAGAAGTCCAGCTCCTGCAGGCGCTTCTCCAGGCGGTCGGCGACCTGCTCCTGCATCTCCCGCGCCGTGGCGCCGGGCCAGGTGGCGGTGACGGTCATGGTCTTGACGGTGAAGGAGGGGTCTTCGGCGCGGCCCAGCTTGCCGAAGGCGAAGACCCCGGAAAGGATCACCGCGATGATCAGGAACAGGGTCACCGCCGGGTTGCGTACGGCGATTTCGGAGAGGTTGAGGCCGCGCATCTCAGCGCACCTCGTCGTTCTGGCGGGCCAGCGCCAGGGCCTGGCCGGGCAGCAGGCGCACCTTGTCGCCCTCGTGCAGCAGGTGGGCGCCGAGGGCGACCACGCGCTGGCCGGCGCTGACGCCGCCTTCCAGCAGGGCGTATTCCTGGCCGAGGCGGGCGACCTTCACGGCGGCGAAGTGCACGCTGTCGTCCTCGCCTATGACCCAGACGCCGCTGCCCGAACCCGGGTTGTGCAGGGCGCCGATGGGCACCCGCAGCAGCTCGGCCTGCTCGCTCTGCAAGCGCACGGTGATGGTGGAGCCGATGCTGAAGCGCTCGGCGGCGCCATCGAGGATGTAGCGGGCGCGGTAGGTGCGGGTGACCGGGTCGGCGGAGGCGGAGAGCTCGCGCAAGGTGGCTTTCACCGCCTGCTCGCGGGCATCGAAGGGGTAGGCGAGGGCATTGCTGCCGGCCAGGGCGCGCTGGGTTTCCGGCAGGTCGATCACCGCTTCGCGGGCGCCGTCGTGGGCCAGGCGGGCGACGATCTGCCCTTCGGCGACCACCTGGCCGCGCTCGACGCGCACGTCGGTGATGATGCCGTCGCCATCGGCCTTGAGGGTCGAGTAGTTGCGGCGGTTCTGCACCTGGCTGGCTTCGGAGCTGGCGGCGGCCAGTTCGGCCTCGGCGACCCGCAGGTTGGTGGCGGCCTGGTCGAACACCTGGCGCGACACGGCGCCGGTGGTGGACAGGCGGCGGTAGCGGCTTTCGTCGTCACGGGCCTGGCGCAGTTGCGCACGGGCGGCGCTGACGCGGTTGTTGGCGGCGCGCAGGGCCAGCTCGAAGTCCTCGATATCCAGCACCAGCAGGGTGTCGCCCTTGGCCACCCGGGCGCCGGGGTCGACGCGGCGCTCGATCACCTTGCCGCCGACGCGGAAGCCCAGGTCGCTCTCGGTGCGCGCCGCCACCACCCCGGTGTAGGCGGCCTGGTGGTGGCTGGCGCTTTCCACCTGGGCGGCCAGTACCGGCCGTGGCTGCGGGCCGCTGGCAGTGGGCGAGGTGTCGGCCTGGCTGTTGCAGCCGCCGAGGGCCAGCAGTGCTGCCAACAGGGCCAGGGGGCGGAGGGTGTGCGCGTGTCGGTTCATGGTCCTGCACTCTCGGGGATGCCTGCGATTGTTTGGATGATATGCGTAATATTATTCGTCGCATAGATGTCGTTCGTCATTTAAAGGGGCGGTGAGCGCGGTGGCGGGGGCGGGTAGAATCCCCGGGCCTATCTCACGAGAGACCCCCATGCCCTTGCTGCCCGATGAGCTCGCCAACCTCAGCGCCACCACGCTGGAGGACTACAACCAGAACGCCGATGGCTTCCGCGAGAACACCCGCGACCATGATGTGAGCCAGAACATCGAGGCCCTGTTGCGGCATATCCACGGCCCGGCGCCGCTGGCCATCCTCGATTTCGGCTGCGGGCCGGGGCGCGACCTGCGCACCTTCCGCGCCCTGGGCCACGCGCCGGTGGGGCTGGACGGCGCCGAGCGCTTCGTCGAGATGGCACGGGCGGATTCCGGGTGCGAGGTGTGGTTGCAGTCCTTCCTCGACCTGCAGTTGCCGGCCGAACGCTTCGATGGTGTGTTCGCCAATGCCACGCTGTTCCACGTGCCAGGGCAGGAGCTGCCGAGGGTGCTGCGCCAGCTGCACGCGACGCTGAAGCCGGGTGGGGTGCTGTTCAGCTCCAACCCGCGCGGGCAGAACCAGGAAGGCTGGAGTGGCAACCGCTATGGCGCCTGGCACGACTTCGCGGCCTGGAAGGCGCTGCTGGAGGCGGCAGGGTTCGATGAGCTGGAGCATTACTACCGCCCGGCGGGCCTGCCGCGGGAGCAGCAGCCCTGGGTGGCGAGCGTGTGGCGCAGGAGCGGGACGGTGGCCCCGGGCTGAAGCCCGGGCTACCAACGGGTGGAGCGGACCTACTTCGGCGCGGCGGTGGTGCGCAGGTAGGGCAGCTTGATGTCGATGCTGCCGTACTTCTCGCGGGCCTGGTCGTCATTGAGGGCGAGGGCGACGATCACGTCCTGGCCTTCGGTCCAGTTGGCCGGGGTGGCCAGGGGCACGTTGTAGGTCAGCTGCAGGGCGTCGAGGGCGCGCAGCACCTCGGCGAAGTTGCGGCCCACGGACATCGGGTAGGTCATGGACAGCTTGAGCTTCTTGTCCGGGCCGATGATGAACACCGAGCGCACGGTGGCGGTGTCGGCGGCGGTGCGGCCATCGGGCAGGTAGGCCTCGGCGGGCAGCATGTCGAAGGCCTTGGACACGGCCAGGGACTCGTCGGCGATGATCGGGAAGGTCGCGTTGGCGCCACAGAACGCCTCGATATCACCCTTCCACTTCTGGTGCGCCTGCACCCCGTCCACCGAGACGCCGATCACCTGGGTGCCGCGCTTGGCCCATTCGGCGGCCAGTTGCGCCACGGCGCCGAACTCGGTGGTGCACACCGGGGTGAAGTCCTTGGGGTGGGAGAAGAGGATGGCCCAGTTGGAGCCGATCCAATCGTGGAAGCTGATGCTGCCCTGGTCGGTTTCGGCCTTGAAGTCAGGGACCGTATCGTTGATGCGCAATGCCATGGTGGTGTCCTCCTGGAGTGGATGGCGGGCGGGTCGTGGGTGAGCGTAGACGGCTTTCGTGACGACGCTAACCCGCTGACGCACGCCGCCGGCCGGGTCGGAGGAGCAGGTGTTTCAAGGGATGTATTCGCGCTCTTCGGGCAGCCTGCGCCGCGCCTCTTCCAGCTCTCCGGCCTGCACCAGGGCGTGGATGTCATGGGCCAGGTCGGTGACCTCGGTGATGCCCTGTATCCACTGCTCCACGTAGCGCCTTGAAGCCTCTGGGCCCAGGCCGATCTGGATCGCGCGGTGGGGCAGCGGCTCGAGGTGCAGGTTGCGCTCCGGGTCCCACTGGATGCGCACCGGCGAGGCGTTCTTGATGCGCTCCCATTCCTCCTTGCCCTGACCCGGCTCCGGGTGGCTGGGGCAGCTGTTGGCCAGGGCCCAGGCGAAGCCTTCGTGGCTGATGTCGAGGGCGAGGATGCGCTTCTGCCCGCTGTCCTTCAGGCCCCAGCCGGCGCGGTACATCATCCAGAGGAAGGAGGGCTTTATCCAGGTCATGCGCTCCAGCTTGAAGGGCGGCGAGACGAAGGTGCCGTGGGCCAGCGCGCTGTCGGCGATGGCGTCGGAGTAGGCCTGGTAGACGCGGAGGGTGCGGGCGTCGTAGTGGGCCCTGATCTGTTTCTGGGGGAATGCCTGCATGGGGGCCTGCGTTGGGATGAGCCGTGGGTGAGGGGGCTGGGGCTCAGTAGAAGTCGTAGTAGAGCGCCCATTCGCCGCTGCTGCGGTGCTTCCAGAACATCAGGCTGCCGCTGTCCACGACGTTGAGGTTGATCTTGGCGTCGGAGGAGATCTGGAAGACGAATTCGAAGCCGTCGCCCGGGTCGATGCCGGACTGGCAGAAGGACGGGTAGCCGCCGATCTTGTGCGCGTAGCAGTGGCTGACGATGTCGTAGTAGCTGTCGATCGTGCCTTGGCGCTCCAGTTCGAGGATGCGGTCTTCCAGGTCCGCCGGCACGCCGCCGCCGTCCCACAGCGGGTAGTCCTCGTCCAGCCGTTCGGCCTTGAGCGGGAAGGGTTTGATGAAGGAAGCCGGCGCGGCCAGCTCCTTGCGCTCCAGCACCTCGTGGTGACCGTATTCACGGATGAGCCAGTGGGCGCCCATGGGCTCCAGCGGCTCGCCGAAATCGGCGGAGATGAACAGGGTCAGCACCCGTACATCCGCCAGCAGCGGGTGGTTGACCGGCAGGCTCGGCAGGTGGAACTGGGCCAGGGGCAGCATTGCGTCCCCGGCCGCGTTGCAGGGGATGCCTTCGTCGGCGCGGAACAGGAAGACCCGGCCCAGCCAGCTTTCGTCGTCGGCCTGGGTGGGGCGGAAGCCGCCAGCGGTGAACTGCGTGGCGGGGCGGGCCAGCTGCTGGCGGATCGCCTGGATTTCATCGTTGTCGTGCATCTGTCGTCCCTGACCGGTGGGGAAAATCGCGGCGCCTATTCTGCGGTGTCGGCGGCCGCTGCGCATCCTTCGGGGGTTGGGCGTCAGTCTTCGGCGTTCAGGTTGGCCTGCACCCGCGCCAGCAGGTCGAGCAACTGCTGGCATTCCTCCTGGCTGAAGCCGTCCACCGCCACCTGGTTGAGGCGTCGGCCCTGTTGGCGCACCGCCTGGTGGAGAGCCGTGCCGGCGGCGGTGGGGTAGAGCCGGATGCTGCGCTTGTCGGCCTCGTCGGCCTTGCCTTCCAGCAGCGTCTTGGCGCGCAACGCCTGGATCAGGCGGGCGATCTGCGCCTTGTCGCGCCCGGAGTGGGCCACCAGGTCGCTCTGGGTCGCCCCCGGATTGTGGGCGAAGAAGTTCAGCGCCTTGAATTCCATGTGGGCGAGGTCGTGGGCGCCGTCGCGCAGCGTCCGGTATTGCCGGGCGCGGTAGAGGTGCATGACGGAGTGGATGGATTCGAAGACGTCTTCGGCTGTATCGGCGGTCATATGGTTGACAATATCAACTAGTGGTTTTTATGATCGTTGATGTTATCAACCATCCCTTGCGAGCAACAGCCCATGGACCAACCCGTACAGACCCGCCGCGTGCAGCGCGTGCGCCACGAACTGCGCCGCCGCGAGCTGGACGTGCTCCGCGTGGAGCGCATCAGCCCGCATTTCATGAGCGTCACCTTCGGCGGTGACGAACTGGCGGACTTCGTTTCCGCCTCCTTCGACGACCACATCAAGTTCATGTTCGTGGACGAGCAGGGCGAGCTCATCCGCCGCGACTACACGCCGCGCCACTTCGATCTTGAACGTCGCGAGCTGACCCTCGAATTCGCCCTGCACGGCGAGGGCGGCGCCTGCGAATGGGCCGAGCGCACGCAGCCGGGCGACTCCGCGCTGATCGGCGGTCCGCGCGGCTCGATGATCATCCCCCTGGATTACGACTGGCACCTGCTGGTGGGCGACTCCAGCGCCTTGCCGGCGATCCACCGCCGCCTGGAGGAGCTGCCGGCCGGCGCCCGCGTCACCGCCATCGTGCAGCTGGCCGAGGCCGACCGCCGCGATTTGCGCAGCGCCGCGAACCTCGACCTGCGCTGGGTCGATACGCCGGAGGAACTGGTCGCCGCCGTACAGGCCCTGCAGCTGCCGACTGGCGAAGGCTACGCCTGGGGCGCCGGCGAGCACGGCATGATGACCCGCTCCCGCGCCCTGCTGGTGGAGAAGGGGCAGCCGAAGGAGGCGATGCGCGTCGCGGCCTACTGGCGGCAGGGGTTTTCGGATCACCATGAGGACCTGGGGGACTGAGTTGGCGGCGCATCGATGGGTTTCGCTGCGCTCTACGCCATCCTACGGGAGCGGTGCGGGCGCTGTGGCGCTTAGGCCATGGGCCAGTCGACGTTGTGCACTTCGGCGGTTAGGCGGTCGAGGTTTTCCTCGTTGGCCGGCAGCACGAAGGTGGCGATCTGTTCGCGGTGTTCCGCGCTGTCGAAGACCTGCTGCCAGCCCACCCGCGTGCCGGTGCCTTCCAGGGTGAGGGTGATGGTGAGGAAGAAGTGGTGGTCGTCCGAGAAGTGTTCGATTAGTACCCGCCCGGGGGTGATCTCGCGGAACAGGTTGTGGTTGGGGTAGTCGGTGCCGTCGGGGCCGTGGAGGGTGAAGCGCCAGTGGCCGTCGGGGCGGAATTCGAAGAGCTCGAAGGTGCTGCTGAAGCCGTTCGGGCCCCACCAGCGGGCGAGGTGCTCGGGGCTGGCGATGGCGCGGAATACCCGGGCCGGCGGTGCGTCGATGAGCCGTGAGGTGGCGCATTCGCGATGGGCGGTGGGGGAGGCGGTGCTGCTCATTGGGGCGGGCCTTTCGCTCGGTCGTGGCCGCCTGGTGGCCAGGCGGTCGAGCGCAAAGCATAGCCCCGGGTTCAGCCCTCGTTGCGGCGGATGAAGGCGGCCTCGTAGTCGCGGCTGGCGCTGGAGACCTTGGGGTTCATCAGCGCGGAGCGGACTTTCTCGTAATCCTCGTAGGGCAGGCCGGCGCGGTTGAGCATCTCCAGGGAGAACTGCTTGACCTCGGCATCGGTGTACGGGCGCGGCTCCGGTTGGCTGGCGCAGCCGGCGAGGATGAGGGTGGTAGCGGCGAGTGCGATGGCGAGCAGGCGATTCATTTCGGGCCCCCTGGGGTGGCGTTGTCCTTTGATGAACAAAGGTTATCCGCGGCTCCGGGGGCGGAAAAATCACCCACTTCGATAATGACTATTGCCTGAGTGGCAACGGTGCCGATCAGCCCCGGCCGCCGCAGGCCGGGCCCTGGGCGGAGAAGCGTTCGGCCAGGCCCTGCTCGCGGAAGGCTTGCACCACGTGGTCGATGAAGACGCGGGTCTTGGCCGGCAACAGCTTCTGCGCGCTGAAGTAGAGGCACAGCGGGTCGGAGAGCACGTGCCAGTCCGGCAGTACCCGCACCAGTTGGCCGCGCTCGATGAAGTGCACCGCGTGCACCGTGCTGACCAGTGTGATGCCCAGGCCCATGCACGCGGCGTGGCAGGCGGCTTCCGGGTCGCTCATCAGCATGCGCGGCCGCAGGTCGATGGGGGACTGGTCGTCACTGCCGTTGCGCAGCACCCAGTTGCGAACGCGGCCGGTCTGCGGTGAACGCAGGAGGATGCCGTCGTGCTGGGTGAGTTCCGCCGGCGCTTGTGGCTGCGGGTGTTTCTCCAGGTAGCTGGGTGAGGCCAGCAGCACGCGATGCCCCGGGCCGATCTGCCGGGCGATCACCCCCTGGGGCAGCTCGAAACCGCCGCCGATGCCGATGTCGAAGCCTTCGCCGATGAGGTCCACCTGGCGGTTGTCGAAATGCCAGTCGGGGACGATGGCGGGATAGCGGGCGAGGAAGCCCTCGAGCAGCGGCACGATGTATTCGCGGCCGAACATCAGCCCCATGCTCACCTTGAGGTTGCCCGCCGGCTGGCCGCCCGCGCTGGCGAGGTTGGCCACCGCGCCCTGGAGGGTGGCGAGGCCGCCGCTGACCTCGATGAGGAAGCGCTCGCCGGCCTCGGTGAGTTTCAGGCTGCGTGTACTACGCTGGAACAGCTGCACTCCCAGCCCACGCTCCAGTTTCGCCACGTTCTTGCCGACTGCCGCTGGCGTCAGGCCCAGGCGCCGTGCGGCCTCGGCAAAGCTGCCAGCCTCAGCGCTGCGGACGAAGCATTCGATGTTGTTCAGGGTTCCCATGGCGTCACTGTAAACCGTTTGGATCGAAAGAATATAGCGATTGCCGGCTTATCGGTTGTCAATCTCTCTCCGATACTGGCCCCGTCATCGAGCAACAGCCAACCGGCCAAGCCCGAATCCCCCTACAGACAATTGGAGAACCATCATGACCTCGACTCAAACGCTCAGCGGCAAGGTTGCATTCATCCAGGGCGGTTCCCGCGGTATCGGCGCCGCCATCGCCAAGCGCCTGGCCCGTGAAGGCGCCGCCGTGGCGCTGACCTACGCCGCTTCCGGCCAGGCCGCCGAAGAGGTGGTGAAAGCCATCGAAGCAGCCGGTGGCCGCGCCTTGGCCATCAAGGCCGACAGCAGCGACGAGCAGGCCCTGCGCGGCGCCATCCGCTACACCGTGGACAGCTTCGGCCGCCTCGACATCCTGGTGAACAACGCCGGCGTGCTGGCCGTGGCGCCCATCGAGGAATTCGCCATCGAAGACCTCGACCGCACCCTGGCAGTGAACGTGCGCAGCGTGGTGATCGCCAGCCAGGAAGCCGCCCGGGTGATGGGCGAGGGTGGCCGCATCATCACCATCGGCAGCACCAATGCCGAGCGTATGCCCTTTGCCGGTGGCTCGGTCTACGCCATGAGCAAGGCGGCGGTGGCGGGCTTCACCCAGGGCCTGTCCCGTGACCTGGGCCCCCGTGGCATCACCGTGAACAACGTGCAGCCCGGCCCGGTGGATACCGACATGAACCCGGCCGAGGGCGACTTCGCCGAATCGCTCAAGCAGATGATGGCGCTGGCGCGCTACGGCAAGGCCGAGGAGATCGCCAGCTTCGTGGCCTACCTGGCCGGCCCGGAAGCGGGCTACATCACCGGTGCCAACCTGACGATCGACGGTGGTTTCGCCGCCTGACGTCTCGGGTACAAGGAAAACGCCGGCCACTGGGCCGGCGTTTTTGTTTGTGGCTCGTTTTCGGTGCCCAGCAGAAGAGCGGGCGAATGAATTCGCCCCTACACCCATTTCCATCCTTGGTGTTTTGCGGTGGCACCTTTGTAGGGTGGATGACGCTCCTTTCATCCACCAGCGGAGTGGCCGGTGAGTACGAAAGGTGGACCGATGGAGCGGGGTCCACCCTTGTATCTCGACTAACTACCCCTTCAGGGGTAATAGTTCCCGACTGATCATCGGGGGAGGGGCTGGAAGTCGTGTCCACCCTTAGGCCCTGAGCCTGCGATGTAGATAGTGCTCCGCCCCTCCACACTCACTCGAACAGCCCGAACGGTATCTTGAGCCCAGAGCTCGCATTCACAAGGTTGGGCCGGGTGCAGTGATGATCGCATTTGGAACGATCAGGAGGAGCACACATGCCCAGTGTCATTGGTGTCGACATTGCGAAGCACACGTTTGATATCGCCACCCTGCAGGCGAACGGCAAGTACCGCACCAAGGCCAAGTTGGCCAACAGCGAGGCGGGCTTTCGCACGCTGCAGGAGTGGCTGAACAAGCACAGCGAGGCGGGTGCCTGGGTCGTGATGGAAGCCACCGGCATCCACCATGAAGCCCTGGCCGAATGGCTGCTGGAGCAGAACTATCGGGTCTGCGTCCTCAACCCTGCGCAGATCGCCCACTACGCCCGCAGTCAGCTGCAGCGCGTGAAAACTGACAAGGTCGACGCCAAGCTGATCGCCGAATACGGCGAGCGCCACCAAGACGAGCTACGGCCCTGGCAGCCTGAACCTCGCGCCATACGGCGCCTGAAAGCACTGATGCGGCGCCTGGCGGATCTGCAGGAAATCCAGCAGATGGAGAGCAATCGCCTGGAGGTGGCCGATACCAGCGTGCAGGAGTCGATCCGCTCAGTGTTGCGGCACATCGAGCAACAGATCGAGGAAACCCTCAAGGCCATCAACGACCACATCGACAATGACCCGGATCTGCGTGGCAAACGTGATCTGTTGACCAGCATCGATGGCATCGCGGACAAGACAGCCGCCCTGATCCTGGCGGAGCTGGGCGACCCTCATCGCTTCACCAGCAGCCGCGCGATTACCGCCTTTGCCGGACTCAACCCGCGTTTGCAGGAGTCTGGTAAGTACCGGGGGCAGACCCGCATTTCCAAGATGGGCTCATCGCGGCTGCGTGCTGGGCTGTACATGCCTGCCGTTTGCGCCCTGCAGCACAACGGGGCGATCAAAGCGATGAGAGAACGCCTCAGAGCCAAGGGCAAGACCGGCATGCAGATCATCTGTGCAGCGATGCGTAAGCTGCTGAACATCGCTTATGGCGTCTTGAAATCGGGCCAGCCGTACGACGTAAAACTGGCCCTTGCTCACTAGGGATCAAGACGGTATCTACGTGGCGAGGGCATCCGGGTTTGGCCGGTGGCAGGGCATCGCGAATGAATTCGCTCCCACGGGGGCGCTGTCCTCCACATCCGTGCGGCTTGCGGGCGTAGGGTGGATGGCGCTTTTTTCATCCACCGGCGGAGTGGCCGGCGGGCACGGAAGGTGGACCGGTGGAGCGGGGTCCACCCTACGTGGTGAGGGCGTCCGGGTTTGGCCGGGGACGGGTCAGAGGCCGTATTTCTTGACCTTGTCGAACAGGGTGGTCTTGGCCATGCCGAGGGCGATGGCGGCCTGGCTGAGGTTGCCGCCGTGGCGTTCCAGGGCGTCGCCGAGGAGGTTGCGTTCGAAGGCTTCCACGGCTTCGGCGAAGCTGGGTTCGTTGCCGTCCAGGGCCAGGCCGGTCTTCTTGAACACGGGGAGGCCAAGGGCGTAGCGCTCGGCGACGTTGCGCAGTTCGCGCACGTTGCCCGGCCAATCGTGGGCCATGAGGCTGGAGACGGTGGCGCGGTCGATCTCCGGCATGGCGCGGTCGAAGCGCAGCGAGGCGAGCTGCAGGAAGTGGTCGAACAGCAGCAGGATGTCTTCGCGTCGGTCGCGCAGCGGCGGCAGTTCCAGGGTCACCACGTTGAGGCGGTAGTAGAGGTCGCTGCGGAACTGGCCGGCCTTGCCCTGTTCGTCGAGGTCGGCCTTGGTGGCGGCGACCACGCGGCAGTCCACCGGGATCGGCTGGTTGGAGCCGAGGCGCTCCAGGGTCTGCTCCTGCAGCACGCGGAGGAACTTGATCTGCAGGTTCATGGGCATGCTCTCGATCTCGTCGAGGAACAGGGTGCCGTTGTGGGCGTGCTCGATCTTGCCGATGCGGCGCTTGCCGGCGCCGGTGAAGGCGTGGGCCTCGTGGCCGAAGATTTCGCTGTCGAAGAGGTTCTCCGGCAGGCCGCCGCAGTTGAGCGCGACGAACTGCTGGGGCTGGCGCCGGCTGTAGTCGTGCAGGCAGCGGGCGACCAGCTCCTTGCCGGTGCCGGTTTCGCCTTCGATCAGCACGTTGGCGGCGGTGTCGGCGACGTTGGCGATCAGCTCGCGCAGAGCCTGCATGGCCGGCGAGCGGCCGATGATGCGTTGCTCCAGGGACTGGCGCCCGGCCAGTTGGCGGCGCAGGGCGGTGACTTCGCGGGCCAGGCCGCGCTGCTCCAGCGCGCGGCGGGTGACCTCCACCAGGCGTTCGGGGGAGAAGGGCTTCTCCATGAAGTCGTAGGCGCCGTCGCGCATGGCGCCCACCGCCATGGAGATGTCGCCGTGGCCGGTGATCAGCACCACCGGCAGGCTGCGGTCGCGGGCCTTGAGGCGGGCGAGCAGCTCGAGGCCGTCGATGCCCGGCAGGCGGATGTCGCTGATGACGATGCCGGCGAAGTCGGTGCCGATCTGCTTGAGGGCTTCCTCGGCGCTGGCGACACCGATGCTGGGGATGTCTTCCAGGGCCAGTGCCTGCTGGCAGCCGAGCAGGACGTGGGGGTCGTCTTCGACGATAAGGACGCTGAGCGGCTCGGTCATGGGCGGGGGCTCGTTTCGGAGGGGCGGCGATCTGCGGCAGGCGCAGCTCGAAGGCCGTGCCGCCGTCCTCGGGGTGTTGCACGCCGAGGCTGCCACCGGCGGCGGTGGCGAGGCTGGCGGACAGGGTGAGGCCAAGGCCCAGGCCGTGTTCGCCGGGCTTGGTGGTGAAGAAGGGTTCGAACAGGTGCTCGCGCACGGCCGGGGAGATGCCGGGGCCGTTGTCGCGCACGCGGAGGATGTAGGTGCCGTCTTGGTCGTGGCCGTCGAGCCAGAGCTGGCAGTCGGCCTGCCCGCTCATGGCGTCAAGGGCGTTGGCGATGAGGTTGACCAGGATCTGCTCCAGGCGGGTCTGGTCGATGGCCAGGCGGGCATCGGCGAAGGCGCGGTGCAGGGTCAGCGGGGTGTGTTCCAGGCGCGTGTGGAGGATGAACAGCGCCGCGTCCACGGCCTTGCCCAGGCTGGCCTGGCCATGGTCGTCGGCGCGCCGGGCGAAGGCGCGCAGGCTGGCGGTGATGCGGCCCATGCGATCGACCAGCTCGTTGATGGCGGTGAGGTTGGTGCTGGCCACGTCCAGCGCGCCGCGCTGGAGGAAGCGCACGGTGTTGCCGGAGAGGGTGCGCAGGGCGGCCAGGGGCTGGTTGAGTTCGTGGGCGATGCTGGTGGACATCTGCCCGATCACCGCCAGCTTGCCGGCCTGGACCAGTCCGTCCTGGGCCTTGCGCAAGTTCTCCTCGGTCTGCCGGCGTTCGCGGATCTCGCCCATCAGGCGCTGGTTGCTGGAGCGCAGGTCCTGGGTGCGTTCGGCGATCTTGCGTTCCAGTTCGTTGTTGGCCTGGAGCAGCGCCTCGCGGGCGGCGAGGCGGGTGGCGAGCACCTTGCGCCGCTCGTTCCAGGCGATGGCGAGGAAGGCCAGCAGGGCCAGGCCGGCGGCGGCCAGCAGGCCGTGGATGACGGCCTCGCGGCGCAGGTCGGCCAGGGGCGAGAGCAGGCTGAAGTGCCAGGGGGTGTCGCTGAGCGGCCGGCTCTGCGCCAGGTAGGCGATCTCCTGCTCGCCGCCGTCGGGCAGGGGCGAGGCGAAGCTGAGGGTTTCCAGGCCGTCGCCCAGGTCCTGGCGCGAACGCGGCTGCCATTCGTTGAGCGCCCACCAGTGGTATTGCAGGCTGCGGGCCAGGCGCTCCTTGTCTTCGGCGGAGAGCGCGCGGATGGCCTTCATGCGCAGGACCGGGTCGCTGGAGAGGATGATGATGCCGTTCTCGTCGCTGACGAAGGCCTGCAGACGGGCCTTTTCCCAGCGCTCCTGCAGCGCCTCGAGTTTCACCTTGACCACCGCGACGCCGATGATGCGGCCTTCGTAGCGCAGGCCGTGGGCCAGGTAGTAGCCGGCCTCGCCCGTGGTGCTGCCGATGCCGTAGAAGCGCCCGGGCTCGCCCTTCATCGCTTGCTGGAAGTAGGCGCGGAAGGCCAGGTCTTCACCCAGGAAGCTGTCGGCGTCGCGCCAGTTGCTGGTGGCCAGCACGCGGCCGTTGGTGTCGAGGAGGAAGATGGCGCGGTTGCCGCTGAGGCGGTTGAGCCCTTCGAGGTAGTCGTTGACCAGGTTGCGCCGGTAGGGCGTGGGGTTGAGCAGCAGGTGGCTGACGCTGGATTCCAGCTCCAGCAGGCTGGGCAGGTAGGTGTAGCGGTTGATTTCGCTCTCCACGGCGCGGGCGTGGAGTTCCAGCTGGCGTTCGCCGTTCTCGCGCAGGGCGCGGATGCCGGAGAGCTCGCTGAGGTGGTAGCCGACCCAGCCGACGCCGAACATGGCCAGGACCAGCAGCAGGGTCAGCGAGAGGTGGCGGAGCAGGCGCGGTTTCACGGTCAATGCGGGCGGCACGGCGCGGAGGCTGGCGGGAGGGCATTGCATCATAAGTGGTCCGGGCCTTGCCAGTCGGTGCGGGGCGCCGAGCGGCGGGTGGGGCGACGCGGCCCCTCTCCGAGGTGGAGAGGGGCGCGGTGCATCAATGTTGCAGGATCTTGGCGAGGAACTGCTGGGCGCGTTCGGAGCGCTGGCTGACGTCGCCGAAGAACTCTTCCTTGGGGCAGTCTTCGACGATCTGGCCGGCGTCCATGAAGATCACCCGGTCGGCGACCTTGCGGGCGAAGCCCATCTCGTGGGTGACGCACATCATGGTCATGCCTTCGTTGGCCAGTTGCACCATCACGTCGAGCACTTCGTTGACCATCTCTGGGTCGAGCGCCGAGGTGGGCTCGTCGAACAGCATCACCACCGGGTCCATGGCCAGGGCGCGGGCGATGGCGACGCGCTGCTGCTGGCCGCCGGAGAGCTGGCCCGGGTGCTTGTGGGCGTGGGCGGAGAGGCCGACGCGCTCCAGCAGCTTGAGCCCCTTGGCGGTGGCTTCTTCCTTGCTGCGGCCAAGCACCTTGATCTGGGCGATGGTGAGGTTCTCGGTGATCGACAGGTGCGGGAACAGCTCGAAGTGCTGGAACACCATGCCGACGCGGGAGCGCAGCTTGGGCAGGTCGGTCTTCTTGTCGGCGATGGAGGTGCCGTCGACGACGATGTCGCCCTTCTGGAAGGGCTCCAGCGCGTTGACGCACTTGATCAGGGTGGATTTTCCGGAGCCGGACGGCCCGCAGACGACCACCACTTCACCTTTCTGGACCTCGGTGCTGCAGTCGGTCAGCACCTGGAATTCCCCGTACCACTTGTTGACGTTCTTGATCGAAATCATACGGCTAACCTTTTTTGCAGGAGCTTGACCAGCTGCGAGGCGGCGAAGCTGACGGTGAAGTACACCAGGCCGGCGAAGATCAGGAATTCGTGCGGCTGGCCGATGATGTCGCCACGGGAACGGGCGGCGTTGAGGAAGTCCATCAGGCCCACGGTGTAAACGAGCGAGGTGTCCTGGAACAGGATGATGCTTTGCTGCAGCAGCAGCGGGGTCATCTTGCGGAACGCCTGGGGCAGGATGATCAGGCGCATGGTCTGGCCGTAGGTCATGCCCAGGGCCTGGGCGGCGCCCATCTGCCCACGGGGGATGGCCTGGATGCCGGCGCGGACGATTTCGCAGAAGTACGCCGCCTCGAACATCATGAAGGCGATGAGGCAGGAGGTGAACGCGCCCACCGGGGTGTCTTCGCCGGTGATCCAGCGCAGCACGAAGGGCACCGCGAAGTAGAACCAGGTGATCACCAGCAGCAGCGGGATGGAGCGGAAGTAGTTGACGTAGAGGGCGCCGAGCTTCGACAGCAGCGGGTTGTGCGACAGGCGCATGAGCGCCAGCAGGGTGCCGAGCACCACGCCGCCGATGATGCCCAGCACCATGAGCTGCAGGGTCATCAGCATGCCGTCGACCAGGCCTGGCAGGGCGGGGATGATTGCGCTGAAATCCATCTCCATCATTTGCCTCCTACGGCGATCAGGCCCGGGACTGCGACCTTGCGTTCAACCATGCGCATGAACAGCATCAGGCTCATGTTCAGGGTGAAGTAGATCAGCGTGGCGAGGGTGAAGGCCTCGAACAGGTTGGCGGAGAACTCGGCGGTCTGCTTGGTCTGCGCGAGCAGCTCCATCAGGCCGATGAGGGAGGCCACCGAGGAGTTCTTGAAGATGTTGAGGAACTCGCTGGTCAGCGGCGGAATGATGATGCGGAAGGCTTGCGGCAGCAGCACGTAGCGGTAGATCGCCGGCATGCGGAAGCCCATGGCGCGGGCGGCGGAGGCCTGGCCGGCAGGCAGCGCCTGGATGCCGGTGCGCACCTGCTCGCAGACGCGGGCGGCGGTGAACAGGCCGAGGCATACGACCACGCTCAGGTAGGCGGACGTGGCCGGGTTGAGGTCTTGCTTGAACCAGATTTCCAGTGGCTCGGGCAGCAGGTCCGGCACCAGGAAGTACCAGAGGAACAGCTGCACCAGCAGCGGCACGTTGCGGAAGATTTCCACGTAGGTGGTGGCGATGCCGGACACCCAGCGGTTGGGCACGGTACGCATGACGCCGAGCAGCGAGCCCAGCAGGAGCGCGACGATCCAGGCGGCGAGGGCGATGGCGATGGTCCAGCCCAGGCCGGTGACGAACCAGTCCAGGTAGATTTCGCTGCCGATGCCGGTGGACTTGAAGAACACGCCCCAGTCCCAGTTGTAGTTCATCAGGGTTTTCCCCTCAGGGTTCTTGTCTTTCTGCGGTTGAAAGCAGTGGAGGGAGGAGGGGCCGGCCGGCGCCGCGGGGAGCCGGCGGCCCTTGCTCCTGGCCCATCCCGCGAGGCGGGATGGGCGCGACAGGTCAGATTTCTTCGGCCGACTTGTCGGTGGGGGAGGCGATCAGCTTCTTCAGCTCGTCGCTCATGGGGAAGTTGAGGTTGAGGTTCTTCGGCGGGATCGGCTGGGTGAACCACTTGTCGTAGATGCCGTTGATCTCGCCCGAGGCGAAGGTGTCGGCGATGGCCTTGTCGACCACTTTCTTGAAGGCCTCGTCTTCCTTGCGGACCATGCAGCCGTAGATTTCATAGGACTGCGGTTCGCCGGTGACGACCCAGTCGGCGGGCTTCTTGGCCTTGGCCATCTCACCGTAGAGCAGGGCGTCGTCCATCATGAAGGCGATGGCACGGCCGGATTCCAGCATCAGGAAGGATTCGCCGTGGTCCTTGGCCGAGATGATGTTCATGCCCATCTGCTTCTCGGCGTTCATGGACTTGAGCAGGCGCTCGGAGGTGGTGCCGGCGGTGGTCACCACGTTCTTGCCCTTGAGGTCGGCGAAGTCGTTGATGCCGGCGGTCTTCTTCGACAGCAGGCGGGTGCCGACTTCGAAGATGCCGACGGAGAAGCCGACCTGCTTCTGGCGCTCGAGGTTATTGGTGGTGGAGCCGCACTCGATGTCGACGGTACCGTTCTGCACCAGCGGGATGCGGGTCTGCGAGGTCACCAGGTTGTAGCGCACCTTCAGGTCCGGCAGGGCCAGTTCCTTCTTGATGGCTTCGACGACCTTCAGCTGGATGTCGTGGGAGTAGCCCACCGGCTTGCCCGGCTCGGTGCCGAGGTAGGAGAAGGGGATGGAGGCGTCACGGTGACCGAGGACGATGGTGCCGCTGTCCTTGATCTTCTTGAGTGTGCCGGTCAGTTCTTCGGCGATAGCGGGAGCGGAAATCAGGGTCGCTGCAATGGCGGCGGCCAGAACCTTCGGAAGGATACGCATGTGTTTCAGTCCTCGACTTTGTTTGTTCTTATCGACGCCAGCGGTTCGGCGCCGTCGGGGATCTGTAATGGCAGGATGCGTGCCATCTGTATGGTCTTGTCGTTTCGTATTTAACTTATTGATTTATATGGATTTATTTTTATGTGCGGAAAGCGCTTTGAGGTGCGATGTTCGGGGTTCCGGCTTTGGTGGGTTTTATCGTTCGGATATCCGAACGGATTTTGCAGGAATAGGGGCGTGAGGGGAGTGAAGGGGGGCAGGGAAGAGCAGGGCTTCGCGAGCAGAGCTCGCTCCTACGAGGGGGGTGCAGGTAGGTCGGGTGCAACCCGACGATAAGGGCGATACGACCACCGCGTAGCCCGGGCTTCAGCCCGGGGAGATGAGCCCCCCGGGCTGGGCACGGGCTACGCGGGGTGGATCAGTCCGCCAGGTTCTGCGCTTCACGGTCCCGACGGGGTTTGGGTGCGAAGCGGGCGGCCAGGCGCATGGAGGTAGTGACCAGGCGCTGGTAGAAGGTCGGCAGCAGGCGCTGCATGCCGTCCAGGGTCCAGGCGTCGGCGCCGATGAGGATGCGCCGGTTGTCCTTGAGCACGCCGCGCAGGATCACCGAGGCGGCCTTGTCCGGGGTGGTGCGCAGCAACTGGTCGTTGAACTGCTTGCGTGCCTGGTCGGTTTCCTGGCCGACGACCCGGGCGAGGCTGTCGTTCATCCGGGCGGTCTTGGCGATGTTGGTCTTGATGCCGCCGGGGTGCACGCAGCTGGCGGAGACGCCGCAGCCTTCCATGTCCAGCTCCTGGCGCAGGGCTTCGGTGAAGCCGCGCACGGCGAACTTGGTGGCGTTGTAGGCGCTCATGCCGGGCTGGGCGAACAGGCCGAACACGCTGGAGACGTTGACGATCTGGCCGTCGCCGGTGGCCTTGATGTGCGGCAGGAAGGCCTTGGTGCCGTGCATCACGCCCCAGAAGTTGATGTTCATGATCCACTCGTATTCCGAGTAGTCGCTGCCTTCCACGGTGCCGGCATGGGCGACGCCGGCGTTGTTGAAGATCAGGTTGACCCGGCCGTGGTCGAGCACCACCTGGTCGGCCCAGGCGTGTACCGCTTCGCGGTCGGCGACGTTGACCAGGGTGTCGGTGACCTGCACGCCGAGCTTGCGGGCCTGGGCAGCGGTTTCCGCCAGGCTTTCGGCGTTGACGTCGGAAAGCGCCAGGTGACAGCCCTGGCGGGCCAGGCCGTAGGCGAGGGCGCGGCCGATGCCGGAGCCCGCGCCGGTGATGGCGGCGACCTTGTTCTCGAAGGACTTCATGCCGGTACTCCTTCTGCTGCAGTGGTGGTGGCGAGGGTCAGCGGCCCCTGGGCGGCGTGCACCGGCTGGATGCGGCTGAAGTGATAGGCCGCCGGGTCGAAGTTGCGGGTCAGCAGGCGGAAGCGCCAGGTGAAGCCGGGCCATACGGTGCAGTTGCGGCCGCTGACCGGGTGGATGTACCAGCTCTTGCAGCCGCCGGCGTTCCACACGGTGTTGCCCAGGCTGCCCTGGATCTTGCCGTTGAATTTGTCCTGCACCTCGCGCTTGACCTCCAGGCTCTGCAGCTTGCGCTGGTCGAGCAGGTCGAGGGCGCCGAGCACGTAGTGGATCTGCGATTCGATCATGTAGACCATCGAGTTGTGGCCCAGGCCGGTGTTCGGGCCCATGAGGAAGAACAGGTTGGGGAAGCCGGCGGTGAGGGTGCCCTTGTAGGCTTCCGGGCCTTCCGGCCAGGTGTCGAGCAGGTCGACGCCACCGCGGCCGAAGACCACGCCGCGCGGCAGCGGGTCGCTGGGGGTGAAGCCGGTGCCAAAGATGATGGCGTCAACCGGGCGTTCCTGGCCATCCTGGGTGACGATGCTGTTGGCGCGGATTTCCTGGATGCCATCGGTGATGACGTCGACGTTGGCCTGGGTCAGCGCCGGGTAGTAGTCGTTGGAGATCAGCACGCGCTTGCAGCCCATGGTGTAGTCGGGCGTGACCTTGGCGCGCAGCACCGGGTCCTTGATCTTGCGCTTGATGTAACCCTTGGCCACCAGCTGGGCGAGCTTCATCACCTTCGGGGTCAGGGCGAAGCCGATCACGCGGCTTTCGAGGATGGCGTAGATGCCGCCGCGCCAGAGCTTCTGCAGCAGGGGGAAGCGCTTGAAGCGCGAGCGTTCGTTTTCGCTGATGGCGCGGTCCGGCTTGGGCATGACCCAGGGCGCGGTGCGCTGGTAGAGGTCGAGCTGGCCGACCACCTTCTGGATCTGCGGTACGAACTGGATGGACGAGGCGCCGGTGCCGACCACGGCGATGCGCTTGCCCGCCAGGTCGTAGTTGTGGTCCCACTGCTGGGAATGGAAGCTCTTGCCGGCGAAGTTCTCCAAGCCATTGAGGTGGGGGATGGCCGGGGTGGACAGGGCGCCCATGCCGGACACCACGAACTGCGCGGTGTAGTGATTGCCGGCGGCGTCGTCTATGTGCCAGAGCTCTTCGCTGTCGCTCCAGGCCACGCGGGTGATCTCGGTGCCGAGCAGGGTCTTGTCCTGCAGGCGGTATTTCTCCCAGCAGCCTTCCAGGTAGCCCTTGATCTCTTCCTGCTTGGCGAACATCCGCGTCCAGTTGGGGTTCGGCTCGAAGGAGAAGGAGTAGAGGTGCGATTGCACGTCGCAGCCGCAGCCCGGGTAGTTGTTGACGCGCCAGGTGCCGCCGACGCCGGCTTCCTTCTCGAACAGGAGGAAATCGTTCTCGCCTTTCTGTTTCAGGCGGATCGCCATGCCCAGGCCGGAGAAGCCGGAGCCGATGATGGCAACCTTGCAGTGGCGGGCAGGGGTGGGAGGTGATACGGGCGCGTTCATGGCCAAGCTCCTGTTATGCTTATTTTGTGGCGTATACAGCTGTATACCAATGTAGACAGATGTATACTCGCCAGCAAGCCATCGCGGTACAACCAACCTTAGGTAGGGTCAGCCATGAGTTCTGTGCTGGACGACGGGCAACAGTCCAAGGAAAGAGCAGTCGATGCACCGGGCAAGCGCCTGCTGATGGAGGCGGCCCTGCGCCTGACCTCCCAGAGCCGCAGCCTGAGCAGCCTCGGCCTGCGCGAGCTGGCGCGGGAGGCGGGGCTCAACCCCAATACCTTCTATCGCCATTTCAAGGACGTGGACGACCTGGGCCTGGCGATGATCCGCAACATCTCCACCCAGTTGCGCCAGCCCCTGCGTGACCTGCGCCGGGAAGCGGCGGCGCGGGCGGTGCAGGGCGAGCACAGGGCCATGCCCAAGCTGATGGGCATCGACCTGGGGCGCGGCAAGCGCGTGTGCCATGAGACGGTGAACCTGTTCTTCGACTTCGTCGCCGACAACGCCGAGGCCTTCATCATCGGCGTGCGCGAGCTGCATGGCGCGTCGCCGGCCATGCGCGAGGCGTTGCGCGAGGTGATGGACGCGTTCGCCGATGATATGGCCGAGGACATAGTCGAGTTCAAGCTGCTGCCGGCGCTGGTGCCCGATGCGGTGGTGCGGCGGGTGTCCAGCCTGATCAGCCGCAACCTGTTCCAGATGTCCCTGGATTTCATCGGTGAGCCCGAGCGCCGTGCCGACATCCGCCTGGAGGCCGAGGAGCAGGTGCTGTTCCTCTTCACCGGTGCCAGCGTGCTGCAGGGGCTGGAGGCGATGGGGTCGCTGGGCGACGGCCCGCGATAGGGCCCGCGTGGATGCGTGAAATGAAAAGCCCGGCGATTTCCGGGCTTTTCGTTGGGCGTGAATCACTCAGCCGTTGAAGCCGAGGCGCTCCTTCCAGCGTTGTTCCAGCGCCTTGGTTTCATGGTCGAAGGGGTGGAAGCCGGGGCGGTAGTAGTCCAGGTAGGGCTTGATCATGCGCGGGAAGTAGCCGGTGCGCAGGCTGAACAGGGTCTTCAGGCCATGCCCCCAGCTGCGCAGGTTGAACAGCTGGCCGTCCTTGCGCAGCAGGTGCAGCTGGAAGGCGCCGATCACGCCGATGAACATCACGGTGGTCAGGGCCATGGTGATGGTGCGCTCGAAGTAGCCGCCGCCAACCGCCATGTAGGCGTCGTAGCACACGGCCTTGTGCTCGTTCTCTTCGATCGCGTGCCACATCCACAGCTGGTACATCTTCTGGTCGTCCATCTGCGTGCTGAGGTCTTCGCGGCGCAGCAGTTGCTCGGCCATGGTCGCGGTGAAGTGTTCCAGGGCACAGGTGGCGGCCAGGCGCTGCTTCTTGGTGGTGAAGCGGGTGACCCACTCCAGCAGCACCTTGATGCGCAGTTCCAGGCGCTCCAGGTCGATGCCGTGGGCGGCGGCGTAGTCGTTGTAGGTGGCGTGTTCCTTGGAGTGCATGGCTTCCTGGCCGATGAAGGCGCTGATGTCCTTCTGCAGCTGCGGGTCGCTGATCTGGTCGCGCACGCCGCGCACGCTGTCGACGAAGAACTTCTCGCCATAGGGGAAGAGCGACGACAGGTTGTTCATGAAGTGGCTCATGAAGGGATCGCCGCTCCACCAGTATTTCTGGGTGGAGTCGAAGCTGAAGTCCATGCGACGGACGGGAAAATTGGCCTTGGGCAGGTTGGCGGCGGCGCTGGCGGTCATTGGGCAATCCTCGTGGTTGGGAGCCGTCCCTTGTTGTTGTCTGGCTCTTGCTGACACGGCTGACCGTGCCATCGAACGATGTAACTGTTGAGGATTAACGCAGTTTTCGCACGCTCCCACCGACCAACTTTCGGCGGGTTATGGCTATTTTGTGGCCGTCTCGCTGACCCGGCGCAGCACCTCCAGATAGCCGGGAGGGACCGGCACCAGGCCGCGCTGGCGCAGCAGCCGGTGGGCTTCGGCCAGGCGGAACCAGGGCAGGGCGGCCATCAGGTGGTGCTCGATGTGGTAGTTCACCCGCAACGGCGCGACGGTGGCCCGCGCCAGCCAGCCGGCATGGGTGGTGCGGGTGTTGCGCAGCATGTCGCGGCCGCGCTCGGTGCAGGCGTGCTCGGCCAGGGAGCGGATGCGCATGAACAGGCTGTAGGTGGTGAGGTTGGCCAGCCACCAGACGCCGAACAGCCAGAACTCGCCGCAAGCGGCCAGGACCCCGGCCAGCACGGCGTTGGCCAGGAGCATCGGCCCCATGTTGCGGGCGCCTTCGGCGAGGTAGTGGTGCCAGCGGCGATCGCCCCGGGGGCGCCGGGTGACCTCGGCGGCCACGGTGTACTCCAGCACGCCCAGGTCCATCAGCAGCTGGCCCAGTAGCCGGCGCAGGCCGCTGATGCCGGACAGGTCGCGGGCGAACTTGCGCAGCAGCGAGGCGCGGCGGGTGGGGAAGGGGCGCGACAGGCTCCAGTCCGGGTCCTCATCGGTGCCGGTGTGGGCGTGGTGGCGGATGTGGTGCTTGCGGTAGCGGGCGACGTCGACCCAGATGACCCGCGCGCAGAGCCAGTCGGTAAGGCGGTCGTTCAGCCAGCGGGTGCGGAACAGCGTGCCGTGGGCGGCTTCGTGCATGAGGATGGCCAGGGCCAGCTGGCGGCCGCCGAGGATGACCAGGGCGAGAACGAAGGTCACCGGGTTGGGCCAGAGGGCGAGCACGGCGAAGGTGGCGGCGATGATCGCCCAGGTGGAGCCGACGGCCCACCAGCCGGCGGCGTCGGAGCGCTGGCTCAGGCGCTGGATTTCTTCACGGCTGAAGCAGTCGGAGAGCTTGCTGCGAGGGTTCATGGCGACCTCTTGTTGTACGCAGGGGTCGCCATCATTGCCCGCCATGGCCCGAGCGGCCAGGGGCTCGCCCCGGTTTCGCGCGGGCGGCCGCAAGCCTGGCGCAAATGCCATGGGTTCAGACTTTGGGAGGGGATTGGGGCCTGGCGTGCAGGCCCCGACAGATCACTTCTCGTCGAGGGCGAAGGCGGTGAGCGAGAAGGTGGGGATGCCGATGTCCTGCAGGCGCTGGGAGCCGCCGAGTTCCGGCAGGTCGATGATGGCGGCGGCCTCGAACACGCTGGCGCCCATGCGGCGGACCAGGGCGGTGGCGGCCAGCAGGGTGCCGCCGGTGGCGATCAGGTCATCGAAGATCAGGACCTTGTCGCCGTCGCAGAGGCTGTCGCTGTGCACTTCGAGGAAGGCTTCGCCGTACTCGGTCTGGTAGCCCTGGGTGAGTACGTCGGCGGGCAGCTTGCCCTGCTTGCGGAACAGCACCAGCGGCTTGTTCAGCTCATAGGCGACGATGGAGCCGATCAGGAAGCCGCGGGCATCCATGGCGGCGATGTGGCTGAACTCGGCTTCGACGTAGCGCTGGATGAAGCTGTCCACCACCAGGCGCAGGGCGCGGGGGGACTGGAACAGCGGGGTGATATCGCGGAAGACCACGCCGGGCTTGGGGAAGTCCACCACCGGGCGGATCAGGGTCTTGATATCGAATTCGTCGAAAATCATGGTGCGGAACCTGGAGAGAGGGGAGGGCGCCGGCCGAGCGGCCGGCGCGGGGATCAGTCTTCGATGCTGCCGCCAGCGAGGGCGCAGAGCTCGATGGGATCGAGGATGTGCACTTCCTTGCCTTCGGCGGCGATCAGGTTGCTCTGCTGGAAGCGGGTGAACACGCGGGAGACGGTCTCGACCGCAAGGCCCAGGTAGTTGCCGATCTCATTGCGCGACATGGCCAGGCGGAACTGGTTGGCCGAGAAACCGCGGGCACGGAAGCGCGCGGAGAGGTTCACCAGGAAGGTGGCGATGCGCTCGTCGGCGGTTTTCTTGGAGAGCAGCAGCATCATCTGCTGGTCGTCACGGATTTCGCGGCTCATGACGCGCATCAACTGGCGACGCAGTTGCGGCAGCTGGACGGAGAGCTCGTCGAGGCGCTCGAAGGGAATTTCGCAGACCGAGGTGGTTTCCAGTGCCTGGGCGGATACCGGGTAGAGCTCGGTGTCCATGCCGGAGAGGCCGACCAGCTCGCTGGGCAGGTGGAAGCCGGTGATCTGCTCTTCGCCGGCATCGGTGACACCGAAGGTTTTCAGCGCACCGGAACGCACGGCAAATACCGACTCGAAGGTGTCGCCCTGGCGGAACAGGTAGTCCCCTTTCTTCAGTGGACGACCGCGCTTGACGATTTCGTCCAGCGAGTCCATGTCTTCCATGTTCAGCGACAGGGGCAGGCAAAGGGCGGCGAGGCTGCAGTCCTTGCAATGTGCCTGAGGCAGGTTGCGTACCTTGATGATCTCGGACATCCACGGATCCCTTGCAAAAGCAAACACACAATGGGCGTAAGGGTAACGCATGGGGCGCGCTCAGGGCTAGGAAAAGGCCGAAGGAAACGTATTCAAGTTCTTCGTTGCGCAGTCGATATCTCGGTATTGATCCCAATGGAGCGAGCGATCATGAGAGTAGACGTTTCCGGCTGGCCGCAGATCGGCCAGCGTTTCGCGGCTGCGCGTGGTGATGAGGCCAGGGATGCCGGGCAGGGTGAAGAGAGTGCCGACGGCGGCCTCGACGACCGTATCGGCCACGTGGGCATCCGCGTGAGCCTGTCCGAAGCGGGCAAGGCGCGCTCCGATGAGGCGAAGAAGAACCAGGATATCGACGAGAGCAGCTTGCCGGACACCGTCAAGCAGATCCTCAAGATGATTCGCAAGCTGAAGGAAGACCTGCGCGAGAAGATGGCCGAGCTCCAGTCGATCGCCACCGACCAGAGCCTGGACGAGGAAACTCGCCTACGCAGCATGGAAGGCCTGCAAAGCGAGATTTCCAGCCTCAACGGCGCCATTTCCCAGGCCACCGCCAGCCTGATGAAGGCCATGCGCGACGCAGGCCTGAGCGGCGAGCAGATGCTCGAGGCCGCCCAGCTGCTGATGAAGTGATGCCCCTCAGATCACCCGGGAGAAACGCTGGGTGGTCTCTGGCGTCAGGTAGTGGTCGAAGAGCATGCACACCGAGCGCACCAGCAGGCGCCCGGGCGGCAGGATGTCGATGCCGCGCTCGCTGAGGGTGATCAGGCCATCGGCGGACATCTGCTCCAGCTGCGGCCAGATATCCGCGAAATACCCCCTGAATTCGATGTTGAAGAGCGCTTCGATCGACTGGAAATCCAGCTCGAATTCGCAGATCAACTGCTGGATCACCGCCCGGCGGATGCGGTCGTCCTCGATGCAGGCGAGGCCGCGTCGGGTGGCGAGCAGGCCGTTTTGCAGCTTTTCCTGGTAAGTGGCGATGTTGGCGTCGTTCTGGCAGTAAAGGTCGCCGATCTGGCTGATGGCGGAGACGCCGAGGCCGATCAGGTCGCAGTGCCCATGGGTGGTGTAGCCCTGGAAGTTGCGTTGCAGGCGGCCGTCTTCCTGGGCGATGGCCAGTTCGTCGTCGGGCAGGGCGAAGTGGTCCATGCCGATGTAGCGGTACCCGGCGCTGGTCAGCTGTTCGATGCTGCGCTGGAGCATCTCCAGCTTCTGCGCGGGGCTCGGCAGCTCCTCGGTCTTGATGCGCCGCTGGGGCATGAAGCGTTCCGGCAGGTGCGCATAGTTGAACACCGAGAGCCGGTCCGGCTGCAGGGCGATGACTTCGGCCACGGTGCGCGCGAAGCTTTCCGGCGTCTGCCGGGGCAGGCCGTAGATCAGGTCGATGTTCACCGAGCGGAACTGCAGCGTGCGCGCCGCTTCGACGATGGCGCGGGTCTCCTCCAGGCTCTGCAGCCGATTGACGGCGCGCTGCACCACCGGGTCGAGGTCCTGCACGCCCAGGCTGACGCGGTTGAAGCCCAGCTCGCGCAGCAGCCCCATGGTCGACCAGTCTGCTTCACGCGGGTCGATCTCGATGCCGTAATCCCCGAATCGTCATCGAGCAGGCTGAAGTGCTGGCGCAGGTGCCCCATGAGGCGGCGCAGTTCGTCGTGGCTGAGGAAGGTCGGCGTGCCACCGCCGAAGTGCAGTTGCTCGACCTTCTGTTGCGGGTCGAGGTGGCAGGCGATCAGTTCGATCTCGCGCTCGAGCTTTTCCAGGTAGGGCAGGGCGCGGCCGCGATCCTTGGTGATGACCTTGTTGCAGGCGCAGTAGTAGCAGATGTTCGCGCAGAACGGCACATGCACATAGAGCGAGACCGGGCGCAGGGCCTTGCGGCTGTCGCGCAGCGCGTGAAGCAGGTCGAAGGAGCCGATGCGCTCGTTGAATTGCACGGCGGTCGGGTAGGAGGTGTAACGAGGGCCTGCGGCGTCGTAACGGCGGATCAGGCCGGAGTCCCAGCGAATATCGTCGAGCATGCGGGCATTCCAGGTTCAGCAGTCAGTGCTCGGCAGTCTAGGTGCCGCCTGACCGGCGCTTCTTGACCTGGGTCATGCTGTCGCAGCGCCGGGGCCCGGTGGCTGCTCATGCGCTCGAATCAATGCTCGACCCCACAACTCGCCGTGCCAGACTTTCCAGCTTCCAGCTTCCAGCTTCCAGCTTCCAGCTTCCAGCTTCGCTGTCAGTGCCCCATCAACCAATGCTGGTGCGGGCCGGGCAGGGTCCAGATGCCGAAGAGGATCACCAGCAGGCCGCCGGCGATGCGGATGCCACGTTTGCGCAGCAGAGCGGTGATGCGTTCGGCGGCGAGGCCGGTGGCCAGCAGCACCGGCCAGGTGCCGAGGCCGAAGGCCAGCATCAGCAGGGCGCTTTCACTGGCCGAGCCCTGGCTGGCCGCCCACAGCAGGGTGCTATAGACCAGGCCGCAGGGCAGCCAGCCCCAGAGGGCGCCGAGCAGCAGCGCGCGGGGCAGGGTGGAGACCGGCAGCAGCTTGCTCGCCACCGGCTGGATATGACGCCAGAGGCCGCGCCCCAACGCTTCGATACGGGTCAGGCCGCTCCACCAGCCTGCCAGGTAGAGCCCCATGGTGATCAGCAGCAGTGCTGCGATCACCCGCAGCACCATGGCCGCCGGGCTGCTGGCCACGGCCCAGCCGGCCAGGCCGATGAGCAGGCCGGCGGTGGTGTAGCTGAGGATGCGGCCGAGGTTGTAGGCGATCAGCAGGCGGAAGCGTCGAGCACGTTGCTCCGGCGGGATGGCCAGGGTCAGGGCGCCCATCAGGCCGCCGCACATGCCGATGCAGTGGCCGCCGCCCAGCAGGCCGAGGATCAGCGCCGAAACCAGCAGGGGTGCCAGTTCAAGCACCGCGCTTGTCCTCGTCGTCGGGGCTTTCCTCGTTCTTGCTCTCGCCCTCGCTTTCGTCGGCTTCGACGATACCGGCCTTGTGGCCCGGGTCTTCGTCGTCGAAGAGGATGCTGTGGGCGGGGCCGTCGAGGTCGTCGTACTGGCCGCTGTCCACGGCCCAGAAGAACAGCCAGATGGCGAAGCCGACCAGGCCGATGGCGACGGGGATCAGGATGTATAACGCAGGCATCGGGAAATCTCGCTATGGAGCCTGGGCGATAGGCCGGAAGGGAGGGCGCCCCGACCGGTCTCTAGCTTCTGGCCAGCCGCAGGGCGTTGATCACCACCAGCAGCGAGCTGACCGACATGCCGAATGCGGCCCAGACCGGAGTGACCCAGCCCAGCGCCGCGAAGGGCAGAACCAGGCCATTGTACAGGGTCGCCCAGGCCAGGTTCTGGATGATGATGCGGCGCGTGCGACCGGCCACCGAGAGGGCCTGCACGAGGCTTTCCAGGCGGTTGGAGAGCAGTACGGCGTCGGCGCTGGTCTTGGCCAGGTCGGTGGCGCTGCCCATGGCGACGCTGATGTCGGCGCCGGCCAGGACTGGTACGTCGTTGACGCCGTCGCCCAGCATCAGCACGCGGCGGCCCTGCTGGTGCAGGTCGCGCAGCACGTCGAGCTTGGCGTCGGGGCTGAGGCCGCCGCGGGCGTCGTCGATGCCGAGGCGACGGGCGATCTCGCCGACCATGGGTGAGCTGTCGCCGGAGAGCAGCATCACCTGCCAGCCACGGGCGCGGCAGGCATCGAGCAGCAGCGGGGCGTCTTCGCGCAGGCGGTCATCCAGCACCAGCCAGGCCAGCGGGCCCTGTTCATTGCCGAGCAGCAGCCACTGGCCGTTGCTGCCGGGAATCTCCGGCTCGGCCCAGCCGCCCAGCTCGGCCACGAACGCAGCCTGGCCGATGCGCAGGCGCTGGCCGTCGACAAGGCCTTCGAGGCCCTTGCCGGGGACGTTCTCCACCTGTTCGGCGGGGCGTGGCGCGCGGCCGAAGGCGCGGGCGATGGGGTGCTCCGAACGGTTCTCCAACGCGGCAGCCAGGGCCAGGCAGGCGTCGTTGTCGAGCGGGCCCAGGGGGTGGATGGCGCTGAGGGTGAGGCGGCCTTCGGTGAGGGTGCCGGTCTTGTCGAAGATCACCGTGTCGATCTGGTTCAGCCCCTCCAGCACGTGACCACGGGTCAGCAGCAGGCCGAGTTTGTGCAGGCTGCCGGTGGCGGTGGTGAGTGCGGTGGGCGTGGCCAGGGCGAGGGCGCAGGGGCAGGTGGCGACCAGCAGCGAGAGGACGATCCAGAAGGCCCGCGACGGGTCGATCTGCCACCAGGCCAGGCCGACGATGGCGGCGGCCAGCAGCACGATGATCAGGAACCATTGCGCGACCTTGTCGGCCAGCTCGGCGAGGCGCGGTTTGTCCGCCTGGGCGCGTTCCAGCAGGCGCACGATGGCGGAGAGGCGGGTCTGGTCGCCGAGTGCCTGCACTTCGAGGGTGAGCGGGCCTTCGACGTTGAGCGTGCCGGCGGTGACGGCGTCGCCGCGCCCGCGAGGCAGGGGCAGGTATTCACCGGTGAGCAGGGATTCGTCGACGCTGGACTGGCCTTCGAGGATCAGGCCGTCCGCCGGCATCAGTGCGCCCGGTGGGACCAGGACGCGATCGCCCACGGCCAGCTCGCCGAGGAGGATGCGCTGGCTCTGGCCACTGGCGTCCAGGCGCAGGCAGGAGGCGGGCAGCAGGTTGACCAGTTGCGCGGTGGCGGCGGCGGTGCGCTCACGGGCGCGGCGCTCCAGGTAGCGGCCGGCGAGGAGGAACAGGGCGAACATGCCGACGGCGTCGAAGTACAGCTCGCCGATGCCGGTGACGGTGGACCAGATGCCGGCGGCATAGGCCCCGCCGATGGCCAGGGACACCGAGACGTCCATGCTCAGGTGGCGGGTGCGCAGGTCACGCAGGGCGCCACGGAAGAACTGGCCGCAGCAGTAGAAGACGATGGGCGTGGTGAGGAACAGGCTGACCCAGCGCAGGATCTTGTCCAGCTCCGGGCTCAGGTCGATGTTGAATTCGGGCCAGGTGGCCATGGCGGCCATCATCACCTGCATCCACAGTAGACCGGCGACACCGAGCTGGCGCATGGCGCGCTTGTTCTCGGCGGCCAGGCGCTCGGCGGCGTCATCGGCCTTGTAGGGGTGGCCGGCGTAACCGATGCGGCGCAGCTCCTTGAGCAGCTCGCTGAGGGGCAGCTGGCTGTCGGACCAGCGCACGTGCAGGCGGTGGTTGGACAGGTTGAGGCGCGCCTCGTCCACGCCCGGCAGGGTGCGCAGGTGCCGTTCGATCAGCCAGCCACAGGCGGCGCAGCTGATGCCTTCGATCAGCAGGCTGGTTTCGCTGAGCTCGCCCTGGTGCTGGACGAAGGGGCGCTGCACATCCTCGCGGTCGAACAGGGCCAGTTCGTCGGGGAGTGCGCTGGGCAGGGCTTCGGGGTTGGCGGCGGTTTCGCTGCGGTGGCGGTAGTAGCCTTCCAGGCCGCCGGCGACTATGGCTTCGGCCACGGCTTGGCAACCCGGACAGCACATGGCCCGCGTCTCACCGAGTACGCGGGCCTCGTAAGGGCTGCCGGAGGGTACCGGCAGGCCGCAGTGGTAGCAGGATAGGGGCGCGGGCATGGGGCCTGGCTTATTCGCCCAGTAGGGTCACGCTGCCGTTCTCGAGGGTTTCTTCCTCGAACAGGCGCCAGTCCTGGCCATCTTCCTGGCCGATCAACTCGACGAAGCGGCGGCCGCTGACCGAGTCTTCCAGGTGGCCGCTGTACAGGTCACCGGACTGCGGTTGCAGCACGATGCGGCGGTCCTTCTCCTGCTGGGTGGGGGAGAGCAGGCTGAGCACCAGCTGTTGCGGGTGGCTGTTGCCGGTCAGGTTGACCTGGACCACGCCGCTCTGGTCATCCAGGCGCACCTGGGCCTTCATGCCGAGGCGCTTGGCCAGCTCCTCGCGCTCGAGCGAGGTGTTGATGCCCTTGCCGACGTCGTAGTAGTTGTCGACCACCAGGCTCGGCGGGTTCTTGATGGCGATCACCAGCATCGAGGTGCCCAGCACCACGGAGGTGCCGAGGATGCCGAGGATGAACCAGGGCCAGGGTTGCTTGTACCAGGGGCTTGCGGGAGATTCGGACTGCATGGGGATCTCGTTGTTCAGCGGACGCTGGGGCCGATGAAGCGGCTGTCGGCGTCGGTGGTGATGCTGGTGTCATCGACCGAGCGGACCCGGAAGAGAATGTTGTTGGTGCTGGAGGGCAGGTTTTCCGGGTCGATGGACAGTTCCACCGGCACCGAGAGCACTTCGCCCGCTTCCGTCTTGACCTGGGTCTTGCCTTCGTAGACGAGGCCGTCGAGGCCTTCGGCTTCGATGGTGAAGACCTGGTCCTTCTGGGCCTTGTTCATGATCTTCAGGGTGTAGACGTTCTCGATGCGACCCTGCTCGTTCTCGCGGTACAGGACGCGGTCCTTGATCACGTCCAGTTCCACCAGCGAACGGGCGGCGACGGCGTAACCGAACAGGCCGATCATCGCAACGAGCGCGGCAGCGTACCCGATCAGGCGTGGGCGCATGAGCTTGGTTTGCTGCCCGTTCAGGTTGTGTTCAGTCGTGTAGCTGATCAGCCCCTTGGGGTAGTTCATCTTCTCCATGATGCTGTCGCAGGCGTCGATGCAGGCGGCGCAGCCGATGCACTCGACCTGCAGGCCGTCGCGGATGTCGATGCCGGTGGGGCAGACCTGGACGCACATGGTGCAGTCGATGCAGTCACCAAGGCCCTGGGCCTTGTAGTCGACGTTCTTCTTACGTGGGCCACGGGATTCGCCGCGGCGCGGATCGTAGGAGACGATCAGGGTGTCCTTGTCGAACATCACGCTCTGGAAGCGGGCATAGGGGCACATGTAGATGCACACCTGCTCGCGCAGCCAGCCCGCGTTGCCGTAGGTGGCCAGGGTGAAGAAGCCGACCCAGAAATAGGCCCAGCCATCGGCGTTGCCGGTGAAGAGGTCGATCACCAGTTCGCGGATGGGGGTGAAGTAGCCGACGAAGGTGACGCCGGTGACGAAGCCGATCAGCAGCCAGAGGCTGTGCTTGGCGGATTTGCGCATGAGCTTGGCGCCGCTCATGGGCGTCTTGTCCAGCTTCATGCGCTGGTTGCGGTCGCCTTCGGTGACCTTCTCGCACCACATGAAGATCCAGGTCCAGACGCTCTGCGGGCAGGTATAGCCGCACCAGACGCGACCGGCGAAGACGGTGATGAAGAACAGGCCGAAGGCGCAGATGATCAGGAGCCACGACAGCAGGACGAAGTCCTGGGGCCAGAAGGTGGCGCCGAAAATGTAGAACTTGCGCTCGGGAGGTTCCACCAGACGGCTTGCCGGTCGTTCCAGCTCAGCCAGACGGTACCGAAGTAGAGCAGGAAGAGGAGGGCGCCGCCTGCCATGCGCAGGTTGCGGAAGATGCCGGTGAAGGCGCGGGTGTAGATCTTTTCACGGCTGGCGTAGAGGTCGGTGTTGGCACCGCTCTTGGCCGGGGGAGGGGTAATGTTCTGGACGGGGATCTGTTCGCTCATCTACTCGTACCACGACGGTTGGGGCTTGCCCCGATCAGTGCGTGCCGAACGGGATCTTTTTTGCCTGCCGCATATGGTACGCCTCATAGCAGCCTGCCATGTGCGACAGTGCGTCGCGCATGGCAGGCTCGGCGTTACTTGCTTTCGGTCTCTGCGGCGTTCTTGTGCGACAGACTGTAGACGTAGGCGGCAAGCAGGTGAACCTTGTCGTTGCCCAGGTGTTCTTCCTGAGCCGGCATGGTGCCCTGGCGGCCGTAACGAATGGTCTGCTGCAGCTGAGCGAAGCTGCTGCCGTAGATGAACGCGCCCGGGTGGGTCAGGTTCGGCGCGCCCATTGCCGGGGTGCCCTTGCCTTCCGGACCGTGGCACGCCACGCAGTTGGCAGCGAAGATCGCCTTGCCGGCTTCCGGATTGGCGTTGGCGTCCTTCGGCAGGTCGCGGCCATCCAGGGTCACGCGGACGAAGGCGGCGACATCACGTACGCCTTGTTCGCCGATGACTTCGCCCCAGGCGGGCATGATGCCGTGGCGGCCGCCAAGGATGGTGGCCTTGATGGTTTCGGCCTCACCGCCCCAGCGCCAGTCGGCGTCGGTCAGGTTCGGGAAACCATAGGAGCCCTTGGCGTCGGAGCCGTGGCAGACCGAGCAGTTGGAAGCGAACAGACGACCACCCATTTTCAGGGCTTTCTCGTCCTGGGCCACTTCCTCGATCGGCATGGCAGCGTACTTCTGGAACAGCGGGCCGTATTGCTTGTCGGCCTTGTCCATTTCCTTTTCCCACTGGTGAACACCGGTCCAGCCGGGCTGGCCGTCAGCGAAGGGCTTGCCTTCGGTGACTGTGCTGTAGCCGGGGAAGATGCCTTTCCAGTTGCCCATGCCCGGGTACAGGACCAGGTAGCCGACGGCGAAAATCAGGGTGCCGACGAACAGCATGAACCACCACTTGGGCAGCGGGTTGTCATATTCCTCGATACCGTCGAAGGCGTGGCCGACGGTTTCTTCGGTGCTTTCCTGGCGCTGGCCTTTGCGGGTGGCAAAGATCAGCACGGTCAGCGCCACCAGTGTGGCGCTGGTGAGCAGGGTTACGTACCAACTCCAGAACGTGGTCATTCGCTCTTACTCCTAGAAGCTTCTTCGTCGCTCTTGGTGTTCGCTGGCTTGTCGTCTGCGAAGGGCAGGTTGGCAGCTTCGTCGAAGCTGTCCTTGCGCTTGCTGTTGTACGCCCAGAGCACGACGCTGATGAAGGCGACGAACACCAGGATGGTTCCCAGCCCGCGGAGAGTCTGGATATCCATCATGCTTACCGTTTGTTCTTGATCGAGGTGCCAAGGCCTTGAAGGAACGCGACCAGCGCGTCCATCTCGGTCTTGCCCTTGACTGCGTCTTTGGCGCCGGCGATGTCATCGTCGGTGTAGGGCACGCCTACGGTACGGAGAGCTTCCATCTTGGCGGCAGTGTGCTTGCCGTCGAGTTTGTTCTCCACCAGCCACGGGTAGGACGGCATCTTCGATTCCGGAACCACGTTGCGCGGGTTGTACAGGTGCGCGCGGTGCCAGTCGTCGGAGTAGCGGCCGCCTACGCGGGCCAGGTCCGGGCCGGTACGCTTGGAACCCCACAGGAAGGGGTGGTCCCAGACGCTTTCGCCGGCAACGGAGTAGTGACCATAACGCTCGGTCTCGGCACGGAACGGACGGACCATCTGCGAGTGGCAGCCTACGCAGCCTTCGCGGATGTAGATGTCACGGCCTTCGAGTTCCAGCGCGGTGCGCGGCTTCATGCCTTCGACCGGGGTGTTGGTGACGTCCTGGAAGAACAGCGGAACGATCTGCACCAGACCACCGATGCTCACGGCGATGACCATGAACAGCGCCAGCAGACCTACGTTCTTCTCGACTAATTCGTGTTGCTTCATTAGTGAGCTCCTTGCGGGATCTGGGCAGCGGCTTCGTATTCGGACGGCTTGGCGGCACGCACGGTGCGCCAGGTGTTATAGGCCATCAGCAGCATGCCGGTGACGAAGAACGCGCCGCCGATCATGCGTACCAGGTAACCGGCATGGCTGGCTTCCAGCGCTTCGACGAAGGAGTAGGTGAGGGTGCCGTCTTCGTTGACTGCACGCCACATCAGGCCTTGGGTGATGCCGTTGACCCACATCGAGGCGATGTAGAGAACGGTACCGATGGTGGCCAGCCAGAAGTGGGCGTTGATCAGACCGACGCTGTGCATCTGCTCGCGACCGAAGACCTTCGGAATCAGGTGGTACAGCGAACCGATGGAGATCATCGCTACCCAGCCGAGGGCGCCGGCGTGTACGTGGCCGATGGTCCAGTCGGTGTAGTGGGAGAGGGCGTTGACGGTCTTGATCGCCATCATCGGGCCTTCGAAGGTGGACATGCCGTAGAAGGCCAGGGAAACCACCAGGAAGCGCAGGATGGGGTCGCTGCGCAGCTTATGCCAGGCGCCCGACAGGCTCATCATGCCGTTGATCATGCCGCCCCAGCTCGGAGCCAGCAGAATCAGGGACATCGCCATGCCCAGGGACTGGGCCCAATCCGGCAGAGCGGTGTAGTGCAGGTGGTGCGGACCGGCCCAGATGTACAGGGTGATCAGCGCCCAGAAGTGCACGATGGACAGGCGATACGAGTAGATCGGACGCTCGGCCTGTTTCGGAACGAAGTAGTACATCATCCCCAGGAAGCCGGTGGTCAGGAAGAAGCCCACGGCGTTGTGGCCGTACCACCACTGGATCATCGCGTCGGTCGCGCCGGCGTACACGGAGTACGACTTGAAGGCGTAGACCGGGATTTCCGCGCTGTTGACGATGTGCAGCAGTGCAGTCACCAGGATGAAGGCGCCGAAGAACCAGTTGCCCACATAGATGTGCTTGGTCTTGCGCTTGACGATGGTGCCGAAGAACACGATTGCGTAAGTGACCCAGACGATCCCCAGGAGGATGTCGATCGGCCACTCGAGCTCAGCGTATTCCTTGGAGGAGGTGTAACCCAGGGGCAGTGTGATCACTGCCAGCACGATCACGGCTTGCCAGCCCCAGAACGTGAAGGCTGCCAATCCATCGGAAATCAGCCGGGCCTGGCAGGTACGTTGCACCACGTAGTAGGACGTGGCGAACAGGGCGCAACCACCGAAGGCGAAGATCACCGCGTTGGTATGCAAGGGGCGCAGACGGCCGAAGCTGGTCCACGGAAGGTTCAGGTTGAGTTCCGGCCACACGAGTTGTGCGGCGATGAACACGCCTAGACCCATCCCAATGACCCCCCAGATCACCGTCATAACGGCGAACTGGCGGACCACCTTATAGTTATAAGCAGTCTGACTGATTGCTGTGCTCATGCTAGGGGTTCCACGGTTAATGGAGTTTTTCGGGGGACAAAAAAGCGGCGGCAGTATGGAGAAAGAGGGTAGTCATTGCAACGACACATGCCGACACAATCACCCTTTCAGAGCCCTCGGGGCAAGGATTCCAGCCGGGTCGCCCAGGGTCTGATGGAGCACTTCGAGCCGGGGGCGAGGAGGGGGAACCGCCTTGTCCTCATGACCGATGAGGACTATTCAGCAGCGTAGACGATGAGCTTTGGGGGGGAAGGCAGCTGGTCGGGAGGGGTGCGACATTGGGTCGCACTATATATAAGGAGGGGCTGTGGAGGGGTGGACACATCCTTGTGTCCGTGTTGCCCGTCTTGCGTTGGGCTGCCTTTGCGCGGCTCCGTCCGGTGCCTTTCGGTCCGGCCGGTGTGGCGACGCCTCCTTGCGTCGCCGGTTCGGATCACTCGCTGGCTACTTTCTCGCCGTCCTTGCGGGACAGGCTGTACACGTAGGCGGCAAGGATGTGCACCTTGTCCTGACCGAGGTATTGCTCCTGGGCAGGCATCTGGCCGTTGCGGCCGTAGCGGATGGTCTGTTGCAGCTGGGCCAGGCTGGAACCGTAGATCCAGGCGGCCGGTTGGGTCAGGTCCGGAGCACCCATGGCTGCAGTGCCGTGGCCTTCTTGACCGTGGCAGGCGGTGCAGGTGGTGGCGAACATGGCTTTACCGGCTTCCACGTCGGCTTTCACATCGTCCGGCAGCTTCAGGCCGGCCAGGTCCTGGCGAACATAGGCCGCGACGTTCTTCACGCCTTCATCACCCAGCACTTCACCCCAGGCCGGCATGGCAGCCATGCGACCGTGGAGGATGGTGGCCTTGATGGTTTCGGCGTCGCCGCCCCACCGCCAGCTGCTGTCAGCCAGGTTGGGGAAGCCCACTGCGCCCTTGGCGTCCGAGCCGTGGCAGATGGAGCAGTAGGTGGCGAACAGGCGGCCGCCCATTTTCATGGCTTGCGGATCCTGGGCGACGGCTTCCAGCGACATGGCCGAGTACTTGGCGAAGATCGGGCCGTACTGTGCGTTGGCCTTGTCCACTTCACGCTGCCACTGCTTCTCCTGGGTCCAGCCACCTTCGTAGCCGGGGAACAGGCCGGTCCAGTTGCCCAGGCCGGGGTAGAGCACCATGTAGCCGATGGCGAAGACGATGGTGCCCACGAACAGCATGAACCACCATTTGGGCAGCGGGTTGTCGTACTCCTCGATACCGTCGAAGGCATGGCCCATGGTCTTGTCGACCGTGCCCTTGGCCTCGCCCTTGCGGGTGGCGAACACCAGCCAGAGCAGCGCCACCAGGGTGAAGAGGGTGAGCAGGGTTATGTACCAGCTCCAGAAAGTGGTCATTCGTGTGTGCTCCTAGAAACATTCCGGTCTTGCAGGCTGGGCTCGGCGTCATCACCGAAAGGCAGCAGCGCGGCTTGCTCGAAGTCAGCCTTGCGCCGGCCGCTGTAGGCCCAGCAGAACACCCCGATCATCGCGACCAGCACCAGCAAGGTGCCGAGGCCGCGCAGTATTCCAACGTCCATGGCGCCTTACCTCTTGGTCTTCAGGCTGGTGCCGAGCACCTGCAGGTAGGCGACCAGGGCGTCCATCTCGGTCTTGTCCTTGACCGCCTCGGAGGCACCGGCGATGTCCTCGTCGGTGTAGGGCACGCCCAGGGTCTTCATGGCGCTGAGCTTGGCGGCGGTGTCCTTGCCGTCGAGCTTGTTCTCCACCAGCCACGGGTAGGCCGGCATCTTCGACTCCGGCACTACGTTGCGCGGGTTGTAGAGGTGCGCGCGGTGCCAGTCGTCCGAGTAGCGGGCGCCAACGCGGGCCAGGTCCGGGCCGGTACGCTTGGAACCCCACAGGAAGGGGTGGTCCCAGACGCTTTCGCCGGCGACGGAGTAGTGGCCGTAACGCTCGGTCTCGGCACGGAACGGACGGATCATCTGCGAGTGGCAGCCAACGCAGCCTTCACGGATGTAGATGTCGCGACCTTCCAGTTGCAGCGCGGTGTAGGGCTTCATGCCTTCGACCGGGGTGTTGGTGACGTCCTGGAAGAACAGCGGGACGATCTGTACCAGACCGCCGATGCTGACTGCCAGGATCATGAACAACGCCATCAGGCCGACGTTTTTCTCGATGACTTCATGCTTTTTCATCTATCGATTCCTCAGGCGATCTGGGCGATGGCGTCGTATTCGGCCGGCTTGGCAGCCTTCACGGTGCGCCAGGTGTTGTAAGCCATGAGGAGCATGCCGCTGAGGAAGATCGCGCCGCCGATCATGCGCACCACGAAGCCGGGGTGGCTGGCTTCAAGCGCTTCGACGAAGGAGTAGGTCAGGGTGCCGTCCTCGTTCACTGCGCGCCACATCAGGCCCTGGGCGATGCCGTTGACCCACATCGAGGCGATGTAGAGAACGGTGCCGATGGTGGCCAGCCAGAAGTGGGCGTTGATCAGGCCGACGCTGTGCATCTGCTCGCGACCGAAGACCTTCGGGATCAGGTGATACAGCGAGCCGATGGACACCATGGCGACCCAGCCGAGGGCACCGGCATGTACGTGGCCGATGGTCCAGTCGGTGTAGTGGGAGAGGGCGTTGACGGTCTTGATGGCCATCATCGGGCCTTCGAAGGTGGACATGCCGTAGAAGGCCAGGGAGACCACCAGGAAGCGCAGGATCGGATCGTCGCGCAGCTTATGCCAGGCGCCCGACAGGGTCATCATGCCGTTGATCATGCCGCCCCAGCTCGGCGCCAGCAGAATCAGCGACATCACCATGCCCAGGCTCTGTGCCCAGTCCGGCAGCGCGGTGTAGTGCAGGTGGTGCGGGCCGGCCCAGATGTAGACCGCGATCAGCGCCCAGAAGTGGACGATGGACAGGCGGTAGGAGTAGACCGGGCGACCCGCCTGCTTCGGAACGAAGTAGTACATCATCCCCAGGAAGCCGGCGGTCAGGAAGAAGCCCACGGCGTTGTGGCCGTACCACCACTGGATCATCGCATCGGTTGCACCCGCATAGAGCGAGTAGGACTTGGTCAGGGTGACCGGGATCTCCAGGTTGTTCACCACGTGGAGGATGGCCACGGTGAGGATGAAGCCACCGAAGAACCAGTTACCGACGTAGATGTGCTTGGTCTTGCGCTTCATCACCGTGCCGAAGAACACGGCGGCGTAGCTGACCCAGACGATGGTGATGAGAAGGTCGATCGGCCATTCCAGCTCGGCGTATTCCTTGGAGCTGGTGAAGCCCAGCGGCAGGCTTACGGCGGCCAGGACGATCACCAGTTGCCAACCCCAGAAGGTGAAGGCAGCGAGTTTGTCCGAGACCAGGCGGGTCTGGCAGGTGCGTTGGACGGCGTAGTAGGAGGTGGCGAACAATGCGCAACCACCGAACGCGAAGATCACCGCGTTGGTGTGCAAGGGTCGCAAGCGCCCAAAGCTGGTCCAGGGCAGGTTGAAGTTGAGCTCCGGCCAGGCTAGCTGGGCAGCTATGAGAACGCCGAGCCCCATCCCGACGATTCCCCAGACCACCGTCATAATGGCGAACTGGCGGACCACCTTGTAGTTGTAGGCGGTACTGACTGCTGTGTTCATGTTTGTGGGCTTCCGTACACGGTTTCTTGGAATTGCGTGCGAAGCATGGTGAAAGCCCCTTCAAGTCCTATTGATTTGGATCAACGGACGCCGTCCACCGGAGATTTCCCTATGTTGTTGTGGAACCGGCCTTCGGGCCCTATCGAGAGCACATTGGTGCTGGCCCATGGCGCGGGGGCGCCGATGGACAGCGCCTTCATGGATGAAATGGCGCAAAAGCTTGCCGCGCGGGGCATTGCGGTGGTTCGTTTCGAGTTTCCCTACATGGCTGCGCGGCGTGAGGATGGGCGCAAGCGCCCGCCGAATCCCCAGGGGCAATTGCTCGATCACTGGCGTGCCGTGCATGCCGAGGTGCGACAGCACGTCACGGGGCAATTGGCCATCGGTGGCAAATCCATGGGCGGTCGCATGGCCAGCCTGCTGGCCGACGAGCTGGGCGCGGATGCGCTGGTCTGCCTGGGTTATCCCTTCTATGCCGCCGGCAAACCGGAGAAGCCGAGGGTCGCGCACCTGGCCGAACTGAAGACCCCGACCCTGATCATCCAGGGCGAGCGTGATGCCCTTGGCGACCGCCCTGCCGTCACCGGCTACGCGTTATCCCCGTCGATCCATCTGCACTGGCTTGTCGCAGGCGACCATGACCTCAAGCCCCTCAAGGCGTCGGGCCTGACTCACGAGCAGCACATGGACGGCGCTGCGGATGCCGTGGCGGCCTTCCTGGCGAGTTGAGTGCGCGCTACTTTCGCGCGACGAGCAGGTCGAGCACGCCGCCGCCATCCTTGATCTGCTGCAGGATGATCTCGGAGCGGATGTCGGTGACGCCCCGGGCGCGGTTCAGGCGGTTGACGATGAAGTCGGAGAACTGTTTCAGGTTGCGCGCCTGGACCCGCAGCACATAGTTGCTGTGGCCGGTGACGATGAAGGCGCTCACCACCTCGGGCCAGCTCTGTACCTGCTCCATGAAGCGCTCGTGCCAGCCATCCTCGTCCTGGCGCATGGAAAGGTGCACCAGGGCATCCAGCTCGATTCCCAGGCGCTCGGCATCCAGCAGCGGTCGATAGCCGCGGATCACCCCACCGTCTTCCAGGTTGCGTAGCCGACGCAAGCAGGCTGAGGGCGAGAGCGCGACCTTCTCCGCCAGTTCCTGGTTGCTGATGCGTCCGTTCTGCTGGAGGCAGAGGAGGAGGCGCAGATCGGTAGTATCCAGGGTCATTGAATATTCTTTCAGTGAACTGTTGTCTGGCGAAATTATCTTCGAATAAGTGCCGCTTTCGGGACGAAGATAGCACGAACATTCTTCGGCCCCTGACCCATGATCATCCTCCTTTCACGGGAGTCCGATCATGCAAGACGGCCAGTCCCTCTGGGACATCAGTCCACCGCTAGACGCCAGCACGCCAACCTGGCCGGGCGATACGCCCTTCCAGGAGGAACGCTGCTGGCACATCGACGAGCACTGCCCGGTCAACGTGGGGCGCATCACCCTGTCGCCCCACACGGGCGCCCATGCCGATGCACCGCTGCACTACGACGCGTCCGGTGCGGCGATCGGGGACGTCGACCTGGCGCCCTACCTCGGCCCTTGCCGGGTCATCCACTGCCTGGATGCCGGCGGCCTGGTACGGCCTGCGCAACTGGAACCGCATCTTCACCAGTTGCCGCCCCGGGTCCTGATCCGCACCTGGCGGCAAGCGCCTCTCGACAGCTGGCCCGAGGCCTTCGCGGCCATCGATCCGCTGGCCGTCGAACTGCTGGCCCGCCACGGTGTGCGCCTGGTGGGTATCGACACGCCGTCGCTGGACCCCCAGGACAGCAAGACGCTCGATGCGCACCAGGCCGTTCGCCGTTGGCGCATGGCGATCCTCGAAGGCCTGCTGCTCGATGACGTCGCTCCGGGCGACTACGAACTGATCGCCCTCCCGCTCAAATTCACCCATCTCGATGCCAGCCCGGTTCGCGCCGTGCTGCGTCGCCTGCCTGCCTAGGAATCGACATGACTACAAGAGAAGACTGCCTGGCCCTCGATGCCCGCGACCCCCTCGGCCCCTTGCGCGAAGAATTCGTCCTGCCCGAAGGCGTGATCTACCTCGACGGCAACTCCCTCGGCGCCCGGCCGAGGCCCGCGCTGCAGAGGGCTCGCGAAGTGGTGGAGAAGGAGTGGGGCGAAGGGCTGATCGGCAGCTGGAACAGCGCCGGCTGGCGCGCGTTGCCGGAGCGCCTGGGCAACCGGCTGGCTCGCCTGATCGGCGCGGGCGAGGACGAGGTGGTCATCACCGACACCACATCCATCAACCTCTTCAAGGTGCTGGTGGCAGCGCTTCGTGTGCAGGCCGATCGCGACCCGTCGCGCAAGGTGATCGTCACCGAACGCAGTAACTTCCCCACCGACATCTACATGGTCGAAGGCCTCGCCGACATGCTCCAGCAGGGTTACAGCCTGCGCCTGGTGGATGCACCGGAGGAGTTGCCCGCGGCCATCGGCACCGACACCGCCGTCGCGCTGATCACCCAGGTGAACTACAAGACCGGCCACCTCCACGACATGGCCGCGCTCACGGCGCTGGCACACGAGTGCGGTGCGCTGACCATCTGGGACCTCTGCCATTCGGCCGGCGCGGTGCCGGTCGACCTCAAGGGTTCCGGCGCCGACTACGCCATCGGTTGCACCTACAAGTACCTCAACGGCGGCCCAGGCTCGCCGGCCTTCGTCTGGGTCGCCCCGCACCTGCGCGAGCTGGTCTGGCAGCCGCTCACGGGCTGGTGGGGCCATGTCCGCCAGTTCGGCATGGAGGCCCGCTACGAGCCGGCCCCGGGGATAGGCCGCTACCTCTGCGGCACCCAGCCGATCACCTCCCTCGCCATGGTGGAGTGCGGCCTGGAGGCCTTCGAGAAGACCGACATGCAGGCCCTGCGGGAGAAGTCCCTGGCACTGACCGACCTCTTCATCGAACGCGTCCGCGCCCGTTGTGGCGAGCACCCGCTGACCCTGGTGACGCCGCTGGAACACGCCCGCCGCGGCAGCCACGTGAGCTTCGAGCACCCCGAGGGCTACGCCGTGATCCAGGCGCTCATCGACCGTGGCGTCATCGGCGACTACCGCGAGCCGCGGATCATGCGCTTCGGCTTCACCCCGCTCTACACCGGCTTCACCGATGTCTGGGATGCCGCCGAGGCGCTCGTTGACGTGCTCGACAGCGATGCCTGGCGCGCAGAGCGCTTCATGACCCGCAAGCAGGTGACCTGAACCCAACCGGGCGCCCGGGGAGGGCGCCCAGCCTCGAGCCCATAACCACAAGAAGAGGTCGATGATGATGAAATCCCGTTTCCCAATGGCGTGTGCCTTGCTCTGTGCATCCCTCAGCCCCCAGGCGATGTCCGGGGAGCCGGCCGAAGGCTTCCTGGAGGACAGCCGGCTGGTCCTGACCCAGCGCAACTTCTACTTCCACCGCAACATGCTCAACAACCCCGGTGGGCAGAACTACCGGGAGGAGTGGGCCCATGGCATGCAACTGGACTACAGCTCCGGCTATACCCGGGGAACGGTGGGCCTCGGTGTCGATGCGTACGCCAGCCTCGGGCTCAAGCTCGACAGCAACCGTGCTCGCACCGGCACCGACCTGCTGCCCCTGGACTCCGCCGGGCGGCCTGAAGACGACTACAGCGAGGTCGGCGCGGCGCTGAAGCTGCGTATCTCGCGCAGCGAGCTGAAATACGGCAGCCAGGCACCGATGAACCCGGTGTTCGGCACCGGCAACGCACGGCTGTTCGCGCCGATGGCCATCGGCTTCTCGCTGGCCAGTCGCGAACGCGACGACCTGTTGCTGGAGGCCGGTCACTTCACCGCCGGCAACGACGGCAACTCCACCAATGGCGACGGCGCACTCAAGGCCCTGTTCGCCCAGGTGGAAACGCGTCGGGTCGACTACGCCGGCTTCGACTGGACCCCGGCGGAAGGCACCGGGCTGTCCGCCTACACCTCGAGGTTCGAAGACGTCTGGCGCCAGCACTACCTGGGAGCCAACCACCGCGTGGGGCTGGATGAAGCGCGTACCCTGACCTTCGACTTCAACCTCTATCGCACCCGTGGCCAGGGGCGGCGACTGGCGGGCGGGATCGACACCACCGCCTGGTCCGCTTCCGCACGCTACAGCCAGGGCGCCCATGCCCTGACCCTGGCGCATCAGCGGGTAAGCGGCGACGAGCCATTCGACTACCTGGGCTTCGATCGCCAGCCCGGCACATCGATCTACCTCGCCAACTCGGTGCAGGTGCTCGACTTCAACGCCCCCAACGAGCGCTCCTGGCAACTGCGCTACGACCTCGACCTGGCGCTGTTCGGCGTACCCGGCCTGGGCTTCATGACCCGCTACATCCGCGGTGACCACATCGACGACAGCCATCACAAGGGGCCGGGCTCCTACCAGCGTTACGGCGAGGCCGGCAAGCGCTGGGAGCGGGACATCGAGTTGCGCTACGTCGTGCAGTCCGGCTCGGCCAAGGACCTGTCCGTGCGCCTGCGCCAGGCCAGCATCCGCTCAACCGGGCAGGTGGCCCGTGCCGATACCGCAGACAACAACGAACTGCGGGTGATCATCGAATACCCGCTGCAACTTCTCTGACGCCTGCACAACGACAATAAGGACGAGGCACGAAATGACCACCAAGACTGGATTCGCCGCCATCGCGGCCCGCGAGCAGGGCCTCAAGCGCCAGCTCACTTCGGCGCAGATGAGCATGATCGCCATCGGGGGTGCCATCGGCACCGGGCTGTTCATGGGGAGCAGCTTCGCCATCGGCTTCGCCGGCCCCGGGGTGCTCGTCAGCTATGCCCTCGGCGCCTTGATCGCGCTGCTGTTGATGGGGTGCCTGGCGGAGATGACCGTGGCCCATCCCACCTCCGGCTCCTTCGGTGCCTACGCCGAGTTCTACATCAGCCCGCTGGCGGGGTTCCTGGTGCGCTACGCCTACTGGGCGTCCATTGTCCTGGCGGTGGGAACGGAGGTCACCGCCATCGCGATGTACATGAAGCACTGGTTCCCCGACGTGGCCGGGTGGGTGTGGATCCTGCTGTTCTCCTCGGTGCTGATCTTCACCAACGCAATCAGCGTCAAGGCGTTCGGCCACTTCGAGTACTGGTTCTCGGCCATCAAGATCAGCGCCATCCTCGCCTTCATCCTGCTGGGGGCCTGGCTGGTGTTCGGTGGGCAGAACCCGGAGTACGGCTTCCACCACTACGTCGAGCACGGCGGCTTCATGCCCAACGGCATTTCGGGCGTATGGATCGCGGTGATCATCGCCATCTTCAGCTACCTCAGCATCGAGATGATCGCCGTGGCTGCCGGCGAGGCGGAACACCCCGAGCAGGCGGTGAAGAAGGCCTTCAAGGTGACCATGGTGCGGCTGGTGGTGTTCTACCTGCTCACCCTCGCGCTGATCCTCGCCATGGTGCCCTGGCACCAGTCCGGACAGGGCGCGCAGAGCCCCTTCGTCAGCGTCATGGCACAGGTCGGGATTCCGGGTGCCACGGGCTTGATCAACTTCGTGATCCTGGTGGCGGCGCTCTCGGCCATGAACAGCCAGCTGTACACCACCACGCGGATGATGTTCAGCCTGTCCCGCGCGGGCCACGCACCCAAGGCGATGGGCCGGCTGAGCGAGGCCGGAGTGCCGCTGAACGCCCTGGCGCTCTCCTGCACCGGCATCGCCCTGGCGACCCTGGTCAACCTGGTATTCCCCGAGCAGTCCTTCATGCTGATGATGGCCATCTCCATCTTCGGCGCGCTCTTCGCCTGGATGATGATTTTCCTCACCCACTACCGCTTCCGCCGCTATCACCAGCGCCTGGGCAATGCACCGTTGGCCTTTCGCATGTGGGGCTTCCCCTATGGAACGCTGCTGGGCCTGGTCCTGGTGCTGGCGGTCCTGATCACCACGGCCTTCGTGCCGGCGTTCCGCATGACCCTGGTATTCGGTGTGCCGTTCCTGGCGCTGCTCTCCATCGCCTACCTGTTGGTCCTGCGCAGGGCTGCACCGGCAATCGGGGCGGAAGCGGGCGACCTCCCTGTCCAGCTGAGTGGCGTCGGAGCCAGGACGCCAGAACAGGAACGTTCCTGACAGGCCGGCGAGCCACGCACCCGGCAGGGTGCAAGCAGACTGCGGAGTCCATCACCACAAGGAAGGGCGACGATATGGATGCCTTGCAGGAAGCCCTGCCGATCCTGATCTACCAGCGGGAAGGGGGAAGCGTTACCGAGGTACGCATGGAGGAGGGGGAGACCGTCTGGCTGACCCAGCGGCAGATGGCGGAGCTGTTCGATACGAGCTCGGACAACGTTGGGCTGCACCTCAAGAACATCTACCAGACAGGGGAGTTGGAGGAGCTGGCAACTGCCGAGGAATACTCGGTTGTTCGCCGGGAAGGGCAGCGGGACGTCACTCGCCGTCTGAAACACTACAACCTCGATGCGATCATCTCGGTTGGTTATCGCGTCAACTCAAGGCAGGGCACGCGTTTCCGCATCTGGGCCAACGCCGTGCTCAAGGAGCTCCTGCTCCAGGGCTACAGCCTCAACCGGCGAAGGCTGGAGGCGCAGCAGGCGCGTATCGGGCAGTTGCAGAAGACCCTGACGCTGTTCCGTGACGGCCTGGTGGATCGGGCCAGCCTGACCGAGGCGCGTGGTTTGGTGAGCGTCATCGCCGGGTATGCGCGTACCTTCGTGCTGCTCAACCAGTTCGACGGCGAACGCCTTGCCCGCGATGGTTTCACCGAAGACATCCGCTATGTGATCGAGCCGGGCGAGGCCGCCGAATGCATCGCCGCGCTGAAGGCCGACCTGATGCACAGGGGGGAGGCCAGCGAGCTGTTCGGCCAGCCGAAGGACGACAGCTTCGAGGGGCTGCTGGGCAATATCGTGCAGTCCTTCGGCGGGCAGTTCCTTTACCCGAGCATCGAGGAGCAGGCGGCCAACCTGCTGTACATGGTGATCAAGAACCACCCCTTCACCGATGGCAACAAGCGCATCGGAGCCTTCTTGTTCATCTGGTTCCTGAGGCGAAACCGACATCACCTGAAGACGGATGGCGAACTGAAGATCAACGACAACGCCCTCGCGGCCATCGCCCTGTTGGTGGCCCAGAGCGATCCGCGACAGAAGGAGCTGATGGTCCACCTGGTGATGAACCTGATCATGGAGTGAACCGGCAGGCAAAGGAAAAGGGCGCCCCGAGGCGCCCTTTTTCATACCCGCTGATTCAACGGTTGAAGCGGTCCACCAGCGAGTACTGGCCTTGCGCGGTGGTGGTGAGCTCTTCGCTGAGCAGTACGGTGCGCTGGGCTTCGCCGGAGGTCTGGTCGGCGAGCTGGGCGATGCTGCTGATGCTCTGGTTGATCTGCTCGGCCACGGCGCTCTGTTCCTCGGTGGCGGCGGCGATCTGGTCGGTCATCTGGGTGATGTTGGCCACCGCCTCGCTGATGCCCACCAGGGCCTGGTCGGCCTCCAGCACGCGCTCCACGCCTTCGTCGGCCTGGCGGCGCCCGGTTTCCATGGTGCGCACGGCTTCCTCGGCGGTCTTCTGCAGCTGCGCGATGAGCTGGTGGATCTGCCCGGTGGATTCGGCGGTGCGCTGCGCCAGCTGGCGTACTTCATCGGCGACCACGGCGAAGCCACGGCCCATCTCGCCGGCACGCGCTGCTTCGATGGCGGCGTTGAGCGCCAGCAGGTTGGTCTGGTCGGCGATGCCCTTGATCACGTCGACCACGCCGCCGATCTCGTTGCTGTCCTGGGCCAGGCGGGTGACGGTCTCGCCGGTTTCCCCCACCGCGCGCGACAGGCGCTGGATGGCTTCGCGGGTTTCGGCGGTGATGCTGCGGCCCTGGCCGGTGAGGCGATTGGCTTCCTGGGTGGCGTCGGCGGTGCGCTGCACGTTGCTGGCGACTTCCTGAGTGGTGGAGGCCATCTGGTTCACTGCCGTGGCCACCTGTTCGGTTTCCACCCGCTGGCGTTCCAGCCCTTCGGAGCTGTTGTGGGCCAGGGCGTCGGCCTGGCGGGCCTGCTCGGTGAGGTGCTCGGCGGTGTCCTGCAGGCGGGTCAGGCAGGTTTTCAGGCGCGCTTCCTGGCTGAGGATGGACATCTCCAGGCGGGCCTGGGCGCCGCGGCTGTCGGTGTACATCTGCGCGATCAGCGGGTCCGAGGTGGTCTGCTCGGCCAGGCGCAGCAGGCGCTTGATGCCGCGGTTCTGCCAGGCCAGGCCGCTGAGGCCCAGGGGCACGGACAGCAGCGCGGCGAGGAGGAAGCCCCAGTGCGAGTTGAGCCAGGCGCCGATCATGAAGCCGATCTGGCTGATGAGGATGAAGGGCAGCCAGTCCTGCACGATGGGCAGCCAGCGATCGCGGCTGGGGATGGCCGACTTGCCGGCGTTGATGCGCTGGTACAGCGCTTCGGCGCGGCGTACCTGCTCGGCGGTGGGCTTGACCCGCACCGACTCGTAGCCGACCACCTGGCTGCCTTCGAAGATCGGCGTCACGTAGGCGTTGACCCAGTAGTGATCGCCGTTCTTGCAGCGGTTCTTGACGATGCCCATCCAGGGGCGGCCCTTCTTCAGCGTCGCCCACATATGGGCGAAGACGGCGGGCGGAACGTCCGGGTGGCGCACCAGGTTATGCGGCGAACGGATCAATTCGTCGCGGCTGTAGCCGCTGATATCGGTGAAGGCTTCGTTGCAATAGGTGATCACGCCCTTGCTGTCCGTCGTGGAGATCAGACGTTGCTGGGGAGGGAAAGTACGTTCGCGCTGAGTGACTGGCTGATTGTTTCTCATAGTGTTCTTCCGCAAGGCTTAGAGCGCGTATCGGCGTGGATGCACCAAAGTTGAGCCGAAATTTTTTGTGAAGTGTATCTAAAACTTTACAACTCATGAGCGGGATTTTTCACGTAAATCGCGTTCCAGAGCCTTCGGCGGTAGCGGGCCCTGTTGCGCCCATCGGCGCAGCCGGCGGAACAGGCCCGGGTAGTCTTCCACCAGCCCGTCATCGCCAAGCGTGAGTACAGCATGAAAGCCATCGCCATCCAGGTTCTGGTACAGCAGGTGGCGCGCGTCCAGCCGTGTATAGGCCTGGCGCATCACTTGCAGGTCGAGGCTCGGCGCCTCGATGTAGGCGACGGCGATCTCTTCGCGTTGGTCCTGGGCCAGGTCCAGGCGCCAGATCGCCGGGCTGTTGGTGAAGGGCGTGGGCCAGAGGTCGAGGTCCAGGCAGCCGCTTAGCTGCGGCAGTGGGGTGCCCGCGCCATCCCGCCATTCGCCGCTGCGGTTGCAATGCAGGCGTAGCTCGCGGGTGCCGCGCTCGTCGTCGACGCGGACGTGCAGGTGGCGGGGCCGCCAGTGCTGGCTGTACTCCAGCCGATAGCCCAGGCGGTAGGGGCTGCCCTGTTCGTCGAAGGCCAGCAGGACGCTGCCTGCGCGCCGGCCTTCAAGGCGCAGGTGCTCAAGCCCTGGGGTCGGTGCCCGGCTGTTCCACAGGTGCTGCCACAGCGCGGTGGCTTCCATCGTCGGTTTTCCGGTTGGTGGGCCTGCGCAGTGCCAGGTAGAGCAGCGGGCCGATGGAGGCGAATACTGCCGTGACCAGGTAGAAGGGCAGCAGATAGAGCAGCCCACGCCCCTGGCGGCGGTTGTCCTGGTACATCCAGATGCCGATCAGGCCGCAGGCGAGGTAGAGGTCGATCACCACCTGGGCGGTATCCGGGCGGCTCATCAGCTGGGCTCCGAACTCCAGGAGCGGTTGTTCGCTGATGGCCATGACATAGAGGGTATAGCCGCCGAAGGCGACAAGGGCGAGAAGTGCGGACAGGCGTGCAGGCATGGTGACGTCCTTGTTGTTGGATTGACGCGGACGATAGAACGGCGAAGGCCCCCGTGCAGCTGACGGATTGTCGCAGTCAGTCCAGCAGCAGGCCGGCGCGCTTGTACTTGGGCAGCTTGGCCACCACCAGTTGGTGGGAGCGGGTGAGCAGCGAGCGCAGCTCTTCACCGCCCACCGAAGGCGGCATGGCCAGGGTCACCCAGTGGGCGCGGGCGAGGTAGGGCGCCGGGCGGATGCCGGGGCGGTCGACATGGCCGAGGAACAGGTCGGCGTCCACCTTGAAAGCCAGGTCGCTGCCGAGGAAGTCGAGGATGGCGAACATCTTGTTCTCGGCCACCGAGAACACCCGGTTGCTGCCCCATTTGAGGTCTTCACGGGCGCCCGGCAATTGCAGGCAGAAAGCGGCTATCTCGTCGGCGGTCATGGGCGTTCCTTCACGGGGCGGGGGTGGGCCCGCTGCGTTCGTCGATACGCAGCAGGTAGAAGCTGAGCAGCATACCCACGAGCGCCATGCCGGCGGCAACCATGAAGATGGAGCCGAAGCCGAATCCCGTGGCGATGGCGCCCATCAGGGGGCCGGCGATGCCCAGCGCGAGGTCGAAGAACACCGCGTAGGCGCCCAGGGCCGAACTGCGGCTGGAGGCGGGAATGCGCGAGATGGCTTCCACGCCCAGCGCCGGGTACACCAGCGACAGGCCGAAGCCGGTCAGCGCCGCGCCGCACAGGGTCAGCCAGGGCTGCGGGGCCAGCCACAGCAGGAGCAGGCCGAGGCTCTCGATGCCGAGGCAGGCGATGGCCACGCGGTAGCCGCCACGGCTGTTGATGGCCCCGGCGAAGAGCAGCCGCGCACCGATGAAGGCACAACCGAAGGCGGTCAGGCACCAGGCCGCGCCATCCCAGCCACGGCTCGCGTAATAGAGGGTGACGAAGGTGGCCAGGGTGCCGAAACCGATGGAGCCCAGGGCCAGCGCCGTGCCGTTGGGGGCGATGCGCAGGAAGACGTTGCGGAATGGCAGGCGCACGCCCTGGACGATGGGGGCCGCCTCTTTGTTCCAGGCCAGCGCCAGGGCGCCGAGCCCGAGCAGGCCGATCAGCGCGCCCATGCTCCACAGCCCCACGCTGCCCACCATCAGCACCCCCAGTGGCGCGCCCAGGGCCACGGCGCCATAGGAGGCGATGCCATTCCAGGAGATGACCCGCGCGGTGTTCTCGGCGCCGACCCGGCCGATGCCCCAGCTGATGGAGCCGGTGCCCACCAGGCCCTGGGCGACGCCGAGGGCGACGCGCCCGGCCAGCAGCAGCGTCATGCTCAGGGTGGAGAACTGCTGCAGCGAGGTGGACGCCAGGGTCAGCACGCCGCTCAGTGCGCAGCCGGCAAGCCCGTAGAGCACGGCGCGTTTGGGCCCCTGGCGGTCGGCCACGGCGCCGGACATGGGCCGCGAGAGCAGGGTGGAGGCGTATTGGGTGCTGATGACGATGCCCGCCAGTACCGAGCCGTAGCCGAGGTCGTTGTGTACGTAGCCCGGGAGTACGGCCAGCGGCAGGCCGATGCAGAGGAAGCTGATGAAGGTGAAGAAGACGATGGAGACGATCTGCAAGGTGGTGGCGGTTGCAGACTGCTCGGCGGCACTCATGGGGCTTGTCCGGGTGGGGCTGGGGAAGAGCGCCATCATCACCCAGTCATGGGGTTAATGAAAGCTAGCTAACTATTCTTCGCAAGCCTCAGATGGGCTGCAGCCCCTCGGCCTGGCAGGCCTCGGCCAGGTGCTCGATCCAGGCGCGCACCGCCGGCAGCATGCCGCGCCGGTGGGTGTAAACGGCTTGCAGGTTGCCGCCCGGCAACTCCCAGCCCGGCAGCAGGCGAACCAGGGTGCCGGCTTCCAGCTCCTGCTGGCAGTTCATCTGCGGCAGCATGGTCATGCCCAGGCCTTGCAGCGCGGCGAGCTTGCGGATCTCGAAGTCCTCGATGCTCAGGCGTGCTTCCAGGACGATGTCGCAGCGGTTTCCACGGCTGTCGCGCAGCAGGTAGTGCAGGCGGCGGTCGGTCTCCAGGGCGCCGAGGGCCGGCAGTTGCTGGAGGTCGTCCGGGTCGTTCAGGGTCACGCCCTCGAGCAGGCTCGGTGCGCACACCAGCATGGCGCGGGCGGGGCTCAGTTGGCGGCAGATCAGCGACGGGTCTTCGTCGTCCTGCTCGCGCACCCGCAGCGCCACATCGACGCCTTCGTTGACCAGGTCGATGCGGCGGTTGCTCAGCATGACTTCCAGCTGCACCTGCGGATAGCGCTGGAGGAAGCTGGGGAACACATGGCGCAGGCGCATGCGCGCCACCTCGGTGGGGCAGGAGACGCGGATGCGCCCGCGCGGTTCGCTGGTCAGCGAGGCCACTGCTTCGTCGGCCTGCTCGGCCTCCAGCAGCATCGCCTGGCAATGGCGCAGGTAGCGCTCGCCGACATCGGTCAGGGCCAGCTTGCGCGTGGTGCGTTGCAGCAGGCGGGCGCCCAGGCGGGTTTCCAGTTCGGCGATGCGGCGCGACAGGCGCGACTTGGGAATGCCCAGCAGGCGCCCGGCGGCCGCGAAGCCGCCGTGTTCGACGACTTTGGCGAAGTAGAAGAGGTCGTTGAGGTCTTGCATGGGGATTGTCCTGTAGAGGGGACGAACTATGGCATCGGCGCTGATTCCGGCGCCACGGATTTCGTCAGCGGGACAATCTCGCAGGCCTGCACAAGCCGCCCGCTGCGGGTGTATCGTGGAGCGGCGACCGGCACCTTCGCCCGGTCCATCCCCCTGCCATCACGGAGTCAGCACCCATGTCCTTGTCCATGTACGAGGCTTCCATTCCTGTCTTCACCCGCATGCTCGGCAACCTGTCCACCATTCTCGACAAGGCCGCTGCCCACGCCGAGGCGCAGGGCATAGAGCCGGCTGTGTTCCTCAACTCGCGCCTGGCGCCGGACATGTTCCCCCTGGTGCGCCAGGTGCAGATCGCCACCGACTCGGTGAAGGGCTGCGCAGCGCGCCTGGCGCAGCTGGAGGTGCCGCCCTACGCCGATACTGAAGCGAGCTTCCCGGAGCTGCAGGAGCGCATCGCCCGCACCCTCGGCTTCATCCAGGAAATCCGCCCGGAGCAGATAGATGGCAGCGAGGGGCGCACCGTGGTGCTGAAGATGCGTGGCAGCGAGGTGAGCTTCCCGGGGCAGGCCTTCCTGCTGAATTTCTCCCTGCCGAACTTCTATTTCCACATCACCACCGCCTACAACATCCTGCGCCACAACGGGGTGAAGATCGGCAAGATGGATTTCCTCGGCGGCGTCTGATCGCCCCTCCCGCGCCACGACTTGTGGCGTGATCCATGCAATGCATGTGGCGCCGGCGGATAGGCCGTCGGCGCTGCCGGCTCAAGGAACGAAGCAAGGCGCAATTGATGGCAGGCACGCCCGATTCCTGAACCTGGAACGGAAGGTGAGCACCATGTTGGTTCGTCTTTCTGCAGTACTGGCCCTGGCGTCGCTGCTGGCGACCCTCCCCGCATTCGGCGCGCAAGCGGTGGGCGTGCACCGCCTGGTTCTCGCCGACCCGGTGGACGGGCAGCGCGAGATGAGTGCCGTCGCCTTCTATCCTGCATCCGGAGAGCCGACCCGCACCGAGCTTGGCTTCTACCAGGTCGATGCCGGCATGGATGCGCCCATCGCCACCGGCCATTTCCCCCTGGTGCTGCTCTCCCACGGCAACGGCGGTTCGCCACTGGCCCATCACGACCTCGCCACCGCCCTGGCGCGGCGCGGTTTCGTCGTGCTGGCGGTGCTGCACACCGGCGACAACTACAAGGATCAGAGCCGCAGCGGCACCCTGAGCAACCTCTATGGGCGCCCGCTGCAGCTGACCGCCGCGATAGACGCCGCCGAGCAGGACGCACTGCTGGCCGGCAGCCTGGATACCGAGCGGGTCGGCGTGATCGGCTACTCGGCCGGCGGCGAGACGGCGCTGATTCTCGCCGGCGCCCAGCCCGAACCCGAGCGCCTGCGTGCCTACTGCCGGCAGTGGCCGGACGACGATGACGCCTGCGGCCATGCCGGCGAGCTGATTTCCGACCGCGACGACCTCGAAGCCATCGCCGATTCCCGGGTCAGTGCGCTGATGCTGATGGCCCCGCTGGGCTTGATGTTCGGCCGCAAGGAGCTCGAACCGGTGCAGGTACCGGTGCTGCTCTATTCCGGGGATGACGACCGCACCCTGCAGCTGGAGCAGAACGCCGGGGCCCTGCAGCGCAGGCTGCCCAATCCCCCGGATTTCCGCCTGCTGCCGGGGGCGGGGCACTTCGTGTTCATGGCGCCGTGCTCGACGGAAATGGACGCCATGCTGCCGCAGCTGTGCCAGGACGCCGAGGGCGTCGACCGGGTCGCCATCCACCGTCAGCTGAATGCCGAGGCGGTGCGCTTCTTCACCCAGACCCTGAGCGACCTGCAGACCTCGGCACGATGATCCGTAGGTTCGTCCTACCGATGAGACAGTGCATCGCATTTTTGCCGACTAATCAGGGTTTCGCTTCATGGATAGGATTCTCCTCACTTCGATCACATCCGGTGATCGCCAAATCAGGGGATACCCATGAAGCTTCTGCACCTTGACTCCAGCATCCTCGGCGACGCCTCCGCCTCCCGCCAACTGAGCGGTGCCGTGGTTCAGGCCTGGCAGGCCGCCGAGCCCGCCGCCCAGGTCAGCTACCGCGACCTCGCCACCGACGCCTACGCCCACCTTTCCGCAGCCAGCCTGGTGGCCGGCGGCACCCCGGCGGAACTGCGTGACGCCGCGCAGAAGGCCGAAGTGAAGCTGGCCGAGGAAACCCTCGCCGAATTCCTCGCCGCCGACGCCATCGTCATCGGTGCGCCCATGTACAACTTCACCGTGCCGACCCAGCTCAAGGCCTGGATCGACCGCATCGCCGTCGCCGGCAAAACCTTCGCCTACGACGAGAACGGCCCCAAGGGCCTTGCCGGTGGCAAGAAGGTGGTGATCGTTTCCACCGCCGGTGGTATCCACGCCGGCCAGGCCAGCGGCCAGGCCCATGAGGCTTACCTGCTGCAGGTGCTGGGCTTCCTCGGCATCACCGATATCGAGATCGTCCGCGCCGAAGGCCTGGCCTACGGCGAAGACCCCCGCGCCAACGCCATCAAAGGCGCCCAGCAGCGCATCGGCGAGCTGTTCATCGCCGCCTGAGCCCGCTGAAAACACGAAGCCCCGCATTGGCGGGGCTTCGTCGTTTCTGAAGGCCGTGCCCTCAGCGGCGGACCTGTTTCAGGGTCTCGGCGATGAGGAAGGCCAGCTCCAGCGACTGGTCGGCGTTGAGGCGCGGGTCGCAGTGGGTGTGGTAGCGGTCGGAGAGGCCATCCTCGGTGATGGGGCGGGCGCCGCCGATGCACTCGGTGACGTTCTGCCCGGTCATCTCGATGTGGATGCCGCCAGCGTGGCTGCCCTCTGCCTGGTGCACCTGGAAGAACTGCTTCACCTCGGACAGGATGATGGCGAAGTCGCGGGTCTTGTAGCCGCTGGACGCCTTGATGGTGTTGCCGTGCATCGGGTCCGAACTCCACAGCACCTTGCGGCCTTCCGCCTGTACGGTGCGGATCAGCCGAGGCAGGTGCTCGCCGACCTTCTCGGCGCCCATGCGCACGATGAGGTTGAGGCGGCCCGGGTCGTTGTCCGGGTTGAGGGTGTCGATCAGGCGGATCAGGTCTTCGCTGGGCATGCTCGGCCCCACCTTCACGCCGATGGGGTTGCCGACGCCCCGCAGGAACTCGACATGGGCGCCGTCCAGCTGGCGGGTACGGTCGCCGATCCAGAGCATGTGCGCGGAGCAGTCGTACCAGCCGCCGGTGAGGCTGTCGCGGCGCACGAAGGCCTGCTCGTAGTTCAGCAGCAGCGCCTCGTGGGCGGTGAAGAAGCTGGCCTCGCGCAGTTGCGGGGCGGTGTCCAGGCCACAGGCGCGCATGAAGGCTAGGGTCTCGTCGATGCGGTCGGCGAGCTGGCTGTACTTCTCGGTCAGTGCCGAGTTGGCGATGAAGTCGAGGTTCCACTGGTGCACCTGGTGCACATCGGCGAAGCCGCCCTGGGCGAAGGCGCGCAGCAGGTTGAGGCTGGCGGTGGACTGGTGGTAGGCCTGCAGCAGGCGCTCCGGGTCGGGAATCCGGCTGGCCGGGTCGAAGCCGATGCCGTTGACGATGTCGCCGCGGTAGGCGGGCAGGGTGACGCCATTGATGGTTTCGTCATCGGCCGAGCGCGGCTTGGCGAACTGGCCGGCCATGCGCCCCACCTTCACCACCGGGCAGCCGGCGGCGAAGGTCATGACGATGGCCATCTGCAGCAACACCTTGAAGGTGTCGCGGATCTTCGCGGCGGAGAACTCGGCGAAGCTTTCCGCGCAATCGCCACCCTGGAGGAGGAAGGCGCGGCCTTCGGTCACTTCGCTGAACTGGCGGCGCAGCTCGCGCGCCTCACCGGCGAACACCAGGGGCGGGTAGCTGGCCAGGGTCTGCTCGACCTTGGCCAGGCGAGCGGCGTCCGGGTAGGTCGGTTGTTGCAGGATCGGCTTGGTTCTCCAGCTTTCCGGGCTCCAGTCTGCGCTGGACGACAAGTTGCTCATCAGGGTCTCGATCAGGGCTGTGTGGCGGATGGCGCATGGTAACCGAAAGGCCCCGCGCTGCCAGCGCCTGGCGGTGCTTCAGGCGTGCCAGGCCAGCAACAGGCCACAGAGACACAGCAGCAGGTAGGTGAGGGTGCGGAAGTGCCGCTCGGCCACGCGGTGGTGCAGCCATTCCCCAGCCGCCACGCCCAGCACCAGCAGGGGCAGGTAGAGCGCCAGGTGGGGCAGGGCGGGGGCCAGGCGGCCGTCCACCAGGAAGGCCAGGCTGAGCAGACCGTTGAGGCTGAGCCAGACGCAGGCCAGGGTGGCCCGCAGGCGCGCCTTGCACAGCGGCGTGCCGGCCAGGGCGTAGACCAGCAGCGGGCCGCCCGAGGCGAACAAGCCATGGCAGACGCCGCCGGCGCCGATCTGCAGGCGGGTCATCCAGGCGGGTGAATGGCCCCGTGGCCGTTCATGGCGCTGGCGCCACAGCTCGCGCAGGGCGAACCAGAGGATCAGCACGCCGAAGCCCTGCTTCAGCGCGGCACCCTCGAGCCAGGGCAGCAGGGCGTAGCCGAGCAGGGTACCGGCGAGCATCGCGGGGAGGATGCCGCCCAGCAGCAGCGGCCCGTCGGCCAGGTGCCGGTAGCGCCAGGCCAGGTAGCCGCTCATCAGCAGGTTCAGGGGTACCAGCACCGGCAGCAACTGGCCGATCGGCAGCAGCAGGGCGCCGAGGGACAGGGCCACCACCGTGCTGCCGAAGCCGGTGACGGCTTCCAGGCCATAGGCGAAGAGGATGAACAGGCCCAGCCAGAGCCAGGGGTCGCCCGCCACCTCAGGCCAGGGCGCTGATGTCGGCGGGCTGTTCGCGCAGGTCGCGGCGCAGCTCGTCGATATGCCGTTTCACGCTGCTGCGGTAGCTGTCCTTGTGCACGTAGTAGGCCATGCGCTCCAGCTCCAGGTAGGCGTAGCCGCCGTCCAGGCGCTGCCCGGCGCGCTCGGCCTTGAGGCGGCGAAAACGCTCGGCCGAGGCGCTGCCGGCCTGGCACTGGCGGATGAACAGCGCCACCAGCTCCGCCTGTTCGGCGCGGCCCTGCCAGCCGAGGCCGGAGGCTTCCACCATGCCCATCATGAACAGGTCGTCATGCTGGGGATGGAAGATGTTCAGGTACAGCTGCGGCGCCCCGGCGCGCTCGGGCCAGTTCAGCTCCTCGCGGGCGATGAAGGGGTAGTCCAGCTTGTAGCCGGTGGCCTGGAGGATCAGGTCGTAGTCTGCGCGGCTGCCATCGCAGAACACCGCCTGGCGGCCCTCGATGCTGGCCAGGTCCGGCCGCGCCTTGATGTCGCCATGGCCGAGGTGGTGCAGCACCAGGGAGTTCACCACCGGGTGGGATTCATAGAGGCGGTAGTCCGGTTCGGGCAGGCCGTAGTCGGAGGGCTTGCCGATCAGGGCGCGGATCAATGCGCCGTCGATGCGTTGCTTCAGTGCCCGCGGCAGTTTTACCGCGCCGCCGAAGGTATCGATGGGGCGGCCGAGGAGGAACTTCGGCAGAAAGTAGTAGCCACGGCGTACCGAGATATCCACCGAGCGGGCGCGGTGCACGGCATCGACGGCGATGTCGCAGGCCGAGTTGCCGCAACCGATCACCAGCACCCGCTTGCCCTCGAACAGGGCCGGGGAGCGGTAGTCGGCGGAATGCAGCAGTTCGCCGTCGAAGCGGCCGGGCAGCTCCGGCTGGTTGGGCGCGTGCAGCGTGCCGTTGGCGATGAGCACGCCGTCCACCAACCACTCGTGGCGTTCGCCGTTGCGCTCGCTGGTGAGCTTCCAGCCCTTTTCCCGGCGCTCCAGGGATTCCACGCGGGTGCCGAACTGGTAGTGCGCGCGCAGGCCGAAGTGCTGGGCGTAATCACGGAAATAGCGGCGCATCTCGCTGTGGTGCGGGTAGGGCGCCACGTCGTCGGCCATGGGGAACTCGCTGAACTCGGTTGTGCGCTTGGAGGAGATCAGGTGCGCGGACTCGTACATGGTGCTGTGGGGGTTGTCGATGTCCCAGAGCCCGCCGACGTCCTCGTGCAGCTCGAAGCCGACGAAGGGGATTCCATGCTTCTGCAACTGGCGGGCCGCGCAAAGGCCCATGGGGCCGGCGCCGATGATGGCGTACATGAGTGGGATGCACCTCTTGGCTGTTATTCTTCTCGGGTTTTTTCGGGCAGCGCCTGGCGAGGCCTGCGGCATGCCCGGATTATGGCGAGGTGAGGGCACCTCGCTTCAATGGCAAACGGCGCCTTTGTGGCGTGCCCCTGGTGCGAAATGTCACGGGGCGGATTGGGGAGTGGTGATGCGCGAGGAGCGTTTGCTGGCAGAGGTGCATGACGAGTTCGGCGTCATCCGCGTGCTCGAGGTGGGTGACTACCGGTTTCTCGAATTCGGCGAGGCGGTGGAGCAGAGCTGCGTCTTCACGGCCGATCCCGCCTGGCTGGAGTACGACTACACCCGCGCCATGCTGCTGGGTGCGCTGTGCCACGAGTACCCGGAAAGCGCGCTGTTCCTCGGCCTGGGCGCCGGCACCCTGACCCAGGCGTGCATGAAGTTCCTGCCACTGGACGACGTCGAGGTGGTGGAACTGCGCCCGGACGTGCCGCGCCTGGCCATGGAATACCTCGGCCTAGACGACGACCCGCGCCTAACCGTGCGTATCGGTGATGCCCTGGAGCTGCTGGAAACCGCCGAAACCGCCGACCTGATCTTCGTCGACCTCTACACCGACACGGGCCCGGGCGTCGGCCACCTGGCCTGGCGCTTCCTTGAAAACTGCCAGAAGCGCCTGAATCCCGGTGGCTGGCTGGTGATCAACCAATGGGCCGGCAACGACGGTCGCCCGCTCGGCGCCGCTCTGCTGCGCGGCCTGTACCACCGGCATTACTGGGAGTGCCCGGTGAAGGAGGGCAACGTCATCCTTATCGTCCCCGCCGATCTCGAGCAGCAACTCGACATCCGTACGCTCACCGCCCGTTGCGAGGCCCTGGCACCGCGCCTGGGCTACTCGCTGCAACCCCTGCTGGATGTGCTGCGCCCGGCGACCTGATCGCCCTGATCAGTGCCGACCGTCTTAGCGAAGCGCTCCAGCGCGTGGGCTGCTTCGTGGGGGCGTGCTTGCAGCAGGCAGTGCGGGGCCTCCAGCTGCAGGCATTGAAAGTCCCCTGAATAGCGTTCGATGAGGCGCGCGGCGTCCGCCGGCACCAGCCGATCGGCCGTCGCCTGTAGATAAAGCAGCGGTACCTGGATCTGTTGCAGGTGCGCGGTGGCATCCACCTCCAGCACCGCCCGCAGCCGGGCTTGCAGGGTGGCCGATGACAAGGGGGCCAGTGCACCGGCCAGGGCCTGGTCCAGCGCCGGGGTGGCGAACCTGCCGAGCAGCAATTGGCTCAGCAGGGCGCGGGGCGCCAGCCGGGGAGACACCAGCGGCACCAGGCCGCTCAGCCAGGCCAGGCCTGGGCGAGGGTTGCGGATAAAGGTGCAGCAAAGCACCAGGCCCAGCAGCCCGGCCGGGCGCTCGGCCGCGAGGCTGACGGCAATGGGCCCGGAGAAGGATTCGCCGAGCAGGATGAACGGCCGGCCAGCGGGCAACTGCCGCCGGACCTGCTCTATCAATGGCCCATAACCCAGTGGTTGTTCCGGCGGGTAGCGCACGACCTGGGTGTGCAGGTCGGCACCCAGTACCTGGATCAATGGGGCGAACAGCTCGCCGCTGCCGTCCATGCCCGGCAGCAGCACCAGCGTGATGCCCGACAGCTTCAGCGCCCCTTGAACTCGCCCGGGCGGCGTTCGAGCATTGCCCAGACGCCTTCCTGGGCATCTTCGGAGCCCAGCAGGCGCTTGGCGACCACGGACAGGTTGCGGGCGGCTGCTTCTTCGCCTTCGCTTACCGTCTGGCGCGCGGAGGCGAGGGTGGCCTGGATGCCGAGGGGCGCCTGGGCGGCCACCCGTTCGGCCAGCCAGAGTGCGCGGGGCATCAGTTCTTCACTGGCCAGCACCTCTTGCACCAGGCCCAGGCGGTAGGCCTCGTGGGCGTCGAATTCGTCGCCGGTCAGCAGCCAGCGCATGGCATTGCCCCAGCCAGCGGCCTGGTGCAGGCGCAGGGTGGCGCCGGCGAAGGGGAAGATGCCGCGTTGCACTTCCATCTGGGCGAAGCGGGTGTTGCTGGCGCACAGGTTGATGTCGGCCGCCAGCATCAGCTCGATGCCGATGGTGAAGCAGTAGCCCTGCACCGCCAGGATCAGCGGCTTGGACAGGCGCTTGCCGCCGAAGGTGCCCCAGGGGTCGACCGCGCCATCGGGCAGCTGCCAGCCATTCCTGAAGGTTTCGGCGACATTGGCCAAGTCCAGCCCCGCAGTGAAGTGCTCGCCATGGGCGAACACCAGTGCGCAGCGCGCCTCGTCGTCACGCTCGTACTCGCCCAGCGCCGTGACCAGGTCGTCGAGCATCGCCTGGTCGAAGGCGTTGCGCTTGGCGGTGCGGTCCAGTCCGAGCAGCAGGACGTGGCCGCGTTTCTCACGGCTTACGCGGCCAGGGGTGGCTTGGGTCATGGGGTGGGTCCTTTGGCGTGGGAGGGGCGGGGGCATGGAGGATATAGCCGGAGCGCCGGCCCTTGTCCACGAGGGAATGACCGTCCGGCGGCGTTGATGACGAACGTGTGAAAAACCCGCACGGCGGTCAGCTTTTTCCGGTATGATTCGCGCCGGCCTTAACTGGCCCCGTTCAGGAACTGCATTTTTCGAGGCATTCGCCTTCGGCTGCACCGTCCGCTACGCGGACTACCCTTGACGTTACATCCATATCAATAAGCAACTCGCAAATTCTCTCCCAGGCTGCCAGGGTGACCCACAAGGTCTTTCGGCATATGCAGCTCTGGGATTTGGGTCTTTGCGGATGCACATGAGGCAGACCCATGACCCAGGATATCGGCGGATTCGCCGCGCTCGGACTTCATCCCAATGTTCTCTCCGCCATCACGGCAGTGGGCTATGAAGAGCCATCCCCCATCCAGGCCCAGTCGATTCCGGTGATCCTCGCCGGTCACGACATGATTGGCCAGGCCCAGACCGGTACCGGCAAGACCGCAGCCTTCGCGCTGCCCATCCTTTCCCGTATCGATCCGGCCAAACGTGAGCCGCAGGCGCTGATCCTGGCACCGACCCGCGAGCTCGCACTGCAAGTCGCCACCGCTTTCGAAACCTACGCCAAGCAGATGCCCGGCCTGAGTGTGGTCGCCGTATACGGCGGCGCGCCCATGGGCCCGCAGCTCAAGGCCCTGCGCCAGGGCGCCCAGGTCATCGTGGCCACCCCCGGCCGCCTGTGCGACCACCTGCGCCGTGACGACCAGATGCTCACCACCGTGCAGCAGTTGGTGCTGGACGAAGCGGACGAAATGCTCAAGCTCGGCTTCATGGACGACCTGGAAGTGATCTTCCAGGCCCTGCCGGAAAGCCGTCAGAGCGTGCTGTTCTCCGCCACCCTGCCGCCGTCGATCCGTTCGATCGCCGAGCGTCACCTGAAAGAGCCGCAGCACGTCAAGATCGCCGCCAAGACCCAGACCGTGGCCCGCATCGAGCAGGCTCACCTGATGGTCCACGCCGACCAGAAGGTCGGTGCCGTGCTGCGCCTGCTGGAAGTCGAGGAATTCGACGCCCTGATCGCCTTCGTGCGTACCAAGCAGGCCACCCTGGACCTGGCCTCCGCCCTGGAAGCCAAAGGCTACAAGGCTGCCGCGCTGAACGGCGACATCGCCCAGAACCAGCGTGAGCGCGTGATCGAATCCCTCAAGGACGGTCGCCTGGACATCGTCGTCGCCACCGACGTCGCTGCCCGTGGTATCGACGTACCGCGCATCACCCACGTACTGAACGTGGACATGCCGTACGACCCCGAGTCCTACGTGCACCGTATCGGCCGTACCGGTCGTGCCGGTCGCGAAGGCCGTGCCCTGCTGCTGGTTACCCCGCGCGAGCGCCGCATGCTGCAGGTGATCGAGCGCGTGACCAACCAGAAGGTCGCCGAAGTACGCCTGCCCAACGCCCAGCAAGTGCTGGACGCACGCATCAAGAAGCTGACCACCGGCCTCGCGCCCCTGGTGGCCGATGCAGAAGCCACCCATGGTGAGCTGCTGGATCGCCTGATCGCCGACATCGGTTGCAGCCCGCGTGCCCTGGCCGCAGCCCTGCTGCGCAAGGCCACCAATGGCCAGGCGCTGAACCTCGCCGACGTCGAGCGCGAGCAGCCGCTGGTGCCGAGCGCCTCGCAGCCGCGTGAGCGTCGCGAGCGTGATGGCGAGCGTTCCTCGGGGGAGCGTGGCGAGTACCGCGAGCGTCGTGCTCCGCTGCCGCTGACCGAAGGCCGCGTGCGTTGCCGCACCGCGCTGGGGACCCGCGACGGCATCGCCGCGAAGAACCTGCTCGGCGCCATCCTCAATGAGGGTGGTCTGGCACGTGACGCCATCGGTCGCATCCAGATCCGCGAGACCTTCAGCCTGATCGAGCTGCCGGAAGACGGCCTGGATCGCCTGCTGGGCAAACTCAAGGATACCCGCGTCGCGGGCAAGTCCCTGAAGCTGCGCCGCTACCGCGAAGACTGATCAGCGCCTGACGAAAAAGCCCCGCAATAGCGGGGCTTTTTTATGGGCGGTGGTTGGGTGGTTGGCTCTGTCTGTGGCGATTCGAGCTAAGGACCCGACAGGATGGGCTCGTGCCGTAGGGTGTGCCGCGCAGCACACCCTACGTCCGCAGCTAGTGGCGGCTGCATGCGCCGAGATCCCCAAAAAGCCAGGGGGAGGGTGTCTGCTTGACCAAAGCTACAGGGCCGCCCTCGGTGCGCCCGGGGCCTCAACCGAACCTATAGATATCCATCCCCAGCGCGCCGAGGGTGAAGCCGCTGTGCTCCACCTTGAAACCCCCACCGGCGCCCCGGGCGAAATACAGCGGCAGCAGGTGTTCGTCGCTGGGGTGGCTGCGGCGGGCGTGGGGAGCCTGGGTGCGGTAGTCGTGCAGGGCCTGCTCGTCGACGGCCTCCAGGCGCTCCACCATCCAGTCGCGGAATTCCAGGGCCCAGGGCGTGATCACTTCCGGCCCGGCGCGCCAGTTCAGTTCGCCGAGGTTGTGAGTGATGCTGCCGGAGCCGATCAGCAGCACGCCGCGTTTGCGCAGGGCGGCCAGGGCGTGGCCGATCCGGGTCTGGAAGGCGGGGCCCAGGCGGCTGGGCAGGGACAGTTGCAGCACCGGGATATCGGCTTCGGGGTACATCAGCGTCAATGGCACCCATACGCCGTGATCCATGGGCCGCTGCGGGTCGATGGCGGCCTCCAGGCCGTTGTCGCGCAGCAGTTGCTGCACCTCCCCGGCCAGCTCCGGGGCGCCATGGGCGGGGTACTGCACCGCGTAGAGTTCGGGCGGGAAGCCGTAGAAGTCGTGCCAGGTCTCTAGCTGCGTGCCGCCGCTGATCGCCAGGCGTTCGCTTTCCCAGTGGGCGGACACCACCAGGATCGCCTCCGGGCGCGGCAGCTCGCGCGCCAGCCGCGCGAGCGCGGGGCCGCTGGCGCCGGGTTCGAGGGCGAGCATCGGGGAACCATGGGAGATGAAAAGACTGGGCAGCATCTGGCGTTTCCTCCGTTAGGATGGGCGCCATATTCGGGGCTGGACGTATCGACATCCAGCATAAAATCTTGAGTGTTCTTATCGAATCGGCAGGTGGATTGTGCACGAGAGTTTCTGGCAGGACAGATGGGCCAACGACCAGATCGGTTTTCATCTGGATGAGGTCAACCCTTACCTGCAGCAGTATTGGTCGTCGCTTGGCCTGGCCCAGGGCTCGCGGGTGCTGGTGCCGCTGTGCGGCAAGAGCCTGGACCTGGTCTGGCTGGCTGCCCAGGGCCATCGGGTGCTGGGCGTGGAGCTGGCAGAGAAGGCGGTGACGGACTTCTTCGAAGAGCGGGGCCTGGTGCCTGAGGTGAGCGAGGAGGGTGCCTTGCGCCGTTACCGCGCGGGCGGCATCGACATCCTCCAGGGGGATTTCTTCGCCCTGGATGCGCAAGAGGTCGCAGACTGTGGCGGGCTCTACGACCGCGCCGCGCTCATCGCCCTGCCGCCGGAGATGCGTGAGCGCTATGTGGCGCACCTCGCGGCGATACTCCCGGCCCACTGCGAGGGGCTGGCGGTGACCCTGGAGTACGACCAGCAGCGCCTGGACGGCCCGCCGTTCTCGGTGCCGGAAGCGGAGGTACGCCAGCGCTTCGAGCCCCTCTGGAGCGTGGCGCTGCTGGAGCGCCAGGACGTGCTGGAGAAGAACTGGAAGTTCGCCTCCCGTGGGCTGGACGCGCTGTTCGAGCCGGTGTTCCGCTTGCACCGGTCCTAGCGGTTTATTGCGGGCATGAAAAAGGCGGCCGATTGGCCGCCTTTTTCGTTTGCCGTGTATCAACCGCGGCGGCGCAGGGCCTCGATGCGGTCTTCCAGGGGCGGGTGGCTCATCAGCAGGCCGGCGAGGCCGTTCTTCAGGCCACCGTTGATGCCGAAGGCGGTGAGGCTGTCGGGCATCTGCACCGGCACGCCCTGTTCGGCACGCAGGCGCTGCAGGGCACCGATCATGGCGTTGGTGCCGGCCAGCTGGGCGCCGGCTTCGTCGGCACGGTATTCGCGCTTACGCGAGAACCACATGACGATGATGCTGGCGAGGATGCCCAGGACCAGCTCGGCGAAGATGGTCGCCACGAAGTAGCCGATGCCGTGACCTTCCTCGTTCTTCAGGATCACCTTGTCGACGAAGTTGCCGAAGATGCGCGCGAAGAACATCACGAAGGTGTTCACCACGCCCTGGACCAGCGCCAGGGTGACCATGTCGCCGTTGGCCACGTGGCCGATCTCGTGGGCCAGCACGGCCTTCACTTCATCGGGGGAGAAGCGCTCCAGCAGGCCCTGGCTCACGGCGACCAGTGCGTCGTTGCGGTTCCAGCCGGTGGCGAAGGCGTTGGCCTCGTAGGCGGGGAAGATGCCGACTTCCGGCATCTTGATCCCGGCTTCGCGGGACAGTTGCTCCACGGTCTGCAGCAGCCACTGTTCGTGGCGGGTGCGGGGCTGGGTGATGATTTCGGTGCCGGTGCTCATCTTCGCCATCCACTTGGAGATGAACAGCGAGACCAGGGAGCCGGCGAAACCGAACACGGCACAGAACACCAGCAGGCTGCCGTAATTCTGGCCGGTGAAGCGGTCTACGCCCAGCAGCTTGAGGGTGATGCTGGCGATCACCAGAACTGCAAGGTTGGTGGCCACGAACAACAGGATGCGCATCATGGTTAAAGCGGTCTCCTCAGGGAAAGACGGTGTAATGCGGGGTTATATAAGGTGCGCCAGAGGCCTATTCAACCTGGGCTCTATTTCAAACTGTGTCGCCTGCGGGGTTGCCGGCTCCGGCGAAGAGCAGCCGGGTGAGGCGGGCGGTGCGTTCGCTGTTGCGGCTGGCCAGCGCTTCGCGCAGTTGGTGGGCGAGGGTTGAGTGAACCCGGCGCACGCTGGGTGGCAGTTCGTCGTCGCTGCGCACGACGTGGGGCAGGGTGCGGGACAGGCGCAGGAAGCCTTTTTCGCTGAGCACGGCCTGGTCCAGCGCCTCGTAGCGAATGGCGCTTTCGTAGCGGATGTAGCCTTCCTCGGCCAGCCAGATCAGGGCCCCGAGGCAGCTCTGGTGGCGCTTGCTGGGCAGGCCGAACTCGTCCGGTTCCTCGTGGCCGATCAGGTCCTCGATATAGAGGGCGACCTTGCGCGGGAAGGCCTGGTAGAGCATCAGCATGCCGGCCGCGCAGTCCTTGTAGAAATCGTCGATCTGCAGGTCCATGGTCACAGCGCCCTGGCGATCAGCGAGGTGGGCAGCAGCGGCAGCAGGCGGCCGATCAGGGCCCAGGGCCAGCCGGGTACATAGGCGCTGCGCGTGCGTTTCTCGATGTGTCGGGCGATCAGTGCGGCGCCTCGCTCGACGTCGATGAGGAAGGGACGGGGCCCGGCATCCTGGTTGATCGGCGTGTCGATGTAGCCGGGCAGCAGCAGGGTGGTGGCGATGGGGCTGCGGTGCAGTTCCAGCTCCAGGGATTCCATGTAGCTGATCAACCCGGCCTTGCTCGCCGAATAGCCCGCGGTGGCGGGCAGGCCGCGCTTGCCGGCGACCGAGGCGATGGCGATGAGGTGACCGTGGCCCTGCTCGCGAAAAAGCTCGGCGGCGGCATCCAGGCAGGCGATGGCGCCGAGCAGGTTGGTTTCCAGGGTCTGCCGGTAGCGCTCGAAGCGGCCGCTGCCGGCCTTGCCAGCGAGGCCCATGCCGGCATTGGCGATCAGCCCGTCGAGGCCGCCCAGGGCGTTCTGCGCCAGGCCTACGGCGTCCTTGCAGGCGGCGTAGTCGGTGACGTCCAGCGGCAGCACGGCGATGGTGCGGCCGTACTGGCTGCGCAGCTCTTCGGCCAGTTGCTGCAGGGTTTCCTCGCGCCGTGCGGCGAGGGCGAGGTCATGCCCCTGGCTGGCGAGGCGCCGGGCCAGGGCCATGCCGATGCCGGAGCTGGCACCGGTGAGCAGGTAGCGTCTGGCCTGGCCCATGCTGGCGTTCCTTACTGGCGATAGGATTTGAGGAAGTTGCCGATGCGGCCGATGGCCTGCTCCAGGTCGTCGACGCGGGGCAGGGTGACCACGCGGAAGTGATCCGGCCAGGGCCAGTTGAAGGCGGTGCCCTGGACGATCAGCAGCTTCTCGGAGAGCAGCAGGTCGAGGACGAACTTCTCGTCGTTGACGATGGGGCAGACCTTCGGGTCGATGCGCGGGAAGGCGTAGAGCGCGCCCATGGGCTTGACGCAGCTGACGCCGGGGATGTCGTTGAGCAGCTCCCAGGTGCGGTTGCGTTGCTCCAGCAGGCGGCCGTTGGGCAGGACCAGGTCGTTGATGCTCTGGTAGCCGCCGAGGGCGGTCTGGATGGCGTGCTGGCTCGGCACGTTGGCGCACAGGCGCATGTTGGCGAGGATGTCGATACCTTCGATGTAGCTCTGCGCACGCTGCTTGGGCCCGGAGATGGCGACCCAGCCGGAGCGGAAGCCGGCCACGCGGTAGGACTTGGACAGGCCGTTGAAGGTCAGGCAGAGCACGTCCGGCGCCAGGGAGGCGGTGGAGATGTGCACGGCTTCGTCATAGAGGATCTTGTCGTAGATCTCGTCGGAGAAGAGCACCAGGTTGTGCTGGCGGGCCAGCTCGACCATCCCTTCCAGCAGCTCCTTGGAGTACACGGCGCCAGTGGGGTTGTTGGGGTTGATGATCACCATGGCCTTGGTGTTCGGGGTGATCTTGGCCTTGATGTCTTCGAGGTCGGGGAACCAGTCGGCCTGCTCGTCGCACAGATAGTGCACCGGCTTGCCGCCGGCCAGGCTCACGGCGGCGGTCCACAGCGGGTAGTCGGGGGCCGGGATCAGCACCTCGTCACCGTTGTTGAGCAGCGCCTGCATGCACATCACGATCAGCTCTGACACGCCGTTGCCGAGGTAGATGTCCTCGATGCCGATGCCTTCCACCTGCTTCTGCTGGTAGTACTGCATCACCGCCTTGCGCGCGCTGAACAGGCCCTTGGAGTCGCTGTAGCCCTGGGCGGTGGGCAGGTTGCGGATCACGTCCTGGAGGATTTCCTCCGGGGCTTCGAAACCGAACGGCGCCGGGTTGCCGATGTTCAGCTTGAGGATGCGATGGCCTTCCTCTTCCAGGCGTTTGGCGTGCTTGAGCACGGGCCCGCGGATGTCGTAGCAGACGTTGGCGAGCTTGTTCGATTTGCTGACCTGCATGGTTGTTCGTGTCCCGATCTGAGGAAACTGCGCCTTGGCAGCCTGTAACGCCGCTGCCAGACTGGCGTCTAAAGCCACGCATGATACGTGCGGCCCGATGACCGGAAAAGGTACTGGTCGGGCTTTTTTCCGTAGCCGAGGTGACCCATGGAAAAGCTGGACAAACCCCTAGAATCCTGGCGTGAAGAGCTGAGCGAAGCGCAGTTCCACGTCTGTCGCCTGGGGGGCACCGAACGCCCCTTCACGGGGGAATACAACGGCACCAAGACGCCGGGTATCTACCACTGTTCGTGCTGTGGGGCGGCGCTGTTCGACTCCGATGCCAAGTACGACTCCGGCAGCGGCTGGCCGAGCTACTTCCAGCCGGTGGATGACGTCTCGGTGGCCGAGAAGGAAGATTTCAGCCACGGCATGCACCGTATCGAGGTGCGTTGCGCCCGCTGCGACGCTCACCTCGGCCACGTGTTCCCGGATGGCCCGCGCCCGACCGGGCTGCGCTACTGCATCAACTCGGTGTCGCTGAAGCTGGTGCCGCGCGAAGCCTGATCCATAAGGCCCGCTAATGAGCGGGTCTTTTTTGTGGCAATTAAATTGCGTGCAATTTAATTGCAAGCTATCTTCCTGCCGTCATTCCTTCCTCCAGGTGAAAGTCCATGAGCAGCAAGCTTTTCGATATCCCCGTCACCACCATCAAGGGCGAGCAGAAGACCCTCGCCGATTTCGGCGGCAAGGCCGTGCTAGTGGTCAACACCGCGAGCAAGTGCGGCTTCACCCCGCAGTACAAGGGGCTGGAGAGCATCTGGCAGCAATACAAGGACAAGGGGCTGGTGGTGCTCGGCTTCCCCTGCAACCAGTTCGGCAAGCAGGAGCCGGGCGACGAGGGCGCCATCTCCGAGTTCTGCGAATTGAACTTCGGTGTCAGCTTCCCGCTGTTCAAGAAGATCGACGTCAATGGCTCCGACGCCCATCCGCTCTACGTCGAGCTGAAAAGCCGCGCGCCGGGCCTGCTGGGCAGCAAGGGCATCAAGTGGAACTTCACCAAATTCCTGATCGATGGCGAAGGCCGCGAGGTTAAGCGTTTTGCGCCGACCACCAAGCCGGAAGACCTGGCCACCGAGATCGAAGCGCTGCTGAAATGACCCCACCAGACCTGCCCGACGCCGACCTGCTGCTGGACAACCAGCTGTGCTTCAAGCTGTACGCCGCGTCGCGCGCAGTGATCCGGGGCTACCGGCCGATGCTGGACCAGCTAGGCCTGACCTACCCGCAGTACCTGGTCATGCTGGTGCTCTGGGAATGGCATGCCAAGCCGCCCGAGCAGCCCACGGTCAAGGCCCTGGGGGAGCGTCTGATGCTGGATTCCGGCACCCTCACGCCACTGCTCAAGCGCCTGGAGCAGCTCGGCCATGTGCAGCGCCGCCGGGCGGCCCATGACGAGCGCGAGGTGCACCTGGCGCTGAGTGAAGCGGGTATCGCGCTGCGCGAGCAGGTATCGGCATTGCGCACCGAACTGCTGTGCAGCAACGGTCTGGACCTCAACGAGATGGTGGAGCTGCGCGGTCGCCTGGCCGAGCTGCTCGGCCGCTTCACTGGGCTGGCTGGGTAGTCGGCAGCCAGTTGTCCAGCAGGGCGACCAGCTCTTCACGGCGGAAGGGCTTGGCCAGGTAGTCGTCCATGCCGGCGGCGCGGCAGCGTTCGCGTTCGTCCGGCAGGGCGTTGGCGGTCAGCGCCACCACCGGCAGGCCCGGCCAGTTGCCGCTCTGGCGGATGCGCCGAGTGGCTTCATAGCCATCCATGATCGGCATGTTGCAGTCCATCAGCACCAGGTCTACCGGGTGTTCCGCGAGCATCTGCAGCGCTTCACCGCCATGGGCGGCGACCAGCACTTCACAACCCAGCTTGCCGAGCATGCCCTTGGCCACCAGCTGGTTCACCGCGTTGTCTTCCACCAGCAGCACCCGTGCCGAGCGCGCCAGGCGTTGCTTGGGCGTGGGGCTGGGCGCCGGCTCCTCCGGCAGTTGCTGCAGGCTGCGGCGCAGTGCCTGGTAGAGCGCCGAGCGGGCCAGCGGCCGTGCCAGTTGCTGCAGCGGCGCCAAGGGCGTGGCCTGCTCGGCCTGGAGGAAGTTGCCGTAACCGGTGATCAGCAGGATCGGCGCCGCGCTCTCGTCGCGCAGACGCTGCAGTTGTTCCGGCGAGTCGGTGATGATCTGGTCGAACACCTGGCCTGCCAGGCTGGTATCGACATCGCTTCGTTGGTAGTTGATGCCCCAGGCCGGCAGCCAGGTCTTCAGCAGTTCGGCCAGGCCGCTACCGGCGGCGCACAGCGCGATGACGCGCCCCTGCAGCGCCGGTGCCGGCGTGGCATCGGCATGGCTGGCCAGCGGCAGTTCGGCACTGAACAGGCTGCCGATGCCTTCTTCGGAACGCACTTGCAGCGTGCCGTCCATGGCTTCGCAAAGCCGACGGGTGAGGGCGAGGCCGAGGCCCGTGCCACCGAACTGCCGGGTGATGCCGGCGCCGGCCTGGGCGAAGGGCTGGAACAGCTTGGGCATGGCATCGCTGGAGATGCCGATGCCGGTGTCGCGGACGCCGATCAGCACGCCCTCGGCGGTGGGCGTGACGCGCAGGTCGACGCGGCCGAAGCGGGTGAACTTGAGGGCGTTGGACAGCAGGTTGCTGACGATCTGGCGCACGCGGGTCGGGTCGCCCACCACCAGGGCCGGTAGGCGCGGGTCGATCAGGCAGCTCAGCTCCACGCCCGGGGCGGCGTTCTGCGACAGCAGGCTGGCGGTGTCTTCCACCAGCACGCCGAGGTCGAAGGGGATGGCTTCCAGCTCCAGCTGGCCGGCCTCGAACTTGGACAGGTCGAGGATGTCGTTGAGCAGTTCCACCAGCACGTTGCCGGAGTCGTGGGCGATGGTGAGCTGCTGGCGTTGCTCGGCGTTCAGCGGGCTGTCCAGGGTCAGGGCGAGCATGCCCAGCAGGCCGTTGAGCGGGGTGCGGATCTCGTGGCTCATGTTGGCCAGGAAGGCGGCACGGGCCTGGGCCGTTTCAATGGCGTGGGTGCGGGCCATGTCCAGCTCCTGGTTGGACTGGCTGAGGCGGCTGTTGGTGGCCTTCAGTTCGGCGGTGCGCGCCGAGACGATGTTCTCCAGCTCCGCCAGGTACTGGGTGAGCCTGTCTTCGGCGTCGCGGCGTTGCTCCATCTCGGCGAAGAGGTTCGCCAGTTGCCGGTTGATCACGTCCACCAGGACGCCGATCTCGTCCTGCTCGTGGCCGGGGGGCAGGGCAGGCGGTTGTCCACCGGGCTGCGCGAGTCGCCTTCGCTGAGGGCACGGATCAGCCCCACCAGCGGCTTGGTGAGCATGCTGTAGAAGAGCACCAGGAGGATCAGCGACAGCAGCAGGCTGCGCACGAACCCGGAGATCAGGGTGAGCATGGAGCGCCGCAGAAAGTGGTTGCCGAAGGCGAAGGTGTCCACTTCCAGGCGCAGCAGGCCCAGGGTTTCCGCGGGGGCGTGGGCGATGTAGAGCGGGTCCTGGAAATCCCGGCGCTCACCGAAGAGGAAGTCGCTGAAGATGCGGTAGTCGCTCTCGGTGCGCGGGCGGCTGACGCTGGCGAGCACGGTGCCGCTGTTGTCGATGATCTCGGCGCGGATCACCGCCGGCGAACGCAGCAGCCCCAGCACCAGTTCCTGGGCCAGTTCGGCGTCGATGTTGTAGGCGATGCGGGCGGCGGGGTTGTGGCTGATTTCCAGCAGCGCATTGATCTCGCGCTCCAGCGAGGCGTTCTCGCTGGCGTAGTCGATGCCGACCTGAATGATGCTGAGAAGGGTCCCGAGTACGAACGCCACCAGCACGGTGATGCTGGCCTGTTTGAACGACAGGCGTTGGGTTAGCGGGATATCCATGGGCGTGAAGATTTGGCCTTGTTCCGTGGGCTTGCCAAGCATAGCCTATCCCACCTGCTGACAGCCCGGCTCTCCGAGCTGAACCAAGGAGTTTATTGTGGATTCCCGTTTGATCGACTTCCTGGAGCGCGCCGACGCGGTACTTGCGCGCCTCGATCCCCTGCTACCGGCGCTGCGCCCGGCCATCGACTGGCAGGACTGCATCGCCGCCCGCTGGCACCGCGAGGGACGCGGCGGTTACCTGCAGCCGCTGCAGGTGAGCCTGGATCTCAACCTCACCGACCTGATCGGCGTCGATGCCCAGCGCGAGCAACTGGCGCGCAACACCCGCCAGTTCGTCGATGGCCTGCCGGCCAACCATGCGTTGCTCTGGGGCGCCCGTGGCACGGGTAAATCCTCCCTGGTGCGTGCGCTGCTGGCCGAGCACGCCGGTGCCGGCCTGCGCCTGATCGAGATCGAGCGCGACCACCTCGCCGACCTGCCGCGCGTGGTGGAGCAGGTGGCCAAGCTGCCGCAGCGCTTCGTGATGTTCTGTGACGACCTGTCCTTCGAAGCCGGTGAAGGCGATTACCGCGTACTCAAGAGCGTGCTCGACGGCTCGCTGGAGCGCGCGCCGGACAACGTGCTGCTCTACGCCACCTCCAACCGCCGCCACCTGGTGCCGGAGAAGCAGAGCGACAACGAGCATTGGCAGATGGTCGACGGCGAGCTGCACCCCAATGAGGCGGTGGAAGACAAGATCGCCCTGTCCGACCGCTTCGGCCTCTGGTTGTCCTTCTACCCCTTCACCCAGGAGCACTTCCTGGCAGTGGTGCGCCACTGGATCGAGACCCTGGCGCCCCGTGACCTGGCCTGGGAATGGAATGAAAAGTTGGAAAAAGCGGCCATCCGCTGGGCCCTCGGGCGTGGCAACCGCAATGGCCGTTGTGCCTATCAATTCGCCCGCCAATGGGTTGGCCGGGCGCTGCTGGAGACTTCCCGATGATCGACCTGCAACAGGCCGGTGCCGGCCTCGAGGGCTATGCCCTGCTGGCCGCCCAGCTGGAGTCGTTGCTCGCCGACGAGCGCGACTTCATCGCCAACGCCTCGCAATTCTCGGCCTTCCTCTATAACGAGCTGCCGGAGCTGAACTGGGCGGGCTTCTACCTGAACAAGCAGGAGCAGCTGGTGCTCGGCCCCTTCCAGGGCAAGGTCGCCTGCGTGCGCATTCCGTTCAGTCGGGGTGTGTGTGGCGCCGCCGCGCGCACCCGCGAGACCCAGCGCGTGGAGGACGTGCACGCCTTCCCCGGGCATATTGCCTGTGACAGCGCGTCCAACAGCGAGCTGGTGGTGCCCCTGGTGAAGGACGGTGCGCTGATCGGTGTGCTCGACCTCGACAGCCCGAGCGTTGGCCGCTTCAGTGAGGCGGACCAGGCCGGCATCGAGAACCTGGCGGCGATCTTCCTGCGCCTGACCGACTGCTGATCGGTCGCGCCATGAAAAAGCCCGGCAAGTGCCGGGCTTTTTCGTTTCTGCGGGGCAGGGCGGTCAGGCCGCGCCGCTGAGCTTGGCCAGGGTCCGCTGCTCGCCGGGCAATACCGTCTGCACCGACTCCCGCGCGCGGATGCGCTGGTAATGGGCGGCCAGGGCCGGCCAGCGGCCGCTGTCCAGCAGCTCGGTGCCGTGTTCCATGTTGATCAGTTGGCAGCACAGCGCCAGGTCCGCCAGGGTCAGCTCGCCGCCGACGAAGTAGTCGGCATCGCCCAGGGTCTTTTCCAGGTAGTTGAAGTGCTGCGGCAGCTTGTCCTGCAGCGTCGCCTGCACCGCCGCCTCGTCGCAGGGCTTGCCCATGGTCGGCTTGAGTACGCGGTTGCGGAACACGCAGAAGGTGGTCAGCGGTGCCAGCTCGTAGTCGGCGTACTTCTCCAGCCAGCGCACCCGGGCGCGTTGCTGGGCGTCGCGGCCATAGAGCGGGGCCAGTTCGGGGTGCTTTTCTTCCAGGTACTGGCAGATGACGCTGGAGTCGGCGAGGGTGAAATCACCGTCGCGCATCGCCGGGATGCGCCCCAGCGGGTTCAGTTCCCGGTACCAGGCGGGCTGGCCGAAGGGCGTGACGACTTCCAACTGGTAGTCGATGCCCTTTTCCAGGAGGCACAAGCGCACTTTGCGCACGAAGGGGGAGAGCGGGGCGCCGTAGAGGGTGATGCTCATCGTGGGTGTCCTTGTCTGAGCGGGGCCGGGCTGTCAGTCGTAGATGTTCTTCTTCTTCCAGGTGTCTTCGTCGTCCAGGGATTTCAGGGCATCCCCGAGCTCGCTCGGCTCATCGGCGGCCGGCGGCTTGTCCAGGGCCAGGGCGTTGGCGCGGGCCAGCTGGTTCTGCAACTGCTGCAGCTGGTTCTGGTAGCGGGCGGGATCGGGCTGCTTCTGCAGGTACTGCACGCCACGTTCGAAGGCCAGGCGGGCCTGGCGCGGCTGGCCTTCCTGCAGGGCCTGCAGGCCGAGGTTGGTGAAGAATTCGATATGCAGCTGCACCAGCATGCCGCGGATTTCGTTGACCCAGCGTTTGGCATCGTTGACGGGCATGAAGCCGTCCTTGGCCGAGCGGGTCAGTTGGCCGTGCAGGGATTCCAGCTGGAAGCGGATTTCCTTGGCCTGGGCTTCGTTGCTGATCTTCAGCGGCGCATTGCGGATCGGCATCCCTTCGCCCAGGGCCACCAGGCCACGCAGTTCCTCGGCCTGGACCTTGAGCTGGGCGTTGCTTTTGTCCAGGGGCAACAGGCGCTCGCAGAAGAGCAATTGCAAGCGGGTCAGCTGCAGCTTCAGCGCGGGGGTCATGAACTGCCCGGGCAGGCTTTCGGAGAGCATGCTGGTGCGGCGCAACCTGTCGATGAGGTCGGCGCGCAGCCGGGCTTTCTCCAGCTTGCTGTTCTCCACCATATGGTTGGCGTAGCCGATGATCAGCAGTACCGCTATGCCGGCTATCACCATCAGGGTGATCACGAGTGGCGACATCTTTATACAGCTCCCGTGTGCGTTTTCTGCGGGAGTGTAGAGGGTTGGCCACCCTGCTGATAGCTCCGTGTCAGTTTTTGCCCTGAACTCGTTGATTTTAAAAGTTTTTTGTCGAAGGGTTGACGGGTGCCAAAACGCTCCCTAGAATGCGCGCCACTTCGACGCGAAGCCTGAGGGCAAAAGCGGCGAAGGCCGGAAGAAAGCGTCATAGCTGTTGTAAGCTCCGGGCCGCGTCCCCTTCGTCTAGTGGCCTAGGACACCGCCCTTTCACGGCGGTAACAGGGGTTCGAGTCCCCTAGGGGACGCCACTTTCTGGCTGTATGTAGTTGTATTGCGGGAATAGCTCAGTTGGTAGAGCACGACCTTGCCAAGGTCGGGGTCGCGAGTTCGAGTCTCGTTTCCCGCTCCAGATTTTCAAGCAATGCTTGTTGAGTGTTGTTTGTCCCCTTCGTCTAGTGGCCTAGGACACCGCCCTTTCACGGCGGTAACAGGGGTTCGAGTCCCCTAGGGGACGCCAGTTTCATGCGGGAATAGCTCAGTTGGTAGAGCACGACCTTGCCAAGGTCGGGGTCGCGAGTTCGAGTCTCGTTTCCCGCTCCAGTTTCACAAGCGATGCTTGCCAGGTTTTACCTGTCCCCTTCGTCTAGTGGCCTAGGACACCGCCCTTTCACGGCGGTAACAGGGGTTCGAGTCCCCTAGGGGACGCCAGTTTCACGCGGGAATAGCTCAGTTGGTAGAGCACGACCTTGCCAAGGTCGGGGTCGCGAGTTCGAGTCTCGTTTCCCGCTCCAGTTAAACGAAAACGCCGCTCATTCGAGCGGCGTTTTCGTTTGTGCGTCTTTTACCTCTCAGAGCCCGGCAGCCACCTTGGCGCGGGCTTCTTCGGGCAGCCAGTTCTTCCAGGCATCGGGATGGGCGCGCAGGTAGTCGCGCGCAGCGTCGCGGGGTGGCTGGCGTTTCTCACTCATGGTTGCCAGTGCCTGGTTCAGGCCGTCGATGGGCAGGTCCACCTTGGCGAACATCTCCGCCAATTGCGGGTAGCGCTGGCGAAAGGAGGCGGAAACGCCTATGGCCAGGCGTGCGGGCAGCGAGCGGGTGCCGCGTGGCTTGGGGTGGCTGGCGTCGGCCAGGGTCTTCCAGGCGTCGGCATCGAAGGGCGGCTCTTCCAGCTTGATCAGCTTGTAGCGGCCCAGCAGGGGCGTCGGCGACCAGTAGTAGAACAGCACCGGCTGGCCGCGACGGATGGCCGAGGTGATCTCCGCGTCCAGGGCCGCTCCGGAGCCGGTGCGGAAGTTGTTGTAGCTGCCCTCGAGCCCATAGGCCTTGAGCTTCTGGCTGTTGACGCCTTCGGAGGTCCAGCCGGTCGGGCTGTTGAGGAAGCGCCCCTTGTTCGGTGACTCCGGGTCGCGGAACACCGCCTTGTAGCGCGCCAGGTCCTGCACCGAACGCAGCTCCGGCGCCACGGCCTTGATCCCGCGCTCGGCGTCGCCTTCGATCACATAGGCCGGCACCCACCAGCCTTCGTCGGCGTTCTTGACGATATCGCCGAGGGCGAACACCTTGCCTTCCTGCTCCGCCTTGATCCACACCGGGCTGCGCCCCGGCCATTCCTCGGCGATGACCTGGATGTCGTCCTGGGCCAGCGCGGCTTCCAGGCTGACGGTGCTGCCGGGCAGGGTGTCCGTCGGGTAGCCGTAGCCCTTCTCGACCACCAGCCGGAGGATCTCGGTGATCAGGCTGCCGCTTTCCCAGGTCAGGTCGCCGAAATGGATCGGCTCGCGCGGGTCCGCCGTTGCGCCCTGGCTCAACAGGGTGGCGGCGAGCAGGGCGCCGCCCAGCAGGTGCTTGATCGATCGCATGGGGTTCTCCACGGTTGCGGGTACGGGGACGAAGGTTAGACCGCCCTGAACGGGTGCGCCTGCTTGGCGCCCGTCACGCAATGGTCATGGCGCCGACATGATTCGGTAGCCATCGCGCCCTAGTCTCGGCGCTACACATCGTGCTCCTGATTCATTTGCGGCCGCCTCCGGGCGGCCTTTTCTTTGCCCGTTATCCGGCGAGCAGCGTCTGCGCCAGGCGCGCGGCAGGGGGTGTCAGGGCGTCGAAGCGCATGGCGCAGAGGTGCAGGTGGCGGGTGGCCCAGGCATCGGCCAGGGGCAGGGCGCGCAGCGCGTGACGGTCCCTGGCGCGCTGCAGCGTCGCCTCGGGCACCAGGGCAATGCCCACGCCACGGGCCACCAGGCTGCAGACCGTATCGAAATCGCTGACCCGCAGGCGCAGCTCCAGGTGGCGACCGGCGTTGAGCGCCTTGCCGGCGATGTGCTGTTGCAGCGGGTTGTCACGGCCCAGGCCGACGAAGGCGCGGCCGAGCAACTGCTCGAAGTGCAGCGGCCCGTCGCCGTCGAGGCTGCCGTCATCCAGGCGCGTCACCAGCAGCAGGCGGTCGACGCGGAAGGGGCGCGCCTCCAGGCCGGCCATGTCGGTGCTATCGGCCAGCACGCCCAGGTCCGCCTGGCCCCGGGTCAGCGCCTCGACTATGGCGTGGCTGGGCTTTTCCTCGATATCCAGGTCGATCTGCGGGTGCATCAGCAGGAAGTCGCCCAGCACGCCGGGCAGGTGCTCGGCCAGGGCGGCGGTATTGCCCAGCAGGCGCACCCGTGCGCGCAGGCCCGTGGCGAAGTCGCCCAGCTCATCGGCCATCAGTTCCAGCTGGTGCGTCACCGCGCGGGCGTGATGGGCCAGGGCGCGGCCTGCCGGGGTAGGGCGGACGCCATGACGCTGGCGCTCGAACAGCGGCGTACCGAGGCTTTCCTCCAGCCCCTTGAGGCGCGCGCTGGCCGAGGCCAGGGCCAGGTGGCTGCGCTCGGCGCCGTGGGTGATGCTGCCGGCGTCGAGGATGTCGAGGAACAGCTTGAGGTCGATCAGGTCGTAGCGCATCGCGGGCTTCCAGGCTTCGTCCAGGGCGTAGCCTGGGCTCGGGAATCACAGATTCAGCCCTGGCGCGGCAGCGCGCAAGCTAAAGCCATTCTTCTGTGTGGTGATCGATATGCTGCTGCTTTTCAGTGCCCTGGTTTTCCTGCTCGCCGGCCTGGTCAAGGGCGTGCTCGGCATGGGCCTGCCCACCGTGGCGATGGGCCTGCTGGCGGTGGCGATGACGCCGGGCGAGGCCTCCGCGTTGCTGCTCGTGCCTTCGCTTCTGACCAACCTCTGGCAACTGTTCGTCGGCCCGGCCCTGTTGCCGTTGCTGCGTCGCCTGTGGCCGCTGCTGCTGACGCTGACCCTGGGCACCCTGGTGACCACGCGCTGGCTGGTGGAGTCCGCCAGCCCCTGGATTCCCGTCGCGCTCGGGGCCTGCCTGCTGGCCTACGGCGCGCTCGGGCTGCTGTCCATCCGCCCGCCGGCCCCGAAGAGCCGAGAGGGTGCCTGGTCTGCGCTGGTGGGGCTGCTCACCGGCCTGGTGACGGGGCTTACCGGGGTCTTCGTGATCCCGGCGGTACCCTACCTGCAGGCCCTGGAGTTGCCGCGGGAGGCGCTGATCCAGGCCCTGGGGCTGTCCTTCACCGTCTCCACCCTGGCGCTGGGCCTGGGCCTGTTCATCCACGGCGGCAGCCAGAGCCTGGACCTCGGCCTCACCTGGCTGATGCTGCTGCCGGCACTGCTGGGCCTGGAAATCGGCCAGCGCATCCGCCGGCGCCTGAGCGAGGCCATGTTCCGCCGGCTGTTCTTCCTCGGCCTGCTGGGCCTGGGGGCGCATTCGCTGCTGCGCGGGGCGATGGCCCTGGCCGGCTGAATCGCCGGGGCGTTATGCTCGGCGCCTCCCGATCCCGAGTTCCCACCATGCTCCACAGCCGACAGGCCTTCCTCGGCCGCCTGGAAATCGCCAGCAACAGCGGCAGCGGCCACGCCTTCGCCAAGCACAGCCACGACGAATGCGTCATTGGCGTGAACCTGGTGGGTGAGGAGCAGGTGTGGCTGGACCGGCGCAGCTTCCGCGCCGGCGCGGGCGATATCACCCTGTACAACCCGGGGCAGATCCAGGGCGGCGGGGTGAAGGAGGGCGAGCCCTGGCGCTATGTCGGCCTCTACGTCACCGCCGAGCAACTGGCCGATGACCTGGGCCTGGCGCGGGTGGAGTTCCAGCAGGCCTGCAGCCACCAGCCCGACCTCGCCGCCAGCCTGGCCGACGCGGTGGAGCGGGCGCTGGGTGGCGATGCCCTGGTGCGCGAACGCGCGGAGGAGCGCCTGCTGCTGTGGCTCGGGCACCTGGTGCAACGCACCGCCGGGCCCCTGCCGGATGCGGCGGCGGTAGGCGTGGGTCCAATGGCGCGGGTGCAGGAACTGCTGGCCGAGCGGCTGCAGGCCAGCCCGAGCCTCGACGAGCTGGCCACCGAGCTGGGCCTGTGCAAGTTCCACCTGTTGCGTGCCTTCCAGAAACACACCGGCCTCAGCCCCCGGCAATGGGCCATGCAGCTGCGCACCCGCCGCGCCCGTGGCCTGCTGCGCGCGGGCTGGTCGGCCACCGATGCCGCGCACGCCCTGGGGTTCGCCGACCAGAGCCACCTCAACCGCCACTTCCGTGCCGCCTACGGCATCACCCCCGGCGAGATGAAGCGCCTGCTCAACGCCTGAGTGCAATCCTGTTCAAGTCCATGGGCGCGGGGCCGGGCAGAATGCGCCCATCCGCTCCCCTGCATCGTTCGAGGTTTGCATGCTCCTGCTGTTTTGCTCGGCTTTCGTCTTTGGCGTGGTCTTCTGCCTGTCCCCCGGCGCCGTGCTTGCCGAAACCCTGCGCCGCGGGCTGCTGCATGGCTTCCGCCCGGCGCTGCTGGTGCAGTTCGGTTCCCTGGTGGGCGACGCGGTCTGGGCGGTGCTCGGCCTGGCAGGGCTGACCCTGCTGCTGGGGCAGGACCAGGTGCGCCTGCCGCTGACCCTGGCCTGCGCGGCCTACCTGGCTTGGCTCGGGCTGCGCAGCCTGCGCGATGCCTGGCAACTGCCGGAGGAGGGCGAAGCGGAGGCGCATGAGGATCGCGGTGCACTGCTCACCGGCGCGGCGATCTCGCTGACCAACCCGAAGAACATCGTCTACTGGGGCGCCCTGGGTACCGCCATGGCGGGCATCGTCGGCGGTGCGCCGGACATGGCCCAGGCCGGCGTGTTCTTCGCCGGCTTCATGACCGCCTCGCTGGCCTGCTGCTTCCTCTGTGCGGCGCTGGTGGACTGGCTGCGGCGCAACAGCTCGCCGACCTGGCATCGGGTCAGCCACGGGCTGTGCGGGATGTTGCTGCTGGGGATGGCGGCCCTGGCCCTGCGCGGGCTGGCCTGAACAGGCGCGGGCCCGGGAGGGCCCGCGTTGAAACTCAGAGCACCCGGCCACGGCACTCGCCGAAGCCGATGCGCACCCGACCTTCGCCCTCGCACCAGGCGCGCAGGATCACCTCGTCACCGCTTTCCAGGAAGGTGCGCTGCTCGCCGTTGGCAAGGGACAGCGGCTGCTTGCCGCCGAAGGTGGTCTCCAGCAGGCTGCCGAAGGCGTCGGCTTCCGGGCCGGACAGGGTGCCGGAGCCGAACAGGTCGCCCGGTTGCAGCTTGCAGCCGCCCACCGCGTGGTGCGCCACCAGCTGCGCCACGGTCCAGTACATGTGCTGGGTGTTGCTCAGGGCCAGGCGTTGCGGCTGCTGGCCGCGCTCGCGCATGGCGGCGGTCTGCAGCAGCACCTCCAGCTGGATGTCGAAGGCACCACGGGCCTGGTCGTTGGCATCCAGCAGGTAGGGCAGCGGCTGCGGGTCGCCTTCCGGGCGTGCCGGCTGGGCGGTGCGGAAGGGCTCCAGGGCCTCGGCTGTCACCACCCAGGGCGACACGCTGGTGGCGAAGTTCTTCGCCAGGAAGGGGCCCAGCGGCTGGTATTCCCAGGCCTGCAGGTCACGCGCGGACCAGTCGTTGAGCAGGCAGTAGCCGGCGATGTGCTGTTCCGCCTCGCCGATGGCGATGGCGTCGCCCATGGCGTTGCCCTGGCCGATCCAGATGCCCAGCTCCAGTTCGTAGTCCAGGCGCTTGCTGGGGCCGAAGTTCGGCACCTCGGCGCCCGGCGGCAGGGTCTGGCCGTTGGGGCGGTGCACCGGGGTGCCGGACACGCACACGGTGGACGCGCGGCCGTGGTAGCCGATGGGCACGTACTTGTAGTTGGGCAGCAGCGGGTTGTCCGGGCGGAACAGGCGGCCGACGTTGTTGGCGTGGTGGATGCCCACGTAGAAGTCGGTGTAGTCGCCGATGCGCGCCGGCAGGTGCAGCTGGCAGTCGGCGGCGGCCGGCAGCAGCTCGGCACCCAGGGCTTCCAGGCGTGCCTGGGCGGGGCTGCCCTCGGCGAGCAGGTCCTGCAGTTGGCGGCGCAGGGCGCGGCGGGCGTTGGCGCCAAGGGCGAAGAAGGCGTTGAGGTCTTCCCCGGCGGCGACGCGCGCGGCGTCGGCCGCTTCACCTTCGAACAGGCCGGTGGTGGTGGCGACCTTGAGGTCGAAGACCTGCTCGCCGATGGCGACGCCACCGCGCGGGGTGCCGCCCACCGGGCTGAAGATGCCCAGGGGCAGGTTCTGCAGGGGGAAGTCGGGGTGTTCGTTGGCCGAGGCTATCCAGCTGCGGCGGTTGTCATTCTGGGTCATCGGTCAGTTCCTGCCGTTGAAGGTCTTGGCCATGCCGTTCCAGCAGGCATCGTAGTCGTTCTGCAACTGCGGGCACTCTAGGGCGTAGCGGGTTGGGCGCAGCACGCGGCCGGTTTCGAACATGAACGCCATGGTGTGATCGAGCTTGTGCGGCTTGAGTTCCGCGGCGATGGCAGCGGTGGTGCTGGCGTTGTCCGGGCCGTGGGCGCTCATGCAGTTGTGCAGCGAGGCACCGCCGGGGGTGAAGCCGCCGGCCTTGGCGTCGTAGGCGCCCTGGATCAGGCCCATGAACTCGTTCATCAGGTTGCGGTGGAACCACGGCGGGCGGAAGGTCTTCTCGGCCACCATCCAGCGCGGCGGGAAGATCACGAAGTCGACGTTGGCCATGCCCGGGAAGTCGCCCGGGGAGGTCAGCACGGTGAAGATCGACGGGTCCGGGTGGTCGTAGCTGACCGTGCCGATGGTGTTGAACAGGCGCAGGTCGTACTTGTAGGGCACGTTGTTGCCGTGCCAGGCGACCACGTCCAGGGGCGAGTGGTCCAGCTCGGCGGCCCAGAGCTCGCCGAGGAACTTCTGCACCAGGGTCACGGGCGCGTCGCTGTCCTCGTAGTGGGCCACCGGGGCGAGGAAGTCGCGGGGGTTGGCCAGGCCGTTGCTGCCGATGGGGCCCAGGTCCGGGATGCGCAGCGCGGCGCCGTGGTTCTCGCAGATGTAGCCACGGGCGCTGTCGTCCAGCAGTTCGACGCGGAACTTCATGCCACGGGGGATCACCACGATCTCCAGGGGCTCAACGTCCAGCAGCCCCAGCTCGGTGACCAGGCGCAGGCGGCCCTGTTCGGGGACGATCAGCCATTCGCCGTCGGCATTGAGGAAGGCACGCTGCATCGAGGCGTTGGCGCGGTAGACGTGCACGCTGACGCCGGAGGCCTGCTCGGCATCGGCGGTGGCGGCGATGGTCAGCAGGCCATCGATGAAATCGGTGCGCTCGGCGGGGATGTCATGGGCATCCCAGCGCAGGCGGTTGGGGTCGATCGGCCCCAGGTGGCGGCCGGGGATCTGCCGCTCCAGGCGCTGGAAGCGCGGGTGCGCGGCGGACGGGCGGATGCGATACAGCCAGGTGCGACGGGCCTCGGCGCGGGAAACGGTGAAGGCGGTGCCGGAGAACTGCTCGGCATAGAGGCCATAGGGCGGGCACTGCGGCGAGTTCTGCCCGACGGGCAGGGCGCCCGGCAGGGCTTCGCTGGCGAACTGGTTGTTGAAGCCGGATTGATAGGCGAGGGCGGTGGGGGGCAGCGAGGAGCTCATGAGAACCTCTGTGTTTTTTGTAATTGAATTACGGATAACGTAATTTGAAAGCCTGAGAGGGTCAAGCTATAACAGCGCCTCCATTGCCAACCGAGGTAGTAGATGGCCATCCAACGGGACGACGCCGAGGCGCCCAAGCGGCAGAAAGTACAGGCGGCCGAAGTCGGCACCGAGATTCTCAAGGGGCTCGCCGACCTCGCGCCGGCCACCTCCCTGTCTCGCCTGGCCGAGCACGTCGGCATGCCGGCGGCCAAGGTCCACCGCTACCTGCAGGCGCTGATCGCCAGCGGCTTCGCCGAGCAGGACGTGGCCACCAACCACTACGGCCTGGGGCCGGAGGCGCTGTTCGTCGGCCTCGCCGCCATCGGCCGGCTGGATGTGGTGCGTGCCGCGACGGCGCAGCTGTCGGAGCTGCGCGATGCGCTCAACGAGACTTGCTTCCTCGCCGTGTGGGGCAACAAGGGGCCCACCGTGGTGCACGTCGAGCAGCCGCTGCGGGCGGTGACCCTGGTCACCCGCGTGGGTTCGGTGCTGCCACTGCTGGGATCTTCCACCGGCCTGGTGTTCGCCAGCTACCTGCCCGATGCCGAAACGGCGCCGCTGCGCGAGGAGGAGGCGAACCTGCCCGGCGTGCCCGACGCCAAGGCGCTGCGCAAGCAGATTGCCGAGATCCGCGCCAGCGGCCTGCACCACGTGCACGGCCTGCTGATGCCGGGGGTGAATGCGCTTTCCGCACCGGTGTTCGCCGTGGGCGAGCAGATTGCCGGGGTGATCACCGTGGTCGGCGCCGCCAGCGGCTTCCAGGCCGAAACCAGCGGCCGCGCGGCGCAGTTGCTGAAGCAGGCGGCCGAATCCATCACTGCGCGCATGGCGGGTGTTCGTCCGGCTTGAGCGTCGGGTGTCTCGGTAGGCTTCGCGTTCGCGAGCAGAGCTCGCTCCTACGTTGGCATTGTGCAGTTGTGGGCGAATTCATTGGCTCTGATGGCGTTAGCTGTTGTGGTTTTAATGCAAGCGCTTAAGCACGGCCATTTCCGGGCGCCCAAGGGTTCATGCCACCTCCACCGCATGGGTTTCGCTTCGCTCTACACCATCCTACGAAAGCCTGTGCGCACCGCGTGGCGATGCGCTGGACGAAGAAAGTTGGAGCAGCCGCCAAGGCCCCTCCAGGAGGCCGAACGCAGTCGTTGCGCCGGGGGACGAGCGGCATGGATGCCGCGAGAGGCGCGCCAGGCCATGGATGGCCCATCGCGCCGGCCCCCAGAGCGGCGATGGAGTGAGGGAACCCGACGCAGTCGGGCCGGATGATGGGGCAAGCCCTTTTGGTTCCTTTTAAGTGGTTCGGCATTCCGACGATTGTTAAAAGGGACTCGCCCGGGTGGGCGAAACCAGAAACATCACCAGCGCTCGGCAATCAACTGGGCTCAAATCCTCTAGCAACACTTAACGCAGACAGAGCCAATTCATTCGCGATGCGCTTCGCGGTTGAAACCGCTCCCACAGGCAAACCTGCCGACCCATGAAAAAGCCCGCGGATGCGGGCTTTTTCGTTGCGGCGGTGACTCACTCGGTGGTGAGCACGCCCCGGCGGATCTGGTCGCGTTCGATGGATTCGAACAGGGCCTTGAAGTTGCCCTCGCCGAAACCGTCGTCGCCCTTGCGCTGGATGAACTCGAAGAACACCGGGCCCATCAGGGTTTCCGAGAAGATCTGCAGCAGCAGGCGGCGGTCGTTGGCCTCGGTGGAGCCGTCCAGCAGGATGCCACGGCTCTGCAGTCGCTCCACCTTCTCGCCATGGTTGGGGATGCGGCCTTCGAGCATCTCGTAGTAGGTGGCCGGCGGTGCGGTCATGAAGCGCATGCCCAGGGCCTTGAGCTCGTCCCAGGTCTTCACCAGGTCGTCGGTGAGGAAGGCCACGTGCTGGATGCCTTCGCCGTTGAACTGCATGAGGAATTCCTCGATCTGCCCGGCGCCCTTGGAGGATTCCTCGTTGAGCGGGATGCGGATCATGCCGTCCGGCGCGGTCATGGCCTTGGAGGTCAGGCCGGTGTACTCGCCCTTGATGTCGAAGTAGCGGATCTCGCGGAAGTTGAACAGCTTCTCGTAGAAGTCCGCCCAGTAGGCCATGCGCCCGCGATACACGTTGTGGGTGAGGTGGTCGATGATCTTCAGCCCGGCGCCCCTGGGGTTGCGCTCCACGCCTTCGATGAACTCGAAGTCGATGTCGTAGATGGACGAGCCTTCGCCGAAGCGGTCGATCAGGTACAGCGGCGCGCCGCCGATGCCCTTGATTGCCGGCAGGCGCAGCTCCATCGGGCCGGTGGGGATCTCGATCGGCTGGGCACCCAGCTCCAGGGCGCGGGCATAGGCCTTGTGCGCGTTCTTCACACGGAAGGCCATGCCGCACACGGAGGGGCCGTGCTCGGCGGCGAAATAGGAGGCGGCGCTCTTCGGCTCGTTGTTGAGGATCAGGTTGATCTCGCCCTGGCGATACAGGTGCACGTCCTTGGAGCGGTGGGTGGCCACCTTGGTGAAGCCCATGCTGGCGAAGATGGGTTCCAGCAGGTTGGGCACCGGCGATGCCAGCTCGATGAATTCGAAGCCCATCAGGCCCATGGGGTTTTCAAAGATGTCGGCCATGTTCTGGCTCCTTGCAGTGGCGCGCGGCGGCGCCTGAATCGGATGAAAGTCGGTGTGGCGTCGATTCAGGCAAGGGGCGGTGGCGCGCAGGGAACGCCGCGCACGCTGCGGGCGAGGAAATCGCCGATGGTCACTTTGAAACCGAGGGTCTGCATGTGTGCTCCTCAGGCCGGCTTGTCGGCCTGGGCGTCCGGGTGGGCCTTGCGGAAGGCCGGGTGTTCCAGGGCCAGGCGCTCAACCCTGAGGATACGCGGGTAGGGCGCCAGGTCTACGGCAAAGCGTCGGGCGGCGTAGAGCTGGGGCAGCAGGTAGACGTCCGCCAGCCCCGGCTCGGTGCCGAAGCAGAAACCGTCGTCGCCGATCAGCGCTTCGACGGCGGCCAGGCCTTCGCTGATCCAGTGGCCGATCCAGGCGTTCACGCCATCCTCGTCGGTGCCCAGCTGGCGCAGGCGGTTGAGCACGGCGACGTTGTGCAGCGGGTGGATGTCGCAGCCGATCAGCGCGGCGACCTGGCGCTGGCGTGCGCGCTGCAGCGCATCGCCGGGCAGCAGGGCCGGTCGCGGGTGGGTCTCTTCGAGGTATTCGATGATGGCGGGGGACTGGATCAGCACCTCGCCGGAGTCGGTGCGCAGGGCGGGAACGCGGCCCTGGGGGTTGATCGCGCGGTACTCGGGCTGGCGGTGTTCGCCGCCGTCGCGGATCAGGTTGACCGGCAGGTGCTGGACCTCCAGGCCCTTCAGCGCAAGCGCGATGCGTACGCGATAGGACGAGGTGGAGCGGTAATAGGTGTAGAGGTCCATGGCGGGCACTCGCAGGGCAGGGCGTCGGTCGGCAGGCTCACCGCTGACGCTATTGTTTTCATAATCTATTTACACTCTGCGTAATTTTTGCCGCTGCGGCAAGTCCGGCGTTCGAATAATCCGCTAGCCTGGGGCATCTGGACGTTCGAGTCCCCAGGCGGGCGGGATGTTCCGCCGCCGGTCAGCGACAGGGCGTCTTTGCCGGGGCGGCGGCTGTCATTCCGGCTGGTAATCCAGGGACCGTTTGCAAGACTCCGGCAGCGCCATGCCGCCAGCCAGGGCCAGCAGGGCGATGGCGATCAGGTAGAAAGCGGGCGACATGGGATTGCCGGTCTGCCCGATCAGCCAGGTCGCCACCAGCGGTGCGGTGCCCCCGAAGACCGTATAGGCCAGGTTGTAGGTGAATGCCGAGGCGGTGTAGCGCACCTGGGTCGGGAACTGCTCGGACAACAGCACCGCCGTCACCACGCCACAGACCACTGCACCCACCGCCAGCAGCATCGCCCCCAGCGCTGCGGCGAGCAGGCCGCCCGAACCTGCCAGCATGAAGGCCGGGTAGACCGCGACGATCAGGCAGGCGCACCCCGTGAAGATGGTGCGCCGACGCCCGACCCGGTCCGAATAGCGCCCCACCAGCGGGCACAGCAAGGCGGCGAACAGCAGGGCCACCAGGCTGGCGAGCAGGGCGGTCGGCCGCGAGGCACCGCCGACCACCTGCATGTAGGTGGTGAGGTAGGTGGTGAAGGTATAGAACGACAGCGCGGTGGCGGAAATGAAGGCCGAGAGGCAGAAGATCGTGCGGCCATGCTCCAGCAGGGTTTCCTTCAGCGGCGAGTGAGCGGCCTGCGGGGCCGCCGCCAGAGCACGGAACGCCGGTGACTCGTCCAGATGCAGGCGCATGTACAGGCCAATCAGGCCCAGGGGGGCGGCGACCAGGAAGGGCACACGCCAGCCCCAGCCCTGCATCTGGGCCTCGGACAGGAGCAACCCCATGCCGAACACGATGCCTGCGGCGGCGGCAAAGGCCATGAAGGTCGACACCGGGACGAAGCTGCCGTACCGGGCTTTCCGCTCGGTGGGCGCATGCTCCATGACGAACGCGCAGGCGCCGGCATACTCCCCGCCGGCGGAAAAGCCCTGGATGCAGCGGGCCAGGGCCAGCAGCAGCGGGGCGAGCAGGCCGATGGACCCATAGGTCGGCAGCAGGCCGATCAGGGTGGTGGCCGCGGCCATCAGCAATACAGTGATGGCCAGGATGCGCTTGCGCCCGACCTTGTCCCCGAGGATGCCGAAGACGATCCCGCCCAGCGGGCGCAGGGCGAACGACACGGCAAACACGGCGAAGGTTTGCAGCAGCGCGAGGGAGGCGTTGCCCGGCGGAAAGAACAGGCCGGCGATGGTCACCGCGAGGAAGCCGTACACGGCAAAGTCGAACCACTCGACGAAGTTGCCGATGGCCGAGGCGGCGATGACCTTGCGCAAGGTCGCCGGATCGACGGACGAGGTGGTATGGGAAATAGCCTGGATGGTCATGGTCGCTCCGAGCCCTCTGGTGGTCACGGACGCGTCTGGCCTGGGCCTTGGCGTCCCCCTGCCGGCAACCTACCGAGCCTGTCCGCGACCTTGCCCCCGGATGCGACCCGTAACCAGCCGACAGCGACACTGGCGCGCGCCTGCCTGGTTCCTGCCGCGCCGGTATGACTGGGGCGATGGCGGGCATTTCCGTACCTGCAGCGCAGGGTCGCACGCACGGAAATGCCGGCGCTGGCAGGCTCAGGCGCCGCCGCGGAAGCAGGAGACGCCCCAGGCGGTGAGCTTGAAGGGCAGGTGGTAGTGCTGCCCGCTGTCGGCCAGGCCGAAGCGGTAGACCAGCAGGTCGAGGAAGGCCGGTTCGGGCAGCGCCATGCCTTGGGCGCGGTAGAAGTCCGCCACCTGCAGGCGGACCTCGTAGACCCCCGGCACGCAGCGGCCGGCTTCGCCCGCGAGCCCGGCGAACAGCCCGTCCGCGCCGATGCGCCCGGCGTGGATCAGCTCGCGGCGTTCGCCGTCGAGGCGCTCCAATTGCAGCGCCAGCCCTTCGGCGACGCAGCCGCTGGCGACGTCGACGACATGGATGGAAATGCCCTTCACGTCCAGAACCCTTCGTGGGGCGCCGCCGCCTCCTGCTCCAGCATCGGCCCAGCACCGTCACCTGGCGCTGGCCGCGGGCGAACACCTCGCGGCAGGGCAGGGAGAAGGTGGGGTTCTCCGGGTGGGCGCCGGTCAGCTCCAGCAGCGCGTGCTCGGACAGCGCATAGACCACCCGGCCGACACCGGTCCAGTACACCGCGCCGGCGCACATGCAGCAGGGTTCGGCACTGGTGTAGAGGGTGCATTCGGCCAGGGCCTCGGGGCTCAGCAGGCGTGCGGCCTTGGCCACCGCCACCAGTTCGGCGTGCTGGGTCGGGTCGCCTTCCGGCGGCATCGAGTTGTTGCCGGCGCTGGCGATCACCTTGCCGTCGCGGTCCGCCACCAGGGCGGCGAAGGGGTGGCGGCCGCGCTGGCGCGACGCCTGCGAGAGGCGGATGGATTCGCGCAGCAGTTCCAGGTCGAGGTCGCTGACCCCGGCGGGTACCAGGTGGGTGAAGGTCATGGGTGACTCCTTGGGCAGTGGGTGCGCAGGGCGCGTGAGAAAGGTCAGTCGGCGAGGTCGGCGGTGCCGCTCGCGGTGTGCTCGGCGGGCTCACGGCCGTTGAGCAGCAGGTTGAGGACGATGGCGGTGATGGCGCCGAGGAAGATGCCGCTCTCCAGCACCAGCTTCAGGGCGCCGTGGGCATGGGCGAAGAGCGCGGGGAAGGACATCGGCAGCACGCCGACGCTCACCGAGACGGCGACCACCAGTGCATTGCGCGTGCCCTCGAAGCGCACCCGCGAGAGCTCCTGGATGCCCGCCACCGTGGTCATGCCGAACATCACGATGGCGCCGCCGCCGAGCACGGGGGTCGGCACGGCGGCGATCAGGGCGCCGAGCTTGGGGAACAGGCCCATGAGGATCATGATCCCGCCGGCGGCGGCCACCACGAAGCGGCTCTTCACCTGGGAGAGGGCGATCAGCCCGGTGTTCTGGGTGAAGGCGTTGTAGGGGAAGCTGTTGAACAGGCCGCCGATCACCGTGGACAGGCCGTCGGCGCGGAAGGCGTTGCCCAGGGTGCGCGCATCCACGGAGCGGCCGGTGAGTTGGCCGATGGCCAGGCAGTTGCCGGTGGTCTCGGCCATGATCACCAGCATCGCCAGGGTCATGATCAGGATCGGTGTCAGCGAGAACTGCGGCACGCCGAAGGCCATGGGGGCGGAGAGTTCGAACCAGGCCGCCTCGCCGACGCGGCTGAAGTCGGTCATGCCGCAGGCCACCGCCAGCAGGCTGCCCAGCAGCAGGCCGATGAGCACGCTGAGGTTGCCGATGAAGCCGGAGAAGCGCGCATAGACCGCAAGGATGATGGCGGCCGTGGCCAGCCCCAGCAGCAGGTTGGCCGGCGCGCCGAAGTCGGCGGCATCCGGGTTGCCGCCGCCGAGCCAGATGGCCGCTGCGGGCATCAGCGAGATGCCGATGATGGTGATCAGGCTGCCGATCACCACCGGCGGGAAGAAGCGCAGCAGGCGGCTGAACACCGGTGCCAGGGCGATGGTGATGACCCCGGCGGCGATCACCGCGCCGAACACCTGGGCCAGGCCGTATTCCTTGCCGATCATGATCATCGGTGCCAGGGCGATGAACGAGCAGGCCTGCACCAGCGGCAGGCGCGCACCGAACTTCCAGAAGCCCAGGGTCTGGATCAGCGTGGCGATGCCCGAGGTGAGCAGGTTGGCGTTGATCAGCAGGACGATCTGCGCGTTGCTCAGGCCCAGGGCGCTGCCGAGGATGAGCGGCACGGCCACGGCACCGGCGTACAGCACCAGGACGTGTTGCAGGCCGAAGGTCAGAAGTTGCCGGAGGGGGAGTCGCTGGTCGACCGGATGGGTGGGGCTCATGGGTATCTCCTGAAGGTGCAGCTGTTTTTGTTATTGGGGGCGGGTTGCCCAGCGTTTCGAGGAGGCAGTGCTGGCTTGCGGGCATCTTCAGGGGCTTGAAGGCGATGGAACAAATGAATAACCATCGCTTATTCCGATGGTTGCGGTGGGTACGGCGATGCGTTTTTCCCTTGATCAGCTCCAGGTGTTCGTCGCCGTGGTGCAGGCCGGTTCCTTCTCCGCCGCTGCCCGGCGCCTGGGGCGCACCCAGTCCACCGTCAGCGCGGCCATCGCCAACCTGGAGACCGACCTGGGCGTAGAGCTGTTCGACCGCTCCACGCGCATCCCCACCCTCACCGCCGGTGGCCACAAGCTGCAGCTGGAGGCCGAGGCGGTGCTGGCGCGTTGCCTGGCCTTGCAGGGGCATGCCGACAGCCTGGCGGAGGAGACCGAGCCCAGCCTGACCCTGGCCATCGAGGTGCCCTACGCGACGGTGATGCCGGTGCTGCGGGACTTCGAGCAGGCCTTTCCCCATGTCGACCTGATCATCCGCCACCCGCACCACGGTGATGTCGCCGGCATGCTGCAGCGCGGCGAGGTGGAGCTGGGCATCGCCTTCTCCCAGCCGGAATACCCGCGCGAGCTGGAATTCCAGCAACTGGGCAAGCTGATCATGGTCCACGTCACCCACCCCCGGCACCCGCTGGCACAGCGCGAGGAGGTCAGCTTCGACGACCTGCACACCCATCGCCGGCTGGCCTTCAGCGCCCACGCCAGCAAGCTGCCCAGCAGCGAATACCTGCGCGCCACGCGCCTGTGGCAAGCGGAGAGCTACATGGCGCTGGTGGAGATGGTGCGGGCCGGCCTCGGCTGGGCGACCCTGCCGCGCCAACTGGTGCAGCGCGAGCTGGCCGCCGGCGAACTGGTGGAGCTGCAGCTCGCCGCCTACCCACACACCGATTGGCTGGTGGGGGTCGACCTGCTCTGGCAGCGCCGCCATGGCCGTGGCCAGGCGCAACGCTGGCTGCGCGAGCGGTTGATGGGCACCAAGGTGTTCGAGCTGGACCGCCAGGGCAGGGCGACCACGCTCTGATGCGTGCGGGTCAGCCCTGCGCCTGAAGCTGTTGCAGTGCGCGGCGGGTGACGGCGTCGATATAGGCGGGGGCGTTGTAGATACGCGCGAGGAGGATGGCGCCTTCGTAATCGGCCACCAGTTGGCGGCCCAGCTCGCCGGCCTGCGCCTCGCCGAAGTCCGCTCGATAGAGGTTGGCGAAGGCGGCGGCCCAGTCGTCGAGGAAGCTGCGGATCGGCTCCATCAACTCGCTCTTGCCGTAGGTCGCATCCACCGCGACCACCGCCATCAGGCAGCCGATGGCATCGTCCTGGAACAGCTTGCCGGCCTTGTGGCCGATCTTCGCCAGGCGCTCGTGGGGCGCCAGTTCTTCATCGAAGGCGATGGCGAACAGCGCCTTGCCGATGCGCTCGTGGGTCCAGGCCAGCACGTCGCGCAGCAGCGACTCCTTGTTCGGGTAGTGGTGGTAGAACGAGGCCTTGGTCAGCCCGCACGCCGTCGCCAGCGCATCCATGGTGGTGCCGTGGTAGCCCAGCCGCTTGAAGGTGTTGGCGCAGTGCTGGAGGAGTTCGTCGCGGGAGATTTTTGGCGGTCGCACGGTGGATTTCCTGCTCTCGATCAAGGCCGCTGATTCTAGGGCATAAGCCTCGCCACCTCAATTTGACGGTTACCGAATGTTTGTTTAGTTTCTTCTGGCCGAACAAACGGTAAGTAACTGGCGAAGCCTTCGCCAGACAGCCATCGACACCCAGGAGACTATTCATGAGCGAAGCCAACAGCGGGCGGGACGCGTCACGCGGGAACGGCGGGACCAGTTGTTTCTGATCGGCCTGGACCGGGCCGGCAAGCGCAATGCCTTCGACAGCGCCATGCTTGCCGACCTGTCCCTCGCCATCGGCGAATACGAGCGTGACGAGGCCATGCGCTGCGCCGTGCTCTTCGCCCATGGCGAGCACTTCACCGCCGGCCTGGACCTGCTGGAGCTGACGCCCAAGCTCGCCTCCGGCGGCTTCCAGTACCCCAGCGAGGGCATCGACCCCTGGGGCGTGTCCAAGCCGCGCCGCACCAAGCCGGTGGTGGTCGCGGTGGAAGGCACCTGCTGGACGGCGGGCATCGAGCTGGTGCTCAACGCCGATATCGCCATCGCCGCCCGCGACGCCCGTTTCGCCCATCTGGAGGTGCTGCGCGGCATCCCGCCGTCCGGCGGCTCCACCGTGCGCTTCACCCAGGCCGCCGGCTGGACCGACGCCATGCGCTACATGCTCACCGGCGAAACCTTCGACGCCGCCGAGGCGCTGCGCATGCGCCTGCTCACCGAGGTGGTCGAGCCGGGCCAGGCGCTGGCGCGGGCCATCGAATATGCCGAGCGCATCGCCAAGGCCGCGCCCCTGGCCATCCGCGCCACGCTGCAGTCCGCCTTCCAGGCGCGGGACGAAGGCGCTGACGCGGCACTCTCGCAGCTCAACGAACTGCTGTTCGGCCTGATCCGCAGCGAAGACTTGCGCGAAGGAGTGATGGCGATGATGCAGAAGCGCGAACCGGTCTTCAAAGGCCGCTGAAGCATGGTTAAACGGTCGGCGGCCACCCGGGCGCCGGCCCGACCTGGATAGCTGGATAGATGAATAGCTGGAACATGAACGAGACGATGACCAAGCACCTTCCCGAACAGGGCATCCGCGTGGAGAAAGTCAGCCTGCCCGCACGCGACGGCTACCCCCTGGTCGCCACCCGCTACCACGCAGCGGGCGAGGCCCGGGGCAACCTGCTCCTGGCCGGCGCCACGGGTGTGCAGCAGCGCTTCTACCGACGCTTCGCCGAGCATGCGGCGTGGCAGGGGCTCAACGTACTGACCCTGGATTACCGCGGCGTCGGCGAATCCGCCCCGGCGACGCTCAAGGGCTTCCACATGGCCTACCTCGACTGGGCCTACCAGGACCTGGCTGCCGCCGTGGACCTGCTCGGCGCCGACGCGCTGCCGCTGTACTGGGTGGGGCATTCCTTCGGCGGGCACGCCATCGGCCTGCTGCCCAACCATGATCGCCTCGCCGCGTGCTACAGCCTCGGCAGTGGCGCCGGCTGGAGTGGCTGGATGCCCCGCGACGAGGCCCTGAAGACCCGCCTGCTGTGGAGCCTGGTGCTGCCGCCCATCGTCGCCTGGAAGGGCTACATGGCCTGGAGCCTGCTGGGCATGGGCGACGACCTGCCACTGGGTGTGTACCGCGACTGGAAGCGCTGGTGCCGCCACCCGCACTACTACTTCGACGACCCCGGCATGGCCCATGTCGCCGGGCTCTACGCCAGTGTCCGCACGCCCTGCGTGTTCGCCACCTCGGTGGACGATCCCTGGGCACCGCCGCGCTCGCGGGACGCCTTCGTCAAGGGCTACAGCAACGCCCCGCTGACCCGGCGCGACCTGCATCCCCCGCAGGGCGGCGAGCCCATCGGCCATATGGGCTACTTCCGCGCAGGCTCCGAACCGCTTTGGGACGACATCCTGAAATGGCTGCTGGCCCACGCGCCGCAACGCCGTGCCAGGCACCCCGAACCCACTCCCTGCTGAGGATATGGCCATGCCCCTGCTGCTGCAGCTCCACCTGTTCGCCGTGGCCTTCTGGCTCGGCGTCGTCGCGGTCGAATTCCTGCTGGAGCAGGGGCGCGCCACCAGCCGTGCCCAGGGCTTCAACGTGGCGCGGATGCACCGGCGCATCGACCTGTTCTTCGAGATGCCGGCCTTCAGCCTGGCGCTGGTCACCGGGCTGCTGCTGATCGAGCCGGCGCGCTTCGACGGCCTCTATGCCTTGAAAGTGGTCGCGGGCCTGGTGGCCGTGGCCGGCAACGCCCTCTGCCTGATCCCCGTGCTGCGCCGCCGCAGCGCCGCCGAAGCCGATGACCTCGGCGGTGTGATCCGCCTCTCCCGGCAGATCGACCGCATCTCCCTGCTGGCCATCCCCGCCGGGCTGCTGGCCCTGGCCTGCGGCGTCTACCTGGCGCTGATGCGTTGAGGCTCCCGGGCTGAAGCCCGGGCTACAAGGCGGACATAATGCGCGGCGATATGCACAATGCGCGCGCATCCATAAGGCTACGGAACGCCCATGCGTTATCACGACTATCACCTGAAGGCTTACTCGGTAGAGGAGTACGGTCAGACCGTCACCCTGCATCTGTCCTGGGACTATGAAGGGGCGTCAATCGAAGACTCCTTCATCCGCTTCTCCGACGTTTCGCTCTACCACTTCGTGCACATCCAGGGCGCGATCATCACGCATCTGGATGAAGTCGAGCTCACCGACCTGCTGGAAGAGTTCGCTGATCGACTGCCCGAGTGGGATCGCTGGTACGGCGTTCGGGGCTGGAAGGGTGATTGCCAACGCACTGCTGCCCACCTGCAGGCGGAGGGTTACCGGGCGTGGTCCATCGTCTCCGCAATCGGCTTCTATGGTTTTGTGATAGCCCGCTCCGTTGGCGAAGTGACCCCGTAGGTTGGGCTGAGGTACGAAGCCCAACGTAGCGAGGTTTCAGCTTGATAATGGACGGGGTGGCAGCAGGGTCAGCCGGGGCTTTTCTGGTTCCAGCAAACTCTGCACCGTCCATTCGAGCGGGTCCTGGTTGCAGAAGTACTGTTCGATGGTGCCTTGCTCGCGGTAGGTCGAGAGGTTGAAGCCTTCCTCGATGTCGTTGTACCAGAGCACCTGATTACTATTCAGCGCGACTATCCAGAAAGGGCCCTGGGTTTCTTCATCCCACCGGACGGGCGTGATCTTGATCGCGCTCCAAAGCCCCAACTGTTTCGGTGTCATCCGAGCCTCGGCTTCGGCAATCAGGCCGGTGAGCGCAGTCAGTGATATGGGCTCCCATGTCATCTTGTGTGTCGTCCCTGTGGTCGGGTGGATTGGCTAGGCCATGTGCAGCTGGACGAGGCAATAGCTGGCAGCTTCCGCAACGAACGCCTCACCGTCGTGGCTCAGCGCTTCAAGCTCTGGTCTGAATTCATGGATGGCGTTATCGCCGACGATGTCGCATGCCTGCTCGCGCACCCGTGCATTGCTGCTGGCCAATCCAAGACGCAGCATCTCGTGATGCTCGGACGGTGCGCTGTAGTAGCGATAGGCAAAGACCCAACCGTCAATGAACGGGTCGCCTCTGGACTCAAGCAGGGTGAGGTCCTGCTGGCTCAGTACGAACTGGCGCAGCCGTATGAGTTCCGAGAGAGCGCTGCATACCGTGCCCATTCGCGCACTCAATGCCTTTTTGTGCAGCTCGGAAGTCATCTGCATGAGCGTGCCTTCTCCAAGTGATGAACGGCGACTACCGGCCCGCCGAACCGGCAATCCCCTCGATCATCGCCTTGACCGCCGCTTCGCTGTCCACCGATGCGGGCGCGGAGACGCGGAACTTGAGCAGGCTGTCGCCCAGCTCGAACAGGTAGAGCGAGGAGCGGATCGGTTGCACTTCGCCGGCGAAGGGCTCGACGAATTCGAAGTCCGCGCGCAGGCCGGTGATGGCCTGGCCCCGGTAGTCCAGGGTTGCCGGCTGCTCGCCGACCAGCGTGCCGGTCTTGTGGAAGGCGAGGATTTCCTGCTTCTGCTGTTGCTGGTGGTTGAGCACCAGTTGGTGGCGGGCCGCTGCGATGACATCCGCCGGCGAGCCGATCGAGCTGACCTGCGGTACCGGGTAGACATAGGCGGTGAAGACGACGGGCTGGGCGATCAGCTCGGAGTTGTAGCCGACCATGATGTGCCGGGCCCGCTCGTCGAAGCGCATGATCTGGGTGCGGAGGAAGATGCCAGCGGTGGTCGGGAAGACGATGCCGGTATCGTCATGCCGGTAGGGGCCGGCGGCGGGGATGTCCTGGGGCTGGAACTGGCTGTTCTGGCAGCCCGCGAGGGTGATGGCCAGCAGCAGGGTGAGCAGGTACTTCATGGGACGTTCCTTGTCGTGGCGGCCATCAGGGGCGCCGAGGCGGCAGAAATTAGCGCCTCTCCGGTGGGCTGTCCACGGCGTTATGGGTACGCCTCCACTGGTATACGCGCCCTAGTATTAGCAGTAGGAGGTTCAAACATGCAGGTGGAGAAGTGGGGTGACGGTCTGGCAGTGCGTATTCCGGCCAGCGTGATCGAGGCGCTGGGGCTCAAAGATGGCGACGATATCGAAATCCTGATCGAGGGCGATCGTACTTTCGCCATTCACAAGAAGCCTGGCGTCGCGCAGCGGCTGGAACGGTTGCGTACCTTCCGTGGCCGGCTACCGGCCGATTTCCGTTTCAAACGCAACGAGTGACAGGTCGCTCAGGGCTTGCGTTCTCCACCCACCCCCGACTGCAACTCCAGCAACGGCACCGCCTTCGCCCCTTCGGGCGGGGTGAAGACGAAGTCGGTGGGGCCGACCATGGGCAGGGTGTCCCACTGGTAGGTCACGCTGTGGCGGGGGCGTTCGGGTTGGTCGAGGCGGGTCAGCACCCTCTTGCAGGGCAGGGGCTCGTCGCCCTGGCGTAGCCACAGTTGCCAATCCAGGCCCGGCTGGCGGTAGGCGTAGTGCTCGCAGCTCTGGTCGCCGACCTGCTCGGTGCCGACGTGCAGGGCGCTGCCGATGCCGACCCGCTGGGCGGTGTCTGGCCCCCAGTGGATGAGATCGGCCAGCGGCAGCTGGATGCCGTAGCGCTCGCCAAGCAGGGCCAGCAGTTCCTCCTGGCTGGTGGGCGCCACCTCCCGGCCGAAGTAGCCCTGGCGGCTGTCGTAGAGGGTGAACTGCTGGCCGTCGTAGAACAGGCTGCGCTGGTAGTCGGTACTCGTCACCTGCACGCGCAGCTTGTCCGGCGCGCTCATCAGCAGTTGAGTGCGGGCATGCACCACCAGCGCCTGGCCGTTTTCCAGCAACTGGTCGCTGTCGCTTTCGGCGTCTACGGCGTACTGCTGCAGGCCGCGCAGGTGTTCGCCCATCTTCACCAGGGCGGCGAGGGCGCCTGGGTCGGGGGCGTCTTCCTCGGCGGCCAGGGCGGTGCAGGTGACGAGGGCGAGGACGAGCAAGGGGCGCTGGAGAGAGGCGGGCATGGCGGGTGACCTCGATGCGAGGCTGTCGATGGTCGTTAGGTTCCAGGGCCGCGGAGTTGGTTCCGGCCGGCGGTTCGGCGGCGGCTGGCTAAGCTGTCCCGATCATCGATGAAGGAGCACGGCATGACCGCAAGGGAGATCCACAAGGTCCGCACACCCAGCCTGGCGCTGGCCTATGAGGAGCATGGCGCGGGGGATGAGGTGGTGATCCTGCTCCACGGCTTCCCCTATTCGCCGCGCGCTTACGACGCCGTGGCACCGGCTCTGGTCGCCCAGGGGCTGCGGGTGCTGGTGCCGCACCTGCGTGGCTATGGCTCCACGCGCTTCCTGGCCGGGGACACCCCGCGTTCCGGCCAGCAGGCGGCCCTGGGCCAGGACCTGCTGGACTTCATGGATGCGCTGGCGATCCCCCGGGCGACCCTGGTGGGTTACGACTGGGGCGGGCGCGCCGCCTGCATCGTCGCGGCGCTGTGGCCGGAGCGGGTGCGGGCACTGGTGACGGGGGATGGCTACAACATCCAGAACATCGCTGTCTCGGGCACGCCGGCCGCGCCCGAGCAGGAGTTCCGCTATTGGTACCAGTTCTATTTCCACACGCCGCGCGGGCACCTGGGGCTGGATGCGAACCGGCGGGCGTTGTGTCGCCTGCTCTGGCAGCTGTGGTCACCAACCTGGCGCTTCGATGAGGCCACCTATGCCGCCAGCGCCGAGGCCTTCGACAACCCGGACTTCGTCGAGGTGGTGATCCATTCCTACCGCCATCGCTACGGCTACGCACCGGGCGACCCGGCGCTGGAGGCCATCGAGCGGCAGCTGGCGGCGCAACCGGTCATCGGCGTGCCAAGCATCTCCCTCAGCGGCCTGGACGATGGCGTCGGCCCACCGCCGGAGGAGGACGACGACGCCGTGCACTTCAGCGGCCCGTACCGCCGGCGCCTGTTGCCCGGTGTCGGCCACAACATCCCCCAGGAAGCACCGGAGGACACGGTAGCTGCCGTGCTGGAGCTGCTGCAGCGCTGAGCCGACGAAGCGAAGGGCCCGTACGGAATATTGCAATCTGGCGGCAGCACACTGCCCGCATCCATTCCCAGGAGGCGTCATCCCGTGAGCCAGAATCCCCTTTCGCCGTACCACCTGCTGGTCGCCACCTTCATCGGCCTGCTGGGCCTGCAACAGGCACTGGCCGACGGTTGGCGCGAGGCTGTGCCGGATGCGCAGGTGGTGGGCAGCGGCGAGTTCAGCGCCTACGGCTTCCATATCTACGACGCCAGGCTGTGGGCCCCCGGCGCGGTGCTGGGGGAGGACCGGCCCTTCGCCCTGGAGCTGGTCTACCAGCGCACCATCAGCCGCGACACCCTGGTGGAAGCCAGCCTCGACGACCTGCAGCGCCTCGGCGGCGAGGCGGTGGATGCGGCCCGGCTGGGTGCCTGGCAGGCGGAGATGGAGCGCGCCTTCGTCGATGTCGAACCCGGCCAGCGCATCACCGGCGTCTACCTGCCCGGCGTCGGCGGGCGCCTGTACGTGGAAGGGCGCGCGCCCTATGAGGTGCGCGACCCGCTGTTCGCACGGACCTTCTTCGGCATCTGGCTGGACCCACGCACCCAGGACCCCGAACTGCGCCTGCAACTGCTCGGCGGCCTGCGCTCGCCCTTCGAGCCGGGCACGGCGGTGGTCACCGGCTGCTGCCCCGTGCAGCCCTAGCGGCCGCCTGCCTTAGCGCAGGCCCAGCCTGCAGTCCAGCGACCAGGCGCCCGCACCGCGCCCGACGAGCAGCAGCAGGAGCCCGGCCCAGCTGAGGTGGGTGGACCAGGCGTCGGGGTAGACGAATACCTGGATCACCAGCGTCATGCCCAGCAGCGCCAGGGCCGAGAGGCGGGTGCACAGGCCCAGCACCAGCAGCAGCGGGAACAGGTGTTCGGCATAGGTGGCCAGGTGCGCGGCCAGCTCTGGCGGCAGCAGGGGCAGGGCGTACTCGCTGCGGAACAGCTCGTAGGTGCTGTCGGTGATGGTCAGCACACCCTCCACCTTGGTGCGCCCGGAGAGGAAGAACACCCCGGCGATGCCCAGGCGCGCCACCAGCAACAGCAACGCGTCGGGGAGCAGGGCGTGCAGCCGCGCGGCCAGGCTGCGGGGGCGATGGGGCCGGCCGAGATCGGCTGGGCATGCGGGGTATCCATGGGCGGTGCTCCGGTCAGGTGTCGCGCGAGGCGAGCAGGGGAGTGAAGGCGCCGGCCGCCAGCAGGCGGCCGAGCAGGTCGATGAAATCGAGTGTGGGGTCGGCGGCCAGGGCCAGGCCGCTGGCCTCGTCCAGTGTCAGGCCCCGGGCGCAGGCGTCGAGGAAGGCGCAGCCGCCCGGGCCCAGGGGCTGCCAGGTCACCTGGCCGCCGCTGCGGCCGAGCAGGGCGCCTTCGCCGTGCCATTCCAGGCTGTCGGGCAGGGGCCGCTCCTCGCGCTGGTGGCGCCAGATGCTGTAGGCCGGCATGTCGGCGCACCAGAGCCAGCGCAGTGCCGGTCGTGGGCGCAGGCACAGGGCGCCCAGCGCCTCGGGGCCGAGGTCGGCGATGGCGCCGAGCGCGAGAGACGGCCGCTCCGCTGCGGCGAACACCTCGACCCAGAGCCGGTCCAGCCGCGCCACCGCGCCCAGGTAGGGCAGATCGCGGGCCGGCTCGAAGGCATCGAGGAAGTCAGCGAAGCCAAGGCCGTAGTCGAGCAACTGCACCGAGGCCGGGGGCGACTGGCGCACATGCAACGCCGCCGCCGCGCCGAACCAGTCGGCGCCCACCAGGCGCTCCACTGCCGGGAAGTTGGCCCGCAGCGCATCCACGCAGCCCTTCATCAGCGTGTTGCGGTAGAGGTCGAAACCGGCCTGGCCGGCGAGCTCGGCCACCAGCCGCCGCTCTGCGCTGTCCGGTGCCCCGGGGTTGCCACGGGCGGCGTCGATGAAGGCGTCCTGGAAGGCGCCGAGGGCGAGGCTCATGGCCGTGGCTCCAGGCCGTCCAGCACGGCCTGGGCGGTGTCGCGCTCGGCCAGCAATTCGGTGAAGGGGGGGATGCGGTCGTCGCGTTCGATCAGGGTCGGGCGCGGGCCGATGCGGGCGATCAGGCGCCGATACAGTGCCCAGACCGCGGCGTCGATGGGGGCGTCGTGGGAGTCCACCAGCAGCCCGCTGCCGCCTTCGTCGCGGCTGTGCCCGGCGAGGTGCAGTTCAAGGATGGCCTCGGCGGGGAAGGCGTCCACGTAGGCGCCCGGGTCGAAGTCCAGATTGTGCGCGCTGACCTGCACGTTGTTCAGGTCCAGCAGCAATCCGCAACCGCTGCGCCGGCTCAGTTCGGCGAGGAAGTCGATCTCCTGGCGTTCGTGGCCGTTCATGCGCAGGTAGTGGCTGGGGTTTTCGATGGCGATGCGCCGCCCCAGGGCGTCCTGGGTGCGGGCGATGTTGTTGGTGATGCGCGCCAGTGCCGCCTCGGTGCGGGGGAAGGGCAGCAGGTCCGGGTTGTAGACGCCGCGCCAGGTGGACCAGGCGAGGTGCTCGGAGACCAGGGCCGGCTGTACCCGACCGGCCAGGGCGCGCAGGCGCCTCAGGTGGTCCGGGTCGGGCGGGCAGTCCGCTGCCAGGGACAGCGAAACCCCGTGCAGCGACAGCGGGTGGCGCGCGCCTATGGCTTGCAGCCAGTCCAGGCGCGGGCCGCCGTCGACCATGTAGTTCTCCGGGTGCACCTCGAACCACAGCCCCGGCGCCGTGCAGGCGTGAGCCTGTTCGTAGTGCTCGGGCTTGAGGCCCAGTCCGGCGCCCAGCGGCGCATGGCGTTCCATGGTCGACGGCCGGCGATCAGGACTTGATCGGGGTCAGCGAGCCCATGCCGTTGGGCGTCTTGATCGAGGTGCAGGTGCCGGCCGGGACGTTCTTCCAGGCGTCGCCCTGGTAGTCCTTTTTCGAGGTGCCCGCGCAGCTGGTGCCGGCGCCGGCCTTGCAATCGTTCTGCCCGGCCATGGCCACGCCGTAGCACTTCTCCATGGCGCCGGGCTTGGCGTCGGCGGCGACGGCACCGCCGGCGAGGGTGGCGAGGGCCAGGGCAGCGGCGGTGAGAGCGATGTTGTTCATGTCGTATCTCCAATGTCCGTTGAGGGTGGCGACCGGCCTTTCACCGGTGGCTCGATGGGTAATTCGCCGGCACCGGGCATTCGGTTACAGCCCACTGAAAATTTTTTGAGATTTTTTTCGCCGCGCCCTAACGTGTGTCGCCCGAACCCCGGCAGGTGCCGGTGGCGGGAAAATTTCATCCGGTGTGTAACCAGGGCGGTCGATGAAGCGAACTAGTGACCAAGAGGCGCTCGAAGCACGGGAAGCCGGATTGCAGGCCCTGCTGCTCAAGGGGCTGGCGGGTGAGGCGGCCGCGTACCGGGAGTTCCTCGGCCGGCTCGGCGCCCATCTGCGGGCCTTCCTGATGCGTCGCCTGCAGCAGCCGAGTGATTGCGAGGACCTGGTGCAGGAGGTGTTGCTGGCCGTGCACAACGCTCGCCACACCTACCGCGCCGACCAGCCGGTGACGGCCTGGGTGCAGGCCATCGCGCGCTACAAGCTGGCCGACTATTTCCGCGCTCGGGGTCGGCGCGAGGCGCTGCACGACCCGCTGGACGAGGACGACCTGTTCGATGAGGCCGACGCGCAGCCAGGCGAGGCCAGCCGTGATCTGGGCCGCCTGCTCGAGCAACTGCCCGACAAGCAGCGGCTGCCGATCATCCACGTGAAGCTGGAGGGCCTCTCGGTGGAGGAAACCGCGCAGCTCACCGGGCTTTCCAGCTCTGCCGTCAAGGTCGGCATACACCGCGGGCTCAAGGCCCTGGCGGACATGATTCGAGGTAAGCGATGAAGACCGATGACCTGATTTCCATGCTCGCTGCCGGCAACCCGGCCCCGCCACGGGCGCCTTCGGCGCGGCGTTTCGCCCTGGCGCTGTTCTGCGGCCTGCTGGGCGCATTGCTGCTGATGGCCTGCCTGTTCGGCGTGCGCAAGGACCTGGCCGAGGTGGCCGCCACTCCGCTGTTCTGGGCCAAGGTGGCGTTGCCGGCGGCCCTGGTGCTGGGGGCACTCTGGGCCAGCGGCCGGCTGGCGAGGCCGGGCGTGGCGGTGGGCGCGCGCTGGGCGGCCATCGGCGTGCCCGTGGCGCTGGTTTGGGGTGCGAGCCTGGTGCTGTTGGCGGCACTGCCCGCCGGGGACCGGTTGGCGCAGGTGCTGGGCACTACCTGGCGCACCTGTCCGTTGAACATCGCCTTGCTCTCGGTGCCGGCGTTCATCGCGGTGCTCTGGGCCATCCGTGGCCTGGCACCCACCCGGTTGCGCCTGGCCGGGGCGGCTGGCGGCCTGCTCGCGGGGGCGTTGGCGACCCTGGTCTATTGCCTGCACTGCCCGGAGATGGCGGTGCCGTTCTGGGGTGTCTGGTACGTGCTCGGCATGGCGCTGCCGACCTTCGCCGGCTGGCTGCTGGGGCCCCGCTGGCTGCGTTGGTGATCCGGCCTCGCCGGGCTTGCCCTGAAGCGCCGCGCTGGTGCAGGCTGCGCCGTCCCGTTTCGCAGCCTTCCGGAGCCTTGCCATGTCCGCCGATCACCGCCGCCCCGTTCCCCTGGCCAAGGCCTATCGCCTGATCAACCACGGCCCCACCGTGCTGGTCAGCGCGGCCCATGGCGGCAAGCGCAATGTCATGGCGGCGGCCTGGGCCATGGCCCTGGATTTCGAGCCGCTCAAGGTCTCGGTGGTGCTCGACAAATCCACCTGGACCCGCCGCCTGCTGGAAGCCTCCGGCAGCTTCGTGCTCAACGTGCCGGCGCGTCACCAGGTCGACCTGGTGCAGACGGTCGGCTCCAGCTCCGGGCAGACCCTGGACGAGGCGGGGCACGACAAGTTCGACGCCTATGGCATCGCCACCTTTTCCGGCGAGCAGGTCGAGGCACCGCTGGTGGAGGGCTGTGTGGCCTGGCTGGAATGCCGCCTGCTGCCCGAGCCGCACATCCAGGAGCGCTACGACCTGTTCCTAGGCGAAGTGGTGGCCGCCTGGGCTGATGCACGGGTGTTCAGCGAGGGCCGCTGGAACTTCGAGGGGCATGACGACCTGCGCACCCTGCACCATGTGGCGGGCGGGCATTACCTGGTGATAGGCGAGGGCGTTGGCGGGAAGGAGTTGCCGCTCAAGGGGTGAGGGCTTCCCGTTAGGTGTGGGAGCGGTTTCAACCGCGAAAGACCTTGCGCAGGCACTCGGCTGCGAATGGCCAGGTAGCCCATTCGCGAATGAATGGGCTCCCGCAAGGGGAGACGCCCCACCCGTGAGGGTGGGGCGCTTGCATCACTCGGCGGTGGCGGCCGGGGCGGCCTCGGGCTGGACGGGAATGAAGTCCAGCTGCAGGCGCTCGTGGCTCCAGGCGCGGGTGGCGTTGGTCAGCTCGACGTCGTCGTTCAGCTTGCGGCCGTAGGAGGGGATGATCGCCTTCAGGCGGGCCTGCCAGGCATCGCTTTTCATCTTCTCGGGGAAGGTCTTTTCCAGCACGCTGAGCATGATCGGCGCGGCGGTGGAGGCACCCGGGGAGGCACCCAGCAGCGCGGCGATGGAACCGTCGGCGGCGCTGACCACTTCGGTGCCGAACTGCAGCACGCCGCCTTTCTCGGCGTCCTTCTTGATCACCTGCACGCGCTGGCCGGCCTGGATCAGTTCCCAGTCGGCGTCCTGGGCATCGGGGAAGTACTCGCGCAGGGCGGCCATGCGGTCATCCTGGCTGAGCATCAGCTGGCCGATCAGGTACTGGCTGAGGTCCATGTTGTCGATGCCGGCATTGGTCATCGGGCCGATGTTGTCGGTGGTGATGGCGCTGAACATGTCCATGTGCGAGCCATTCTTGAGGAACTTGGTGGAGAAGGTGGCGAAGGGGCCGAACAGCAGCACCTCCTGGCCATCGACCACGCGGGTGTCCAGGTGCGGCACGGACATGGGCGGCGAGCCGACCGAAGCCTTGCCGTAGAGCTTGGCGTGGTGGCGCGCGACGATGTCCTGGTTGCGGGTCATCAGGAACGAGCCGCCCACCGGGAAGCCGGCGTAGCCGTCCGCTTCGGGGATGGCGGATTTCTGCAGCAGCTTGAGGGCGCCGCCGCCGGCGCCGATGAACACGAAGCGGGCGTTGACCGCGCGCTCCTCGCCGCCCTTGGCCAGGTCGGCGACCACGACTTTCCAGGTGCCGTCTTCGTTGCGCACGATGTCGCGCACTTCATGGCTGAGGTTGAGCTTGAAGGTGGGCGACTCGGACAGCGAGCCGAACAGCTGGCGGGTGATCTCGCCGAAGTTCACGTCGGTGCCGATGGGCATGCGGGTGGCGGCGATCTTCTGGTCCTGGGCGCGGTTCTCCATCACCAGCGGTACCCACTGGGCGATCTGCGCGTGGTCCTCGCTGTACTCCATGCCGCGGAACAGCGGGCTGTGCTGCAAGGCCGCGTGGCGCTTCTTCAGGTAGGCGACGTTGTCGTCACCCCAGACGAAGCTCATGTGCGGCACGGTGTTGATGAAGGAGTGCGGGTTCTTCAGCACGCCCTGGTCGATCTGGTAAGCCCAGAACTGCTTGGAGATCTCGAAGGATTCGTTGATCGCCACGGCCTTGCTGATGTCGATGCCGCCATCGGCGGTCTCGGGGGTGTAGTTCAGCTCGCAGAAGGCGGAGTGGCCGGTGCCGGCGTTGTTCAGGGCGTTGGAGCTCTCCTCGGCGACCTGGTCCAGGCGCTCGAAGGTTTCGATCTTCCACTCGGGTTCGAGCTCGTGCAGGTAGGTGCCGAGGCTGGCGCTCATGATGCCGCCGCCGATCAGCAGCACGTCCAGGGGTTTCTCGGAGGAATCGGGCTGGGAGCAGCCCATGACGCTCAGGCACAGGAGCGCCAGCAGTAGTTTCTTCATTTACCAACCGTCCAGATTTCGAGCATGGCCTGCCGCCCCGGGGGCACGCGGAGTGACGAACCCCGCTGGCTCGGTGGCGCTCGGATGGTTCGTCTTCCTGGGCTGGCGGCCATGCATTCTCGTGGCCGGGGCGTGTGCGGCGCCCCGGTCAGGCGCCTCGGCGCCCTGCATGCGGTGGCTGTTCGCCACCGTGGGCGGCCAATAGAGCAAGGAGCGTGCCTGGCGGCTTCAGGCCAGGCGCTGTGCGGGTCATGCCGTCAGGCAGGGGGCTTGTAGTGGCGGGAGTCCGCCATTACAGGGGCACACGTGGGGTGATCTAGGCGGAATTTCGCCCGACCGGCCGTAACCGAGCGCTCCGAGGCTGTTTTTACGCAGCATCACCGAGCGCAGGTATTTTTCAGCCCCGGGTGCGCGGGTCCACGTAGTAGGTCACCTGCTGCCGCGGGTCGAGGTATTCCAGCGCATCCGCTGGCACCTGCCCGGGGCGCACGCTGCGGGCGATGGTGATCGAGGGCTCGTGCTCGAGGTTGACGATCAGCGCTTCTTCCTTCGGCACCTTGGGGTCGAAGAGGATCAGCGTCGGCTTCAGCGGCAGGGTCGGGTGCATGCCCAGCACCAGGCCGTAGCGATCGTCCTGCAGCTGCACCAGGCTGCCCGGCGGGTAGACGCCCATGCAGCGGATGAAGGCCTTGAGCATCACCTCGTCGAAGCGCTGGCGGTACTGCCCGTACATGCGCGACAGGGCCTCATGGGGGCTGAGGCCGTCGCGTGGGTTGAGCGGGTTGCACAGGTTGTCGAAGTGGTTGGTGATGCTCACCACCCGGCTCAGGCGGCCGATGCTCGCCTCGTGCAGCTGCTTGGGGTAGCCGCTGCCGTCGCAGTACTCGTGGTGCTCGTGGATGATCCGCTGCACCTCGTCATCGAGCATCAGCTGCTGGCTGCGGCGCAGGCCGAATTCGGTGTGCATCTGCAGCAGCTGCTGCTCGGGGCGGGTCAGGGGTTCGGGCTTGAGCAGCACCTTGCTGGGCACGTCCATCTTGCCCATGTCGTGGAGCAGGGCGCCGAGGCCGAGGCTGTGGCAGGCCTCGCTGTCGTAGCCGAGCTGGCGGCCGAGCATGACCGAGAGCACGGTGACGTTCAGCGAATGGAAGTAGGCGTCTTCGGCGGGCTTGCCGTTGATGCTGTGCAGAGCGGCGCCGTCTTCGCCGAGCACCGACGCCACCAGGTCGCCGACCACCTGGCCGGCCTGCTTGAGGGCCTCCTCGGGCTGGCTGCGCAGGGTCTGGTTGAGCTGCTTGACCTGCTGGCTGGCGAGGATGAACTTGCGGTCCACCTCCGCCAGGCGCTTGCGCAGCTTGCTGAGCTTGACCACCCGCTCCTGGCGGGCGATGTCCTCGGGGCTGGGCGCTGGTGCTTCCTCGGGTTCCGGCGGGTGCGGCGCGTCGGGTTCCAGCTCCAGGGGCTCGCAATCGCTGCGCGCCGGGTCGTAGCGCAGGCGCTTGAGGCCGAGGTCGCGCAGGGCCTTGATCTGCCCCTCGTCCTTGATCTTGAAGTTGCTGAAGGTGAAATCGTGCTCCCACCAGCCCAGTTCGAGCTGGATGTAGAGGCCGACGCAAAGCTGGTCCGGCGTGATGTAGGCAGGTGCTGCGGTCATTCCATGGCCCAGGTGCTGGCTAAGTGATGGCAGTCTAACGGTTTGCCTTCCTCGGAGCAGCCCTGTCATCCGTTCGGCCGCCCGTGCCCGGCCGTCAGGATTCGCGGGGTTGCATCGGCGCCGGTCGATGCCGCGATCCGCCCTCGTTTCCTTTGAGTGGCCAGGTTTCACGGGGTTCAGCATAGTTGCTCCGCAGGCGGCGCAAGGGCCGGCCGCCTGCGGGGCGTGCTCAGGAGAGGATCACGTAGTCGCTGCGCTGGGTGATGCCGCGGTGCTCGCCTTCCACCAGTTGCACGTAGCGGCCGTCCACCTGGTCGATGGGAACGCAGTCGTCGACGTCCAGCAGGGCGTCGGTGTGGGGTTTGTCCCAGCCGGCGAGCATGCGCCGCTTGCCCTTTTCCTTGGCCTCGGCCTTGTCCCGCGCCACCACCAGCAGGTAGCGATGGGCTTCGCCGAAGGCGCCCGGCTCGTAGCCGCCGAGGTTGAGGAAGAACAGGCGAGGCGCACCGGCAGCGGGGGCGGCATTGCCGAGGCTGACGCGGTAGCCGTCGACGCCTTCGATGGCCATCCACGAGTCGATGTGCAGGCCGGCGGGGCTGCCGAACCATTCGTGGCGCAATTGCGGGTGGGTGTCTTCGATGGCGTCGGCGAAGGCGAACACCACGTCATGGACTTCGATCTTGGCCCGGGGGTGCTTGCCTCCGAGCATCACGACGAACAGCATCTTGGGTCCTGGCAGGTCGATCGGGCCCGGCATCCGGTGCCGGGTGGGGGCGCCATGGTAAGGCGCCGCTTCGTTGGGTGGTAGCGCCGTCCGGCGCCCGGACGAAGCGTCGTCCCTCAACCGCGCCTGGCGGCGAGCCCGGCGATGCCGTCCACCGCTTCGGCGAGCTGGCGCTGGGTGAAGGGCTTGGACAGGCGCGGCAGGTCCAGGCGCACCCCGGTGGGCAGCTCGGCGTAGCCGGACACCATCAGCACCGGCAGCCCGGGGTGGCGCGCGCGAACCTCCAGTGCCAGCTGCGCGCCGGTCATGTAGGGCATCGCATGGTCGGTCACCAGCAGGTCGTAGCGCTCGCGCTCGAGCAGGTCCAGGGCTTCCTTGGCGGAGTGGGCGACGGCCACGTGGTGGCCGAGGTCCTCCAGCATCTCGGCGGTGTTGGTCAGCACCAGGTCGTCGTCGTCCACCGCGAGAATCGCCAGGCCCGGCGCTGTCGAGGCACCGGCCGGTGCCAACACCGTGACCTGCCGCACCGGGGGCTCGCCGTGCAGCGCCTCTTGCGCGGGCAGCCAGATCTCCGCCGTGGTGCCGCGCCGTGGCGTGCTGTGCAGGCGCAGCACGCCGTCGGACTGCTCGGCGAAACCGTGGACCATGGACAGCCCGAGCCCGGTGCCCTTGCCGATGCCCTTGGTGGTGAAGAAGGGCTCGGTGGCGCGCTTGAGCGTGGCTTCATCCATGCCTTCGCCCATGTCGGTGACGGCCAGGCACACGTAGCGCCCGGGCCGTAGCCCGCTGTCGCCCAGGGGCACCGCCTCCTCGCGGGCGGCGATGACGATGCGGCCTTCGCCGCCCATGGCGTCGCGGGCGTTGACGGCGAGGTTGAGCAGGGCGGATTCCAGCTGGTTGGGGTCGGTCTCCACCGCCGGCAGCTGCAGCGGGAAGAGGGTCTCGACGGCGATGGTTGAGCCCAGGGCGCTCTGCAGCAGCTCGGTCATGTCCTCCACCAGCTGGCGCAGGTCGATGAGTTCGCGGCGCAGGTCCTGGCGCCGGGCGAAGGCGAGCATGCGTGTGGTCAGCGAGGCACCGCGTTCGGCGGCGGTGCGGGCGTTGTCCACCAGGCGCAGCAGCGGCGCCTCCTGGGGCATGCGCCGGCGCAGCAGTTCGAGGCTGCCGAGCACCGCCATCAGCAGGTTGTTGAAGTCGTGGGCGATGCCGCCGGTGAGGCTGCCGATGGCCTCCATCTTCTGCACCTGCTGCAGGGCCTGCTCGGCCTTGACCCGGGCGGTTTTCTCCACCGCTTCGGGCACCATGGCGACCACCTCGCCGGTTTCGTTGAGCACCGGCCGCAGGGAGAAGTCGAACAGCCTGGTGCCGCCGGGCAGGTCCAGGGCCATGCCGAGGTTCTCGGTGGCGCCGGCGGCGACCCGTTGCACCGCCGCGCGGATCACCTCGGGCATGCCGGGCGTGCGGGTGAACCAGGGGGTTTCCCAGAAGGGCTTGCCGGCCACCTGTTCCAGGCTGGCGTCGATACCCGCCAGGGCGGTGGCGTTGAAGTGCAGCACTTCGCCACTGGCGGCGATCAGCCCCTGGTAGAGGTGCGAGGTTTCGAAGATGGCGCGGATGTTGGCTTCGCTCTGGGCCAGGGCGGCGGTGCGTTCGGCCACCTTGGCTTCCAGCTCCTCGCGGAAGCGGCGCTCGCCCTCGCGGGCCTCGGCCTCCGAGCGCACCCGTTCGATGTGGGCCCAGGAGCGCTCGGTCACCTCGGTGAGCAAGGCCAGCTCCTTGTGCGTCCAGTTGCGTGGGCGGCTGTCGTGGATGGCCATCAGTGCGGTGAGCCGGCCGCCCTTGACCAGGGGCAGGCAGAGGGTCGCCGCCAGGCCGATGGCGAGGTAGGTGGCGGCCTCTGCGGGCGCCAGTTGGCCACGGTTGTCGTCCAGCACCAGGGGCAGCCCGGCGCCGAGGCGCTGCACCGCCAACTGGCCGAAATCGGAAAGGTGATAGTGGCCGACGATGCTCTGGCTGCCCGGGGCGGCCCAGTCGCCGCGGATGGTGAAGCCGTCGCCGTCGGGGTCCATGTCGGCGTAGGCGCAGACGGCCACGCCCAGGTGCTCGCCGAGCATGCGGGTGGTGATGGCGAGGATCTGGTCGGCATCGACGCTGCGGGAGGTTTCCTTGCCGAGGGCGTCGAGGAACAGCAGCCGCGCCTCATTCTCGCGCAGGGCGTCCTCGGCCAGGTGGCGCCCGGTCATGTCGCTGGCGGCACCGAACCATTCGCTGATCTCGCCGTCGGCATCCAGCAAGGGCACGGCACGGGAGAAGGTCCAGCCCAGGCTGCCATCGAGCAGGTACACGCGGTGCTCCAGCTGGAATATGCCTTTGGTGCGTACGGCCTGGTCGATGGCCGCGCGTACCCGGGGCTGGTCCTCGGCGGGGATGTAGTCCTGCAGCCAGTTGGCGGTGGGGCGGCGAAGGTCGGCGATCAGGCCCTTGCCGTCGAGGCGGCGCATTTCGGTCCAGTGCGGGTCCATGCGAAAGAGCATGTCGGAGGAGGCGTTGACCAGCGCGCGGAAGCGCTCCTCGCTCTCGCGCACGCGGGCCTCGGCGGCGGCGCGTTCGGTGATGTCCTGGCCCTCGACGAAGATGGCGGTGACCCGGCCCTGGCCATCCACCACCGGCTGGTAGACGAAGTCGAGCACGCGCTCTTCCTCTATGCCGCCGGGTTCGCGCTGCAGCATGACGTGCACGCCGGTGCCGACATAGGCCTTGCCGCTGGTGCGGACCTGGTCGAGTAGCTCGATGAAACCTTGTCGCTCCACCTCCGGCAGGGCCTCGCGCAGGGGGCGGCCGATCAGGTCGCGGTCGCCCACCAGGCGACGGTAGACGGGGTTGGCCAGCTCGAACACGTAGTCCGGCCCGGCGAGCAGCGCCATCAGTCCCGGGGCCTGTTCGAACAGGCTCTGCAGGCGGCTGCGCTCGGCCTGCATGTGGCGCTCGGCGCGGACCCGCTCGGTGGTTTCGACGACGATGGCGATGACCCCGGCGGGGTGGCCGCTCTCGTCCAGCACGGGTGAGTAGTCGAGGTTCATCCACACCGATTCGGGGCGGCCGTTGCGGTGCAGGGTGAGCTCCTGGTCCTTGTAGGCGAGGGTGCCGCCGGCCAGGCCGACCTTCATCACGTTGTCGTTGAAGTCGGCGACCTCGGGCCAGCCCTGGCGCACCTCGGAGCCCAGCAACTGCGGGTGGCGCCCGCCGGCGAACACCGAATAGGCGTCGTTGTAGATCATGGTGCCGGTCTCGCCCCACAGCAGCACGATGGGCACCGGCGAGAGCAACAGCATGCCGGTGACGGTCTTCAGGCTTTGCGGCCAGGCCTCGATGGGCCCAAGGGGCGTCGCCGTCCAGTCATGGGTGTTGATCAGCCGGCCCAGCTCGCCGCTGCTGGGCAGGAATTGCGGGCTCGGCGTGCCGGTTGGCGAGCGGGGCGCTTCATCGGTCATCGGGGCTGGATCCAGGGCGGCAAGGCTGTCGACGAGAGGGCATGGGCGGGCATGGCCCTGGCTTTCGGCAGCATAGCATCGGGAAAGTTGCGACCCTAAGGGGGCGCTCGACGCAGCGCTATGGCCGCGCGGCGATCATGCAGTCGATGGTCGAGGCGATCGTGGCGTTGCGGGGGGCGCACCGGGCCGGTTGAACCGGCCCGGGCAGAGGGGGCTCAGTGCTTGCCGCTTTCGTCGGGCAGGGCGAGGAATTGCTTTTCCTGGTTCCAGTCGAAGGGCTCGTCGTTCTCTTCGGCTTCGAAGCGGCGTTCGTCGAGGCGCTGGAACAGGGCGATTTCTTCGTCGGGCATGAAGTGCAGGCAGTCGCCGCCGAAGAACCACAGCAGGTCGCGGGGGACCAGGTGGGCGATCTGCGGGTAGCGGTGGAACACCTGGCTGATCAGGTCCTGGCCCAGGTAGAGGCTGGCCTCGGGGTCGCGCGGCAGTTCGCTCATCAGCTCTTCGAAGCGTTCGACGAAGAGGGCGTGGTTCTCTTCGGGAACCTGCTCGGCTTCGCCCAGGGCGACCAGGATGCCGCGCAGGTGGGCGAGCAGGGCGAGGTGGTGGTCGAGGTAGGGATTGGCCATGGCGTGGGTCCTGGAGCGGAATGGAAACGGGCGCGGAGTATAAGTCGCTCCGCGCCCGCTGTCCCGCCCGCCGGGCCGGGTGGTGGCCCTAGCGGACCTGGCCTTCGTTGAGCAGCAGCTCTTCCTTGGCGTAGTCGTCGACGTCGATCACCTTGCGCCGCGCCACTTCGGCGGCGCGCAGGCGCTGGGCCTCGCTGGCGTCGACCACGCCGGCGGCCAGGGCGGCGTCGATCAGGTTCTCGCCGGCTGCGGGTTTCACCTGGCCTTCCTTGACGGCCTTGTGCAGCTTCTTCTGCAGCGGCTGTACGGCGGCCAGGGCGTCGACGGCGTGCTGCAGTGCGCCGACCGGGTCGTTTTCGGCCTGTGGGCGGAAGCAGCCGGCGAGCAGGTTTTCCAGCGCCGGGTCGCCACGGTCGCGGCCGATGATGGCGGCGATTTCCGCATCGAGTTCATCCGACGGCCCCTTGTGGCGGCGGCCGAAGGGGAACACCAGCACGCCGAGCAGGCAGCCGAAGATGCGGTTGGGGAAGTTGGCCAGCAGGCCGGCGAGGGCGTCCTCGGCCTTGCCCAGGCTTTCCTCCAGGGCCCAGCGCAGCAGCGGGCGCAGGTGCTCGGGGCTGTCCAGGTCGTGGTAGCGCTTGAGCGCGGCGGAACCCAGGTAGAGGTGGCTGAGAACATCGCCCAGGCGCGCCGAGAGGCGTTCGCGGCGCTTCAGCTCGCCGCCCAGCAGCATCATGCTGAAGTCGGCGAGCAGGGCGAAGGCGGCGGCCAGGCGGTTGAGGCTGCGGAAGTAGCCCTGGGCCAGGCGATCGCCGGGGGCGCTGCCGAGCTGGCCGAAAGTCAGGCCCAGCAGCAGGGTACTGGCGGCGTTGCTGACGGCGAAGCCGATGTGCTGCATCAGCAGGTCGTCGAACTCTTCCAGGGCACGGTCGTGGTCCTCGCGGCCGGCGAGGGCCATTTCCTTGAGCACGAACGGATGGCAGCGGATGGCGCCCTGGCCGAAGATCATCAGGTTGCGCGAAAGGATGTTGGCGCCTTCCACGGTGATGAAGATCGGCGCGCCCTGCCAGGAGCGGCCCAGGTAGTTGTTCGGGCCCATGATGATGCCCTTGCCACCGTGCACGTCCATGGCGTGGCCGATGCACTCGCGGCCGCGTTCGGTGAGGTGGTACTTGAGGATGGCCGAGAGCACCGAGGGCTTCTCGCCCAGGTCCACCGCGTTGGCGGTGAGCATGCGCGCGGCGTCCATCATCCAGGCATTGCCGCCGATGCGCGCCATGGCTTCCTGGATACCTTCGAAGGCCGACAGCGGCACGTTGAACTGCTCGCGCACGCGGGTGTACTGGCCGGTGACCAGGCTGGTGTACTTGGCGGCGCCGGTGCCCACCGCCGGCAGGGAGATGGAGCGGCCGACGGAGAGGCAGTTCATCAGCATCATCCAGCCCTTGCCGAGCATGGGCTGGCCGCCGATCAGGTAGTCCAGCGGCACGAACACGTCCTTGCCGGAGTTGGGGCCGTTCATGAAGGCGGCGCCCAGGGGCAGGTGGCGGCGGCCGATTTCCACCCCGGGGGTGTCGGTGGGGACCAGCGCCAGGCTGATGCCGAGGTCTTCCTCGTCACCCAGCAGGTGCTCGGGGTCGTAGGCCTTGAAGGCCAGGCCGAGCAGGGTGGCCACCGGGCCCAGGGTGATGTAGCGCTTCTCCCAGGTCAGGCGCAGGCCGATCACTTCTTCACCCTCCCACTGGCCCTTGCAGATGATGCCGACGTCGGGCATGGCGCCGGCGTCGGAGCCGGCCAGCGGGCCGGTGAGGGCGAAGCAGGGGATGTCTTCACCACGGGCCAGGCGCGGCAGGTAGTGCTGGCGCTGCTCGTCGGTGCCGTAGTGCAGCAGCAGTTCGGCCGGGCCGAGGGAGTTGGGCACCATCACGGTGGAGGCGAGGTCGCCGCTGCGGGTGGCCAGCTTCATGGCCACCTGGGAGTGGGCGTAGGCAGAGAAGCCCTTGCCGCCGTATTCCTTGGGAATGATCAGGGCGAAGAAGCCGTTGGCCTTGATGTGTTCCCAGGCTTCCTGGGGCAGGTCCATGCGCTGGCCGATGTCCCAGTCGCTGACCATGGCGCAGAGTTCTTCGGTGGGGCCGTCGATGAAGGCCTGCTCTTCGGCGGTGAGTGCCGGGCGCGGGTAGTCGAGCAGCTTGTTCCAGTCGGGGCGGCCGCTGAACAGTTCGCCGTCCCACCACACGGTGCCGGCCTCGATGGCGTCGCGCTCGGTCTCCGACATGGGCGGCAGCACGCGCTGGAACCAGGAGAACAGTGGAGCGGTGATCAGCTTGCGGCGCATCTCTGGCAGGGCCAGGGGCAGGGCGACCGCCAGCCACAGGACCCAGAGGATCGCCAGCAACCAGCCGGGCGAGTGGCTGAACACCCCCATGGCCAGGAGGTACAGGGCCACCGCGCCGAGGGCGGGCAGGGGGGCGGTACGGCGGTGCGCCAGCCAGGCGACCCCAGGACCAGAACGAGCAACCAGACGAACACCATGTGTGATCCTCCTTGATGACGGTGCGGTAAGGGCACGACCGTCACGAGCGTAGTCGTCGCCATGGAAGGTGGCGACATGGGCAGTGAGCTTGGCCGGATCGTCGTTAGGCGGGCGTCGGGGCCGCCCCTAGACTGGGAACGGTTCACCGAGGAGAGATGCCATGCAGCCTTACCTGCGATCCGGTCGCTTCGTTGATAGTGACCACCCCCTGGTGGTTGAGTTCGCCTCGCGAAACTGCGGCGGGAGCGCGCAACCGCGTGACCGGGCAGTCAGTCTGTACTACGCCGTGCGCGACTCCATCCGCTACAACCCCTATGCCTTCAGCCGCGACCCCGAGTCGCTCAGGGCCAGCACCGCCCTGGCGGTGGGCGAGTCGTACTGCGTGCCCAAGGCCATCCTCCTCGCGGCCTGTGCGCGGCATTGCGGCATTCCGGCGCGCATCGGCCTGGCCGATGTACGCAACCACCTCGCCACCCCGCGCCTGCTGCAGCTGCTGAAGAGCGAGGTGTTCGCCATGCACGGCTACACCGAGCTGTACCTCGATTGGCGCTGGGTCAAGGCGACGCCGGCTTTCAACCTGGAGCTGTGCCGGCTGTTCGACGTTGCGCCGCTGGAGTTCGACGGCGCGACCGACAGCGTCTTCCATCCCTTCAACCGCCAGGGCGAGCGCTACATGGAATACCTCGCCGACCACGGCCAGTTCGATGACCTGCCGGAGGCGCTGTTCTTCGGTCACCTGGAACAGGTCTACCCGCACCTGTTCGAGGCCGATGCGGCCTTCATGAGCGGTGACCTCCACGCCGAGGCTGCCGCCGTAAAAGCGCCGTAGGTGGGTGCCGAGCGCAGCGAGGCCCAACGGAGCCTGGTCCGACTCCGCCATGTTGGGCCTAAGCACGCATTCGCCCATCCGCCACCCCGCTCCGGTCGATATGCGTTATCAACGCAAATCCTTGGCCAGGGTGGGGGGATTTGCCTCTAGAATCGACGCCTCAAGAAAAGTCAGGACAATCACAGATGCTGAAGATCTGGGGCCGCAAGAATTCGTCCAATGTGAGAAAGGCGCTCTGGGCCGCCGAAGAGGCCGGCATCGCCTTCGAGGCGATCGATGCCGGAGGCGCCTTCGGCCTGGTCAACGACCCCGAGTACCGGGCCAGGAACCCCAACGGCCTGGTGCCGCTGATCGAGGATGGCGAGCTGGTGCTCTGGGAGTCCAACGCCATCGTCCGCTACCTGGCCGCGCGTTATGCTGCGGGCCGTCTCTACCCTGAAGACCCGGTGCTGCGTGCCCGGGGCGACAAGTGGATGGACTGGACCACCTCGGCCTTCGCCCCGGTGTTCCGCGACCTGTTCTGGGGCACCCTGCGTACGCCGCCGGCGGAACGCGACCCGGCGAAGATCGCCGCCGCCCTGGCCCGTTGCAGCGAGCTGCTGGCGATGCCCGAGCGGGCCCTGGCCGAGCAGCCATTCCTCTCCGGCGAGCATTTCGCCATGGGTGACATTCCCCTGGGCAGCTTCATCTATGCCTGGTTCGAGATGCCCATCCAGCGCCCCGAGCTGCCGGCCCTGGAGGCCTGGTACGGCCGCCTCAAGGAGCGCCCGGCCTACCGCAAGGCGGTGATGACCGCCCTGACCTGATGCTAGGCTCAACCCATCAAGCGGCTTGATGGTTGCGTTTGCAGCCATCAAGACGAATTTCCATCTATTTGCACAAAGGCACGTCATGACATCTGCTCTGTCCATCCGGCAGCTGACCAAGACCTACGGCAACGGCTTCCAGGCCCTCAAGGGCATCGACCTGGAAGTGGCCGAAGGCGATTTCTTCGCACTGCTGGGCCCCAACGGCGCCGGCAAGTCCACCACCATCGGCATCCTCTCCACCCTGGTGAACAAGACCAGCGGCACGGTCAATGTCTTCGGCAACGACCTCGACAAATCGCCCTACGCGCTCAAGCGCTGCCTCGGCGTGGTGCCCCAGGAGTTCAACTTCAACCAGTTCGAGAAGGTCTTCGACATAGTCGTGACCCAGGCTGGCTACTACGGCATCCCGGCGAAGATCGCCAAGGAGCGCGCCGAGCAGTACCTCACCCAGCTGGGCCTGTGGGACAAGCGTGACGCGGCGTCCCGCGAGCTGTCCGGCGGCATGAAGCGGCGCCTGATGATCGCCCGAGCGCTGGTCCACGAGCCGCGCCTGCTGATCCTCGACGAGCCCACCGCCGGCGTCGACATCGAGCTGCGCCGCTCCATGTGGAGTTTCCTCACCGGGCTCAACGCCCAGGGCATAACCATCATCCTCACCACCCACTACCTCGAGGAAGCCGAGCAGCTGTGCCGCAACATCGGCATCATCGACCACGGCACCATCGTCGAGAACACCAGCATGAAGTCGCTGTTGAAGAAGCTCCACGTGGAGACCTTCCTGCTCGACCTCAAGGATTCGCTGACCAGCCTGCCGCAGCTCGCCGGCTACCCGGCGCGCCTGGTGGACCACCACACCCTGGAGGTGCAGGTGGACAAGAGCCAGGGCATCACCGAGCTGTTCCGCCAGCTCTCGGCGCTGAACATCGATGTGATCAGCCTGCGCAACAAGACCAACCGCCTGGAGGAGCTGTTCGTGTCCCTGGTCGAGAAGAACCTGTCGAAGGTGGCCGTATGAGTTCCGAACTGCGCGCCAACCTGGTCGCCCTCAACACCATCGTCTACCGCGAAGTCCGCCGCTTCACCCGCATCTGGCCGCAGACCCTGCTGCCCCCTGGCATCACCATGGCCCTGTACTTCGTGATCTTCGGCAACCTGATCGGCCGGCAGATCGGCGACATGGGCGGCTTCAGCTACATGGAGTACATCGTGCCGGGGCTGATCATGATGTCGGTGATCACCAACTCGTACAGCAACGTGGTCTCCAGCTTCTTCGGCAGCAAGTTCCAGCGTTCGGTGGAGGAGCTGCTGGTGTCGCCGGTCTCGCCGCACACCATCCTCCTCGGCTACACCATCGGCGGCGTGCTGCGCGGCCTGGCGGTGGGGGTGATCGTGACCCTGCTGTCGCTGTTCTTCACCAAGCTGCAGGTGCACCACCTGGGCGTGACCGTGCTGGTGGTGCTGCTGACCGCCACCACCTTCTCCCTGGGTGGCTTCATCAACGCGGTGTATGCGCGCAACTTCGACGACATCTCCATCGTCCCGACCTTCGTGCTGACGCCGCTGACCTACCTGGGCGGGGTGTTCTACTCCATCAGCCTGCTGCCGCCGTTCTGGCAGACGGTGTCCCTGGCCAACCCCATCCTGCACATGGTCAACGCCTTCCGCTACGGCATCCTCGGCGTCTCCGACATCAACATCGGCATCGCCATCGGCCTGATGACCCTGACCACGGTGATCCTCTACATCGCCTGCATCCGCCTGCTGGTGAGCGGGCGGGGTATGCGCCAGTAAGGCATCGCTGATGAGGGCAAGGGTGCTCCAGCCGTAGGAGCGAGCTCTGCTCGCGAACCTTGAATGGCGGGGGCTGGATGGCATTGCTCTGTCATGGGAGCGAATTCATTTGAACTTGGAAAACCACGTCCTTAGGGCGTGGTCATCGGTTCTGCCTGTGACGATTTGAATTGATAGCCCTGCAGGATGAACGCGTGTCGTAGGGTGTGCCGTGCGCACCTCCGCGCGGTGCTTCCGGCGAGTCCGAGGTGCGCGCAGCACACCCTACGTCCGAAGTGAGCGGCGGCTGCTTGCTCCAAGGTCTGATTGCGCCCCTTCTAGGGGGCCAAAAGCAAAGCACGTTCTAAGAACGTGGATTTTTACTCGCGAATAAAGGCCCGTACCGGGCATCGCGGTTGAAACCGCTCCCACGCTGGCCCGCCTCCGAAATGCATCAACCCCGATACAAAGCGTCACAGACTGCATCTATCTTTACGTGCCCCTGACAAAACTCTGCCGATACTCCCGGTAGACTTTTTCATTTCCGACAAGAACGACTCGAAAAGAGGCTGTTGATGATCGCTCGTCGCCGCGCCTGGCCGTTGCTGCTGTGTGGATTGCTCGCCTGTCCGGCCTTCGCCGCCAATCCGCCCCTGGTGGAGGTGGCCGAGCCCCAGCGGGCGCTGGTGCGGGATGAGCTGGTGACCTTCGGCTCGTTGCGCTCCGACGAGTCGGTGACCATCCGCCCGGAGATCGAAGGGCGCCTGGCCAGCCTGCACTTCAAGGAAGGGCAGCAAGTGAAGGGCGGCGACCTGCTGGTCAGCCTCGACGATGCCATCGCCCGCGCCGAGCTGGACCAGGCGCGGGCCAATCTGGAGCTGGCGGAGAAGAGCTATCAGCGCGCGCAGATGCTGTTCAAGCGCGGTGCCAGCAACGCCCAGGCCCAGGACGAGGCGCAGTCCCAGCAGCAGGCCGCCCGTGCCAGCCTGGCCCTGGCCCAGGCGCGCCTCGACAAGACCCAGATCCGTGCTCCCTACGATGGTTTCCTCGGCTTGCGCCAGGTGAGCACCGGCGACTACCTCAGCCCCGGCCAGGACATCGTCAACCTGGAGGTGCTCGACCCGCTCAAGGTGGATTTCCGCGTGCCGCAGAAGGCCGTGGCCCAGGTGCATGTCGGCCAGACCGTGGAAATCAGCGTCGACGCCTACCTGGGTGAACGCTTCCGTGGCCGCATCATCGCCCTCAACCCGCGCCTGGACGAAGTCGGCCGCAGCCAGGCCATCCGCGCGCAGATCGGCAACGCCGACCACCGCCTCAAGCCCGGCCAGTTCGTCAAGGTTTCGGTCATTCTCGAAGAGCGCCCCGACGCGCTGCTGATTCCCGAGGAAGCGGTGATCCCCGTGGGCCAGCAACTGTTCGTCGCCATCGTCGTCGACGGCAAGGTGGAGCGCCGGCAGATCCGCATCGGCCAGCGCCAGCGCGGCAAGGCCGAGGTGCGCGAGGGCCTGCAGGGCACCGAGCAGGTGATCACCGCGGGCTGGCAGAAGGCCGGGCCCGGGCAGGAGGTGCGTAGCGTGGCGCGGGGTGAGCTATGACCCTTTCCGACCTGTGCATCCGTCGCCCGGTATTCGCCACCGTCCTCTCCCTGGTGGTGGTGCTGCTGGGGCTGATGGCCTACCAGCGCCTGACGGTGCGTGAGTACCCGAACATCGACGTGCCCATCGTCACGGTCAACGTCATCTACCCCGGTGCCAGCCCGGAGATCATGGAATCCCAGGTGGCGCAGCCCATCGAGGACGTGCTCTCGGGCATCGAGGGGCTGGACTTCGTGTCCTCCATCAGCCGCTCCGAGAACACCCAGATCACCGCGCAGTTCCGCCTCGGCACCGACGCCGACGAGGCGGCCAACGACGTGCGCGACCGCCTTGGCCGGGTACGCGGGCTGCTGCCCACCGAGATCGACGAGCCGGTAGTGCAGAAGGTCGAGGCCGATGCCCAGCCGGTGGTGTGGATCGCCTTCTACAGCGAGCAGCACTCGGCTATGGAAATCACCGACGTGCTGGAGCGGGTGGTGCAGGACCGCCTGCAGACCATCCCCGGCGTCTCCGAGGTGCAGATCCGCGGCGCGCGCACCTACGCCATGCGCATCTGGCTGGACCCGGAGAAGCTCGCCGCCCACGACCTCACCGTGCAGGACGTGGAAGATGCCCTGCGCCGGCAGAACGTGGAGATCCCCGCCGGGCGCATCGAGTCGGTGCAGCGCGAGTTCAGCGTGCTCTCGGAAACCGACCTGAAGACCCCCGAGGAATTCAACGACCTGATCATCGACGACCGCCGTGGCTACCTGCTGCGCCTGTCCGATGTGGGCCACGCCGAGATCGGCGCCGCCGACGAGCGCTCGCTGGTGCGCTTCAACGGCCGCCCCGCGGTATCCCTCGGCCTGGTGCGCCAGGCCACGGCCAACCCGCTGGAGATTTCCGACGGCCTCAACGCCGCGTTGCCGGATGTGCGCGAGCTGCTGCCCGAGGGCATGCAGATGGCCATCGCCAACGACAACTCGCTGTTCATCCGCGAATCCATCTCCAACGTCTACGCCACCATCTGGGAAGCGGTGGTGCTGGTGGTGCTGATCATCTTCCTGTTCCTGCGCTCGCTGCGGGCGACGCTGATCCCGCTGGTGACCATCCCGGTGTCGCTGATCGGCGCCTGCGCGCTGATGGCGTTGATGGGCTTCACGGTCAACACCCTCACGCTGCTGGCGATGGTCCTGGCCATCGGCCTGGTGGTGGACGACGCCATCGTGGTGCTGGAGAACATCCACCGGCACATCGAGGCGGGCCTGTCGCCGGTACAGGCGGCGTTCAAGGGCAGCCGCGAGATCGCCTTCGCGGTGATCGCCATGACCCTGACCCTGGCCGCCGTCTATGCGCCCATCGGCTTCATGCAGGGCACCTCGGGCAAGCTGTTCACCGAGTTCTCCTGGACCCTGGCAGGTGCCGTGCTGGTTTCCGGCTTCGTCGCCCTGACCCTGTCGCCGATGATGTGCGGCCAGTTGCTCAAGCCGCACCGGCCCGATCACCGCCACGGCCGCGTCTACAACCTGATCGAAGGCTTCCTCAACGGCCTCACCTACAGCTACCGCCACCTGCTGGAGCGGGTGCTGCGGGCCTGGGTGCTGATCGCCATCTTCCTGGTCGGCGTGTTGCTGCTGTGCGCCTGGATGTTCACCGGCCTGCGCAGCGAGCTGGCGCCCACTGAGGACACCGGCACCATAGTCGGCACCCTCAACGGCCCGGACGGCGCCACCCTGCAGTACACCAGCCGCTACGCGAAGATGCTCGAGGACGCCTACAAATCCATCCCCGAGACCAACCGCTACATGGTGGTGGTGGGCTTCCCCACGGTGGCCCAGGGCTTGTCGTTCATGAAGCTGGAGGACTGGGACAAGCGCAGCCGCAGCCAATTCGAGATCCGCGACGAGCTCCTGCCCAAGCTGCAGGACATCCCCGGCGTGCGCGCCTTCCCGGTCAACCGCCCGCCGCTGGGGCAGAGCGCGCGCAACCAGCCGGTGAACTTCGTCATCCGCTCGTCCCTGGAATACGCCGAGCTGCAGCAATACGTGGACAGGCTGCTGGAGCGTATCCGCGACTACCCGGGGCTGGAGAGCATCGACACCGACCTCAAGCTCAACACCCCGCAGCTCAAGGTCACGGTCAACCGCGAGCAGGCCACCGCCGTAGGCACCGACGTCGCCACCATCGGCCGCAGCCTGGAGAGCCTGTTCGGCAGCCGCCAGGTGACCCGCTTCAAGCAGAACGGCGAGCAGTACGACGTGCTGGTGCAACTGGCCAACGTCGACCGCAGCAACCCCGACGACCTCAACCGCGTGTACGTGCGCGGCCGCGACGACAGCATGGTGCAGCTCTCCAACCTGATCGAGGTGAAGGAGACGGTGGCGCCGCGCGAGCTCAACCACTTCAACCAGCTGCGCGCGGTGACCCTCAGCGCCAACGTCGGCAGCGGCTACACCTTGGGCGAGGCGCTGACCCACCTGGAGCGCGTGGCCCGCGAGGTGATGCCGCCGGAGACCCAGTTCGACTACACCGGCACCTCCCGCGACTTCAAGGAATCCAGCGCCGGGGTGGCGCTGACGTTCGCCCTGGCCCTGGTGTTCATCTACCTGGTGCTGGCGGCGCAGTTCGAAAGCTTCGTCGACCCGCTGATCATCCTCTTCAGCGTGCCGCTCTCCATCGCCGGCGCCTTGCTCGCCCTGGAGCTGTTCGGCGGCACCCTGAACATCTATTCCCAGGTGGGCATGGTCACGCTCATCGGCCTGATCACCAAGCACGGCATCCTCATCGTCGAATTCGCCAACCAGCTGCTGCGCGAGGGCCGCAGCCTGGACGAGGCGGTGATGGAAGCCTCGGTGCAGCGCCTGCGGCCGATCCTCATGACTACCGGTGCCATGGTTCTTGGCTCGCTGCCCCTGGCCATCGCCACCGGCGCCGGCGCGGAAAGCCGCCGGCAGATCGGCATGGTGATAGTCGGCGGCCTGCTGGTGGGCACCTTCTTCACCCTGTTCGTGGTGCCGACCCTGTACCGCAAGCTGCGCCAATGGCGGCCGATGCGCCTGGAAGAGCCGGCACTGGCGTGATGCCTTGCAGGCTTGTTGGGGCGAATTCATTCGCCCGCTCTTGCCGTGGCACCGACTATCAAGGGGTGTAGGGTGGAGGTCGCTTTTTACCTCCACCAGGCGGACTTGGGATCAGCACGCGTTCAGGCCCTGAATCGATGGCCGGAACGGTTGGCCGATTCATACCGGGCTGAAGCCCGGGCTACGGGACACGGTGTTCGCGAGCAGAGCTCGCTCCTACAGGTGGACTCCCTCGGGCCGTAGGTCGGGTGCAACCCGACGGATTGCGGACCCTTCAATCGAACGCGTATTCCACACCCGCCGCGACATACCAGGCCCGCCCCGGGCCGGGTTCGTAGTAGCGCTGGTTGCCGTCGCCGACGATGACCGAGCCGACGTAGCGGCGGTCCAGCAGGTTGTCCAGGCGCAGGGTCTGGCTGAAGGTCAGGCGCTCGAGTTTCTGCTCGAAGCGGGCGCGCCAGTTGAGCAGGGCGTAGCCGGGCGCCGGGCGGGCGCTGTTGCTGTCCTCCACATAGAGCTTGCTGCGGTAGAGACCCTCCAGCGCGGTGCTGATGCCCTCGCGCGGGCGCCATTCCAGTTCGCCCCAGAGGCTGGTGGCGGGCACGCCGGGCAGGTGGCGGCCGGCGGGGATGTCGCGGCCGCCGCTGGTGAAGCCCTGGTCATAGGTGGCGCTGAGGCGGGTGTAGGCCAGGCGGGTGTGCAGGGTTTCGCCGAGCGCGCTGTCCACGGACAGCTCCAGCCCCTGGCGCCGGGTGCGCGCGGCGTTCTGGTAGCGGGTGCGGCCACCGCTGGCGGCGTCCACCACCAGCTCGTCCTCGGTGTCGATGCGGAACAGCGCCAGGTTGAGGCGGGTGGCTTCGCCGATCAGGCTCTTGAGGCCCACTTCGTATTGCCGGCTGGTGGCCGCGCCCAGGTCGAAGCCGAAGCTGTCGCCGGACCCGGAGTAGGACAGCTCGTTGAGCGTCGGCGTCTCGAAGCCCTTGCCCCAGCTGGCGTAGAGGTTCAGTTCCGGGGTCAGCGCGTAGCTGGCGCCCAGGGTCGGGGTCAGGTCGCGGTAGGTGACCGAGCCGCTGTCATCGCCGTTGCCGGGGCGGATGTAGTGGTCGTCCACGTCGAAGGCCACTTCGTTGTAGCGCAGGCCGCCCTGCAGGTTGAAATCCCCCAGGCGCCAGCCGAGCTGCAGGTAGGGGGCGATGCTGCTGACTTCGTCGCGCTCGTCCCGGCGCAGGTTGCCGCGCACGCCCAGTTGGCTGCCGACGAAGTTCTCGTAGCCCTGGCGGTCGTCGCTGGACTGGTCGTAGTCCACCCCGGTGGTGAGGGTGAGGTTGCCCAGGCCGGGGTCGAAGTCCTGCAGCCAGCGGGTGCTGGCGCCGTGGAAGCTGCGCTCGAAATCGATCACGCCGCCGGCGCTGCGCGGGCTGGCCTGGGCGGACGAGGGGATCGCCTGGTACTGGATCACCCGCCGCGTGCCGCCATAGAGGGTGGCCTGCCAGGTGCCGGCAGCAAAGGCGCGCTCGTAGTTGAGGCCGGCCTGGCGGTGGTCGATGGTCTTGCGCGTGTCGTAGTTCAGCGCCGCATCGGCGACGCCGCGCGGGTCGGCCTGGTAGCTGGCCCAGGTCAGGCCGAGCGGGTCCTGGGTGCCGTTCTGGTTCAGCTGGCTGAAGGTCAGCGCCAGCTTGCTGTCGTCGTCCGGGTACAGGGTCAGCTTGGCGAAGCTCTTGTCCAGGGTCGCGGCGCTGTGCTTGCGGTAGCCGTCGCTTTCGTAATGGGCCTGGTTGACCAGGAAGCCGGCCCGGTCGTTGCCGCCCTCGGCGGTGATGCGGGTGCGCGAAGTGCCCCAGGCACCCTGGGAGGTTTCGCTGGAGACCTTGGGTGCGCCCTGGCCGTCGCGGGAGAACACCTGGATCACCCCGCCGGCGTTGCTGCCATAGATGCTGGCGAAGGGGCCGCGCAGCACCTCGATATGGTCGAGGGTGTCGAGGTCGAAGGTGGCCGCCTGGCCCTGGCCGTCCGGGTTGGAGGCGGGGATGCCGTCGGCGATCAGCTTGATGCCGCGGATGCCGAAGGCCGAGCGGGCGCCGAAGCCGCGCGAGGACACTTGCAGGTCCTGCGCCTGGTTCTGGCGGTTCTGCACCACCAGGCCGGGCACGGCGTTGAGCGCTTCGGAAAGGTTGACCCCGGGCTGGCCGAGGCTGGCCTGTTCGCGCTCGATGCGGTCGACGGAGAAGGGCAGCTCGAAGCCGCTGGCCGGGTAGCGGCTGCCGGTGATCACCAGCGGGTCGACCTGCAGCGTCTCGGCCTGGGCCAGCGGGGTGAGCGCGAGGGACAGCGCCCAGGCAGAACGGTAGGTCGGCATGGGGGCGTCCTTGCGTGGCGGGTCAGGCTTTCTCGGCTTTTTCCGCGCGTTGCTCCTGGGCGGTGACCTGCTGGCAGATCTCGATCATCTGCTCGCGCATCCAGCGGTTGGCCGGGTCCTGGTCGGTGCTCTCGTGCCAATAGAGGTGGGTTTCCAGGGAGGGCACGTCGTTCACCGGCAGCTCGACGTAGTGCAGCTCGTGGCGGCGGGCGAAGCGCTCGGGCACGGTCATCGCCATGTCGGTGTTCTGCATCACGGTGGAGGCCATCAGGTAGTGCTGGGAGCGCAGGGCGATCTTGCGCTGGATGCCCATCTTGCCGAGGGACAGGTCGATGTAGCCGAGGCCGCTGCGGCGGCTGGAGATATGGATGTGGGTCAGCGACAGGTATTCGTCGAGGCTGATCTTCTCCTTCGCCAGCGGATGGCCACGGCGCATGGCGCAGACGTAGCGGTCTTCCATCAGCTTGACGTGGCGCACCTGCGGGTCGGTGTTCAGCGGCGCGTCGACGGCAAAGTCCAGGCGCCCGGCGGCCAGCTCCTTGGTGGTTTCACGGCGCTTGGCCAGGAAGCTCTCGATCTGCACGTTGGGGGCGAGCCGGCGCAGGCGCTGGAACAGCGGCGGCAGGATCACCGTCTCGGTGAGGTCGGTCATGCTGATGCGGTAGGTCTTGTTGGCCTGGCTCGGGTTGAAGGTGCGGCTCTCCTGCACCGAGATGCGCAGCTGCTGCAGGGCGTTGCGCACCGGGCCGATGATGTTCTGCGCCATGGGCGTGGGCACCATGCCCTGGGCGGTGCGCACAAAGAGCGGGTCGTTGAAGGTCTCGCGCAGGCGGGCGAGGGCGTTGGAAACGGCGGGCTGGGTAATGCCTACGATCTGCCCGGCGCGGGTCAGGTTGGCCTCGGTATAGATGGCATCGAAGACGATGAAGAGGTTGAGGTCGACCTTGTTCAGGTTCATGTCCGAGTGCACTCCGTAGGCTGTTTTTATGGGCGGATCATATATCGGTGATGAATGTTTATACACGGTGAAAATAGGTTAGATAAATCTTAATCGCTGTTCTAGCATCATTTCCACACCTCACCCGTACCCAGAAAACATCCGTCAGAAGGTAGCTCCGCATGGATTTCGCCTACTCCCCCAAGGTCCAGGAACTGCGTGAACGCGTAACGGCGTTCATGGACACCTACGTCTACCCGGCCGAGCCGGTATTCGAGCAACAGGTCGCAGAGGGTGATCGCTGGCAGCCCACCGCGATCATGGAAGAGCTCAAGGCCAAGGCCAAGGCCGAAGGCCTGTGGAACCTGTTCCTGCCCGAGTCCGAACTCGGTGCCGGCCTGACCAACATGGAATACGCACCGCTGGCCGAGATCATGGGCCGCTCGCTGCTGGGCCCGGAGCCGTTCAACTGCTCCGCGCCGGATACCGGCAACATGGAAGTGCTGGTGCGCTACGCCAACGAAGAACAGAAGAAGCAATGGCTGGAGCCGCTGCTGCGCGGCGAGATCCGCTCCGCCTTCGCCATGACCGAGCCGGGCGTGGCTTCGTCCGATGCCACCAACATGGAAGCCCGCGCCGTGCGCCAGGGTGACGAGTGGGTGATCAACGGCCGCAAGTGGTGGACCTCCGGCGCCTGCGACCCGCGCTGCAAGATCCTCGTGTTCATGGGCCTGTCCAACCCGGACGCGCCGCGCCACCAGCAGCACTCGATGATCCTGGTCCCGGTGGATACCCCCGGGGTGAAGATCCTCCGCCCGCTGCCGGTATTCGGTTACGACGACGCGCCCCACGGCCACGCCGAAGTGCTGTTCGAAGACGTGCGCGTGCCCTATGAGAACGTGCTGCTCGGCGAAGGCCGCGGCTTCGAGATCGCCCAGGGCCGCCTCGGCCCAGGCCGCATCCACCACTGCATGCGCTCCATCGGCATGGCCGAGCGCGCGCTGGAGCTGATGTGCAAGCGCGCCGTCAGCCGCACCGCCTTCGGCAAGCCGCTGGCCCGCCTGGGTGGCAACATCGACAAGATCGCCGACTCGCGGATGGAGATCGACATGGCCCGCCTGCTGACCCTGAAGGCGGCCTACATGATGGACACCGTGGGCAACAAGGTGGCCAAGAGCGAGATCGCCCAGATCAAGGTCGTGGCGCCCAACGTCGCCCTGCGGGTGATCGACCGCGCCATCCAGATCCACGGCGGTGCCGGTGTCTCCAACGATTTCCCGCTGGCCTACATGTACGCCATGCAGCGCACCCTGCGCCTGGCCGACGGCCCGGACGAAGTGCACCGCGCGGCCATCGGCAAGTTCGAGATCGGCAAGTACGTACCGAAAGAGATGCTGCGCAGCGGTCACTGATCGCCGAGCAGTAATAAAGAGGCCCGCACGGGAAACCGTGCGGGCCTCTTTCGTTTCAGGCGGTGGAAGGCCTCAGCCGCGTGCGGCCATCAGGTAGCCCATGGCCTGGCGCAGGTAGTCCAGCAGTGCATCGCTGGCCCAGGAGCCGTGGCGCAGTTCCGGCTCGCTCACCAGCGCCTGACGGATCTTCTGCTGGGTGGCCGGGTCATCCCCCGCATAGGAGCGGAACAACTCCAGCCAGCGCCGGGCGAGGGCCAGGGTGGCGGGGGACGAGGCCGGGGCGCCGGACTCCATCTGCCGATGCACCTCGGCGATCAGCGGCGGCCACTCGTGCATGCGCTTGCCGTAGTTGGCCTTGAGGAAGGCGAACTCCTCGGGCGTCAGGTGGCGCTGGTAGATCGCCATCTTGGTTTCGCTGAAGGCCTGGACCACATAGGCCATGGTCTGCGGGGTGATGCCCGTTTCCTCGCGCAGCGCCGGCTCCGCCTCGTGCATGGCATTGAGCTTGGCGAACAGCACCGGGTTGCCGCCGGTGTCCGCCTCCAGCATGGTCATCCAGGTACGCGACAACGCCTGAGCCTCCTCGGCCTGGGGCGGTACGCCTTGGGCGATCAGCGCCTGGACCCGGGCCACCAGCCCGGCCCATTCGCGCCGCCGCGCCTCGTCCGCATACAGGCGCAGTTGCTGCAGTTCTTCCGGGGAGAAATAGCTGTCGTACATATTCATCAACTCCAGAGTGGTGAGCCATTCGGAGAGCTCCGGCTCCTGGCCGCTCTTCAGCTGGCCACCGAGGGTGGCCAGGCGTTCGCGCAGAAGCTGCCGGTGGGCGATCTCCCGGTCGAGCTGGTGGATCTGCTGCTCGATGAGGGGGGAGAGCGATACCGGCGCCTCATCCAGCCACCCGCCGATCTCCGCCAGGGACAGGCCCAGCTTGCGCAGGACCTGGATCTGGTGGAGACGGGCAATGTCCGAGCGGCCATAGAGGCGATAACCGGAACCCGAGCGCGCGGAAGGGCGGAGCAGGCCGATCTGGTCGTAGTGGTGCAGGGTGCGGACGGTCAGCCCGCAGCGCTTGGCCAGTTCACCGACTTTCAATGACATGTCCTTGTGTCTCCTCGCGTGCCTGGCGGCATCCTCGGGCCTGACGTTGCGTGAGGGTCAAGCGAGGGCTGGAATCAATCCTGATTCAATCCTGGTGGGGCAGGGAGGGTTCGTGAGAAAGGGGCGGCGCGGCGTCGCGCTGCTGGCGCAGCCACTCCAGGCGCATGTGCAGCTGGGCGGCGAAGGTGCGCGCGGCGAGCTCCTCGTGGAAGCTCACCCCGCGTTGTCCCATCTTTACCTGCCAGATCACTCGACCCCGTTGTTCGAGCACTACGATCTGCACGTCTCGCATCGATTCTCAGTCTCCGGCTGATGAAGCCTGGGGGCGGTCGCGGGTCTTGAACAGCGACAGCAGCACGCCACCGGCAAGCAGGCCAAAGGTTACGCCAAGAGAGATCAGCGCGGGAATCTTGCCGATGAAACCGTGCAGGAAGATCTTGCCGCCGATGAAGATCAGCACCAGCGCCAGGGCGTACTTCAGGTAGACGAAGCGGTGCATCAGCGCGGCCAGGGCGAAGTACAGCGAGCGCAGGCCGAGGATGGCGAAGATGTTCGAGGTGTAGACGATGAAAGGGTCCTGGGTGATGGAGAAGATCGCCGGCACGCTGTCCACGGCGAACACCAGGTCGGCCAGCTCGATCAGCACCAGGGTGAGGAACAGCGGGGTGGCCCAGAGCAGGTGGTGCCCGGAGGTGTTCTGCAGGCGCACGAAGAAGTGCGCGCCGTGCAGGTCATCGGTGACCCGCATGTGCTTGCGCACGAACTTCAGCACGGGGTTCTGCGAGAGGTCGCGCTCGGCGTCCTCGCGGGCGAACAGCATCTTCACCCCGGTGAACAGCAGGAAGGCGCCGAAGATGTAGAGGATCCAGTCGAACTCTTTCACCAGCGCGGTGCCCAGGCCGATCATCAGCGCGCGCAGCACGATCACCCCGAGGATGCCCCAGAACAGCACCCGGTGCTGGTAGCGGCGGGGGATGGCGAAGAAGCCGAAGATCATCGCCATGACGAAGACGTTGTCCATGGACAGCGACTGCTCCACCAGGAAACCGGTGTAGAACTCCAGCGCGGCCTGGGAACCCAGCTCGTACCAGACCCAGCCGCCGAAGGCGACGCCCACGCAGAAGTAGCCGCTGTAGAGCAGCAGGCTCTCGCGCATCTCGATTTCATGCTGGTCGCGGTGCAGGACGCCGAGGTCGAACACCAGCAGGCCGAAGACGATGGCCAGGAACACCAGCCACAGCCAGGTGGCGGTGCCGAGGAAGTCGGCGAACAGGAACGTGTGCAGAGCTGACATGAGCCCCTCCTTGCTTGTCGTGTTGAATGCTCAACAGTGACTCCGACATGGCGGGTGCAAACCGTCAGAGGGGCCCGGCGTCACATAAGGGAAGGCTAGCGCAGCGGCGTCGCCGGTAAAACCGGCAACGTTTCATTTCATTGCGCGCGGTCAAGGTTATCGACTGCGGAAGGGGCGGGGAGTGCGAAGGGAATGTTCAGCCGTGCTTTCCGGGACGAGGTGCCCGGCCTTCCACGAGGTTCATCGATGCGGCGTTCCAGGCACGGTGACGTGCCGCGCAGGACTCCGTCTGGTGGAGGTAAAAAGCGACCTCCACCCTACACATCGGTCATGTCCGGCGTGGGGCATTCGTAAGGGCGATTGTAGGGGCGACTTCAGTCGCCAAGCGGCGCGCAGCGCCGCCATCCCCGTGGGAGCGAATTCATTCGCGAAAAGCGTCCCGTCCCGGGCATCGTGGTTGAAACCGCTCCCACACTTGAGCCAAAAGAAATGGCTCTGTCTGCGTTAAGTGTTGCTAGAGGATTTGAGCCCAGCTGATTGCCGAGTTCTGGTGATGCTTCTGGTTTCGCCCACCCGGGCGAGTCCCTTTTCTCAGTCGCATGTATAGACCGGAGACATGGTGGACACATGTGCGGGGACATGGTTGACACATTATGGTCCGTAGTCAGGGTTGTTCAGGTCGATAGTTCGTAGAAATTGATGGCAGAAGTACACGTCGTACAACGCCTCGCTTTCAGGCCTGGGACGTATAGCGATCAAGTGCCCAGCAAGCCCCTTGGCGATGCGGAAGTAGTGTTTTCTAAAGCGGAATCGGCTGTGATAAACCTTTGTCACTTCGTCATCCGGGGCATATTCGAAGTCCTCCAGTTTTTCTGGAAATGGCCAGGGGCTTGTGCGGTATCGCTCCATGGGAACCTGATAGCCCAGCGCTTCGTGGGGCCGTTGAAGGTTGTAGATCTCCCTCCATTGATCGAAAGCAGCCTGGGCTTCGATCAAGTCGTGAAAGTGCTTTCCCTTGAGTACTTCAGCTTTGAGCGCGCGATGAAAGCGCTCGTTTTTGCCATTGGTTTGTGGATGGTAAGGCCGGCTGAAGCTCAGGCGAATGCCCAGCCGGACCAGCCAAACACCCAGCTCGGATAGTTCACCCGGATTACGTGGCGAGCCCCAAGGGGAGCCGTTATCGGTGTTGATTCGGGCAGGCAAACCATAGCGGCGGAAGACTTCGCTCAGCTTTTCCTGAACCGTTTCCTTGCGCTCATTGGCGCAGGCCTGGATCGCCAGGTTGAAGCGGGAATGGTCATCCACAACCGTCAACGGATGACACTGGCCTTGCTGGGTCGGAAAGTAGCCCTTGAAATCCATCTGCCAGAGGTCATTGGGGGCCTCGTGCTCGAAGCGCTGCCAGGGCTTCTTGGCTTCCTTTTCGGGCGGCAGGATCAGCAGATGACGGTGCAGGACGTTAGTCACAGTGCTGGGGGCAATACCGCAGTTAAGGACATGGCTGATCTTGCGTCCGCCCCACGCAGGATGCGCCTGACGCAACGCAACCACCTCCGTTTCCAGCGCGGGAGGGGTCCGCTTGGGGCTATTGAGCGGCCGGCGGGATTTCTCGTGCAGGCCATCTCTCCCGCTCTGTTCGTATCGCTTAAGCCACTTGTAAGCCGTTTGCGGGCTGATACCGAAGCGTCGGCACAGTTCTCGCCTGTTGCTGTCAGGCTGTAAGGCCAACGCAATGAATTCCTCTTTCAAGCTCATGGCGTCTCTCGTGTTCCAAGGCATGGTATGGATCCCCGGCAAGGCAGCTCGCCGGAAAGTGTCAACCATGTCTCCGTACACCTGTCAGCTATGTCCTCGGTCTATACATCAGTCGCCAGAAAAGGAACCAAAAGGGCTTGCCCCATCATCCGGCCCGACTGCGTCGGGTTCCCTCACTCCATCGCCGCTCTGGGGGCCGGCGCGATGGGCCATCCATGGCCTGGCGCGCCTCTGGCGGCATCCATGCCGCTCGTCCCCCGGCGCAACGACTGCGTTCGGCCTCCTGGAGGGGCGTTGGCGGCTGCTCCAACTTTCTTCGTCCAGCGCATCGCCACGTGGTGCGCACAGGCTTTCGTAGGATGGTGTAGAGCGAAGCGAAACCCATGCGGTGGAGGTGGAAGAAGTCCATAAATGCCCGGAAAGCACCGTGCTTGAGCGCTTGCATTAAAACCACAACAGCTAACGTAGATAGAGCCAAAGAAATCGCCCCCGTCTGGAGCGAACCGGACAGGGGCGACCATGACGCGGAAGGTCGGATCGGTCAGTAGACCCAGACTTCCACGCGACGATTCTTGATGCGGCCTTCCTCGCTGTTGGCGGCCACCGGCAGCTCGTCACCGAGGCCGGTGATCTCGCGGAAGGACACACCGGCCTTGGCCAGTTCGCGGCGCACGGCCATGGCGCGCAGCTTGGAGAGGAGGGCGGCACGGCCCGGGTCGGCCTTGGGGTCGCCGAAGCCCACCAGGGTCACCTGGTTGGAGAGCTTGCCGCTCTCCTTGAGGTAGTCCAGCACGCGTTCCACGTCGCGCAGGGCCTTGTTGTCGAGGTTGGCGCTGCCTTCCTGGAAACGGAAGTTCACCGACAGGCGCTGGGCGTCGCGGGCCAGTTGCTGGTAGTCCTTGGGCATGTCGGGCTGGGCGGCGACCTTCACCGCCTGCACCGTCTGCGCGACGAAGCCGGTCTGGGCGACGATGGCCTGGCCGCGCGGGCCTTGGGCGAAGCGCACCAGGGCCTGGGCCCAGGGGTTCTTCTCGCCGGGCTTCATATAGAAGAACAGGCGGCGCGACAGCGGGTAGTCCTCGGTGGCGATCTGCGTCACCGACGGCGCCATGGCCTGGGACTCGCCATCGGCGATGGAGGCGGCGCGGGACTTGCCCACCGAGGCGAGGCCGACGAAGCCGATGCCGGCGGCGTCGGCGCTGACGGCTTCGGAGAGCTTGTCGTTGGATTCGAAGCGCTTGGCGCTGGCGGCGAGGCTCTTGCCGTGGGCGGCCAGCACCAGTTCCTTGAAGGTGTCGAAGGTGCCGGACTTGTCGTCGCGGGCGTACAGGTGGATGGCACCGCCCTTGCCGCCGATCTCCTCCCAGGTCTTCACCTCGCCGGCGAAGATGCGTGCCAGTTGCTCGGTGCCGAGGCTGGCCAGGGTGTTGCTCGGGTTGACGATGATGGCCAGGCCGTCGATGGCGATCACGTGCTCGCCGTAGCGGCTCTTCAGGTCGCCGAACACCGAGAGGTCGGTGGCTTCGGCGTCCTTGATCGGGCGCGAGGCGGCGGCCAGGTCGGCGCTGCCGTCCTTGATCGCGACGAAGCCGGTGCCCGAGCCGTGGGCGGCCACGGTGATGCGCACGTCGCGGCCGTTGGGCGCGCGGCCCACCAATTGCACTTCGTTTTCCTGGGTACCGGGCTCCTGGCGGATGCCGCCCAGGCCTTCCTCTTCCATCAGGCCGCGCACCAGCGCCGGGCCGAGCTTGGCGCCGATGGTGTTGGAGCCCTGGATGCGCAATGCCGGGCTCTTGTCGGCGGGCAGGGGCAGGGCGGCGAACACCGACCAGGGCAGGGCGTAGCAGACGAAACCGAGCAGCAGCATGCTGAGGGTCCGGCTCCAGATATCTCGTTCACTGAGGTCGCGCATCATGCGGCGGGCCTTATCGCTAGGGGTGACTGGGAAGTGCCGCGAGATTAAGTCAGCGAGGTGACGGAGATATTACAAAGCGCTCTGCAATGGGCCTCGGGACCTTTCCCGCCCCGCGTATGGACCAGGGCCTACGACGGCTGCCCGGGCACCCCGACATACCGCTCGCGCGGCCATCGGTATGGTTCGCAACTTTGTCTGGCCGGGCGGCAGGCAAGGAAGCTCAAGCGTCCCTCGTCCGCCTGTGCCAGGCACCAAGCCCCGCTTTTTGGGGCATCCATCTGTGACTAAGGAGTTGGAAATGGCTGGCTGGTTCGAGCTGAAGAAGTACGGTAACGGTGAATATCGCTTCCGCCTGAAGACCCGGGAGGCGCAGGTCGTGCTGCAAAGCGGCCGCTACCCCTGCCGGGACAGCGCCGAAAGTGCCATCGCGCTGTTCCGCAACCACTGCGCCAATGAGGAGCGCTATGAGCGCCGCATGGCCACGGGTGGCAAGAACTACTTCCGCCTCAAGGCCGGTCGCGAGGTGATCCTCGAAAGCCACCTCTACGATTCGGAGCCGACCCTCGACGCCGCCATCGAAAGGATCATGACCCTCGGCACCACGCCCAAGGTCGAGCTGGCCTAAGCCCGGCGGATAGCAAAAAGCCCATCGCGAGATGGGCTTTTTTGTGCCTGATTGCCAGGAAACCCGGCGCGATCAGCTCAGTTCCAGCCAGATCGGCGCGTGGTCGGAGGGTTTCTCCATGCCGCGCAGGTCGTAGTCGATGCCGGCGTCCTTGATCCGTGCCTGCAGCGGGCTGGTGGCGAGGATCACATCGATGCGCAGGCCGCGCTTGGGGTCGTCCTCGAAGCCGCGGCTGCGGTAGTCGAACCAGCTGAAGCGGTCGTTCACCTCGGGGTTGAGGTGGCGGAAGCTGTCCACCAGGCCCCAGCTCTTCAGGGTCGCCAGCCACTCGCGCTCTTCCGGAAGGAAGCTGCACTTGCCGGTCTTCAGCCAGCGCTTGCGGTTCTCCTCGCCGATACCGATGTCGCAGTCTTCCGGCGAGATGTTGATGTCGCCCATCACCACCAGCGGCTGATCCGGCTTGAAGTTGCCCAGCAGCAGCTCCTGCAGGTCGGCGTAGAAGCGTTGCTTGGCCGGGAACTTGGTCGGGTGGTCGCGGCTCTCGCCCTGGGGGAAGTAGCCGTTCATCACCGTCACCGGGTTGCCCTGTTCATCGGCGAAGGTGCCGTAGATGAAGCGGCGCTGGGACTCGTCGTCGTCGTTGGGGAAGCCCTTGTGCAGGGACAGCGGCTCCTGGCGCGAGAGCAGGGCGACACCGTAGTGGCCCTTCTGCCCGTGGTAGTGCACGTGGTAGCCGAGCTTGCGGATATCCGCCTCGGGGAACTGGTCGTCGGAGACCTTGGTTTCCTGCAGGCCGATGACGTCCGGCTGGTGTTTGGCGATCAGCGCTTCGAGCTGGTGAGGACGGGCACGCAGGCCGTTGATATTGAAAGAAACGATCTTCATGACGGAGCCATCCTGGAAAAACGCCGATCCTAGCCCATCGTCGGCACGCCCTGCCACCCGTGTGGCGAGGCCCTGGGGGCGGTGCTACCTTGCCTGTGGGCCTGATAACCACATAACAAACGAGGTCACCGTGAATGCCTGGATACGTCCCCACCGCGCCGGTTGAAGTCCGCATGCTCGACGGCGGCTATGCCCGCGAGGCACGTTCGCTGCTCTACCACGCCTATCGCCACGAACCCACCTTCGCCTACCTCTTCGAGGCCGAGCGCGCCGGCTACGACCAGCGCGTGCGCGCCACGGTGCGCGAACTGGTGCAGCAGCATTTCCTCGAAGACCTGCCGGCCATCGGCCTGCTCATCGAGGACCGCCTGGTGGGCATCGCCCTGATCGCACCGCCGCAACGCCGGCTGGACATCACCGAAAGCTGGGGTTGGCGCCTGCGCATGCTGATGACCACCGGCTTCCGCTGCACCAAGCGCTACCTGGAGTACCACGACGCGGTGCTCGCCTGCCTGCCGCCGGGGCCTTACCACGTATTGCCGCTGCTGGGGATCCACCCGGAGTTCCAGGGCAAGCACCTGGGCGAGAAGCTGCTGCAGGCCCTGCACGACTGGTGCGCCGAGGACGCCGGCTCCCAGGGCGTGGTGCTGGACACCGGCAACGCCCGCTACCTGGATTTCTACAAGCGCCAGGGCTACGAGGAGATCGGCGAGGTTGCGCTGGGGCCTGTGCTGGAACACGTGTTCTTCCATCCCAATCCGACGCCGGCGCTGCAAGCGAACGCGTAGGACGAGACTGTAGGCAACACGTGCTAGCATCCCGCGAATGAATTGGTGCCAAGGATTGCGTGGGCTACTCGCGCTCGGATTGTCGTGTCTCTGTTCGACCGCTCTGGCCAAGGCCTCGCTGGACGTCAAGGTGACCCCCGCCAATGCTGCCGTGAAGGCCAATATCGAGGCCTTCATCGGCAGCCTTGGCGACCGTGATGAAACCGCCCTGCGGCGTTACCGCCGTGCCGCGGAGGACCAGGCGCAGCAAGCTGTCCAGGCCCTCGGCTACTACCAGGCGGAGATCGACAGCCGTGTACTTCCCGGCAACGACCCCAAGCTGCAGCTGGAGGTCGTGCCCGGCGAACCCGTGCGCCTGCGCAACGTGCAGGTGCGCATCGAGGGCGAAGCGGGTGTCCTCAAGGCGTTCCGCGTGCCCCAGAGCAAGGCGCTGCAGCCCGGCCAGCCGCTCAATCACGGCGCCTATGAAGATGCCAAGAAGCTCATCCAGAACCAGGCCCTGCGCTACGGCTTCTTCGATGGCAAGTTCCTCTCCCAGCGCCTCGACATCGACCCCCGCGCCGGCATCGCCGACATCGACCTGGTGTACGCCAGCGGTCCGCGCTACGACCTGGGCCGGGTCAGCTTCCAGGGCGATACCCCTTTCGACGAGGCGCTGCTCGCGCGCCTGGTGCCCTTCGCCGCCAACACCCCCTACGACGCCGACCTGGTGGCCAAGCTCAACCAGAACCTCCAGGCCAGCGGCTACTTCGACGAGGTGCGGGTGGATGCCCTGCCCGACCCGGGGAGGGCCGGCGGATACCGGTCAAGGTCCAGCTCAGCGCGGTGAAGCCGCGCACCATGGGGCTGGGCGTCGGCTTCTCCACCGACGTCGGGCCGCGCGCGCGGGCCAACTGGACGCGCCATTGGGTCAACCCCCAGGGCCATCGCCTGGGCGCCGAGACCGAAGTCTCCGCGTCGCGGCAGAACGTCGGCGCCTGGTACGAGATTCCCCTCGACCCGCCGCTGACCGACAGCCTGCGTTTTACCAGCGGCTTCCAGCGCGAACAGCTGGTGGACGTCGAGAGCCGCCGCTTCACCCTCGGCACCCAGTGGCAATCGAAGCTGCCGGACGACTGGCAGCGGGTCGTCTCCCTGCGCTGGGAGCAGGAGAGCTATGACTTCGGCGACGGCAGCCCGGACGGGCGCAGCAGCTTCCTCATCCCCGGCATCGGCTACAGCGTCACCCGCAGCGACAACCGTCTCGACCCCAGCCAGGGCTACCACCTGCAGGTGGACCTGCGCGCGGCCAAGGAGGGCATCCTCTCCGACGCCGACATGACCTACGCCAGCGCCCTGGCCAAGGGGCTCTACACCCTGCCCGGCGGGCACCGGGTGCTGGCCCGGGCCCAGGTCGGCGGCATCGCCACCACCGACTTCAGCGCCATCCCGCCGTCGCTGCGCTTCTTCGCCGGTGGCGACCAGAGTGTGCGCGGCTACGACTACCAGACCCTGTCCCCCGAGGACCGCCAGGGCAACAAGGTCGGCGGTCGCTACCTGGTGGTGGGCAGCGCCGAATACCAATACCCGGTGGCCGAGCGCTGGCGCATCGCCGCCTTCGTCGACCGCGGCAACGCCATGGACTCGCTCAACGCGGCGATGAAGACCGGCGCCGGCATCGGCGTGCGCTGGGTGTCGCCGGTGGGGCCGATCCGCCTCGACCTGGCCAAGGCGCTGGACGACCCCGGCGGCTTCCGCATCCACTTCTCCATGGGCCCCGAACTGTGAGGCGCGGGCTCCGGCTCGGCCTGTTCGCGGTGGCCGGCGTGCTGGTCCTGACGCTGGCGGGTGTCGGTGCGCTGCTGTTCAGCGAAGCCGGCGGGCGCTGGCTGCTGGCGCGGGTGCCGGGCCTCACCGTGGAAGGCTTCAGCGGCACGCTTGGCGGGCGCTGGAGCGCCGAGCGCCTGGCTTGGCAACAGGCGGGCGACAGCCTGTCGATCACCGCGCCGGTGCTGGAATGGTCGCCAGGCTGCCTGCTGCAGCTGACCCTGTGCATCGACACGCTGACGGCCGACGACGTGGCCCTGAGCCTGGCCCCGGGCGGCGAGGCTTCCGATGAGCCGCTGCAACTGCCGGCCCTGGAGCTGCCCCTGGCGATCCGCCTGGGCGAGGTGCGCGTGCAGCGCTTCGAGCTGGACGGCAGCGAACAGCTCAGCGGCCTGCACCTGCGCGCCCAATGGCTGGGCGACGGCCTGCATATAGACGAAGCCAGCCTGCGCCACGGCGACCTGGCCCTGGCACTCCAGGGCACCTTGCAACCCCGTGACGGCTGGCCGCTCAAGGCCAGTGGCAGCCTGCAATTGCCCGCCGTCGAGGGCCAGCCCTGGTCCCTGGCCCTGGAGGCGAAAGGCGACCTGCAAGGCACCCTCGTGGCCCGTGCGACCAGCAGCGGCTACCTGGCCGCCACCCTCGACGGCCAGTTGCAGCCCCTGGCGCCGCACCTGCCCGCCAGCGCGCGCATCCGCGCCGCCGCCTTCAAGGCCCAGGCCGGGCTGCCGGACACCCTCACCCTGCAACGCGTGGAGCTGGACGCCAAGGGCGATCTGCAACAGGGCTATGCCGTGCAGGGCCGCGCCAACCTGCCGGGGCAGGGCGGTGACGTCGCTCTCGACCTGGCCGGCAAGGTCACCGCCGCCGGGGCCGAGATCCAGCGCCTGCTGCTCAGCGCCGCCGCCGAACAGAGCGTTCAGCTGCAAGGGCGCATCGACTGGCAGCAGGCCCTGGCCATCGACGCCCAGCTCGCCTGGCGCGACTTCCCCTGGCAGCGCCTCTACCCCCAGGAGCAGGAGCCGCCCGTGGCGCTGCAACGCCTGGACGGCGAAGTGCATTTCAGCGAGGGCCGCTACCAGGGCCGCTTCGACGCCGCGCTCAAGGGGCCGGAAGGCGACTTCAGCCTGGCCAGCCCGCTGCAGGGCGACCTGGCCCGCGTCGAGCTGCCCGACCTGCAGGTGACGGCCGGGCAGGGCAAGGCCCGCGGCCGCCTGCAACTGGGCTTCGCCGACGGCGTCGACTGGGACAGCGAACTGACCCTGAGCGACCTCGACCCGGCCTACTGGCTGGCCGAATTGCCGGGCCGCCTGGCCGGCACCCTGGCGAGCAAGGGCCGCTTCCGCCAGCAGCTCGAACTCAAGGCCGACCTCGATCTCAAGGGCCAGCTGCGCGGCCAGCCGGCGCTGCTCAAGGCCGTGGCCGAGGGCGCCGGGCAGCGCTGGGACCTGGGCCAGCTGCAGGTCCGCCTGGGCGACAACCGTATCGATGGCAAGGGCCGCCTCGGCCAGCGCCTGGACGGCCAGTTGGACATTGCCCTGGGCCGCCTGGGCCAGCTCTGGCCCGGCTTGTTCGGCGGGCTCACCGGCAAGCTGGTGGTGGCCGGCAGCGCCGACGCACCCCAGGGGCAGCTGGACCTCAAGGGCGATCGCCTGGGCATGGGCGACCAGCGCCTGCGCCAGCTGACCCTGCAGGCGCGGCTGGATGAACGGCAGAACGCCACCCTGCAGCTGGACGCCAGCCAGCTCCAGGCCGGCGACAAGGCCCTGGGCGACCTCAGCCTCAAGGCCTCGGGCGACAAACAGCGGCAGCAGCTGGAAACACGCCTGCGAGGCCCCTTGCTCGACCTGCAACTGGCCCTCGACGGCCTGCTGGACAAAGGCGACTGGCGCGGCCGCCTGAGCCGTGGCGAACTGCAAAGCGGCGGCCAGGACTGGCGCCTGGAGCAACCCGCGAAGCTGCAACGCCTGGCCGACGGTCGCCTGGAACTGGGCGCCCATTGCTGGCGCTCCGGCCCCGCCAGCCTCTGTGGCGGCGACCAGCGCCTGCTGCCCGAGCCGAAGCTCGACTACCGCCTGCGCGACTTCCCCCTCGACAGCCTGGCCGAATGGCTGCCGGACGATTTCGCCTGGCACGGCACGCTCGACGGCGATGTGCAGCTCGAATTGCCCGCGCGTGGCCCCAGCGGCCGCGTGCAGCTGGACGCCAGCAACGGCGTGCTGCGCCTGCGCGAGGAGGGCAAGGACGGCAAATGGGTCGACTTCCCCTACCAGGCCATGCGCCTGGAAAGCACCCTGCGCTCGCAGAGCATCGACAGTCGCCTGCTGTTCCAGGGCGAGCGCCTCGGCCGCCTGCAGGTCGACGCCCGGCTCGACCCGCGCCCGCTGCGCAAGCCGCTGTCCGGCGACTTCCGCCTGGAGGGCCTGGACCTCGCCGTGCTGCGCCCCTTCGTCGCCGGTGTCGAGGAACTGGAAGGCCAGCTGGACGGCGCCGGCACCCTCGGCGGCACCCTGCTGGCGCCCAATGTGCTGGGCCAGGTGCGCCTGCACGGCGGCAAGCTGGCCGGCGGCGACCTGCCCACCCGCATCGAAGACCTGAACCTGGATGCCCGCATCGCCGGCGAGAGTCTGGAACTCAGCGGCGCCTGGCGCAGCGGCGAGAAAGGCAACGGCAACCTCTCCGGCACCCTGGCCTGGAGCCAGGGCCTGGACATGGACCTGGCCATCCGTGGCAGTTCGCTGCCGGTGGTGGTGGAGCCCTACGCCAACCTGGAAGTGGACCCCGACCTGCGGGTGCGCCTGGCCGACCAGCGCCTGGCGCTCACCGGCAAGGTGCGGGTGCCCCGTGGCCAGATCAAGATCCGCGAGCTGCCGCCCCAGGCGGTCAAGGTGTCGCCGGATGCGCACCTGGTGGGCGAGCGGGAGGAGGAGCAGGCGCCGCTGCAGCTGGCCATGGACATCGACGTCGAGGTGGGCCAGGAGCGCCTGTCCTTCAGCGGCTTCGGCCTCACCGCCGATCTGGCCGGCCACCTCAAGGTGGGCGACAACCTGGCCGGGCGCGGCGAGCTCAACCTGAAGAACGGCCGCTACCGCGCCTACGGCCAGCGCCTCGACCTGCGCCGCGCGCGCCTGCTCTTCGCCGGGCCGCTGGACCAGCCCTACCTGGACGTGGAAGCGATCCGCAAGATCGGCGACGTCACCGCCGGCATCCGCCTCAACGGCCGTGCCGACGAACCCACCACCCAGGTCTTCTCCACCCCGGCCATGAGCCAGGAACAGGCGCTGTCCTACCTGGTGCTGGGCCGCCCGCTGGAGCGCGGCAGCGACGGCAATGCGCTGGGCCAGGCGGCACTGGCGCTGGGCCTGTCCGGCAGCGCGCCGCTGACCTCGGAGTTGGCGCAGAAACTCGGCCTCAAGGACTTCCAGATCGGTGACGACGGCGCTACCGGCGTGCTCACCGACCGCCTCAGCATCCGCTACGGCCTCGGCGTGCTCGAGCCCACCAGCGTCGTCGCCCTGCGCTACGAACTCACCAAGCGCCTGTACATCGAAGCCGCCAGCGGCCTCGCCAGCTCCCTGGACCTGTTCTACAAACGCGACTTCTGATGGGGCAGGGGACGTAGGGGCGAATTCATTCGCCCATGGGCAACGGAGCGGCCCTGTTGGTGAGCGAAGCGGAACTCTGCTCCAACTTTCTTCGCCCAGCGCACCGCCACGTGGTGCGCACGGGCTTCCGTAGGATGGCGTAGAGCGGAGCGAAACCCATGCGGATCGGCGCGGCCCATGATGGGTTTCGCCGGGCTCTACCCATCCTACGGTTCTGTGCCTTGGGGAGGCTGGAAGGCCGCCGCAAGCGCAACGGCGCGGGTTTCAGGCGACTGACGGTGCTTTTCAGGGGCAGCGATGGGCTTCAGAATCCATACCGAACCCACCTCCCCGGGAATCGAAACGCGTGGAAGTTTCCGCCGCCTCCATCTCCGACGCCAGCTCCGCCCAACTCGCCATGAAGGTGCAGGTCGCCGTGCTCAAGCAGTCGATGGACATTCAATCCCAGAGCGCCCTGGCGCTGCTGGAGGCGGTGCCATCGCCGGTTTCCAGCAACCCGCCGAACCTCGGCAACACCATCGACGTAATGGCCTGAGCCGCTGCGCTCGGCGTCCCCGATCCGTCCGCTTTCCTCAGTCGCCGTTACCCGGCTCGCTGCACACACGGTTGCGCCCTGACTGCTTGGCCCGATAAAGGGCGCGGTCGGCGCGGGCGATCAGGCTGTGCAGGGTGTCGTCCGGGTGCATCTCGGCCAGGCCGATGCTCACCGTCACCTGCAATTCCTTGCCTTCGAACGGGTAGTGCTGCGCCTGCACCTGCTCGCGGATCTTCTCCGCCAGCAGGAAGGCCGTGGCGCTGCCGCTGTCCTTGAGCAGCAGGATGAACTCCTCGCCACCCCAGCGGCAGATGATGTCCGACTGGCGCAGGCCGGCTTTGAGGTTCTGCGCGAAGCCATGCAGCACATGGTCGCCGGCCAGGTGGCCATAGGTGTCGTTGAGCACCTTGAAGTGGTCGAGGTCCAGCAGCAGCGCCGTCAGCGGGCGCTGTTCGCGGCGGGCTTCCTGCAGCGCCTGGCCGGCGAGGATGTCGAAGCCACGGCGGTTGGGCAGGTCGGTCAGCACGTCGGTGGTGGCCAGCGCGGCGATGCGCACCTGGTAGCGGCGCACCAGCAGGTTGAGCAGGGTGAGCACCACGGCGGTGACCACCAGGCAGATGAACAGGTTGAGGTAGAGCGTGTTGCGGATGTGCGAGAGTGCGCCGTCCTCGGCCTTGTCGACGAACAGGTACCAGTCCAGCTCGGGGATGAAGCGCACGTTCAGGTAGTGGCTGTCGCCCTGTTCGTTCCAGGTGAAGTCGCCGCCCTGGGGGCGCGGCAGCTTGGCCACCAGGTCGCGCATGCCGTCGATATCCGCCAGGTTCTGCCCGACCGTGGCCCCCATCGGCCCGCCCTGGGCGCTGGTCAGCACCAGCTTGCCGGTGGTGTCGACGAAGTAGATGGAACGCTCGTAGCGCTCCTGGTAGGCGTCGATCAGCTTGACCACCGCATCCACCGTCAGGCCCACGCCGGTGGCGCCGATGAAGCGGCCGTCGTAGTCCAGCACCTTGTAGTTGATGAAGATGGTCATGCGGTCCTGGTTGGCCATGTCGACGTCGACATTGATCTCGTAGGGCTCCTTCATGTCGCGCACACGGTAGTACCAGACGTCGCGCTGCTCGTCCTCGCTCACCTTCTTCAGCACGCCCTTGGCCTGGTAGTAGGTCTGGGTGCGCTCGGAGATGTAGAAGCTGGTGAAGGCGCCGTAGTGCTCCTGCACCTCGCGCAGGTAGCGGGTCATCTGCCCCGGGTCCTGCTCGCCCTGCATGGCCCAGTCGCGCAGGAAGGTGTCGCGGCTCATCATCGAGGAGATGAGGATCGGCCGCACCAGGTCCTTCTGGATCTCGGAATAGACGTTGTCCGAGGTCAGCGGCAGCTCGGTGTTGACGATGCTGTCGCGGATCGACTCCAGGGAGGCGTAGTAGCTCACCAGCGAAGTGACGAGAAAGCCGCTGGCAAGCAGCAGCACGAGCAACACCACCAGCAGGTGCTGGGTCTTTCTGGAGCGTGGGCTGGAAGGCATCGGGCGAGGAGGTCCCTGGTCAAGTGGCACTATGCTAGCCACTCGTCAGGGCGGCGTCACGGGTGATATGCCCGGCATTTCAGCCTTTGGGCACCACCACCTCGCTGATCCAGGGCTCCAGGCGCTTGCCGTAATTCAGTTGCAGTTCCAACGGCCCGTTGGGCGGCATGTAGGCGCTGTCGCGCAACTGGTTGTCCAGAGCCTCACGCCAGTGGAGGGGCACCTGCACGGCCGGCACCGCGAGCCGCGAAATCTCGCCCACCATGCGCGTCTTGCCGTCGTCGGTGCGCAGCCAGACATAGACTTCGCCACGCACCACCGCCTGTCGCTGGCGGTCGGGGTGGCGTGCACGCAGGGCTTCGGCGTCCAGGCCGACGTCGACCACGAACAGGCGGCTGGCGGTATCACGTTCCTGCTCCAGCGCCTTGCGGGCGTCCGACTCGCGCTCCTTGCGTTCACTGTCGCCCGGGTCGCGGGCCAGGGCCTCGGTGGCCTTTCGCAGCCGCTGTTCGGCGCGCTGCAGCGCCTGCTGCCGGGCCGGGCCGTCCAGTTCCAGCACCAGGAAGGCTTCATGGGTGTTCAGGTCGATTTCATTGGCGGCCGGGTCATAGGGCGGGAAGCCGAGCTCCACCAGGCGGTCGTTCTCCAGCCATTCACCCCGGTATGGCTCGTCCTCGTCGTTGAGCGGCAGTACGCGCCAGTCCAGCCTCAGGGCCAGGGCGCTGTTTTCATCGCTGCCCCAGCCGAAGCTGGTGTAGTCGCGGTGCACTTCCCGTTCGCTCAGGCGCAGGCTGCTGTCCGGCTCGCCGGAGCGGTTGTACCAGGCGCCGCCGAACACCACGGCATTGGTGGCCAGCACCAGGGCCAGGGCGGCGGGCAGGGCGTAGGTGCGGTCGAAGAGCTTCATGGGCGTTCCTCCCCATTGAGCCAGCTGCGGCGCAGGCGGCCCAGCACCAGCAGGATGAGCACGGCGATCAGGCCGAGCAGCAGGAAGAACAGGTACTTGGGCATCAGCTCCCACCACCAGTCGAAGAGCTTGGTATAGAGGAAGATGATGAAGAAGGTCAGGGCGCCGTTGACCACTTCGGGCCAGTCGCGGCGGGTGCCCAGCCAGATGCCCAGGGCCGCGAGCACGAAGCCGGCCAGCTGGTAGCCGCCCTCGATCAGGTCGTGGCTGCCGGGCAGGTAGCTGCCGCTGCCCCAGTTGGCGAGGATCAGCAGGGTGAGGAACAGGGTGATCAGCCCCACCAGGCGGTAGGTGGCGGCGAAGCCGGCGTAGCCCGCCTGGGAGATGAACTGCGGGATCAGGAACACCCCCAGCGCGGCCGGGATGAAGTTTTCCGGGCGCTCGCCCACCTGCAGCCAGTAGCAGCCGCCCCAGCTGCCGACCCGTGCCGAGACGAAGCCCATCAGGCAGATCAGCCCGGCCACCAGCAGCAGGCGTGCGTCACAGCCATAGGCCAGCAGCAGGGCGAAGGCACCCCAGGCGAGGAAGGCACGGTCGGAGGGGGTGATGTTGAAGATTTGCCCGAGCATCACCAGGTTCAGCACGAAGGCGACGAAGGTGAGCATTGCCGCCAGCTTGCTGAAGTAGCCGGAGGGGTCGCGGCGGCGTACCTGCCAGGTCAGCGCCAGGCCGAGCAGCGGCGCGCCGCCCAGGATCAGCACCTGCGCGCTTTCCGGCAGCAGGCCCCAGAACTGGTAGAAGAAGAACAGCAGGCTGGCGCCCAGGGCCAGTGCGCCCAGCAGCGAGGCGATGCGCATGCTCAGGGAGAGGCGGCGGGTCTGCTTGTCGGAGTCGATATCGAAGCGGTCGTGGAAGTCGGCCAGCACCCGGCGATGGCGCTCGCCCAGGCGCGCCATCTGCGCGTCGTCCAGGGGCAGTGCCTGCTCCTGGCGCAGGCGTTCCGCTTCACGCTGGAAGGCCTGGATGTCGTCAGCGCGTTGCTGCGCCTGGTCGCGGTTTTGCGGCTGCATGGCGGGTCCTTTTGCGTGCGTTGCCGCCTCGCACTCTAGAACCGTCGCGGTGGATGGGCAATGCGTAGAGTGCGGGCGCGCGACATGGATCGCTTTATGGCAACGGGCACAGCCTTGTAGGAGCGGCTTCAGCCGCGAAAGACCCGCCGCCGGCACCTTGCTGCGAGCGGCCGGATGATCCATCGCGAATGAGTTCGCTCCCACAAAATGGAGAGGGGCGTGCCGTGTGTGGCCCCTACGCTTCTTCCATCACCACCACCCGCTGCCCGGCGCGCACCGGGGAACCGGGTTGCACGCGGACTTCGCGGACCACGCCGTCGCGGGGGGCGGTGAGGGGGATTTCCATCTTCATCGACTCCAGGATCACCAGCACATCGCCGGCCTTCACGCTGGCGCCGGTCTCCACCTGCACCTGCCAGAGGTTGCCGGCGATATGGCTTTCGATGGCGTGCTGGCCGGCGCCCAGGGGCGCGTCTTCGCCCAGGTCCGGCGCCAGCTCCTCGCTGTCGAAATGCGCCTGGCCGGAGGCGATCCAGCGTTCCCGCTCGGCGTTGAAGGCCGCCTGCTGCTGGGCGCGGAAGGTGGCGATGCCCTCGGCTTCGGTGGCGAGGAAGGCCTGGTAGTCGGCCAGGCGCAGCTCGCTGTGCTCGATGCGCAGCGGGAAGCGCCCCAGGGGGAAGTCGCGGCGGATGCGCAGCAGCTCATCGGCGCTTACCGGGTAGAAGCGGATCTGGTCGAAGAAGCGCAGCAGCCAGGGCTTGCCGTCGAAGGCCGCGACGTCGCGGTAGCGGTTCCACATCTGCAGGGTGCGGCCGACGAACTGGTAGCCGCCGGGGCCTTCCATGCCATACACGCACATGTAGGCGCCGCCGATGCCCACCGAGTTCTCCGCCGTCCAGGTGCGCGCCGGGTTGTACTTGGTGGTCACCAGGCGGTGGCGCGGGTCCAGCGGGGTGGCCACCGGCGCGCCGAGGTAGACGTCGCCCAGGCCCATCACCAGGTAGCTGGCGTCGAACACCGTGCGCTGCACCTCGTCGAGGTTGGGCAAATCGTTGATGCGGCGGATGAACTCCAGGTTGCTCGGGCACCAGGGCGCGTCCTTGCGCACCGTGGTCATGTACTTCTCGATGGCCAGCTGGCAGGCCGGGTCGTCCCAGGACAGCGGCAGGTGGACGATGCGCGATGGCACGGCGAGGTCGCCGGCGGCGCAGACGCCGTCCCAGAGCCCCGCGACCACCTGCAGCAGGCGTTCCAGGGGCAGGGTCTCCGGCTGGTAGTGCACCTGCAGCGAGCGGATGCCGGGGGTCAGGTCGATGACGCCTTGCAGCGCCTCGGCCTCCAGTGCCTGCATCAGCGCGTGGCCGCGGAAGCGCAGCACCAGGTCCAGCTCCGCCGCGCCGATCTCCAGCAGCAGATGGGTGTCGCCGGAGAGGCGGGCCACCAGGCGTGTGGCGTCCTGGCCCAGGTCGAGGACGATGGGGCTCGAAAGCTCGGCCGTACTTGTAGGAGCGGATTCATCCGCGATTTGGCTGCTACCCGCATCGCGCATGAATTCGCTCCCACGGAGGGTGGTGCATTCGCGGTTGCGTGCCTGGGCCAGTTCCCGCGCCGTGGTGATATCCACCGGCTCGAAGCGCACCTTGTCGCCAGCCTTGAGCTGGCCGAGCTGCCAGAGGTCGGCTTCGATGATGGTCACCGGGCAGACGAAACCGCCGAGGCTGGGGCCGTCCGGGCCGAGGATCACCGGCATGTCGCCGGTGAAGTCCACCGCGCCTATGGCATAGGGGTTGTCGTGGATGTTGGAGGGGTGCAGGCCGGCCTCGCCGCCGCTCTCGCGCACCCATTCCGGCTTCGGGCCGATCAGGCGCACGCCGGTGCGGCTGGAGTTGAAGTGTACTTCCCAGGCGGTGGCGAAGAAGGTCTCGATATAGGCCGGGGTGAAGTATTCGGGCGCGCCGTGGGGGCCGTAGATCACCCGGATGCGGCGCAGCGCCGGCAGCGGCGGGCACAGCTCGGCGGGCAGGCTGGCGCCGGCTGCATGGTCGGCCAGGTGCAGCAGGTGCAGCACGTCGCCGGCGCGCAGGGCACGGCCGCCATGGCCGCCGAACTGGCCGAGGGTGAAGGTGCTCTTGCTGCCCAGGTAGTCCGGCAGCTGCAGGCCGCCGCGCAGGCACAGGTAGCTGCGTGCACCGGCGCCGGCGATGGTGCCGAGTGTGAGGGTGGCGCCGGCGGGAACCCGCAGCGCGGTGTTCAGCGGCTGCGGTTGACCGTCGAGGGTGAGCGGGATCGGCGCGCCGGTGACGGCCACCACCGCGTCGGTGTTGAAGCGCAGGCTGGGGCCGCTCATGGTGATTTCCAACGCGGCGGCGCCTTCCTCGTTGCCCAGCAGGCGGTTGCCCAGGCGCAGCGCGCGGCTGTCCATGGGACCGGACGGCGGCACGCCCACGGCCCAGTAGCCGAGGCGGCCGGGGTAGTCCTGCACTGTGGTTTGGGTACCGGCGCCGAGCACCTCGAAGGTGTGGGCGCGGTAGGTGAGGTTTTCCAGGCAGCGGGTCCAGGGCTGGCCGTTGGCGAAGGGTGCGTCGATCAGGATCTGCCGCAGGTAGTCGCGGTTGCTTTCCACGCCGTAGAGCAGCGAGCCGGCCAGGGCGCGATCGAGGGCAGCGCTGGCCTCGTCGCGGGTCGGCGCCCAGGTGATGAGCTTGGCGATCATCGGGTCGAAGTAGGGCGGGATCTCGCAGCCGGCTTCCACCCAGGTGTCGATGCGCAGGGCGCGACCGTCCGCCTCGGGGAAGTGCACGGCGGTGAGCAGGCCGGGGCTGGGCTGGAAGTCGCGGCCCGGGTCCTCGGCGTAGAGGCGCGCCTGGATGGCGTGGCCGCTGGGGCGCAGCTCTTTCGCCAGCTCGGCGAGCGGGGGCAGGGTGCCGGCGGCCAGCTCGACCATCCAGCGCACCAGGTCGACGCCCCAGACCTGTTCGGTGACGCCGTGCTCCACCTGCAGGCGGGTGTTCACTTCGAGGAAGTAGAAGCGCTCGGCCTCGCTGTCGTAGACGAATTCCACGGTGCCGGCGCTGCGGTAGCTGACCGCCTTGGCCAGCTGGATGGCGGCGGCGCAGAGGTCCTCGGCCATGCCGGCGGGCAGGTTGGGCGCGGGGGTTTCCTCCAGCACCTTCTGGTTGCGCCGCTGCACCGAGCAGTCGCGCACGCCGAGGGCGATCACCTCGCCCTGGCCGTCGCCGAACACCTGCACTTCCAGGTGGCGGGCCCGCTGGATGTACTTCTCGATGAACACTCCGGCGTCGCTGAAGTTGTTCTGCCCCAGGCGCTTCACCGCGTCGAAGGCCTCGCTCAGCTCACTGGCCGAGCGGCACACGCGCATGCCGATGCCGCCGCCGCCGGCGGTGCTCTTGAGCATCACCGGGTAGCCCACCTGTTCACCGGCCACCAGCGCCGCGTCGAGGCTTTCCAGCAGCTCGGTGCCTTCGAGCATCGGCACCCCCTCGGCCTTGGCCAGGGCGCGGGCGGTGTGCTTGAGGCCGAACACCCGCAACTGCTGCGGCGTCGGCCCGACGAAGGCGATGCCGGCCGCCTCGCAGGCTTCGGCGAAGGCGGCGTTCTCGGAGAGGAAGCCGTAGCCGGGGTGGATCGCCTGGGCGCCGCTGTCGCGGGCCACGGCGAGGATCTTCTCCACCACCAGGTAGGTGTTCGCAGCCGGGCCTTCGCCCAGGCTATGGGCCTCGTCGGCCTGCTGGATGTGCAGGCTGGCGATGTCCGCCTCGGAGTACACGGCGACGCCGCGCACGTCGAGCTGGCGCAGGGTGCGGAGGATGCGGCAGGCGATAACGCCGCGGTTGGCGATCAGCAATTTCTCGAACATGAGGTCGGCCTCATGGGGGGCGGGCCGTCCCGCCGGAATTGGGTCTGCGCCACGGTCGTCCGCGGAGCATCAGTTGGAATCTGGAATCTGGAAGCTGGAAGCCAGAAGCCAGAAGCCAGAAGCTAGAAGCTAGAAGCTAGAGCGTCGGCTCCGATTTTTTCGGCGGTGTTTGCAGGCATTGCCCTGAGCGGCTCTGGCACAGGCGGAACAGCCAGCGCCGAAAGGCTTCCTGCCTCCGGCTTCCCGCTTCCAGCTGCTCTTTCACTCCCATACCAACACCTGCGCCGGGGTGGGGTTGTAGCCGTTGCAGGGGTTGTTCAGCTGTGGGCAGTTGGAGATGAGGACGATGATGTCCATGTGCGCGACCAGCTCGACGTATTTGCCGGGGGCGGAGATGCCGTCCTCGAAGGTGAGGCCGCCTTCGGGGGTGACCGGCACGTTCATGAAGAAGTTGATGTTGGCGCTGATGTCGCGCTTGGCCAGGCGGCCGTCATGCAGGCTGGCGCGCAGGAAGTTGTCGCGGCAGCTGTGCATGTAGCGGGTGTCCAGGGCGTAGCGCACGGTGTTGCTTTCCTGGGCGCAGGCGCCGCCGAGGGTGTCGTGGCGGCCGCAGGTGTCGGCGCTGATGCTCAGCATGGGGTTGCCGAGGTTCGAATAGAGCACGCTGCCGGCGCTGAGGTAGACGCGGTTCTGCTTGCGCAGGGTGCGCTGCACGTCATAGCGCTCGCGGGGGTTGCGCGCGCTGTAGAAGAGGGTGTCCACCGCCTGGTTACCCTCCAGGTCGAGCAGGCGCAGGGTCTGGCCGGCCTTCACTTCGGTCATGAAGGGTTCGCCGGCGGCGATCACGGCGGTGTAGACGGCGGCTTCGGGGTGCTTGTCGCTGGGAGTGGGGTTCATCGGGCAGCCCTCAGATGTACAGACGTTCGGTGTTGTGGAAGCCGCGGCCGTTTTCCGGGCGCGAGGTGCGGCAGAGCACGCTGATGCCGTCGCTCTCGACCTTGTGCCAGCTCAGGTTCACCGGCTTCGGGGCGTAGACGGGGTCGGGGTCCATGGGGTGCTGCAGGGCGGTGAGCACCACCAGGCTGTCCATCGGCGCGTAGAGCTCGACGTAGTCGCCGGCTTTCGAGTGGCCGGGCTGGAAGTGGAAGCAGCCGTCGGCGTCCACCGTGACCTTGCTGAACAGGTTCAGGCACATGAGCAGGTCCTGCAGGTTCAGGTCCCACTTGCCCATCTCCACCAGCAGGTTGTCGACGCCGTTGCGGAAGAAGCCGTTGCGCAGTTCCTGGTAGCGGCCGGCGCCGTATTTCTCCTGCACTTCATTGGCGCTGAGTACGCCGCCGAAGCTGTCGTGCCAGCCGCAGCTGTCGGCGGTGATGGCGGCGAGCACGCGGCCCATGTCCGAGTACAGGCAGTGGCCGGCGGTGAGCTTGGCGGTGTGCTGGCACTTGAGGCTGTCCGGCAGGTTCAGGCGCTCGCTTTTCTCGGCGGCGTTGAACAGCAGCAGGCTGACGTTGGCGCCGCCCTCGATGTCGCTGATGCGCAGCAGCTGGCCGCGCTTGAGGACGAAGGAGGTGTGGCCGCCGCCGGGGACGGTTTCTTCATAAAGGGTGGGGCGCAGGGCCAGGGGTGCGGTCATGGGCGGGCTCCTTTCAATGGGCCGGGGCGGGCTGCAGGGCACGGGTGACGCGCTCCGGCAGGGCTTCGACGGCGGCGCGCGCGGCGCGGCGGTCGCTGTTCAGGGGGATGTCGTAGGTGATGCGCGCGCCATAGGCGCCGGGCGCCTGCGGGTCATGGCGGACCTTGTCGAAGACCATCAGCCGGGTGCCGAGGGTGAAGCCTTCGGCCAGGTCGTGGGTGACCATGAACACGGTCAGCCGGGTTTCCTGCCACAGGCCCAGCAGCAGCTCGTGCATGTCCTTGCGGATGCCCGGGTCGAGGGCGCCGAAGGGTTCGTCCAGCAGCAGCACGCGGGGCTTCATCACCAGGGCCTGGGCGATGGCCAGGCGCTGCTGCATGCCGCCGGAAAGCTGCGCGGGGTACTTGTCCAGGGCGTGGCCGAGGCCGACCTTCTCCAGCATCACGGCGGCCTGTTCGCGGGCGGCGCGACGGGCACCGCCGAACAGGCGGCCGAACAGCGGCGCGCGGGGCAGCTCCAGGCCGAGGGCGACGTTGTCCAGCACCGAGAGGTGGGGGAACACCGAGTAGCGCTGGAACACCACGCCGCGGCTGGCGTCGGGCTCGGCCACCAGGGGCTGGCCGTCCAGCAGCAGCTGGCCGCGGCTGGGCGTTTCCTGGCCCAGCAGCATGCGCAGGAAGGTGGACTTGCCGCAGCCCGAGGCACCGACCAGGGTGCAGAACTCGCCTTCGGCGACGCTCAGGCTGAGGTTCTCCAGCACCACCTGGTCGCCGTATTCCTGCCACAGGTTTTTCACTTCGATGAAGGCGCTCATGCCTTGGCTCCTTCGTACCAGGGGAAGGCCAGGCGGGTGAGCTGGCGCAGGCCCAGGTCCATCAGCCAGGCGAGCAGGGTGATCCACACCACGTAGGGCAGGATCACGTCCATGGCCAGGTAGCGGCGGACCAGGAAGATGCGGTAGCCGAGGCCGTCGGTGGAGGCGATGGCTTCGGCCGCGATGAGGAACAGCCAGGCCGAGCCCAGCACCAGGCGCAGGGAGATGAGCAGGCGCGGCAGCAGCTGCGGCAGCACCACGCGCAGGATCAGGGTCCAGGTGTTGGCGCCCAGGGTCTGCGCCTTGATCAGCAGTTCGCGGGGGATCTCCCGGGCGCGCTGCTCCAGGTCGCGGGCGAGCACCGGGGTGATGCCGATGACGATCAGCATCACCTTGGACAGCTCGCCGAGGCCGAAGACGATGAACAGGATCGGCAGGATCGCCAGCGGCGGCACCATCGACAGCACCGTGAGCAGCGGCGACAGCGGCGCGCTGAACAGCGGCAGGGTGCCGGCGGCGATGCCCAGGCACAGGCCCAGCAGGGCGGCGACGGCGAGGCCGATGGCCAGGCGCTTGAGGCTGGAGGCGCTGTCCTGCCAGAACAGGTATTGGCCGCTGCGCTTGTCTTCGGTGAAGGCCAGGCGTTGCACCGCGTCGACCATCTGCGTGGCGCTGGGCAGCAGCTTGTCGTTGGGGTTTTCCGTGAGCCGCGCCGCCGACCCGGTGAAGTAGGCGAACAGCAGCAGGGCGAAGGGCAGCAGGATCAGCAGCAGCCTTCCTGCACGGTCCGGGTGGCGGTTGATCAGGCGCATGGCGAGGTCTCGGTGATAGGGGGCGGGTAGGTTGGTGCCGAGGAACGAGGCCCAACGTTGGGCCGCGCTGCGCTTGGCACCAACCTACGGAACCGTGTCGGCGGTCAGAGCTTCCCTTCCGCGGCCATCTGCACGTAGGTCGGGTCGAAGCGCAGCTTGACGTTGGCCTTGTCGCCGGTGACCACGCCCTTGGCGAAGCTCATGCCCACCGCGTGGGCATCCTTGGCGCCTTCACCCAGCAGGCCGTGGGCGAAGGAGAAGGTGGCCACCTTATCCATGGTCGCCGGCAGCTTCGGGCTGGTGACGAACTCCAGGGCCTCGGCCGGTGTGGCGAACAGGCGGGTGGCGTCCAGCTGGGCCTGGTAACCGGCCAGGTCTGTGCCCGAGGCCTTGGCCATGTGCGTCAGTGCGGCGGTGCTCTCGGCGCTGCCGGCCTTCATCAGCGCGACGATCTCGAACCAGGCACCGGTCAGCGCCTTGCCCAGGGCCGGGTTGTCCTTCAGGGTCTCGGTGTTCACCACCATCATGTCCATGATCTCGCCGGGCACCTTGCTGGAGTCGAACACCAGGCTGGTGCCGGGCTTGGCCTTGATCTCGGCGAGCATCGGGTTCCAGGTGGTTACCGCCTGCACTTCGTCGGTGTCGAAGGCGGCGGCGATATCGGCATCGGAGGTGTTCACCACCTGCACGTCCTTCTCGGCCAGGTGGGCGCGCTCCAGGGCGCGGGCCAGCAGGTAGTGGGAGACGGACAGCTCCACCAGGTTCACCGGCAGGCCCTTGAGGTCGCCGAGGGTCTTGCCTTCACCCTTGAGCACGATGCCGTCGTTGCCATTGGAGAAGTCGCTGACGATCAGCGCGGTGCTGTCCACGCCGCCGGCAGCGGGGATGGTCAGGGCGTCCATGTTGGTCATGGTGCAGCCGTCGAACTGGCCGGCGGTGTACTGGTTGATCGACTCGACGTAGTCGTTGAGCTGGGTGACCTGGATGTCGATCCCGTACTTCTTCGCCCATTTGTCGACGATGCCCTGGGTGGCACCGTATTCCCATGGCATCCAGCCGGCATAGATGGTCCAGCAGACGTTGAAGCTGTCCTTCTGCGCTGCGTTGGAGTTGAAGCTGATGGCGGCGGCTAGGCCGGCAGCGAGTACGGCGAACAGACGGGGCTTGCGCATGGATGACCTCCAGTTCGGTTAGGGACAGCGGGAGCGTCGCGGCACTTCCCTGCATGCAGGGGCGCGTTCTCCCGGGCTTTTGTCCCGCCGTGTAACCTCGGAGGAGGTCGCCGGCTCTCGGACCAGCCACCCGCTTTCGCGAGCCGGAACCCTAGCCAGCCATTGCAAGTTGTGGTGCCGCGGACCCCGGCTTCCACCGGGTTGCTCCTGCACGCCTGATCCTTAGCGAAGGCCGTGCCAACCCGGCGCGAGCCGCTGGCGGCGGGCGTTGTGGGGCAGGGCGGAGTGAATGCCAGCGCTGTAAAGGGGCGGGGCGTGCCCGTCTCTGGGGCGGGGCGCTTCATGCTGGTGCGCGGTAATAACTGGAAATGGATTTTGCCGACGGAGGGATGCACACCGGCCGTGTGAAACGGTGTCGAAGATTGTGGGAGAAATCCCGGGTGCCGACATTCGTTGGCGCCGTCCCAGCGGTCGAAGGAGGCCGCCATGTCCTATCGAACGATGTTGATCGCAGTACTGGGCCTGTCCCTGGGTGGTTGTGCCGTCTACGACTATGACGACGATTACCGTGGCTACCCGCGCAGCTATGGCGGCGGTGGCTATGTCGTGCAGCAGCCGGCCTATTACCAGGGTTCCCCGACCTATTACTACCGGACCGAGCGCATCTACCAGCCGCAGCGCTACTACCAGGTGCGCCCGCAGCCCTACCAGCCGCCGCGCAATGACCGCCGCTACGACGGGCGCAACGACCATCGCTACGACCGCCACGACGATCGCCATGACAACCGGCACGACTCGCGGCGTTGGGACAACCGCAACCCGCCGCGCCCGGACTGGAACGAGCGTCGCCACGACTACACCCCGCGCCTGCAGAACTGGGGCGGCAACCGCCCGCCGCAACAGGGCTGGAACCAGGGCGGCGGTCGCCCCAGCTACGCTGTGCCGCCGGCCTACCAGGTGCGCCCCCACGAAAACCCCATCCGCCCGCACCGCAGTGACTGGTCGCAGCAGAACCGTCGCTAAAGCAGAGCACTGAAACCTAGGCGAGGAAGCCAGCGCAAGGCGAAAACGGGCGAGAGAGCGGAGTTTACGCGCCGTAAATGAGCCTCTTGAGCCTGTTTTCAACGCAGCGATGGCAACGCAGATAGTTGTCAGTAGCCGGTAATGGGTTGGGCGTCTTCTTCCAGCAAGTACTCCACCATCGCCCGCGCAGCCGGTGACAGGCTGCGCCCGGCGTGGCTGACGATGCCATAGGCCGAGCGGGCGTCGAGGTTGTCCACCGGCAGCAGCACCGCCAGGCGGCCGGCCGCGACGTCTTCGGCCAGTACGTCCCAGGGCGCCATGCTGATCACCTCGCTGTCGGCCACCAGGGCCTTGAGCACCATGAAGTTGTCGCACTCGATGCCCAGCGGTTGCGCCTTGTTGTTCAACGCGCCGAGGGTGCGCGCCACCTCGACGGGCAGCTGGGTGCCGGCCAGCGGGTAGACGGCCAGGTCCTCGACCCGCAGGCGGGGTCGTTGCAGCAGCGGGTGGCTGGGGCGGCAGAAGAGGGTGCCGGCGTGGCGGCGCAGGGGCGTGATGTGCAGCAGCGGGTCGCCTTCGAACTCGCGTACGTCCGCCACGAACAGCTCGATGGCGTCCCCCAGCAATTGGCTGCGCAGGCTGTGCCAATCCTCGATGCGCAACTGCACCTGCACGCCCGGGTGGGCCCCGGCGAAGCGGCCCAGCGTGCGGGGCACCAGGCGCGCGGCGGGGTAGGGGCCGGCACCCAGGCGCAGTTCGCCGCTGTCGAGGTTCTCCAGTTGGGCCACGGCGCTGTGCAGGGCGCGGCGGCCGTCCAGCAGGCGCCGGGCGTGTTCCAGCACCAGGCGGCCATGGGCGGTGAGGGTGATCTGCCGGGGGCCGCGGTCCAGCAGGCTGCAACCGAGGCTGGCCTCCAGGGCCTGGATGCTGCGGCTCAGGGCCGGCTGGCTGAGGTTGACCGCCTCGGCCGCGCGGGCGAAGTGGCCGTGTTCGGCGAGGGCGACGAAGTGGCGGAGCTGGCGTAGGTCGTTCATGCGTATCCCGCATCGATTTCGGCAGAGGAATGCATTGGAATTATTGATCGGCGCCTGCCAGCCTGTCTGCTCCCATAACAACAACGAGCCGACATCATGCGCATCACCACCCGCTTCGGCGGCCTGCTGCTGGCCGCCGCCCTGCCATTCGGCGCCGACGCCGCGCTGCCCGACGAGACTTTGGAGCCGAGCATCAACGCCGAGCTTGCCGAGCACACCCGGCACTTTGACGAGAAGGTCTACAAGATCGCCGACAACGTCTGGTCGGCGGTGGGCTGGAACCTGGCCAACAGCGTGATGATCGAGGCGCCGGAAGGGCTGATCATCGTCGACACGGGCGAGTCCGCCGAGCAGTCGCGCAAGGTGCTGGCGGAGTTCCGCAAGATCAGCGCCAAGCCGATCAAGGCCATCGTCTACACCCACTTCCACCCGGACCACATCAACGGCGTGAAGGGCTTCGTCAGCGAGGAGCAGGTGAAGCGCGGCGAGGTGCAGATCTACGCCCAGGAAACCCTGCTGGACAACGTGGTGACCCAGGGCGCGCTGGTGGGTCCGATCCTCGGCATGCGCTCGGGCTACAGCTTCGGCGCGGCCCTGCCGGACAGCGACAAGCGCGACATGAACGCCGGCCTCGGCCCGCTGGCCCATCCCGGCGCCTCCACCTTCATCGCGCCGACCGTCACCTTCAAGGAAGCCCTGGATACCACCATCGCCGGGCTGAAGGTGCAGTTCCTCCATGTGCCCAGCGAGGCGCCGGACGAGATCGTCCTCTACCTGCCGGACAACCGCGTGCTGATCAGCGCCGAGGTGACCCAGGGGCCGACCCTGCCCAACGTCCACACCCTGCGCGGCACCAAGTTCCGCGACCCGGGGGTGTGGGTGCAGAGCCTCGACAAGCTGCGTGCCTTCAAGGCCGACTACATGGTGCCGCTGCACGGCCAGCCGGTGTCCGGCCGCGACAAGGTGGAAGAGGTGCTGCGCATGACCCGCGACGCCATCGCCTACATCCACGATCAGACCGTGCGCTGGATGAACAAGGGCCTGACCCCCGACGAGTTGGTGGAGAAGGTCAAGCTGCCGCCGCACCTGGCCGGTTACACGCCCTACCTGCGCGAGTACTACGGCACCGTGAAGCACAGCGTGCGGCAGATCTACCAGGGCTACCTGGGCTGGTTCCAGGGCGACCCGGTGGACCTCGACCCGACGCCGCCGGCGGAGAAGGCCAAGCGCCTGATCGCCCTCATGGGTGGGCGTGACAAGCTGCTGCTGGCCGCCGGCGACGCCTACCTCAAGGGGGACTGGCAATGGGCGGCCGAGCTGGCCAGCTACGCCATCCGCGTCGACCACGACGACAAGTTGGCTCGCGACATCAAGGCCCGCAGCTTCCGCCGCCTGGGCTACGCCAGCATGAACATCAACTGGCGCAACTGGTACCTGATGAGCGCCATGGAGCTGGAAGGCAAGCTCGAGGGCGATGCCGCGCTGCAGCTGTCCCAGGGGCTGCGCAACGCCTTCCTCTCGCCGGACATGCTGAAGAACCTGCCGGCGCGGATCTTCCTGCAGAACTGGGTCACCCGCATCGATCCGGAGAAGAGCGCCGACGTGAACCTCACCCTGGGCTTCGTCTTCCCCGATATCAACGAGCAGTGGGCGCTGGAGATACGCCGCGGCGTGGTGGAGATGCACCCGGGCATCCCCGAGGGCACCACGTTGAAGCTGACCTTCGACAAGACCTACCTCGACACCGTGATCAGCGGCGAGAACGGCCTGCTCAAGGGCGCGCTGCTGGGCGACGTGAAGGTGGACGGCAACCTGCTGGACATCAAGACCTTCCTCGGTTGCTTCGACTTCGAGGACGCCCCCATCGCCCTGACGGTGCGCTGACCCACCCCGAGCGCGCAGGCGGGCTGACCCACCGTCGCGCGCGCCGGCCAAACGAAAGTGCGGAAGGCGCGCGCGGCCGGAGACGGCACACTGCAAGGCTCAACCTTGCAATGGAGAACCCCTATGCACGTCCTGTCGTTCGCCAAGGGCGCCCTGGCCATGTTCTGGCTGGTGGCGATCCTCAATATCGTCTACCCCTTCGGCGAGCCCCTGCACCGCCCCCTGCTGCTGGTGGCCGGTGTGATGCTGCTGGTCCACGTGGCCGAGGCCGCGCTGTTCAACCGCAAGCTCAAGGCCCGTCCCTTCCCCTGGCTGGAGCGCACCCAGGTGCTGCTGTTCGGCTTCCTCCATCTGCGCGGGCTGCGCTGATCCTGCCTCCACCGTTCCCGGGCTGAAGCCCGGGCTACGCCTGGGTGCTCCCGCCGCCACCGTCGGTGGAGTGCGGCGGTAGGGCGGGTGAAACCCGCGATGTTGTTGTGCGAAACCCCTGTCGGGTTGCACCCGACCTACACCGGCACGGTGATTGGGTTGGGCATGGCGCCGTAGGTTGGCGCCGAGCGCAGCGAGGCCCAACGGTGCGATGCTCGGCCTTGCTGCGTTGGGCTTCGTACCTCAGCCCAACCTACGGGGGCTCCCTGTTTTCCGATGGCACTGAAACCCGCATGGCCTTGCCCACGGCGCAGGTCGGATAGGGGCACTGTGCCATTGTTTTTTCTGCTGCCAGCCCGCACCATTCGCGCCTCGTTATCGGGGCCGCCCGGCGGTTCCATTGGCAGGAAATCGGATTTTGCTCAGCAGTATCGGCAAATGGCGAAGCACGGGTAGGCCGGGCGTTATAGGCCCGGCGCTGCTGTTGCTGTTCGCCTTGCTGGCCGGTGCCCTGCAGGCGGATTGGGATTTCACCCTGATCAGCCGTCGCGCCGAATCCCTCTATGGCCCCCTGGGCGATGGCAAGCAGCGCATCGATGACTGGCAGCGCCTGCTGGCCAGCCAGGTGGGCGCCAGCGAGGCGGAGCAGTTGAAGGAGGTCAATCGCTTCTTCAACGCCAAGCTGCGTTTCACCGATGACCTCGCCCTGTGGAACCAGGTGGATTACTGGGCGACACCGGTGGAGGCGTTGCGCCGCGGGGCGGGCGATTGCGAGGACTACGCCATCGCCAAGTACATCAGCCTGCGTCACCTGGGGGTGCCGGCGGAGAAGCTGCGCATCACCTACGTCAAGGCACTGCGCCTGAACCAGGCGCACATGGTGCTGACCTATTACGAGAAACCCGACGCGGTACCCCTGGTGCTGGACAACCTGATCGGCAGCATCCTGCCGGCGTCCCAGCGCAGTGACCTGTTGCCGGTCTACGCCTTCAACGGTGAGGGCCTGTGGCTGACCAACCAGGGCGGCGGCAAGAAGGTGGGCGACGCCAAGCGTCTGTCCCGCTGGCAGGACCTGTTGAAAAAGATGAAAGCCGAAGGCTTTCCCACGAGCGAATAGCGGAGTCGAGATGTCCCTGTTCAAACAGCTGTTGATCGCCATCTGCCTGTTCCTGGTCGTCGCCTTCAGCGGCAGCTTCATGGTCAGCCTGGAAAGCTCGCGCGAGCAGTACGTCAACCAGTTGCGTTCCCATGCCCAGGACGCGGCGACGGCCCTGGGCCTGTCGCTGACGCCGCACATCGACGATGCGGCGATGGTCGAGCTGATGGTCAGTTCGATCTTCGACAGCGGCTACTTCGAGCGCATCCGTGTGATCGACATGGCCACCGGCAAGGTGATCGTGGAGCGCACCGGCGTGCCCGACGCGGTGGCGGCCCAGGTGCCGCAGTGGTTCGTGTCGCTGATCGGCCTGGAGTCGGCCGGCGGCGATGCCATCGTCAGCCGTGGCTGGACCCAGGCCGCGCGGGTCGAGGTGCAGAGCCACCCGATGTTCGCCATCGCCAAGCTGTGGCAGAGCGCCCTCGGCAGCCTCGGCTGGCTGGCCCTGTGCGGCCTGGTCAGCGCTGGCCTCGGCGCCGTGCTGCTGCGCCGCCAGCTGCGCCCGCTGGACTACATGGTGGAGCAGTCCCACGCCATCGCCCGTCGCGAATTCCTCAGCCTGCCGCAGTTGCCGCGCACCCCCGAGCTGCGCCGCGTGGTGCAGGCGATGAACCAGATGGTGGAGAAGCTCAAGGCGCTGTTCCAGGAGCAGGCCGAGCGCAGCGAGCGCCTGCGCGACGAGGCCTACCAGGACAGCCTCACCGGCCTGGGTAACCGCCGTTACTTCGAGATGCAGCTCAGTGCCCGCCTGAGTGCCGAGGACCAGGCCAGCAGCGGCTACCTGCTGCTGTTGCGGGTCAACGACCTGGCCGGCCTCAACCAGCGCCTGGGTGGCCAGCGCACCGACCAGTTGCTCAAGGCCGTGGCCGAGCAGCTCGCGCGCAACAGCGCGGGGCAGGGCGCCGGCCAGTTGCTGGCGCGCAGCCGCGGTGGCGAGTTCATCCTGCTGGCGCCGGGCCTGGTGCGCGAGGAGGCCGAGCAACTGGCCACCCGCCTCGATGGCGCCCTGGGTAGCCTGGCCAGCACCGGTGCCACCGACACCCATCCCGTGGCCCATATCGGCCTGGTGCCCTTCGCCCCGGGCGAGTCGCAGCAGGACCTGATGATGCTCGCCGACGAGGCCCTGGCCCAGGCCGAGCGCCAGGCCGACCGCGCCTGGGCGTGCATCGAGCAGACCCGCGCCGGCAACGTCGGCGATGACCGTCACGCCTGGCACGCCTTGCTGGACAAAGCCCTGGCCCAGGGGCGCTTCCAGCTGTTCTTCCAGCCGGTGGTGGCCAGTCGCGACCCCACGCGGGTGTTGCATTACAAGGTGCTGTCGCGCCTGCCGGACGAGCAGGGCGAGAGCATCCCCGCCGGGCGTTTCCTGCCCTGGCTGGAGCGCTTCGGCTGGTCCACGCGCCTCGACCTGGTGATGCTGGAACTGGTGCTGGCGCAGATGGCCGGCCACGACCAGCCCCTGGCGCTGAACCTGTCCGGCGCGCTGCTGCGTGACGAGAAGGCGCTGAACCGTGCCCTCGACCTGCTGCGTCAGCATCCGCAACTGGGCCCGCGCCTGACCCTGGAACTGGAGGAAGACCAGTTGCCCGAGCAGGCGGTGCTGGAGAGCCTGACCCGGCGCCTGCGCGAGCTGGGTTTCGCCCTCAGCCTGCAGCACTTCGGCGGTCGCTTCAGCATGATCGGCAACCTGGCGCGCCTGGGCCTGGCCTACCTGAAGGTGGATGGCAGCCACATCCGCGCCATCGACACCGAGAACGACAAGCGCCTGTTCATCGAGGCCATGCAGCGCGCGGCCCACAGTATCGACCTGCCGCTGATCGCCGAGCGCGTCGAGACCGAGGGCGAGCTGCGGGTGCTGCAGGAAATGGGCATCCAGGGTGCCCAGGGCCAGCTGTTCGGCGCTCCCGCTCCCTGGCGTTGATCCCGGGCGGAGGCGGGCGCCACGGCCCCGCCTTCCGGCCGCTGCCTTGAACCATCCCGCGCTTTGCCCGGTCCCCTGAAGTACGCCAGAACACGGACTTCAGGAGGCTCCATGGGCATCCACCTGCCGAGTATCGGGCTGGGCGGCGCACCGCTCGGCAATATGTTCGGCTTAAGTGTTGCTAGAGGATCTGAGCCCAGCTGGTTGCCGAGGTTTGGTGGGGCTTCTGGTTTCGCCCCCCCGGGCGAGTCCCTTTTGACAATCGTCGGAATGCCGAACCACTTAAAAGGAACCAAAAGGGCTTGCCCCTCCATGCGGGTCTGGCTTCGCCAGACTTCCCTCGCTCCATCATCGCTCCAGGGGCACGCCGCGAAGGGCCATCCCTGGCCCATCGCGGCTCTCGCGACATCCATGTCGCTCAACCCCTTACACGACGATTCACTCGGCCTTCTGGGAAGGGGCGTTTGGTGGCTGCTCCAACTTTCTTCGCCCAGCGCATCACCACTTGGTGCGCACGGACCTTCGTAGGATGGGTAGAGCGGAGCGAAACCCATGCGGTGGACGTGGCAGAAGTCCATAAATGCTCGGAAACCACCGTGCTTAACCGTTTGCTTTAAACCTCAACAGCTAACGCAGACAGAGCCACATGTTCCGCCCCGTGGCTGAAGAACAGGCCGACCCGGACCTGTTCCTGCTGGCCGGGCGCTACAGCCTGCTGGACCACCGCGAGGCGCTGGAGACGCTGTTTCCCGCCTGCCTAGCGCGCGGCGTGGGCATCGTCGTCGGTGGGCCGTTCAATTCCGGTGTGCTGGCCGGGGGCGATCACTACGAGTACGACCGCATCCCGGCGGAGGTGAATAGCCGGGCGCAGCGCCTGATGGCGCTGTGCGAGCGCTTTGGTATCGACTCGCGGGCAGCGGCGTTGCAGTTCTGCCTGGCCAACCCGGCGGTGCTGTCGGTGATTCCCGGCACCGCGACACCGGTACGCCCGGCGCAGTACATGGCGCAACTGCAGGCCGAGGTGCCTCGGGCGTTCTGGCTGGCACTACAGGAAGAGGGGCTGGTGGGCGCGGATGTGCCGTTGCCGGTGTAGGGCCCGGCGCAGCGGCGGCAAAGGGGGAGGCAGGGGCCGGGTCAGATGACGCCTGACTCCTCGTCGTTGATCAGGCGGTTCAGGCCGCCGAGGGCCTCGCGTGCCTGGTTACGGCTGAGCAGCTTGGATTGCGCGGCCTGGGGCAGGTCGGTGATGCGGATCACGCCCTTGGTCATCAGCAGGCCGATGAGGTCTTCCAGTACCCGGATCATTTCCTGGTCGCTCTGCTTGAGCTGCATCAGGCTGGCTTCGACGGTCTGGTTGGAATACCAGGCGAGCACGAGCTGGTCATCGGCGGGGAGCATGCCGGTGAAGCCTTCGAACTCTGCCGCTTCCACGCGCACCAGTTGACCCTGGTCGTCTTGCTGAACGTAAAGCATGGGGTACCCCCTTTCTGAGGACATGAAAAGACCTGCGCCAATCTACACGCGCAGGCCAGTGGGGAACATGGGGAAAGCGAACCGGCCGCCTCCCCGCCGCCGGTGCACGGCGACGGGGAGGGGCGTTGTCGGTGGATCAGTGGTGCTCGGTCTTCACCAGCGGGTCGGAGCCGGCCACCAGGGAGCTGACGATCTGCGAGGAGGTGGAACCGTACTGGGTCAGGTCCACGCCTTCGAGCTTGATGGTCACATCGGCGCCGCTGTTGACGTTGCCGGTGGTGCTCACCTGCAGGGTGCTGGTGGCGGTGTCGACCTTGAGGTAATCGAGGAGGTTGCCGGAGTGCGCGGCATCGGGCAGCAGGTCGCTGAGGTCGATGCGGTCGCCCTGGGTGGCGTTGAAGTCCTTGATCACGTCGTTGCCGACATCGCCCGCCTTCCACATGAAGACGTCCGCGCCTGCGCCACCGGTGAGGGTGTCGTTGCCGATACCGCCGATCAGCAGGTCGTTGCCGTCACCACCGTTGAGCAGGTCGTTGCCAGCGTTGCCGTAGAGCACGTCGTGGCCGTTGCCGCCGTTGATGATGTCGGAGTACTTGCTGCCATTGATCAGGTCGCTGGCTTCGGTGCCGGTGGTGGTCTGGATGGTGTGAACCGCCCAGCCGGTGCTGGTTTCCACGAATTCCTGGCCGCTGGACAGGGTGGTGGCCTGGAACAGCTGGTAATCGCCGGTACCGAGGGTCTTGTACGCCGAGTCATCGCTGCCGCTGGGCTTGAGCTCGATCTTCAGGGTGGCGGAGCCGCCCTGGTCCCAGTACAGCAGTTCCAGCGCCTGCAAGCCGCCGGTGAGGCTGACGTTCTTGTAGGTGTCGGTGGTGGTGGACTGGATCTTGTCGGCGTTGGCGACGTCCTGGCCGTCGATCAGCAGGCGGTAACCGTCGTCCGCCGTGATGCGGATGTCGTAGGTTCCGCCGTTGCCGACGTCGATGAAGCCGTGAGCGCGGATGATGGCGTCACTGGTGTCACCCAGGTTCGACCCGCCGGCCTTGAGGCTGGAGACGTTGCCGGTACTGGCTGCCGTGAGGAAGTCGTACAGGTTGTTCTGGCTGTTGTTGGATGTGCCGATGGTGGTGCCGTTGTTGACGGTGCGGTTGTCACCGAGGTCGTCGCTGAACACCGGGCTGCCGTTCTTCAGGCCGTAGTCGATGACATTGGCGATGAAGGTGGCATTGACCGAGCCGTTCGCCGCGTTGGTGTTGGAACCCACCAGGCTGCTGTTGTTGCCGGAACGGCCCTCGATGTAGTTCTCGACCTGGCTCAGGGTGGTGAGGTTCGGCCGGCTGGTGCCGTTCTCGCTGTAGCCCCAGTACTCGCCGGTCAAGCCGCCGCTCAGGCTGGTGGTGCCGGTGGCGTCGGCCATGGTGATGGTGTTGGTGGTGTAGCTGGTGTGCTCCACGCCGCCATCGACGATGTTCAGGGTCAGGTGCTGGGACGCCGTGCTGGCAGTGCTGCCGTTGGGTTCGGTGCTGACCGCCTTGACGTCCAGGCCGATGTCGCCGCGCACGTCACCGGAAACCTGCAGCTTGGCGGTGGCCAGCTGGGCCGCGGTGAGGGTGTACACGCCGTTGACCGCGCTGAGGGTGGTGCCGCCGACGACGATGCTCGAACCGTTGGACAGGTTGCTCAGCTGGTAGCTCAGGCTCTCGGAGCCGTCTGTGTCGGTCAGTGCGCCGCCAATGTAGTTGGCCAGGGCGATGCTGGTCTTGCCGCTGACGCCGCCATCGCCGGCCACCACGCCCTGGGACGAGGTGAGGGTGATGTTGTCGATCAGCGCGCCACGACCGCTGGAGTCGGTGGAGGTGCCGGCCAGCTTGATGGTCAGGGCCTCGGTGTTGCCGGTGCCGACGAAGCTGAAGTGGATGTTTTCCCAGTTCAGGCTGGTCTGGCTGCTGGTGGAGGCGTATTCGCCCACCAGGGTGCTGCCGAGGTAGACGGCGATCTTGGTGAAGCTGGTGTCGAAGCCCAGGCGACCGGCGTAGTCCAGGTTCAGCTCGTAGACCTTGCCGACCTCGGTGGCGACGTTGCGGGTCACGCCCAGGGTCTGCGACATGCTGCCGCCGGCGTCGTTGAGCTCCAGGGCGTCGTTGTTGCCGGTGCCCTGCAGCTTGACGGTGACCATGTTGCCGGCCTGGTTCTGCATGCTGTCGCCGTTGGCCCAGACTTCGAACACGTTGCTGCCGCCACTGCGTACATCGCCGGTGGTGACCAGGCTCCAGTTCTCGAAGGTGGCACTGGTGACGTCCTGGGAGGTGCTGTCGCTGTTCGGCGCGCTTTCCCAGGTGGTGGTGAACAGGTTGGCCGCGGCCGCCGACTTCACGGTGAGCGTCGGGACGTCGGCCGACGGCGCGATGTCGATGCTCATGGTGCTGCTGGCGGTGCTCAGGGAGCCGTCGCTGCCGCTGTACTTGAACTCGGCGTAGGTCTGCTTGTTCAGGCCGACACCGGTGTTGCTGAAGCTGTCGTGACCGGATTCGTTGGAATCCGGCACGAAGCGCAGGCCGCCGCCATCGATCACCGACTTGGTGACGGTGGTGTTGGCGCTGACATCGGTCCAGGTGTTGCCCACCTTGACCTGCAGCTTGCCTTCGCCCGGCAGGCTCTCGACCTTGATCGACAGGCTGCTGTTGGCGTCCACGTCGCTGACCTTGAAGTCGCTCCAGCTGAAGACGTAGTTGGTGTCTTCGTTGCCGGTGACCGCAGCGCCAGCGACCACCACGGGGGCTTCGTTGACGTTGGTCACGGCGATGGAGTAGGTCGCCGACTGGGTGCTGCCGTCGGAGCTGGTGGCCAGCACGGTGATGGTGTGGCTGGTAGCCGCCTCGTAGTCGAGCTTGCTGCCATCGGCCACGGTGACGACACCTGTGGTGGCGTTGATGGCGAAGCGGCCGCCGGCGTTGTCGGTCAGCGCGTAGGTCACGCTGGTGCCGGCATCGCCGTCCACACCCAGGGCGGTGACGCCCACGCGGGTGCCGGTGGCGGCGTTCTCGGCCACGGTATTGGTGGCGCTGTCGGAGTCGCTGAGGGTCACGCCGTTGTCGTTCACATTGCTCAGGTTGATGGTGAACACCTGGGTGTTGGTGCTGCCATCGGAGCTGGTGACCTTGACGGTGATGTTGTGGCTGGTGGCGGCCTCGTAGTCGAGCTTGGTGCCATCGGCCACGGTGACCACACCGGTGGTGGCGTTGATGGCGAAGCGGCCACCGGCGTTGTCGGTCAGTTCGTACTTGGTGATGGTGGCGCCGGCGTCGCCGTCGGTGCCCAGTACGGTGAGGCCGACGGTGCTGCCGTTGGCGGCATTCTCGGCAACGGTGTTGGCGGCGGCGTTGCTGTCGGTGATGACCACGCCGTTGTCATTGACGTTGGTGAGGTTGATGGTGAACACCTGGGTGTTGGTGCTGCCATCGGAGCTGGTGACCTTGACGGTGATGTTGTGGCTGGTAGCCGCCTCGTAGTCGAGTTTGCTGCCATCGGCGACGGTCACCACGCCAGTGGTGGCGTTGATGGCGAAGCGGCCACCGGCGTTATCGGTCAGCTCGTACTTGGTGATGGTCGCGCCGGCGTCGCCGTCGGTGCCCAGTACGGTCAGGCCGACGGTGGAACCGTTGGCGGCGTTCTCGGCAACGGTGTTGGCGGCCGCGTTGCTGTCGGTGATGACCACGCCGTTGTCGTTGACGTTGGTGAGGTTGATGGTGAACACCTGGGTATTGGTGCTGCCGTCGGAGCTGGTCACCTTGACGGTGATGTCGTGGCTGGTAGCCGCCTCGTAGTCGAGTTTGCTGCCGTCAGCGACGGTCACGACACCGGTGGTGGCATTGATCGCGAAGCGGCCACCGGCGTTGTCGGTCAGCTCGTACTTGGTGATGGTCGCGCCGGCGTCGCCGTCGGTGCCCAGTACGGTCAGGCCGACGGTGGAACCGTTGGCGGCGTTCTCGGCAACCGTGTTGGCGGCGGCGTTGCTGTCGGTGATGACCACGCCGTTGTCGTTCACGTTGCTCAGGTTGATGGTGAACACCTGGGTGTTGGTGCTGCCATCGGAGCTGGTGACCTTGACGGTGATGTTGTGGCTGGTAGCCGCCTCGTAGTCGAGTTTGCTGCCGTCAGCGACGGTCACGACACCGGTTGTGGCGTTGATCGCGAAGCGGCCGCCGGCGTTGTCGGTCAGCTCGTACTTGGTGATGGTGGCGCCGGCGTCGCCGTCGGTGCCCAGTACGGTCAGGCCGACGGTGGAACCGTTGGCGGCGTTCTCGGCAACGGTGTTGGCGGCCGCGTTGCTGTCGGTGATGACCACGCCGTTGTCGTTGACGTTGGTGACGTCGATGGTGACGGTGGCGGTGACCGGGGTCTTGCCGTCGGTGGCGCTGACCTGCAGCTGGTGCTGGGTGGCGGTCTCGTAGTCCAGGGTCTTGCCGTTGGCGAGGGTGATCACGCCGGTGCTGGAGTTGATGCTGAACAGGCCAGCGTCGTTGCCACCGGTGATGCTGTAGAACAGCGGCTCGCCATCACGGTCCTGGTCGGTGCCGGTGAAGCGGTCGCTGAGGTCGGCGATGGTGCTGCCGGAGGCGATGTTTTCGGCGAAGCTCACGGTGCTGTTGGCCAGGCCTGGGGCACTGTCCAACGCCGCGACCTGGATGGTCATGGTGTTGGGCGTGGAGAAGGCGCCGCTCTGGTCCTGCACCGAGAAGCTGAAGCTGCTGTTGCCGTTGGCATTGGCTGCCGGGGTGTAGACCAGGGAGGCGATCTGCGCCGCGGTGATGATCATGCCGACGGTGACGGCTTCGTTGCCCAGGCTGAGGCTGCCGCTGGCCGGCAGGCTGTTGATGCGGATGCCCTTGAGGCTATCGCCGGTATCGACATCGTTGAAGGCGAAGTCGCCGCTGGTGAAGCTGCGCGGGGTGTCTTCGTTGGTGTTGACGGTGTTGTCGGCGCTGGTGGGCGCGTCATTCACGGCGTGCACGGTCACCGGCAGGGTCAGGTTGGTGCTGGCCTTGTCGCCGTTGGCGCCTTCGGTAGCGGTCGCGGTGACCTTCAGGTCGAAGGTGCCGTTGTAGTTGGCTGGCGGGGTGATGCTCAGGTTGCCCAGGTTCCAGCTGCTGATGTCCGTGCTGGTGCTGCCGCTGGTGGCGGTGAAGCTGTTCACACCGTCTGTCAGGGTGGCGCCCTCGGGGATCTGCGAGATGCCCACGGAGAGGCTTTCCGAGCCGTCGGTGTCCTTCAACGAGGCGGTCAGGCGCGACAGCGGGATGCTGCTGTCCTCGTCACCTTCGTTGACGTTGTAGAGCTGGTAGTAGCCCTTGCCGTCGCTGCCATGCAGCTCCGACAGGTGCAGGCCGTTGCCGGCCAGGTCGCTGGGCTTGGTGTAGAGCTGCACGTTGGCGCTGGACAGGTCCTGCACCGGGCCGTTGCCGACCTTGACGTTGACGTCCAGGGTGCCCGGGCCGCTCTGGTTGTGCTGGTAGATGTCCAGGGTGTAGTAGCCGCTCTCCTGGGCGGTGTAGCTGCCGCTGAACTGGCCAGTGGAGCCGCCCCAGGTGGCGTTGGCCACGGTGGTGCCACCCACGGAGACGAGCACGCTGTCGTCACCCGAGCCGCTGAAGGTGTAGGTCTGGCCGGCTTCGAGGTAAATCAGGCCGGAAAGCTTGTTGGCCACGCCGGCGTTGACGCTGTCGATGTGGGCATCGGCCAGGTTGCCGCTGCTGGCGGGGGTGCCGGCGGCGTCGATGGTGCTCTTCAGGGTGGCCGGGTTGGCACCGTTGCCGCCGCTGCCCAGGGGCAGGTTGTTCCAGCTCTGTTGGAGCAGACCGGTGGCCGCGGGGTTGCCGCTTGGGGCCTGGGCGCCGAGGTTCGGGGCATCGGCCACGGCCTGGATGCCGACCTGGACGGTGGCGGTGCTGTTGCCGCCCTTACCATCGGTGACGGTGTAGGTGATGGTGTCCGCACCGCTGTAGTCGCCGGTGGGGGTGTAGACCAGCTTGCCGTCGACGATGCTGACGCTGCCGTGCTGCGCGTTGGCGCCGGTCAGGGTCAGGCTGTCGCCGTCGGTGTCGCGGTCGTTGGCCAGCACGTCGATGGTGACGGCGGAGTCTTCCAGGGTGCTGGCGGTGTCGTTGGCCGCCGTCGGGGCATCGTTGACCGGGTTGACGGTGATGTTGACCACGGTGTCGACCACGCCGCCCTTGCCGTCGCTGACGGTGACCACGAAGCTGTCCGGCCCGTTGTAGTCGCCGTTGGGCTTGTAGGTGTACTCGCCGGTGTTCGGGGTGAGCACCAGGCTGCCGTTGGCGGTGCCGGTCTTCAGGGTGTAGGTGAGGCTGTCGCCTTCCGCATCGGTGGCGGTGATGCGGCTGGTCAGGGTGCCGTCCTCGTCCACGCTGGCGGTGCTGTCGGGCGCGACGGGGGCATCGTTGACCGGCTTGACGGTGACGCTGACCACGCTGGTGGTGGTGCCGCCGTTGCCATCGCTGATGGTGACGGTGAAGGCATCGCTGCCGTTGAAGTCCTTGGCCGGCTGGTAGGTGTAGGTGCCGTCGGCGTTGAGCGTGACGGTGCCGTGCTGCGGGCCGTTGCCGTTGGCGATGCTGTAGGTGAGGGTGTCGCCGTCGACGTCACGGGCGGTGACCTTGCCGTCGATCGGGGTGTCCTCGTCGGTGCTGACGCTGGACGGGCTGCTGGTCGGTGCATCGTTGACCGGGTTGACCTTGATGGACACCACGGAGTCGGCATAGCCGAGCTTCGGATCGTAGACCCGGATGGTGAAGGTGTCGGTGCCGTTGAAGTCCTTGTTCGGCGTGTAGGTGTACTCGCCGGTGACGGTGTTGAGCAGCAGCGAGCCGTGGTCGACGCCGGCCTGGATGACGTAGGTCAGCTTGTCGCCGTCCACGTCGCTGGCGACGATCTTGCCGCTGACGCTCTGGTCTTCATCGGTTTCCTTGGCCTGGTCGGCGGTGACCGGGGCGTCGTTGACCGGTTTGACGGTGACGCTGACCACGCTGGTGGTGGTGCCGCCGTTGCCATCGTCGATGGTGACGGTAAAGGCGTCGCTGCCGTTGAAGTCCTTGCCCGGCTGATAGGTGTAGCTGCCGTCGGCGTTGAGCGTGACGGTGCCATGCTGCGGGCCGTTGCCATTGGCGATGCTGTAGGTGAGGGCGTCGCCATCGGCATCGCGGGCGACGATCCGGCCGTCGATCGGGGTGTCTTCGTTGGTGCTGATGCTGGACGGGCTGCTCACCGGTGCGTCGTTGACCGGGTTGACCTTCACGCTCACCACGGAGTCGGCGTAGGCGCCTTTGGCGTCATAGACGCGGATGGTGAAGGTGTCGTTGCCGTTGTAGTCCTTGTTCGGCGTGTAGGTGTACTCGCCGGTGACGGTGTTGAGCAGCAGGGAGCCGTGGTCGACGCCGGCCTGGATGATGTAGGTCAGCTTGTCGCCTTCCACGTCGGTGGCGACGATCTTGCCGCTGACGCTCTGGTCTTCGTCGGTTTCCTTGGCCTGGTCAGCGGTGACCGGTGCATCGTTGACCGGAATCACGTTGATGCTGATGAGGCTGGTGGTGGTGCCGCCCTTGCCGTCGCTGATGGTGACGGTGAAGGCATCGGGCCCGTTGTAGTCCTTGTTCGGCCGGTAGCTGTAGCTGCCGTCGGAGAAGAGGGTGAGCGTGCCGTTCTGCGGGCCATTGCCGCTGGCGATGCGGTAGGTGAGGGTGTCGCCGTCGATGTCGCGGGCATCCACCTTGCCGTTGATCGGCGTGTCCTCGGCGGTGCTCAGGTTGGCCGGGTTGGCAGTCGGCGCGTCGTTGATCGGGTTGACGGTGATTTGCACCACGGCGTCGACCACGCCGCCCTTGCCGTCGTTGACGGTGACGGTGAAGGAGTCCGGACCGTTGTAGTTGGCGTTGGGCTTGTAGGTGTACTCGCCGGTGGCGGTATCCAGGACCAGCGTACCGTTGCTGGTGCCGGACTTGAGGGTGTAGGTCAGGGTGTCGCCATCGGCGTCGGTGGCGTTCAGCTGGCTGGTGAGGCTGCTGTCTTCGTCCACGTTGACGGATGCGTCGTTCATCACCGGCAGGTCGTTCACCGGGTTCACGCCCAGGGCGACCTGGCCGCTGACGGTGACGGTGCCGTCGTTGACGCTGTAGGTGAAGCTGCCAACGGCCTGGCCGGCGCTGTAGTCGGCCGGGGCGTTGTACTTCAGGCCCTGCAGCTGGGCACTGGTGAGGGTCTGGCCGTTGATGAGGGCGGTGCCGTCGGCCAGGGTCACGCTGCCGAGGGTGGGCAGGCCGGTGACGGTGATGGTGAGGCTGTCGCCATCGGCGTCGGTCGGGGCCTTGAGGCCCAGGTCGGTGCCGACGCTTTCTTCGTTGACGGTCAGGTTGGCGCTGTCGGCGACCGGCGCATCGTTCACCGGATTCACGCCCAGGGCGACCTGGCCGCTGACGGTGACGGTGCCGTCGTTGACGCTGTAGGTGAAGCTGCCGACGGCCTGGCCGGCGCTGTAGTCGGCCGGCGCGTTGTACTTCAGGCCTTGCAGCTGGGCGCTGGTCAGGCTCTGGCCATTGGTCACGGCGGTGCCGTCGGCCAGGGTCACGGTGCCCACGGTGGGCAGGCCGGTGACGGTGATGGTGAGGCTGTCGCCATCGACATCGCTCGGCGCCTTGAGGCCCAGGTCGGTGCCGATGCTTTCTTCGTTGACGGTCAGGTTGGTGCTGTCGACGACCGGCGCATCGTTCACCGGAGTGACGCCCAGGGTGACCTGGCCGTTCACGGTGGCGGTGCCGTCGTTGACGCTGTAGGTGAAGTTGCCAACGGCCTGGCCGGCGCTGTAGTCGGCCGGGGCGTTGTACTTCAGGCCTTGCAGCTGGGCGCTGGTCAGGGTTTGGCCATTGGTCACGGTGGTGCCGTCGGCCAGGGTCACGGTGCCGAGGGTCGGCAGGCCGGTGACCTTGATGGTCAGCGGGTTGCCGTCCACGTCGGTCGGGGCTTTCAGGCCCAGGTTGGTGCCGACGCTTTCCTCGGCCACTGTGAGGGAGGTGCTGTCGACCACCGGTGCATCGTTGACCGGCTTGACGCCTACGGTGACGGTGGCGGTATCGGTGCCGCCGTGGCCGTCACTCACGGTGTAGGTGAAGGAGCCGGTGCCGTTGAAGTTCGGCGCAGGGGTGAATACCACCTTGCCGTTGACCAGTTCTACGGTGCCGTTCTTGGCGCCCTGGACGCTGAGGATGGTGAGGCTGTCGCCGTCGACATCGGTGTCGTTGCCCAGCAGGGTGGAGGGCTCGATGGTCAGCGGCTGGTCTTCGTTGGTGGTCAGTACGTCGTTGCCGGCCTGGGTCAGCTGGCTGCCGCCGACCACGGTGTAGGTGCCGCCTTCCGGACGCAGTTCGACCTTCAGCTGGGCCTGGCCGCCCTGGTCCCAGTAGACGATCTGGATATTGTGGGCGCCGCTTTCGGTAAGGGTGAAGGTGGCCGATTCGCGCGCGGTCGGGCCCTGGTTGCCGTTGTATTCGGCGACCACCTTGCCGTCGATGACGATGCTGAAGCCGTCGTCGGCGGTGACCTTGAACTGGTAGGTGCCGGCGGCGAGGCTGATCTGGCCGGTGAGCTGGATGATGGCGTCCGAGCTGTTCGCCGGGTCGGTGTTCAGGGAGCCGGCATCGGCGCCGAGGAATTTCTGCAGCTGCTGGTCGCCGCCCAGGTTGCTGGACACGCCGTTGCCGTAGTTCAGCTCGGTGGCGGTGAAGGTGGCGCTGGGGGTGCGGCCGGCGATGAAGGCGGCGACCCCGGCGAGGTTCTCCAGGTTGCCGCCGTCGGTGCCTTCACGGTAGGCGTAGTAGTTGCCCTTGAGGCCGGCGATGACACCGAAGTCGTCGTTGGCATCGGGCGCGTCGTTGATCGGGTTGACGCCCAGGGTGACCTTGCCTTCGACGGTGGTGGTGCCGTCGTTGACGCTGTACTTGAAGTCGCCAACCGGGTCGCCGGCCTTGTAGTCGGCCGGGCCGTTGTACTTCAGGCCCTGCAGCTCGGCGCTGGTCAGGGTCTGGCCGTTGGTCACCGGGGTGCCGTTGGCCAGGGTCACGGTGCCCACGGTGGGCAGGCCGCTGACGGTGATGGTCAGGACGTTGCTGGTGTCTACGTCGGTCGGGGCGGCGATGTTCAGCGGAGTGCCGGTGCTTTCCTCGTCGACGGTGACGCTGGTGTCGGTGACCACCGGGGCGTCGTTGCGGCCCTCGATGGTGACCGAGGCGTTGGCGCTGGTGACGCCGCCGTGGCCGTCGCTGACTTCGTAGCTGTAGGTGAGGACGACCTTCTCGCCCACGGCCAGGTAGTCGTACTTGGACGGATCGATCTTCAGGCTGTTGCTGGCGGCGTCGAAGCTGACGCCGGACGCATCGCCGCTGCCGACCTGCTGGAGGTTGCCGACGCTGAGGACGTCGTTGGCATCTTCGTCGGAGGCGTGCTGCAGCAGGTCGAGGCTGTAGGCGGACGCGTCTTCGTGGGTCAGGGTGGTGGCGACACCGCTCACCACCGGGGCGTCGTTGCTGCCGGTGAGGGTGATGGTGACGTCACGGGAGACCGGGGCGCCGCTGCTGTCGGTGACGGTCACGCGGTAGACCAGGGTGACGGTCTCGCCGGCGCCCAGGTAGTCCAGCGCGCCGGCGGCGACGCTGTAGTTCCAGTGCACGGAGCCCTGGCCGTCGCCCTGGGCGGCATCGCTGATGTTGGCGCTGAGGTTGCCCAGCACGTTGACGCTCTGGCCGTTGCCGTCCTTCGCGCTGACCAGCTCGGTGCCCACGGTGTGGGTGTTGCTCAGGTCGGCGTCGCTGAAGCCGAAGTCGCCGCTGGCGGTCAGGCTGCCGGCGTTCTCGCCGGGCACGCCGTCGGCGCGCTCGGTGATGCTGCCGCTCTGTACGGTGCTTTCCAGCACGGGGGCGTCGTTGCGACCCTCGATGGTGAGGGTGGCGGTGGTGGGGGTGATGCCGCCGTTGTTGTCGACCACGTCGTAGCTGTAGGTGAGCACCAGCTTCTCGCCGGCGGCGAGGTAGTTGTAGGCGTTCGGGTTCACCTGCAGGCCGTTGCCGCTGAGGGTCACGCCCGAGGCGTCGCCGCTGCCGACCTGCTTGAAGTTGCTGATGCCCAGCACGTCGCTGAGGTCGACATCGCTGGCCTTGGCCAGCAGGTCGACGCTCAGGGAGGCGGCGTCTTCGTTGCTGTCCACGGCGATGGCGCTGCTGACCACCGGCGCGTCGTTGACGCCGTCGATGGTGACGGTGGCGCTGGTGGTGACCAGGCCGCCCTTGCCGTCGCTGACCTGGTATTCGTAGGTCAGGACGACGCTCTCGCCCTTGGCCAGGTAGTTGTACCGGGACGGGTCGACCACCAGGGTGTTGCCCTGGACGGTGACACCGGCGGCGTCGTTGCCGCTGGTTTCCTTGATGTCGACGGCGCTGAGCACGTCCTTGGCGTCGGCATCACTGGCCTTGGCCAGCAGGTCGATCACCTGGCCGGCGGCGTCTTCGTTGGTGCCGTAGGTGATGGCGCCGCTGACGACCGGCACATCGTTCACGCCGGTGACGGTGATGGTCAGGGTGTTGCCGCTGGACAGCGAGCCGTCGGTGGCGGTGAAGGGAATCTGGATGATCAACTGCTCGCCCTGGCCCAGGGCCTGGTAGGCGGCATTGCTCGGGTCGAAGGTCCAGGTGCCGTCGGCGTTCAGGCTGAAGCCGGCCGGGGCGGGGTTGTTCAGGGTGAAGGTCAGGGTGTCGCCGTCGACGTCGGTGGCATCGAGCTTGCCGCCGATGGCCGGGGCGTCTTCGACGGTGGTGGCGCTGCTGGCGCTGGCCACCGGGGCGTCGTTCACCGGAGTGATGTTCAGGGTGATGCTGTCGGTGTCGCTCAGCTTGCCGTCGCTGGTGCTGATGGTCAGGGTGTCCTGGCCGTTGTAGTTGGCGGCGGGGACGTACTTCAGGCCCTGCAGGGCGGCGTTGATGGCCGCCTGGCTGCCGGACAGGGTGATGCTGCCGGTGCCGTTGCCGCTGAAGGTCAGGCCGTTGGCGAGGATCGGGCCGAGGCTCAGCACGCCGTGGTCGACGCTGAGGGTGGTGGTCAGCTTGTCGCCGTCCACGTCGCTCACGGCGACGCTGTTGTTGCCGAAGAGGCTGAAGACCTTGCTGCCGTCCTCGGCCAGGGTCTGGGCGCCCGGGGTGCTGTTGACCGGGGCATCGTTGACCGGGGTGATGTCGAACTTGAGGGTGGCGGTGCTGGTGAGGCTGCCGTCGCTCAGGGTGTAGGTGACGCTCGGGACCGGGCCGTTGTAGTCCTTGGCCGGCTCGAAGGTGAAGTCACCGTTGGCCTTGATGGTCAGCTTGCCGGTGCCCAGCAGGTCGATGGTGCCGCCGGCATTGGCGCTGACGAGCGGGAAGCCGGTGATGTTGAACTTGGTAACCACCAGGGTATCGCCGTCCACGTCCTTGTCGTTGGTCAGGACGTTGCCGGTGGCGGTCTGGTCTTCGTTCAGGGTGACGCTGTCGTTGACGCCGACCGGGCGGTCGTTGACCGGGGCGACGGTGATGGTCGCGGTGGCCTTGTCGGCCGAGACGGCGCCATTGTTGTCGACGGCGCTGTATTCGAAGGTGGTGGTGCCGTTCCAGTCCTTGGCCGGGACGAAGTACACCGGGCCGGTGACGCTGTCGCCGGCCTTCAGGGCGGTACCGCCGTTGGCGCCGGCGTACAGGGTGCCGTTGGCGGGCACGGAACCGATGGTGAAGCCGGTGACGCTGCCGTCGACATCGCTGCCGGACAGGTTCACCTGGATGCGTGCGGCCTGGTCTTCGTTGCCCGAAGCGCTGACGGCATTGGCCACCGGTGCGTCGTTGGTGCCGGTGAGGGTGATGGTCAGGGTGCTGTCGGCACTGGCGCCGTGCTCGTCGGTGACGGTGACCGGTACCGTGATGACCAGTTGCTCGCCACCTTTGAGGTAGTCGTAGGCGGCGTTGCTGGCGTCGAAGGTCCACTTGCCGTCGCTGCCCAGGGTCAGGCCGGCGACATTGGCGGTGGTGCTGAAGGCGAGGACCGCGCCGTCGTCGACATCATTGGCGGCGATCTGGCCGTTGATCTGGCCGTCGCCTTCGCTGGCGGCAGCGGTGGCGGCGGTGATGGTCGGCTTGTCGTTCACGCCGGTGACGGTGATGGTCAGGGTGCTGCTGCTGGACAGCTTGCCGTCGGTGGCGGTGAAGTTGATGGTCAGGGTGGTGGACGCGCCTTCGGCCAGGTGCTGGTAGTCGGCGTGGCTCGGGTCCAGGGTCCAGGTGCCATCGGTGTTCAGGGTGAGGCCGCCGGGGAGGGTGCCCTTGGCGCTGTAGGTCAGGGTGTCGCCGTCGACGTCGGTGGCGGCCAGTTTGCCGCCGATCACGGGCGCGTCTTCGGTGGTGGCCTCGGTGGTGGGGGTGGCCACCGGCGCGTCGTTCACCGGCTTGATGGTGAGGGTGACGCTGTCACTGTCGCTCAGCTTGCCGTCGGTGGTGTTGATGGTCAGGGTGTCCTGGCCGTTGTAGTCCTTGGCCGGAACGTATTTCAGGCCCTGCAGGGCGGCATTGATGGCCGCCTGGCTGCCCACCAGGGTGATGCTGCCGGTGCCGTTGCCGCTGAAGGACACGCCGCCGCTCAGCGGGCCGAGGGTCAGCGCGCCGTGTTCGACGGAAAGGGTAGTGGTCAGCTGGTCGCCGTCGATGTCGCGGACCGCGATGCTGTTGCCGGTCAGCAGGCTGAAGCTCTTGCTGCTGTCTTCGTTCAGGCTCTGGGCGCCGGGCACGGTGTTGACCGGGGCGTCGTTGACCGGGGTGATGTCGAAGGTGAGGGTGGCGGTGCTGGTGGCGCTGCCATCGCTCAGGGTGTAGGTGATGGACGGCACCGGGCCGTTGTAGTCCTTGGCCGGCACGAAGGTGAATTCGCCGTTGGCCTTGATGGTCAGCTTGCCGATGAGCAGGTCGGCGGTCTCGCCGGCCTTGAAGCTGACGAAGGGCAGGTTGGTCAGGCTGAACTTGGTGACGGTCAGGCTGCTGCTGTCGACGTCGGTGTCGTTGCTCAGCACGTTGCCGGTGGCGGTGGTGTCTTCGTCCAGGGTGATCTTGTCGGCCACGCCCACCGGGGCATCGTTGGTGCCGTTGATGGTGATGGTGACGCTGGTCTTGGTGCCGTCGGCAGCGGAGACCTCGAAGCTTTCGGTGCGCTTGTCACCGACGTTCAGCTCGTTGAAGGCCGAGTTGGCGACGAAGGTCCACTTGCCGTCGGTGCCGATGCTGAAGGTGCCGTAGTTGCCGGCGACGTTGTTCTGCGCCACGAAGGTGTTCGGGCTGTCGACGTCGCTGATGGTCAGGGTGCCGTTGGCGGTCACCGGGGCGTTGGTCTCGGTCAGCTGCACGTTGGCGCTGCTGAGGACGGCCGCGTCGTTGGTTCCATTGATGGTGACGGTGACGCTGGTCTCGGTGCCGTCGGCGGAGACGACCTTGAAGGATTCGCTGTAGGACTGGCCAACGTTCAGCTCGTTGAAGGCCGAGTTGGCGACGAAGCTCCAGTTGCCGTTGGCGTCGATGTTGAAGGTGCCGTAGGTGCCGGCAACGTTGCTCTGGGCAACGAAGGTGTTCGGGCTGTCGACATCGCTGATGGACAGGGTGCCGGCGGTGCTCAGCGGGGCGTTGGTTTCGGTCAGCTGCACGTTGGCGCTGCCGAGGATGGCCGGGTCGTTCACGCCGGTGACGGTGACGGTCAGGGTGTTGGTGGCCTGGGCGCCGTGCTCGTCGGTGACGATGTACTGGATGGTGACGGTGGTGGTCTCGCCTTCAGCCAGGGACTGGTAGGCGGCGTCGCCGGCGTTGAAGGCCCAGGAGCCGTCGGCATTCAGGGTGAAGCCGGCCGGGGCCTTGCCATCCACCGCATAGGAGAGGACCGCGCCCTTGTCGGCGTCGGTGGCCACCAGGTTGCCGGTGATGCTCTGGTCTTCGGTGACGTCCGCAGTGGTAGCGGTGGCGATCGGGGTGTCGTTGGTGCCGGTGAAGTTGATGGTGATGACGCGGGTATCGCTAGCGCCGGAGGGGTCCTTCACGGTGACGGTGAAGTTCTCGCTGGCGTTCTCGCCCAGGCCCAGGCCGTTCACGGCATCGGCATTGACGACATAGGTGTAGCTGCCATCGGCGTTGACGGTGAGCTCGCCGTAGGCGCCCTTGGCGCTGCCGCTCCAGGTCAGAACGGTGTCGTCGACGTCGGTGGCGGTGAGTTGGCCCTTGATGTCGGCGAAGGTGTCGGCGGCGGCGGTGTCATCGACATTGGCTTCATAGGTGCCGCTGGCGACCGGGGCGTCGTTCACCGGGTTGATGCCGACGTTGACGGTCAGCGGGGTGGAGGCGCCGCGGCTGTCGCTCACGGTTACTTCGAAGCTGTCGCTACCGTTGTAGTCCTGGCCCGGGGTGTAGGTCCAGGTGCCGTCCGGGTTCAGGGCGAGGGTGCCGTTGGCCGGTACGCGGGTGACGGAAAAGGTCACAAGGTCGCCGTTGGCGTCACGGCTGGTGAAAGTGCCGCTCAGCGGCACGTCTTCGTCGGTGGTCAGGTTGAAGGTGGTGATGGGGTTGCCGGAGCCGTCGACGAACTCGGGGGCGACGTTCTGCAGTGGGTCCTGGGTTTCGTCACCGCCGGCCGCCTGGAAGGCCAGGCCTTCGGTGTTGAAACCGACGGTGGGGTCGACGCGCTCGCCCGTGGCGTCCAGCAGCACGAAGCTGTGGCTGCCGCCGGCCGTGCCAGTACCGCCAGCACCGCCCGCAGCAGGGGCGCCGCCGGCCGCGGTGGCTTCGAAGGCTTGGGTCGGGTCGACGCCGGCGGCGATGGCTTTCTGCAGCTCATCGGCGCTGGGTGCCTGGGTGGCCGGCTTGTCGTCAGCGGCCTGGGGGGCGATCTCGGCGCTGCTCCACTGGGTGTCGCGGCCGAGGTCGAGCATTTTGCCGTTGGGCAGTTCAAGGGTCACCATGCCCGCAGCGCCGGTGATCAGCTGATCGCCCTGGAAGATGCGATCACCTTCTATGAGCTGGCGCTGCACACCCTCCGGAGAGACTGCAACTACTTGGCCGACAACGCTCTTGACGATTGCAACGACACTGCTCATGAGGGTGACTCTCCTGGTTTGGCTCTAGCTTCGGCGTGCTGCTTCGGTGCTCTTGCGAAGAGCCGTTTCGATGCAGGCATTCCCTTGTTTAATGGTGGTATTTTTTTGTCGTCAATTTATTGGCTTATCGCGTTTTGCTATTAAGTTTATGCCAATGTATTGACCAATTGGCATCCATCCTAAACAATCGTTTTCGTAATGTCACTTTGATATTCGATGGCCGTCCGGAATTTTTCAATGAGACTTGGATCACGGTTTTCTGCTCCGCGAGAGCGAGGTTGATGCCAATTTCATGACGGTGATTTCGGCCTTCAAACTACTGTCTCCAACACTCTGATAAGGATGCCAATCCATGCGTCTGCGTTTTGCTTGTGTCGTGCCTTTCGCTCTTGCTGCGAGTCTTCCGCTCCATGCCCAGACTCTTTCCGAAGCCATGCAGCGCGCACTGGATGTACACCCCGAAGTCCAGGCCGGCATCAATAGCCGGATGTCCGCCGACTACCAACTGAAGGCCGCCAAGGGCGGTTACCTGCCGAAAGTCGACCTGCTCGCCGGCTACGGCCGTGAGGGTTCCGACAACACCACCACCCGTGGCCAGGGCGACCACTGGAAGACCATGACCCGTGGCGAATCGTCGCTGCGCCTGCAACAGATGGTGTTCGACGGCTTCGCCACCTCCAGCGAAGTGGCCCGCCAGCAAGCCACAGTCAATTCCCGTGCCTACTCGCTGCTCGGTACGTCGGAAAGAACGGCCCTGGACGCAGCCCAGGTCTACATCGACGTGATCCAGCGCCAGGAGATGGTCCGCCTGGCGGAAAACAACCTGAAGAGCCACCAGCGCATCTATGACCAGATCAGCCTGCGCAGCAGCCGTGGCGTCGGTCGCCTGGCCGACCAGGACCAGGCCGAAGCGCGCCTGGCCCAGGCCCGCAACAACCTGATCACCGAGCAGACCAACCTGGCTGACGCCCGCACCAACTTCTATAGCGTAGTCGGCATCGACCCGGTGGACCTGAGCGAGCCGGCCGGCCTGGCGGGCCAACTGCCCACCGACATCGCCGAAGCCCGCCAGACCCTGTTGGCCAACAGCCCGATCCTGCGTTCCGCCGAGTCGGACGTCGCCGCTGCCGAGAAGCAGTACGACGCGGCCAAGTCCTTCTTCTACCCGCGCTTCGACGCCGAGCTGAGCCGTGGCGCCGACAACGACCTGGACGGCCAGAACGGCCACGTCAACGAATGGCAGGCCATGCTGCGCATGCGCTACAACCTGTTCGCCGGTGGCAGCAACAAGGCCGACCTGGAATCCAAGGCCTACCAGATCAACCAGGCGCTGGACATCCGCAACAACGCCCTGCGCGTGCTCAACGAAGACCTGGGTCTGTCCATGAACGCCCTGGCCAACGCCCGCGAACAAATCCCGATCGCCCAGCAATATGTCGACTACAGTACCCGGGTACGCGAGTCCTACCAGAAGCAGTTCAGCATCGGTGAGCGCACCCTGCTGGACCTGCTGGACAGCGAGAACGAACTGTTCACCGCGTCCCGCCGCCTGGTGGAAATTCGCTACGTCGAACTGTTTACTCAGTACCGGATCAAGGCGACCATTGGCGAACTGCTCAAGAGCCAGGGCGTGGTTGCGCCGATGGCCTCCGTCGTCCAGTCCGAACTCAAGCCCGAGGCGACCCTGCCGGGCCTGAACTGAGCCTTCACCCGTCCTAGAGAAAGAGTGTCCAAGCGTGGATCCAGAAGTCAGCCGAGTACCCTTCAGTCACGATCCACGCGGACAGCTTGACGATCCACTCCTGGATAGCCTGCTCTCCCTTTGCCTGCAGCATCAGCGTCCGGCCAGCCGAGCCATGCTCACCGCCGGCCTGCCGCTGCCCGGCCAGCGCCTGACCCCCGAGCTGCTGCCCCGTGCCGCAGCCCGTGCGGGCCTGCAGGGGCGGGTGCTGCAACGCAAGCTGGAGCAGATCCCGGCGATCGCCTTGCCGGCCCTGCTGCTGCTCAAGGAAGGGCGCTGTGCCCTGTTGCTGTCCTGGGAAGAAAATGGCGACGCGCGCCTGCTGCTCAGCGAAAGCGATGGTGGCGAGGTGCGGGTCAAGCGCGAACTGCTGGCCGAGGACTACAGCGGCCAGTCGTTCTTCGCCCAGCCGCAGCACAAGTTCGACCTCAACCACGGCAGCCTCATTCCCCGGGTCAGCCACTGGTTCCGCGACACCCTCAAGCGTTCCCGCTGGCTCTATATAGATGCGGTGGCCGCCAGCCTGCTGATCAACCTGATCGGCCTCGGCGCCCCATTGTTCGTGATGAACGTCTACGACCGCGTGGTGCCCAACCAGGCCGCCGCCACCCTCTGGGTGCTGGCCATCGGCATCTCCGGCGCCTACCTGTTCGACCTGCTGCTCAAGACCATGCGCGGGCTGTGCCTCGATCTTGCCGGCAAGAAGACCGACATGATCATCTCGGCCACGCTGTTCGAGCGCATCGTCGGCATGGCCATGAAGAACCGCCCGGCGCGGGTCGGCAGCTTTGCCCAGAACATCCACGAATTCCAGTCGCTGCGGGACTTCCTCGCCTCGCTGACCATGACCAGCGTGATCGACCTGCCGTTCACCCTGTTGATCCTCCTGGTGATCGGCATCCTCGGCGGCCACCTGGTGTGGATCCCCGTGGTCGCCTTCGTCCTTGCGATGACCATCGGCTGGCTGCTGCAGAAGCCCCTGGTGGAAACCATGGACCGCACCATGGCGCTGTCCGCCGAGCGCCAGTCCAGCCTGATCGAAACCCTGGCCGGCCTCGACGCGGTCAAGGTCAACAACGCCGAAAGCGAGCGCCAGTACCTCTGGGAGCAGACCATCGGCACCCTCGGCCGCCTCGAGCTGCGGGTGAAGATGCTCTCCAGCCTCTCGCTCAACCTCACGCTGCTCATCCAGCAGTTGGCCGGCGTGGTGATGATCGTCGCCGGCGTCTACCTGATCATTGCCGGCGAGCTCAGCATGGGCGGCCTGATCGCCTGCTACATGCTCAACGGCCGCGCCCTCGGCCCGATGACCCAGCTCTCGGGCCTGATCACCCGCTACCAGCAGGCGCGCCTGACCATGCACTCGGTCAACCACATGATGGAGCTGCCCCAGGAGCGCCACGAGGATGAACGCCCGCTGACGCGCCAGACCCTGCAGGGCGCCGTCGAAATGCGCCAGCTGAACTTCACCTACCCGAACCAGCAGACCCCGGCGCTGAACAACATCAACCTGATCGTCCGCCCCGGCGAGAAGATCGGCATCGTCGGCCGCAGCGGCTCGGGCAAGAGCTCCCTGGCCAAGCTCATCGTCGGCCTCTACCAGGCCGACTCCGGCAGCCTGCTGATCGACGGCGTCGACGTGCGCCAGCTGGACGTCAGCGACCTGCGCCACAACATCGGCTACGTGCCCCAGGACATCCAGCTGCTGGCCGGCACCCTGCGCGACAACCTGGTGTCCGGTGCCCGCTACGTCGAGGACGAACTGGTGCTGCAGGCTGCCGAGCTGTCCGGCGTCCACGAATTCGTCCGCCTGCACCCCCAGGGCTACGAGCTGCAAGTGGGCGAGCGCGGGCAGAACCTCTCCGGCGGCCAGCGACAGAACGTCGCCCTGGCGCGCGCGCTGCTGCTCGACCCGCCCATCCTGCTGCTCGACGAGCCCACCAGCTCCATGGACAACACCGGCGAGGAACGCCTCAAGCAGCGCCTCAACGCGGTGATCACCAACAAGACCGTGCTGCTGGTCACCCACCGCGCCTCCATGCTCTCGCTGGTGGACCGCCTGCTGATCGTCGACAAAGGGCAGATCATCGCCGACGGTCCGAAGGACGCCGTGATGGAAGCGCTGAAAAAGGGGCAGATCAGTGTCGCGTAAGTCTCTGGGCCAATCGTTGCTGAGCTATTTCAAAGGCCGCGAAGACCTCTCCGGCCAGCCCCTGCCGGAAGTCAGCAAGGCACTGGTCGAGGACGCCCCCCGCGTGGTGCGCCTGACCATCTGGACGCTGATCGGCTTCACCCTGTTCCTCGGCTTCTGGGCGCATTTCGCCGAGATCGACGAAGTCACCCGTGGCGATGGTAAGGCGATCCCCTCGTCCAAGCTGCAGAAGATCTCCAACCTCGAAGGCGGCATCATCTCCGAGATGTTCGTCCACGAAGGCCAGGTGGTCGAAATCGGCGACCCGTTGTTGCGCCTGGATGCCACGCGCTTCCAGTCCAACGTCGGCGAAACCGATGCCGACCGCGTCGCCATGGCCCTGCGCGTCGAGCGCCTGAGCGCCGAGGTGGAGGGCCGCGAGCTGGCCATCAGCGAAGAGCTGCGCGCCAAGGCACCTGGCCAGGCGCAGAGCGAGGAAGCGCTGTTCGGCAGCCGCCAGCAGCAGTTGCACGACGAAGTCGCCGGCCTCGAAGAGCAACTGGTGCAGAAACAGCAGGAACTGCGCGAATTCGCCTCCAAGCAGGGCCAGTACCGCAACAGCCTGGAGCTGCTGCGCCAGGAGATCGCCATCTCCGAGCCCCTGGTAGCCGACGGCGCCATCTCCAAGGTGGAAGTGCTGCGCTTGCGCCGCGCCGAAGTGGAGAACCGTGGCCAGCTCGAGGCCACCAACCTGGCCATCCCCCGCGCCGAATCGGCGATCAAGGAAGTGGAACAGAAGATCGCCGAAACCCGCTCGCGCTTCCGCAGCGAGGCGCTCACCCAGCTCAACGAGGCGCGCACCGACCTGAACAAGGCCGAGGCCACCGGCAAGGCGCTGGAGGACCGGGTCAACCGCACCCTGGTCACCTCGCCGGTGCGTGGCATCGTCAAGCAACTGCTGATCAACACCATCGGCGGCGTGATCCAGCCGGGCAGCGACCTGGTGGAAATCGTCCCGCTGGACGACACCCTGCTGGTGGAAGCGCGCATCCGTCCCCAGGACATCGCCTTCCTCCACCCCGGGCAGAAGGCCATGGTGAAGTTCACCGCCTACGACTACACCATCTACGGCGGCCTGCAGGCCGAGCTGGAGCAGATCGGCGCGGACACCATCACCGACGAAGAGGGCAACAGCTTCTACCTGATCAAGCTGCGTACCCGCAAAAGCCACCTGGGCACCGATGAGAAGCCGCTGCTGATCATCCCCGGCATGGTCGCCTCGGTGGACATCATGACCGGCAAGAAGAGCATCCTCAGCTACCTGCTCAAGCCCATCATCCGCGCCCGCGCCGAAGCCCTGCGCGAGCGTTGATTGCTTCACGCCGTGCCGCCCTCCGGCACGGCGTTCATCGCTTCGTCACATCGCCTTCACGCGCCAGTGGACAGCCCGCCGGCCATCTCGTAGCGTTCGCTCCATCGCCGCAACCGCGCAAGGAGCACCACCATGGACGCATTCATGCAGGCCGCCATCGACGAAGCCCGCCAGGGCCTGGCCGAAGGCGGCATTCCCATCGGCTCGGTCATCGTCCACAAGGGCCGTATCATCGGCCGTGGCCACAACCGCCGGGTGCAGGAAGGCAGTGCCATCCGCCACGGTGAAATGGACGCCTTCGAAAACGCCGGCCGCCAGCCCGCCAGCGTCTACCGCGAAGCGGTGCTCTACACCACGCTGTCGCCGTGCTCCATGTGCAGCGGCGCGATCCTCCTTTACGGCATCCCGCGCATCATCGTCGGCGAGAACCGCACCTTCCTCGGTGAGGAAGAACTGCTGCGCTCCCGCGGCGTCGAGGTCGAGGTGCTGCAGGACGCCACCTGCATCGCCCTGATGGAAGAATTCATCGAGGCCCGCCCGGAACTCTGGAACGAAGACATCGGCGAATAACGCCGCCCGGTACAGGGACGTACGCATGCCATCCACCTCCCTCCAGGCCCGCCGGTGCCGGTCATGAGCGCTCAGCTCCGCTCCCTCGGGGTGTCGCTGCGCCTGCTCTGCTACCTGCTGTTCGGTGTGCTCACGGCCCTGCCGCTGGCGCTGCTCTCCCTGCTGTTGCCCTGGAGCACTCATCTGTTCTCGGCGTTTTTGTTGCTGGGCGCCTGGGCGGGTACCGTCGGCCTGGTGCGTGCGTTGCTGATCGAGCCGGCCCAGGCTTCGCTGCTGGGCAACCTGACCACCAGCGCGCTGCTGATGATCGGCATACGGGCCATGTTGTTCGGGCTGCTGGTTGACCAAGACTCGGAAAGCCTGCGCCAGGGTGGCCTGGAGCAAGACTTCGACCTGCGCATGCTGGGCCTGCTGGCGATGGTCTACGGGCCGATACTGGTCGCCCTGCATTACCTGGCGCGCGTGGCCTGGACCTTCTACCGCGACGCCGATTGCCAGGGCCTGCGCCTGCTCGCCGGCCTGGCCCTGGTCATATTGCTGGTCCCGCAGCTGGTCAAGCTCGCCTGGCCCATGCTGCTTCCGGTGTTCATGCAGATCACCTAGTCCTCCCTTCTTTTCCCGCCCAAGGATCGACCATGAAACCCGCCTCGCTCGCCTTGACCCTCGCCACGCTGCTGCTCGCCACCCGCGCCGGCGCCGCCGACTACAGGCTCAACGACCTCTACGGCCCCTGGTGCCTCAAGGGCATGTCCCTGACCCAGGACGGCGAGCGCGAACCCGACAACTCCACCTACGACTTCACCCGCGCAGGCACCCTCGACTACAGCATGGGCGGCTTCACCCAAAGCGGCGCCTACCGCGTCGAAGGCGACACCATCAGCACCGAAGGCATGGGCAACTACAAAATCGTCTCCATCGGCAAGCAGGAGATGGTGCTGCACTACATGGGCTACTTCTTCTACCAGCGCGGGGCGTGCGAGTAAGGCATGGATGAGATCTTTGGCGGGGTGTTGCGGGTGTTGGGGTGGTTTCTCCAGTCCATCATCATCGATATCCTCTGCTGGCTGCTCTACTGGATCGGCTTGCCCTTCATGCGCCTGCTCAGCCTGGGCCGAACGACAACACCGAATCCATCCTCACCGGTTGCCTGGGCCTGGTGATCGTCGTGCTCGTCATTCTCTGGGCGACGGGGCAACTGTAGGTCGGGTGCAACCCGACGACCCCAGCACGGAGTCATGCCGTGTGTAGATACCGTCTTGATCCCTAGTGAGCAAGGGCCAGTTTTACGTCGTACGGCTGGCCCGATTTCAAGACGCCATAAGCGATGTTCAGCAGCTTACGCATCGCTGCGCAGATGATCTGCATGCCGGTCTTGCCCTTGGCTCTGAGGCGTTCTCTCATCGCTTTGATCGCCCCGTTGTGCTGCAGGGCGCAAACGGCAGGCATGTACAGCCCAGCACGCAGCCGCGATGAGCCCATCTTGGAAATGCGGGTCTGCCCCCGGTACTTACCAGACTCCTGCAAACGCGGGTTGAGTCCGGCAAAGGCGGTAATCGCGCGGCTGCTGGTGAAGCGATGAGGGTCGCCCAGCTCCGCCAGGATCAGGGCGGCTGTCTTGTCCGCGATGCCATCGATGCTGGTCAACAGATCACGTTTGCCACGCAGATCCGGGTCATTGTCGATGTGGTCGTTGATGGCTTTGAGGGTTTCCTCGATCTGTTGCTCGATGTGCCGCAACACTGAGCGGATCGACTCCTGCACGCTGGTATCGGCCACCTCCAGGCGATTGCTCTCCATCTGCTGGATTTCCTGCAGATCTGCCAGGCGCCGCATCAGTGCTTTCAGGCGCCGTATGGCGCGAGGTTCAGGCTGCCAGGGCCGTAGCTCATCTTGGTGGCGCTCGCCGTATTCGGCGATCAGCTTGGCGTCGACCTTGTCAGTTTTCACGCGCTGCAGCTGACTGCGGGCGTAGTGGGCGATCTGCGCAGGGTTGAGGACGCAGACCCGATAGCGCTGTTCCAGCAGCCATTCGGCCAGGGCTTCATGGTGGATGCCGGTGGCTTCCATCACGACCCAGGCACCCGCCTCGCTGTGCTTGTTCAGCCACTCCTGCAGCGTGCGAAAGCCCGCCTCGCTGTTGGCCAACTTGGCCTTGGTGCGGTACTTGCCGTTCGCCTGCAGGGTGGCGATATCGAACGTATGCTTGGCAATGTCGATACCAATGACACTGGGCATGTGAGCTCCTCCTGATCGTTCCAAATGCGATCATCACTGCACCCGGCCCAACCTTGTGAATGCGAGCTCTGGGCTCAAGATACCGTTCGGGCTGTTCGAGTGAGTGTGGAGGGGCGGAGCACTATCTACGTCGCAGGCTCAGGGCCTAAGGGTGGACACGACTTCCAGCCCCTCCCCCGATGATCAGTCGGGAACTATTACCCCTGAAGGGGTAGTTAGTCGAGATACAAGGGTGGATGACGCTCTTTTCATCCACCAATGGCGGTCCGTCCGGGCTGTGAGGGTGGGTCTCGCTGCGCTCCACCCATTTCGCGAATGAATTCGCTCCTACGGTCGGGGAGGGTGCCTGGCCGGGAGCGCTGCGCGCTCCTTGGCGACTGAAGTCGCCCCTACAGGTCCTGCCACGGAGTCATGCCGTGTGTAGGGTGGATGACGCTCTTTTCATCCACCAATGGCGGCTCGTCCGGGCGATGAGGCTGGGCGTCGCTGCGCTCCATCCATTTCGCGAATGAATTCGCTCCTACGGTCGGGGGAGGGGCGCTGTAGCGGTGCCGCGACGGTGGGGTCCGCTGCCGTAGGTTGGCGCCTCGCGCAGCGAGGCCCAACGGCGCAATGCCGAATGGGGCGCCATTTACCCCTAACCGACGAACGACCCCGTGCAAACCCGGCGTTCCTTCTGTCCAGATGCCCTGCAATCCATTCGACCCCGGGAGGTCAGCATGCACCTGGAAGGCTCCTGCCATTGCCGAGCCGTGTCCTTCAGCCTGGACAGCACCCACCCCTATCCCTACCAGCGCTGCTACTGCTCCATCTGCCGCAAGACCCAGGGCGGCGGTGGCTATGCCATCAACCTCTCCGGGGATGCGCAGAGCCTGAAGGTCACCGGGCGCAAGCACATCAGCGTCTACCACGCGCGGCTCAAGGAGGAGGGCGACAAGCGCGCCCATGCCAGCACCGCCGAGCGGCATTTCTGCTCGCTGTGCGGCAGCGGGCTGTGGCTGTTCAGCCCGGAATGGCCGGAACTGATCCACCCCTTCGCCTCGGCCATCGACACGCCCCTGCCGGTGCCGCCGGAGCACACCCACCTGATGCTCGGCTCGAAAGCCGAATGGGTGGAGGTGGAGGCCGGCGCCAAGGACCAGCGCTTCGACCTCTACCCGCAGGAGTCCATCGCCCAGTGGCACCAGCGCCTGGGCCTGGAGGGCTGATCAGGCCGTGCGCGGCACCTCGTCCACCTGGGACAGCGGCGCCGCCACGCTTTCCAGCGGCTGGCGCTCCGCTGCCACGCCCCAGAACGCCTGCACCAGGCCGGCGCCGACCATCAGCGCGGCACCGATCAGGTAGCCGATGAACACGTTGCTGCGCTCGGCGCTCTCGATCAACTGGCCGAACAGCAGCGGGCCGACGATGCCGCCCAAGCCGGTGCCGAAGGCGTAGAACACGGCGATGGCCAGGGCGCGGATCTCCAGCGGGAAGGTCTCCGCCACCGTCAGGTAGGCCGAGCTGGCCGCTGCCGAGGCGAAGAAGAAGATCACCATCCAGGCGAGGGTCTGCTGGGTGGCGTCGAGCATCTCCTGCTGGAACAGGTAGCCGCTCAGGGTCAGCAGCACGCCGGAGATGATGTAGGTGCCGCTGATCATCACCCGCCGCCCTACATGGTCGAACAGCCGGCCGAGCAGCAGCGGCCCGCAGAAGTTGCCCAGGGCGAAGGGCAGGATGTACCAGCCCACGTTCTCGCTGGGCACGTCGTAGAAGTCGGTCAGCACCAGGGCATAGGTGAAAAAGATGGCGTTGTAGAAGAACGCCTGGCTGGTGAGCAGGCTCAGGCTGACGATGGCGCGGCGCCGGTGCACGTTGAACAGGGTGTGGAACACCTCGTTCAGCGGCGTGTGGTCGCGGCCGCGCAGGCGCATCTTCGGCAGGTGATCGACGCTGGAAAGCTCATGGCCCTCGCGGCGGAAGCGCGCCTCGATGTCGTCGATGATCGCCAGGGCCTCCTTGGGCCGGTTGTGGATCATCAGCCAGCGCGGGCTTTCCGGCAGCCACAGGCGCATCAGCAGGATCACCAGGCCCAGCGCCGCACCGATGCCGAAGCACAGGCGCCAGCCCATGTCGCCGCCGAGGATGTCCGGGTCCAGCAGGATCACCGAACCCACCGCGCCCAGGGCCGCGCCGACCCAGAAGGTGCCGTTGATGCCCAGGTCCACCCAGCCACGGAAGCGCGCCGGGGTGAACTCCTGGATGGTCGAGTTGATGGCCGAATACTCGCCGCCGATGCCGGCGCCGGTAAGGAAGCGGAACAGCATGAAGCTCCACATGTTCCAGGCGAAGGCGGTGGCGGCGGTGGCGCTGATGTACACGGCCAGGGTGAGGAAGAACATCTTGCGCCGGCCGATGCGGTCGGTGAGCCAGCCGAAGAACAGCGCCCCCAGCACTGCTCCGGCGATGTACATGCCGCCGGCCAGGCCCACTTCGGCGTTGGTCAGGTGCAGCACGGGGCTGTCCTTCAGCGCGCCGGCCACCGAGCCCGCCAGCGTCACCTCCAGCCCGTCCAGCAGCCAGGTGATGCCCAGGGCCATCACCAGCAGCGTATGGAAGCGGCCCCAGGGCAGGCGGTCCAGGCGCGCCGGCAGGTCGGTCTCGTAGCAGTGCGGGTCGTCGCCCGTGGTCGCGCGTTCCCGGGCGGCATCGGCGGGCAGGGTGGTCGAGTTCATCGCAGGCTCCCTTGATCTTGTTCTTGCAGGCCGTGGGCCTGGCCATTGATCAAGAGAGCGCGGTGTCTGGCGGGGAGTTCAGGTTGTTTGCCGACCGGCGCAGGGCGCGCCGGTGGCGGGGCGGGCGGTCACAGGCTGCTGAGGACCTTGGCTTTCGCGCTCTCGTACTCGGCGGCGGACAGCTTGCCCGCGTCGAACTGCTTCTTCGCCTCGGCCATGCCCTTGGCCAGCTTCTCGGCGCTGGCGGACGCGGTCGCCGGGTTCATCAGCTTGGCCATGCCGGCCAGGGCGCCGAAATCCCCCTTGCCCTGGAAGGAGAAGGAGTCGCCTTCATCCACGGTGCTTTCGACGGTGGTGCTGCTGGTGGTGCGCGGTGAGCCGACGGTCGTGTGGCTGACCGTGCCAGGCGTCGCACCGGAGAAGGCGGCGGAAAAGAGCGCGTCGAAGGCCGGGGTTCCCGGCATGGGGATGTTGGGCATGGGAGCGCCCGCCGTTCCGGCGGTTCCGGCAACGCCGGTGGTACCCGGCATGCTGGCAAAGCCGAACCCCGAGCGCTCTTCCATGCCGCGGACGCGGTTCTTTTCGCGCCACTCCTGTTCCTGCCGCTGGCAGTACACGTACAGGGCGCGGGCGCTCACCGGCTCCAGGCCGTCGATGCGCACCAGGGTGCCGTTGTACAGGCGCAGGCTCAGCACGGCGCCGAACAGGCCCGGCAGCAGGTTCTCGTCGATGGCGGCGTCCTGCAGGTCCTGCCAGCGGATGTCGTGCATGCGGTAGCCGCCGAACACGCGGCGGATGAATACGATCAGGCGCATGTTGGTGGCGACCACGATCTCCCGCCGGTGCTTCAGCGCCTTCAGGCGCAGCTGGTGCGAACTCTGGATGACGGTCTCGTCGGTGAGCAGCAGGGACTTGAGGGTGGTGAGGGCGGCCTCGATCCGGTCCATGGACATTTCCTGGGAAGTGGAGTGGCGGCAGATTGCCAGCTGGCGCCATGTCGGGCAAGCGCTCTGCGACGCACTTCACACGACCGTGTTGACAGCGCGTGTGCTGCGGGTTTTCAATGCGCGCCTTTCCGATCCACCCCTCCATCCAAGTGGTGAAGCCAATGCCCCGCGCCAGCCAACACGCCTGATACCGACGACGGTTCACCGAGCCCTGTTGCTGGCCGCCCCTGGGTGGCTTCCACTGATTCCCCGCTGAAGCGCGTCGTCGGTTTTCCCTTTTTCACAGGAGAAGACCATGACGGATCATTCCTGCGCCCATGCGCAAAATCTCGAGCTGTTCAAATACCCGCGGACCCCGCACCTCGAATCCTCACGCCTGCAGGTCGGTGACAGCGACGCCGACCAACTGGCCTACCGCGAGCTCGCCGGCTGCCACCTGGTGGTGGAAGAGAAGCTCGATGGCGCCAATGCCGCCATCAGTTTTTCCGCCGGTGGCGAGCTGCTGCTGCAGTCCCGTGGGCACTACCTGATCGGTGGTGGCCGCGAGCGCCAGTTCAGCCAGTTCAAGCAGTGGGCCCGGGCCCACGAGCACCTGCTGCTGGAACGGCTGGAGGACCGCTACGTGCTGTTCGGCGAGGTGTGCAGCAAGCTGCATTCGGTGTTCTACGACCGCCTGCCGCACCTGTTCCTCGAGTTCGACATCTGGGACCGCCAGCAACGGGCCTTCCTTTCCACCCGGGCGCGGCGCGCGCTGCTGGCCGGCAGCCCGGTGCTGTCCGTGCCGGTGCTCCACGAAGGCGCACCGCCGCCCCGGCTGGCGGACCTGCTCACGCTGGTGCGGCCGTCCCTGGCGCGCTCCGCCGGCTGGCGCGAGGCCTTCGAGCACACCGTGCGGCGCGAGGGGCTGGACCTGGCCCGCGCCTGGGCCAACGGCGATAGCTCCGAGCTGATGGAAGGGCTGTACCTGAAGATCGAGAGCCCCGAACACACCCTTGGCCGGGTCAAGTGGGTACGCCCGGACTTCGTCCAGGCCATCCTCGACTCCGGCATCCACCATTCACAGCAGCCGTTCATCCCCAACCTGCTGGCACCGGGCGTCGATCTCTACGCCCCCGAGCCGGTGGTGACCTGGGCCGACCTGGCCGCTGCACAAGGACGACACCCATGAACATGGAACACCTGCGGGCCCTGGTGCCCGCCCCCGGCGGCGCAGCGGACTTCGCCGCCTGCCTGGCGCTGATCCCGGCGCTGGGCGAGCTGGCCAGCACCCCGCAAGACCCGGTCTACCACGCCGAAGGCGATGTCTGGACCCACACGCAAATGGTGGTGGAGGCGCTGCTGGGGCAGGGCGCCTACGCCACGGCGGACGCCGACGAGCGCTTCGTGCTGTTCATCGCCGCGCTGCTGCACGACATCGCCAAGCCGGCGACCACGGTGATCGACGACATCACCGGCAAGATCGGCCAGCCCGGCCATTCCCGGCGCGGCGCCATCGACGTGCGCATCCTGCTGTGGCGCGCCGGCGTGCCCTTCGCCTTGCGCGAGCGCATCTGCCGGATCATCGCCGTGCACCAGCTGCCGTTCTTCGCCCTGGCGGGGGACAAGAGCGGGCGTTCGGCGGAATTCATCCTGCACAAGCTGTCCTGGGAGCTGCCGGTGTGGATGCTCTGCGCCGTGGCGCGGGCCGATATGCAGGGCCGTCACTTCCACGGCAAGCAGGCGCTGCTGGACGACATCGAGCTGGTGGAGCAACTGGCTGAGGAGGAGGGCTGCCTGCGCGGGCCCAAGGCCTTCGTCGACGACTACACGCGGGTGCGCTACTTCCGTGGCGCGCGGGTGCTGCCGGACTATCCCCTGCACCGCGAGGTGGAGGGCTCCCAGGTGATCGTGCTGTCCGGGCTGCCGGCCAGCGGCAAGAACTCCTGGCAGGCGAAGCACCAGCCCGAGCTGCCGGTGATCTCCTTCGACGACGCGCGCGAGGCGCTGGGCCTGCGCCATGGCCAGAACGAGGGGGCCGCTGCGCACTTCGCCATCGACCAGGCCAAGGCACTGCTGCGTTCGCGCCAGCCCTTCGTGTGGAACGCCACGCACCTGTCGGCGCAGATGCGCAAGAAGACCCTCGACCTGCTCTACGCCTACGACGCCCGCGTGCAACTGGTGTACCTGGAGGCCAGCGAAGCGGAGATCCGCCGGCGCAACACCCGGCGCGACAGCAGCCTGCGCAACCAGGACATCGCGCGGATGCTGTTCAAATGGGAAGTGCCGCTGCCCACCGAGGCCGAGGAGGTGCTCTACCCCGGCTGAGGTGGTGCCGCGTCAGGGGGTGTCGAGGGCGCGGGCAAGATGGCCGAGGATCATGTTCCAGCCGTCGCGGGTGGCGGTGGCGTAGTGGGCCCAGGCCGGGCGCATCTCATGCTCCAGCAGCAGTTCGCAGCCCTCGCCCAGGGGGGTGAAGCTGAGGCTGATGCGGTCGCGTGAAGGGTCGTCGCGGTCGATGCCGAAGGTGAACACCAGGCGCGTCGGCCGCTCGATCTCCAGGTACTCGCCCAGGTGCTCGGCATCCTCCTCGCCGCGTCGCTCGATGATGCAGTAGCTGCCTTCGACCCGGGCGTCGATGTCCACCACGCGCATCTCGCCGTCCGCCGTGGCGAACAGGAAGCGCGAGGCGATCGCCGGGTCGAGCCAGGCGTCGAACACCTGCTCGGCGCTCTGGCGGAAGCGCCGAATGACGCTGATGGTGGTGGGGGCCGCTTCGGTCATCGGGTGGCTCCTGGGCCATGGATTGCTGTGTTGGACCGCCTCAGGCGCCGATCTTCTTCCTCACCATGCGCAGGAGCTTCTCGCCGACCCGCTCGATGCCCTTGTTCTGCGAGACGATCTGCGCGCCCTCCATCAGGTAGGTCAGCTCCTCGGCGACCTCCTGCGCATCGGCCAGGCCGGCCTCTTCGCAGAGCGCGGCGAGGCGGCGGAACTGCGCCTGCTTGTGCGCCTCGATCAGCACACGCGCAGGGTGCTGGTCGTCGGGGATCTCGGCGATCACGTTGGTGAACGAGCAGCCCCGGTAGGAGGAGGTCGACAGATCGTCGGCGATGAACTGGGCGAAGCCTAGCAGCTGCGCCCGGGCGTCGCCGGTGTGGGCCTGCGCCAGGCGCTCGAAGATGTCGCGGTACTGCTCGATGTGCAGGCGGATCCACTCCAGCACCAGGGCATCCTTGGATTCGAAGTGACGGTACAGGGTCATCTTGGTGGACTCGGCCTTGGCCGCGATGGCGTCCACCGTGACGCGGGTGATCCCCTCGTTGAAAAACAGCTCCTGCGCGGCATCGATGATGCGTTCGCGAGGGGGCAGGCGCATGACGCGCTCGGGTCGCATGGCGTTCTCCGCTTGACGGACGATACTGATGAGTATCACTGTATACCGAACAGTATCGTTCGATACTGAATGGTATCAATCATACCTGCTTCAGCTGGCAGGTGAACCTGGAGAGCCCCATGAATCTGTCTGAATACGCCGCTCAGGATGCACTCGGCCTGGCCGCGCTCATCGCCCGCCGCGAGGTGACCGCCGCCGAGGTCAGGGACGCCGCGTTGGCGGCTTTCGCGGCGCTCAACCCCGCGATCAACGCGCTGGTCGAGCACTGGGACGACGAGCCGGCACCTGCCGCCGGGCCGCTGCACGGCGTGCCGTTCCTGATCAAGGACGTGGGCGTGGCCATGGCCGGGCGCCGCAACGAGCTGGGCAGCCGCCTGGCCGAGGGGCTGGTGAGCCCGGCTGATTCCAACCTGATGCAGCGCTTCCGCCAGGCCGGCCTGGTGACCCTGGGCCGCACCACGGTGCCGGAGCTGGCCGCCAGCACCGCCACCGAATCCCTGGCCAACGGCCCCACCCGCAACCCCTGGAACCCGCAGCACGGTGCCGGCGGCTCCAGCGGTGGCGCCGCCGCTGCCGTGGCGGCCGGCCTGGTGCCGGTGGCCCATGCCACCGATGGCGGCGGTTCGATCCGCGTGCCGGCGTCGGTCACCGGCCTGTTCGGCCTCAAGCCCAGCCGCGGGCGGGTGTCCATCGGCCCGGCACTGGACGAGGTATGGAGCGGGCTGGCAGTGCAGGGCGTGCTCAGCCGCTCGGTGCGCGACAGCGCCGCGCTGCTGGATGCCATCCAGGGCCACGCCACCGGCGACCCGTATCGCATCCCCGCGCCCGTGCGGCCCTACCTGGAGGAAGTGGGGCGCGAACCTGGCCCGCTGAAGATCGGGCTGCTGCTGCACCCGCTCGATGGGGGACGCAGCGCGGCGTCCATCGTCCAGGCGACGGAAGGGCTCGCCCGGCAGCTGCAGGAAATGGGGCACCGGGTCGAGGCAGTGCAGCCGGATATCGGTTTGAGCTGGGAGGCCTTCGTCGAACTCAATGCGCGCTTCTGGGCCGCCAACACCGCCGACTGGATCGACGCCCTGGCAGCGCAGACCGGCCGGCCCATCGACGCCAGCACCCTGGAGCCGGCCAGCCTGGCCCTCTATGAGCTGGGCCGCGGCCTCAGCGCCATCGACCTGCTCGGTGCCATGCACATGCGCAACACCGTAGCCCGGCGCATGGGCGAATTCTTCACCCGCTTCGACCTGCTGCTGAGCCCGATCCTGCCGCACCTGGCGCCGCCCATCGGCGAATACAACCGGGGCCAGGAGACGCTGGACGGCCGCGGCTGGATGCAGCGGGTGTTCCGGCAATCGCCCTTCACCGCCCTGGCCAACGTCACCGGTGCCCCCTCCATGTCCGTGCCCCTGGCCCAGGACGCGGCCAGCGGGCTGCCCATCGGCCTGCAGTTCAGCGCCGACTGCGGCCGCGAAGACCTGCTGCTGCGCCTCGCCGGGCAACTGGAACGCGCATTGCCCTGGGCCAGCCGCCGGCCACCGATCTGGGTGGGCCGCCAGGCCTGAGGCGCGCTAGGCCCCAGCCTCCACCTGCAACCGCGCCCGCGCCTGGCCGTCGGGGCTGACCTCCAGCCCCAGGCTGGCGACCCGGGCGCCGGCTTGCTGCAACTGCCGCAGCCAGCCGATCAGGTCATCCAGCGCCCCCTCCAGGCCGAGGTTGATGCGCCCGGCGCCTTCATGGTCCATGCGCTCGATGTTCAGCCGTGCCTCGGCGCTGGTGCGTGCCAGCAGGCCGGGGAGGGCTTCGGCGGTCAGCGTCGCTTGCGGGCGCGCAGCTGGCAGGCGCGCCAGGTCGGCCTGCAGGGCCAGGGCCTGCTGGTAGTCCTGTTCAGCCTGGTGCAGGGCCTGGCGCTGGGGCTGCAACAGCAGCATCCAGGCCAGCACCGGGCCGAGGAACAGGCCCAGCAGGAGCAGTGCCCGACGCTCACGGGCGGGCAGCTGGCGCCAGCGGTTTTGCAGGGAGGAGAGCGGGTTCATCAGCGGGGTTCCTTGGTTTGGAGGGTACCGGTTGCGGGGTTCATTCGGCGATGCGCAGGCGCGTGCTCACGCCCTGGGCGCTGCGCACGCTGGAGTCGGCCTGCACCTCCAGCCCCTGGCTGGCGAGGCCTTCGCGCAGGCGTTCGATATCGGCGAAGGAGCCGGCCTCCACGCGCAAGGTCCAGCCTTCGCCGGCCTGGTAGTCGAGGCGCTGCACCCGGGCCAGGCTGCCGCCACCTGCACTCCAGCTATTGGCCAGGCTTTCCAGGCCGTTGGCCAGGCCCTGGGCTGGGCGCTGCGCCGCAACCAGCCGCGCCTGCACCTGGCGGCCCAGGTCGACCACCCGACGCTCCTCCGGGAAACGCCGCTGCCACTCGTCGAGGTTGGCCTGTTGCAGCGTGGCGCTGCCCTGTTCCAGCCAGTGGCGATGCAGCAGGTCCTGGGCCAGCTGGGCCCCCCGGCGAGAACGGCGACCAGCGCCAGGGCGCCGACGGGCACGCGCTTGCCGTTCCGTTGGGCGAATTCGCCCTGGCGCAGGTCGATGGCCCGTTGCGCGCCTTCCACCAGCAGCGGCCAGGGGGACTCCTCGCGGCGTATGAGCCCTTCCGGCAGCAGCTCCGCGAGGGCGTCCCATTGCGCGTCGGGCAGCGCCGCACACTGGCCTGCTCCGCCGCCCAGCAACCAGCGGCCCGCACAGTACAGGGCGCAGGGCTCGCCCGCTGGCAGGCAGTCGGCATCGAGGTGGATGCGGCTGGGCACCAGGCCGTGCTGGGCGAGCCGGGCCAGGCACCCCTGCAGCCAGGCACGGTCCAGTGCGATCACCCGGCAGCGGCGCCCGTCCAGCAGGGGGGCCCGGGCCAGGTGCAGGTTGTCGATGTCATCCAGCAGGCGCTCCTCCAGGGCGGAGCGCAGCGCCTGGCGCAGCCAGCGGCCGCTGCGGGCCGGCACCTCCACTTCATGGGTGCTGGCGGCTTCGGCGGGCAGCAGCAGGGTCAGCCGCTGGCCGGCCAGCGCCGTGGCCGCCTGGTGGAGGTCGCCCTGTTCGGGGGCGTGGGCGTCCAGCCACCAGGTCAGGGGGCTGTCGTCATGGGGAGTGGCGAGGTGGAGCCAGGCGTGCACGGGGGTTACTCCGGGTGTGAAAGGTCGGGCGCCAGCAGTTGCCGGCGCAGGACGTTGATACGGCCATCGCGCTCCAGGCGCAGGTCACTGGCGAGGTACAGCTGCCGCTCGCCCAGGCGCACCTGCAGGTGGGCGCGGAAATGCCGGCTGTCGACGCCCAGCTCCCGGCTGCTCACCTCGCGGCCGTGCAGCAGCGGCTGCTCCATGAAGGCCTGCACGCTGGCATAGCCCTGGGGCGGTCGTGCCTGCACCAGGGTGCGGGCGATGGCCGGGTCGAGGCCTTCGAGGCTGGCCAGCACCTCGGCGGATGCGGTGTTGAGGTTGAGCGCTACGCCGCCGAAGGTGGCGACATGCGGGCGCAGGCGTTGCAGGCCGGCTGCGTCCAGTTGCTCCAGGCGCGCCAGTTCGCTGCTGTCGGCGAAGGGCTGCGGCTTGCCGTCGGCGCCGGGCCGTTGCGGCAGCAGCGCCGGGTCGTGGTGGGGCAGGCCGAGGTTGGCCAGCAGGCGCTGGTAGCGTGCACGGGCCAGGCGGCTGGTGCTGCGCTGGGTGTCGAGGTCGAAACGCCCGGCCAGGTCTTCGATGCGGATGCGGATCTGCCCGCCATCGATGTCGAACAGGTTGCCGTTCCGGGCCCAACCCTGGCCCAGGTGCACCCGCAGCGGCTCCTCGCGCGTGGCGAGGTCATCGTGCAGCTGCTGGCGGGCCCAGGCCTCGCCGCTCAGGGCCAGTTGCCAGAGCTGTTGCTGCTGCAACTGGTTGGCGCTGCTGGTCAGGCTCAGGCGCTGACGGGCGAGCATGTCGCTGATGATCAGGGTGACCAGCGCCGTGACCAGCAGCACGCTGATCAGCGCCACGCCGCCCTGGCGGTGCCGTTCACTCATGGTCCGGCACCTTCAGGCCCGGCAGCAGGATGACCCGGCGCAGCCCCGGGTAGCCCGGCGCGTCCAGCTCGATCTCCAGCGCCCGGGGCAGGTTCAGCGGGCCGCCGCCTGCCGGCCAGGCGTCCGTGGGCTGACCCCGGTCATCGATGTAGCGCAGCCGGGTCAGTTCCACGCCTTCCAGCAGGCGCTGGCTGTGCCCCGCGCCGTCGTCGCCCCGGTAGGCCCGCAGCCACTGGCCCTGTTCCCAGCGGTGCTCGACCCACATCACCTCGCTGCGGCGCTGCTGCAAAGGGTTGGCCCAGCCGCCGCGCATCAGCCGCAGCTGGTGGTCGCGGCCGATCAGCGCCTGGCGTCGGCTCGGGTCATCGGGCAGGGCGGCGGGGAGGGCCTGCCACAGGTCGCGCTGGAAGATGTCCAGCGCGCGCTGCAACTGGCGCAGCTGCTGCTCGTGCTGCTGGATGCGCCGCTCGCTGTGCAGCACCCGCTCCAGCAACTGGTAACTGGCCAGGCCGAGCAGGGCGAACAGGGCGATGGCGATCAGCACTTCCAGGAGGGTGAAGCCGCGCTCGTTCATCGCGGCGCCTCGATGAAGCCGCTGAGCAGCGCGCGGGTCAGCGGTGGGTCGTTGGGCACCGCCACGTCCACCTTTACCTCCAGCAGGCGCGGGTCGGGGGCGGCGCTGACCTCGGTACCCAGCAGCCATTGGCGGCCGGCGAAGGCGATGCGCTCCTGGCGGTAGCCGCGTTGTGGCTCGCGCATGCCCGCGCGCAGCTCATTGAGGCGGTTGTCCGCCAGCCACTGGGCGAGGCTGCGCTCGGTGAGCCCGGCGTTGTTGCCGGCGATATGCCCGGCGGCGCTGTACAGCGCCACGGAGAGGGTGGCGAAGATGGCCAGGGCGACCATCACCTCCAGCAGGGTGAAGCCCTCACAGCGTTTCAATGCGCACCTCTTCCAGGCCATCGCTGGCCAGGGTCAGCAGCGGCTTGCCGCGCAGCTCCAGGTACAGGGTGAAGGGTGAGATCTCGTCGCTGGAGAGCACCAGCAACTGCGGCGCGCTGCCCCCGGGTGCATTGCCCAGCTGCGCGGCATCCTCGGCGGCTTCCATGCGCAAGCGCAGGGGCTCGGCCAGGTGCTGCGGGCGGTAACCGGGAGCGGGGGCCCAGCGGCCGTTGGGCTCCAGGCGCTGCACGGCGTAGCCGTCGGCGTCCACGCGCAGGCCGAACTGGCGCTGGGCGAGCAGCGCATCCTCGCGCAGCAGGGCGATCAGCACGCGCAGGCGCTCGGCCTCGCGGCGTGCCTGCTGGCCGCCGTGGTCGCCCTGGGCCAGGCCGGCCAATCCCGCCACCAGGCCGATCAGCAGGATGACCACGAGGATCTCCAGCAGGGTGAAGCCCCGCGCGCGGTTCATGGGTGGGCTCCGGTGTGGGCGGCATCGCGAATGAATTCGTTCCCACAGGGCCGCGAGGGAGTCACCTCTCTTCGTAGGATGGGTAGAGCGGAGCGAAACCTATGCGGCCGAGGTGATGGGTTTCCCGGCCCCATACGAAGCGGCGAATGCCCGGTGCGATGTGCTGGCGATGGCGTTGCCTTGGCTCCCTCGGTGCGGCAGCCCGCTTCGTAGGATGGGTAGCGCGGAGCGAAACCCATGCTGCCGAGGTGATGGGTTTCGCGGGGCTCTACCCATCCTACGGGAAGCGTTTTCACATGCTGCGGCATTTCAGCGATCCCAGTTGCCGATGTCGGCGTTGAGGCCATCGCCGCCGGCGCGGCCGTCGGCGCCGAAGGAGAACAGGTCGTAGGCCTTGCCCTGGCTGCCGGGGGTGATGAACTGGTAGGGGTTGCCCCAGGGGTCCACGGGCAGGCGCTTGAGGTAGCCGTCGGGGTTCCAGTTGCGCGCCGGCGGGCTGCCGCTGGGCTTGCTCACCAGCGCATCGAGGCCTTGCTGGGTGCCGGGGTAGCCGTGGTTGTCGAGCTTGTAGATGTCCAGGGCCATGGCGATGGCGTTGATGTCGGCGCGCGCGGCGGTGACCTTGGCCTGGTCGGGGCGGCTCATGATCTGCGGCACCACCAGGGCGGCGAGCACGCCGAGGATGACCACCACGACCATGATCTCGATAAGGGTGAAGCCTGCTTGGCTGCGTTTGCTGTGCATGGGGAGTCCTGCCGTTCAGGCGATGAGTTGGTTGAGGCTGAGGATGGGCATGAGGATCGCCAGCACGATCACCAGCACGCTGGCGCCCATGAACACGAGCATCGCCGGCTCGAACAGGCCCACCAGCATGGCGATGCGGGTGGCCAGTTGCGCTTCCTGCTGGCGCGCGGCGCGGTCGAGCATGGCGTCCAGTTCGCCGGAGCGTTCACCGCTGGCGATCATGTAAAGCATCATCGGCGGGAAGTGGCCGCTGCGTTCCAGGGCCCGTGTCAGCGGGCCACCTTCGCGCACGGCGCGGGCGACGTCTTTCAGACCGGTCCGAATCTGCCCGTTGGCCACCACTTCGGCGGCGATCTCCAGGGCATCCACCAGGGGCACGCCGCTGCGCCCGAGGATCGCCAGGGTGCTGGTGAAGCGCGTGCAGTCGCTGGCCCGCACCAGGCGCCCGAGCAGCGGCAGGCGCAGCAGCAAACGGTGCCAGGCGAGCCGCGTGGCGGGCCTGCGCAGGGCCAGGCGCAAGGCGCAGATGCCCCCGGCGCTGGCCAGCAGCAAGGCCAGGCCGTGGTGTTGCAACAGTTCGCTGGCGGCGATCAGGCCGCGGGTCAGCGCGGGCAGCTCCTGGCCGCTGTCGATGAACACCTTGACCACGTCCGGCACCACGAAGCCCAGCAGGAAGCCGACGATGCCGAAGGCGGCCAGCAGCAGGATGCTCGGGTAGAGCAGGGCCAGTTGCACCTGCTGGCGCGCAGCCTGGCGCGATTCGGTGTAGTCGGCCAGTTGCAGCAGCACCTGGCCGAGGTGCCCGGCGCGCTCGCCGGCTGCCACGGTGGCGCGGTACAGCGGCGGGAAGGCGCGGGGAAAGCCGGCCATCGCCTGGGCCAGGCCGTGGCCCTCCAGCACCCGCGCGCGGATGGCCAGCACCATGGCCTGCTGGCTGCGCTTTTCCGACTGCGCGGCGACGGCGGCGAGCACTTCCTCCAGGGGCAGGGCGGCCTGCACCAGGGTGGCCAGCTGGCGGGTCAGCAGGGCCAGTTCGGCGGCGCCCAGGCCACGCCCGGAGGGCTTGCCACCGGCGCTGCGGCTGCCCTTGGCCAGGCGCAGGCGCAGCGGCACCAGCTGGCGTTCACGCAGCAGCTGGCGGGCCTGGCGTTCGCTGTCGGCTTCCTGCACGCCGCGCTGCTTGCCACCGCCTGTATCCATGGCGAGGTATTCGTAGGCCGCCATCTCAATCCTCCCGAGTCACGCGCAGCAGCTCTTCGAGGCTGGTGACGCCGGCCAGGACCTTGTCCCGGCCGTCGGCGAACAGGCTCGGCCCGTGCTGGCGGGCATGGCGTGCCAGGTCGGCCTCGCCGCTGCCCTGGTGGATCAGCTGGCGCAAGGTTTCGTCCAGCAGCACCAGTTCGTAGAGGCCCTGGCGGCCCCGGTAGCCGCTGTGCTGGCAGGCCGGGCAACCGCTCGGCTGCCACAGCCGGGGCGCGGCGTCCGGGGCCAGGCCCAGCTGGGCGCAGGCAGCGGCGTCGGCGCGGGTTTCGACCTTGCAATGGGGGCAGAGCACGCGCACCAGGCGCTGGGCCAGCACGCCGAGCAGCGAGGTGCAGAGCAGGAAGGGTTCGACGCCCATGTCCACCAGGCGGGTGACCGCACCCACGGCGCTGTTGGTGTGCAGGGTGGAGATCACAAGGTGCCCGGTGAGGGAAGCCTGCACGGCGATCTCGGCGGTTTCGCGGTCGCGGATTTCGCCCACCATCACCACGTCCGGGTCCTGGCGGAGGATGGCGCGCAGGCCCCGGGCGAAGGTCATGTCGACCTTGGTGTTGACCTGGGTCTGGCCGATGCCGGGCAGGTGGTATTCCACCGGGTCTTCGATGGTGAGGATATTGCGCGACTCGCTGTTGAGGCTGGAGAGCCCGGCGTACAGCGTGGTGGTCTTGCCCGAGCCGGTGGGGCCGGTGACCAGGAGGATGCCGTGGGGCCGCGCCAGGGCGCCTTCGAGGCGCGTGCGGGTGGCGGCGTCCATGCCCAGGCGGGCGAGGTCGAGGCGCCCGGCCTGTTTGTCCAGCAGGCGCATCACCACCCGCTCGCCATGGGCCGAGGGCAGGGTGGAGACGCGCACGTCGACCTCGTGGCCGGCGATGCGCAGGGCGATGCGGCCGTCCTGGGGGATGCGCTTCTCGGCGATGTCCAGCCGCGCCATGACCTTGATCCGCGACACCAGCAGGCCCGCCAGTTCGCGACGCGGCCGGAGGATCTCGCGCAGCAGGCCGTCCACGCGCATGCGCACCGAAAGGTGCTGCTCGAAGGTCTCCAGGTGGATGTCCGAGGCATGGGCCTTCACCGCCTCGCCGAGGATGGCGTTGATCAGGCGGATGATCGGCGCGTCGTCTTCCTGGTCCATCAGGTCGGTGGTCTGCGGCAGGTGCTCGGCCAGGCTGGCGAGGTCGTCGTCGCCGGCCATCTGCTCGCCCAGGCCGGCGGCCACCTGCTGGGCGTCGCCCTGGCCGTCCCGATAGTGCAGGGCCAGGCGTTCGGCGAAGGCGTCCTGGCCGAGCACCCGGCAGCGCGCCGGCTCGCCGTGCAGGCGGCGCACCTCGGTGAGGATGGCCAGGTGCGTGTCGGCGCGGCACAGCAGTTCGCCATCGTCCAGCAGCACCCCGTGGCGCCGGGCGTAGCTGAAGGGCAGGCGGGCCACGGCGCTCATCGGCGCGCCCCGTCGCGCAGGTCGACGGCCGGCTCGGCGGTGGGGTCGAACAGCTGGCGCGGCGCGCTGGGCAGCAGCAGGCGGTTGGCCGCCGGGTCGTTGCTGCGCAACTGGCGCAGGTCTTCGTACTTGCGCTGGCCGAGGCGTTCGGCGGCTTCGCTGCTGCGCAACAGGGTGGGGCGCAGGAACACCATCAGGTTGGTCTTCTCCACCACGTCCTTGCTGGAGCGGAACAGTGCGCCCAGCAGCGGGATGTCGCCCAGCAGCGGCACCTTGCTGACCTGGGTCTTGACGTTGTCCTTGATCAGCCCGCCGATGACGATGATTTGCCCGTCGTCGGCGAGGATGGTGCTCTTCACCGCGCGTTTGTTGGTGATCACGTCGCTGGTGGAGATGCCCGCCGGCGCGGCCGCCAGCTCCGAGCTTTCCTGCTCGACCTTGAGCCGCAGGGTGTCGCCGTCGTTGATGTGCGGGGTGACCTTGAGGGTGATGCCGATGTCGCGGCGCTCCACCGTGGTGAAGGGGTTGGAGGCGCCGGCGCTGTCGGTGGTGTAGGAGCCGGTCTGGAAGGGCACGTTCTGGCCGACGAGGATTTCCGCCGCCTCGTTGTCCAGGGTCAGCAGGCTGGGGGTGGAGAGCAGGTTGTTGTTGGAGTCGCTGGACAGGGCGCTGATCAGCGCACCGAAGTTGCGGCTGCCGATGCCGATCAGGGTGCCGTCCGGCAGCGTCGGGCGCTTGCCGTCCTCCAGGGCGTTGATCACCGAGCCGATGGCGATGCCGTTGCCGCCGAACTGCACGGCGCCGGCGATATCGCCGCCGCGACCGGCCCACTGCACGCCGAGGGCTTCGTTGATGTCGCCGCTGACTTCGACGATCGCCGCCTCCACCAGCACCTGGGCGCGGGGGCGGTCGAGCTGGGCGATGATGCCGTCGAGCATCGCCAGTTGCGCCGGCTCGGCCATCAGCACCAGGGCGTTCTGGCTCTCGTCGGCACTGATGAGAATGGAGCCGGCCTGGCCGTCCTTGCCGCCACGCCCCACTTCCAGGCGCTTGCCGATGCCGCTGAGCAACTCGGCCAGGCGCTTGGCGTCGCTGTGGTGCAGGCGGACCACGCGGGTGCCGTCGCTGGCGTCACCGGGCGTGTCCAGGGCGCGGGCCAGGCGCGCCATCTGCGCGCGGGCCGGCTCCGGGCCGATGAGGATCAGGCGGTTGCTGCGGGCATCGGCCACCGCCTTGGCGCCCGGTGCGCCGCCATTGGCCTGGTTGACGCTCTCGCTCAGGGTGCTGGCCAGGTCGCTGGCCCAGGCGTGCTTCAGGCTCAGGGTGCTGAAGGCACGCTGGCCGGAGTCGTCCAGTTCGCGGACCACCTGGCGGATGCGCTCGACGTTGCTGGCGCTGTCGGTCACCACCAGGGCGTTGGCGGTGGTGGAGGGCGCGATATAGGCGTCGGTGGCCACCAGCGGACGCACCACGGCGGCCACTTCGGCGGCGCTGGCGTTGTGCAGCGGCAGTACCTGGGTGACCACGGCTTCACCGGCGCTGCCGTCGTGTTCGCTGGCGCGGGTCTTGGCGTCGGCCACCGGCACGATGAGCACGCGGTTGCCCTGATCCAGCGCGGCGAAGCCCTGGCTGCGCAGCACGCTGAGGAACAGCGCATAGATGCCGGCCTGGTCCATGGCGGCGGCCGATTGCACGGTGACCTTGCCGCTCATGCGTGGGTCCAGGACCATGGTCTTGCCGGTGATCGCACCGACTTCGCTGACCAGGTCGCGCAGGTCGGCGTCCTTCATGTTGAGGGTCCACTGGCGCTGCTCGTCCTTGGCAGCGTATGCGGCGAGGGGGCAGAGCAGGGTGCCGAGCATCAGCAGGGCGCGGGTGGTGCGGGTGAGGTTCATGGCGTCGTCTCGGGCGAGGGCGCTGGCGCGGCCAGGGGCACCAGCAGGGTTTCGGCGGGGCGGGCGAAGCCCAGGCGCTGTTCGCGGCCATTGCGCAGGATGAGCACGTGGTCGGCCTCCACGCTGCGCAGCAGGGCGCCACCGGGCAGGCGCTCGCCGGGGCGGTGGAAGGCGCTGCCGCCGGGGGAGGCGATCAGCGCGCGGGAATCTTCAGGGTGGTCGGCACGCAGGCTGGCGAGCAGCGTCAGGAGCATGCCGGGGTCTTCCTCGTGGGCGTCCTGCTGCGGCGGCATGGCGCCGAACATCAGGGCGATGGTGGTGGCATCCAGGCTCGGCGCTGGCATGGCCGTCGGCAGCGACGGTCGGGTCGGCGGTGCGTCGGCTTGGGCCCGCAGGGCCTGGTGGTAGTCGCCGCTGCCCAGGCCCAGCCAGGCCAGCCAGGCGCACAACAGCAGCGCAGCCAGGCCATGCAGGGCTTGGGGCGGCAGCGCGCGCGGCAGGGTGGGGATGAGCGTCATGGCGGCAGTTCCGTCGGGGACGGGAACGGCCCGGCGGCTCCTGGCCGTCGGGCGTTCCGGTTCATCGGGGTGGGGGCTCGGGTGATGGCCCGGCCCCGGTCGGGTTACTTGCGATCCCAGGCCATGCCGGAGTGGGAACCCTTGCCCGGCTCGAACTGGTTCGAACCCGGGGTCCACTGCTTGCAGTAGCCGCTGGCGGGGAAGGGCTTGCACTCGTAGACGTTGCCGTCCTTGGCCAGCACGGTGGTGCCGGCCTTGTAGTCGGCCAGGCCGTCCGGGAAGACGAAGTCGTACTTGGCGTTGCCCGGGTTTTCGCCTTCGCCCGGGTTCTCGCCACCGTTACCCGGTTCGGCGATCAGGCTGAAGCTGTGGGTCTGCTGCAGCAGCTCGCCCTTCTTCGGCGTGGCCACGACCACCAGGTCGTGCTTGCCGGCTTCGGCCTTCAGCAGCGGGATGTGGAAGTGCGGAATGTTGCCCGGTGCGGCTTCCTGGTGGGCGACGGTCTCACCCTTGGCGTTGAGCACCGTGGCCTTGACCTGATACTCGCCACCCTGGGCGATGGCGTTGAAGTGCAGGTCGGCCTTGCCATCCTTGATCTGGTAGCTGTCCTGCAGGCCGGTCAGGCCCAGGGAGCCCGGTACGCTCGGCTGGTCTTTCTGCACTTCGACGCGCACGACCTTGCTGTCGGCCTTCACGTGGATGCCGTTACGGCCGTAGTTGGGCACGACGTCGCCGGTGGTGTTCAGCTCGCCCAGCTTGTAGCCGAGGTCGGCGGCGTTGACCTTCTGCGCCAGCAGGAAGGGCCAGTTGTTGGCCTGGGCCTGGTTGGCGTTCTCGATCTTCAGCGAAATGCTGTTGAGCTGGCCGGTCTTGGCGAAGGCGCGCAGGGTCACGGTGTCGCCGACGCTGAGGGGCTCGGGCTGCACGGCGCCGATCTGGTTCCATTCCGGTGCCGGCGGGGTGGTGCCGCCGTTGCCGGCGCCATCGTTGTCGATGTTGACGTCGACCGCCTGGTAGAAGGTGGCGTCGGTGTCGCCGATGCGCCAGGTGGCGAGGATCACGTGGTAGCCGCTGCGGTCAGCGGGGATGTTCAGGCGGTGGGTGCTGGAGCCTTGGGAAACCGGCTTGGCATGACCGCTGGTGGCGAAGTCCTCGTGCAGCAGCGGGGCGGCTTCGAAGGAGGCGCGGGTCAGCGGCTGGTTGGGGTTCCAGTCCTTCTTGGTGATGTAGAACTGCCAGTAGGCGGTGGCGTGGCCGGCGGTGTACTTCCAGCGGAAGTCCTGCAGGCCGGGCTTGATGGTGGTCTTGTGCCAGCGGGTGGCGGTCTGTTCGTTCAGCGGGCTGTAGGAGTTGTGGCCGCCGGCGGCGATGGTGCCATCGGCCGGGCCGCATTCACGGAAGGTGCCGCCGCACCATTTGCCGCCGAAGTGGTTCTGCGCGTCAGGGCGGTATTCCACGCTTTGCGGTTCCCACTGGATGGAGCCGCAGTTGGCGTTGAGGTTGCCGCCGCCCATGCTGCACATCAGCGAGCGGGATTTCGGGCTCTCGATGTAGCCATGGGAGAAGGCTTGCTGGGATGCCAGGGTGGCGAGGCCGACCGCGAGGGCCAGGGGCAGCTTGCGCAGGGTGCGCTTGGAAATGCTCATCGAAGTACCTTTCTGAGAGGGGTTCAAAATGGGCGCTCCGATATCGCTGCCTGTTGCAGGCAGGCCCGCCGCGACAGGTTGGCAGCGATATCTGGAGCGGATTCAGGATGCCTCCGGGGAGGTTCCTGTCCCATCGGACGAGTCCGAGAATGGCCTTGTGAATATGCGGGGCGGCGCCACGGCGATCGGGCTGCTTGAATCAAAGGTCGTCGAGGGCTGTCAGAGCCAAGGGTCCAGTCGTCGGGAGGACATATGGACGTAACCCCTCTCCCCACCAATGAAACCGAACGCCAGAACAGGGTCCGCGCGCTGCGGCCGCTGGAAAATCGACAGGACGAGGTCTTCGAGAAGCTGGTGCAGATGGCCACCGAATATTTCGAGGTGCCCATCGCGCTGATCTCGATCATCGATGACAACCGCCAGTGGTTCTGCGCCAGGGTGGGACTCGCCGTGAGCGAGACGCCCCGGCGTGACGCGTTCTGCGCCCACGCGGTGATGTCGGAGCAGTTGTTCCAGGTCGGCGATGCGCGCCTGGACGAGCGCTTTTGCGACAACCCGCTGGTCACCGGCGAGCCCGGCATCCGCTTCTACGCCAGCGTGCCGCTGCTCACCGAGGAGCGCCTGGCCCTGGGCAGCTTCTGCATCATCGACAGCGAGCCGCGCCCGCCGCTGTCGGCGCGCGATGCCGCCATGCTGGAGTCCCTCGCGGAACTGGCGATGCTGCGCCTGCGCAACATCCGCGAGGCCACCTTCATCGACCAGCCAACCGGCCTGTACAACCGCTTGCGCCTGGAGGAGGACGTGGAGGGCGCGCTGCGCGCCGGTCAGCGCATCACCGTGGTCGCGGCGGACATGATCGCCCCGGCCTTCCTCAACGACATCGTCAAGGTGCTCGGCTACCCCTTCTCGGCGGCGTTGATGCTGCTGATCAAGACCCGTCTGCAGCAGGCGCTGCCGGAGGGGCACCTGCTCTACAAGATCAGCCCCACGCGCTTTGGCTTCATCATCCACGGCGCCCGGCGCGAGGCCGTGGAAAGGCTCTCCCACCGCCTCGCCGACGTTTTCTCGGCGCCCATCGAGTGCGAGGGCATCCCGCTGCAGATCCGCTTCGGCGCCGGCATTCTCGATCTCGATCCGCAGACGGACCATCGCGACTGGCTGCGGTTGCTGGTCAGCTCCGCCGACAACGCCCGGGAAACCGGGGTGCGCTGGCGCTACTACGAGGCCGCGCTGGACCATGCCCAGCAGCGTGCCTTCATCCTCCTGTCGTCGTTGTCCAGGGCGGTGCACGCCGAGGACCAGCTGCGTCTGGAGTACCAGCCCCGTGTCGACCTGGTCAGCGGTCGCCTGGTCGGGGTCGAGGGGCTGCTGCGCTGGCGCCACCCGCAACTGGGAGGCATCAGCCCGGCGGAATTCATCCCTCTGGCCGAGCGCACCGCGCTGATCCGCCCGTTGAGCCTGTGGGTGGCCGAGCGGGCCATCGTGCAGGCCCGCGAATGGCAGCGGCAGGGCTGGGGCTGGAAGGTGTCGATCAACGTCTCGGCCAGCGACATGGACGATGCCGATTTCGTCGACCGCATCATCGAGCTGGTGCGCAGCCACCAGATCGACGGCTCATGCTTGGAGCTGGAGTTCACCGAAAGCGTGCTGATGAAGAACCCGGAGGAGGTGCGGCGCAACCTGTTCCGCCTGCGCGACCAGGGCATCGAGCTGGCCATCGACGACTTCGGCACCGGCTACAGCAACTGGTCCTACCTGCGCGACCTGCCCGCCAGTTCGGTGAAGCTGGACCAGTCGTTCATGCGCAACGTACAGACCGAGCTGCGCGACCAGCGGGTGGTGGGCGCGGTGATCCAACTCGCGCGGCAATTGGGCTATCGCGTGGTGGCCGAGGGCGTGGAGACCGAGGAGCTGTACCGCCTGATGCAGTGGTGGGGCTGCGACGAGGTGCAGGGCTACTACGTGGCCCGACCGATGTCACCGGAGCAGCTGGAGGAGTGGCACCGCTCGCGCAGCTGACCCGGGCCGGCGAGGGCCCGGGCAGGCTGGAGCGGAGCGATCAGGACAGGGCGGGCTGGCCTTCGGTGGCCGGGCCGGCCTGGGCGAGGATGAAGGCCTGGGGCACCAGCGGATGCAGCGCGGCATCCGTTTCCTGGCGCACGGCTTCGGCCTCGTCGAGCAGGTGGCGCCAGGTTTCCGCATCCAGCCCGGCGAAATCACGCAGCGCGTTGATATAACCCTGTGCCACGCCGAAACGGTAGGCGAGGGTGCGTCCATCAGCGGCGTTGCGCATGTGCTGCAGCCGTTCGCGGGCTTGGGACAGGGCCAGTTCAGGGGAAATATTCATCGAAGTTCGACTCCTTCGTAACGATATGGCGCTTCGATCGCCACCTGGCGCATCGATATGATGTTGATCTCATATCTATATGAAGGGTTCAGGTCAGTTTCGCGGTTTTTGCAGCGAACAGGGCATGTAGGGGCGGTTTCATCCGCGAAAGGCATCGCGAATGAATTCGCTCCCACCGGGCCCGGTGCCTATCGGGGTGTAGATACCGTCTTGATCCCTAGTGAGCAAGGGCCAGTTTTACGTCGTACGGCTGGCCCGATTTCAAGACGCCATAAGCGATGTTCAGCAGCTTACGCATCGCTGCACAGATGATCTGCATGCCGGTCTTGCCCTTGGCTCTGAGGCGTTCTCTCATCGCTTTGATCGCCCCGTTGTGCTGCAGGGCGCAAACGGCAGGCATGTACAGCCCAGCACGCAGCCGCGATGAGCCCATCTTGGAAATGCGGGTCTGCCCCCGGTACTTACCAGACTCCTGCAAACGCGGATTGAGCCCGGCAAAGGCGGTAATCGCGCGGCTGCTGGTGAAGCGATGAGGGTCGCCCAGCTCCGCCAGGATCAGGGCGGCTGTCTTGTCCGCGATGCCATCGATGCTGGTCAACAGATCACGTTTGCCGCGCAGATCCGGGTCATTGTCGATGTGGTTGTTGATGGCCTTGAGGGTTTCCTCGATCTGTTGCTCGATGTGCCGCAACACTGAGCGGATCGACTCCTGCACGCTGGTATCGGCCACCTCCAGGCGATTGCTCTCCATCTGCTGGATTTCCTGCAGATCCGCCAGGCGCCGCATCAGTGCTTTCAGGCGCCGTATGGCGCGAGGTTCAGGCTGCCAGGGCCGTAGCTCATCTTGGTGGCGCTCGCCGTATTCGGCGATCAGCTTGGCGTCGACCTTGTCAGTTTTCACGCGCTGCAGCTGACTGCGGGCGTAGTGAGCGATTTGCGCTGGGTTGAGGACGCAGACCCGATAGTTCTGCTCCAGCAGCCATTCGGCCAGGGCTTCATGGTGGATGCCGGTGGCTTCCATCACGACCCAGGCACCCGCCTCGCTGTGCTTGTTCAGCCACTCCTGCAGCGTGCGAAAGCCCGCCTCGCTGTTGGCCAACTTGGCCTTGGTGCGGTACTTGCCGTTCGCCTGCAGGGTGGCGATATCAAACGTGTGCTTCGCAATGTCGACACCAATGACACTGGGCATGTGTGCTCCTCCTGATCGTTCCAAATGCGATCATCACTGCACCCGGCCCAACCTTGTGAATGCGAGCTCTGGGCTCAAGATACCGTTCGGGCTGTTCGAGTGAGTGTGGAGGGGCGGAGCACTATCTACGTCGCAGGCTCAGGGCCTAAGGGTGGACACGACTTCCAGCCCCTCCCCCGATGATCAGTCGGGAACTATTACCCCTGAAGGGGTAGTTAGTCGAGATACAAGGGTGGATGACGCTCTTTTCATCCACTAGGCGGGGTTGGGCGCGGCCCCGGGCTGAAGCCCGGGCTACGGTGCTGTCCTGGGCAACGGAAGTCGCCCCTCTCGCGCAGGAGAGGGGCGGTGCGTCACTCCTGCGGCTGCGCCTTGCGACGGGCGCGGCGGGACAGCATGTTGAGCGCTTCGATGGCGGCGGAGAAGGCCATGGCGGCGTAGATGTAGCCCTTGGGCACATGGGCGCCGAAGCCTTCGGCGATCAGGGTCATGCCGATCATGATCAGGAAGCCCAGGGCCAGCATCACCACGGTGGGGTTGTTGTTGATGAAGCGCGCCAGGGGATCGGCAGCCAGCAGCATCACGGTGACGGCGGCGACCACGGCGATGACCATGATCGGCACATGCTCGGTCATGCCCACGGCGGTGATGATGCTGTCGACGGAGAACACCAGGTCCAGCAGCAGGATCTGCACGATGGCCGAGCTGAAGCCGATGGCGGCGACCTGCTTGCCGACGAACAGGTCGCCTTCCGGCGCCGGGTCCACCGAGTGGCGGATTTCCGTGGTGGCCTTCCACAGCAGGAACAGGCCGCCGGCGATGAGGATCATGTCCTTCCAGGAGAACGCGTGGTCGAACACCTCGAACACCGGGTGCACCAGTTGCACGATCCAGGCCACGGTGCCGAGCAGGCCCAGGCGCAGGATCAGCGCCATGCCGATGCCCAGGCGGCGGGCCTTGGCGCGCTGGTGCTCGGGCAGCTTGTTGGTGAGGATCGAGATGAAGATCAGGTTGTCGATACCCAATACCACTTCCATGACCACCAGGGTGGCCAGGGCGATCCAGGCGGTGGGGTTCGACACGAGTTGCAGGAGGTAATCCACGTCGGCTATCCGAAGATTCAGGGAGGCGCCATTCTGGAGATTCGACCGAACGGCGGCGATGGAGGAATAGCAACAAGTCTTTTCAAAGCGCACGCCGGCGCAAGGCGCTGTCCCGGGTTCCCGACAGGCGGTGCAGCGGCGGCGCCAATGGGGGCTCGGGCCGAGGCGGGAAATTGTTCGCAGACAGTGTCCCAGAGCCTGTTCATACTGCCCACACCCTCCCCCGGAACGACCCTGCCGCTGCATGAAGACCGTTGCCATCCTGCTATTCCCCGACCTGCTGATGCTCGATGTGGCCGGCCCCATGGATGTGTTTTCCATCGCCAACCGCTACCTGCCGCCGCAAGAGGCCTATCGCATCGTCACCCTGGCCGCCGGCGAGCGCACGGTGCGCGCCTCCAACGGCCTGGCCATGCAGGCCGACCTGCTGATAGAGGACGCCGAGCCGACCTATGACCTGTTGCTGGTGCCCGGTGGCCCGGGTGCCTACAACGACCGCCAGGATGAGGCCATGCTCACCTGGCTTGGCCGGGCCGCCGAGGCGTCGCGGCGCTATGGCTCGATCTGCACCGGTGCCTTCATCCTCGGCGAGGCCGGGTTGCTCGAAGGCCGCCGCGTCACCACCCACTGGCACTACATCGAGCGCCTGGCCGCGCGCTGTCCGGGCGCCGAGATCGAGACCGACCAGATCTACATCCGCGACGGCAAGCTGTTCACCTCCGGCGGCGTCACCGCCGGCATCGACCTGGCCCTGGGCGTGGTCGCCGAGGACCATGGCCGCAAGCTGGCCCTGGACGTGGCCAAGGTGCTGCTGGTGGTGATGCAGCGCCAGGGCGGCCAGGCGCAATTCAGCCCGCTGGCGGCCGGCGTGGTGGGAGGTGATTCGCCCATTGCGCGGGTGCAGAACCACGTGCTGGAGCACCTGGACGAGCCCTTCAGCATCGAGCGCATGGCCACCCTGGTGGCCATGAGCCCCCGGCACTTCTCCCGGGTGTTCGCCCGCGAGGTGAAGATGACGCCCATGGAGTTCCTCCAGGGCGCGCGCCTCGACCGCGCCCGCCACCTGCTGGAAACCGGCGACCTGCCCCTGAAGACCGTGGCCTATCGCAGCGGTTTCGGCAGCGTGCGGCACATGAGTTTCCTCTTCGCCAAAAAGCTTGGCCTCAGCCCTGCACAGTATCGCCGCCAGTTCAGTTGACCCCGGGGTGCCGGGCCAAGGGCCTCGCCGGGGCCCGTGTCCGTCCTGGGCATCGCCTTGGCCGTTCTTATCCTCCCGTTGCCGTTGTCCTGTCGCATCAGGCTGGGATGATGGGAAGCATTCTCGAAAGGAGGGTGCACGGGCCCGGATCGGGGCCTTGCAGGCAGTTCGCAGGGTGCCCGCCGGTTGCCGGCATACAGTGACATGCACGACATCAGCACCACCCGGGATGAGCGGGTCCTGCGCTTCGGCGCGTTCCGCTTTCACGTTCAGCAGCGCCTGCTGCTCGAAGACGGCCAGCCGCTGCGCCTGGGCAGCCGAGCCCTGGACATCCTCCAGCTGTTGCTGGAGAACGCCGGCCACCTGGTCGGCAAGGACTGCATCATCGCCCGCGTCTGGCCGACCACTGTGGTGGAGGAAACCAACCTGCGGGTGCACATCGCCGCCCTGCGCCGCGCCCTTGGCGATGGTCGCGACGGGCGCCGCTTCATCGCCAATGTGCCGCAGCGCGGCTACAGCTTCGTCGCCGAAGTCGCCTGTGAAGGCAGTGTCTCGACCCCGGCGGCGCTACCGGCACACAACCTGCCCATACGGCTGACCCGTATCGAGGGGCGCGATGCCGTGGTCGGCACGCTGGTGAGCCAGTTGCCGGCGCGGCGCTTCTTCACCCTGGTGGGCCCCGGCGGCATGGGCAAGACCACCGTGGCCCTGCGCGTCGCCGAGTTGCTGCTGGAGCACTACGCGGACGGCGTGCACTTCATCGACCTGGCCGCCTGCGGGCCCGAAGGCGTGGCCGCTGCGGTGGCCACGGTGCTTGGCCTGGCGCCGGCCAACGGCGAGCCCCTCGCCGCCCTCGGCTGCCAACTGCGGCAGCGCCACGCGCTGCTGGTGCTGGACAACTGCGAGCACGTCATCGATGCCAGCGCGCTACTTGCCGAAGGCCTGCTGCGCCGTGCGCCGCGCCTGGCGATCCTGGCCACCAGCCGCGAACCCTTGCTGGCCGAAGGCGAGTGCATCCAGCGCCTGGCGGGGTTGCCGGTGCCGCCACCACCGGGCGACTGCGGCGTGGACGAGGCGCTGGGCTGTGCGGCCATCCGCCTGTTCGTCGCCTGCGCCCGTGCGCGCCAGGACGGCTTCCGCCTGCGCCCCGGGGACGTGCCGCTGGTGAGCGACATCTGCCGTCGCCTCGACGGCCTGCCCCTGGCCATCGAACTGGCGGCGGCCCAGGTGGATGGCCTGGGCCTCGAAGGCCTGCAACGGCTGCTCGATGGCCAGTTCCAGCTGTTGGCCCAGGGGCGTCGCACCGCAGCGGCCCGGCATCAGAGCCTGCGGGCGAACCTGGATTGGAGCTACGGTCTGCTCTCTGCCCTGGAGCGTGTCGTGCTGCAACGCCTGGCGCTGTTCAAGCAGGCCTTCACCTTCGAAAGCGCCGTTCGCGTCATCGGCTGCGAGCGCCTCAGCGAGACACGGCTGTACGAGGCCATCAGCCATCTGGTGGCGAAATCCCTGCTGCTGGCGGAGCCGGAGGAGGAGCAGGTGTGCTACCGCCTGCTGGAAACCACCCGCGCCTACGCCCTGGACAAGTTGCACAGCGGCGGCGAGCTGCTGGAACTGCACCCCCCGCGTGCCCCCGAATGGCGCCAGGCGCTGCTGCTGCCCAGCCTCTGGCGCGGCGCACCGATGCCGGTAGTGCCCCATTGAGTCTGCAGGTTGAGCGAACCCTGCAGCGAGGCCGAACCTCGCCCCGTTGGGTCTCGCTGCGCTCGGCGCCAACCTACGGCGCCGTGCCCCACCCGAACCACGGTGCCGACCGGTGTGTAGGGTGGATGACGCTCTTTTCATCCACCGAGCGATGCCGCCAGGGGCACCGTGTCAGGGCAGCCCTGCGGCCTGCTTGGCGACTGAAGTCGCCCCTACATGGGTCGCGAGCCAGCCCGTAGGTCGAGCACGTAGGGCGGGTGAAACCCGCGGTGAATGGGTTGCGTCGCTGTCGGGTTGCACCCGACCTACATGAGGCACCAAGGGAACGAACTCATTGGGATCACTCGCCGATCAGCCGCCAGCTCATCGGGTTGACCCCTTCGGCGCGGGTGAAGAGGCGGGAGAAGTGGGCCTGGTCGTAGAAGCCGCATTCGAGGCCGATGCGGGTGAGGCTGAGGTCGGAGGTGCGGATCAGCTCCTTGGCGCGGGCCAGGCGTTGCTGGCGCAGCCAGTCCTGGGGCGTCATGCCGGTGCTGCATTTGAAGGCGCGGGCGAAGTGGCTGCGGGAGAGGGCGCAGGCCTCGGCCAGGCGGGCGACGGGGATGCCCTCGGCGAGGTGGTCGAGGAGCATCTGCTTGGCCAGGCGCTCGCGCCAGGGGGCGAGGCCGCCGGAAGTGCCGGCATCGACGGGCTGTTCGTGCTCGCAGGTGCTGTCGTGGTGGAGGCTGGCCATGGCGTTCATCCCGGTTCGCGGTGGCTGGCCCGTGGCCTGGGGCCACGGGAGGATCACCGGGATTGTTCGGGGCGCCGCCCTGGGGCGCGAGTTAAACGTTGTTAATTCGCCTCAGAGCCCGTCTTCGCTCATGAACCGCACGATCTGCGTGCGCAGCCAGCGCTCGGCGGTGTCATTGTCCTGGGCACCGCGCCAGGCCATGGTCAGCTTGGCCGGGACGATCTCGAAGGGTGGTGGCTCGGCGCGCAGGCCGCCGCCGGCCACCAGTTCGCTGGCGGCGTAGTCGGGCACGGTGGCGATCAGCTCGGAGTTGGCCAGCAGCGCGCGCAGGCCGTTGAACTGCGGCACGGCCAGGGTCACGCGGCGCGAACGGCCGATGCGCGCCAGGTCCTGGTCGATGTTGCCGCACAGGTCGCCGGAGAAGGAGATCAGCGCGTGGGGACGGCTGCAGTAGTCGTCCAGGGTCAGCGGCTCGGGGCGCTTGTCGGCGCGCAGCACCATGGTCTGGATGCGCCGCAGGGTGCGGCACTTGGCGTTGGCCGGCAGCTCGGTGGTGTAGCTGACACCAACGGAAATCTCCCCCGAGGCCAGCAGGCTGGGCATCAGCAGGAAGTTGGCGCGGCGCACCACCAGCACGATGTTCGGCGCCACCTCGCGCAGGTGGTTGAGCAGCGGCGGCAGCAGGCCGCACTCGACGTCGTCGGAAAGGCCGATGCGGAACACCAGGTTGCTGGTAGCCGGGTCGAACTCGTGGGCGTGGCTGAGGGCGTTGGACATGGCGTCCAGTGCCGGGCGCAGCTGCTGGAGGATCTCCACCGCGCGGGTGGTGGGCTCCATGGCGCGGCCGCTGCGCACGAACAGCGGGTCGTTGAAATAGTCACGCAGGCGCGACAGGGCGGCGCTGATCGCCGGCTGGCCGAGGAACAGCTTCTCGGCGGTGCGGGTCAGGTTGCGTTCATGCATCAGTGTCTCGAAGACGATCAGCATGTTGAGATCGACGCGGCGCATTTCGCTGCGGTTCATGCGTGGGTTCCTTTATCCGTGCAGAGGGGCAGCGGGCCGTCAGCCTTGCACAACGGCCGGCGGCCGGCTTGTACGCATGTGCGCTTGTGCAGCGCCTGCGCGAGGGGGCGCGCAGGCGCTGCGATCACACGCGGAAGCGCGCCACCAGGCCATTGAGGTCAATGGCCAGGCGCGACAGCTCCTGGCTGGCGGAGCTGGTCTGGTGGGCGCCGGCGGCGGTCTGCTGGGCCAGGTCGCGGATGTTCACCAGGTTGCGGTCCACCTCGCGGGCCACCTGGGCCTGCTCCTCGGAGGCGCTGGCGATCACCAGGTTGCGCTCGCTGATGTGGCTGATGGCTTCGGTGATGGTGTCCAGCGCCTGGCCGGCGGCGCGGGCCATCTCCAGGGTGGCGCGGGCGCGCTGGCTGCTGTTCTGCATGGCATCCACCGCCTGGTTGGTGCCCTGCTGGATGCCGCCGATCATCTGCTCGATCTCCTGGGTCGACTGCTGGGTGCGGTGGGCGAGGGCGCGCACCTCGTCGGCGACCACGGCGAAACCGCGGCCGGCGTCACCGGCGCGGGCGGCCTCGATGGCGGCGTTGAGGGCCAGCAGGTTGGTCTGCTCGGCGATGGCGCGGATCACGTCGAGGACCTTGCTGATGCCCTGCACCTTGCCGGCCAGTTCTTCCACTTGGCTGGAGGTCTGGCCGACGTCACGGGCCAGGTCGCTGATGGAGTCCACCGTGCGGTTGACCTGGTCCTGGCCGCCGCGTGCGGTGCGGTCGGATTCCCGCGATGCCTCGGAGGTGGCGACGGCGTTGCGCGCCACTTCGTCCACGGCGGTGGTCATCTCGTTGACTGCGGTGGCGGCCTGCTCGATCTCCTGGTTCTGCTGGTGCAGGCCACGGCTGGAGTCCTCGGTCACCGCGTTGAGTTCCTCGGCGGCGGAGGCCAACTGGTCGGAGGAGCGGGCGATGTGCTCGATGGTGGTCTTCAGGCTCTGCTGCATGGTGCGCAGGGAGCCGAGCAGCAGGGCCGGTTCGTCGCTGCCGTGCACCTCGATGCGCTCGGTGAGGTTACCGGAGGCCACGCTGTCGGCCACCTTCATCGCCTCGTCCAGCGGGGTGACGATGCTGCGGGTGAGAATCAGGGCGAACACGCCGGTGAGCAGGGCGGCGAGGATCATCACCGCGCTGACCACCAGCACCGCGCTGTCGTACTGGTCTATGGCGTGCTGCTCTGTCTCGGCGGCGTTGCGCTGGTTGATCTTCATCAGGGTTTCCAGCTGCACGCCCAGCTCGTCGGAGTACTTCTTGTACTCGCCGCCCAGCAGCGTGCGGAGCTCGTCGAGCTTGTCGGCATCGGAGAGCCGCACCAGTTGGTCGTTGACCCGGTAGTAGCCCTCCAGCACCGACTTGAAGCGGTTGTACTGGGCCAGCTCCTCGCCGTCGTCCACCAGCTTCTCGTAGTCGCCCTGGGCCTTGTGCAGCTGGCCGGTGAGCTCTGCCTGGCGCTGGTTGGTGGCGCGCAGCAGCGCCGGCTCGCGGTCCACCAGGATGCGGAAGGAGACGATGCGCAGGCGCAGCATCTTCTCGTTGATCGTGCCCAGTGCCGCGTAGCTGGGCATGCTGTTTTCGCTGAGCATCACGGTGGAGGCGCGGATGCCTTTCATCTGGTGCAGGGCGAATAGCCCGAGCAGGATCACCAGCAGCGCAACCACGGAGAAGCTGAAGATGGCGCGCGGCGCGATCTTCATACGGCGTAAAAGCATGGGGACGACTCCCGATTTGTTATGAATCGTTTTGGGGTAGCCAGTTGCAGACACGGCGCCGGCCCTGGGCTTAAGCGAAGCGCGTACCAGGCTATCGGCAGGGGCTGTGGGAAGCTGAAGGGTGAGGTGTGAGGTTGTTTACGGATGGGGGTGGCGTCTGGACGGTGTGATGCGGGGGGAGGGGGGTAGGGGCGACTTCAGTCGCCCACGTGGGCGAATTCATTCGCGAATGACCTTCACCGTGACGCCCCGGATCAGCCGGCCCCGTCCTCAGGCGGATGCACCCGGTCACGACCGGCGGCCTTGGCGCTATAGAGTGCTTCGTCGGCGGCGCGCAGCAGGTGGCTGTCCGGGGTGTTGTCGTTGGGGACGGGGATGTAGGCGTAGATGCCGGCACTGAGGGTGACCAGCCCCAGGTCGCTGCCTTCGTGGCGGATGCCCAGCTCGCGCACGGCGAGGCGCACCTGTTCGGCGACGGCGCGGGTTTCCGCCTCGCTGGTGTTGGGCAGCAGCAGGGTCATCTCTTCGCCGCCATAGCGGGCAGCCAGGTCGCCGGCACGGCGGGCGAAGCTGCCCACCACCTGGGCGACGGCCCTGATGCACTGGTCACCGGCGGGGTGGCCGTAGCGGTCGTTGTAGCGCTTGAAGTGGTCGATATCGAGCATGACGATGCCCAGCGGCGCGCCCTGGCGTCGTGCGCGGTTGGCTTCGATGGGCAATACGGCGTCGAGGCGGCGTCGGTTGGCCAGGCCGGTGAGGCCATCGACCATGGCCAGTTGTTCGAGGGCGTCGTGGGCCAGGCGCAGCTCCTCTTCGGCCAGGGCGCCGGATTCGATGCGGCGTATCAGCGCCTGGGCGAACAGCACCAGGCCGACGATCATCGCCACCACCACCATGGCCGAGCGCGCCACCTGGTCCAGCCAGGGCGCGGTGATGGAGCGGGTGGCGATACCGGTTTCCACCACCAGCGGGTAGTCCGCCAACTGGCGGTAGCTGAACAGCCGCTCCATGCCGTCCACCTGGCCATGGAAGATCGCCGTGCCCGCCGGCGCCTCGCGCAGCAGCTCGCTGAACACCAGCCCCTTGGCCAGGCTGGCGCCGATGGATTCGGGGAGGAAGGGGCGGCGCACCAATAGGGTGCCGTCCTGCAGGGCGAGGATGATGATGCCCGAGTCGCCGACGTCGAAGCTGTCGTAGAAGCGCACGAAGTAATCCACCTTGAGCGTGGCCAGGGCGACGCCGGCGAAGCTGCCGTCAGGGTTGTTGATGCGCCGTGACACCGGGATGACCAGGTCACCGGTGGAACGGCTGCTGATCACCTTGCCGATGTACAGGTCGTTGTCGGCGTGTTCGCGGTGATGGATGAAGTACTCGCGGTCGGCGTTGTTGGCGCCGGGGGGGACGTGGTCCTTGTCGGTCACCAGCCAGTTGCCGTCCTTGTCGTAGATGAACAGGCCGTGCAACTGGGGCAGGTAGCGCTGCTGCCGCTTCATCAGGCCGCGCATGCGCTCCACCTGGAGCTTGTCGATGCCGTCCCATTCCACCCGTTCGATCAGCCCCACCAGCAGCGCGTCGGCCTGGCGTACCGCGTCGCGGGCATGCTGGGCGGCAGCGCTGGCGACGTTGGTGGCGTTGACCTCGGCGCGGCGGAACTCTTGCTGGTGGGCCTTCCATACCTGCCAGCTCTCCATGGCCAGGATCGCCACGATCACCAGCGCGGTGAAGCCGAACGCCAGGCGGCGTGCCTGGATATGGCCCTGGGGGTTCTCCATGGGGGGCGGCCTGTTCATGGCTGTCGGGCTCGACGATTACGCAGGGACGTCATGGTTGTGACCATGGTCGCGGGAAAACCTCCGAAGAGTCGGGACACAGGCAGCCTAGCAGCGCTGCGGTTAGAATGCCGCGCCTCTGAACCAGGACTCCCTTCATGACCCCCGCCGCCCTCGACACCCTCCGCCTCCAGCTGACTGCCGCCCTGGGCGACCTGCCCACCGAGACCCGCCGCCTGTTCCACGGCCGTGGCCGGCGCTGGCCGGGGCTGGAGCATCTGGTGGTGGATTGGCTGGAGGGCGTGGTGCAGGTGGCGCTGTTCCGCGAACCGGAGGACGAGGCCCTGGCCGCGCTGAAGGCGATGCTCGCCGAGCTGGTGGCCAGCGACGCCTGGCGTGCCGCACCGGTGCGCAGCCTGCTGCTGCAGCGGCGCTACCTGCCGGGCAGCGAGACCGAGCTGCTGTGGGGCGAGGCGGTGGCGCAATGGAGCATGCACGAGGACGGGCTGGCCTACCGCCTGGACCTGATGCGCAACCAGAACATCGGCCTGTTCCTCGACATGCGCTACGGCCGCCGCTGGGTGCGCGAGCAGGCCGCCGGCAAGCGCGTGCTCAACCTGTTCGCCTACACCTGCGGCTTTTCCGTGGCCGCCCTCGCCGGCGGCGCCGTGGCGGTGGTCAACCTGGACATGGCCCGCGCCGCGCTGAGCCGGGGCCGCGACAACCACCGGCTGAACGGACACGACCTGACCCAGGTGATGTTCCTCGGCCACGAGCTGTTCAAGTCCTGGGGCAAGGTGAAGAAGTGCGGGCCCTATGACCTGGTGATCATCGACCCGCCGTCGTTCCAGAAGGGCAGCTTCGAGCTGGACCGCGACTACCGCAAGATCCTCCGCCGCCTGCCGGAGCTGCTGGCCGAGGGCGGCCAGGTGCTGGCCTGCGTCAACGACCCGGCCACGGGGGCGGATTTCATCGTCCGCACCATGGCCGAGGAAGCGCCGGGGCTGGCCTTCCGCGAGCGCCTGGCCAACCCGCCGGAATTCGAGGACGTGGACCCGGAAGGCGGGCTCAAGGCCCTGGTGTTTACCCAGGGCGTGTAAGGCGTAGCCCAGACTTCAGCCCGGGAAGGCAGGGAATGCGGGATGCAGGGGCCGTCCCTGCACCCCTGCCTGGCTCCGCTGGCGGCTCAGTGGCCGCTTTCCACCACCCGGTAGCAGGGCACGTAGGCCGCGCCGCCGGGGAGCTTCATGCGGTGTTGCTCGACGAAGGCCTGGAGCAGACGGTCCAGCGGCTGCATCACTTGCGCGTCGCCGTGGATCTCGTAGGGGCCGTGTTCCTCGATCAGGCGGATGCCCTTGTCCTTGACGTTGCCGGCGACGATGCCGGAGAAGGCGCGGCGCAAGTTGGCGGCCAGCTCGTGGGGCGGCAGCGAGCGGCTGAGCTGCAGGCTGGCCATGTTGGCGTGGGTGGGGTCGAAGGGGCGCTGGAAGCCTTCGTCGATCTTCAGCAGCCAGTTGAAGTGGAAGGCGTCGTTGCGCTCGCGGCGGAAGCGCTTCACCTCCTTCAGGCCCTGGGCCATCTGTCGGGCCACTTCGGCCGGGTCGTTGATGATGATCTGGTAGCGCTTCTGCGCCTCCTCGCCCAGGGTGGCGCCGACGAAGGCGTGCAGTTGCTGCAGGTAGGGCTCGGCGCTGCGCGGGCCGGTGAGGATGACGGGGAAGGGCAGCTCGAGGTTGTCCGGGTGCATGAGGATGCCCAGCAGGTAGAGGAACTCCTCCGCCGTGCCCACGCCACCGGGGAAGATGATGATGCCGTGGCCGACGCGGACGAAGGCCTCCAGGCGCTTCTCGATGTCCGGCAGGATCACCAGCTCGTTGACGATGGGGTTGGGCGCTTCGGCGGCGATGATGCCCGGCTCGGTCAGGCCCAGGTAGCGGCCGCCGACGATGCGCTGCTTGGCGTGGCTGATGGTGGCGCCCTTCATCGGCCCCTTCATCACGCCCGGGCCGCAGCCGGTGCAGACGTCGAGGCTGCGCAGGCCCAGCTCGTGGCCGACGCGCTTGGTGTACTTGTATTCCTCGGTGCTGATGGAGTGGCCGCCCCAGCACACGACGATCTTCGGCTCCACGCCCGGGCGCAGGGTGCGGGCGTTGCGCAGCAGGTGGAAGACGTAGTCGGTGATGCCCTGGGAGCTCTCCAGGTCGATGCGCAGGCTGTCCAGCTCGCTGGCGGCGTAGACGATGTCGCGCAGGGCGCTGAACAGCATTTCGCGGGTGCTGGCGATCATCTCGCCGTCGACGAAGGCATCGGCCGGGGCGTTGAGCAGTTCCAGGCGCACGCCGCGGTCCTGCTGGTGGATGCGCACCTCGAAGTCCTTGTAGGCGTCGAGGATGGTCTTGGCGTTATCGATCTGCGCGCCGGTGTTGAGGATGGCCAGGGCGCACTGGCGGAACAGCGTGTAGATGCTGCCGGAACCGGCTTCGCTCAGTTGCTGCACTTCGCGTTGGGAGAGGGTTTCCAGGCTGCCTTTGGGGCTTACTTCGGCGTTGACCACGTGTCTCGGGGGCATTCTCTATTCCATGAAAAGCGATGTCGGGCGGGCCGCTCGGCCCCCGCATCGGGGTGATGAGCGCCGGGCGCGGATTCTGGCGTGGCACCGGCAGTCGTGTGACGCGCCGGGGGTGTGCTTCAGGCACTGTCGATCGGCGCACCGCAATCAGGTGGGTTCATGTAGATAGCGGGAACCCTTGGGCTCTGACAAGCATTTTGTGCGATCTGCTCCGCGAGGAATGGGCACAATCAATGCCGTCGGGTTGCACCCGACCTACGGGGGCGCCGTACCTATAGGGGCGAATTCATTCGCCCAGCAGACCGCAGGTCTGCCCCCGCTCAATGTCACAGGCCACCTCGTCGTGGGAGCGAATTCATTCGCGAAAGATGCCGTGCCAGGCCCCGCGGTTGAAACCGCTCCCACCACTCGCCGGCCCACTCCGGCGACCCACCGGTCATTCGCCTTGGTGCCATGGCCGCTGGAGGCGTAGAATCGCCGCTTCCAGGCCGTACCCCCTCCCATTCCAAGAACAAACCCTGCCGCAGCCGTCCGCCCCGTGCCTTGCTCCCCGGGCGGCCCCTGGCATGCGCGGTGGAGGCGCATCGACCCTGTCCCGACTCCAGCCACAGCCCCGGAACAGCCCTTGAGCCCTGAACGCCCCACCCTCGACCCGACACCCGAACCCCGCGCCGGCAGCTGGCTGAGCGTAATCGCCCTGGCCCTGGCCGCCTTCATCTTCAACACCACCGAATTCGTTCCGGTGGGGCTGCTCAGCGACATCGGCCGCAGCTTCGAGATGCCCACCGCCCAGGTCGGCCTGATGCTGACGCTCTACGCCTGGGTGGTGACCCTGGCCTCGCTGCCGCTGATGCTGCTCACCCGCAACATCGAGCGGCGCAAGCTGCTGGTGTTCGTCTTCGTGCTGTTCATCGCCAGCCACCTGCTGTCCAGCGTGGCCTGGAGCTTCGGCGTGCTGATGCTCAGCCGCATCGGCATCGCCTTCGCCCATGCGGTGTTCTGGTCCATCACCGCGTCGCTGGCGGTGCGCGTGGCGCCGCCGGGCAAGCAGGCCAAGGCCCTGGGGCTGCTGGCCACCGGCACCATCATGGCGATGGTCCTGGGCATTCCCCTCGGTCGCGTGGTGGGCGAGGCCCTGGGCTGGCGCACCACCTTCCTCGCCATCGCCGGGCTGGCGGTGCTCACGGCGCTGTGCCTGGCGCGCACCCTGCCGCTGTTGCCGAGCCAGAACTCCGGCTCCCTGCGCAGCCTGCCGATGCTGCTCAAGCGCCCGCCGCTGGTGGCGCTCTACGTGCTCACCGTGCTGGTGATCACCGCGCAGTTCACCGCCTACAGCTACGTCGAGCCCTTCTCCCGGGACGTGGCCGGCATGAGCGGGCAGATGACCACCCTGTTGTTGCTGCTCTCCGGCGGTGCCGGCATCTTCGGCTCGGTGCTCTTCAGCCGCTACAGCGACCGCTTCCCCCGGGGGCTGCTGCTGGTGGCGGTCAGCACCCTGGCGGCGAGCCTGCTGCTGCTCCTGCCGCTGGCCCAGCACCATGGTTGGCTGCTGGGCATGAGCATGCTCTGGGGCATGGCGATCATGTGCTTCGGCCTGGCTCAGCAATCCAGCGTGCTGCGCCTGGCGTCCGACGCCACGGACGTGGCCATGGCGCTGTTCTCCGGGCTGTACAACGTCGGCATCGGCGGTGGCGCGCTGCTGGGCAGCCTGGTCAGCCAGCACATCGCCCTGCAGCAGGTGGGCAATGCCGGTGCGGTGCTCGCCGTGACGGGTCTGGTGCTGGCGCTGTTCGCCTGCTGGAAGTTCGCCGATGCCTTGCGGGGTGGGCGCTGAGCAGAAGGGGACCGGCTTCACGGCAACGGCGGGCGGCGCTTGCTAACGTGGCGCCGCTGGCACTCCGCCACCCACCCCAACGAGAAGGATTTCCCATGGCGCTCCGTTCCCTGCTGCTGATCGGCTCCCTGCTGCTGCCCGTCGCTGTGCAAGCGACCACCCTCGACGCGGATCAGTCGCGCTACCGGGGCGCGGTGTCCTGCATCGACCGGCTGTTCTACGACGGCGGCTATGACGTTGGCGATGCCAAGCGCGAGGCGCTGATCACCGAATTCCTCGCCCACTACCAGCTGCCCGCCTATGACGAGGCCCGCTACGCCGCCGGCGAAGGCGCGGACATCGACCAGGACGCCTACATGGCGGGCTACATGCTGTGTGACGAGGACGTGGACTACGTCGACAAGCTCGGTGCCAAGCACGGCAAGCACCTGCCCAGCGAGTAAGGCGAGCTACCTGCGTTGCCCCCACGCCTCACATCGCTGCGCGCGCTGCAGCTCTCGTAGGATGGCGTAGAGCGAAGCGAAACCCATGCTGTGGGGGCTAAGGCATAACGAAAGACGCTATGCCTGCGTTAGCTGTCGTGGTTTTAGATAAGGCGCCCAAGCACGGTTCCGCAGGATTCCTACCACCTCTGCCGCGTGGGTTTCGCTTCGCTCTACCCACCCTACAAAAGCTCATGTGCACCACGTGGTGATGCGTTGTGCAAGGGAAGTGGGCTCAGGCATGGCGGGACGCGTCGTCAATCGGCCGGCTTGGCCTTATCCAGCGTCTTCCTGATGCTCGCGCCGAGCTGCAGGGCGTTGCTGCAGGCGGGGTCTTCCTCGCCGTGCTTGCAGGATTTCTTCAGCACCTCCAGGGCCTTTGGCAGGTCCTTCTTCACGCCGATACCGCGAGCCAGGTACATGCCGAGCATGGTGCAGGCCCAGGGGTCGTCCTGGTCGCAGGCGCGGGTGAAGCTGCGGGCGGCGCAGGCCTGCACGCGCTCGCTCTGCATGTCGGCGCGATACAGCCCGGCGGCGTGGTTGGTGCAGCCGGAGGCGGCGCCCAGCTTGCAGGCGCGCTGGTACAGGGGTTCGAAGCCGGCGGGGTCGCCGCCGAGTTGCTGCAGGGTCACGGCCGTGCGCAGGCAGGAGTAGGCGTCCCCGGCGGTGCAGAGCGTGAGGCAGCCATCCAGCTGGTCGGCGGTATTGCAGTCATAGGCGTTGATTTCCAGTGCTCGGCGAGCGGGCATCAGGTCGGCCGGGCATTGTTCGGCCTCCTGGGTCCATTGCGCGTTGGCGCGGACCTGGGCGTCGATGCGCTCGACGATCTGCGCGTCCTCCTCGGCCACGGCGGTTTGCAGCAACGAGAGTGAAACGGCGGCGAGAAGCATCAGCTTCCTGATGACCATGGGAATTCCTTTGCGTGAAAGAGGGTTGTTGCACGCCCCGCAGCGGGGGCGTCAGGGGCCGGGAATCAGCTCGACGCGTTCGCTTTCCAGGTCCAGCAGCACCAGGCCTTCCTGTCCGTCGGGGAGGGTGCCGAGGCAGTCGCCCTGGCGGTTCCAGGCGGCGGATTGGCCGGTGGTGAGGAAGCCTTCCACCGGGCCGATGCTATTGCTCATCAGCAGCGGCATGCCATGGCGGCGGGCCATGGCGGGGTAGTGCTGTTGCCCTGCGGCGATGCCGTTGGCCGATTTGGCGACGCTGACCAGATAGAAGTCGGCACCCGCCGCGACGGCCTCGTCGGCGTGCTCGGGGAGCATGGATTCGTAGCAGATGGCCGGCGCCAGGCCGTGTTCGCCGAGGCGGATCAGCGCCTGGCCTTCGCCGGGGCTGAACCAGGGCAGCTCGTCGGCGTGCAGGCGCTGCTTGCAGTAGAGACCGCGTGGCTGGTGGGCCTGGAAGATGACCATGCCGATGCGCGGCAGCGGCGCGCCGGTCACCGGCAGGCCGGCGCAGATGATGATGCCGTGCACGTCGGCGAGGTGCTGCAGGGCGTCGAGGCGTGGGTCGTCGGGCGTGGTGGCCAGGCCCTGGGCCAGGGACGGCGCGTAGTGGGTCAGCGAGAGCTCGGGAAACAGGATCAAGGCGGCGCCCTGTTCCACCGCCCGCTGGATGAACGCGCAGTGCTTGCCGATATTGCCTTCGATGTCGCCCGTGATCGACGACAGTTGCGCGGCGCAAAGCTTCACGTGGTGTGCTCCTGCAGATGAGGGCGCCATGCTAAATCGCCGTGGCAGCCCCACGCCAGAGCCTTTTCGAGGGGTGGCCCATGCACCTGTACCCTGTGCACGTCATTCAGCGGCTGATTGATCCATGGCGGCATCTGGACGCGCTTCCGGCGCCTTTCTAGACTGGCTTTCCGCTGGCCGCCCACCCCACAAGGAACCGCCCCATGAGCACCTATCAGGAACTGCGGATCAACCGCACGCAGCTGGATGATTGCCAGTCCCACCGTCGCGAGCTGGCCGTCGAGCTGGATGAGGGGCAGGTGCTGCTGGGCGTCGAGCGCTTCGCCTTCACCGCCAACAACATCAGCTATGCGGCGCTGGGCGATGCCATGGGTTACTGGCGCTTCTTCCCCACGGTGGAGGGCCAGGGGCTGATCCCGGTCTGGGGCTTCGCCGTGGTGCTGCAATCGCGCTGCGAGGGTGTCGGCGAGGGTGAGCGCTTCTACGGTTACTACCCCATGGCCAGCCATGTGGTAATGGAGCCGGGGCGCGTCGATGCCCAGGGCTTCACCGACACCATCGCTCATCGCCAGGGCCTGCCGGCCATCTACAACCACTACCTGAACTGCGCCACCGACCCGCTCTACAGCGACGACAGCGAGGCCCCGCAGATGCTCCTGCGGCCGCTGTTCACCACCGCCTTCCTGCTCGACGAATTCGTCGCCGGCAACCAGGCCTTCGGCGCGCGCCAGGTGATCATCACCAGTGCGTCGGCGAAGACCGCCATCAGCCTGGCCTACCTGCTCAGCCGGCACCGTGCCGAGCGTGGCCAGGACTACGAGGTGATCGGCCTGTCCTCGACGGCCAACCGCGCCTTCGCCGCCGGGCTGGGTTGCTATGACCGGGTGCTGGAATACGGCGAGGTGGAATCCCTGGCCGGTGATGTGCCGTCGATGGTCATCGACCTGGCGGGCAACAGCCAGCTACTCGCCCGCCTGCACGGCCACTTGCAGGCGGCGCTGCGCTACAGCTGCCAGGTCGGCGCCTCCCACTGGGACCAGCGCCAGGCACTGCCGAATGGCCTGCCGGGGCCGAAACCGGTGTTCTTCTTCGCCCCCAACGAGGGCAAGCGCCTGCACCAGCTGTGGGGATCGGAGGCCTTTGCCCGCACGCTCGCCGAGCGCTGGCAGGCCTTCAACGGCTTCGCCCGCTCGTGGCTGATCTTCGAGTACGGCCACGGCGCCGAGGTGGTGCGCGAGCGTTACCTGGCGGCCTTGCAGGGGCAACTGGAGCCGCAAGTGGGTGTGGTGCTTTCCCTGGCCGAGTGAGCCGCGGGGCAGGGCGCGCGGTGAGGGCGGAATGATTCTCGTCCCAGTAGACGCGGCCCGCGCGCCTGCTTAGACTGGCCAACTGCTATGACCGCCGCCCCGGCGGCATCCCAGGCTAAGCGCCCATGACCCTTCCCGAGTCCCCGACAGTACCGGCCCGGCACCGCCGAGGGCGCATTCCCGACCTGTTGCAGCCGGCGTTCCGCGCCTATGTGCTGGAGCACCACCGGGGCTTCCTGCTGGCGATCAACTTCATCGCGATGATCGCCTACGACTCCTACGTGCTGGCCGACGCGGTGCTGATCCCGGACATGGGAATGGAGTCGCTGGTCACCCGTGGCCTGCTCAGCCTGCTCGGGCTGCTGAATATCTTCCTGGTGTTCCGCTACAGCCGCAGCGTGCTGCTGATGGACATGCTCATGCCGCTGCATGACATCGTCTCCACCGTCGCCTGGTTCGAGCTGCTCAAGCGCAGCGACTCGCCCGATGTGGCCACCTTCCTCTATGCCTCGGTGGTGTTCATCGTGCTGGGCAACCTGGGGGTGCGCTACTCGTTCCGGGGCATCCTGGCCTGCTCGCTGGTCATCTCCGGGGTGATCCTCTACAACGTCGCGCTGCTCCATCCCGGCGATACCAAGGCGCTGCTGATCTTCACCCTGGTCTACCTGCCGGTGCTGGTCTTCAGCCTGTTCATCAGCTGGACCAATATCCGAGGCGTGCGCCAGGCCTTCCTCGCCGACCTGGAAGGGCGCCACCAGCGCGCCGAGCTGGCTACGCTGAACAGTCGTTTGCACGAACTGGCCAGCACCGATGCGCTCACCGGCGTGGGCAACCGTCGCGCCTTCGACCGTGTGCTGGAGGAGTACTGGTACCAGATGAGCCTGCACGGCCGGCCCTTCGCGCTGCTGCTGGCGGACATCGACTACTTCAAGCCCTACAACGACCACTACGGCCACCTGGCCGGCGACCGCTGCTTGCGCGAGGTGGTGGGCAGCCTGGTGCACACCCTGCGCGACGGCCAGGCGAAAGTCTTCCGCTATGGCGGCGAGGAATTCGTCGTGCTGTTGCAGGTGAGCTGCCAGGCCGAGCTGGAGCACATCACCGAGCGCCTGCGGGTGCAGGTGGCGGGCCTGGACATGGAGCACCTGCACCGCCCCGATGGCCTGCGCCATCACACCATCAGCCTGGGCGCCTCGCTCTCCAGCGGCGAGGGCCTGGTCCAGGCCCAGGACCTGCTGGCGCGCTGCGACCAGCTGCTCTACCAGGCCAAGCAGGAAGGCCGCAACCGTGCCTGCCTGGCGGCCATGACGCTCTGCTGAGCGGGTTAGACAATGCCCGGGTGAAGCAGCGCTGTGTTGGGCCTCGCTGCGCTCGGCGCCAACCTACGGGTACCGGGGCACGATCCCGTAGGAGCGAGCCCTGCTCGCGAAGCGCTTGCGGGAATCTGTAGGAGCGAATTCATTGGCGATGGAATAACCGGCCACCCGCAGCCTTGTGCCGGCGGCGAGTCTTTCGTGGCTGAAGCCGCTCCTACGGGGAACGCCTGAGCGAGGCCGGACATTGCTGCCCTCGGCGCCGCCAGGGCGACGAGGGCGAGCGCGCCGGATTGCCCGGCGCACATGCGGGTGATCAGAGGATGCTGATCGGGTACTCGACGAAGGCGCGGATTTCGTTCAGGTCCGGGCCCACGTTGTTGTCGGCGCGGTAGATCGAGTTGCGCAGCTTGAGGGACAGGTCCTTGGCCGGGCCGTCCTGCACCACGTACTTGAACTGGTTGAACAGCTCGCGCTCGGTGCCGTCGCTCTCGCCGCCAGCCTCGATGTTGCTGCCGCGTACGTAGGCGACCTTGTAGCTCAGGCCGGGTACGCCGTAGGTGGCGAAGTCTAGCTCGTAGCTCGCCTGCCAGGAACGCTCGTTCTTCAGGTTGAAGTCGGAGTAGTAGGAGTTGGCCACGTATATGGTGCTGCCGCCGTCGCCGTAGTCGTACGCGTAGCCGGCGTCACCGGTGTTGCGCTGGTGGGCGATGATGAACGCGTGGGCGCCGACGCTGTACTTGGCGGCCAGGCTCCACAGGGTGTTCTTGTCGTTGTTGCCGTCACCGCCGAAGTCCAGCGCGGCATCGGAGTTGTCGTCGTAGTCGGTGCGGTAGATGTTGAAGTCGAAGTTCAGGGCCTGTTCCGCGTTGAACGGAATCGTGTAGTTCACATTGCCGTAGTACTTCTTGAAGGTGTCTTCGACATCGGAGTGGTACAGGGCCACGGACAGCGCATCGTTGACGACGTAGCTGCCGCCGATCACATCGATGCTCTTCAGGCGATTGGGGTCGCGTGCCGGGTCGCCCATGGGGCTGTCGGCGGTGAAGCGGCCGACGTTCAGTTCCAGGCCTTCGATTTCCTTGCTGGTCACCAGGGTGCCGGTGAAAGCTTGCGGCAGCAGGCGGCTGTCGTCATAGGCGAGCACGGGCAGGGAGGGGAACTGGTTGCCGTACTTGAGCACGGTGTTGGAGAAGCGCAGCTTCACCGCGCCGCCGGCTTCGGAGAGGTCATCCACCGGGTGGCCGTCGCTGTCGGTGTCGAAGAAGGCGCTGTAGTTACGGCCCCGGCCGCTGTCCAGCTTGATGCCGAGCAGGCCGTACGCGTCCACGCCGAAACCGATGGTGCCCTGGGTGAAACCGGACTCGAAGGTACCGATGAAGCCCTGGCCCCAGACCTTGGCGTCGTTGGTCTTGTCCTTGTAGTCACGGTTGAAATAGGCGTTGCGCAGCAGGACCTTGAGGCTGGCGTCTTCGACGAAGCCCTTGGCGTCGGACTGCTCGCTGGCGTGGGCCTGTGCGATGCTCAGGGCCAACAGCGTGCAGGCGGCGGCTATATAGTTTCGGTTATGCATGGATGCTCCCAGATATTGGTTTTTTTGATGGCTTGGAGTCGGCAGGAAGAGACCGCTTATTCAATTGCCGATCGACCGGGAAACTGTAGATTCCCAACCGTGACAGTGCGAACTAATTGTTGCTTATAAGGTCCGCAGAATAAGTGGCGGGTAACAGTTAACACGCGCGCGCAAGTAATCCGTAACTGATGAGATTGATGATTAATATCAATGAAATTAATAGTTTGCGATTGGGTGTGGCGCGTATTCTGGCGGCGATGAATACCTCAGGGCGCTGCTCCAGTTCGTTGTCGGAGTGGCGCCTTGCTCCAGTTCATCATCCTTTGGTTTATTTGCCGCTTCTCTTGAAGCGGCTTTTTTTTTGGCCGCGATTTATAGGCGCGAGAAGAGGATTGCTGCACTCGCCAAGTTGCACTGTTGGAGTATCGGGCAATGGGTTAAATATCGGTTCGAGCGAAACGCGTGCAATGCATCTTACATATATAAGTCTGGGCAGTTGATTGCTCATTCACTTCCGCCCTATGCGTCATGGCGCCGCACAAGCTAACCGCATGGCCAGGTTTTTCGCCGCCTGGCGGGCAGGGTGGGTCGACTCCCCGGAGAGCCGGTCCGGCGCTCCACAAACCTCGTATCAGAGCCTGGCAGAGGCCTCGCCGGGCTAATGCCCCATCATCGATACGGCGAATGGCCAAGCGCCTCGTTGCAGTATCAGGCAATGCGCCGAGCGCTCTGGAATGCACCTTTCAAGTCGTTCGACGATTGGCAGGAATGGGCAATCACGCCGGAGTAGTCGGCTACCGGACAGACCCCGTCGACGCTTAATCTTCGCTCCTGGCCGGATTCCGGGCCCGCCTATCCCATCGAAGGCCGACGCGTCGGCTGATCCTCAACCCCTGGAGTACTGCTCATGTTCACAATCGGTTATGCCGCGCAAACCGCCGCTGCACCGCTCGCGCCCTTCAAGTTCGAGCGCCGCGAACTGCGCCCCAACGACGTGGCGATGGAAATCCTCTACTGCGGCGTTTGCCACTCCGACCTGCACCAGGCCCGCAATGACTGGGGCTTCAGCCTGTACCCCATCGTCCCCGGCCACGAGATCATCGGCCGGGTCATCGAAGTGGGCTCGGCGGTGACGCGCCACAAGGTCGGCGACAACGTGGCGGTGGGCTGCATGGTCGACTCCTGCATGCAGTGCGACCAGTGCCGCAAGGGCGAAGAGCAGCTGTGCCGCGAGCGCAACACCCAGACCTACAACAGCCGTGATCGCATCACCAAGGAAGTCACCCTGGGCGGCTACTCCAAGCACCTGGTGGTGCGCGAGGAGTTCGTCCTGCGCGTGCCGGAAGGCCTCGACCTGGCCAAGGCGGCGCCGCTGCTCTGTGCCGGCATCACCAGCTACTCGCCGCTGCGCACCTGGAACGTCGGCCCCGGCAGCCGCGTGGGCGTGATCGGCCTCGGCGGCCTCGGCCACATGGCGGTCAAGCTCGCCGTCGGCCTGGGTGCCGAAGTCACCGTACTCAGCCGCAGCGCCGACAAGGCCGATGACGCCAAGGCCCTGGGCGCCGACCGCCTGCTGGTGTCCTCCGACAAGAAGGCGATGACCGCCGCGCAGTCCAGCTTCGACCTGATCATCGACACCGTGCCCTCGCGCCACGACGTCTCGCCCTACATGTCGCTGCTGGATATCGACGGCACCCTGGTGATAGTCGGGCAGATCGGCCCCATCGACGAACAGCTGACCATCCCCTTCGTCCTCGGCCGCCGTCGCCTCGCCGGCTCGCCCATCGGCGGCATCGCCGAGACCCAGGAGATGCTCGACTTCTGCGCCCGCAAGAACATCCTCCCGGACTGCGAAATGATCCGCATGGACCAGATCAACGAAGCCTTCGAGCGCATGGAGAAATCCGATGTGCGCTACCGCTTCGTGATCGACATGGCCTCGCTGTCCGAGGCGGGCTGATCGACGCAGGGGCCTGAGCCGCCAGGCCCAGGCACAGAAAAATGCCCGGCCATCGCATCAGCGGTGGCCGGGCATTTTCATTTCGTCTGTGGCTGCTTTCGCGAGCAGAGCTCGCTCCTACATCCGTGCCAAGGGCGTGCGCCGACTTCCCGGTAGACGCCTTTCCACCGTAGGAGCGAGCTCTGCTCGCGAAGAACTCACCCGTGCTGCACACCCGCCCGCTTGAGCAACTGCTTGCAACGCTCGGACAGGTGCACCACGCGCAGGTGCTTGCCGGCCTTGGTGTAGCGCTCGCGCAGGGTCATCAGCGCGGTGAGGGCCGAGTAGTCGACGAAGCTCAAATGGCGGCAGTCCAGGGTCACCTGGGCCGGATCGCCCGCCGGGTCGAACTGGGCGAGGAAGGGCGTGGTGGAGGCGAAGAACAGCGTGCCGTGCACCTGGTACAGCTTGCTGCCGTCGGCTTCCAGGTGGCTGTCGGCGTAGAGCTCGCGGGCGTGCTGCCAGGCGAAGTTGATGGCGGCGATGACGATGCCCAGCATCACCGCGGTGGCCAGGTCGGTGAACACGGTGATCACGGTCACCGCGATGATCACCAGCATGTCGTTGACCGGCACCTTGTGCAGGACCCGCAGCGAGGCCCAGGCGAAGGTCTGCTGCGACACCACGAACATCACGCCCACCAGCGCGGCCAGGGGGATGCGCTCGATCAGCGGCGAGAGGAACAGCACGAAGAGCAGGATCATGCCCCCGGCCACCACGCCGGAGAGGCGGCCACGGCCGCCGGAGCTGAGGTTGATCACGGTCTGGCCGATCATCGCGCAGCCGCCCATGCCGCCGAACAGGCCCGAGGCCATGTTCGCCGCGCCCAGGGCCACGCACTCGCGGTCCGGGTAGCCCCGGCTCTCGGTGATCTCGTCGGTGAGGTTCAGGGTCAGCAGGGTTTCCAGCAGCCCGACCATCGCCATCAGCAGCGCATAGGGGGCGATGATGCGTAGCGTCTCCAGGCTCCACGGTACCTCGGGCAGCGCAAAGGCCGGCAGGCCGCCGGCGATATGCGCCATGTCGCCCAGGGTACGGGTGGGCAGGCCGATGAAGTACACCAGCAGGCCGACGCCGAGGATGGCCGCCAGGGCCGGCGGGATGGCGCGGGTCAGGCGCGGCAGCAGGTAGACGATGGCCATGGTCAGCGCCACCAGGCCGAGCATGGTCGCCAGCGGCATGCCCGACAGCCAGGTCTCGCCGGCCTTGAAGTGCTCCAACTGGGCCAGGGCGATGATGATCGCCAGGCCGTTGACGAAGCCCAGCATCACCGGGTGCGGCACCATGCGCACCAGCTTGCCCAGGCGCAGCAACCCGAAGGCCATCATGATCACCCCGCCCAGCAGCACCGTGGCCAGCAGGTACTGCACGCCGTGCTGAACCACCAGCGCCACGATCACCACCGCCATCGACCCGGCTGCGCCGGACACCATGCCCGGCCGCCCGCCGAACAGCGCCGTCAGGGTGCAGATGATGATCGCGCCATACAGACCCATCAGCGGATTGAGCTGCGCCACCAGGGCAAAGGCGATGCACTCGGGCACCAGGGCGAAAGAAGTCGTCAGGCCGGCCAGGACGTCGGCGCGAATGCGGGCTGGTTTCATGGATTACCGGGGGAGGGCGGGACAAGGGAAGGGGCGGCGGATTCTACGGAAACTCCCCCGCCCGGGCCAGTTGCCCCGGTCGGCTGGCCCGAGCCGGACGTCCACCCCACAGCCCATCTCGTGGGAGCGAATTCATTCGCGATGGAGCATCCGACAACGCGTAGCCAGGTGTTGGCGGCGAGTCTTTCGCGGCTGAAGCCGCTCCCACAGGTTGAGCTCGCCGCGAGACCGGACATGGTTGTGTTGGGCCTCGCTGCGCTCGGCGCCAACCTACGGCACCTTGCCCAATCCAGGCCACGAAACTGACCGATGTGTAGGGTGGATGGCGCTCTTTTCATCCACCAAGCGGTGCCATATGGAGTCCCGGAGTTGGGGCAGTCCTGCGGACTGCTTGGCGACTGAAGTCGCCCCTACAAGTCGCCCCGACAGGTGGGGGCCGCCTTTGGGGGAGGGCCTCACGCCTCCACGGGGCGCGCTACGGGCGCCTGGGCGAACAGCGATTGGCCGAGGCTGCGGGCTGCCCGCAGGTAGTCGGCCGGGTCGCGGCTTTCCGATTCCAGCAGCAGTTCGGAGCTGAGCACCTGGGCGCCGCAGTAATCGAAGATGCCGTGGTCGATCTGCGCCTTCATCGCTTCCAGGTAGCCGTGGCGTTCATAGGTGCCGGCATCGGCGCCGCCGACCCCGATCAGGTGCACCTTGAGGTGGCCGAGCTTCTTCTCGAAGCGCTGGTCGAGGACGAAGTCGAAGGCCCAGCCGTTGCTGAACACCCGGTCTATCCAGCCCTTGAGCAGGCCCGGCATCGACCACCAGTACACCGGGTAGACCAGCACCAGGGCATCGGCGTTGTCGATGCGCGCCTGCTCGGCGAGCACATCCGCCGGCGGCGTGGCCTGGTGGCGGTGCACGGCGTGGTCGGCGGGGTTGAAGCGGGGGTCGAAGCCTTCCTGGAAGAGGTCGGCGGTTTCACTGCCGTTGCCCGGCGCGGACTCGGCCACGCCACGGGCGACTTCGGCGGCGATGGCGTGGGTGAGCGACTCGGGGTCGTGATGGGCGACAACGATAAGGGCGTGCATGTCGGTGGCTCCTGTGGCTCGATTGCGGGAGAGCTGAAAGCGCTTATATACTTTCAGTAAGTTACGATTGGTAAGTTGCTTTTGGTAGGTTTCCCATGTCAAGCGATGAGAAGCAACAGGATTCCGCCGCGCAGCCGCGCCGTCGGTTGTCCCGCGAGGAGCGGCAGAAACAACTGCTGGAAGCGGCCTGGCGCCTGGTGCGGGAGGAGGGCAGCGATGCGCTGACCCTGGGCCGCCTGGCCGAGCTGGCCGGTGTGACCAAGCCGGTGGTGTACGACCACTTCGGCACGCGGCAGGGCTTGCTGGCGGTGCTCTACCAGGATTTCGACGCGCGCCAGACGGCGGTCATGGATGCGGCGCTGGACACCGCCGAGCCAACGCTCGAGGGCATCGCCCGGGTCATCGCCTCGTCCTACGTCGCCTGTGTGCAGCAGCAGGGGCGCGAGATCCCCGGGGTCACCGCGGCGCTGGCCGGCTCGCCGGAGCTGGAGCGCATCAAGCGTGAATACGAGGCGATCTTCCTCGCCAAATGCCGCGCAGTGCTGAGCCCGTTCACCGGGCAGGGCGGCCTCGGCGCCCCTGGGTTGCGGGCCATGCTCGGCGCGGCGGAGGCGCTGTCACACGCCGCCGCTGCCGAGGAGATCACCCCCGCCCAGGCCGAGGAAGAACTCTTCGCCACCATCGTCGCGCTGGTGCAGCGCAGCCAGCGGGCGGGCTGATCAAGTCGCGCGGCGCGGGCTGTCGGCGAGGGCGAGTAGCAGTGCGATGAGCACCAGCCCCAGGGCGACGAGGAAGGTGCCGCGCATGCCGGCGGCGATGGCCTCGGGCGCCGCGCGGGTGATGTCGTCGCTCGCCGCGCCCAAGGCGAACACCGCGCCCAGGGCCGAGGCACCGGTGACCAGCCCCAGGTTGCGCGACAGGTTGAGCAGGCCCGACACCAGGCCGCGCCGCTGTGCCGGCACCTCCGCCATCACCCGGGTGTTGTTGGCCGCCTGGAACAGCGCATAGCCCGCCGTAAGCCCGGCCAGCGGCACGATATAGCCGAGCACGCCCAGGTGCGTCGGCAGCAGTGGCAGGGCCAGGGTGGCCAGCGCCATGCCCAGCAGGCCGATGCGCACCATGGGCGCGGCGCCGAGGCGGTCCACCAGGCGCCCGGCGGGCACGCCCATCAGCGCCGACACCAGCGGCCCGCAGGACATGGCCAGCCCCACCTGGGCCGGCGCCAGATGCAGCGCGCCGGAGAGGTAGAAGGGGCCCACCACCAGGGTTGCCATCAGCACGCTGGTGACCAGCGCCCCCATGGCCAGCCCGGCGCGCAGCTGCGGGTCGCGGAACATCGCCAGGCGCAGCAGCGGCGAGGCGACGTGCCTTTCCACGCGGATGAACAGTGCCAGGCCCAGGCCCGCTGCCAGCAGCAGGGCGCCGTTGAGCGAGCCGAAGTGGCCGTGGCCCAGGGTCAGCCCCAGGGCATAGGCGGCCAGGGTCAGGGCCAGCAGCAGGGTGCCGGGGATGTCGAAGCGGGCGCCGCCGTCGTTCGCCCGGTCGCGCGACAGGTGGCGGTGGGCGAGGGCGAAGGCCAGCAGGCCCAGGGGCAGGCCGACCAGGAACAGCGCCCGCCAGCCGGGCCCGGCCAGCAGCAGCCCGCCGAGGGAGGGGCCCAGTGCGGTGCCGATGGCCGACAGGGTGCCGAGCAGGCCCATGGCGCTGCCGGTCTTCTCGCGTGGCACCGTCTCGCCGATCAGGGCCATCGCCAGGGTCATCATCATCGCCGCACCCAGGCCCTGCAGCGCGCGGGCGCCGATCAGCCAGCCGAGGGACGGCGCCAGGCCGCACAGGGTGGAGGCACCACTGAACAGCAGCAGGCCCGCCAGCAGCAGGCGACGGCGCCCCAGCAGGTCGCCGAGGCGGCCCGCACCCACGCTCAGTGTGGTTATGGCCAGCAGGTAGGCCAGCACCACCCACTGCACGTTCTGGAAGGGAGCGCCGAAGGCTTCGGCCAGGGTCGGCAGGCCGACGTTGGCGATGCTGGTGCCCAGGGAGGCGAGCAGGGTGGCCAGGGCAAGGCTGGCCAATGCCCATTTCGAGCCGCTCGCCTGTTCGGTGGTCGCTGGGTTGGCTGTGGGGGTCTGCATGGCGGGGCTCCGTGGGGTGGGTCGCCAGCACAGTCTGGGCGCGGTGCTGATAGGGCGGAAGGCGCAGCATTTGCACTTTATTCATGCACCAGACGCCATAGATAGGCTGGCCGTGCTAGTTTTTCCGTCCATGAGCCATCCCGATTTCAACCTGCTGATCACCCTCGACGTGCTGCTCGCCGAAGGCAGCGTCGCGCGTGCTGCCAAGCGCCTGCACCTGAGCCCCTCGGCCATGAGCCGGGCCCTGGCGCGGCTGCGGGAAACCCTTGGCGACCCGCTGCTGGTACGCGCCGGTCGCGGCCTGGTGCCCACGCCCCGGGCGCTGGAGTTGCGCGAGCAGGTCAGCCAGCTGGTGCTGGGAGTGGAGGGCGTGCTGCGCCCGGTGGAGCACCTCGACCTGCAGCGCCTGGTGCGCACCTTCACCCTGCGCGTGGGTGATGGCTTCGTGGAGAACTTCGGCCCGGCACTGATCGAGCGTATGGGGGCCGAGGCGCCGGGCATGCGCCTGCGCTTCGTGGCCAAGACCGACAAGGACAGTGCGCCCCTGCGTGACGGCAGCGTCGATCTCGATACCGGCGTGGTAGGCGCCGACGCCGGCCCGGAGATCCGCACCCGTGCGCTGTTCCAGGACCGCTTCGTCGGCGTGGTGCGCCAAGGCCATCCGCTGACCCGTGGCGCTATCACCGCCGAACGTTATGCCGGTGGGCGCCATGTGCTGGTGTCGCGCCGTGGCAAGGACCGCGGCCCGGTGGACGACGCTCTCAAGGCTGCCGGCCTCGAACGGGATGTCGTCACCCTGGTGGGCGGCTTCTCCGCCGCCCTGGCGCTGGCCCGCGCCACCGACCTCATCGCCACCGTGCCCGAGCGCCACAGCGGCAGCCTGCGCGCGGGGCTGTTCAGCTTCCCGCTGCCGCTGGATGTGGAACCCATCAAGGTCTCCATGCTCTGGCACCCACGGATGGATGCCGACCCCGCACACCGCTGGCTGCGCGAGTGCGTGCGGGGCGCCTGTGGGGAGGGCGGTCAGCCCAGCGGGTAGACGCGGCTGCTGCCGTCGGCGTTGTACACCGTCAGCACTGGGGCGGCGCACTCGCTGCGCCGTTGTGGCGGGGTGCCGGCTTGGCGGCCGATCTTGCCGGGGGTGTTGCGCAGTGTGTGCAGGGTGGTGCAGACCATCACCTCGTTGAAGGCCCGGGCCAGCGGCCCACTCCGGGGCGCGGCGAGCTGGCGGCCGCTGAACTGCCGGGCGCTGTCTTCCAGCCCCTGCAGCACCACCACGCAGAGCAGGCGCTCGACGTTGCGGGGGATGCGCCGGCGGTGCGTCGGGTTGACCCCGAGCAGGTCCAGCAAGCGGGGCGTCTCCAGTTCGTCCAGCACCTGCGGTTCGTTGGCGATCAGCAACTGGCCGGTGGAGCGCAGCAGCGCCTGGTAGGAAGCCAGGTGCGCGTGCTGCGCGGCTTCGAGTTCCTTGAGGGTGTGGCGGGTGAAGGGCAGGTGCTCGCGCATGCGGCGGCGCTGGTCCCACAGCTTGCCCTGCTGCAGGTCGTGCTGCTGCGCCGCCTTGCGGATCGCCATGCGCGTCGCGGCCAGGCGGTTGGCCCAGCCCCGTTGCGGGTCATTGGCGATGCTCAGCAGCTTTTCGAAATATCCAGGTACCACGCTTCGGCTCTCCGCCTACTGACTTCAACCCCACCCCAGGCACCATCCGGGTGCCCGTTTCAGCCGCATAGACACCACGATCCAGGCCTTGCGCTCAAGGAGTTTATTGGCACCGAGTCAATTGCGCAGGGGGACATGGGTCGCTAGGGCGCTCAGGGGCGTTGCCCGATGTGCCGGCGCAAGGCGGCCTGGGCGATCAGCGATGCAGCCTGGTCGGAGCCGCTCTTCAGCGCCGAGGTGGCGATGCCCCGGGCGGCGGCGAGCAAGTCGTCACGGTCCACACCGGCTTCTTCCGCGGCCGCCAGGGTGGCCTCCAGCGCTATCCACAACGCTTCCTGCAGGGCTGCCGTCCGCACTGGGTTCATGTCCCGCTCCTCAGTTCAGGGTGACGATATTGAGCATGCGTCCATCCTGGTAGGTGATCAGCCCCTCCACGCTGAGGCCGTTGGGCAGGGTGATGCGCAGCGAGTCGGCATCGCCCAGGTCCAGGTCGCAGGTGAGGCTGAAGATGCCGGGGATGGCTTCGTCGAGCACGACGGTGGTGCTGCAGGCGGTCGGCATGGTCGACCTGCCCTGGTGGCCGGGCGCGTAGACGAGGGTGGCCTGGCCTTCATAGTGGGTGTGCATGGTGCGGTCCTCCGAGGGTCATGCTGGAGTGACTGCGGCGGCTTCGGCGGAGTTCAGGCTATGGGATGACCGGGGCTGCCGAGGGCCGCCACCGGCCGACGGATTGACGGAACAACAAGCGGCGCGGGCGGCTCCACCGAACCTGAGCCATCCACTGGAGACGACCATGAACGACCTTCCCCGCACTCCTGATAACCAGAGCGTCGAATCGAGCCCGGGCAGTGACCGCGAGGCGCCCACCCGCGAGCGCGAAGGCATTCCGCCCGAGCTGCACCCGGAGTGGCAGGCCCCGCGCAACCCCTCCACCGAGGATCGCCCCGGCAGCAGCGACGCGCCCGACCGCCCGCGCCAGGCAGGCGCGAGCTGACCTGGCAGAGGCCACCACTCAGAACCACCCAGACAAAAAAGGAGGAGGGCAGCCATGGCCAGCCACATCGTGCATTTCACCGCGCCGATCAACTCCACCACCAGCGGCCAGCTCATCGAGCGCTGCACCCAGGCCGTGCAGCAGGGCGCGGACGAACTGGTAATCAAGATCGCCACCATGGGCGGGGAGTGCAGCTACGGCTTCTCCCTGTACAACTTCCTCATCTCGCTGCCCATCCCCGTGCGCACCCACAACCTGGGCACGGTGGAGTCCATGGGCAACATCATCTTCCTCGCCGGGCAGCGGCGCAGCGCCTGCCAGCACAGCAAGTTCCTCTTCCACCCCTTTCACTGGAACCTCAACGGCTCGGTGGACCACGCGCGGATGTCGGAATACGCCATGAGCCTGGACTACGACCTGCACCTCTACGCGCGCATCGTCGCCGAGTGCACCCCAGCCGGCGCCGAACCGCTGGACATCCTCGACTACCTCAAGGCCGCGCCACGCATCCTCGACGCCGAGGCGGCGCTGGCCACCGGGATGATCCACGAGATCGACTGCCTGGGCATGGCCGCCGACGCCGTTACCTCATCGATCCATTCCTGAGGGCGTGGTAACTGGGCCTGTTACAGGCTCGAGACGGCCCATCGCCGGCATGACTGCTGAGTGGCTTTTCGTAGATACCGTCTTGATCCCTAGTGAGCAAGGGCCAGTTTTACGTCGTACGGCTGGCCCGATTTCAAGACGCCATAAGCGATGTTCAGCAGCTTACGCATCGCTGCGCAGATGATCTGCATGCCGGTCTTGCCCTTGGCTCTGAGGCGTTCTCTCATCGCTTTGATCGCCCCGTTGTGCTGCAGGGCGCAAACGGCAGGCATGTACAGCCCAGCACGCAGCCGCGATGAGCCCATCTTGGAAATGCGGGTCTGCCCCCGGTACTTACCAGACTCCTGCAAACGCGGGTTTAGCCCGGCAAAGGCGGTAATCGCGCGGCTGCTGGTGAAGCGATGAGGGTCGCCCAGCTCCGCCAGGATCAGGGCGGCTGTCTTGTCCGCGATGCCATCAATGCTGGTCAACAGATCACGTTTGCCGCGCAGATCCGGGTCATTGTCGATGTGGTTGTTGATGGCCTTGAGGGTTTCCTCGATCTGTTGCTCGATGTGCCGCAACACTGAGCGGATCGACTCCTGCACGCTGGTATCGGCCACCTCCAGGCGATTGCTCTCCATCTGCTGGATTTCCTGCAGATCCGCCAGGCGCCGCATCAGTGCTTTCAGGCGCCGTATGGCGCGAGGTTCAGGCTGCCAGGGCCGTAGCTCATCTTGGTGGCGCTCGCCGTATTCGGCGATCAGCTTGGCGTCGACCTTGTCAGTTTTCACGCGCTGCAGCTGACTGCGGGCGTAGTGAGCGATTTGCGCTGGGTTGAGGACGCAGACCCGATAGTTCTGTTCCAGCAGCCATTCGGCCAGGGCTTCATGGTGGATGCCGGTGGCTTCCATCACGACCCAGGCACCCGCCTCGCTGTGCTTGTTCAGCCACTCCTGCAGCGTGCGAAAGCCCGCCTCGCTGTTGGCCAACTTGGCCTTGGTGCGGTACTTGCCGTTCGCCTGCAGGGTGGCGATATCGAACGTGTGCTTGGCAATGTCGACACCAATGACACTGGGCATGTGTGCTCCTCCTGATCGTTCCAAATGCGATCATCACTGCACCCGGCCCAACCTTGTGAATGCGAGCTCTGGGCTCAAGATACCGTTCGGGCTGTTCGAGTGAGTGTGGAGGGGCGGAGCACTATCTACGTCGCAGGCTCAGGGCCTAAGGGTGGACACGACTTCCAGCCCCTCCCCCGATGATCAGTCGGGAACTATTACCCCTGAAGGGGTAGTTAGTCGAGATACAAGGGTGGACAACGCTCTTTTTGTCCACCAGCGGAGCCCCGGTTGGAGCAGCGGAGGTGGACGCCACTATCGGCATCCACCCCTACCGCTGCATCAGGGCTTCTTGTGGGTGGCGGCGAGGTCGCGGGCCATCTGCAGGTGATGCTCGAGCTTGGGCAGGGTCTTGGTGGCCCAGGCGGCGATTTCCTTGTCATCCGAAGCGGCGGCTTCCTTGAACAGCTCGATGGTCTTCTCGTGGGCCGCCACCTGGTTGTTGGCATAGGCCTCGTCGAAGTTCTCACCGTCACGCAGCTTGAGGATCAGGGCCTTGGCCTTGCTCATCAGTTCGGCTTCGGTGGCCACCTCCAGCTTCTTCTCGCGGGCCAGTACCGCCAGCTCGCGGTTGGCCGCGCCGTGGTCGTCGATCATCTGCTGGGCGAAGGTCTTGACGCTGGCCGAGGAGGATTTCTCCAGTGCCAGCTTGCCGCCCTCGATCTCGGCGATGCCGCCGGCACTGGCTTCGTCGACGAAGTCGTCCGCGTCGATCGTGTCGGCGGCGAACAGCGGGGCGCTGAGGGAGGCGCAGAGCAGGGCGGGTAAAGCGAGTCGGGCGAATCTCATGGCGATCTCCTGGGATCGGGGGTTCATGGCAGTAGAAGCGGCGCCCCGGCGGAAAGTTGCAGCAATCGGATGGGCGCCGCGCCCGTGCCTGCCCGGGCACCACCCGCCCGATTCCCTGAACCTCGACCGGGCCCTTGCCCTTCCAATCCATAGCGACCGACAGAACCAGGAGAAGGCCCATGGCGATACGCAACGAACGCTCGACGAACACGGCACGGTCCCGGGCGGCGACGCCCCAGCGCCGCCAGCCGCTGGCCAAGACGCTGAGCTTCGCGGTGTTGCACTTCACCATCGCCTTCACCGTGGCCTACCTGCTCACCGGGAGCCTGCTGACCGGCGGCCTGATCGCCCTGATCGAACCGGCCTGCAATACCATCGCCTTCTATTTCCACGAGCGTGTATGGGAGCGTTTCGGCGTGCGCTCCGCGCCGCAGAAGGGCCATGGCCACGGCAACCTTTCCCATGACTTGCGGCGCGCCTTGCGCTAGCGCCGCCTCAACCCTCAGGAGACAGCCTCATGTACCCACAACCCCATAACGTCCATGGCGTCGAGCGCGCCTTCTCGGTCGCCGCCGGCCTGGTTTCCATCGCATCCGGTGTGTACCGCGGCGGTGCCCCGGGGGTGATCAAGGCCCTGGGCGGTGCCGCATTGCTGCTGCGCGGGGTCAGCGGCCACTGCAGCATGAAGGGACTGGTGTTCGACTCCGATACGGAGCTGGAGTACCTGCGCCAGCGCGTGGCCGCTTTGCGCGCCGCACTGCCGCGCATCGAAGACCACCCGCTGCGCAGCCAGCGGGCCCTGGAGGCCAAGGTCGATAACGCCGTGGAAGAGACCTTCCCTGCAAGCGACCCCATCTCGCCCTGAGCGGCTCAACCGTGCCGGGCCGCCCTGCCGAACAGCGCAGGGCCGGCCTCGCGCATGAAGATCTCCACGGTCTTCGGCCCGATCCCCTCGAACGCCAGCAGCCGCTTCTCGCACTCGGCACGGTCGGTGCTGCGCTCGACCAGGGTGCCGAGGCGGTCGCCGTATTCGTCGTGCAGCTTGCCGCACAGCTTGAGCAGGCGCTCGGCGGTGGAATTGTCGTAGCGCACGTAGTGCGCCTGGCCGAGCATCCGCACCAGCTCGGCGTGGCTGCACTGGCCCAGCTTGCGCGGTGTATCGCGCCCGTGCTCCTCGACTATCACCCGATAGGCCTGCACGGCGATGGCCTGCTGGATGGGCTTGCCGAACAGGAAGCTGGCGATCAGCCATTTGAACAGGGCGCTTTCCTCGGCGCGGGCCAGTGCCTGGTCCAGGCCGAGCTGGTGGGCGGTGATGCGTTGGGTCGCCATGGCGGTTACCTCCTCCGAAGGGCTTTACGGGTCTGTCCGGCGGCCCGCTGAAACGTTCAGGGAATCCGCCTCGCCGGCACCTGCGTGGGACAGTCGAAATCTGCAACTCGGGCCGCTTCCCGCGTGTCACTGATGAAACACCTGCGCTCAGGAAGCCCCATGCGAACGCTCACCCGCCAGGATCTGGCCTGGCTCTGGAAATAGTCGCCGCCCCGCATTCACGGGGGGAAGAACCGCTGCAGGCGTTGCGGCGGCTGATTGCACGAGCCCGCGCAAGCGGCGAGGGCAGTGCCGCGGAGACGGAATTGCAAAGGCTGGCCGAGCAATTGCGGGAGGCGGGGGCGGTAACGGAGGTGGTCGGTGGCACCGACCCGTTCGACGCGGGCATCGGCGCCGCCCTGAAACTGATAGAACGGCGGCTGGAGGAGCTGCGCGCGCTCCAGCCGCCGCCGTGAGCGCCGCTACGGCGCGGGCTGTTCCGGCTGCACTGCCTCCGCCTCGCGCTTCTGGCGGTAGTAGGGCTGCGGGCGGGAAAACGCTATCGGCTGTAGCCCCGTTCGATCATCCCGCAACAGGCTGATGTCCAGAATCTCCAACCCGCAGCTGGCGAGCCAGACCACTGCGGACAGGTTGCCGAGCGGCCTGGGGGGCTTGTCGCCGAAAGCGTGTTCCACCACGCAGCGGGCAGCCGTCTTGTGGTTGGGCAGATGGCCCGAGCGAATGGTGACCGACTTCTCCTGACCTTCAGCGTTGCGGTAGCTGATGAGCCAATCCATATCTCCTCCTGATTGCAATGACCCACGGGAAGGGGCGGACAGCGCTATAGAGCGGAGTGGCCAGGAGAATGTTTCAGCAAAAAAACAGACGAACCGACGATCAGGATTTCGCCTCGGCCGCCTTGGCCAGCTCGTGCTCGATGCTATCGGTGATGCGCTGGATGATCTGGCTGTATTCCTCGCCCTCCACCAGCTCGCACAGCTGCATCGCCGCCGCCATGCCGATGGCCACGGAGTAGGAAATCTGCCGGGCGGGGAAGGGGCCGCCGCGCTGGGAGTCGAGGGTGGCCTGGATCGCGTCGTTGAGACGGCTCTTCATCTCGTCCTTGGTCATGGCGTTCTCCGCTGGCTGGGAAAACCAAGCATAGACCGCGCCCACGCTCAGCCCATTTTCCTTGAACCGAGCGGCGATGCCGGCAGTCAGCATCTCACTGCACCCATACCAAGGAGATGCCCCGATGATCAGGAAATGCCTGTTCCCCGCCGCCGGCTATGGCACGCGCTTTCTGCCTGCCACCAAGTCGATGCCCAAGGAGATGCTCCCGGTGGTGGACACGCCGCTGATCCAGTACGGCGTCGAGGAGGCGCTGGCGGCCGGGCTGCACGAGATCGCCATGGTCACCGGGCGTGGCAAGCGCTCGCTGGAGGACCACTTCGACATCAGCTACGAGCTGGAGCAGCAGATCAGCAACACCGACAAGGAGCGGGCCCTGGGCGGTATCCGCCGGTTCATCAGTGAATGCACCTTCTCCTATACCCGCCAGGTGGAAATGAAGGGGCTGGGCCACGCCATCCTCTGCGGCCGACCGCTGATCGGTGATGAAGCCTTCGCCGTGGTCCTCGCCGACGACCTGTGCCTCAACCCCGGCGGCGATGGTGTGCTCGCCCAGATGGTCCAGCTGTACAACACGTTTCGCTGCTCCATCGTCGCCATCGAAGAGGTGCCCTGGGAGGAGACTGGCAAGTACGGCATCGTCGTCGGCGATGCCCTGCGCGACGACCTGGTGCGGGTCGAGCGCATGGTGGAGAAACCCAAGCCGGAGGATGCGCCCTCCAACCTGGCCATCATCGGCCGCTACATCCTCACGCCGGACATCTTCGAGCACATCGAACGCACCGCACCGGGCAAGGGCGGCGAAATCCAGATCACCGACGCGCTCATGGAGCAGGCCCGGCAGGGGTGCGTGCTGGCCTACCGCTTCAAGGGGCGGCGCTTCGACTGTGGCTCGGCGGAAGGCTATGTGGAGGCGACCAACTTCTGTTTCGAGAACCTCCGTGGCCACAAGCGCGTGGCGAAGGCTGCCGAACCCGCGGCCAACGAACACCTGCCCGTGCAGGTCGAAGTGCCCGCCTGAGTCCAGCGCGCCCGTCAGGGTTCGCGGGCGCCCGTGGCCTTGCGCTGCTCGGCCTCCAGCGCCTGCTGGATGCGTCGGTAGATCTCCTCGCGGTGCACCGGTACGGAGCGCGGCGCGCCGATGGCCATCTTCACCGAGAAGCCGCGGATCTCGGTGATGGTGATCACCACATCGTTGCCGATGTGGAACTGCTGGTCCCTCTCACAGGTGATGATGCGCGTCCGGCCCTCGGCAGCCTGCTCGGGCGGTACCGGGGCGGGCGTCATTGCGGGTCCCCCGAGCCGTCGTCGCCCTGAATGTCCGGGTCGTCCGGGTGCACCTCGGCATCGTCCTCGGGCAGCCGTTCGACGGCGGAGCCCGGGTCTTCGTTGCCGGGGTCGTTGATGGTGTCGTCCTTATCGTCCTGCATGGCGTGGTCCTCGTCGTGGGGCACTCAGCCATTGGCCGGGCGCGTCAGCTCCAGCACCACCGCGGCGATGCGGTCGGCCTGGGCATAAAGGGGGTTGTCCAGTTCCTCGCCGAACACGTCTGGGTCCATTTCCCGATAGCGCCACGGCCAGGCATGGGCGTCGAGTAGCGGCTGGAAACTGTCGCGAAACGGGTCGCGGCCACCGAACATCGCCACCCCCGTGTACAGCAGCAGCGAGCCGCCGGGGGCGAGGCGTTCCAGCGCGGCCTCGATGATCGCCTGAGAGAGCCCGGCGCCATGCTCGCCGCCGCCATGGCGATAGGCGCGTTCCGCCGGGTCCAGCATGTAGGGCGGGTTGGCGATGATCAGGTCGAGCGGCCCGTCCACCTGGTGCAGCAGGTCGCTGTGCCGCGGGATCAGGTTCGCCGCGCCGGCCAGCCGCGCATTGACGGCGGTGCAGGTCAGCGCGCGGTCGTTGATGTCCAGGGCCAGGACCTCCGCCTGGGGCTTGGCCAATGCCGCAAAGAGGGCGCCCGGGCCGGCGCCGCAGCCGATGTCGGCGATCCGCAGGGCGGTGCGCGTTTCGCCCGCCAGGTGCTGGTGCAAGGCCTGGGCGAAGCGGTAGGTATCGGGGCCGAAGAACACCGCGTCGGCATCGGTGGTCGGGTAGCGCGAGTGCACGAACAGGTGGCCGTCGAGGCTGGACCAGCGGACGCGGCTCGACCACAGCTCGCCCTGGGCTTCCAGGGCGTCCGCGTCGCGCAGCAAGGCGAACAGCTCAGCGCCCACCAGCGACTCCCGGAAGGGGCGGCTCCAGCCGAAGACGTCCTCCAGGGTGCGCGCTTCCCGGTTGCCCGGTCGCGCATTGACGCGCTGGTGCGACAGCGGGGTGATGGTGGTGAAGCGATAGCCGCGCTTGGCCAGCAACTGGCCCAGACGCAGCAGCGGGTGGTCGGCCGCCACGCCGAGGTGATCCAGGGGGTAATACAAGGTGCGCTCCTCAGCGGGTCAGTTCGGAGAACAGCCGGGTGGCGAGCAGCCCGGCCGGCGTCCAGTGGGTGGCGGGGCCCTGCAGCTCGATCAGCCGCGCTTCGTAACGGGCTTCGTCAAGCCGCTGCAGCTCGTCCAGCAGTTGGCGCTGCTCGGGGTTTTCCCGGGGTTGCAGCGAGGGGCGCTGGCGCTCCTGGGAGGGCATGTGCGGCTGCCGGTGGCGGCTGCGGAACACGCCGTTGCGGGACAGCGCGCCCGTGCCGGGGCGCTCCCAGGTGCCGGCGATCCAGTCATGCAGCAGTTGCTGCTCGTAGAGCGAGAACACGCCGAACATCGCCGCGCGCTCACCCTGCACCAGTTGCCAGAAGCGGCTCTCGGCGGGGTCGTGGTGGCGGCGTATCCAGCCCCGGCGTTGCAGCGCCGAGAGGAAGCTGGCGATGCCTTCGTCGGCGCCGAGCCACTGGTTGACGGTGCGCCCTTCGATGCGGCAGTAGTCGGAGTGCACCTGCCCGGCGACGCCGCGCTTGCGCTCGAACATCTCCAGCAGCTCGCGCTCCAGGTCGAAGTCGGCGATCACCGCGCGGGAGCCCAGGCCCAGGTCGTTGAGGCGATAGCCGAGGCTGACGCGGCGGTAGAAGTCCTCGGCGTCGGCCACCAGCGGGTGGTTGTCCAGCACCGCCTGCACGGCCCTGTGCGCATGGCCGGTGGCGCTGTTGTCGATGGTCACGTGGAGCTGGAAGTAGTACGGGTCGATGTCCAGCTCGTCGAGCTCGAAGGCACTGATCAGCAGGTGCAGCGGCAGCTGTTCGTAGCCCAGGTTGTAGCCGATGACCTCCGGCAGGAACTCCTCGGCCAGGGCGCCGAGCGCGAGCTGGGTGGCGCCCTGCAGGTAGTGCGCATCGTCCAGCCCGGTGAGGTCGTCGCAGCCGTGGCTGGCGAGCAGGCGGCGGTACAGCAGCACATGGTTCTGCGCGGCCACGCCATCGCCCAGCTCCTCGAGAAAGGTGCGCACCAGCGGGGTGAAACGGGTGTCGCGCCAGTGGCGCAGGGTGCCGTGGAGCCAGGCGCCATCCACCAGCTTGGTGGGCGCTACGCCACGGAGGAAGTACAGCGCATGGGCGCGGTCGGCGAAGTAGCGGCGGCCCGCACCGTTGCGGCGCTCTTCCAGGTAAGCCGCGTATTGGTGGGTGACCTGGGCGGCGTTGCGGCGGGACCAGGCCGCCAGGTCGGCGGGCTCGCCCGGCAGGTCGCAAGGCAGCGCGGCGGCCTGCCGCAGTTGTTCGTGAAGGAAGGCCCGCGCATCGTCCAGGTTCTCCGCGGGCTGTTGCAGCAGCTCCTGATACAGGCGCTGGGCGGGGCCGAGCGGGGCCATGGCCAGGGGCACATCGGCCTGGGTGGTATCGACTGGGCTGAGAACGGACATCGGCAGTTTCTCCGGAACGGGCAGGACCTCGCGAAGCGGGCGCTTCGCTGCTCTCGTACGGGCGCTTTTGCACCTCTTGGTTGTGAGGGGGCCAGGCCGGAAAAGATTCCGACTTATTTCGCCAGGCGAAACGACTGGAACCGGGCGGGGGCGACGGGCGTCCTCTTGGGATGCATCACTGAAGGAGAATGCTGATGGCAACCGATTCGCCGGGTGGCTTCGGGATAGAAGAGGAGTACTTCATCACCGACCTCGCGACGCGCGGGCTGGCCCGGCGCTCGGTGCAACGCTACGTCGACGCCTGCCGGCAAGCGCTGGGCGAGCGGCTGGCGACCGAGATGTTCACCACCCAGATCGAGATCGCCACACCGGTGCTGTACCGCCTGGACGACGCCCGCGACTGCGTGGCCGGCGTACGCGCCACGCTCGACACGCTGGGGCGCCCGCACGGGCTGGGCATCCTCGCGGTGGGCACCCATCCCCTGGGCGGCTGGCGCCAGCAGAGGAGCAGCGCGCCGGCCCGTTACCAGCAGCTGTTCGACGATCATCAACTGGTGGCCAGGCGCAGCGTGCTGTCCGGCCTGCACGTGCACGTGGGCATCGCCGAGGGGCTGGACCGCATCCGGGTGATGAACCGGGTCACGCCCTGGCTGCCATTGCTGCTGGTGCTCAGCGCCTCCTCGCCGTTCTGGGAAGGGCGCCCATCCGGGTTGCTGAGCTATCGCCAGGCGGCCTGCGGGGAATGGCCGCGCATGGGCATACCCGATCACTTCACCGACGAGGCGGCCTATGACGATTACCGGCGGTTACTCCTGGGCTCCGGGCTGATCCGCACCGAGGCCGATGTCTGGTGGGCGCTGCGGCCTTCCGCGCGCTTCCCCACGCTGGAGCTGCGCATCGCCGATGCCTGCCCGCGGCTCGATGATGTGCTGTGCATCGCCGGGCTGTTCCGTGCCATGGTGGCGGTCGCCTCCCAGGGCGACGAGCCCCATTGGGTGAGCGACCCGCTGACGCGCCTGATCACCCGTGAGAACCATTGGCAGGCCATGCGCCATGGTCGCCACGGGCGCTTCGTCGACCCGCACACGCGTGTCGTCACCGGTTTCGGGGACTGGCTGGAGTCGGTGCTCGGGCCGGTCGGCGAACAGGCGCGGGCCGTGGGCGACGAGGCGGCGCTGAGCCGGGCGCGATGGTTGGCCGAGGCGGGCAGCGCGGCGGAGTTCCAGCTCGGGTTCTATCAGCGCAGGAGAGGCGAGGGGCGGAGCGGACGGCAGGCCCTGGTGGACCTGGTGGATGCGTTGCGGCGGCAGATGGGCCTCGAAGGCGGCGAGGCGGTTTGAGGTCCAGCCCCGGCTTCGCCTGAGCGAAGCCCGGGCTGCGTACTACGACTTACGCGTTACGGTTGCCACCGCTGCTCTGGCCGCCTTTGCGGCCCGCTTCGGAGGCTTTCTCGCGGTCATTGGCGAAGTTGTTGCCGCCGCTGCTCTGGCCACCCTTGCGGCCGGCTTCGGAGGCTTTTTCACGGTCGTTGCTGAAGTTGCCGGGGTTCTTGTTGCTCATGGTGGTGCTCCTTTCAGGCAGGCCGGGATTGGCCCTACCTGAACTCTGAACGGCGCCCGGCGCAATTGTTCGCCTCGCCTCGCGCTTCGCTAAGCGATTGATCGACAAACGGTTTTCATGATGACTCGGCGATGGCGCGGTGATGTTCGCGCGGTGGCCAAGACCTGCCCTGGCGGCTTTTCAGGGCCCGATTCCCTGAACCTGTGGGTTGGCAGGCTCTTCCAATGTTGCAAGGGGGAGCGCTGTGCGCGGCGGCTCCCCGTCATCGCCAGCACTGGAGGAGACGACCATGTCCGCACCCTTTTCCTATTTCTGGATCGCCATGGCGGCGATCCTGATCCTGCTCGATATCTGGGCCATCATCAGCGTCTTCCGCAGCGACAAGACCGTGGGCACCAAGGCGCTCTGGGCCCTGGGCATCTCGCTGTTCCCCATACTCGGCCTGGTCTACTGGGGCATCGCCGGGCCACGGGGCGTGGTGGAGGGGCCGTCGTCGCCGGAGCACAGCAAGTAGCCTGAACCTATCGAGCGGCCCGCCCTCCCACTAAAGGTGTGACCTTCACCTCTTCATCCACCCGGGTTTTCACTTGGCCCAGGTGGATTTTTTTTGGCTATGCCTGGATGTGCGCATCACCACCGGTATGCGCCGCGGCTGGCAGCGTTCGTAGGATGGTGTAGAGCGAAGCGAAACCCATGGGTGGGCGTTCCAGGAATCCAGAAAGACGCTTCAAGCACTGTTCTTGAGCCTTTTCATTGAATTCACAACAGCGAACGCAGACAGAGCCATTTTTCTCCCACCTACAGGCATAGCCTGGGTGCGCCCCTGCCGTCAGCGCAGGCGCTTCCAGCTCGGTTCATCGCTCAGGGCGGGGTCATCGTGGGCGGCGAGGAACACCGGTAGGTCGCCCCGGGCGATCCACAGTTCGCCCTGCCACTTCAAGGCGTTCACCGGGTGTTCGGCCCACACCATGTAGGCCCGCCGTGGCGTGGCCTCGTCGTCGCGGTGCTGGTCGTACAGGGTGGGCACCACCTCTTCGCTGAGCCAGCGGCTGATGCCGCGATGCTCGGGGTGGTTGAAGCGGTACAGCAGGCGATAGGCACCGGCCTCGCTGATGGCCAGCACCTCCTCGCGGCCACCGCTGGCGTGGCGCAGCACCACGACACGGCGCTGGTGCGGGTCCACCAGGCGGGTCATGCAGTAGGGGCGCAGGGCGCCGATCAGGCGGGCGAAATCGTGGGCGACGAACCAGGGCTGGTTGTCGACCATCACGGTGCGCAGCTGGTGGTTGTGGCGTTGGAAAACGATGGGGGTGGATGCGTCATGCATGGTGGAGCTCCAGTATGAATTGGAAGACTGCCACCAACGTCGTCAAACATTAGGGTGGCAGACCGCGCAGGGTTGACGAACCGGCATACTGGAAACCGGCAGACCCGCGAGGGTCTCCCTGCGCGATCTGCCATAGAGCAGAGCAGCTAAAAACTGCATGCGCGCCGATGCCTGCAAAAAACGTCCGCCGTTTTTCGCATGCGCCTTGGCTACGCATTCGCGCCAGTATGTTCGGGTCGTCAAACCCGGCCGCGGGATTGACCGCGACCGGCGCAGGATAGGGAGCGAAGCGGAGGAGGGCAAGGGGCCGGGCTCAGCCGGCCGCCTCCACCAGCCGGGCGAGGCGCTCGGCCAGTTCCGCGCGGCGGAAGGGTTTGCTCAGCACCTCGGTGCCTTGGAGCTGCGCCGCAGTGAGGGTGGCGAAGCCGGTGATGATCAGTGCCGGCATGGCGATCTTGCGCTGGCGCAATTCCTCGACGAGCTGGGCGCCGGTCTGGTCGACCATGATGTGGTCGGTGACCAGCACGTCTGGCAGCGGGCCCTTCTCGATGATGCGCAACGCGGCGCTGGCCGAACTCGCTTCGGTCACCTGGTAGCCCAGGTCCTGCAGTTGCAGGGCGACGGTCTGGCGGACCATCTCCTCGTCGTCCACCAGCAGCACGTGGGTGGGTTTCTGTGGCGCTGGCGCGGCGTCGGCGAGGGGCGTCTCGTGGCTGCCCTGTTCGGCGCTGATGGGCAGCCACAAGGTCACCCGGGTGCCCTTGCCGGCTTCGGAGCCGATCGTGATACCGCCACCGGATTGCGCGGCCAGCCCCTGCACCATCGACAGGCCGAGCCCAGTGCCCTTGCCCACGCCCTTGGTGGTGAAGAAGGGCTCCAGGCAGCGGTCGAGGGTGACTTCGTCCATGCCGCTGCCGGTATCGCTGACGCTCAGGCTGACGTAGCGGCCCTCGGCGAGGCCCGGCACCCGGCCGGCGGGCACGGTGTCCAGCGCTGCGGCGAGGGTCAGCTGGCCACGGCCCTCCATGGCGTCGCGGGCGTTGACCGCGAGGTTGAGGATGGCCAGTTCGAGCTGGTGCGGGTCGACCACCACGGCCGGCAGGCGGCCGGGGATGTTCACCTCGACGTCTATCATCGGCCCCAGCGAGCGCTCGATGAGTTCGCGCATGTCGTTGACCAGCACGCTCAGGGCCACCGCCCGGGGGTTGAGCGTCTGCCGGCGGGCGAAGGTCAGCAGCCGGGCCACCAGCACCCGCGCGCGGTCGGAGGCCTGCAGGGCGCTGTCGATGAGGGTGCGGCTGCGCTCGTCATCCACGCGCCGGCGCACCAGTTCCAGCGAGGCCATGATCGGTGTCAGCAGGTTGTTGAAGTCGTGGGCGATGCCGCCCGTGAGCTGGCCGATGGTTTCCATCTTGCGGGCTTCGTGCAGTTGCGCCAGCGCCGTTTCGCGCTGCGCGACCATGGCCGTGACGCGGGCCTCCAGGCCCTCGTTCAGCTCCCGCAGCTGCGCCTCGGCCTGGATGCGCGAGCTGATGTCCATGCACACGCAGAGCATGCTGTTGACGCTGCCCTGCTCATCCACCAGGGGGGTGATCTGGCTGTGCACCCAGGCCGGTTCGCCGTCGGGGCGGGTGTAGCGCTCGGTCATCTCGAAGGGCGAGTCGGCGTCGAGGGGGTGCAGGTGCAGGTGCGCGGAGGGGCTTTCCGGGTGGGCGATTTCCTGCAGGCTCAGGCCGAGCAGGGCTTCGCGCGGCCGGCCGACGATCTGGCAATAGCGGTCGTTGACCAGGGTGAAGTGCCAGGTGCGGTCGTACACGGCAATGCCGGCGCTGGCCTGGTCGAACATGGCCGATATCTGCGCCGAGCTGGCGTGCAGGGCGCGCTCGGCACGGGCGTGGCTGATCAGCATCCAGGCCAGCTTGGCGGTTTCTTCCACCAGCCGGCGTTCCTGTTCGGAAAACACGTGGGGGTGCGCGTGGTGGATGACCAGCATCGCCTCCAACTGCTCATGGCGCAGCACCGGTACGTGCAGCGTGGCGGCCAGGCCAAGCTCGTGGGCCAGTGCCCTTTCGCCGGGGCCCAGGCCGGAGTCCTGGTGGAGGTCGTCGCGCGCGACGCTTTCGCCCGCCTGCAGCGAGGCCAGCAGGTTGGCGCCGAAATTGCGGTAGCGGTGGTGGCCGGCGGCGGAGCAGGCGTCGCGCAGGTATTCATGGCGCACGCTGAAGGTCTGCCCGTCGCCGTTGTCCTCGCCGAACAGCACCCGCGCCGCGCCCAGTTCCTCGCCGAGGCGGCGTGCGGTGAGGGTGGCGATGCGCTCGGGATCGGTGATCGAGGGCAGGATGCGGCCCAGTTCGAGGAGGAAGGCCTGGCGGTGCTCGAAGCGCACCCGTTCGGTGGTCTCGTTGACGATGCACAGCACGCCGCCCACCGCGCCATCCTCCTCGCGCATCGCCGAGTAGGAGACGTCGAAGTACACGGTCTCGCCGTGGCAGTGGCGCTCGATGTAGAAGGGGCGGTCCTTGGCGTGAAAGGTCTCGCCGGTCTCCCGCACGCCGCGCAACAGGGGTTCGAGGTCGTCCCAGAGCTCGCTCCAGTTTTCCTGCGCCGGGCGGCCCAGGGCCCGTGGGTGCTTGGTGCCGATGCTTGGCGCGTAGGCGTCGTTGTACAGCGCCACGTAGTCAGGGCCCCAGAACAGCACGATCTGCGCCTTGGCCGGCAGCACCATGGCCATCAGCGTCTTCAGCGCCGGGGTCCAGTCTTCGGGCGGGCCGAGCGGTGAATCCTTGCAGTGGCCGTGTCGCAGCAGCGCAGCGATGTCGCCGCCGTTGCGCAGGAAGCCGGGGGTGGCCGGCAGGGCATTCTCGCGGGGGGTGTCTTGAGGCGATTCCATGTCGTGGGTCAGGTTCCGCGCGTGGGCTGGTCAACAACTATGAGCGGCGAAGTCGGCCAGGCGTTCAGTCCATCTGCGCCTGAAGCGTGAGAAGAAAAGCAGCCGCGACGGCCGGCGGCAAGGCGGGGGAGCGGGGTTGCCCGACTGGTCTACCCTTTCCCTCTCTTGCAGAAGGACGAGACCGATGGAAGACATTCGCCACACCGCCGTGAACGACGCCCTCTGGGTGGCCCTGGAGGCCGTGCTGGCTGCCGCCGTGGACGCGGGGCTGGACCGCGAACAGCTGGTTCGCGCGGCCAAGCGCGAAGCTGCCACCGGGCTGAGCGCCAATGCCGTGCAGGCGCCGGAGTTCATCGAACTGGCGGTGCTGCGCCGGCATATCGGCCCGAAGATCTGAGCGCCCACCGACGGGCGCCCGGGCTCAGTGCAGGATGGCAGCGTTGCGCTTGCGTTCCTGTTTGATGCGGTACATCTCGCGGTCGGCGCGCTTGATCGCTTCCTCCGCGTCGACGCCCTCGGGCAGCAGGGCCACCACGCCGGCGCTGGCACCGCAGTAGTCGATGCTGCTCTCGCCACTCAAGGTGTAGTGCCCGACGGTGGCACTGGCCAGACGCTGTTGCAGGTGCGTGGCGGCACGGCTCATTTCGCTGGCCAGGTCCTGTTGCTCGCCACGCGGGCCCAGGGCCACGACGATGAACTCGTCCCCACCGGTGCGGCCGAGCATGTCGCTGGTGCGTAGGCCGTTCTGCAGGTTGGTGGCCACCTGGGTGAGGAACAGGTCCCCGGACTGGTGGCCGTGTTCGTCGTTGATGGCCTTGAAGCCATCGAGGTCCACCACCCCCACCAGCAAGTAGCGCTCCTCGCGCCGGGCCAGGGCCAGCAGGCGCGGAATCTCCGCGAGGATGGCGCGGCGGTTGTAGAGCCCCGTCAGCGCATCGGTCAGGGCCAGCCGGGCCAGCTCCGCATTGGTGCTTTGCAACTGCTCCACGAGGATTTCCCGCTCCAGGGAAAAGCTCAGCAGGCCGGACATCAGCAACAGTGTCGGTTCCACTTCCGGCGCGCGCGCCATCTGGCTGGCGCTGGCCGCACACACGGTGCCCAGCAGCCGACCGTCGCGGGCCCGCAGCGGAGCACTGACATAGGTGCGGATGCCCAGCGCCTTGGCCGCCTCGGAGTCCCCCCAGCATTCGGAGACATCGTCCGAATACAGGCGGTTCTCATCGAGCGCGCGTTTGCACAGGGTGTCTCCCCAGGGCACGGCGAGCCCTTCGGGAATCTCCATATCCCCCGCGTTGCGGGCGAACTCCACCCGCTGGACGCCGGCATCGAGGTCGATGGTGGTGAGGTAGGTGGATTCCATCCCGGTGACCTTGCTGAGCAGAGTCAGCAACGGACGAGTGAGTTGCTCGACCGTCTTGGCGTCGGGAACGGTTTCAGAAAGCAGAGACAGTAGGTTTTCCATGCTGAACTTCACTGGCGCATGACAGCGAGAATTGTTGCTCAACCTCCTTCCCGGTGAGTAGCTCCGTAATGCCGCGGTCTTCGAATATGCAGATTAGTCGACTTTTCCAGCGGCTTCGCTTGGTGTCGACCAACGCCCGCGCCCGCACTCTGCCGGTGGCTGCCCGTAGGGCGGGTGCAACCCGCGTGGCGTTGCATACGGCCCCGTTGGGTTGCACCCGACCTACAACCGCGGGCATGCGTGCGGGCTGCAAGGTCGCCTGGTGGATGAAAAGAGCGCCATCCACCCTACACACCGGTCGGCGCCGTGGTGCGGGTTGGGCAGGGTGCCGTAGGTTGGCGCCGAGCGCAGCGAGGCCCAACGTAGCGATGTTGGGCCCCGCCGTGCCTCAGGCCTTCACATACACCCAGGCCGCTGTGCCGGACTTGAGGGTCACCTGCACGCGCTTGTAGTCGTCGACCTCGTATTCATCGGCTGCCGCCAGTTCCCGGGCGGTGATGAGGAACACGGTGCCCGCGACCTCGCTGGCGGGGTCGTCGCTGGGCTGGACGATGGGGTGGTGGGTCTTGCCGCTGGTGCGCAGCACCTCCGGGTCGGTGATCTCCACCCAGTCCTGGCGGTAGCCGGGCATGGCGTCGGCCCGGCCTTGCAGCTCGCGGCTGAAGTTGGCCAGCTGCACGGCCTTGTCCTGCAGGGTGCCGTAGGAGAACAGCTGCTCGGTGGCGTCGGTGTGGTCGGTCATGCCAACAGGTCCTCGTAGAACGCACCGAAGGGCCGCTGCGGGTGGGCCAGCTGGATTTCCAGGATCCACAGGCCGACGTTGGGGCAAGCGGCGAAATCGCCCAGGTCGCCGGCGCGGTAGATGGCGTGGGGGAAGTCGCTGACGCGGTGGCCCTTGATGTCGAGGTTGAGCACCCAGCCCATGGCTTCGGCCTGTTCGGCGGCGTAGCGGTACAGCTCCTGGCCGGCCACCTGTTCTTCGCGCCAGTAGCGCTCGACCTGGTCGAAGAGGGTCTTGCAGGCGGCGGCGCAGGCCAGCATCTCGGGGTCATTGCCGGTGGTGAAGGTGGCGCCGGCGTCGCCTTCATGGCCGCCCCACACCGCGCCCAGGTCGATGAAGTAGATGTCGTGCTCGCCGAGCCGCGGGTCGCCGTCGGAGCGCTGCTTGAAGGTCTTCAGGGTGTTGGCGCCGAAGCGGATCAGCAGCGGGTGCCAGATGCGCTGCATGCCCAGCTCGGTGAGCACCTGCTTGCCGAGGGCGGTGGCCTCGGATTCCAGCATGCCGGGGCGAATCAGCTCCGAGAGCTGTTCGATGGCGCGCCAGGTCATGCTCTGCGCGTACTTCATGGCGTCCAGGCTGTAGAGCTCGCCCACGGCTTCCTTCGCTGCTGATGCAGTCATTCTTGCCCTCCAAGGCTGTATCGGCACGGTACCGAAGCGCAGTATTAAATTTTATACAGCGATGCCGATCAATGCTCAGTTGCGAACGGCCGGAGCGGTACACTTTGCCTTGCCCGCACCTCGGGTGCTGCTGTGCGTCGCAGGCCAAACGGGGTCGCCAGGCTCTATAGTTGCGCCATCCCCGCCGTACCTGCCGAGCCCTATCCGATGATCACGCGCCCCCAGAATCCTTCGATCCCGGTCCTGCTGTTCTCCCTCAAGGGGTCGATCATCCCGGCCATCTGGCGCAAGGTGCTGTTCACCGTGCTGATCAGCTCGGTGGTGGTGGCCACCCACGGCACGCTCTATCACTACAAGGTGATCCTCACCGCCACGCCCTTCACCCTCTGGGGGCTGACCCTGGCGATCTTCCTCGGCTTCAGGAACACCGTGGCCTACCAGCGCTTCTGGGAGGCGCGCACGCTGTGGGGCGAGCTGCTGATCGTCACCCGCAACCTGACCCGCCAGCTGCTGAGCCTGACCCCGGCCATGGCGCCAACCGAGCGCCGCCGGCTGGTGGATGCGCTGGCCGCCTTCAGCCATGCGTTGCGCGACCACCTGCGTGGCGGTGGCGACGGTGCGGACGTGCAGCGCCTGCTGGACGAGCCCACCCGCGCGCAACTGGCCGGCAAGGGCAACGTGCCCAGCGCGCTGCTGGGCCTGATCGGTCAGCGGGTGATGGCGGCGAGCCGCGAGGCGGGGGCGGGGGAGATGGTCCAGGCCACCCTCGACGAGCAGCTCTCGCGGCTGTCGTACGTGCTAGGCGGTTGCGAGCGCATCAAGAACACGCCCATTCCCTATCCCTACATCCTCATGCTGCACCGCATCGTCCACGTGTACTGCTTCCTGCTGCCGTTCTGCCTGGTGGACAGCATCGGCTGGTTCACGCCCTTCGCGGTCTGCGTGCTGGCGTACACCTTCTTCGGCCTGGACGCCCTGGGCGACCAGATATCCGACCCCTTCGACACCCAGCCTAACGACCTGCCGCTGAACGCCATGTGCCGCAACATCGAGATCACGGTGCTGGAGCTGCTGGACGAGCCGGCGCCCGAGCCGGAGCAGCCGATCAAGGGCGTGCTGCTCTGACTCCGGCGTCGTTCAGCTAGCGGTTTCAGGCCGTCTGCTCGAAGGCCTCCAGGGCGCGCAGCGAGTAGATGTAGGCTGCGCCGGCGTTGAGCGAGATGGCGGTGGCCAGGGCCTGGGCCAGTTCGGCCTCGGTGGCGCCGGCCTTGCGCGCGGCCTCGGCATGCACGCCGATGCAGCCGTCGCAGCGGGTGGTGATGGCCACGGCCATGGCGATCAGTTCGCGAGTCTTGGCGTCGAGCGCGTCGCCATCGCTGGCGGCAGCACCCAGGGCCTGGTAGGCGGCGAGCATCTTGGGGTGGGACTTGCCGAGCTTGCCGAAGGCTTTTTTAACGGCGGGAACGTAGTCGGACCAGTTGAACAGCATGATGGCTTCTCCTAGCTTTGCACGGGGCCGGTGATCGGCCGGTGAGGAGAGTGTCCCGCTGGCGCGCTCCCGGCGTTTTGCATTCCTGCCCATCCCTTTGCCGAAACGTCCCAATGCATGCATTCGACCACCTGATCGACCTGGCCAACCTGCGTGGCGTGCTGGACCTGCGCTGCCAGCTGCACGGCAACTGGGCCCTGGACCACCCACGCCTGCCGGCGGGCCAGGCCAGCTACCACATCCTGCTGCGCGGAGAGTGCCGCCTGGAACTCGCCGGCCAGCCGCCCCGACGCCTGCGCGCGGGGGAGATCCTGCTGCTGCCGCGTAGCGACTCCCACCTGTTGCAGGCAGACCAGACGGGACGCGTGCGCACCCCGCCGCCCCCGTACCAAGAGCCCGGGCGCATCCCGCTGCTGCGCATCGGCCAGGGCGGGGAGGGCTTCGAGATGCTCTGCGGGCGCATCCACTACAGCCCGGGTGCGACCCTGCTGGAGGCGCTGCCGGATGTGCTGGTGGTGCCGGCCGGGGAGGCCAGGCAGGGCCGGCTGGCCGCCGTGGTGGAACTGATGCGCCTGGAAGCTGAGGGCGAGGAGGTGGCCAACCAGGCGATGGTCGATGGACTGTCGGTGATCCTCTTCACCCTGGTGATGCGCGCCTACCTGCAGGAGCAGCATGAATTGCCGGGAATCTTCGCCCTGCTGCGCGACCGGCGCCTGGGCAAGGCGGCGCTGGCGCTGCTGGCGGACCTCTCGCGGGAGTGGCCGGTGGAGGCCCTGGCGGCCGAGGCGAACATGTCCCGCTCCAGCTTCATGCGCAGCTTCACCCAGCTCGCCGGCACCTCGCCCGGCGCCCTGGTCACGCGCCTGCGCCTGGAGCGTGCGCAACAGTTGCTGCTGGGCACGGCGATGAGCATCGGCGCCATCGCCCTGGAGGTCGGCTACCCGAGCCAGGCCTCCTTCAGCCGCGTGTTCCGCCAGCACCTCGGCGAATCGCCCGCAGCGTTCAGGCAGCGCAAGCGCGGGTAAGCGGGCCTGGGGCCGCTGGGTATCTCCTGTGGGAGCGGCTTCAGCCGCGAAAGACCTCCAGTAGGCACCCGGCTGGGAATGGCCGGATGCGCCATCACGAATGAACTCGCCCACGACGGGTATGGCAGCGGTGTTGTCTGGTGCACCTTCGCAGGGTGGAGTAGAGCGCAGCACACACGTGCAATCCCACTGTTATCCGAGGAGGGGATAGTGCGGGCTTGAGCGGTTGCGCATAGCCCGCTCCAGCACCACCTATCCCAACAACGTTCAACTGGAGGTTTGCATGACCACGTTCTTGACCCGTGATGGCACCGAGCTCTATTACAAGGATTGGGGCAGCGGCAAGCCCGTGCTGTTCAGCCATGGCTGGCCGCTGGATGCCGACATGTGGGAATACCAGATGCAGTACCTGAGCAGCCGCGGCTACCGCACCATCGCCTTCGACCGCCGTGGCTTCGGTCGCTCCAGCCAGCCGTGGAATGGCTACGACTACGACACCTTCGCCGACGACATCGCCCAGCTGATCGAGCACCTGGACCTGCGTGACGTGACCCTGGTGGGCTTCTCCATGGGCGGTGGCGACGTCAGCCGCTACATCGGCCGCCACGGCACCGGCAGGGTCGCCAAGCTGGCGCTGCTGGGCGCGGTGACGCCGATCTTCGGCAAGACCGCCGACCACCCGCAGGGCGTCGACCAGGCGGTGTTCGACGGCATCAAGGCCGGCCTGCTGCAGGACCGCGCGCAGTTCATCGCCGACTTCGCCGCGCCGTTCTACGGCATCAACCACGGCCAGCAGGTTTCCCTGGGTGTACTCACCCAGACCCTGAATATCGCCTTGCTGGCGTCGCTCAAGGGCACTATCGACTGCGTGACCGCCTTCGCCGGCACCGACTTCCGTGGCGACCTGGCCAAGGTCGATGTACCCACCCTGGTGATCCATGGCGACGACGACCAGATCGTGCCGCTGGAGGCTACCGGCAAGCTGGCGGCGGAGCTGATCCCCGGTGCCGAGCTCAAGGTCTACGCCGGCGCACCGCATGGCTTCGCCGTGACCCACGCGGAGCAATTGAACGAAGACCTGCTGGCCTTCCTCGCGCAGTAGTTACACCGCTTCGAACATCGGCTCCGCGCCAGTGGGGCGTGGAGCCGATGAGCCTGATGGACCCGATCTGATGCTGGCGGCTGACAGAGCCAGGCTATCGACCCCCAATGCTCGCTCTATTAGACCTCCGGTGCAGGGGGGCTAGTCTTGATCTGGCGTTGGGCTTGGACCGACGCCAACTGATGAAGGGATAACAACAGAGTCCTGCTGCAACCGTGGTTGGAACACCCTGCCAGTCAGCGCTCCCGCGTGGCCGTGACGGCCTTGCGTCGGGTCCGCTCCTCGGTGTTCCGGCCTGCGCGGGTTGGGCAGATGGACCAACGCGACCCGAGGTGAATCAAAATGTCGACCGAATCGAAATGCCCGTTCAACCATGCCGCTGGCAGTGGCACCAGCAACCGTGACTGGTGGCCCAACCAGCTCAACCTGAAAATCCTCCACCAGCATTCCTCCCTGTCCGACCCGATGGACCCGGACTTCGACTACGCCAAGGCCTTCAAGAGCCTCGACTTCGCTGCGGTCAAGCGCGACCTGACCGCCCTGATGACCGACTCCCAGGACTGGTGGCCCGCCGACTTCGGCCACTACGGCCCGCTCTTCGTGCGCATGGCCTGGCACAGCGCCGGCACCTACCGCACCGGCGATGGCCGTGGCGGCGCCGGCACCGGCCAGCAACGCTTCGCCCCGCTCAACAGCTGGCCGGACAACGTCAGCCTGGACAAGGCGCGCCGGCTGATCTGGCCGATCAAGCAGAAGTACGGGCGCAACCTGTCCTGGGCTGACCTGATCGTCCTCACCGGCAACGTCGCCCTCGAATCCATGGGCTTCAAGACCTTCGGCTTCTCCGGCGGCCGTCCCGATGTGTGGGAGCCGGACGAGGACGTCTACTGGGGCACCGAGACCGTCTGGCTCGGCGGTGACGAGCGCTACGGCAACACCAAGGCGGTGCAGGAGCCGGGCGACGGCACCCTGGTGGCCGAACCCGGGAAGCACGCCCAGGAAGAGAGCCGCACCAACCAGGGCGAGCGCAACCTGGAGAACCCCCTGGCCGCCGTGCAGATGGGCCTGATCTACGTGAACCCGGAAGGCCCTGAAGGCAACCCGGACCCGCTCGCCTCGGCCAAGGACATCCGCGAGACCTTCGGCCGCATGGCGATGAACGACGAGGAAACCGTGGCGCTGATCGCCGGCGGCCACGCCTTCGGCAAGACCCACGGCGCCGGCCCGGCCGACAACGTCGGGCCCGAGCCCGAGGCGGCAGGCCTGGAAGAGCAGGGCCTGGGCTGGAAGAACGCCTTCGGCAGCGGCAAGGGCGGCGACACCATCACCAGCGGCCTGGAGGTGACCTGGACCTCGACCCCGGCACGCTGGAGCAACGAGTACCTGGAGAACCTCTTCGGCTACGAGTGGGAACTGACCAAGAGCCCGGCCGGCGCCCACCAGTGGCGGCCCAAGGGCGGGGCGGGCGATGGCAAGATCCCCGACGCCCACGACCCGAGCAAGCGCCGCGCGCCGTCGATGCTCACCTCCGACCTGGCGCTGCGCTTCGACCCGATCTACGAGCCGATCTCGCGGCGCTTCCTGGCCAACCCGGACCAGCTCGCCGACGCCTTCGCCCGCGCCTGGTACAAGCTGATCCACCGTGACATGGGGCCGCTGTCCCGCTACCTGGGGCCGGAACTGCCCGCCGAGGAACTGCTGTGGCAGGACCCGATCCCCGCCGTGAACCACCCGCTGGTCGACGATGCCGACGTCGCCGCGCTCAAGGCCAAGGTGCTGGGTTCGGGGCTGTCGGTGGCGCAGCTGGTGTCCACCGCCTGGGCGGCTGCTTCCAGCTTCCGTGGCTCGGACAAGCGCGGCGGTGCCAACGGCGGGCGCCTGCGCCTGGAGCCGCAGCGCTCCTGGGAAGCCAACCAGCCCGAGCAGTTGAAGAACGTGCTGGCGATTCTCGAAAGCATCCAGGGCGAGTTCAACGGCGCCCAGGCCGGCGGCAAGAAGATCTCCCTCGCCGACCTCATCGTCCTGGCCGGCAGCGCCGGCGTGGAGCAGGCGGCGAAGAGCGCCGGGCACAGCATCACCGTGCCCTTCACGCCGGGGCGCATGGACGCCTCCCAGGAGCAGACCGATGTGGAATCCTTCGGCTTCCTGGAGCCCATCGCCGACGGCTTCCGCAACTACCTCAAGGGGCGCTACAGCGTTTCCGCCGAGCAGCTGCTGGTGGACAAGGCGCAACTGCTGACCCTGTCCGCACCGGAGATGACCGTGCTGGTGGGCGGCCTGCGCGTGCTCGGGGCCAACGTGGGGCAGAGCACGCACGGCGTCTTCACCGACCGCCCCGGGGTGCTGAGCAACGACTTCTTCACCCACCTGCTGGACATGGGCGTGGAATGGAAGCCGGCCTCGGCCACCAGCTACGAAGGGCGCGACCGCAGGACCGGCCAGGTGAAGTGGACCGGCACCCGCGTCGACCTCGTGTTCGGCTCCCACGCGCAACTGCGCGCCATCGCCGAGGTGTACGCCAGCGCCGATGCCAAGGACAAGTTCGTCAAGGACTTCGTCGCCGCCTGGACCAAGGTGATGAACCTCGACCGCTTCGACCTGGCCTGATCCACCCCCCGGGCTGAACCACGGCGCCTCCTTCGGGAGGCGTCGTGCATTCGGGGTGCGAGTGCCCGTCACTCGGTGCTGCATTCGACTCCGCCTGGTGGATGAAAAGAGCGTCATCCACCCTACACAGCGGTTGGCTCCGTAGGGCGGGTGAAACCCGCGTGGTGGGGGCGGGGGTGTCGGGTTGCACCCGACCTACAGGCTGCGTCGTAGGTTGGCGCCGAGCGCAGCGAGGCCCAACGGTGCGGTGTTCGGTTCCGCTGCGGGCATTCCCGTGGGAGCGGCTTCAGCCGCGAAAGACCCACTGCCGGCACTGGGCTGCGAGTGGGCGGATGTTTCATCGCGAATGAATTCGCTCCCACCAGGCGGTGCGGCGGTGCGGGGCTCGATATCGCCTGGTGGATGAAAAGAGCGTCATCCACCCACAACGGTCATGCCCGCGCGGGGACGGTTCCCCCTCTATCCCCGCGCGGCGACCGATTCCAGGTAGGCGCAGAGCATGTCGGCCATGGCGTCGGCGTAGCGCTCGATCTCCTCCGCCGTGCGCGGGCGCTCGGAGAATTGCTTGCCCACGGTGCCGAGGGTGGTGGTGACCAGGTCGCTGGCCAGGGTGCGGGTGGCGCCCGGGGCGGCGGGCAGTACCTCCTCCATGAAGGTCTCGAAGATGCGCCCGGCAGCGGCCTTGGCTTCCTGCGCTTCGGGGGCGTCGCGGTAGAGCGGGGCGGCATCGTCGAGGGCGACGCGCATATCGGCTTCCTCGCATTCGGAGCGGAGGAAGGCGTGCACCAGGGTGCGCAGGCGTGCCAGCGGCGGGGTGGCGAGGTCTTCGAGGATGCGGCGCAGCAGCTCGCTGGTCTGGCGCCACTCGTCGCTCTGCAGGCGGAAGAGGATGGCCGCCTTGTTGGGGAAGTACTGGTACAGCGAGCCGACGCTGACACCGGCGCGCTCGGCCACCCGGGCAGTGGTGAAACGCTGCGCGCCTTCCTTGGCCAGAACCTGAATAGCGGCCTGGAGGATGGTGGCCACCAGCTCGTTGGAGCGGGCCTGCTGGGGTTGCTTGCGCGAGGAAATACGCGGGTTCTGGCGTTCGGTCATGGCGGGGCCTGGCAATGCGAATAGTAAAACCTGACGGATTGATCGCATTCTATTCCGGCGCCAACGATGCGCTCAATGACTCCTGGAGACCTTGCATGAACACCCTGACCGATACCCACCTTGCCGCCCTGCTGGACCGCCTGTTCGCCGAGGCCGACACGGCCTGGCAGACCCTGGCGAGCACCCTGACCGACCTCCCCGAAGGCGAGGTGGCGCGGCTGATGCGGAGCAAGACCGAATACCGCGAGTTCTACGGCCGCCTGAAGGATGTCGCGCTGCCCGTTTCCCGCGAGACCGGGCGCCTGCTGTACCTGCTGGCGCGCAGCAGCGGCGCGCGCACCATAGTCGAGTTCGGCACCTCCTTCGGCATCTCCACGCTGCACTTGGCAGCGGCCCTGCGCGACAACGGCGGTGGCCGCCTGATCACCAGCGAGTTCGAGCCCACCAAGGTGGCGCGGGCCCGGGGCAACCTTGCCGCCGGCGGTCTGGAGGACCTGGTGGAGTTCCGCGTGGGCGATGCGCTGCGCACCCTGGCCCAGGACCTGCCCGACTCCATCGACCTGCTGTTGCTCGACGGTGCCAAGGCGCTCTACCCGGAGATCCTCGCCCTGGTGGAAAGCCGCCTGCGCCCCGGCGCGCTGGTGATCGCCGACAACGCCGACCACTGCCCCGAGTACCTGGCGCGGGTGCGTGAGGCCAACAGCGGCTACCTCTCGCTGCCCTTCGCCGAGGACGTGGAGCTGTCCATGCGCCTGGCGGTGGATTGACGCCGCAGCCAAAGAAAACCCCGCGCCAGGCAGGGTTTCGGGTCGGTGCGGCGGTGGCCGATCAGATGGGGATAGGAGCCGGGGCGGGCGCCGGGGTCTTGTGGTCGTCATCGCTGTTGGACCAGCCGCCACCGAGGCCGAAGTCGACCGATTGGCTGCCCAGGTTGTAACCGACGTCCGCGCCGCTGAAGTAGCCCTCGCCCTGGTAGGCGACGCCGATGTTCGGGCGGAAGGCGCCCGCCTGCACCAGGTAGTCCAGGCCCAGGGAACCGACGGTTTCGTTGTCCTCGTCGTTGGAGAAGGCCTTGACGCCCACGGACAGGCCACCCCCGCTGCCGAAGACATAGCTCAGGCCGACGCCGAAGCCGACATCGGCACTGGCGAGGGTCGGGGTGAGAGCGCTGCCCAGCAGGGCGGCGGAGGCTAGCGCGATTCGGAGTCTGTTCATGGGGTGGGCTCGCTGCATGGGGAAGGTGCTTGAACGCTAGTCGGCGGATGGGCGTTCGTCCATCGAGGCGGGCTGCCAGCCGGGCTGTAGAGCACCACCGAGGCACGCAGCTTGCTGCCGCCGAACAGGCGCATGCGCTGGAAGCGTGCGTGGCTCACCGGCATGTGCTGGCAGTCCAGCGCCTGGCGGTGGCGGCTGTGGTCGATGTCCGGGTCGTGGAGGTAGACGAAATCCTCGTCGCAGCCGGTGACCAGCACCCAGTGCGGGGCCTTGGTGCGGGTCAGCTGGTAGCTGCTGATCAGCACCAGCGGCAGGCCGCCCTCGGCGAGCAGCGCCGGCAGGTCCTGGCGGCTGGCAGGCACCTGCTCCACGTCGCTGGCGCGCAGCTCGTCGCAGAAGGCCTCGTGCACCAGGCGCATCACCTCGCGCTTGCCTTCGCTGCGCACGCCGCTGAGGAACAAGGGGCCTTCGACGCTGACCTGCAGGCGCACGCGAAAGCCCCGGCGCCAGGCGGCCAGGGCCAGCCCCTGGGGGCTGCAGCCGCCGTGGCCGGAAGTCATGAACACCGTGGTCGCCTCGCGCCACAGCTGTACTTCCTCGCGCCGCGAGAGGGGGCGGCCGGGCTGCAGGCCGGCCATGGCCATCATCAGGCAAGCCGGGCCGCAGGTGAATTCGGTGCTCTGCTGGTAGTAGGGCACCGCCCGCGCGGCGTCGAGGGGGCGCTGGACGATGCGCTTCTCGTAGCGCAGGGCCTGGGCGTGGTCCTCGTAGTAGTCGTCGACACAGGCGAAGCGGCGGTAGCCGGCCTGCTCGTAGAGGCCGATGGCGGCCGGGTTGTCCGGGCGTACCTCCAGGCGCAGGTAGGCGCAGTCGTGGTCGCGGGCGCGGCGTTCGGCCTCCGCCAGCAGCGCCTTGCCCAGGCCGTGGCCACGGGCCTGCGGGGCGATGGCGATGGAGTAGAGCCGCGCCAGCGAGGTGCCGCGGTGGAACAGCAGCAGCGCGTAGCCCATGACCCGGCCGGCGGCCTCGGCCACCGCCAGGCTGGCGTGGGCGCGGGCGATCATCCACTGGAAGCTGCGCGGCGACAGGCGATCGAGTTCGAAGCACTGGTTCTCCAGGTGGAGCAGGGCGTCGAGGTCGTCGGGGCGGGCATCGCGAAAGCTGAAATTCATGGCGCTTCCTGGCTCAGGCAGGGGGCCGGGCACGGTTGCGCCCGGCGCGAGGGGCTTAGCGGCGGGGTGTCCGTCGCGACGCCTTGTCGCGCGCCTGTCGCGCCAGGTCGCCGGGCTTCATGCGGCTGTCGACGTAGTTGATGGCGATGCTCAGGGCGACGATGGCGACGAGGACGCTGAGGGCGATGTGCAGGGGTTCCATGGGGCTTCCTTGGGGTGAGTGATGCCAGCGGGCGGGATGCCCGGCGGCGGTTGCGAGTGGGGGGCGTTGCGTCAGCTGGCCGGGGGCGATGCGCGGGCGGCCACCAGCCGGCGCAGGGCCAGCAACATCAGGCCCGCCAGCACGGCGAGGGCGAGGACGAACAGCGGGTAGGAGAGCCACCAGGGGATGGCGGCGGTCATCATGCTGAACTCGGACATGCCGCCGATGCCGGCGATCAGGTTGAGCGGCAGGAACACCACGTTGATCAGGGTGAGCTTGCGCAGCATCTCGTTCATGGTGGTGTTCAGCAGGCTGCCGCGCGCCTCCATGAGGCCGGCCAGCACCGTGGAATAGATTTCCGCCTGCTTGATGCACTGGTCGTTCTCGATGATCAGGTCGTCGAGCAGCTCCAGGCTTGCCGGGGGGAAGCCCAGGCGCTCGCCCTGGCTGCGCAGGCGGGCCAGCACCGCGCCGTTGCCGTGGATGGCGTTGAGGTAATACACCAGGCTTTCGCTGAGGCCGAGCATCTGCAGCAGGTGGCGGTTGTGCTGGCTCTGGTTGAAGCGCTGCTGCAGTTCGCGGGCGACCAGCTTGATCACCTTGAGGTGGCCCTCGTAGTGGTGGATGTTGCCCAGCAGGATGGCCAGCAGCACATCCAGCGGCTGGTGCAGGTCATGGCGCCCGGAGAGGCCGCCGAGCAGCGAGTCGGCGTTGGAGATCAGCACCAGTTGGCGCTCGTCCAGGAGCATGCCGAAGGAGGACACCTCGAAGGCGAAACGCTCGCCGCCGGAGTAGTTCTCCGGGCGCTTCCAGATGAGGAACAGCGAGCCGGCGCGGAATTCCACGCGGGCCACCTCATCCGGGTCCAGGGCCGAGGCCAGGGCATGGGCGTCGAGGCCGAAGCGGCTGCGCAGCCACTCCAGCTCCTCGGCCTCGGGGGCGATGCACAGCTGCAGCGGCGCCGCGTCGTCGGTGCAGGGGCGCAGGGTGCCGTCGGTCAGCCTGTAGCTCTGGCGCATGGGCCGTGCTCCTTCAGTGGGCGCCGCCACGGCGCTTGAGTTCGAGGCGGCGGATGAAGTCCTCCAGCACCAGGCTATAGAGCTCATCGCGCAGGTGGGCGTCCTCGATGCCGGCGTCGAGGTTGGGGTTGTCGTTCACCTCGATGACCTTGACGCTGCCGTCCACTTCCTTGAGGTCGACGCCATAGAGCCCGTCGCCGATCAGGTTGGCGGTCTTCAGCGCCAGCTCCACCACCGCCTTCGGCGCCTGTTCCACCGGCAGGGTGCGGCATTCGCCGATCACCTCGGTGCCCTGGGCCTTGTGGTTGACGATCTGCCAGTGGCCCTTGGACATGAAGTACTGGCAGGCGAAGATCGGCCGGCGGTTGAGGATGCCGATGCGCCAGTCGTATTCGGTGAAGAGAAATTCCTGGGCGAGGAGCAGCACCGAGTGCTCGAACAGCCCGGCGCTGGCCTCGCGCAGCTGCTGCAGGTTCTCCACCTTGATCACCCCGCGCGAGAAGCAGCCGTCGGGGATCTTCAGCACCAGGGGGAAGCCCAGGCGCTCGCCGACCTTGTCCAGCTCCTGGGGGTTGTCGCGGTAGAGGATTTCGGTGGCCGGCATGCTCAGGCCGTGGCTGCGCAGCAGGTCGGTGAGGAACACCTTATTGGTGCAGCGCAGGATCGACGCCGGGTCGTCCATCACGATCAGCCCCTCGCTCTCGGCCTTCTTGGCGAAGCGGTAGGTGTGGTCGTCGACGCTGGTGGTCTCGCGGATCAGCAGCGCGTCGTACTCGGCCAGGCGCGAATAGTCCTTCTTCTCGATCAGGTCCACTTCGATGCCCAGGCGCTTGCCGACCCGCACGAAGTTCTCCAGGGCGCGGGCATTGGAGGGCGGCAGCGGCTCGTCCGAGTTGTGCAGGATGGCCAGGTCGTAGCGCGCCACCCGGCGCGAGCGCGGCAGGCGCCAGACCTTGCGGTTGAAGCCGTCGAGGGCGCTGGCGAACTGGTCTTCCTGGGCCTCGCGCAGCTTGTGCAGCGAACCCGGGCGCAGGCCGGCGATGCGCCAGGTGTCGCCCTTGCGTACGTCCACCAGGAGGATGGGGCAGGGGAAGGCCTCGAACAGCTGGCGGGCGATCTCCTGCAGCGGTTCGAAGTCGGTGCGGCCGAAGTACAGGCTGAGGGTGAAGCCTTCGGTGTTGGCCCAGGGGTGCTGGGCGAGGGCCTCTTCCAGGGACTTCTCCAGGTCGTCCAGGGCCAGGCCGTAGAGCGACTTGCGCGCCAGCTCGCTGATGGTGCGCACCGAGGGGATGACCTTGTGCCCGCGCGCCTCGGCCAGCAGCGAGCAGTAGTAGCCGTGGCCCAGGTACTTGTAGTGGCGGCACAGGTTGATGACCTGGACCTTCTTGTCCAGCTCGCCGCCCCGCGACTGCTCGAGGTACTCCCGCGCGGTGAGCATTTCCTCGCTGGGGATGTAGGAGGACCAGTCCTCCTTGCGCTCGACGATGATCAGCACCTGGCCGCCGTTGCGCCGCTGCAGGAGGCCCTGCGCGAGGCCGACGGCCTGGAGTGGGTCGGGGGGGATGCTGCTGAGACTGGCTTGAACCGAAGACATCTTCACGGGCCCGCTTGAGAGGTGGTGCGCCTCAATTAAGCAGTAAGCCGCGGCCCTGTCTCGCGTCGTTACGCAGGCTTTACGGGGCGTTTGCGAACCTTACGCAAACGTTGCGCAGCGGGCGTTCGACGGGCTCCGATGCGGCGCGCGCAGATGGGCGCTTCCTGCCGTGGAAATGGCCCGGGCCTCCGTACGACGGTGCCTCGCTCGCCCGGCCCGGGGACACGCGCGGATCGCCTCGCGCCGCTCTGCGCCGTGACGTTCGGCCGCGCCCGGTGCCTCGCCCACCAAGGACCGTGAAGGGCGAGCCTAGTCCCAACGGACTATGACCGGCCCCGCCTCTCGTTTCGATAGTGGCCTCCCCCATGACTGAGCTCGGCGGCATCTCGCCAACCGGGTTGGAGGCCAACAATGACAACAACAGCGTGCTTCACCCTTCCGGCCCTGGCCGGCCTGCTGCTGGCCAGCACCACTGCCGCTGCGGCGCTCTTGGAGCCCGGTGACGAGGTGAAGATCCAGGCCAGCCACGTGATCTCCTACGGGCTGGCCTGGCGTACGGAGAAGCCGGCCCACGCCCTGGGCGGCAACGACAACGCCAACGGCAACGACGGCAACAACGCCTTCAAGCGCGGCAGCCTGATCAGCCACCGCCTGGGCATCGTCAGCGACGCCGACATCAGCTACCGCAAGGACTTCGGCCTGTTCATCCGTGGCAGCGCCTACTACGACGACGTCTACCACCGTGGCAACGACAACCGCACGGGCACCTCCAACTGCTTCGCCGCCGGGCAGTGCTCGCGCCCCGACCGCTTCTCCTCGCAGACCCGCGACGCCCATGGCGGTGGTTTCGAGCTGCTCGACAGCTACCTCTACGGCACCTGGCACATCGACGGACGACCGCTCAACCTGCGGCTCGGGCGGCAGGTGGTCTACTGGGGCGAAAGCGTCTACAACGGCAACGGTGTCGCCTCGGCCATGAGTCCCTTCGATGCCACCAAGTCCAACGTGCCGGGTGTCGAGGTCAAGGAGCGCACCCTGCCGGTGGGCCAGCTGTTCGCCTCCTTCGGCCTCACCGAAACGCTCGACCTGCAGGCCTACTACCAGTACGAGTGGAAGAAGACCCGACTCAGCGCGGTCGGCAACTATTTCTCCACCACCGACCTCATCGACAAGGGCGGCTTCAGCAACGCCACCGGGCGGTTGCAGCGCCTGCGTGACGACGAGCCCGGCGACAGCGGCCAGTTCGGCCTGGCCCTGCGCTACGTCGCCGAGCGCTTGAACAACACCGAGTTCGGCGTCTACCGCCTGCGCTACCACGCCAAGACGCCGGTGGTGGACACCAACGTCAATGGCGAGATCAGCGTGCAGAACCACCTGCCGCTGGCGGTGAACATCGGCGGCGCCCGACACACCGCGCGGGGCCGCACCGGCCAGGCGCTGCTCTCGGTGACCCACGGCTTCGGCCACACGCCGTTCGCCGACAACTTCACCCTCAACGGCGAGGTCGGCTACAACCGCGTGCTCGACAACGACAGCGCGCACCTGGCCGGGCGCGCCGCCAGCGACGAGCTGTGGAACGACCGCTCGGCATGGGGCTACACCCTGAGGGCCAGCGCGCGCTACATCGAGGTCCTGCCCGGCTGGGACCTTTCCATTCCGGTTTCCTTCAACCAGGGCGTGAACGGCAAGTCCTCCCTCGGCAGCTACAGCCGGGGTCGCAACCGCCTGTCCGTCGGTACCACCTGGGAGCACCTCGGCAACCTGTCGCTGGAGGCGAGCTACAACGCCTACCTCGGCAGCCCGGCCGACAACGCCCAGACCGATCGCGACCACATCGCCTTCAGCGCCAAGTACAGCTTCTGACCGCCTTCGACCCCATACGACAGGAGGACCTTCCATGTCCCGCCAATCCGATTTGCGTCACCTTCTCCTCGCCGCCGCCATCGGCCTCAGCCCCTTGACCGAGGCCGCTCTCAGCGAGGCCGAGCTCGCCAGTCTCGACCAGGACCTCACGCCCATGGGCGCGGAGCGAGCCGGCAATGCCGACGGCAGCATCCCGGCCTGGAGCGGGCGTTGGCGCGGTGCGCCGGAGCATGTCGACTTCGCCGGCAGCGGCTCGCTCCAGCCCGATCCCTATGTCTCCGAGCGCCCCCTGTTCCGCATCACGGCCGAGAACGTCGGGCAGTACCAGGAGCGCTTGAGCGATGGCCAGGTGGCGTTGTTCAAGCGTTATCCGCAGAGCTACTGGATGGACATCTACCCGAGCCATCGCGACTTCCGTGCCAGCGAGAACATCGAGCGCCACCTCCGTGAGAATGGCCGTACTGCAAAGCTGACCGAGGACGGCCATGGCGTCACCGGCGCCTTCGGCGGATCGCCTTTCCCGATACCCCGCAGCGGCAACGAGCTGATCCTCAACCACTCCCTCCAGGGGCGCGGTCCCGGCGAGGAGGGGATCTACACGCTGGTGGTGACCCTGGCCAACGGCAAGCGGGCACGCCAGGTGCAACATCACCAGACGTTCAACGTGTGGACCAACCCCGATAACCCCCGCGTGGAGGTCGAGGCTCCCATCCTCAGCCACTTCATGTACAAGACCCTGGAGCCGACCCGCGAGCTGGGCAAGATCACCTTCGGCCACGGCTTCGTCGACCCCCTCGCCAATGCGCAGCAAAGCTGGCAGTACGACCCCGGCAGCCGGCGCGTCAGGCGGGCCCCCAACGTCGGCTACGACAACCCCTCCAGCGGCGCCAGCGGCAGCCTGCGGGTCAACGACGACAGCCGCATGTTCAACGGGGCGTCGGATCGCTACGAGTGGACCCTGCTCGGCAAGAAGGAGCTGTTCATCCCCTATCACAACTACCGCATCAACGACCCGGCCTTGAGCCTGGCGGCCCTCACCGAGACCCTGGGCCATCCCAACCCTGCCGCCTTGCGCTACGAGCTGCACCGGGTGTGGGTGCTGGAGGCCCGGCTCAAGACCGGCAAGCGGCACATCTACGCCAAGCGCCGCTTCTACCTCGACGAGGACACCTGGGGCGCCGTGCTCGCCGACAGCTACGACGCGCGCGACTACCTGTGGCGCACCAACCTGCAGACCACCTTCTACGCCTACGACACCCAGAGCTACCAGGCCGGGCCGTCGGTCTACCACGACCTCATCTCCGGCGCCTACCTGGTGGATCGGCTGACCAACGAACACGCGCCGATACGCCTTTCCGAGCTCGCCCACGATGCCAGCGATTTCACCCCCGCCACCGTGCGCAAGCGCGCCAAGTGACCCGCCGAGGAGCAATGGCAATGACCCGGATCTGCCTGGTTTTCAGCTTCGCGCTGTTCTGTGGCCTGGCCCAGGCCACCACCCTGCCGCTGGCCCGTGACCTGCCCGCCGCCGAGCGGGAGGCGCAGCGGCTCTTCGCCTTGCCCAGCGTCCCGAACCTGCGGGACCTGGGCGGCTATCGCACCGCCGATGGGCGCACGGTGAAGTGGGGCCTGCTCTACCGCGCCGGCACCCTCGATGCGCTCGAGGAGGCCGACCAGCGGGAACTGCAGCGCCTGCAACTGCGTCGCCTGGTCGACCTGCGCAGCCGCCAGGAGATCGACGACGCCCCCGATCGCCTGCCGCCGGAGCTGGCTGCCCTGCGGGTGGAGATGCCGGTGCGCGCGGGCACCATCGACGTGCGTGAGCTGAGCCGGCGCATCAACGGCGGGGACATCGGCGACCTTCGGCTGGATGACCTGCTGGTGGATGCCAACAGGAGCTTCGTCCGCGAGCACCGGCAGGTCTTCAGCGACTGGCTGCATGGCCTGCTCGACGAACAGGGCACGCCCGTCCTCTATCACTGCACGGCCGGCAAGGACCGCACGGGCTTCGCCTCCGCCATCCTGCTGCTGGCGCTCGGCGTGCCGGAAGGCACTGTGATGCAGGACTACCTGGCCTCCAACCCGTACCTGGAGGACAGGAACCGGCGCATCGGCGAGCGGGTCCGGCAGGCCTCCGGCGGGCGTACCGATCCCGCCATCCTGCAGCCTCTGCTGGAGGTGCGGCCCCGGTACCTACAGGCGGCACTGCAGGCGATGCGCGAGGACTACGGGACGGTTGAGGGGTTCCTCAGGGACGGGCTCGGTATCGACGACGACCTGCGCGCGCGGTTGCGCGAGCGCTTCCTCGAGCCGCTGGCCTCGCGTTAGAAGACCGGGGCCGCCGGGGTTGCCGGAGAGGCGTTTCGCTCGATCCGCCTTGGCAGTTGGCGGGAGTCTGCTAGCGTCAATCCGGCATCCACCGTTTCGATCACGTTCGCGCTCGGGTGGGGGGCAAGGCGCCGGGGGTCGACTTCTCACATCCGTGCGAGACCTTCGGTGGTGTGCCCGTGGGGCGATGACGTGAGGGCGTCGCCGACGCTTCCAGCCTTCCCAAACTTGCTCGGACAAGGAGTCTTCGATGAAACATGCATTGGCGTTGGGCGTGGCGCTGGCGCTTTCCACCGCGCTGGTCGGCTGCTCGAGTACGGTTACCCAGCCGGATGAGTATTCCGGGTTCCTCTCCAGTTACGGCAGCCTGCAGGAGGCGACCACTCCCTCCGGCGCGCAAGTGATGCGCTGGATCGACCCCAAGGTGGACATCGGCCGCTACACCGCCGTCTACGTCGAGCCCACCCAGTTCTACCCACGCCCCCAGGCCACCGAGAAAATCCCCCAGAGCACCCTGGACGGCATCACCCGCTACTACGACACGGCGCTCAAGCGCGAAATCAGCAACAGCCTGTCGCTGGCCAGCAAGCCGGGGCCGGGCGTCATCGTCGTGCGCGCGGCCATCACCGGTGTCAGCAGCAAGACCGAAGGGCTCAAACCCTATGAGGTCATTCCGGTGGCCCTGGTGGCAGCGGCGGTGAGTACCGCCAGTGGCATCCGCGACCAGGAGACCGAACTGGCCACCGAGGCGCAGTTCCTCGATGGCGGCAGCAACAAGGTGATCGCCCAGGTGGTGCGCAAAGGGACCGGTACGCCGCTGGAGAACAGCGCCCAGGTGATGCAGCCGGCGGATGTCACGGGCGTTATCGACGGCTGGGCCAAGGACATGAACCAGAGCTACCAGAAGCTCAAGGCGAAGTAGCGCGCCCTCAGCCCGCCCTGGCGGGCAGCTCCAGCTCCATGGCCTGGGCCAGCAGCGCGGAGCCTTCGCGCAGCGGCTCCGGCTCGCCGATGGGGCGGAAGCCCTGGGCGCGGTACAGGCCCATGGCCGGGCTCTCGGCCAGGGTGACGCCGAGACGCACGCGGCGCACGCCCAGGCCTTGCGCCCAGGCCAGGGCATCGGCCAGCAGTGCGCGGCCGGCACCGAGGCCACGGCGCGCCGGGTCGACCCACATCTGGTAGAGGTCGGCCACGGCGGGCTCGCTGGCCGAACGGCGACACCAGAGCAGCCCGCAGGCGGCACCCTCATCGAGCGCGAACAGCACCCGGTCATTGCTGGAAGCAATCGCGTTGGCGATCCGGCTCGCCCAGGCGTCGTCCGGCCGCGTGTGCTCCGCTGCGAAGGTGCTGCCGAAGGCCTCCGGCGAGTCGCGCAGGGCCTGCAGGCGCAGGTCGCGGTAGGCCGGCCATTCGCCGGCCTCTATCGGGCGTATGCGCAGCGCCGTCATTCGGCGGTCCACACCGCCAGCTCGTAGCCGTCCGGGTCGATGAAGTGGAAGCGACGCCCGCCGGGGAAGGCGAAGGCTTCACGGCTGATGGTGGCACCGGCGGCCTGCAGGCGGCTCTGGGTCTGTGCCAGGTCGTCGGCGTAGAGGATCACCAGCGGGCCACCCGGGCGCACCGGCTCACCCGTGGTGAAGCCGCCAGTGAGGCGGCCGTCGGTGAACTCGCTGTAGGTGGGGCCGTAGTCGGTGAAGGTCCAGCCGAAGGCCGCGCCATAGAAGGCCTTGCTGCGGGCGATGTCGGTGACGTTGAACTCGATGTTGTCGATCTGGCGGTCGTTCCCTCGGGTGCTCATTGGCGGCTTCCTTGACGTGTGTGGAGGGCCATCTTAGAGCCCTCCGCTCGCTATCGGAAGCGCGATCAGCGTTGGTCTTTGCGTTCCCGAGTGGCGTGCCAGCAGATCAGTGAGCCGGCGGTAACCAGCACCGCACCCTGCCAGAACTGCAGCGTCAGGCTGGCGCCGAGCCAGGCCGCGGCGAAGGCCGAGGAGAGCACCGGGGCGAAGTAGGAGGCGGTGGCCAGCAGGGTGAGGTTGCCGCGCAGGATGCCGATGTTCCACAACGCGTAGCCGCCGGCCATGGCGATGCCGGCGGCGAATAGTTCGGCGCCGCCACGCAGGGTGAACTCAGGCAGTGCCTGGCCGGCGAAGGCGAACTTCAGCCAGAGCACGGCCGCCGTGAGGATGAAGAAGAACGCCACGTGGTTCTCGCCCCGGGCATAGCGCCGGGTGACGTTGCAGTAGAGCGCGAAGGTGATGGCGCAGGCCGTCGCCAGGCTGTAGCTCAGCGGGTTGGATTGCACGTTGGCGATAAGGCTCGGTAGCGACAGCCCATCGGTGCTCACCACCCAGAGGATGCCGAACAGCGCGATGGCGGTGCCGGGCAGGATCAGCCAGCGCGCCGGCTGACGGTTCATGACGATGGCCAGCAGCACCGTGAGGCTCGGCCACAGGTAGTTGACCACGCCGAGCTGGATGGCCTGGTTGCTGTCGAGGGCGTAGCCCAGGGCCAGGGACAGGCAGATCTCGTAGGTGACGAACAGCGCCGTGCCGGTCACCAGGTAGAAGCGCGAGCTGGACCGCAGGCGCGGCCGGCCCAGCAGGGTGATGAGCAGGATGGCGCCGAGGCTGTAGATCAGCGCCGCGCCGCCGATGGGACCGAAGAAGCCGCTCACGCTGCGGATCAGCCCGGAGGCGGTGCTCCACAGGAGGATGGCCGCCAGTCCACACGCCGTCGCGCTTCGCCCACTGCTGATCCGCATCGTTCACCCACAGGAAAAAGGCGGTGATTCTACAGGCCCGAGCGGCTCAGGGGGCGGTTTGCGGCCGTCTCCGCCAGCCGCTGTCGGATGACGGCCAGGGCGTCGCGGAAGATCGGGTGCCATTCCTCGGTGGGCTCGACGTCCAGCGGGTGCCAGAAGAAGCGGAACACATGGCCGCCATCGTCGGCCGTGTGGTGGCTCCAGGCATCCGCCAGGTCTGCGGCCGCCCGGCAGAGGTGGAAGGCCCAGGTGTGCCCGGTGGGGGTGGCTTGCCAGGTGCCCAGGTCGAGGATCGCCTCGCCCTGGATGCCGGCCTCTTCGGCCAGCTCGCGAACGGCCGCCGCCGCGCTGCTTTCCCCGGGCTCGACGCTGCCCTTGACCAGCTGCCGGCCCGCCAGGGGGTGGAGGAAGGCCAGTACCTCCAGCCTGTCGCGCTGGCGCAGCACCACGGGGCAGGCCTTGTCGACTGCGATCACAGGGTCATGACCATCTCGTGCCAGGCCATGCCGCCGTGGTCGGACGGGGAGGGCCGCACATAGGCGTAGCCCATGCGCCGGTACAGCTCGATGTGGCGCTCCTTGCACATCAGGTGGATGGTCGCCTTGCCCATCTCGCGCATGCGCTGCACGAAGGTGCGCATCAGCAGCGTGGAGAAGCCCTTGCCCTGGTGCGACGGGTCGACCACCACCGACATGATCACCACGTTCGGCGCGGCGGCGTCATGGCCCACCAGCTCCTTGAAGGCATCGTCGGACATCACCACCTCCTGGGCGCAACCGCTGTTGATGAAGCCCACCACCTCGCCGTCCTGCTCCAGGATCAGGAAGCCTTCCGGGTACTGGGCGATGCGCGTCTCGATCTTCTCGCGGGTCGCAGCCTCGTCGCCTTCATAGGCGGAAATCTCGATCTGGTAGCAGCGGTCGGTATCGGACAGGGTGGCGTTGCGGAAACTGGGCGTGCTCATGGAAGACCTCGATGCAAGTGCGGCGCGGCATGGTAAAGCAGGGGCCGGAGCCTGGACAGGTGCGGGGTTCGGCCTCGCTGCGAGCGCCCCCGGTGGGAGCGGCTTCAGCCGCGAAAGACCCGCAGCCGGCACAGGGCTACGCGTGGGCGGGTATTCCATCGCGAATGAATTCGCCCACGAGGCGGGCGGCGGTGCTGGCGGCAAGATTCTTTGGTGGATGAAAAGAGCGCCATCCACCCTACACACCGGTCGGCGTCGTGGTTTGGGTTGGGCACGGTGGCGTAGGTTGGCGCCGAGCGCAGCGAGGCCCAACGAAGCCATGTCCGGTCTCGCGGCGGGCTCTCCCTGTGGGAGCGGCTTCAGCCGCGAAGGACCCGCAGCCGGCACAGGGCTACGCGTGGGCGGGTATTCCATCGCGAATGAATTCGCCCACGAGGCGGGCGGCGGTGCTGGCGGCAAGATCCTTTGGTGGATGAAAAGAGCGCCATCCACCCTACACACCGGTCGGCGTCGTGGTTTGGGTTGGGCACGGTGGCGTAGGTTGGCGCCGAGCGCAGCGAGGCCCAACACAGCCATGTCCGGTCTCGCGGCGGGCTCTCCCTGTGGGAGCGGCTTCAGCCGCGAAGGACCCGCAGCCGGCACAAGGCTGCGCGTGGGCGGATATTCCATCGCGAATGAATTCCCACGGGGCGGGCGGCGGTGTGGGCTGCAAGATCGCTTGGTGGATGAAAAGGGCGCCATCCATCCTGTACACCGATTGGCGCCGTGGTGCGGGTTGCGCTGTCTCTCGTCTTCGACGGGGGCCGGGCGCTAAGCTGTGGCCCTCTCGAAAATGGGGCGTGATGCCGGGCGGTGTGGGTGGACAGGTTCCAGGAAATGAAGGTGCTGCTGGCGGTGACCGAGGCGGAGAGCTTCGCCGGCGGCGCCAAGCTGATGGGCATGTCGCCACCCGGCGTGACCCGCGCCATCGCGGCGCTGGAGGCGCGGCTGGGCACCTTGCTGCTGGCCCGCAGCACACGCAGCCTGCGCCTGACCGAGGCCGGGCGGCGCTACGTGGAGGACTGCCGACGCATCCTGCTGGAACTGGAAGAGGCCGAGGAGCTGGCCGCCGGCAGCCATGTGCGCCCGCGCGGGCGGCTGACGGTGACGGCGCCGGTGATGTTCGGCGAGCTGTACCTCATCCCGCTGATCGCCGAGTACCTCGACGCCTACCCGGAAGTGGAGATCAACGCGCTGCTGGTGGACCGCGTGGTGAACATGGTGGAGGAGGGCGTGGATGTGGCGGTGCGCATCGGCCACCTGCGCGAGGGCGAGCAGGGGGCGCTGCAGGTGGGGCAGATACGCCCGGTGGTGTGCGCGGCACCCGGCTACCTCGACAAGGTGGGGCGGCCGCGCCGGCCGGAAGAGCTGCAGGACGCGCCCATCGTCATGTCGTCCGCCAGCGGGCTGTTGCGCCACTGGCAGTTCGAGGGGCCCGATGGCCCCTTCGGCTTCACGCCCACGCCGCGCCTGCTGGTCAGCTCCAACCAGGCGGCGATCAACGCCGCGCGCCTGGGCTGGGGCTATACCCGGGTGCTGTCCTACCAGGTGGCGGGCGCCGTGGCCCGGGGTGAGCTGGAAACCGTGCTGGATGCCTTCGAGACCGCGGCGTTGCCGGTGCACATCATCCAGCAGGGCGGGCGCCGGGAGTCGGCCAAGGTACGCACCTTCATCGACCATTGCGTGACGCGCCTGCGGGCCGACAGCGCCCTGCGCGCGGCCGGGCGATGAGCAAACACCGCGAGATGCAGGTGTTCCTGGCCGTGGCCCAGGCGGGCAGCCTGGCGGCGGCGGCGCGGGCGCTGGAACTGTCCCAGGCCACGGTGATGCGCACCGTCGTCGCGCTGGAGGCGCGCATCGGCTCGGCCCTGCTGGTACGCAGCCCCCGTGGCGTGAGCCCGAGCCCGGCCGGCGAGCGCTTCGCCGAAAGCTGCCAGCGCATCCTCGAACAGCTCGGCGAGGCGGAGCGTTCCGTGGCCGGGTTGCACGCGCAACCCGTGGGGCAACTGACCCTGGCCATGCCGCTGCTCATGGCGCACCAGGTGTTCACCCCCATCGCGCTCGATTACCTCAATGCCTTCCCCGAGCTCTCGCTGAACATCCAGGCGTGCGAGGCCCTGCCCAGGTTGCTGGAGGAGGGCGTGGACGTGGCCCTGGTGGTCGGCCAGTTGCCGGATTCCTCCGGCTTCGCGGTGCCGGTGGGGCGGGTGCGCCCGGTGGTGTGCGCGGCCCCGGCCTACCTGGCGCGCCGGGGGCGCCCGCAAAGCCCCGAGGCGTTGCAGGAGCACCGCACCATCGCGACCTCATCCACCGGCCATGCAGGGGATTGGCGCTTCGCCGGCGGCGCGGTGAAGGTCGTGCCCCGCTTGATCTGCAGCACCCCCCAGGCGGCCATCCGCGCCGCCGTCGCCGGCTTCGGCCTGGTCCACTGCCTGAGCCACGAGGTGCACCAGGAGCTGCAGGACGGCCAGTTGCAACGGCTGCTGGAACCCTTCGCCGCCGAGCCCGTACCGGTGCAACTCTTCTACCGCGAAGGACGCCGCGCCGCCGCCCGGGTGCGCAGCTTCCTCGACTTCGCCGTGCCACGGCTGCGCGCGCACCCTGCGTTCGAGGGCTGAGCCGGGTTGCACCCGACCTACGACGGCTGTGGGCATCCCTGTGGGAGCGGCTTCAGCCGCGAAAGACTCACCGCCAGCACCTGGCTGCGGGTTGCCGGATGCTCCATCGCGAATGAATTCGCTCCCACGATGGCGCCTCTGGGTGAATGAATTCGCCCCTACAGAAGCCGCTGCACGGGCATGACCGCTGCGTAGGGTGGAGGTCGCTTTTTACCTCCACCAGGCGGGGCCGCGTACGGCACGCCGTTTTGCCCAACGCCCCATCCGCGATGACAGGCCCGGCCATTTCGTTATTTCAGAAACTGAAAGAGTGGATTGCCTTTGATGGTGATTCTGCTTGGCGGTGCGTGGGCTCAACATGGCTCCATCGTCGTGAACGCCCAGCCGGGCGGTTCACGGTGAACCACCCGAACCCATAAGGAGCCACCGCCATGTCCCGTCCCGCCATCAAGCTGTACCGCCACCCGCTGTCCGGCCACGCCCACCGTGTGGAGCTGATGCTCTCGCTGCTGCAGCTGCCCACCGAGCTGGTTTTCGTCGACCTGGCCAACGGCGCCCACAAGCAGGCCGACTTCCTGGCCATCAACCCCTTCGGCCAGGTGCCGGTGATCGATGACGCCGGCACCCTGGTCAACGACTCCAACGCCATCCTCGTCTACCTGGCCAAGCGCTACGGCGAAGGCCGCTGGCTGGCCGAAGACGCCGTCGGCGCCGCCCAGGTGCAGCGCTGGTTGTCGGTGGCCGCCGGCCAGGTGGCCTACGGCCCGGCCGCAGCGCGCCTGATCACCGTGTTCGGTGCGGCGTTCAACGCCGATGAAGTGATCAACCGTGCCCACGTGCTGCTCACGGTGATGGAAGGCGAGCTGGGCTCGACGGCGTTCCTGACCGGCACCGAGCCCTCCATCGCCGACGTGGCCAACTACAGTTACATCGCCCATGCGCCGGAGGGCAACGTGTCGCTGGAGGCCTACCCGAATGTGCGTGCCTGGTTGGCCCGCATCGAAGCGCTGCCGGGCTTCGTGCCCATGCAACGCACCGCCGCCGGCCTGCAGGCGGCCTGAGCCGACCCGAGGCTGCCGGCTCACCCGGCAGCCCTTTTTCACAAGGAGGGCAAACCATGGAACCGATTCTCAGCCAGCGCCCCTCGCCCTGGCATGCCGGTGAAAGGCAGCTGCAGGAAACGGTCGGCGTGGCCGAGCGGATGGAAGCCCACGGGCAGAAGGTCATCCGCGACTACATGCCCGACCAGCACCGCGCCTTCTTCCATCAATTGCCCTTCCTGATCGCCGGTGCGGTGGATGGCGAAGGCCGGCCCTGGGCCACCCTGGTCGAAGGCCCGGAAGGCTTCGTCACCTCGCCCGACCCCAAACGCCTGGTGTTCGACCTGGCCGCGCGCCCGCTGGACCCACTGGACCCGGCCACCCCCGGCCTCGGTGCCGGCGCCGCCCTCGGCCTGCTTGGCATCGAACTGCACACGCGGCGGCGCAACCGCCTCAATGGCTCGATCGGCCAGGCTTCGGCGCAGCAACTGGAGGTGCAGGTCGAGCATTCCTTCGGCAACTGCCCGCAGTACATCCAGCTGCGTGAATGGAGCAGTTCCCCCGAGCCCCGTGGCACGGTCCGCCAGGACGCCAGCGAGCTGGACGAGCGCGCCCGGGCGATGATCCTCGCTGCCGACACCTTCTTCGTCGCCAGCTACGTCGACCACGAGGAAGGTGGCCGCGCCGTGGACGTTTCCCACCGTGGCGGGCGCCCCGGCTTCGTGCGGGTGGAAGGCAACCGCCTGACCATCCCGGATTACGCCGGCAACCTGCACTTCAATACCCTGGGCAACCTGATCAGCAACCCGCGTGCCGGCCTGCTATTCGTCGATTTCGAGCAGGGCGATGTGCTGCAGGTGCAGGGCCGTGCCGAGGTGATTCTCGACAGCCCGCTGATCGCCGCCTTCGAAGGGGCCGAACGCATCTGGACCCTGGATATCGAGCAGGTGGTGTTCCGCCCGGGCGCGATGTCGCTGCGTTGGGCCTTCGACGAATACGCCCCCACCAGCCTGATGACCGGCACCTGGGCCGAAGCGGAAGAGCGCCTGCGTGAAGGCGAGCGGCGTCGCCAATGGCAGCAGTGGCGGGTGCTCAGCCAGCAGCAGGAGAGCGCCGATATCCGCTCCCTGGTCCTGGCCCCGGAAGACGAGGGCGAGGTGAGCTTCACCCCCGGCCAGCACATTCCCCTGCGCCTGCTCACCGCTGATGGTGAGGCCCTGGTGCGCACCTACAGCGTCTCCAGCGCGCCGAGCGACGGTTACCTGCGCATCAGCGTCAAGGCGCAGGGCAAGGGCTCGCGGCACCTGCACGAACAGGTGCAGGTCGGTGATGTGCTGGAGGCGCGCCCGCCCCTGGGCAGCTTCACCCTGAAGACCGACAGCCAGCGCCCGGTGGTGCTGATCGGTGCGGGGGTGGGCATCACCCCGATGGTTTCCATGGCTCGTGAGCTGGTGGCGCTCAATGAGAGGCAGGCGCAGGGTCGGCGTATCCACCTGTTCCAGGGCGCCCGGACGCTGCACGACCTGCCGTTCCAGGCCGAGTTGCAGGCCCTGGTGCAGCGCGGCAATGGCCTGTTGAAGCTGACCCGCGCCCTGAGCGCCCCCGAGGCTGAAGCGCAGCCGGGGCGCGACTTCGAGTTGAGCGGCCGGCTGGGCCTGGCGCAGATCCAGGCCGCCTTGTCCTTCGATGACTACGACTTCTACCTGTGTGGCCCGGGTGGGTTCATTCAGGCCATCTACGACGGTTTGCGCGGGCTGAATGTCGCCGACGGCCGCATCCATGCCGAAGCCTTCGGCCCCTCGGCCCTGCAGCGGCACAGCGAGGCCCAGGCCGCGGTGCCGTCCCAGCCGCCGGCGGCGACCTCGGCGGTGCCGGTGTACTTCACCGCCTCGGCCAAGGAAGCGCGCTGGACGCCGGAGAGCGGCACTCTGCTGGAGCTGGCCGAGAGCCGTGGGCTGACCCCCGAGTTCAGTTGCCGGGGCGGTTCCTGCGGCACCTGCAAGACGCGCCGGGTCAGTGGCCAGGTGCATTACCCCAACCCGCCGGCGGAGCTGCCGGAGGCGGACATGGTGCTGATCTGCTGCGCCGTACCGGCCGAGGGCGAGGATGGCCCGCAGCCCCTTGTGCTCGATCTCTGACGAGGTGATGACATGTTCGACAAACCGCAAGCCAATGCCCGCCCCGTCGCGCTCCTGCAGTGGAGCGACGCCCCGGACCCAGCCACCCACGCCGCTTCAGGTGTGCAGCGCTGGGCGGAATCGGAGGCCGGTTACCTGCTGCCGCAGTTGTTGTTCCCCATGGAGTGCGTGGCGCCGGCCCAGCCAGGTTGCTCTGCGCCTTTCATCTGAGCCTGGTCATGGGCCCGCTGAGGGCTCGGCAGGATGTGCGCGTGCCGTAGGGTGTGCCGTGCGCACCTCCGCACGGTGCTTCCAGTGAATTCCAGGTGCGCGCAGCACACCCTACGCTCAATCCGCTCCGACGCTGTCGCCAGTCCGCTGCCGGGCGCAGTGGAGCCTGTGCAGGGTGATCTTGCGCACCTCCGCCTTGCTCACTTCGATGTGCTCGCGCAGCAGCTGGCAGGCCGGCTCGGCGTGCCGTTGCAGGATGGCCTCGAGGATGCGCACGTGCTCGTCGTAGGTGGCGGCGATGCGTGGCTGCTGAGTGAAATCCAGGCGCCGGATGATGCGGATCTTCTCGGTGATCTCGCGGTGCGTGCGGGCCATTTCGCGATTGCCGGCGGCCGCCACCAGGGCGCAGTGGAAGGCTTCGTCCAGCTCCGATACCGTGCGCCCATCGGTTAGCCGCTGGTGCGCTTCCACCTGCCAGGTGCGGGTCAGCGCGTCCAGGCGCTGCGGCAGCTCGGCACCCATTTCGCACAGGCGCCGGACCGCCGCCAGCTCCAGCACGATGCGCAGGTCGTAGAGCTCCTCGAAGCGCTCGAAGTCGAAGGGCCGGACCTGCCAGCCGCTGCGGAAGTGCACCTCCAGGTAGCCCTCGCGTTCCAGCCGGTGCAGGGCCTGCCGCACCGGGGTGCGGCTGACCGCCGTGCGCGCGGCGACGTCGCCTTCGCTGAAGCGATCACCGGGCAGCAGGCGGAACTCGAAGATATCGTCCTTCAACACCTGGTAGATGCGCTCGACCAGGTTGTCGGGCCGCTCCTTGGCGGCCCGGGTGGCGGTGGTGGCGAGTTGCATGGTGGCGGCTCAGGCTGGCGTGCGGCTGGCGATGAAGGCGCGCCAGCCACCGAAGGCGGTGATGTCTTCGGCGCTGTGCAGGGCCCAGGGCTCGCAGATGAAGCCCTTGACCCAGCGACCGTCCTCCAGCTGCAGGTTGCCGATGCCCAGGGGCGGCGGGATCTCCGCCACGAACTCGCCGAAGCGGGCGAGGGGGATGTCCCACAGCTCGACGATGATCGACGCGCCTTCGGCGGCCCTGGCCAGCCCCGGCTTGGGCGGCACCGAGCCGGGCAGCGCATAGAGGCGGTAGGTGGGGGAGGTAAGGGTCTGCTCCACCAGTACCGCGTTGCGGGTGACCAGCTGGAAATTCAGCGGCATGCCGGTGAGGTGCGCGCCGACCACGGCGACCCGCACGCTGCCAGGGGCCTGCACGGGCGTGGCGGCGGGCGGCAAGGGGCGACCGGTGGCACCCAGGGGCAGGCCGAGGGCGGCTTGCCAGCGCTTGCCCAGGGAGGCCAGGGCGTGGTCGTGCCAGGCCGGGGCGAGCAGGGTGATGCCGGCAGGCAGGCCGTCGTCGCGCAGGCCGGCGGGCAGCGCCAGGGCGCTGAGGTCGGCGAGGTTGGTGAAGTTGGTGTAGGTGCCGAACTGCGAGTTGAACAGCACGGGCTCGGCGGCCATTTCCTCCAGGGTGCGCAGGGTGGGGGAGGTGGGCACCACCAGGGCGTCGAAGCCGGCCAGGGCGAGGTTGATGGCGCGGCTCAGCTCGGCCCGCAGGTACTCGGCGCGGTAGGCGTCGCAGGCGCTGTAGCCGAAGCCCTTCTCGACGATGCCGCGCACCACGGGGTCGATTGCCTCGGCGGCGTTTTCCAGCATGCCGGCCATGGCCACGGTGCGCTCGGCCACCCAGGAGCCCTGGTAGAGCTGTTCGGCCAGTTGGCGGAAAGGCGTGAAGTCGATGGGCACCAGCTCGGCGCCGAGCTCGCGCAGGCGCTCCAGGGCCTGCTGGAAGACCGCCTGGTTGCGGCTGTCGCCGTGGAATTCGAGGCTGTCCGGGATCGCCAGGCGTGGCCTGGCGCCGATCGCCACCGGGGCGCTGCCGGGGTTGGCGCGGGAGTAGGCGTCGGCGGCGTCGTAGCCCCCGGCGATGTCGGCGACGCGCTCGGCGTCCTCCACCGTCAGGGCGAACACCGAGATGCAGTCCAGGGTGCGGCAGGCGGGCACCAGGCCCTTGTTGGATAGCCAGCCACGGCTGGGCTTGAGCCCGACGATGTTGTTGAAGCCCGCCGGCACGCGGCCGGAGCCGGCGGTGTCGGTGCCGAGTGAGAAGGGCACCAGGCCGCGCGCCACCACCGAGGCGGAGCCGGAGCTGGAGCCGCCGCTGACGTAGGCGGCATCGAAGCTGTTGGGCACCGCGCCGAAGGGCGAGCGGGTGCCCACCAGACCGGTGGCGAACTGGTCGAGGTTGGTCTTGCCGATCAGCACCGCACCGGCGGCCTGCAGGCGAGCGACCACGGTGGCGTCCGCGCTGGCCGGGTAGGCGAACGCCGGGCAGGCGGCGCTGGTGGGCCAGCCGGCGGCGTCGATGTTGTCCTTGATGGCGAAGGGCACGCCGTAGAGCGGCAGCCGGGAGAGATCACCGTCGACGGCAGCCAGCTGCTTGGCGAGGGCGGTGAGGCGTTCGCTCAACTGCACCGGGGTGGCGAGGACGATCCAGGCCGGGTCTTCGTCCTGCAATTGCTGCAGCAGCTCGAAGAGGATGGCGGGGCTGAGGGTGGCGTCGCGGTAGGCGGCCTGCCATTGGCCGAGGGTCCAGCCGACGCTGTGCGGAGTCGCGGATTGCATGAGGTGCTCCATCTTGTATCCAAGTTGGAGTGCAGGATTGCAACCGCCGGGCCAAGGTCCTGTAACCCTTGTAGGGCCTGGCGCGGGTGGATTCGGGTAAGCACTGGATGCAGCCTGGATGCTAACGATTGGTGCAAGCGTGCATGGATGTGGTGCGCAGAGCGCGCCTGCCGCGATGGCGGCAGGCGCGGGCCGGCATCAGACGCGGAAGCGGGTGACCATGCCGCTGAGCTCGATGGCCAGGCGCGACAGTTCCTGGCTGGAGGCGCTGGTCTGGTTGGCGCCGGCGGCGGTCTGCAGGGACAGGTCGCGGATGTTGGTGAGGTTGCGGTCCACCTCGCGGGCCACCTGGGCCTGCTGTTCCGAGGCGCTGGCGATGATCAGGTTGCGCTCGTTGATGTGGGTGATCGAGGCGGTGATGCGCTCCAGTGCCATGCCGGCGTTGGCGGCCGACTTGAGCGTCTGCTCGGCCTGCCCGGCACCGGCGAGGAGGGCGTCCACGGTGCCCTGGGTGCCGGTCTGGATGTTGTCGATCATTTCTTCGATCTCCTCGGTGGAGCTTTGCGTGCGCTGCGCCAGGGAACGCACCTCGTCGGCGACCACGGCGAAGCCACGGCCGGCCTCACCGGCACGCGCGGCCTCGATGGCGGCATTGAGCGCCAGGAGGTTGGTTTGCGCGGCGATGCCACGGATCACGTCGAGCACCGTGCTGATGTCGCGGGTCTGGCTGGCCAGCTCCGAGGCGCGGACGGAGGCCTGGGTGACCTGGCCGGCCAGGGTGCGGATCGAGGTGATGGCGTCGTTGACCTGGATGAAGCCCTGGCGGCCGGCTTCGTCGCTTTCCTTCGAGGCGGCGGCCGTGCTCACGGCGTTGCGCGCCACTTCTTCCACGGCGGCGGTCATCTGGTTGACGGCGGTGGCGGCCTGCTCGATCTCGGCGTTCTGCTGGTGCAGGCCACGGTTGGCGTCTTCGGTCACTGCGTGCAGTTCTTCGGAGGCGGAGGCCAACTGGTCGGACGAGCTGCCGATCTGCTGGATGGTGGCCCGCAGGTTGCCCTGCATGGTGCGCAGGGCGGCGAGCAGCATGGCCGGCTCGTCCTTGCCGATGACCGTGATGTCGCGGGTCAGGTCGCCGCTGGCCACGCGTTCGGCGATGACCACCGCCTCGCCCAGCGGAGTGACGATGCTGCGGGTCAGCACCAGGGCGACGGTTACGGTGACGCCGAGGATCACTACCAGGGCGACCAGGGCGAAGAAGAAGGCGTCGTCCGATGCTTCGTCGCTGCGCTTGGCCGCTTCGGATGCCCCGGTGGAGTTGAAGCGGATCAGCTCGCCCAGCGCACTCATCATCGCGTTGGCGTAATCCACCAGGGGGCCATTGACCAGGCGGTCGGCCTCTTCCAGATGGTCGTCATCGATGGCGTCGAGTATCTGCTCCTGCAGCCCTCGGTAGGTTTCGTAGGTGTGGATGAAGCGCTTGAAGAGTTCGCGATCCTGCGCCTGGGCGATGGTGCTTTCATAGGCGGCGAACTGCCCAGGCAGTGCGGCCTGGATGCCTCGGATGGTGGACACGGCGCGGAGCTGCTCGGCCCGCTCGTCGACGATGATGCCGCGCAGCGTCAGTGCTCGCCCATTACCGATGGCGGTGCCTATTTCGCTCAGTGCGATGATCCCGGGCAGCCAGGTGCCACGGACCTCGATCGACGCGTTGTCCATCCTGTTGGTTTGGTACAGGTTGCTGCCGCCCATGGCCAGGACCAGCAGGGCCAGCAGTGAAAAGATAAGTCCCGCGCGTTTTCCGATGGCAAGGTTTCTCAACTGAATACTCCTTCAAACGACAGTTGGTGGTGGCTGAAAAGGCTGAAAGCCGGGTGCAGGCGAGCGCCAGCGGGTGGCCGGAATCGGTGATCAGCGATCAGGTGTCGCTGCGTGTGGCAGTGGGGCGCAGCTAGGGAACGGGCAGGGGGCCGGCGGCCGGGGTGGCTCGCGGGGCTTCTTCCAAGGGGCGTAGTGCCTGGGGCCGGGGCTGGCCCGAGCGCTGTTCCGCCAGGCGCAGCCATTCGTTCTCGCTGGCCAGGCTGTTGCTGAACTCGGCGAGGCCAACACGGATGCGCGCCTCCGGCAGCCCGGTGCCGCCGGCGAAACAGTGGGCGAAACCGTCTTCGATGCGGTCGGTGAGGGATTGCGCGCCGAGCCGCCTGGCCTGCAACAGAAGCACTAGGAATTCCCCCCGGCGCTTCATGCACAGCAGGTCGGTGCTGCGTATCCCGGCCTTGATCAGGTGCCCGAGCCGAACGCTCAGTGCGTCCGCCACCAGCGCACCGTGGCGCTCGCGCAGCAAGGGGAATTCATCGATGCGGATATGCGCCACGGTGGCCTGGCCGGAACCGCAGCGGCAGCGCAGGAAGACCCGCGCCAACTGGTACATCCAGCGGTTGTGGGAGGTGAGCATGCGCTCGTCGAAGCCGCTGACGATGGACAGCGCCTTCTGCTGCCTGACCAGCCGCTGCGTCAGGCTGTAGCTCGTCCAGCCGACCACGAAGGGGTAGATCACCAGCATCGGCAGGCAGGCCCAGACCACGGCCGGCGGGGTTTCCAGCGCCACTTCGAAGCCGAGGGCGGCCCCGGCCAGGGCCATCCCCAGCAGGTTGGCGACCAGGCCATAGAGCATGAAACGGATGCCCTTGGCGCTGACGCTGTTCATGGCGACCATCGACAGGAGCAGCAAGGATGGCAGCACGCTGAACTGCATCGCGGCGACCCAGCCGCCGGCGAAGACGCAATCGAGCAGAAGATTGCGCAGCTCGGTGCGGTAGGGCACGCGGGCTCGCACTGCCAGCTGGTACGCCAGGCAGGGCCAGATGAAGGCATTGAGCAGCATCAGCACCCAGAGCGGCGAGGGCCCGGGGTAGGTGGTGGTGGTGACGAAAATAAAGCTGAGCGCGCAGCCCAGGGCTCGTGGTTTGTAGACGCGGTTGGCAAAGCCGATACCCGCGCCCCTAGTACGATCAAAAGCCATGAGCCCTCGCGGATTGGCGGTAAAATTACCGTTGTATGCCTTGAATAAACCGGGGTGCGCGGGTGTGGGGTTCCCGAGGGAATTCGCCAGCGGTTCCGGTCGATGGGCAGAGGTGCATTCGGGCGCGCGTCGGAGCCTGGTCCTGTAACGGGCGAGGCACGTGCCATAAGCGGGATGGACCTCACTGTGAGCCCCGGTGAGGGGGTGGAAAATAAAAATACGATCGTATTCTAATTCGAGAAGGCCTGATGAGTAAACGCCCTGTGATCGACAGGAACCTGGTGCTGGATGCCGCCATATCGGTGGTGATGGACCAAGGCATTTCTGCATTGAGCATTGGTGAGGTGGCCAAGGCCGCCGGCATAAGCAAGGGCGGCGTGCAGTCCTGCTTCGGTACCAAGGACGGCCTGGTCGAGGCCATGGTCAACCGCTGGAAGGCCGACTACGAGGCGTCGGTGATGGCCCGGCTGGCACCGGATGCGGGGGTGCTGGAGTTGCTGACCGCGCAGATCCACATCATCGCCATCCCGGACGAAGAGCTGAGCAAGCGGGCGGCGGCGATCCTTACGGCGATGTTCAGCCAGGACAGTCTGCGCGCCCAGGCCAACGACTGGTACCGCTCCCTGCTGCTGGGCGGAGCGTTCGAAAGCGAGCGCGGCAAGCGTGTGCGGCTGGCCTTTCTCGCGGCCACCGGGGCCTTCTTCCTGCGCTCCTTCGGCATCATGGAAATCTCGGAAGCGGAGTGGAAAACCTTCAGCGAGGACATCGCCCGGTTGCTGCCCGCCGACGCCTCCGCGCCCTAGGTGACCGCCCCCTTGCCCCTTCCCAGGGGCTGGCCATTGCTCTTGTGCTGCGCTTGTTGACCTCAAGTTAGGTTGAGGTTTTAGAGTGCCGCTCGGCTCGCCTGTCGCTGCCCGCCCGGGTTCGCTTCAGGCGCTTCCGAACCCACGCACAAGGACCAGGAATGGATACCCAGACCTCACTGATGATTTTCCAGGGCACCTGCTTTCTCGGCTTCAGCCTGTGGCTGAGCGTTGCGCTGATCAACAACCTGCACGCCTTCGCCAGTTCGGTCGGGGCCATCGGCGCGACCATGTCCATGGCGCCCCTGCGACAGCCGCCGGTCATCGACATCCCGCTGCTGCGGCGTGGCTTGGATTCCCCCTTCATGCATCGCCTGGCGCTGCTGGTCATCGTGGTGTTGCAGGCGGCTGCCGTGCTCGCGGCCTGGGCCGGTTGCTACCAACTGCTGCTCGGCACCGGGCTGGAGGCCGCCCGGCCCTGGCTGAACCTGGCCCTGAGCGCTGCCCTGGGCTTTCTGTTCGCCATGCTGCTGGGCGGGCTCTGGTTCGGTTACTGGATACGCCAGGAAGGGCTGCAGCTGACCCACCTGGTGCTGGTCATCTGGGTGTTGCTGGATTTCGTCGTGCTCAACCTGCGTTGGGCCTAGCAGGCAAGGAACGGACAAGGAGCAATGGCATGAAGATGATGATCGTAGGGGCGAGCAGGGGGCTGGGCCGGGCGCTGGTGGAAGGGCTCGGCAAGCCGGGTGACGAGGTGATAGGTGTCTCGCGCAGGCGGCCGGAGCACCTGCCGCTGGCTCCGGGCGTCGAGCTCGGCTGGATCGAGGCGGACCTGGCCCGCCCCTCGGTGGCCGTGGCGCAGATCGAGGCCGGGGCGCCCGCCGCGCTCGATGTGCTGGTGTGCAATGTCGGCATCTGGGAAGAGCACGCCTTCAGCGAGCACTACGACTTCCTCGGCGACAGCGATGAGTCCATCAGCCGGCTGGTGGAGGTGAACATCACCGCCACGCTGTTGCTGCTCAAGCGGCTGGTGCCCCGGTTGCTGGCGTCCGCCAGGCCGCAGCTGATCCTGATTGGCTCCACCTCGGCCCTGCGCCAGAGCGGGCGCCCGGAAGTGGCGTTCGGCGCCTCCAAGTTCGCCCTCAATGGCATGGCCGATGCGTTGCGCGAAGGCTTCCGCGGTCAGCGCCTGGCGGTGACCGTGCTGCACCCGGGCTACCTGAATACCGACGACCTGCTGTCCACGCCGCTGGCGGCAGCCGCCGCGCGCGGGGAGGGGCAGTTGGTGCCGGTGCATGACGTGGTGACGATGGTGGATGCGCTGCTGCGGCTCTCCGCCGCTTCGTTCGTGCGCGAGCTGACGTTGCCGGCGATCGGGGATGAGCGCTTCTGAACGGATGTAACCGGGAGCGGAGGGGCCGCCTTCCCTGACGCTTCCGGCTGTCGCTGAGACGCTGTAGCCATCCGTGTGACGTGCGTTAGCCATTGCCTATTCAATGGTGGCAGTATGCCTGCAAATAAAACAGGGACTGGTCACCTCATGAGACAGGCATTGCCGTTACTTTTCGTCGTCGCTGGAACACTGAGCGGTTGCATGCTGGACCCGATAACCTTGGCGATGAGTGCCGCCGATGCGGCCGGCCCCAGCGAGGCTGAATACCAGGCCGAGTTCGAGCGCTCCGTCCGCGAGTCGGTGATCGCCGACTTTCGCACCCAATCCTGCACGCAGCTCACGAATCTATGGCCGGAGGTCAAGGCGCTGCATCAGAAGGACGCTGAAAACGGGCAGATGTTCATCGAAACGCGTGAGCAGGTGATCGCCGAAAAAGGCTGCACAGTGCCAGCGCCCCTGGCAGGAAGCACTGCCCAGGCGAAGCCGGATGCAGGCAAGGCCGCCGCCGCACCGGCGGCGGTCGCTGCGGCCTCGTCCACCCCCGTCTCTCCGGCGCCTGCTCCTGCCGTAACGCCCGCCAGCAGCGGGGCGTTGAGCACGACGATTGCAGAGTACATCGCCATGGAAACACCGGAGCGCTACCGCAACCGCTCCTGCGATTACCTGCATGCGCGGTTGATCGAAACCTCTCCGGGGTTCGCCAGCGAAGACCCCGAAATCAGGCAATGGGTGCAGAAGGCACAAACCGTCGTCACCCAGACCCTGGCGGAAAAGCGTTGCGCACCGGCTTCCTGGGTGGGGGGCCGGATCGGGGCGAGGATATCCACCATCGACCCCGTCAAGGCGCCACGCCTGAGGCTTCCAAGCACCGGGGTCTGGGTTGAGGGAACCCTGCCCGGCAGCCCATCGGCAGCGGCCGGGCTGCTGCGTGGTGACACCCTGGTGTCGGTCAACGGCACGCCCGTCGCAGACGCTTCGGAGTTCTTCGTCATCGTCCTCAAGCAGCCCATTGGCTCGACCATCCAGGTGAAGTTCTGGCGCGTGAACGCCTTCCAGGAAGTCCCGGTCGTGATCGGTGCGCCGCAGTAGCGAGACAGGCCTGGCCCTGGACTCGCGTGCCGCTGCCGTGGGTCAGTCGTTCAGCATCGACTGCAGCGGGGCGGGGGCGTAGAGCGCGCTCTGGAAGCTCGGCACGTACTCGTATTTCATCATCGTGCCCAGGTCCAGGGCCTTGATGTAGGTCGACAGGCTGCCGTCGCCGAGCACCAGCTTCACTGTGCTCTCGTCGCTGCTGGAGGCGTGGCTCAACTGGCGGGAAACCGCGTAGCCGTAGGTCAGTTCGCCGTCGTGCCCGGTGTTGGTGAAGCTGTTGGTGACCAGTTCGGCCTCGCTGGAGAGGTCGCCCAGCTTGTCCGTTTCCAGGGTGACGTCGACCTTGCCCGTCTGGCTGTCGATGATCTCGTAGACCACCGTCTTGTCGTTGTCCTTGAGGTGGATGCCGGTCAGCCACTTGGGCAGGTTGTAGCCCACCACGCCGCGCACCCTGGCGAGCTCGGTGTCCACCGGCAGCTTGAGCACGTAGCCCCAGAAGTCCTTCGACATCGACTGGCCGACCAGGGAGACCGGGCCCAGGTTGGCGTTGCCGGGCCGGTTGGTGACGATGGACAGCGAGACCTCGTTGTAGCTGTCGTTGTCGCAGTATTCATAGGTGTAGGCGGTCAGCGCCACCAGGCCGCGGCCGGGCCACACCTGCAGCGGCTGCACCTGCTCCAGCACCTTGGCAGGCATCAGCGACTTGAGCGTGGCCAGGTCGGCGGTGAACACCGCCGTCACCTTGCTGTTCTTGTAATAGAAGTTCGGTGAGTAGGACTCGAAGCCGATGTCGACCCTGGTTTTCTGCAGGGTCTTGAACCAGCTCAGGTCCACATCCGGCGCCTCGGAGGCGATGACGGAAAGCGGCGGGTTGGAGTGGAATCGGTCATACAGGCCGCCCGCCAGTAGCGGCACCGTGTGGCCGGCGATCACGGTGCTGGCGGTCCCGACCGGATGCGTGGCCGGCACCTCGGTTGCCCATGAGGTCATCGCGATGGTGCTGAGGAAAATACCTGCCGCTGCTGCAACCCTGGTGGATCTCATGTCTGTCTGTTCTCCGCGTCGTGATGGGGTCCATGCCCCTGGAACCCCGGCGTATCTGCCCCCGGAAATGAGCCCGGGAGATGGGGTGCGGAAACCCTAACGTTCAACTCAACTTTAAGGTCAAGCGTCGTTTTCAGGCCGTTTGGCGTTCCTGTCGCGGTATCGATTGGCTGAATCCCCGGTAATAACCGGGAGGCGTATCGGGTTGCCCAGGACGGGCCCGGCAGGACGTGTTCGTGCCCAGTGCATCGCCGCTATTTGCGAAGCCTTGCCGCCGGCCAATCACGGACCAACACGCGGGGTGGGCATCTACGACTAGCCGCCTGTAGGTCGGGTGCAACCCGACAGATTCGGCGCTGGGGATTCGCGGGTTTCACCCGCCCTACGACGTACCGCAACAGCCAGCACGGAGCGGGTCCATGTGTAGGGTGGACCACGCTTTATCGGTCCACCTTTCGGGCTCGCCGGACGCTCCGCAGGTGGATGAGAAGAGCGTTATCCACGCCAGGTCAATTCCGTGCAGTTGCAGAGCATGGGTTTCGCAGAGCTCTACCCATCCTACGGGCCTCCACGTCACACCGGCCTTTGGGTTGGCCGGTTTCCGGCCGGCCCTTTTTTTGCCATGCCCCCCGCACCCAAACCGCCGGAGCGCGCTTACCATGAGCGGCGCAACGCCTACCCACCCTTCCAACAAAACGAGGACCTGCCGGCGTGACCCAGCCCGTGTGGAACCATGTAGACCTGAGCTATGACGGCGCCATCGCCACCGTGCGCCTGAACCGCCCCGACAAGCACAACTCGATCAGTGCCCAGCTGTTGCTGGAACTGATCGCCTGCGGCGAATTCCTCAAGCGCGACCGGGCCGTGCGCGCGGTGATCCTGGCCGGCAACGGCCCGTCCTTCTGCTCCGGCATGGACCTCAAGGACATCGTCACCGGCAGCCCGCTGAAGAAGATCATGGCCCTCCTGCCGCTGTGGAAGCCCAGCATTAACCGATACCAGAAGGTCTCGCTGGTGTGGCGCTCGCTGAGCGTCCCAGTCATCGCCGCCATCCACGGCAACTGCTTCGGCGCCGGCCTGCAGATCGCCCTGGGCGCCGACATCCGCGTCGCCGCGCCCACCGCCCAGCTGTCCATCATGGAATCCCAATGGGGCCTGGTTCCGGACATGGGCGGCACCGTGCTGTTGCGTGAGCTGCTGCCCAAGGACGTGGCGATGGAGCTGACGTTCTCCGGGCGCATCATCGACGCCACGCAGGCCCACCAGCTGGGCCTGGTCACCCACCTGGCCGACGACCCGCTGGCGCAGGCCCGCGCGCTTTGCCTGGAATTCGCCCAGCAATCGCCGGATGCACTGGCCGCCGCCAAGCACCTGCTGATCGGCGCCTGGAGCACCTCGGAATCGGCTGCCCTGGGGCAGGAGCGGTTGTGGCAGCGGCGGGTGATCGGTCGCAGGAACCAGGCCACCGCCGTGAAGCGCCGCTTGCAGAAATCCCAGGACGCGTACCGGGAGCGGACCTGGTGACGGGAGGAGGGGGCGGGTAGATACGGCCCCCGCCCGAGAAGGGGCGAGGGCCGCTGGCGGGGCGGGTTACTTGGCTGCTGCCCTGGCCCGCGCGGCGTGGAGCTTCTTGTAGCTCTCCACCAGGCGTTGGTGCCGGTCGAGGCCTTCCAGCTTCATGCTGGTGGGCGTCAGGCCGTAGAAGCGCACGCTGCCATCCAGCGAGCCCAGCACCGCGTCCATGCGCGGGTTGCCGAACATGCGGCGGAAGTTGGCTTCGTAGTCGTCCATCTCCAGGTCGTCGTCCAGGGTCACTTCCAGCGCCGCGTTCAGGGCCTGGTAGAACAGCCCGCGCTCGACGGTGTTGTCGTTGTATTGCAGGAAGGCTTCCACCAGCTCCTTGGCGTCTTCGAACTTCTTCAGCGCCAGGTGGATCAGCAGCTTCAGCTCGAGGATGGTCAGCTGGCCCCAGACGGTGTTGTCGTCGAACTCGACGCCGATCAGCGTGGTGATGTCGGTGTAGTCGTCGACCTCGGTGTTGTTGAGGTTCTTCAGCAGGGACTTCAGGCCACGGTCGGGCAGGCTGTGCAGGTTGAGGATGTCCGCACGGAACAGCAGCGCCTTGTTGGTGTTGTCCCAGATCAGGTCCTCCACCGGGTAGATCTCCGAGTAGCCCGGCACCAGGATGCGACAGGCGTTGGCGCCGAGGTCGTCGTAGGTGGCCACGTACACTTCCTTGCCCATGTCCTCGAGGATGCCGAACAGGGTGGCGGCTTCCTCGGCGTTGCTGTCTTCGCCCTGGCCGGAGAAGTCCCACTCGACGAACTCGAAATCGGCCTTGGCGCTGAAGAAGCGCCACGACACCACGCCGCTGGAGTCGATGAAGTGCTCGACGAAGTTGTTCGGCTCGGTCACCGCGTGGCCTTCGAAGGTCGGCTGCGGCAGGTCGTTGAGGCCTTCGAAGCTGCGGCCCTGGAGCAGCTCGGTGAGGCTGCGCTCCAGCGCCACTTCGAAGCTGGGGTGGGCGCCGAAGGAGGCGAACACGCCGCCGGTGCGTGGGTTCATCAGGGTGACGCACATCACCGGGAATTCACCGCCCAGGGAGGCGTCCTTCACCAGCACGGGGAAGCCTTGCTCTTCCAGCCCACGGATGCCGGCGAGGATGGAGGGGTACTTCTCCAGCACGGCTTGGGGCACGTCCGGCAGGGCCATCTCGCCTTCGAGGATTTCGCGCTTCACCGCGCGCTCGAAGATTTCCGACAGGCACTGCACCTGGGCTTCGACCAGGGTGTTGCCGGCGCTCATGCCGTTGCTGAGGTAGAGGTTCTCGATCAGGTTGGACGGGAAGTACACCGTCTCGCCATCCGACTGCCGCACGAAGGGCAGCGAGCAGATGCCGCGCACGGTGTTGCCGGAGTTGGTGTCGTACAGGTGCGAGCCGCGCAGCTCGCCGTCCGGGTTGTAGATTTCCAGGCAGTGGGCGTCGAGGATCTCGGCGGGCAGCGCGTCCTTCGGGCCCGGCTTGAACCAGCGCTCGTTGGGGTAGTGGACGAAGTCGGCGTTGGCGATGTCCTCGCCCCAGAACTGGTCGTTGTAGAAGAAATTGCAGTTAAGCCGCTCGATGAACTCGCCCAGCGCGGAGGCCAGGGCGCTTTCCTTGGTGGCGCCCTTGCCGTTGGTGAAGCACATCGGCGAGGCGGCGTCGCGAATGTGCAGCGACCAGACGTTGGGCACGATGTTGCGCCATGAGGCGATCTCGATCTTCATGCCCAGGCTGGCGAGGATGCCGGACATGTTGGCGATGGTTTCTTCCAGCGGCAGGTCCTTGCCGGCGATGTAGGTGCTCTGCTCGCTGCTGCTCGGGATCAGCAGGGCCTGGGCGTCGGCGTCGAGGTTCTCCACCTCTTCGATGACGAACTCGGGGCCCTGCTGCACCACCTTCTTCACGGTGCAGCGGTCGATGGAGCGGAGGATGCCGAGGCGGTCCTTCTCGGCGATGTCCGCCGGCAGCTCGACCTGGATCTTGAAGATCTGCTGGTAGCGGTTTTCCGGGTCGACGATGTTGTTCTGCGACAGCCGGATGTTCTCGGTGGGGATGTTGCGCGTCTGGCAGTACAGCTTCACGAAGTACGCCGCGCACAGGGCCGAGGAGGCCAGGAAGTAGTCGAACGGCCCCGGTGCCGAACCGTCGCCCTTGTAGCGGATCGGTTGGTCGGCGATGACCGTGAAGTCGTCGAACTTGGCTTCGAGACGAAGGTTGTCGAGAAAGTTGACCTTGATTTCCATGCGGGGGTACCAGCGTAAAAAGTGGAGCGATGAAGGGGGGCGCACTGAGCAGCCGGGACGATCGGCCCCGTCGGCAACGCGCGTGGCCAGGCCAGGGCGTGCAGGTTCCAGCAGAGGGAGCGGGGCGGGATCGGGCTGCGCAGGGCGTGCATGGAAGCGGTCCTGTGACCGGCATTCGATGCCGCAGTGGGTTCGCCGGCGGGAAGGATAGGGGAATTGGCGGCCAGTGCCCAGGCTGACCTGCCCGGATGCAGCCATTACCCGACCGTGGCGACGGCCGGTGTCGGGCTGGCGCGGGGGCTTGCAGACCCTCGGGCCGGGCTGCCCTCTTTCATCACCACCACCTTTGCGCTCACCATGGCGGCCTGTGAACGGGCGAGGAGCCGCCATGAAGAAACTACTGGTCATCGGCATCGGGGCGGGCGATCCCGACTACATCACCCTGCAGGCCGTGAAGGCGCTCAACCAGGTCGATGTGTTCTTCATCCTCGACAAGGGCAACAGCAAGGACAAGCTCATCCACCTGCGCCGGGAAATCTGCGAGCGCTACATCAGCGGGCGCGACTACCGCTTCGTCGAGGCGGGCAGCCCAGAGCGCGAGCGCGGCGGCGAGTACGACGCGGCCGTCAAGGACCTGAACCTGGCCAAGCAGCAGGTGTTCGAGCGGCTGATCGGCGAGGAGCTGGGGGAGGGGGAGTGCGGCGCCTTCCTGGTCTGGGGCGACCCGTCGCTCTACGACAGCACCCTGCGCATCCTGCAGGCGATCCTCCGGGACGGGCGGCTGGCGTTCGAGTACGAGGTCATCCCCGGCATCAGCAGCATCCAGGCGCTGGCTGCCCGTCACAAGGTGCCGCTGAACCGCATCGGCCGGTCCATCGAGATCACCACCGGCCGGCGCCTCGCCGAGGGCTTCCCCAGCAACGTCGACAGCGTGGTGGTGATGCTCGACGCGGAAGACACCTACACCCGCCTCGACGCCCCCGACCTGTACATCTACTGGGGCGCCTACGTGGGCACGCCGGATGAAATCCTCATCGCCGGCAAGCTCAAGGACGTGGCCGCCGACATCGCCCGCACCCGCCAGCAGGCGCGCGAGGCCAACGGCTGGATCATGGACACCTACCTGCTGCGCCGGGGGGATGACGAAGGGGTGTGAGGCGCGGCTCTCCGCCCGTGGTTCTGGCGCCAGCGGCCACTGTCACTAAGATTGACGCGTTGGATCACCTGATTGGCGTGATCGGTCATGCCGGCTCCGGCGCCCTTGGGCACACTCGGGGCAACGGATTTCACCCAGGGCGATCCGCCCGACCATCAGGAGAGCACGATGTCCAGAGGCGCCCCGATTCCCCGCAACCCCGAGAACGATTACTCCAACGAGCAGGCCGGCGTGCGCCGCGACTTCATCAAGGCGCAGACCGGCGCCGCGCTGGATGTGGTGGGCCAGTACGCCATCGACCCGGCCGTCACCCAGGGCAATATCGAGAACTTCATCGGCGTGGTGCAGATGCCCCTGGGGCTGGCCGGCCCGCTGCGCATCGAGGGCGAGCACGCGCGCGGCGACTTCTACGTGCCCATGGCCACCACCGAAGGCACCTTGCTGGCCAGCTACAGCCGGGGCATGCGCGCCATCAGCGCTTCCGGCGGGGTGAAGACCACGGTGGTCAAGCACTCCATGCAGCGGGCGCCGGTGTTCATGTTCGAGGATGCCTTGCAGGCCCGTGAGTTCGGCGTCTGGCTGGTGCGCGAGTTCGAGGCGATCAAGGCGGCCAGCGAAACCACCACCCGCAGCGGCAAGCTGTTCGAGATCGAGCAGTACCCGGTGGCCAACATGCTCTACACCCGCTTCTGCTACACCACCGGCGATGCCGCCGGGCAGAACATGACCAGCAAGGCCACCTACGCCGCCTGCGAGTGGATCAAGGCCAACCACCCGCTGCAGCCGCGCTACATCCTCTCCGGCGCCATCGATACCGACAAGAAGCACTCGGCGATGAACATGATCCAGACCCGTGGCAAACGGGTGATCGCCGAGTTCACCCTCAAGCGCGAGGTGGCCCACGAGCTGCTGCGCGTCGACCCCGCCAACCTCTACCGCTACCGGCAGATCGCCGCCGTGGGCGCCTTCCAGGCCGGCTCGGCGTACAGCGGCGCGCACTCGGCCAACGGCCTGGCGGCGCTGTACATCGCCACCGGGCAGGATGCCGCCAACGTCGCCGAATCCCACGGCGGCATCACCTACGGCCAGTTGCTGGACAACGGCGACTACTACTGGTCGGTGACCCTGCCCGCGGTCATCTGCGCCACCCACGGCGGCGGCACCGGCCTGCCGACTCAGCGCGAATGCCTGGAACTGCTGGGCTGCTACGGAACCGGCAAGGCGGACAAGCTGGCGGAGATCATCGCTGCGGTGGTGCTGGCGGGGGACGTGTCGCTGACCTCGGCCATATTGGCCGGTGACTGGGTCAGCAGCCACGAGGCGCTGGGGCGCAACCGCTGATCAGGCGTTGCCGGGCGTGCCGAGCCGCGCGCCCTGCCGGCGCAGGTAGACGACCTGCGCCGTCACGCCGAGAACCAGCGCCAGCAGCAGGCTGCCCTGGGCGCCCACCAGCAATGGCGCGTGCAGGTCGGTCACCAGCGGGTGGCCATCCGGCACGCGGCGCAGCACCTCGGTGACGGTGGGCAGCATCAGCAGGAACGCCGTCAGGCTCAGCAGGATGGTTTCCAGGTACACCCGCGCGCGGCCCAGTGCGCCTATCCGCCCAACCCCGTAGCCGACGACCAGCAGCACCAGGGTGACCACCGCGATGGCGTTGCTCACCGGTTGCCGCGCAACCAGGAACACCGTGCCCGCACCCAGCAGCATCGAGACGAAGTAGCCCAGGCCCGCCCCGGAGCGCGGCACGATGCGGCCATGCCGCGCGAACATATAGAGCGCCAGTGGAATGGCCGGCAGGCTGCCCAGGGTGTGCAGCCAGCCGAGGGGGGAGATTCCGAACATTCGCTGTTTCCTTCTGGTTGGACGATCGGCATAGCCGCTGCTGCCGGTCACGGTGCCGCAACGCTTCTGCAGCGCTATACCGGGGCGCTATGATTCAGGCCCCAGGTTATTCAACACGCGACCAGCTCGACATGACGGATTCACTGGAAAACTTGACCATTCTTCCGGAAATGCAGTTGGAGGGTCTCGCCACCGGGGACCTGCTCTCCCAGGTGCTGGCGCAGATCCGCCTGACCGGCGACCGCGTCTATTCCTCCGCGCCGGGCAGCGGGGAGCGCCTGGCGCTGGACAGCAACAGCGCCCACATCTGCGTGCTGCAGCAGGGGCGCCTGCACATCCGCTGCACCAGCCAGCCGGCGGTGACGGTGGAGCAGGGCGACATCCTCCTGCTGCCCCACGACCCGTCGGAGTTGAGCATCACCGCAATCGACGGGCCGGCGACCGTGATCATCTGCCGTTTCTGGTTCGACGCCGGCAGCTTCCAGGCCATGCTCTTCGCCCTGCCGTGGCTGATCCACATTCGCCAGACGGACGCGGCGGCCTGGTCCGAGGGGCTGATGCACTTCATGCTGCTGGAAGCCCATGACGTCCAGCCCGGCGGCGCCTTGATGATCTCGCGCCTGATCGACCTCACCGTCATCCGCATCCTGCGCACCTGGGTGCAGCAGGGCGCCGCCTCCGGCTGGCTGGGCGGCCTCGCCGATGCGCGCATCGCCCGGGTGCTGCGGGCCATTCACGAGCAGCCCGGGCAGCAATGGCGCATCGACGCCCTCGCCGAGCTGGCCGGCATGTCGCGCTCCAGCTTCTGCGAGCGCTTCAGCGTGCTGGTGGGGCGTTCGCCCTTGCGCTACCAGAACGAATGGCGGCTGACCCTGGCGAAAACCATGCTGGCCCGGCACGACAGCCGCATCGGCGAGATCGGCTTTGCCATCGGCTACGAATCCGAAGCCGCCTTCAGCCGCGCCTACAAAGCCTTCTTCGGCCGCTCGCCGCGGGATGACCTGAATGCGCGGGGTGGGGCGGAGGGGAAGGACGCCTAGTCGCTCGGCAACTGCGCATCAGCGATGCCAATGGGCGGCCTATTCATCGTGCCGTCGCTGTACTGTCGGCCACACGAGGGGAAAGGTTCGCCAGCCATTCGATGAGGCGCTTCTATCCATGGCCGGCGGCCATCTGGCTTACTAGCCCTACCTCGAACTCAACCAGGGTGACTCGATTGACTGACTATTCCTGCCTGCTGGAGACGCCATCCGTTCAGGTCTACCAGGCTCTGCGCACCGGCTCCGGCCTCAGCGGCAAGACCGATGAAGCCGCGGTGCGGGGGCTGCCCAATACGCTATTCGCCGTGCAGATTCTCCACCAGTCGCAACCTGTGGGAATGGGGCGGGTGATCGGCGACGGCGGGTGCTTCTTTCAGGTCGTGGACATCGCCGTGCTCAAGGCGCACCAAGGCAAGGGCCTGGGCAAACGCATCATGGGCGAGATCCTCAAGTACATCGAAGCCAATGTTCCGGAAAGCGGCTACGTCAGCCTCATTGCGGATGGCCAGGCACAGGACCTCTACGCGCAGTTCGGCTTCGTGCATACCGCGCCGCGCTCGGTGGGGATGGCGTATAGGCGACCAGGGGAGGGGGCTTGATCGGTAGCTCGAAAGAGCCCCTCAAGCCGAGTTACATTCACGCCCTTCAGCTAAAGAAGGGCGTCCCGATGCACGTTCCGATGATCAATCTACTTAACGAGGTGCTGCGCTCGAGCGCCTTTCGGCTTCTGGCCGCCGTATTGCAGGCCAGCGGCATGGGCACTGCCGGGTTGGCTCTCGCGGCGACTCCGGCCCCCGTTGCTGAAAGCACCTACCTCGACTATTCCGAGGCTGATCAGCCCGAACTCTATGCGCTGTGGGGGAAGGAAGGCATAGAGCGCATCAAGGTGATGGAGCGCAAGGCCGTTGCCCATGTCGCCTTGTCGCCCGCCTGCAATCGCATCATCACCGTCGAACCCAAGAGCGCGAAAAGCACCCCGCCCACGGTGGTGGTGGTTTCGGTCGTCTGCGACAACGGCAACAGGTTCTACGTAGGGGAGAGTGAACTGAGGAAGGCGCCGGGCGAGCTGACCTACGAGAAGCTCTTCTAGCGGCTCAGCTTTCCTTCCTGAAGCACAGCACCTTGGTGACCATGCGTTGCAGCACCTGCTCCTGCTGATTCGAGGTGATGCACTCGAGGATGACGATTCCCCGGTCTGCCTTGGAGCGGGAGGGGATGATCTCGATGATCGTGCTGGTGACCTTGAGCACATCGCCGGGGCGAGTGGGCTGGGGCCAGGAAACCTCCGCACCGGCACCGATCACGCCCTTGGCGAAGTGCATGCTCTTGACGATGAGGCGCATGGTGAGAGCTGTGGTGTGCCAGCCACTCGCGGCCAGGCCCTGGAAGAAGCTGCCTTGCGCCGCCTCGGCATCCAGGTGGAACGGCTGCGGGTCGAACTGCGAGGCGAACTGGACGATCTGCTCGGCATCCAGCGCGTGGGTGCCGCTGGTGAATTGGTCGCCCACTGCCAGGTCGTCCAGGTAGAGCCGTTCGGGCCTGTTCGTTGCGTCCATCGTCATGTCCTCGGTTCAGTGGCGTTCAACGGTGCGTTGGCAGTCCGTGGCGGTCATCAATAGGTCTTCGATAGGCTCTCAGCGAGGGGGCGCCATGAGCTCCATAACGCTTGCATCACACCGAGGGCAATGCTCGACATACCCGCTCCCATGAGTTCGCAAATGATCGCGAAGATCAGCACCACATGAAATGCAGGGGTGAAGATCAGAAGGCCAAGGCATCGTTGAGTCTTGCACATCGTTGAGGTTGAGCACGGCGACCCAAGCGCCCACACGGCCCGCCGGATCAGTCAACTGATCGTCGAAATGCGCGAAAGCTTCGCATTGGATGTCGCCAGGCTCAAAAAGCAAAAGTGGCATTCCCTCTGTTAAGCGAATGCCTTGCTGGGCCAGGCTCTGGAGGGTTCCATAACCTGTGATGGGCATTTCGACTTCTGACGTGCCCTCCCTCTTCTTCGCGCACAGAACGGCATTGAAGTCTGCATAAATGCAGGGAATCGTCATGAGTGCATCCTGGCAAGTGTGGGGGGAACAGAGGGGCTCGGACTTTCCACGCTTTGCGCGGCACAGCATTCCTTGTCCATGCGTAGCTCCGGGAAGACTCTGGGTGTAGGCGAGGTGCGGGACATGGAGAGAAAATGGAACCCGGCATGTCTTTCGCGCACGTTATCGATGCATCAGAAACCTGTCCATTCCATAAGTACATCGAAGCCAATGTTCCGGAAAGCGGCTACGTCAGCCTTATTGCGGATGGCCAGGTACAGGATCTGTACGCGCAATTCGGCTTCGTGCATACCGCACCGCGCTCGGTGGGGATGGCGTATAGGCGGCCGGAGCAGGATTCCTGATCGGCAATAGCGCCGGGGGATTCAGTGTTCGCCATGAGTCGCGCGCCTGGTTGGGCGGTCACTCATAGATTTTTCCGCAGTAAAGAAAGGCAGCGAATTGCTGCCACGGATTGGCTGAGGAAAGGCCCTGGGCCACGCCAAAATCACTGTCCTCAGCCCAAGCAATTGCGCCTTCAAGAAATGACTCGATCGAGGTGTTTTCCCAGCCATGTGCATCAGGCCCATAGGCTGAGCTGGGATCTATCTTTTCCTGGGCAACTGATGCAGCACGATCTGCTGCCAATGCGCGTGCGAAGACCAGGAAGGTCTCAATATCCTTGACGTGATCAAGCAGTTCGCTGACATCCACTGTTTAGCATCCGAGTTTGAGTAGGCGACACACGCGAGGTTGGCTATGTCGCCATAACCTCTTAAAGGTGAAGTTGCTTTGCCCGCTGCATTGAAGTCCAGCTCTCTTGAGATTGTTCTCGATTCCGCTTTTTCATGAACGCCATGTATCAACGCTAGAAAAAAGAATGGCCAGGGTTTCTGGGTGTAGAACGAAGCTATAGGTTTTCCCAAAGCCAGAAAGCGGTTCTGGCTTTCGAGCTGAGGTCCAGTAGATAACCATCAGGACAGACTCGGCATCCGCTAGTGGAAGTGGGATAGGGACCTTTTTGACAAAGCTCTTTGCTGCGTAGAAAACATCGCTTTCGCAGTATGTCCAAGCGCTGGCCTCCTGATACAAGGGGTGCTGCTGCACTGCTGCAAGAGCATCCAGCTTGACGGGCTCAGGCACATTGGTAGGTATGCTCACTTCTGCTTGATCCTGCGTTGAGTACACGATGCCTGCATGTGCGCTAGTGCTCCAACTAAGTGCTGCATGGGCTCAGGTGCTGAAGTGCTAATGAACACCTGGATGCTGGAATCACTGCTGCTCGAACTGCGCTTCCTGAGGCGTCTTAAGCAAGCCCGTTTACTGCCGATGCCTCTGACGCTTGGCGATGGTAGGTCGCCAGTAACACCAGCCCTATGAGCGGCACCGCCCACGAGAACAAACAGGCAAAGATTGCTCTTACGATCGAGCCTTTGAGCGCGTATGAAAAGACGCCGGCCAGCGGGCCTTGGGCAATCACCAGCAGTAGCATGGTGTAGAAGGCTGGCTTTCCGATTGATTCGGGCTGGGTATAGAAGATCGCGAGGAATCCGGATATCAGCAGCAGTGCTATGGAGATCAGCGCGAGTGCTTTGAGCGTGGTGTGAGGCTTGCTGGTTGTTGCATTCATCTGCAGTGCATTCCCTTGACTGGTTCCAGAGCTGAGCCTGCGGAAAATAGCTGAGCAGATAGCACGATGTCATCAGGAAAATGGGAGCCCTCGCTGGCGTTCCTCGGCGTCAGGCTTCCCACTCAACTCATCGCCCAATAACCACCCCGTTCGCCCCTGCCTGAACCCGCAACCCATGACTCTTGGTCAACATCGCCAGCGCCAATGGCAGGTCGTCGAGGGGGAAGGTGCCGGAGACGCGCAGGTTCGCCAGGGCCGGGTCGCAGGCGAGGCTTTGGGCGCTGTAGCGCATCAGCTCCTGGGTCCATTGCTGCAGGGGCATGTCGTCGGCCACCAGCAGGCCGTTGCGCCAGGCGAGGGAAGTGTCGCGGGCCGTTTCGAGGGGGCCGAACCGGTCGCGGCCGAAGCGTATCTGCTGCCCGGCGTGGATGGTTTCTTCCTGCGGGGCGCCGGCGAGCTGCACCCGTACGGCGCCTTCGTAGACGGCGAGCAGGGTTTCCTGCGGCAACTGGCGCACGCTGAAGCGGGTGCCCAGTGCCTGCATGAGGCCCTGTTCGCTTTGCACCCGTAGCGGGCGAGGAGGGGCGTGCCGGTCCGCCGCCGTGGCGATGTAGAGCTCGCCGCGGCGCAGGTGCAGCAGGCGCTGTTCGGCGGTGAAGCGCACGGCCAGGGCGGTGTCGCTGTTGAGCGAAACCTGGGTGCCGTCTTCCAGCACCAGGTCCCGGCGTTCGCCCAGGGCGGTGAGGTAATCGGTGCCTGCGCTGCTGCGCTGCCATAGCCACCAACCCAGGGGCGCGGCCCCCATGAGTACGAGCAAGCCGCGCAGGACGGTGCGGCGGCTGGCAGCCGGGCGGTCGAGGGTTTGCCTGGCCAGTGCTGGTGGCAGGGTGCCGAGGCGGGCGAGCAGGCTTTGCGCACGCTTCCAGGCCCGTTCGTGTTCCGGGGCGAGGTGCCGCCAGCGCTCCAGTTCGGCCTGTTGCGCAGGGCTCAGCGGCCCTTCCTGCATCAACAGCAGCCAGGAGGCGGCCTGGGCGAGTACGGCCTGGGCGATGGGTTCGCCATTGGCGCTGACGTCATGCATCGGGCATCTGGCTCAGGCAGGCCACATAGCCCTCGTGGATGTATTTCTTCACGGTGGGCAGGGCGATGCCCAGGGCCTGGGCGATGTCTTTCTGTTTCATGCCGTCCAGGGTCGCCATGAGGAAGGCCTGCCGAACCCGTGGGCGCAAGGCGTCGAGGAGGGCGTCGATCTCATGCAGGGTTTCGAGGATGACGCTCTGCTGCTCGGGCGATGGATGCTCCGGCTCGGGCAGCAGTAGCAGCGCTGCCAGCCAGGCCTGCTCCAGCGAATTGCGCCGCCGCCAGCTGACCAGCACGCAGTTGGCGATACGGGTGAGGTAGGCCCGTGGCTGGCGGATGGCTTCGGGTTGGTTCGCCTCCCGGCTGACCAGCACGCGCAGGAATACGTCCTGGGCCAGGTCGTCGGCCACGCCGCGCCCCCAGGACCTGAGCCGGTACGTCAGCCAGGTGCGCAGCCAGGCGTGGTTCTCGACATAGAGCGTCGTGAGGGCACAGCGATCGGTGAGCAGGGGCGGGGTGTCGAGGGGGTTCATGGTGAGCTGAATCGGCAGGCGGTTGTCGCAAATGAAAACAATTATCACTAAAATCTTTTGCGCCACAAGCCCAGATGAAAATACGAATATTCCGCATATACCTTTTTTGATCTCGTGCGACAGAGGGAGTGAGAGCCCGCATCGAGTGCCGGGCATACACCCTACGAGCGAGAGAAGCATGCCCGCAGTACACCGGCTTTCCCCTGTTCCGCGCCCCCCGCAACGTCTGTCCCCGGTCGCTCTGGCCGTGGGCTGCGCCATGATCGGCTGCCTGCTGGCGAGCGGTGTGCCCATGAGGGCCCACGCCGCCGGCACCACGGCGACCACCGCCACCCGGCTGGACGATGCCACGCCCCGGGACTACGACATCGCCCAGGGGCCGCTGGGTACGGTGCTCGGCCGCTTTGCCAGCCAGTCCGGCCTGCTGCTGTCCTATGACGCCGAACTGACGCGCGGCCATACAGCACCGGCGCTCAAGGGGCGCTACACCGTGCTCGAAGGCGCCCAGCGCCTGCTGCGGGGCTCCGGCTTGCAGCTGCTGCCGAGTTCCCCTGGCACCTATGTGCTCGTGCCCCAGGGCACGGAGCCGAAGGCCGCGCTGGAGCTGACGCCCACTGTGGTCGGCGCCACCGGCCTGGATGAGCAGGACACCTACCGCGCCCCCCGATCCTCGGTGCGCCTCTCGCGGGAGGACATGGAACGCTTCGGCACGGTCTCTGTGGGCGACACGCTCAAGGGCGTGGCCGGCGTGCAGGTGGGTGACAGCCGCAACGGTGGTGCGCTGGACGTGAACATCCGTGGCATCCAGGGGCAGAGCCGCGTCGCGGTGCGGGTCGACGGTTCGGAGCAGGCGCTGGATGTCTACCGGGGCTACGGCGGCACCCAGCAGCGCAGCTACATCGACCCGGACCTGCTCAGCAGCGTGACCGTGAACAAGGGCCCCAGCTTGCGCTCCGGCGCCATCGGCGGTGCGGTGGAGATGACCACCCTCGGCGTGGACGACATCCTGGTGGACGGCAAGGACATCGGTGTGCGCTTCACCGGCAACCTGTGGAACAACGGCGTCGAGCCCGCCCACCGCAGCCGCCATTCGAAGGACGAGGAGCTGAGCACCGTGCCGCGTGACGACCGGGCCAGCCTTTTCGGTTCGGCGGCCGAGTCCGGCAGCGCCGCCTTCGCTTACAGCCATGAGCGTTTCGATCTGGTCGCCGCCTATGCGCACCGCAACCAGGGCAACTACTTCTCGGGCAAGCACGGGCAGGAGCGCTACCGCCTCTACGATCGCTGGGGTGATGAGCAGGCCAGCGTGGCCAACACCTACGAACCGGGCGAAGAGGTGCTCAACTCCTCCGCGGAGACGGATTCCTACCTGTTCAAGACCACCTGGCGCCTGGCCGACGAGCACACCCTGGACCTGGGCTACCGGCGCTTCGACGGCAACATGGGCGAGATCATGCCGTCGGACATCTTCCGCTACGGCACCGCCGGCATCTATCAGTACCCCACCAGCGAAGTGAAGATCGACGGCTACACCGCGCGCTATCACTACCTGCCCGAGGGCAACCCGCTGGTGGACCTCACCGGCAACCTGTGGATGACCGACTCGAAGACCAGCACCCTGAGCGCGGCCTGGATGGCGCCGAAATCCCAGCTGTTCCGCACTGACCGCAGCTGGGCCCGCCAGGACAACCGGCGCATCGGCGGCGACCTCAACAACATCTCGCGCTTCGCCACCCGCCACGGCGATTTCACCCTCGACCTGGGCGGCGGCTTCCAGCTCGAAGACCTGCAACCGCAGAAGAGCGTGGTCACCACCCAGCACGACATCAACGCCAACCGTGGCCTGCGGGATGCCTCGCGCCAGGAGTTCAGCTTCAACGGCAAGCTGGAATACCAGCCCATCGAGGAGGTCATGCTCTGGGGCGGCGGCCGCTACAGCCACTACCGCACCCAGGACAACACCCTGCTAGCCGAGGCCCGGCGGCAGGATCGGCAGATGCGCTGGATCACCGTGAGCAGCCCCACGAGCTGGGGCAGCATGATGTGGTTCCCGGACGAAAACGGGCAGTACACCGACGCCACCGACCCGCGGCTGAACAACGGCATCGTCTTCGGCAACAGCAACGAGCCGTTCAATGGCGTGCCGTTCAACGAGTCCGGCGCCACCAACGTGACCGTGCACCCGGAAGGCGTCAGCAACGTGGTCACCGGCTACGACTACACCCCGCAGCGCGGCAGCAGCGGCGGTGGTTTCTCGCCGGCCTTCGGCATCAATGTCGAGTTCCTGCCCGACACCTTCGTCTACGCCTCCTACACCCAGGGCCTGCGCCTGCCGTCGCTGTTCGAAACCAGCCAGGGCACCCAGCAGGTGACGCCGGGCAAGCACCTCAAGCCCGAGCGTTCGCGCAGCTGGGAAGTGGGCGTCAGTGCGCTGCGCAGCGACCTGCTGGTGGGCGGCGACTCGGCCTCGGCCAAGCTGGCGTACTTCGACAACGACATCCGCAACTACATCACCCGTTACTACGACCCGAGCCCGGGCCTGTGGGGGCAGATGACCTTCAGCAACACCGACAGCTACAGCACCCGGGGCCTGGAGCTGCAGTCGCACTACGACGCCGGGCGCGTGTTCGCCGACTTCTCGGCCACCTACTACCTGAAGACCGAAACCTGCGACGCGGCCTTCGCCGCCAAGCTGCGCGCCTCCGCCAACCAATACCAGCCCACGCAGGACACCCCCGACTGCACGCCGGGCAGCTACATGGGTTCGTACACCAACACCCAGAACCCGCCGCGCTACTCGGCCAACCTGCTCGCCGGCCTGCGCTTCTTCGACGAGGCCCTGACCGTGGGCGGGCGCATGACCTACAGCTCCGGCCCCACCGCACAGATGGACAAGCCCTGGCAGACCGGCGCCACCACCCCGCAGATCGACTACCGCTCGGTGACGCTCCTCGACCTGTTCCTCAAGTACCAGCTGCTGGAGCACACCGAGATGAATGTCTCGGTGCAGAACCTCACCGACCGCTACTACCTTGACCCGCTCGCGCAAAGCTACATGCCCGCACCGGGGCGCACTTGGCGGGTGGGGTTGCAAACGCGATTCTGAGTTGGGGGCTTTCTGCCTGGCTGTTCCCGGTGCCCGCTTCTGGCTTGAAGCGGGCACTCAATGTTCAGCGCTCAATACGTGCTGCAATGTTCGTGGGATCGCCTTCTCGCAACATTTCAAATAGACGCTGCCTCTCCTTCAACCCCGGCGGGATGCCTGTAGTCTCTGCTTCTATCACCACCTCGCCTTGTGCATTGCGCATCGTTACCACGGCTCGCCCCCATCCTTGGTCGTTAAATTCAGTGATGACCCAATCGCAGGTGATGGTGTCGCCGGCATATACCGGTCGTTTGAAGCGGAACATCATTTCCGCTGCTAGCCAACCAATCTGACCCCCGATTTCGGTCATCAAACTGGCAGTGAGCAGCCCTTGGGAGACGGGTTTCTTGAAGCCGCGTAACGCAGCGTAAGGGGTGTCGAAATGCACGGGGTTGTAATCCCGAGAGATTAGGGCGAAGTCGTCAATATCCTTTTCCGAGAAGCGACGTGTGAGGGTGAAGGCATCACCTGCGGCCAACCCCGCTGCGGCTCGCTCTCGAAAGCGTTTCATAATTGCACCTCGGGCTTTTCATCAGTGAAGGAGTGTTCTGGCTCTGGGAAGGTACCTGCCTGCACTTCCCTGGCAAATGCCTGAGCGGCGCGATGCAACACACCACGCATATCAGCGTACTGTTTGACGAAGCGCGGTAACCGCCCGCTGCGCAAGCCGACCATGTCCTGCCAGACCAGTACCTGGGCGTCGCAGCCGCTTCCGGCACCGATTCCTACGGTAGGGATTGTCACGGCGCGGGTTATTGCCGCGGCTACCTCGCCAGGCACCATTTCGATGAGCAATGCAAAGGCACCCGCTCGCTCAAAAGCCTGAGCCACATCCACAAGGCGCTGGGCATCCGCGCCACGCCCCTGCACACGGTAGCCGCCCAATTGATGCTCTGCCTGGGGTGTGAAACCAATATGAGCCATAACCGGGATGCCAGAAGACACCAGCTTTTCTACCTGCGGCAGCACCTCGACACCGCCTTCGATTTTCACAGCATGCGCGCCGCCCTCTTTCATGAAACGAACTGCGGTGTGAAAGCATTGCTCAGCAGAGGCCTGATAGGAGCCGAATGGCAGGTCAGCGATAACCAATGCGCGCCGCGTCGCGCGGGCAACCGCGCCGACTAGGGGTAGCAATTCGTCCACTGTCACAGTGAGGGTGGAGCCGTAGCCAAATACGTTGTTGGACGCGGAGTCACCAACCAGCAATGCCGGGATGCCGGCAGCTTCGAAAATTTCAGCCGTGTATATGTCGTAGGCGGTGAGCATTGCCCACTTCTGACCATTCACCTTCATCTGCTTGAGGTGAGGAATTCTCACCCGGCTGGGTTGGAGCGATTCTTCCAAAACCTTATAGGGTGGGCTCTGTTCACTCATGCGCGTGTCCTTGAAGTTCAACCAAATGCCTGCTCAGTGAGCAAAGCCAGGCCGACCATGATCATGGCCGCCCCGGAAAGATTGCTAACGAACAGAGCCGCATGCGGGCGCGCCCGAAGTACAGACTCGGAGCTGAAACCGACCAACAGATAGACCACGCCGCAACTCAGGGTATGCGCCAGACCCAGCGCGGTGATCTGCATGGGAACGGGCCAGGCGAAAGAGGTATTGGCGAACTGAGGCAGCAAAGCGAGGAATAGCAAAAGCACCTTCGGGTTGAGGCCGCTGATGCAGGCGCCTTTTAATGCCCAGCGCGCCCATGAGCTGGACTCTTGAGCCTCGCCAATCTGTGGTGTGGACGGATTACGCAGCAGGTTGAGACCCAGCCAGATCAGGTACGCCGCGCCGGCGATGTTCATCACTAGCATTGCGGCGGGATGACCCGCAACGACTCCACCGACCCCTGCCGCAACGATCAACGTTGCCAAAAGATGCCCACTCAACAGCCCACTCACGGCAGGTATAACGACCCGTCCTCGCAAGCCCGCTGAAATGGCATAGGCCCAATCGGCCCCCGGAGTAATTACGAATAGGAACGAAACCGCCCAGAAGGCGGCAAAAGTGCTGAGGCTCATTTCATCTTCCGAATGGGCTGGCTGCACGACTGAAAGGCCCGCAGCGAGATTGGCTTCGGAAAGGAGAATATAGAGGTGATATCAGAATTATCTTTTAAACTGACCCTAATTGATCGGTCCATTGGGGAGAAAATTCAGATTGGATAGGCTTGATAGGAAGATTCTTTCTGAGTTGCAGAAGGATGGTCGACTCACAGTCACAGAGCTGGCCGAGCGCGTGGGACTCAGCTTGTCTCCCTGTCATCGTCGCGTTCGCAGCCTGGAAGAGTCAGGAGCGATCCAGGGATACCGTGCCCAGCTCGATCCAGCCATCTTGGGCTTGAATTTTTCAGCTGTTGTCTTCGCCACCTTGCGCGAGGGTGATCGCGACGCTGTTGCTGCATTCGAGGCTGCATTGACCGACATACCGCAGATAGTGGAAGCACAACGCCTGTTCGGTGAGCCTGACTATCTGCTGCACGTCGTTACGCGCGACCTACCGGCTTTTCAAGCACTCTATGACGAGAGTCTCTCGGGGCTACCCAATGTCCAGCGGTTAACCTCAACCCTTGTAATGAAGCGAGTTATTCAGGACAGAGAGTTGCCTTTGTAGGCCGTCCATCGAATGTCCGCTATTTGCCGGTAGCTGCCTGTCGCCGGCGTCTGCTTCCGGCAGACGCGGCCTCTCACGAGCACCAGCTTGCGCCGACCTCTGCACGCGTCATCGAATGTCGGATTGCTTCAGGTCATACGTCGTGACCGGCTGCTGCTCGCAAAGGCGCACGATCAAGGCCTTGGTTTTGTGTGACGCCCGCCATTAGCATCGAGGTAAATCTGCCCCACCTCGAGCCCAGCCATGCACGACGATTACCCTCCGTTCCACCTGTTCGGAGCCACCTTTGCCTCTGACGCCGAGGCTGAGCGCTACGCCTTCGAACAGTGGGAACCGGAACCCTCCAGCAGTGCAACCGACGTCGAGTACTCCGCCTGGGAGGATCGGAATCCCACCTGGCGGCTGGCCGAGGAACTGGAGTTCTACATGGATTCGGATTTTGTTGAGCTGTTGGGCGGCGTGGCGGATGTCGTTACGCAGATTCGAACGCCCCATGACGCCGCACGGATCAGCGCCGAATCAACAGGGTTCACTCATTTCATCGTCGTCATGGCTAATGCAGACGCGATCTGGGCTGACCGACGCGCTACTTCTGCCCAGGTCAAACCTGTCGTGCGTGCGCCTGAAAGCACTGCGACAGTCACCTACCTTGGCCGATTCAATTGAGCAGCAACACAACGCCAGGCGGGCGTTCTGTTTCGGGTTCAGGACGGCCGATAGGGGCCAGTTGCGTACCGTTCCGAACGGCTTTAGGGCGCTACGGCCCTTATCTCATTCATCGTCAATTCGTCTGGAATTGATGCTTACCGCGCAGTCCCATCGCCTACAGGCGACCGCATGGGATAATCTTGCGCCACGAAACAACCATGAAGCGGTGATTTGAACGATGGGTTTTGAGCAATTAGCTGAGCTACGGGACCGCCTGCGGGCTGAAAAGCAACAGGCACAGGGTGAGCGCCCCGAGCGCCCTGAACGCCCGAAACAGCGCAAGCGAGACGCCGCGCCCCAGCAGGCCAAGCCGCGTGAGCAGGACCCTGCGGTGGAAGCGATCTGGCGGTTGCAGAAGCACTTCCCCCTGGCCTTCCCGGTCAACCCCGCCCCCAAGGTGCCGCTCAAGGAGGGCATCCTCAAGGACGCCGAGCAACACCTGGCGCTGCTGGGGTTGAGCCTCGAACAGCTCAAGCTGGGCGTTGCCGCCTGGTGCACGAGCAGTCGCTACTGGGCAAGCATGGTGGAGAACGCGCCCCGTCTGGACCTCAACGGCCAAGCCGTTGGTACGGTGACGGCCGGGCAGGCGCTGCACGCCAAGCAGCAGGCTGCGCGGAAGCGTGGGCAAGCGCGCCGCAAGCAGTCGAAGCGCAAAGAGGGCGCCAAAGAGAGCCCTCAAGCGCCCGCCGTCGATGCCGAGGCGCAGCAGCCCGCGAGCTGACGGCTCCGGCCGGGCACGAACCTGCTACGGCTTCTGGCCAGTGGCAGTTCCAGTGCCCGACGCCAGCCACGCGTAGACGTGGTCGAGCGCGCCGCTTTCATCCCGGCGCTGCTCCACCAGCCGCATGCCGGCCTTCAGCAGCACACGCTGCGAGGGCAGGTTCTCCGGCGCCACTGTGGCGATGATTCGGTCGAGCCCATGCCTGGCGTGCCCATAAGCCAGCAGCGCCGGAATGGCCTCGCTGGCCAGGCCTTGCCCCCAGGCCGAGCGGAGGAGGGCGTACTTCACTTCGGGCTCGACCTGCCCGCCAGGGTGAACCAGGCCGCAAAAGCCGATGACCGCCCCCGAGGCGATGCCTTCCAGCGCAAACATCCCATAGCCCCGCTCGCTGTAATTGGCCCAGGTGACTTCCAGCCAGTGTTCGCAGGCGGTGCGGCGGATCGGCTGCCCGTCGCCCACCCAGCGCATGGCCTCCGGGTCGGAATAAACCGCGTGAATCACGTCGAGGTCCTCGGCCGCCCACTGCCGACAGCGAAGGCGAGGGGTGGTGAACAGGAGGCGGGTCATGGGGCGTATCAGCCTGCGCTTTGGGTGGCTGCTGATCTTAGCAACCAGGATTCACCCAGGCGTCCTTCGCCTGCTCGTGCAAGGGTGGCAGAATCTGCTTCGATTACCTGGCCGGCCAGCCTGCGGCCCCTCCCTCTCAACGGTCCCATCGCCATGAAAACCAGCCTGCCCTGGCTCGCCCCGTTGCTCGCCATCTGCCTGGGTGCGCCCCTGCCGTGCGCCGCTCAGCGTCTTGCTGCCGAAAACCATCGCGTCGGCGTGCAGGTGCTCGACCCCGATGCCCCCGCCGTCGGCACCTGGCGGGTCAAGGTGCATGCGACCTACCGGCCATTGGTGGAAGGCTCGCCGAACACCACGGAGACCACCACCTCTCGCGCCAACTGCCCGTCGTCGCGCTTCAGCGTGCCGTCACTCAAGCGCTGCACCCGCACCTGGAGCCGGACGGTGTGGCTGAAGCTGCCCGCCGCGCAGGTCATGACGGCAGGCCCGCACGCCCTGGACCTGGACTTCGCCCCGGTAATCGAGGACCACGGCGGCACCTTCCGGATCGACAGCCTGGCCCTGGAATACATGACCTGCGCCAAAGGCTGCGAGATCGAGCGCGTGGATATCCCGCTCAGTTGCTATGCCGACGACACCGAGCCGGGCGAGGTGCTCGCCGCCGGCCTGCTGCTCAGCTACTCACGCGGCGCCAAGGCTGCTCGAGAGGTGGCCGAGTGCGGGCTCAAGGTCGGCCGGGAAGTCAGCTGGGCCAACCGGGAGACGGTAATGGCGCGCGTGCGTGGCCACTTCGGCGACGAGCAGCAGATGGTCAGCAGCGAGCTGCTCAACGCATTCCCGGCAATCCCGGGCGCCGACCATCGCTGGCGGTGGAACCCGGCGACGGACCGCGATCTGCTCGACGATCGCTGCCCGTTGCCGGCCAACCAGAGCTACGTGAACAGCACCTACTTCGCCACGCTACCGGTCACCACGGGCTGGCCGTACCGGCATGAGGCCGAGGTTTACGTCACCAGCAAACCGAATGGCGAGGTGTGCAACATCTGGCTGACGGGCACCGGTGATGAGATGTACCTGCGTTATTTCTACAGCTACCAGGCGGGCACGCTGATACAGGCGGCCACCGACGGTGAGGCGGACCGGGTATCACACGAGTGGCGCTGGGCGAACCGGGAACCCTGGGAATATACGCGGCGGCAGATGCCGGACTCGGTTGCCGGGCACGACGCCATCCTCTACTGGCACAGAACCGCTGCCGAGCAGTGGCCCAAGCGCATGGACTACACACCCGACTTCGAAGAGTTCAAGGCTCTGAACGCGTTCTCCCAGCAGTTGCTCGAACGTTTTCCGGCGAAGTAGAGGCAGGATCATCACAGGGGGCGTGTAGATTGCCCATGCCAGGATGCGGCGCGACAGCGAAGCAATACCCTGACACTTTCATCGGAATAACTTGAGGCGATTGATCGGGCTTTGCGATATTAAACGGCCATGCCGAAAGTGTAGGAAGCGTTCCTCAGCCCTTGGCACATACGCTTCCGTCATTCCTCCACCCCCTGGCTCCCCTTGCCACTCCACTCGTTGTGCAACTACATGGTCGCTACCGTCATCCTCGGCATGCTCTGCGTGCACCTGCTGTGTTTTTGCGTGATGTTCCTGCTGATCAGCACCCGGCTGAACAGCAAGAAGATGGGCATGGAAGTCTTCGCCCTGGGCAATTTCCTGCTTGGGCTCGCCTACATCCTGCAGTTGGTGGACGGCCCTGCGGGCTGGGGGCTGGTGAGTGTGGTCAACCACTCGCTGACGCTGTGCGCCCCTGTGGCCTATGTGCTGGGCGCCTTGCGCTTTTTCGACCGCCCGACGCCTGTGGTGCGCCCGCTGCTGATCCTCGCCGGCACCTACACCGTGGTGCAGGTGCTGGTGCAATGGGCGCTGGGCAGCGAGGCGCGCTATGCACTGCTGGCGGGGGCCTGTGCGTTGCTCTTCCTGGGCATGACGGGGACGTTGCTCTATACGGGACGGACCATTGCCCGGGACCTGCGCGTCGAGATGGCCGTGTTCGCTGTCCTGGTCGCCGGCATCTGCGGCCTCAACGCCGCGAAGCTCGGCATGATCCTCACCGGCGGCATGGCGGCGCTGGATATGAACACCGGCTTCCAGAAGATCTTCTACATCTACATGTCTTTCCTGGCGACCGTGCTGCCGCCGTGCGCCGTGTGGCTGGTGCTGCGCCGCCTAACCGATGAGCTGCGCAGCATGGCCGCCCATGACCCGCTCACCCACTTGCTCAACCGTCGGGGGCTGATGGAGGGCCTGGATGCGCACTTCCGTTCCCGCAGCGCCGGGCCTGCATATCTGCTGATCGTTGATATCGATCACTTCAAGAACATCAACGATAGCCATGGCCACAAGATCGGCGATCTCGTCCTGTGCCGAGTCGCCGATGTCCTCAAGGCCACCGCCCGCCAGGGCGATCTGATCTGCAGGCTGGGCGGGGAGGAGTTCGTGATCATCACCCTGGACACCGACAGGGCGGGTGCCCTGCAACTGGCGGAGCGCACCCGCGCGGCCATCGAGAGCAGCGAGGTGCCCGGCACCGATCAGCAAACGCCGATCCGCTGCACGGCCACCATCGGCGTTTCGGAAGGCTTCACCCACTCGCAAGCCCTCGACGGGGTCATGCAGCAGGCGGACAAGGCCCTGTACCAGGGCAAGGCCTCGGGGCGTAATCGCGTCGAATGGGCGGGGCGTTCGATCGGCTTCTAGACGTACCCGGCATCGAGGCTGGGCTGCTATCCCCGTCGACCCTTCAGGATCGGCGCCGTTTTCCCAACAAGCCACGCCTCGTGCCAGGCCCGGTTGTGCCCGTCGAACTCCGGATTGTCGTACTGCGAAGCCCACTCGCGAAAGGCCACCTGTATGCCGTGTATATCGCCGCCAGGCGCAATCCGCTCACCAAGGCGTTCCTTTCACGGATCTTATTGGGTTATGGCTGCTCAGCCCGGGGTGGGGATGAACCGCCAATGCCAGGGCTCATAGTCGAACCCGTTCGGGTTGCCTCGCGGGTACGACAACTGGAAGCCGAACGCCGCTGCGTGTTTTTCCAGCCAGGCGAACGCCGGTGTGTTTTCAAACTCGGTCTCCAGCGCCGGGCAACCCGGCGTGCCGATATCCACCGCCAGCCCCGTGTGGTGCTCACTGAAAAGTGGCGGTGCCGACACGGCCAGGATCTGCTCGAGGCTCAGCCCGGCCTTGAGCTTTCTCTCGATAATCGACACCTGCCGCGCCACGCTTCTGAACGCCGAGACGATATGCAGGTCGACTCCATCCGCGCTTGCGCCGGATTTGAGCCTTGCCCAGGCTTTGGCGGCGGATGGTGCCAGCTGGTGTTCCCTGCCATTCGCATCGACTTCGGCCACCTCCAGAACGGTCGCCTCGGTGAACTCCTGCAGGCCTTTGGCAACAACCAGCCCGACGGGGATTCCCAGCTTGTCGAGCATGGCCAGAGCGGCGGCGGAATAGTGCATGTGATGGCCTATGGGGGAGGGCATGACTCGGTGGGCGTGGTGCCTTGGAGTAAAGCGGAGGGGCTTGTCATTAGTCGAGGGCTGGGTGCGCTTCTGGTCGACAACTGCTCATTGCGACAGGTTGCTATCGGCCATTAGTGGTCACTAGGTTGGGGCGACTGACTTGAGCAAGTTGTTAGATACGAGTGGCCTTGAGCGGGGGCATGGATATCACACCGGCACGACGGCTGTTCCTGTCCTGCTCTCGGTGGCAAATTTTATAAGCACTTGACCACACTTAGATCTCTCGATCATTTCCGGCGAGACGGGAGTCTTCAATCGGACCCATGTGCTATCTCTGCTGCCAGGGTCTAAGAGTGTGTAAGCGGTCTTGTTGTTCAGACCGAACTTGATTTGTAGTGAATTCTTAAAGATGCCGGACTTAAAGTTTGAAGCAACCGATGCACCAGCGTGCGAGAAGAAGCAAAATCTGCGCACACGTGGCCGGAATGCCGCAGCCGCTAAGAAAACTGGCGCGCCTGTCTCGTTGATGATCTCAATGTGAAGGACAGGTTGAGGGGAGTCAGGAGACTCTGCGCCAACCTGATCTTGGGGCTCGTTGAAGACGGCATGCTCGACATATACGTGAGCTGTCAAACCTCTGAGGCCACGGCCTTGATAGTCGAGCAGAGTCGTTTGGAGGCGGAGCCAGACCCAAGCTAGTACCGCAACGGCCACGCCTACCAAGCCTTTTGCTACCTCGGCTGGAAGCGACTCAAGGATTTTCTGTAGCAGTTCAGCCATGGTCATTGTTGCCATCTCCGCTGGCTTGTTCAGAGTGATCTGGTGATGCCTAGCGTTCGCCGCCTCACATATAGGGCCGTCGGTTTGCAGCGAATGGTTAGGAATAAAGCCAGTCAAGTACTTCCTTTACTTTCAGAGGAGCAGCGGCAAGACCTCCGTGGAGATTAGAAAGCCCTTGGCAGTGTGTCCACAGTCTGCTTTTGGCGGATAACTGCCGCCTCTACCGGTCCGTTTACCTCCAGCAAACACCTCATGCAGTTCCGCGCACTGGGACGACTCGGCGGCCCCACTACGTGTACACCGGCCACGCCCAAACACCAGGCCCAATCGGGTCGAAACTCAATGCGACGACACAAAAGGCGACGGGCTCGTCGGTGCCGGCAACGCATAGGCCTGTTTCATCCAGGCCACTTCCGCCAGCGGCGTGCGGCCGAACAGGCGCTTGAAGTCGCGGCTGAATTGCGAGGCGCTTTCATAGCCCACCAGGAAGGCCGAGTGGGCGGCCGTCAAGTCGTTGCGCAGCATCAGCAGGCGCGCCTGGTGCAGGCGTGTCGACTTGAGGTATTGCATGGGCGAGGTGTCGGTCACCTTGCGAAAGTGCAGGTGGAAGTTGGGCACGCTCATCTGCGCTTCCCGGGCCAGGGCTTCCACATCCAGGTGCTCGTGGTAGCAGCTGTGGATCTTGTGGATGGCCCGCCTCACCGGCCTATCTGGCCAGGCGCGGCACGCCGCTGGAGCTCAGGGACCTGGCGAACCACGACTGCGTGAACTTCCGCTATCAGAGCTCGGGCCAGGCATTGCGCTGGCCCTTCAGCGTGGACGGCAAGGTGGTGGAGCTGGTGCCGGATGCGGCCATCGTCATCGACGCCAGCGACGCGGTCGCCGCAGTGGTGGCTGCGGGTGGTGGAATCGGTATTTCACCCACCTATGTGGCGGCGCCCTATGTGGCCCGTGGCGAGTTGACGCCGCTGTTCCCCGAGTTCGCGGTGGACCGCTCCTCCATCACCGCGCTATGGCCGGAAAGCCGGCGGGGCAGCCCCAACGTCAAGGCCTTCGTCGGCTTTCTCGAGGAGCTGTTCCCGAACCCCACGGCCTGGGACGAGATCGTTCGCAACGCGTGAGTCGAGCGCTAGTGCGCATGTGCTAATTGACCCTGCATTTTTGCGCTTCTAGATTCCCAGCTTTTACTCTGCGTGCGGGGAGGGCGCCTGCCCGAGTCGCCGCCGTTTTCTACAGGGAGTTGCACATGCTATCGCTCACTCGGATGTTCTCCGCCGGCTTGCTGTTCACGCTGGCCGCCACCCATGTAGCGGCGGCCTCGGTGGATGAGATCTTCCGCTCGGAAGACACCGACGGCGATGGCGCGCTGTCCGTGGCGGAAGCCCAGGCTGCCGCCCCCAAGACCTTCCGCACCATGGACAGCAATGGCGACGGCGTGCTCAAGGTGGATGAGATCGCCGCCTACACCGCTGCCGAGAGTGCCCCCGAGATGGTCTGGCCCGCAGAGGTGCTGGCGTCGGTTTCGCAGAAGACCCTGGAGTACTGGGACGGCAACCACGACGGCAAGGTGACCGAGCAGGAGTATGTGAAGGCTTCGGTCGACATGATGCTGCTGGCCGACGCCGACGGTGACCGCAAGGTGACCCGTGAAGAGCTGCAACGCTTCCGGGGTGAAGCCGTTACGCCTTGATGGTTCAAGCGCTTGGCTGTGGCGGCGTGAGCCCCGACGCTCCAGGCCGACATGAGCCCCTGATGCAGCGGGGTTCAGCACGCCGCAGGTGGAAGGCTGATCGGCATCAGCGGATGAGTTCGGGCCTTACCCCAGCAACCCGCCCAAGCCGCGGTAGGCCGGCTCATCGCTCGAGATCACCAGGGTCGCGGTCTGGCCGGTCTGGCAGAGCACTTTGCCCTTATAGGTCTGGCCGTTGGGCAGGGCTACCGTCACCTCGCCGGCCTGCCTGAGGTCGGCGCTGCAGGTGATGTCGTAGACGCCGGGTGCCGTGCGCTTCAGAAGGATGCGCGTTCGGCGCTGGAAGGTGCCGGTAAGCTCGCCATGGGTTCCCGTGTAGGTGAGGATGGCTTGTCCTTCGTACCTGGTCATCTGCAGCTCCTCCTTGCTGGCAGCGCTGCCTGCGCTATCCACGTTGCTCCTGGTGCCTGGCCTGCTCGGGGCGGCTGGGCGTGGTTTCCTGCCCTGCCACCAGGGTCACGACCTGGCCTTCCTGTGCGGCCACCGTGCCGCTGATGTGCTGCCGCTCGGGCAGCGTGATGCGAACCTCTTCAGCACCCCTGAGGTTCAGCCCACAGGTGAGATTGAAGACGCCCGGGGCGGTTTCTTCGAGCCCGATTTCGGTTCGCCGGCTCTGGATGCCGAGCATCTGGCCCGCCCGCGCGCTGAAGGAAACGATGGCCTGCCCGTGATAGCTGATCATGCTGGTCTCCACTGCGTTCCTGGTGCATTGGAGGCCCATGAGCGGGTGCGGTTCAGCCCGGCCCGTCCTGGGGTGACGGGCGGGGCGGCGGGGTTAGAAGCGCTGCAAGGCACGCACGGCCTGGTCTTGGCCGGAAACTAGAATCCATCGTCTATTTTTGTTGAACGGTTTTTCGCGCCGGCTTTCATAGCTTTGCGGCCCAGCCGCCTGCCCCTCGGAAGCCACTAAAAACAACCTGGAGCCCCCCATGAAAGCCTCCGCTATCAGCGCGATGTTCGTCACTTCCCTGCTAGTTGCCAGCGGCGTGAACGCCGAAGTCTTTTCGCTGAAGGTCGAAAACGATGTGTTTACCGGTGGCCAGGACGGCCACTATACCAACGGCATCGAGGGCTCCTTGGCTTTCGAGCCCGAGCAGGCGCACTGGACGCGCAACCTGGCAGGCGTGCTGCCCGGCTGGTCCACCAGCGACCTGAGCTACGCGGCCTACCGCTTCGGCCATCAGCTCTACACCCCCGAGGAGATCGAGACCGCCGAGCTGCAGGAGCAGGACCGCCCCTACGCCGGGCTGGTGTTCGGCGGGGTGACACTGTTCGCCGATGAGCAGCGGGAAGGGCTGCGCATGAGCGACACCTTCACCCTCGACGCCGGCCTGGTCGGCCAGGGCGCGGGCGGCAAGCGATTGCAGCGGGCGGTGCACAAGGTCACCGGCAGCGATGCGCCGGAAGGCTGGGACAACCAGCTGGAGAACGAACCCTTCGTCAACCTGGGCTACGAGAAACGCTGGTGGCTGCAGCATCAGCTGGGTGGCCTGGAGCTGGAATACGGCCCCAGCGTCGGGGGCGCGGTGGGCAACCTCTACACCTACGCGTCCACCGGCGCGGGCGTGCGCTTCGGCCAGGGGCTTGCGCGCAGCCTGAGCCAACCCGCCGTCACGCCGGCGCCCAGCGGCGCGCAGTACTTCAAGCCCGGTGAAGGCTTCGGCTGGTTCGTGTTCGCCAACCTCGAAGGGCGCTTCATGGCCCACAACATGCTGCTGGACGGCAACACCTTCAAGGACAGCCATTCCGTGGACCGCGAGAAGTGGGTGGGCGACGCTCAGTTGGGGGTCGCCATGCTGTGGGACCGCTGGCAGCTGTCGTTCGCCAACGTCTGGCGCAGCCATGAGTTCAAGACCCAGCAGGAGCACGACCAGTTCGGCTCGGTCACCCTGTCCACCTGGCTGTGACGAGCCGGGCGCCTGCAGGCGCCCGGCACCTCAGGAGGCGTCGCGCCCCTGGCTCGCCTCGATGGCCTGGATGTAGGCGGTGAGCGCCCGGGGGATTTCCTCGTGCAGCACCGCGGCTCGCATGTCCTTGTCGTAATCCACCATCAGGTCGGTCACCAGGCCCAGGGGCAGGCCGAGCAGGGTGGCCGCATAGACCTTCCTGGCACGCTCGTCGGTGGCTGGCAGACGCAGCGCCAGGATGCGTATGCACAAGGCCTGCAGCAGGGGCTGGACGGGGGTGTCGGTGGGGGACTTGCCCGCTGCCCTGTCGAGCCGGATCAGGGACAGCAGCACCGGGTTCTGCGCCACATAATCCAGCAGTGGCTTGACCAGCAGGGCGACCAGTCGCTCCGCGCTGGCGCCCTGCCAGGTGGCATCGTCGATGCGGCCAATCTCCTCGGCGATCGCCTGGATGGCCAGCTCGTGGCGTTCGGAAAGGGCGAGGAGCATGCTCTGCTTGTTCGGGAAGAAGTGGTAGAGCGAGCCGATGGAGGTCTCCGCTTCCGCCGCGATCCGGTGCATGCCGAGCGCCGCTTCGCCTTCCTCCACCAACAGCCGCTCGCAGGCCTTCAGGATGGCCGTGACGCGCTGCTCGCCACGGCTTTGCCGGGGCTGGCGCTGGGCCTTGCGCCGGGGCGTGCGGGTGGGTTCTGTGACGAGAGGCATGGGGCACCCTGGGAGTCCGAGCAACTAAAGACAACGGCCTGGTCGATTTGTGCGCGCGCAATGCGTCGAATCCCCAGCGGCACAGCCACCTCGTGCAAACCGGCCTGGATTTTGGTCTGATGCAGGCGCACCCGATGCGACCCCTCCGTCCATCCAACACCACACGCGAGTACCGGACCCTGAACAACCTGACCCGAGAAGAACTGCAGGCCGAGGTCGCCCGCCTGCGCGCCGCGCTGGATGCGGCGCAGGCGGGTATGCGGCAACCCGCCGAACTCGCGCGGGACGAAACCCTGGAACGTTACCGCCTGGCCGCCAAGGCCACTAACGACGCCATCTGGGACTGGGACCTGCTCGCCAACCACGTGCTGTGGAACGATGCCCTGGAGCACGCCTACGGTTACCCCGCCAATAGCGTCGAGCCGACGGGCGACTGGTGGATCGCGCAGATCCACCCCGATGACCGGGAGCGCATCAGCGCCTCCATCCACGCGGTGATCGACGGCACCGGCACGGCCTGGTCGGACGGTTACCGCTTCCGCTGCCACGATGGTTCCTACGCCGAGGTGCTCGACCGCGGCCATGTGATCCGGGACGCGCAAGGCCGGGCGCTGCGCATGATCGGCGCGATGCTGGACCGCACCAAGGTACGCACCGCCGAGGCGGCGTTGCTGCGCAGCGAGGAGCGTTTCAGAACGGTGCTGGAAACCACCGAGGCGGCCTTCGCCATCGTGCAGGTGAAGTTCGACGAAAACGACGAGCCGGTGGACTACCGCTTCGTCGAGGCCAACGCGGCGTTCGAGCGCGAGTCGGGTGTGAACCTGCGCGGCAAGTGGGTCACCGAGTTCGCCCCCGATCTCGAGCGCTTCTGGTTCGAAACCTACGGCCATGTGGCGAAGACCGGCGAGCCGGCCAATTTCGAAAACTACGCCAAGGCCTTCGAGCGCTGGTTCGACGTACGCGCGGTGCGGATCGGCGAGCCGGCCGAGCGCCAGATCGCCATCATCTTCAGCGACGTCACCCAGCGGCGTGACGCCGAGGAGCGCCTGCGCATCAGCGAGGCCCAGGCCCGCGAGAACGGCGAGCGCGTGCAACTGGCCCTGGCGGCCGGCGCCATCATCGGTACCTGGCACTGGCACCTGCCCACCGATAGCTTCACCGTCGACAAGCCCTTCGCCGACTCCTTCGGCCTGGACCCGGCGCTGGGCCGCGAGGGCCTTGCCCTCGAACAGATCATTGCCAACGTGCACCCCGAGGACCGCGAAGGCCTGATCGCGGCAATAGACGAAGTCATCGCCCGTGGCGGCGCCTACGCCCACCAGTACCGGGTCCGTCGCAGAGACGGCAATTACTACTGGATCGAAGCGAACGGGCGCGTGGAGCTGGCCGATGACGGCAGCCCGCTCAACTTCCCCGGCGTGCTCATCGACGTCGAAGGGCGCCGCGCCGTCGAGGCCGAGCGCGACCGGGCGATCGCCGCCCTGCGTGCCTTCACCGACACCCTGGAACAGCGGGTCGCCGAGCGTTCGGCCGAGCTGATGCAGGCCGAGGAAAAGTTGCGACAGTCGCAGAAGATGGAAGCCGTGGGTCAGCTCACCGGCGGCCTGGCCCACGACTTCAACAACCTGCTGGCTGGCATCTCCGGCGCCCTTGACCTGATGGGCCTGCGCATCGCCCAGGGGCGCTGGCAGGACATCGAACGGTACATCGGCACCGCCCAGGGCGCGGCCAAGCGAGCAGCGGCCCTGACCCATCGGCTCCTGGCCTTCTCCCGGCGGCAGACGCTGGCTCCGCGGGCCACCGACGTGAACCTGCTGATTGCCGGGATGACCGAGCTGATCCAGCGCACCGTGGGGCCCAGCATCCGTGTCGAGACCTCCGGCGCGGCCACCTTGTGGCGTGCGCTGGTGGATGCGAGCCAACTGGAGAATGCGCTGCTCAACCTGTGCCTCAACGCGCGCGATGCCATGCCCGAGGGCGGCTCCATCACGGTTGAAACCACCAACCTGATGCTGGACCCGAGTGCGGCCCGCGCACTCGACCTCCCCGAGGGTGAATACCTGTGCCTGTCGGTGGCCGACAACGGCATCGGCATGACGGCGGAAACCATGGCCAAGGCCTTCGATCCGTTCTTCACCACCAAACCCATCGGCCAGGGCACCGGCCTGGGCCTCTCGATGATCTACGGCTTCGCCCAGCAATCCGGCGGGCAGGTGCGCATCCACTCGACGCCGGGTCGGGGCTCCACCGTCAGCATCTACCTCCCGCGCTATCACGGCGACATGAGCGGGGAGGAGGCCGAGACGCCCGGCAACCCTTCCGCCCGTGCCGAAACCGGCGAAACCATCCTGGTGGTCGACGACGAGCCGTCGGTGCGCATGCTGCTGACGGAAGCCCTGGGCGACCTGGGCTACACCCTGATCGAAGCGGCCGACAGCCTGGCTGGGCTCAAGGTACTGCGCTCGGATGTGCACATCGACCTGCTGATCACCGACGTCGGTTTGCCCGGTGGCATGAATGGCCGGCAGATGGCAGACGCCGGGCGGGAAATTCGCCCCGGCCTGAAGACCCTGTTCATCACCGGCTACGCCGAAAATGCCGTCTTCGAACCCAGCTACCTCGGCCCGGGGATGGAGGTGCTGACCAAGCCCTTCACCCTCGAAGCGCTGGTGGCGAGGGTGCGTGGGTTGGTGGTGGGCTAGTCAAAGCACCCTGGGGCTGTGGTACTTCTTCTGGTTGAACGCCGGGGATCACAGCAGGCTGCTTGCGGCCCTGGCTGTGTAAAAAACGCTGCGGCTGATGGATAGCTGCATATCGAATGGTTTTAGCCGCTGGTCAATCAAAACACCCCGGCAGCCGGCACTCTTGAAACACCTTGGCCAACAGGCGGTTCATTCATGCAGACATACTCCATAAACGCTGTTTCACCTGCCGACTTCGATGCGTTCATGGCCTATCTCGACGATCACCTGCGCGAGAACGGCTCGCCGGAAGTCGGCTATTTCCAGCCTTTGTCGCGTAGCGCTTCTTCCTACCCGCCTGAGCGGAAAGCGGCGTTCCGCGCTGGCTTGGAGATAGCGCTCGGCGAGCCCGGTTGGCGCCGGGCCTGGGTCGCGCGAGCCGAGGATGGGCAGATCGCCGGGCACATCGACCTCCGCAGCCACGCCGAGCGCTACGCGACTCATCGCTGCCTGCTGGGCATGGGTGTGCACTGTGCCCACCGACGCCGTGGGTTGGGCGCTTTGCTGATCGAGCAGGCTGGGCGATGGGCTGCATCCACGGCCCTGCTGGAGTGGATCGACCTGCAAGTGCTTGGCAGCAATGCAGCAGCCATTGCCCTCTACCGGCAGGCAGGCTTCATCCAGGTGGGAGAGGTGCCGCAGATGTTCAATATCGATGGCCAGTCTTTCTCGTACATCACCATGACGAAGCGCTGTTCGAACCAGTAGTACCGCTCCTGGCCGGACGCCAACCGGGTGGGCGCGATGCCAATCCAACTTCCCCGGCCCTGCAAACACCTTGAACAAGCCGAGGGCACACGCGTCAGTTCTTATGAGAGGCGCCGGCATGAACCGGCCTCCACAACCGATGAGGACATGACCATGAATGCGATCGAACTGCTCAAGCAGGACCACGTCACCGTGAAAGCCCTTCTCGAACGACTCGGCAGCACCACGGAGCGCGGGGTGAAGACGCGCACCGAGCTGCTGCGCAAGATCGAGGTGGAGCTGCTGGTGCACACCACCCTCGAAGAACAGATTTTCTATCCGGCCTTCAAAGCCGCCGGCGGCAAGGACGAGACCATCATGTCGGCCGAGGCCAAGGAGGAGCACCGCACGGTCGATTCCCTGGTACTGCCGGACCTCAAGCAGACCTCGCCGTCTTCCCTCGAATTCGCCGGCCGCGCCAAGGTGCTCAAGGAGCTGCTGGAGCACCACATCGAGGAAGAGGAAACCGAGATGTTCCCCAAGGCCGCCAAGCTGCTGGGCAAGCAGAAACTGGCCGAGCTGGGAGCCGAGATGGAAGCGCTGAAGAAATCCATGAAGCAGGATCTGCAACGCCACGCGGCCTGAACCGCGACCAGCCCTATAGGCCGAAGCCCAAGACTGCGGAGCTGCTTTTCGGGTGGACAACGCTTTTTTGTCCACCAACGGAGCCCCGGTCAAGCGCGCTTGGTGGATGTAAAAAGCGACATCCACCCTACATCCAGGCATGGCTGCGGAGTGGCTTTCGTAGGGTGGACAGCGCTCTTCCTGTGCACCAACGGAGCTCCGTTCGAGCACCCAGGCGGGATGTGAAACGCGACCGTCAGCCCACCACCGACAACGCCCAACCCGCCGCGCTGCTGGCGATCACCACCAGCCAGGGCGGCAGCTTCAGCCACGTCAACGCCAGTAGCGCGGGCAGTGCCAGGGCGAGGTCCGCCGGTTGGTGGATGGCGCTGGTCCATACCGGGTCGTAGAGAGCGGCCAGCAGCAGGCCGACCACGGCGGCGTTGAGGCCCATCATCGCCGCCTGCATGCGGGTGCTGTGGCGCACCTGCTCCCAGAACGGCAGCGTGCCGGCCACCAGCAGGAAGGCAGGGAGGAAGATCGCCGCCAGGCAAACCAGCCCGCCCACCCAGGGCGACGGGAAGTGGCTCATGGCCGCGCCCAGGAATGCCGCGAAGGTGAACAGCGGCCCCGGAACCGCCTGCGCGGCCCCATAGCCGGCCACGAAGGTTGTCTCGCTGACCCAGCCCGGCGGCACCACCTCGTTGTGCAGCACCGGCAGCACCAGATGGCCGCCGCCGAACACCAGGGCACCGCTGCGGTAGAAGGCGTCGATGATGGCCAGCCAGGGGGCAGGGTAGAGCCGGCTCAACAGCGGCAAGGCCACCAGCAGGGCGAAGAACAACCCCAGCCACAGCACGGCGGAGCGCTTGCCGATGCGGATCGGCAGCGGGTCATGGGCGGCACCCGGGGGCGGGCGGAACACCAGCAGCCCCAGCACCGCGGCGCCGAGCATGATCGCCACCTGGCTCCAGGCAGGGGCGCCAGCAAGGCGAGCCCCGCCGCCACGGCCATGATCGCCACGCGCGGCGCGTCCGGGCACAGGTTGCGTCCCATGCCCCACACCGCCTGTGCCACCACGGCCACCGCCACCACTTTCAGCCCGTGCACGGCACCCTCGGGAATGGCATCGCCATGCTCCGTGATGCCCAGGGCAAGCAGCATCAGCAGCACCGCCGATGGCAGGGTGAAGCCCACCCAGGCCGCCAGTGCGCCGAGGTAGCCGCAACGGCCGAGCCCCAGCGCCATGCCCACCTGGCTGCTGGCCGGCCCGGGCAAAAACTGGCAAAGCGCCAACAGGTCGGCATAGCTGCGCTCGCTCAGCCAGCGCCGGCGCGTGACGAACTCGTCACGGAAATAGGCCAGGTGCGCCACCGGCCCACCGAAGCTGGTGAGCCCGAGGCGCAGGAAGATCAGGAAGACGGCCCAGGGCGTCGGGTCGCGGTGCGCAGGCGGTGTCATCTCATGGGGTTCTGGAAGCGGTGCGGCTGATTATGCGGCGCGGCCGTGTCGGTATTCCATGGGTTACTGCGGCCCAGGCCGGGGCGATTCCAATCGCCCTGGGCAGCGCCCTTGCGCGGCGGAACGGGGCCGCTAAAGCGCCAGCAGCTCGCGCACCCGGCTGCCGAGGGCATCCACGGAAAAGGGCTTCGTCAGCACGTGCATGGCCGGCTGCAGCGGGGTATTGCCGGTGAATACGCTCTCGGCGTAGCCGGTGATGAACAGGGTCTTGAGACCGGGGCGAAGCTCGCGGCCGGCATCGGCCATCTGCCGCCCGTTCATGCCGCCGGGCAGGCCCACGTCTGTGATCAGCAGGTCGATCAGCACATCGGAGCGCAGCAGCTTCAGCCCGGCAGCGCCGTCGGCCGCCTCGATCACCGTGTAGCCGAGCTCGTTCAGCACATCGGCCATCAGCATGCGTACCGCCGGCTCGTCGTCCACCAGCAGCACCGTCTCGCCGTGCTGCGTGATCGCCGTGTCGGTTACGCAGGGCGCATGCTCATCATCGGGGGCGTCGCCGTCGTGGCGGGGCAGGTAGATCACCACCCGGGTGCCTTCACCCACCGTGGAGCTGATGCGCACCTGTCCACCGGATTGCTGGGCGAAGCCGTAGATCATCGAAAGCCCCAGCCCGGTGCCCTGGCCGATGGGCTTGGTGGTGAAGAAGGGCTCGAAGGCATGGGCCATCACATCGGGCGTCATGCCGGTGCCTGTGTCGCTCACGCACAGGCTGAGGTAATACCCCTCCGGCATGTCGTGGACCTGGGCCGCCTCGTGGTCCAGCGCCAGGTTGGCCGTCCTGAGGGTGATGCAGCCGCCATTCGGCATGGCGTCGCGGGCGTTGATGCACAGGTTGAGCAGGGCGTTCTCCAGTTGGCTGGCGTCGACGAACGCCGGCCACAGCTCCGGGGCGTTTCGCGTTTCAAGCTGGATGGCGGGCCCCACGGTGCGGTTGATCAGCTCCGTCATCCCATGCACCAGTGCGTTCACATTGGTGGGGCGGGGCTCCAGCGTCTGCCGGCGCGAGAAGGCGAGCAGCCGGTGGGTCAGCGCTGCGGCGCGCTTGGTGGCGCTCTGTGCCATCGCCATGTACTTGTCGATGTCGTTGACGCGGCCCTGGCCAATGCGCTTGCCCATCAGCTCCAGGGAGCCTGCGATCCCCGCCAGCAGGTTGTTGAAGTCGTGGGCGAGGCCACCGGTCAGTTGGCCGACCGCTTCCATTTTCTGGGACTGGCGGAGCTTTTCCTCGGCATGCATCAGCTCGGCCGTACGCTCGGCCACGCGCTGCTCCAGCGTCTCGTTGAGGCCGCGTAGGTCGACCTCGGCCTGGCGCAAGGCCTCCTCGGCTATCGTGCGCTCCAGCAGGTCGGCCGCCTGCCGCGCCAGGATGTCGAGCAGGCGCCGGTCCCGCTGCGAGGGCTCGTGGGGCTCTCGCCAGTGCGTGGAGATCATCCCCAGCAGGTTGCCGCTGCGTGAAATCAGTGGCGTTGTCTGGGCGGAGCGGATGCCGGTGCGACGGAAGGCGAGCAGGTCTTCGGTGCCGGCGATGGCGTCCCATTGCTCGAAGTCGGGGATCACCGCCCGCTCGCCGAGCTTCAGCGCCATGGTGCAGCTGCTGTAGGCGTTGGGGCTCACCCATTGCCAAAAGCCAACTGCCTCGGGCGGCAGCCCGCGTGAGCACAGAAGCTGGAGTTCACCCCCGTGCCCTGAGCTGTGGCCATCAGGGCAAAGCCGCTGCATCGTCCCGAACTGCGAGCCGGTGATGGTCACTGCCGCGTCGACGATCTTGCCGTAGAGCGCTTCGCGATCCTGCTCGCCAATCAGGGCGATGCTGATCTGGTGCAGAAGTTCGATGTCGGAAAGGTCATTCCCCGAGCTGCCGGAAACGGCCGAAGAAGGCTCCGCCGAGGCGGTGGGATGCGGGGAGGGCATGGGGGCTCCTAGGGAGCTGGAGGCAGGTTGGCGCAGCCTAGCAATAAACGCCTTCCAGCGCGACGCAGTGGGCCGCTGCGTCAGCGTCATCAGCTGCAAGAACTCCCACTGATGCCGGCCTGGTCGCTTTCGGAGTCCTGCCCGCCTATCGCTTTTTCTCTACAGGGGCAGTGGGCATTCCAGAGCCTGATCATCCGGCCGTTAAAACCCGTGGATGACGTCATGAGCGTGACTAATGACCCGCTGAGATCATTTCATTTTCAATCAATTAATGGCGCTGCATAGAATGGTTTTACTTTCAGTGAATCTAAATATCGCTGAGCGGAAACAACCAGAAGAAAGCTGAAAAGTGCTGTGCAAGTACAGAGCAGACTCAGGTTTCTCTCACGTATTCAGGTGCCGGATTGCGATGAACAACGACTTCACCTTTGCCATTAAAAGCATTCGTTTCGACGAGCATTACCACCCCTCCGAGAACACGCGGATCACCACCAATTTCGCCAACCTGGCCAGGGGCGAGAGCCGCCAGGAGAACCTGCGCAACGCGTTGAAAATGATCGACAACCGTTTCAATGCCCTGGCGCATTGGGACAACCCCAAGGGCGATCGTTATGCCGTCGAGCTGGAAATCATTTCCGTTGAAATGAATATCGATGTGGCGGGCAGCGACAATGCGCTGCCGCTGATCGAGATATTGAAAACCAATATCGTCGACCGCAAGACCGGCGAGCGTATCGAAGGCATCGTGGGGAATAACTTCTCTTCCTACGTGCGCGACTATGACTTCAGCGTACTGCTGCTGGAACACAACAAGAGTCAGCCCGGCTTCAGCACGCCAGACGATTTTGGCGGGCTGCACGGGAAGCTGTTCAAGTGCTTCGTGAATTCGGATGCGTACAAGGCGCACTTCAAGAAATTGCCGGTCATCTGCCTGAGCGTTTCGAGCAGCCGGACCTACCACCGCACTGAAAACCAGCACCCCGTACTGGGCTTCGAATACCTGCAGGATGAGTACTCCCTGACGGATGAGTACTTCCAGAAGATGGGCCTCAAGGTGCGCTACTTCATGCCGCCGAACAGCGTGGCGCCGTTGGCCTTCTACTTTGCCGGCGACCTGCTGGGTGACTACACCAACCTTGAACTGATCAGCACCATCAGCACGATGGATACCTTCCAGAAGATCTACCGGCCCGAGATCTACAACGCGAACTCTGCGGCGGGCAAATCCTATCAGCCGAGCCTGAAGCACGAGGACTACTCGCTGACCCGGATTGTCTACGACCGGGAAGAGCGCAGCCGGCTGGCTATCGAACAAGGGAAGTTCGTCGAAGAGCACTTCATCAAGCCGTACCACAGCATTCTTCAGCGGTGGTCCGCCGGCTGCGCTCTTTGACTCATCAACCTACAAGGTCATCCATCGTGAAAAAATTACTCCCCACGTCGACTGCCGGCAGCTTGCCCAAACCCTCCTGGCTGGCACAGCCCGAGACGCTGTGGTCCCCCTGGAAGTTGCAGGACGAGGCGTTGATCGAAGGCAAGCAGGATGCGCTGCGCCTGTCGTTGCAGGAACAACAACAGGCCGGAATCGACATCGTCAGTGATGGCGAGCAGTCGCGTCAGCACTTCGTCACCACCTTCATCGAGCACCTCGACGGCGTTGATTTCGAGAAGCGCGAGACGGTTCGAATCCGTGATCGCTACGACGCCAGCGTGCCGACGGTCGTGGGCGCTGTAAGCCGGCAGAAGCCGGTCTTCTTGGAAGATGCCAAGTTCCTGCGTCAGCAGACCCAGCAACCCATCAAGTGGGCGCTGCCAGGCCCCATGACGATGATCGACACGCTGTACGACGCCCACTACAAAAGCCGCGAAAAACTGGCCTGGGAGTTCGCCAAGATCCTCAACCAGGAAGCCAAGGAGCTGGAGGCTGCCGGCGTCGATATCATTCAGTTCGACGAGCCCGCCTTCAACGTATTCTTCGATGAGGTGAATGACTGGGGCATCGCTGCCCTGGAGCGCGCTGTCGAAGGGCTCAAGTGCGAAACCGCCGTGCACATCTGCTACGGCTACGGTATCAAGGCCAATACCGACTGGAAGAAAACCCTCGGGTCGGAGTGGCGGCAATACGAAGAGATCTTTCCCAAGCTGCAAGCGTCCAGCCTCGACATCATTTCGCTGGAATGCCAGAACTCCCGCGTGCCCATGGAGCTGCTGGAACTCGTGCGGGGCAAGAAGGTGATGGTGGGGGCCATCGACGTGGCATCCGACAGTATCGAAACCCCGGAGCAGGTCGCCGACACCTTGCGCAAAGCCCTGCAGTTCGTCGATGCCGACAAGCTTTGCCCGTGCACCAACTGCGGCATGGCGCCCCTGTCCCGTCGGGTTGCACGGGGCAAGCTCAATGCCCTGAGTGCCGGCGCAGACATCGTCCGCAGGGAACTCCTGGCCTAGTGCCGAATTGAATTCGGACGCGGTGCAGGGGAGGGCTGAAGCCCGTCGCCGCTCAAACCCTCCTTTGCACCTCCGAGCTGCACCCACTGTCCAGGACCTGCCATGTCACTCCCTCGTACGTCCATCGAGCCCTGCCGCTTTCGCGAAGCGCTCGGGCATTACGCATCCGGTATCACGGTGATCACCTCGCATCACGATGGCGAGCCGGTCGGCTTCACCTGCCAGTCGTTCTACAGCGTGTCGATGAGCCCACCGCTGGTGTCGTTCAGCGTCATGTGCAGTTCGGCCAGCTACCCCAGAATCCGCCAGGCCGGCCGCTTCCTGGTCAACATCCTCTCGGGTGAGCAGGTGACGATTTCCAACCAGTTCGCCCGCAAGGGCACCGACAAATGGCATGGAATCGACTGGAAAGCGTCGCCGCTGGGCAACCCCATCATTGCGGGCAGCCTGCACTGGCTGGATTGCGAGATTCATGCCGAACACGCCGCCGGCGACCACCTGATCGTGATCGGTGAAGTGAAGGCGTTGAGCCTGCCGGATGCCGCGGCCACGCAGCCACTGCTGTATTTCAAGGGGCAGTACCGCAACCTCGCCACCCATAGCGCGGTGTGAGCGGCGCCGCGCTACTCGAGTGGGTGCCGGGCACTGGTAACCCGGCACCTTCGATCAAGGCACGACGGTGAACATGGGCGATGGACTGAAGCGCAGGTTCCCGAGGATGCAGTCGCCCAAGAACTGGTTGGGCGAGAAGGAAAGTGTGTTGGAGGCGTTCGACCACGACCCGTTAAGCGTCGCGGAGGAAATGGTGCAGGACTTCCCTAAGACCAACAGCTTGACCCCCGAGAGGGTCGCCGCCGTGGTGGTCGTTGCTGTCCAGGTCCAGGGCAGCCAGGAGGCAGTGATGGCCGGGCAAAAGCCTGTGCCGGTAATGCTCACCGTGGTGATGCTTGCCGTGTTGCTGGTGCCCGTCGTGCCGGAGAGGCTGATGTTGCAGGTTGTGGTCGGGATGGTTCCGGACTGCAATGTAAACATGCCGTAGGCCGTGAATGCCGTGCTTGGCGGCAACAATGTCGCTGCTTGGGCGATGCTGCAAAGGGCTGCCAAAACGAAGGCGCATAGCGGTTTGAAATAGGCGTTCATGTCGTGTCCCTGTTCGCTCTGATCTTGCAGAGGTTCGCGCGTTCTTCCCTGCAAACTGCCGTTTGGGTAACTGCTCCTTCTCTCCAGCGTTGCTGGACAGTCCGTTGAGGCTAGGTGAGGCTTGCCGGCTGTAAGCCAAGCCAAAGGCTGGGGTGCGGCGCGCTCGCCTTCAGCGGCGGGCACCTGGGTAACAGGCGGGTTCGGGGGCGGCGGGCGAGTGTGTGCTGGAGACTCAACCGGGCCGGCGCGCGCATTCACGGACCACGCGATGTGCTCGCCAGTGGCACCGTTCGGTGGATGAAAAGAGCGCCATCCACCCTACACATGGGTGGGCATAGTGGGTGGTGCCAGCGCCGTAGGATGCGTCGGGCGGCGCTCCGAGAGCGCAGCGAAACCCATCATCGCAAGCGTCGGGTTGCACCTGACCTGCAGGCTAATCACCGTCTCCGCCATGTGCTCCCGGCGGCACCCCGGTTGGGGTGGGCGTCGCAGGTTGGCGCCGAGCGCAGCGAGGCCCAACGGTTCGTCGGTGAAGCTGATCGCGGATGAATCCGCTCCCACAAAGAGGCGACCCTGGCTCGCCGCCGTGATGTGCCCGGCGGCGCTCTTTGTAGACGATCAGGCCGCCTGCAGGGCCTTGCCGATGGCCGCGTTGAAGGCGGGCAGGTCGTTGGGGTTGCGCGAGGTGATCAGGGTCCAGCCCTTGCCCGGGCAGACCTTTACTTCTGCATCTACCCAGCTCGCACCGGCATTGACCAGGTCGATACGCACGCTGGAGTAGGAGGTCAGTGATTTGCTGTCGACCACGCCAGCGTCGATCAGCAGCCAGGGCCCATGGCAGATCGCCGCGACCGGCTTGCCCGCCGAGGCGAACTCCTGCACCAGGCGTTGGGCGTCCGCATCCTGGCGCAGCGTATCGGCATTCACCGTACCGCCCGGGATCACCAGCAGGTCGAAGTCGCTCGCGCCCAGGCCCTTGAGGGTCGTGTCCGAATTCACCGTCACGTCTTTTTCACTGTCCTGGACCCAGGTCTGGGCTTCGCCACCCTTGACCGTCGCATGCATCACCTTGGCTCCCTGGGTCTTCAGGGCCTCCATGGGCTTGAGCAGCTCATCGCGCTCGATCCCGGTGTTGGCGGTGATGAATAGAACCTTCTTGCCTTGCAGATTCATGCTCATGATGGACCTCTTCGCAGAAGCGCCTCGCGAGGCGCGGGGACACGTGTTGGAGAACACGAGAGTCTTCTGAATGGGCAGAGGCCATGCCGATAAGTTCGAACGATTCGCCCGACGGATACCCGATACGGGCTTGAAGTGTTCCGTCGTGATCGCTACGCCCCCGGTATTCGCTTTTCGGGCGGGAGCGGCATCGCACGTTGGATGAAAGAGCGCCATTGCCCGCCGAGATGAACGCCCGCACCCGGCGATGCGCTGAAGTCACCCCTGCATCTGCATCTCTGCCAATGCCCTGCGCAAGGGGGCGTCCGATATCTGGATGGGGCCGTGGAAGGGGATGTCCATGTCCAGCACCAGATACACGGAGGTGGCGATCAGCAAGGAGGACACGGTGAACATGCCGATCACCATTGGGTTGCGTGGCGCCCGATAACCGAAGCTTGCGTAGATAAGCGTCAACCACGCGACGAGCATGCCTATCAGCGGCATCGGAATCGTGCCTTCGGATTGCTCCACGATTCTCCAGCGCTGCTCGATGAGCGAGTGATATTGGCGACGAAGATCGGTGAGCTGGGTTTCCTGATACCGGCTCCCGGGTGTGATGGCGGCAAGAGCCACGCCGATGTTGTCGAGAAACTGCGTGGCGGGGCTGTTCCGATGCTGGAGCGCCTCATCCCCACGGTAGGGATTGGCAATGGCGCGCTCCACATACGCAGCCAGGCGCAGGCGGGTTTCCTGTGCCGCTTCTCCGTAATTCTTCAAGGTGCGATCAAAGATGATCAGGCTGGTGGCGTAGGCGTGCATGTTGGTGTCGATGGCTTCGAAGGTGTTCTTTGCTGAATTGATCATGAGGCCGAACACCAGTGAGGTCATGACCACGAAGATATTGGCCACCAGGCGGACCACCGTGTTGGTTTCTTCGTCTTTGTGACGGGCCGAAAGCTTGGGATACCAATGCATCATCAGCAGGGAGGCCAGTATCAGGCATACGAAGACGCCCGCTGCGATCAGGACTGATTCCATAGGTACCGCCTTCGGTGTGTCGTGGACAGGTCGTGGCCCGGGAAAGCCGATTCACCCGCTTCATCGTCTCTCCAGCATCTGCTGCTATCGGAAGGTAGTTGGAAGACAGACTTTTCGCCCGCCCGCAATGGGGCCGACCGGTGGGGTGACAGCCGTTGCGCCGTCGCACCGATGTGCTTGGATTGTCCTATCCAGCCAGGGATGGGCCCGCTGCGGAGGCTCGCCTGGCGTGTAGCCCGGATTGGGTACTGCCGCGCACGTCCCGGCCCCGGGCAACTGATGAACATCCACACGCGGAGAGGGAGAGTCCAATGCCGAGCGTAAAGGTAGGGTTGAACGAATGGGTCGTGCTCGACACAACCGGCCACAACGACCTATCACTCTGGACGGACGGGTTGTCCGGTTGCGTCGGGGTGGGGGTGATAGTCCCACCGAAGATCTTCGTGACCCATATCAGCAGTACGTTCAGTGCACAGAGCTGGACGCAGAGCGTCGAAGCCCCCTTCCTCCAAGCGTTGAGCAACCTAGGCAGCATCAAGACGGCCAAGGAAATCTCGGTCGTGATCGGCGACGACGACGAAACGCCGCTCTCCAAGGCTGTTCTCGCTACCTTGTTACAGCTCTGCGAGACCAACGATCTCGATTTCGAGCCCTCGCTGACCGACTCGCGAACGGGGCTGCGCATCTACCAGCACTCGGTCTCCGGCTCCGTCAGCCTGATGATCCAGTCGCTGGCGAAGATGGGGCACCTAAGCACATGGGGCACCAGCCAGAACTCCACCAATGGAACCGGTGTGGTTGCTCAGGGCTTCTTCAGCGGTGGCAGGGTCGCGGATATCTAGCGGTTGGGTAATAGGGGGAGGCCAGGTTTTTGAGCCCCGGCCTCTTGCAGGTGGACCCTGGCCGTAAAGCCACATCACCCTCAACGCAGCGGCAACTGCGCCAGCTTCGCCACGTGCTGGAAGTCTTCCTGGTTGCTGCGGGAAAGGTGAATCACCGCCTCCATCAGCGCGGCCTCTCGCACGTCATCCAGGTAGGGCCCGGGTATGCCTTCGCGCATGGCGGCGTTGTCCAGGATGACCTCGGCGAGCACCTGGACTGTATTCAGGCGCGATTCCAGGCGGTCGACGAGTTCATGCAGGCGGCGGTGTTCGAGGTCGCTGTTCATGCCGATCTCTCCTTTTTGATGCGCAGGAGCGGCAGGTGCGGGTGGGGGAGTTTGATGGAGTTCATGGTCGTAGCCTCTTGGAGCCAAGAACCGCTCCCTGACGCCAATCAGGGTGGGCGGACCGTGCAGGTTGGCGTAACCGTCAAGAGAACCGGCGCATCCGAAGATGCCCTGCACGGTCCTCCCATGAAAAACACGGGTGCGACCATGCCAGGAGCTGAACCGAGGCCCATGCTCCTTCTCTTGATCGGGACGCCAATCCCGGCTCCCCAGGTTGGGCAGCGGGGCAACGTTATGGATTCGGGGGCGGGGTGTCAATCGGAGGGCCGGAGGCCAGCGGTGAGGCTGATCGCGGATGAATCCGCTCCCAAAAGAAAGGCAGCCCGGATCAGCGTAGGGCGGGTGTAACTCGCGAGTGCCTGGTACCGGCGTTGTCGGGTTGCACCCGACCTAAAGGCCTGCCAAGGCCCATGCAATGCGTTCGTCGGTGGCATCGTTTGGTGGATGAAAACAGCGCCATCCACCCTACGCATGGGTGGGCATCGTGGGTGGGGGGGCGCCGTAGGTTGGCGCCAAGCGCAGCGAGGCCCAACGGTTTGTTGGCGAGGCTGATCGCGGATGAGTCCGCTCCCGCAAAAGAGGCAGCCCGGATCGGCGTAGGGCGGGTGAAACCCGCGAGTGCCTGGTACCGGCGTTGTTGGGTTGCACCCGACCGACAGGCCTGCCACGGCCCATGCAATGCGTTCGTCGGTAGCACCCTTTGGTGGATGGAAAGAGCGTCATCCACCCACCTCGATCAGCTCCGCGCAGGGTCAAAGCGCACAATGCCGGCCGGGCGCACACCCTGCCGGCAGGTGGCAGCGTTGCGCACCTTTATCTTTTGCGTGATGTGAAAAGGCCGAGGCTTTTTGAGCCCCGGCCTTTGACCAGACGTACCTGCCAAGGAAACCGTCGTGTCACGGAAACGTTAGCACCCGGGCCTTTGACGGGCGAGATGCGACAACTTGCCACGCTCGTTGCGCAGGCGGGCGTCGAGCCCAGAGGCCGTCAGCTAGCTGCCATTGGGTGCGGCAGCCTGTCGCACCCTGCGCACAATAAAAAGCCCTCCGTGAAGAGGGCTGGTTTTGCAGAGCGTCCCCGCTCCTTGTCGCTGCTTCGGGCTAACCGTGGAAGCCTCTTTCCTGCATCCGCCCTCGGCAGTCGAACTCTAGGGGCGGGCCTGGTTGCCGCCACTGCGACAGCCTGACACAGCCCCACCCGCCGTCGCGCGCCGTGACGCCTCGGGCGGCGGCTGCGGCGGGCTGTCGCAGCCGGCTCAGCCGGGAATCGGCAACCAGCGCCGGAACCCGTTCGCTCCCCGCCCGGCCAGCGGGCTCCAGGCAAAGTCCCAGTGGGGTGCGGGCAGCCCCTCCTCGGCCTCGACCATCGCAAGCGCCCGGGGCGCGACCTTCCAGTCGGTCACCGTCACCGCGGTTTCACGCCAGATGAGGATGAGCCCCCGGGCCTGGCTGTCGTCGGTGTTCACCCAGCGTGCCGCGGCGGCTGCCATGAACGCCTCCACATGCTCCTCGTGCACCTGTTGCCGGTACTCGGACTCCAGCAGCCAGCGGCAGACGCTCAGGTAGTAGGTCCAGTCCAGCGGGGGATGGCGGCGGTAGGCCCAGGTCATGAAGCTGCGGAACAGATTGAGGCCCTCCGGTGCGTCCAGCTTGAGCAGAGCCGGGCACACATCGAACAGGGTGTGCCAGTAGGGCAGCAGGCGTGCGTCCAGGTGCACGAAGCTGCGTGCGTTGCAGGGGTAGTCGGGAAAGGGCAGCAGAAAGTCGCCACGGCTTCCGCTTGGGCGGGTGGCAAGGGTCGGCGAGCGCATCTGTCCTCCTGCCCCTCGTTGGGGGCTGGGGAGGGATGGCGTCGGAAGGTCGTTTCTTCGGGTGGCAAGCCTGTTGTGGAGCATGTCGTGTCGTCCTTGCAGAGGCGTGGTCTACCTCGGGGCGGATGGGCGTTGAAGCCCGTGCCCGAGGGGTTGCTATCAGGGGCAGCCAGGCAGGACGGGAGAGGCTCGGGGGTTGATCGAGGGCCAGCGCTCGCGGGGCGAGACGGCGAAGGGATGGGCGGCGGGCGTCGGGCGCAGTGCCGCGAGCCGCCCCGGTGCAGCCAGAGGCGACGGCGGCAGGGGGGCCGCGCCGACGGATTGTGAGCAGCAGCAGTGGGACGTGCCACCTGCGTCGGGCGAGCCGGAACTGTCCTTGTCGAGTACCAGGGCGCTCTGCTGCAAACCACCCGACGAGCAGAAGCTCCCGGCCAGCAGTTGCTCCAGGCTGAGCGATCCGAAGGCCGTGGCCATCGGCAACGCCATGACCTTGAGCACGATCGCCAGGAATGCCGCCACCCAGGCATTGTGATGCGCCTCACGGCGCATGCCGCAGCAGATCATCGCGCGTCCCTAGGCCGCCCGGACGGCCCTGCAAGGCAGGTCGTCCTGGCGCACCTCCAGCAGGTGCAGGGCGTCCGGGAGTACGGCCGTGACCCGGTAGTAGCGACGCATCTTGATGCGCCCCTGCCGCTGGTAGGCGATGGCGAACTCGACGTAAGCCCCTTCCAGCAGATTCGCCACGAACAGCGTGCGGCCCTCGCGGCTGGAGGCGAGGTACTCGCGCCGCACGCCTCCCGGTTTCTCATGGTCTCGCCAGACGATCGCTCCCCAGCGTCTGATCCCGGCAATGCGCTGCGCCGTGGACGCGCGGGCGGGATTGCCGATGGTGCCCTCGGCGATCGGCAGAACCAGTACCTTGGTGTCGTTCATGACCTGTCTCCTTCAGGGTACCCGGCGCCGTGCCTTCTCGGCGAAGGCGCGCGGGCCGGGTGTCAGTCGAACGGCAGCGGCCGCCGTGTAGCGGCAAGCGACTGCCGGTGCAGGGAAAGGGAAGGTCAGGCGGGGGAGGCGCGGGGGTTGGCCGAGGGCCAGGTGAGGCGAGGGTGGGTATGGCCCTCGACGACGCCGGGGTGCGGTGGATGGCCGCCAGGCCTGCCAGGCAGCAACAGGCCGCCCAGCAGGAGGGTGGTGAGGGTGAAGGCGCTGCACAGCGGGCAGCCCATGGCCGGCATCGACGAAGCGCCGCCGGTGCCGGCCGGAGTCTTGCTCGGTGACGCACCCAGGTCGCCGTTGGCTGTGCAGTAGAGCCCGCCGATACCGCTCAGCGCCAGGCCGCTCTGCTGGCCATGCCCCAGGCTGCAGGCGAACGCGCTGTACAGGACGCAGGCGTAGAGCATCCAGGCGATCAGGGAGCCTGGTCTACGACGGGCGCTCTTCAGGTGTGGGCGGGCAGGTCTCTGCATTGGGGCGAGGGCGGTGGATGGGTTCGCCCGCCGGGAGCGAACCCAGGCACAGCGTTACTGGGCCATCCAGTGGATCACGGCCTTGTAGTCCTCGGGGCTGCAATCCATGCACAGGCCGCGCGGCGGCATGGCGTTGAAGCCCTGGGTCACGTGCTGCACGAGTACCTCGTCACCCTTTTCCAGGCGGGGTTTCCAGGCCGCGGCATCGCCTTTTTTCGGAGCGGTGGGCAGTTGCCCGTTGTGGCACATGCCGCAGGCGCGGGTGAACACCGCCTCGGGTTCCTGGGCCGCCTGGGCCAGGGGAAGGGCCAGCAGGCAGGCTGCGAAGAGCAGGGATTTCTTCATGATCAACTCCTGTTTTTTCAATTGTCGGTTGGCTTTCAGGTGGAGCACGGCAGCCGACTCACGGATCGGCTGCGCAGGTGTCGCTTCAGAAACTCAGGTCGACCTTGGCCCAGAGGGTGCGGCCCGGCTCGTCGATGGCGACGCGTTCGGCGGGGTAGCCGAAGCCGGCGTCACCGGCGAGGTTGAGGTGTTCGGCATAGTCCTTGTCGAACAGGTTGTCGACACCCGCGCTCAGCTTGACGTTCTTGCTGACACGGTAGGCGCCGTTGAGCGAGAAGACGCCAAAGCCCGCGCTGCTGCCGAAGTCCTGGCCCACGACGTTGCCCTTGCCCTCGGCCACCCGGCCCTGTTGGGCGACCAGGCGCCAGAGCGCGCCGGCGCTCCAGTCATCCTGCTCGTAGGTCAGGCCGAGGCGGGCCTCCAGCGGCGGCATCTGCGGCAGGGCTTCACCGTCGGAGCTGTTCTTGCCCCAGGCATAGGCGAGTGAGCCGTCGGTTTTCCAGTGTTCGCCCAGCTTGTAGCTGGCCCCCAGCTCGCCGCCCATGATGCGGGCGTCCACGTTGCCGGCCGAGGAGCTGGTCATGCCCATCATCCCGGTGCTGTAGCTGAACAGGATGTAGTCACGCACCTGGCCCACATAGGCGGAAGCCCAGGCGTCGAGGTTCTCGCCAGCGTATTGCACGCCGAAGTCGAGCTGGGTGGTCTTCTCGGGCTTGATGCCGTCGAAGGCGTTGGCACTGCCGGACGGGCCGCTTTCCGCCGAGAACAGTTCCCAGTAGTCCGGGAAGCGCTGCACATGGCCCAGGCCCGCATACAGGGTGGTGGGCGATTCGGCCAGGTCGTGCTCGTAGCGCACGAAGCCGCTGGGCAGGGTGTCGGCGCGGGTGGCCCCGGCGGTGGGGTTGTCGACGGTCATCATCCCGCTCCACTGGAACGAGCGGAAATCCTTGGCACTGGACCTGTCCAGGCGCGCACCGCTGACCACGCGGTTGCGCTCGGCGAGGTACCAGGTGGCCTCGGCGAAGGCACCGTAGTTGTGGGTGACGGCGTCCTTGTCCCAGGGCGTCTGGTCGGTGTCGATGTAGTCGCCGGTCATCATGTCGGCGCTGGAGTTGCGCCAGCGGTGCTCGCTGCGCAGCGCGTCGACGCCGGTGACCAGCTCCACCTCGCCCAGGGCGAAGGTGGCGGCGAAGCGGGTGCCCAGGGTGCGGCGGTCGACCTGGGAAGCCATGGGCATCGGCATCATGCTGGAGGGGTCCGGGTCACGCAGGCTGAAGTTGTCCATGATGTGGTCGGCGTAGTTGTAGTAGACCTGCGCCTCCACCTTGGTGAGGACGTCGCCGAGGTTGCTCTTCTCGAAGCGCAGCCCGAGGCTTTCCCGGGTGAACTGGGCGCCGTCCATGCTGCGACCGGCGTAGCGCGCCTCACCGTCGCCCTTGCCGGCGGTGAGCTCCAGCAGGGTGTCTTCATCGGGTGTCCAGCCGATGGCCAGGTCGCCGTTCCACTTCTTCCAGCGCGAGGGCACGGTATCGCCGTCGCCATCCTCGTAGTCATCCGACTGCGCCTGGTTGCCGGTGAAGCGCACATAGCCTTCGCTGCCGCCGACCGCACCATCGAGCACCTTGTCGAAGCGGCCGTTGGAGCCGACCAGGAAGCTGGCATTCAGCCGGCTGCCCAGCTCGCCGAAGTGCTCCGGGCCGCGCTCGAACAGCACCGTGCCGGCGGAGGCGCCGGGCCCCCACAGTACCGTCTGCGGGCCTTTGATCACGGTCAGCTTGTCGTAGGTTTCCGGGGCGATGTACGAGCTCGGAGCATCCATCCGGTAGGGGCAGGCGCCCAGCATCAGGCCGCCGTTGGTGCGCAGGTTGATGCGCGAGCCGAACATGCCGCGCAGCACCGGGTCGCCGTTGCTGCCGCCGCTGCGGATGGCGGCGAAGCCGGGGATGGTCTTGAGGTAGTCGGTGGCATCGCTGGCCGGCACCGGCTGCCGGGCGTCCTTGGGGTTGGCCACGATGGTCAGCGGTGAGCTCTGCTGGACCGCGGTGATAACGGTGGGGGGCAGTTCGTCCTTATCGTGCTGTTGCTCTTCGGCATGCAGGGAGGGCATGGCCACGGCCAGGGCCAAGGCGTGAAGCAGGAAAGGCACGCGCAGGGCGGCGCGACCCGGACGGGAAGGGGTTGCAGACATGATTGTTCCTAAATGGATGAACAGCAGTACGCCTTCGCAGGAAGGCGCGCTTCAACGATTCAGGAAAACGAAGGGGGCGCCCGGTTGGGAGGCGCGAGCAGGAAGGGCGGGGCATTGGCCGGGGGCGCAAGGTGCCGCGCGGGTTGCGTCGCCAGCGCGGGCGGTGGCGCTGGCGGGGTGAACGGCAGGCTCTGCAGCGCAACCGACTGCAGGCCGCACTGGGTGCAGGGCAGTTGCTGGCCGGCGAGCCCGTCGTCCTGGTCGCCGAGCTGCCACTGCATGCCCTGGGAGGTGCACATGAGCATGAAGCCGCCACCGCTCATCTGCGGTATCGCCCACAGCGGCATGGTCACGCGCAGCAGCATGCCCACCAGGGCAAAGGCGTAGAGCCAGTCGCGAAGGTTTCGGCTGAGTGGGTTCAGGGCGGGCATCCTCGAAGGTGCGCGGAGTATAGATTCATTTCCCCCGGGTTCAACACGGCGGATTGCCGCAGCGCCCGCGGCGAGGAGGCGTACTCCGTCTGGAAACGGTAAGCCTGACTATGCGGTTGTAGAGCGACTTCATCGCGTCATTCAACGGCCATTTTCGGCGCAGGTCGCTTCAGCCAACCGAAACACTTGCAGCGACATGCCGGCGGGTAGCTTGTCGTGATTGTCATGCCGGCCCCTGCATATCGCAGCGTACAGCGTACTTTTTGTAGATGATCCGAATATTCGCACCATCTGGCCGCCAACAGCCAAGCGCACGGAGCCTATGCGCTCCCGTGATTTCATAGCGAAATTCAATTGGCTGCCCAGAGCTGGCTTGATGGCTAAATGATTTCACAGGTATCGCTTTCTTTGGAGTGTCCTATGGCTGAAGGCGCCGGGATGGACCACATCAAAGTCGAAGCAGCGCAGCTGACCATCGGCATGTATGTGGTGGAGCTGGATCGCCCATGGACGGACACCAATTTTCTCTTTCAAGGTTTTCGCATTCGCCAGCAGCAGGAGATACGCCTGCTGCAGGAGATTTGCCGCTATGTCTGGGTGGATGCTCGACGCTCGCTCGACGTGCGTGGGCAGCTTGTGGAGAACTACGCTCAGGCGGCTCCCTTGATCCCTGCCATCGCTAAGGTCGACTTCAATGTGGAGGTGGAACGGGCAACTCCTGTGTGGCATGCCGCGCGTGAGGAGTCGTTGCGAATCCTGCATACGCTGAGGATGGGGCAGGAGTTGGATGTGGCGGCTGTCAAAGTCGTGGTCAAGGAGTGCGTCGAAAGCATCTTGCGCAATCCTGCCGCGATGCTCTGGCTGGCTCGCATCAAGAACAGTGATCACTACACCGCTGAACACTCCTTGAGGGTGTCCATTCTGTCCATCGCCCTGGGCAAGGAACTGGGCATACCTCTTTATCAACTGGAGCAGATCGGTGTGTGCGGCATGCTCCACGATGTGGGCAAGATCAAGGTTCCCAACGAGATACTCAATAAGCCCGGTGCACTGACCGCAGAAGAGCTGCGGATCATGCAAAGCCATGCAGCAGAAGGGCGCAAGCTGCTGATGAGCAACCAGCAGATCACGCCGGCGACCGTCGATGTCGCCTATTCGCATCATGAGCGCTTGGACGGTAAAGGCTATCCACGTGGCCTGGACGCCAGCAGGATTCCCTACTTTGCCAAGGTCATTGCTGTGGCAGACAGCTATGACGCCATTAACAGTGATCGGGTCTACAGCAAGGGGAAGTCCAGCCTCGAATCCCTGCGTATTCTGCTGGACGCGGTCAATTGCCATTTTGATGAGGCGATTGTCGAGTGCTTTATCCGGCTGATCGGCCTCTACCCCCCAGGCGAGATTGCCGAGTTAAGCAGCGGGGAAGTGGGCATCATCATTGGATGCCCTCCGGGTAATAAACTCAGGCCCAAAGTACTGATCGTGCGTGATGCGGAAAAAAACGCATGTCAGGAAAGGGTCATTGATCTCGCCGACAAGGCCGTGAGAGTGCGTGAGGTACACGGGAGCGGGGCATTCGGTATCGATATAGAGTCCTACCGTCTCAAGGGATTGATGATTCCGGAGAATCTCTGAGCTCCAAGTAATCCTCACCCCTGCTTTGATCAGCGCGGCATGACGTGGCGCAGAGCAGGGTGTCCACTGGTCGAGTCAGCGACGTTCATCTGAAGGTGGGAAACCACGTCCCCAGCAACGGGGTCATGAGTCATCGGCTTTGTTTGTGGCGATTCGAACTGAGGATTCGAAAGGATGAGTTCGTGCTGTAGGGTGTGCCGCCTCTACGTCGCAAGCGTCCACGAAAGCGCCATTTCTGCTCAGGCTGACGCCGTTGCCCAAGAGGCTTCTCGCCGAGAGATTCCGCACGCCCGTGTCCCTCAGTGCATCCATCAAGGCGGTCTCTCGCACGTCATCCAGGTAGGGCCCGGGAATGCCTTCGCGCATGGCGGCGTTGTCCAGAATGATGTCGGCGAGCACCTGTTCTCGTTCGGGACGCCAATCCCGGCTGCCCAGGTTGGACAGCGGGGCAACGTTATGGATTCGGGGCGGGGTGTCAAGCGGAGGGCCGGAGGCCGGCGGTGAGGTTGATCGCGGATGAATCCGCTCCCACAAAAGAGGCCGCCCGGTTCGGCGTAGGGCGGGGGAAACCCACGAGGTTCCGTGTAGGGGCCCTGTCGGGTTGCACCCGACCTACAACGGCACGGTGCCGTAGGTTGGCGCCGAGCGCAGCGAGGCCCAACGCCACCCTGTCCGGTCTCGCTGCGGGCGCTCTCTGTGGGAGCGGCTTCAGCCGCGAAGGGCTTGCAGCCGGCACATCCGGCCATTCCATCGCGAATGAATTCGCTCCCACGAGGCGGCGCCGTGGGATGCGCCGGGTGGTGCTCCGCGAGCGCAGCGAAACCCGTCACCACAAACGTCGTGTTACACCCGACCTACAGGCCAAACACAGCCCCTGTATGGGCGACTTCAGTCGCCAAGCAGGCCGCAGGGCTGCCCCAACGCGGTGCTTCCCGGTGGCACCGTTTGGTGGATGAAAAGAGCGTCATCCACCCTACACATCGGTCAGCACCGTGGGTTGGCCCGGGCGGCGAAATGTCTTTTCTGGATATATGGAAATCCGTATATTCGATTTCCCATATGTTATGGCCCTCCCATGATCACCCCGACCGACGTCTTCAAAAGCCTCGCCGATGAAACGCGCGCCCGCGCCACGCTGCTTATCGCCCACCTTGGCGAGTTGTGTGTCTGCGAGCTGATGTGCGCCCTGGATGACAGCCAGCCGAAGGTCAGCCGCCACCTTGCCCAACTGCGCAGCAATGGCTTGCTGCTGGATCGCCGCCAAGGCCAGTGGGTGTATTACCGCCTCAACCCGGAGCTGCCCGCCTGGGTGCACGAGATGCTGCAGGTGACGCTCAAGGCCAATGCCGAGTGGCTGCGGGAAAACGCCTCGCGCCTGCACAACATGGATGACCGCCCCGTCCGTGCGGCCGCCTGCTGCTAAGCCTGTTGGAGCGCTGGTTCATGCTTGTCGCCATTGCCGTGTTCGTCTTCACCCTGGTGCTGGTCATCTGGCAACCCAAAGGCCTGGGGGTGGGCTGGAGCGCCACCCTCGGCGCGGTCATCGCGCTGGGCGTGGGGGCGGTGTCGCTGCACGACATCCCCGTCGTGTGGGCCATCGTCTGGAACGCCACCGCTACCTTCATCGCCGTCATCGTCATCAGCCTGCTGCTGGATGAGGCCGGTTTCTTCGAGTGGGCGGCGCTGCATGTAGCCCGCTGGGCCAAGGGCAGCGGTCATCGCCTGTTCTGCTTCTGCGTGCTGCTGGGCGCCGCGGTTTCGGCGCTGTTCGCCAACGACGGCGCGGCACTGATCCTCACGCCCATCGTCATGTCCATGCTGCTGGCGCTGCGCTTTTCGGCGGCCACCACGCTGGCCTTCGTCATGGCGGCCGGGTTCATCGCCGATACCGCCAGCCTGCCGCTGGTGGTCTCCAACCTGGTGAACATCGTTTCCGCCGATTACTTCGGCCTGGGCTTCAGCGAGTACGCCGCGGTGATGGTGCCGGTGAACCTGGCCAGCGTCGCCGCCACGCTGCTGGTGCTGTGGCTGTTCTTCCGCCGAGACCTGCCCCGGCGCTACGCCCTGGAGGCGTTGCCGGCGCCGGAGACGGCGATCCGCGATCGCGCCACCTTCGTGGTGGGCGGGTGGACCCTGCTGGTGCTGCTGGCCGGCCTCTTCGCCCTGGAGCCCCTGGGCATTCCGGTCAGCGCCGTGGCGGCCGCCTGTGCGGCGACCCTGTTCGCCGTCGCCGCGCGCGGGCAGCGGATCGCCACCCGGCGCGTGCTGCGCGAGGCGCCCTGGCAGGTGGTGGTGTTCTCCCTCGGCATGTACCTGGTGGTCTATGGCTTGAAGAACGCCGGGCTGACGGACCTTCTCACCCAGGTGCTGGACCGCCTCGCCGCGCAGGGGCTGTGGAGCGCCACCCTCGGCACCGGCGTGCTTTCCGCCGTGCTCTCCTCGGTGATGAACAACATGCCCAGCGTGCTGATCGGGGCGCTGTCGATCCAGGGCAGCGGGGCCGAGGGCGTGGTGCGCGAGGCGATGATCTACGCCAACGTCATCGGCTGCGACCTCGGCCCGAAGATCACCCCCATCGGCAGCCTGGCCACGCTGCTCTGGCTGCATGTGCTGGAGCGCAAGGGCATGCGCATCACCTGGGGTTACTACTTCAAGGTCGGCATCCTGCTGACGCTGCCCGTACTGCTCATCACGCTGTCGGCCCTGGCGCTGCGCCTGAGCCTTTGATCGCCGCCCGGGGCGGCAGGAGCCATCGATGCGAGTCCTGTTCATGTGCACGGCCAACAGCTGCCGCAGCATCCTGTCCGAAGCCCTGTTCAACCACCTGGCGCCGCCCGGGTTCGAGGCGGTGAGTGCCGGCAGCTTTCCCAAGGGCCAGGTGCTGCCACGCAGCCTGGCCACCCTGCAGCAGGCGGGCATCGACACCCGGGGGCTGCGCAGCAAGGGCAACGAGGCCTTCGCCGACAACCCGCCGGATGTGGTCATCACCGTGTGCGACAAAGCGGCCGGCGAGGCCTGCCCGGTGTACTTCGGCCCGGCGCTGAAGGCCCACTGGGGGCTGCAAGATCCCTCCGAGGCGGTGGGTGACGAGGGCCAGGTGGAGGCGGCCTTCCGCGCCACGCTGGCCTGCATCGAGCGGCGCTGCCGGGCCTTCCTGGCGCTGCCTTTCGCGAGCCTCGAGCGCGACGAGCTGCAGCGTGAACTGGCCCGTATCGGCACCTTGCCGTAGCGGCCGGACGGGGCGTTCGGGCCTCAGAAATCCTTAAGCTTCGGCGCGCAGAGTGAGGCCTCCAAACACCAAAGGAGCTTCACCATGCGCTTCATGCTGCTTCCCGCCCTGCTGATCGCCAGCGGCGCCGCCCTCGCTTCACCGCAATGCACCACCGCCGACCGCTCCACCTGGAAGGACCCCGAGCAGTTCCAGGCCCAGTTGAAGGAGCAGGGCTATCAGATCAACAAGTTCAAGATCACCTCCGGCAACTGCTACGAGATCTACGGCCTCGACAAGGACAAGCGCAAGGTCGAGATCTACCACGACCCGGTCACCGGGCAACCGGTGAAGAGCCGGGTGGAAGACTGATGCGCGCGGCGACCATCCGCCTCTGGGACCCGCTGGTCCGGCTGTTCCACGTCTCGGTCGCCGGCGTCTTCTTCGCCGATTACTTCTTCACCGAGGAAGGCGACCCCTGGCACGCCTGGCTGGGCTACTACGCCTGCGCCTGGCTGCTGGTGCGCGTGGCCTGGGGCTTCATCGGGCCACGCAGCGCGCGCTGGCACGACTTCTGGCCGACGCCGCGACGGCTGGCGGCGCACCTGCGGGCACTGGTCAGCGGCGCGCCCTGCCACCGCCTGGGGCATTCGCCCCTGGGGGCGCTGGTGATGGTGCTGATGATGGGCGCCATCGCGCTGCTGGGGCTCAGCGGCTACCTGATGCAGGAGGTCGATGCGCTGTGGGGCGTCGACTGGCCCCAGGACCTGCACCGCTGGAGCGCCAATGGCCTGGCGTTGCTGGTGGCGCTGCACCTGAGCGCTGCGGTGTTCGAGAGCCTGCGCCTGCGGGACAACCTGCCGCTGTCGATGATCACGGGCCGGCGCCGCCCGCTGCCGGAGGAGGAGCAGGGGCCGGGCTAGGCCGGCCCGGCGGGCCGCTGGCGCAGGGGGAACATCAGGATGGCGCGCAGACCGCCGCCGGCTGCATTCTCCAGGCGCACGTCGCCGCCCAGGTGCTCCATGATGGTCTTGACGATGGACAGCCCGAGGCCGGCGCCGCCCTCGTGGCCATCGCTGAAGAAGCGTTCGAAGACCAGGGCCAGGCGTTCTTCGGGGATGCCCGGTCCCTGGTCCTCCACCGCCAGCTCGATGTGCTCGGCGGCGTTGCGCAGGCTGATGGTCACCACGGCGTCGGCCGGGGAGAAGTCCACGGCGTTGCTCACCAGGTTCTGCAGGGCGATGCCGATGCTCATGGCGTCGCCACGCACGGGGTAGGTGCCAGGCTGGATGTCGAGCACCGGCTCGACGTTGTGCTCCAGCACCCAGGGGGTCATTTCCACCAGGGTGTCGGTGGCGACCTTGGCCAGGTCGAGGTCATCGCCCGGGTGTTGCCCCAGGCGCGGCTCGATCCGTGCCAGGGTCAGCAACTGGTTGACCACGCGGCTCAAGCGGTCGACGCCGCCGATCAGGTAGCCCAGGGCGCGCTCGCGGTCTTCCTCGGTCCTGGCCTGCTCCACGTTCTGCGCATGCAGGCGCAGGATCGCCAGCGGGGTGCGCATCTCGTGGGCGGCGTCGGCGATGAAGCGCTGCTCGCGGCGCAGCAGGTCGCTGACCTGGCCGAGCAGCCGGTTGATGGCCGCCTGCATGGGCTCCAGCTCGCTGGGCAGCGGGGCCAGCTGCAGGGGTTCGAGGGATTTGGCATGGCGGCCGCGAATGACGTTGGCCATGTTCTGCAGCGGTTGCAGCCCCCAGCCGATGGCGAACCAGACCAGCAGCGCCAGCACCAGCCCGCCCAGCAGGAATGGCAGCAGGGTGTGGCGCACGATGCGGTTGACCAGGTCGCCGCGCACGTCCTTGCGTTCGCCGACCCAGATCACCACCTGCTGCTCGCTCACCGGCAGCAGGAAGCCGCGCCACTGCTTGCCGTCGAGGGTGATGTCGGAGAAACCGGGGGTGCGCTGCTGGGGGCCGATGCGCGGGGCGCTGGGGGTGTTCACCAGCAGTTCACCGTCAGTGCTCCAGACCTGGAATGCCAGCTTGTTCTCGTAGGGGTGGCCGATGCCGGAGCGGCCTGCCTGGAGCAGGGCGGCGTCGAAGGCGCCGTAGAGTTTCTGGCGGTCGCCGGCGGCCAGCGGCAGGCTCATCACGCCCTGCAGCAGCCGGGCGTTCTGCGCCAGGTGGGCGTCGTAGACCTCGGCGATCTCGTGGCTGCTGTCGCGGTAGTTGTAGTAGGCGAGCAGGTTGGTGCCGGCGATGAGCAGGATGAACACCCGCCACAGGGTACGTTGACGCAAGGAGGTCATAGTTTGCTTTCCACCAGGTAGCCGATGCCGCGCACGGTGCGGATCAGCTCGCCGAAGAGCTTCTTGCGCAGGTGGTAGATGTGCACTTCAAGGGTGTTGCTTTCCGCTTCCTCGTCCCAGCCGTAGAGCAGCTGGGTCAGGCGCTCGCGGCTGAAGACCTTGCCCGGCTGGGCCAGGAGTTCGTGCAGCAGCATGTACTCCTTGGGCGTCAGCGAGACGGGCCGGCCCTGGTAGTGAACCTGCTGCGAGACCGGGTCGAGGCTGACGCCGCCGTGTTCCACCAGCACCTGCGCGCGGCCGCTGCTGCGTCGCAGCAGGGCACGCAGGCGGGCCTTGAGCTCGTTGAGGTCGAAGGGCTTGATCAGGTAGTCGTCGGCGCCGGCATCGAGGCCGGCGATGCGGTCCTCCATGCCGTCGCGGGCGGTGAGGATCAGCACCGGCAGCGCCGACCCCGAGCCGCGCAGGCGCTTGAGGACGTTGAGGCCGTCCAGGCGTGGCAGGCCGAGGTCGAGGATCACCAGGTCGAAACTCTCCTGGGTCAGGGCGTGCAGTGCGCTGGCGCCATCCTGCAGCCAGTCGATGGTGTAGCCCTCTTCGCGAAGGCCGGTGCGCAGGCCTTCGCCCAGCGCGCTATCGTCTTCAACCAGCAACAGACGCATGCTTGGTCCTAGTTGTCCTTGAGGTTCTTGAGTAAAGCATTGATCTCATCCCGTCGCCCCTGGTCAGCCAGCTCGCGCCCGGGGCGCGGGGGGGCCTGCAGGGCTTGTTCCAGGGCCTGGCGGGCTTCTGTCGGGCGGTCCTGGCGGTACAGATGATCACCCCAGAAGTACAGGCTGTCGATGCCGTGCGGGTTGATGCGCAGGGCTTCCTGCAGCAGCGCCTCGGCTTTCTTCGCGTCGCCGAAACCGATGGGCCAGCCGGGCACTCGGTCATAGAGCGCCGCCAGGCTGGTGTAGGCCGAGCCCTGCAGGGCTTGCGGGTCCAGCGCCAGGGCCTTTTCCAGGCTGGCGCGTGCCTCCTTGACCTTGCCCAGTGCGCCCAGGCCGCCCTCGGCCCCGGCCCAGCTGCTGGTGACGATACCGTTCCAGATCCAGGCTTCCGCCGCCGTCGGTTGCTGGCGGGCGAATACCTCGCTGTCGGCCGCCAGCTTGGCGAAGGCCGTCTCGCGTTCAGCCTCGGGCGTGCGGTACTGGATCTGCGCCCAGCGGGTCTGGATGTCGGCCAGGCGCTGCTGCCCGGCGTCGTCCAGGGACCAGGCCAGGGGCGAAGCGATGAGCAGTGCGATGAGCAGGAGTCGTTTCATTTGCTGGTTTCCCCGGTGGTTGCGCGGCTGTGCTGGCGGATGACGGGCAGCTGCTTGCGCAGCGCCCGGTCCACCAGCCCCGGTAGCAGGTGGTTGAGGCGCACGAAGAGCTTTTCCGGCCAGCCCAGGTAGAGCTCGCGGAGGTTGCGTTCGATCGCTTCGAGCACGGCGAGGGCGACGTCCTCGGGGGCGTCGGTGCCCACTTTCAGCGCGTCGTTCAGCGCGGTGGCGGCGGCGCCGTTCATGGCTGTGCGGGTGGCCCGTGGCGCCACGTAGAGGACGTCCACCGAGGTGTCCGCCAGCTCCCGCCGCAGCGCCTCGGAGAAGCCGCGCAGGGCGAACTTGCTGGCGCAATAGGTGGCGTAGCCGGGGTAGCCGATGGAGCCGTAGGTGGAGCCGATGTTGGTGATCAGCGCGTGCTCCTGCCGGCGCAGCAGGGGCAGCAGCAGGCGGGTGAGCTGCAGCGTGGCCTTGAGGTTGAGGTCGAGCAGCTCGTCCAGGCGCGCGTCGTCGATCTGCTCGAACAGGGCGAAGTGGTTCACCCCGGCGGCGTTGACCAGCAGGTTGACGCCGCCCAGCTGCCAGGCCGAGGTCAGCACCTGGTGGCGGTCGGCGCTCTGGGTGAGGTCGGCCTGCAGCCAGCGCAGCTGGTGCGGGTACTGCTGGCGCAGGGGCGCCAGGCTGCCCTCGTGGCGGCTCACCGCCAGGACCTGGGCGCCGGCCTCGCAGAGTTGCCGGGCCAGTTGCAGGCCGATGCCGCCGCTGGCGCCGGTGAGCACCGCACGGCAATCAGACAGTCGCATGGCGCACCTCGGCACGGGGCAGGCCGCGGAACATGTCGGCATAGAGGCCGTAGACCACCTGCGAGGTGTGGATCACCGCGGCCTGGTCTTCGGGCTGGTCGAGGCGGTCCATCAGTTTGCGGTAGGTGGCCATGTGGTCCTGGTCCAGCTCGCCGTGGGAGCTGAGGTAGCTGAAGGCCGTCGGTGGCAGACCGAGGGAGCTGCGGATGCTGCCGGCGGCGTGGGTGGCCAGGGCGATGCTGGTGCCCTCCAGCACGTTGACCATGCCGAACAGCCCCACCGGGTTGTGCCGGGCGATGGTGTCGTAGAGGAAGGCCACCATCAGCTCGATGGACAACGATGGCCGGCTGTCGCGCACGCGCTCGGGGTCGCCGCCGCAGGCCGCGATGTCGTTGAGGATCCACTGCTCGTGGCCGTACTCCTCGTCGATGTATTCGCACACGGCCTTGCGCAGCCACTCCAGGCGGCTGGGCAGACGCGCGCCGCAGGCCATCATCAGCGGCGCGGTGTGGCGTACGTGGTGGTAGGCCTGGGTGAGGAAGGCGATGTAGCCCTCCAGGCTGACGGTGCCGCCCAGTGCGTCGCGGATCACCGGTACGGCGAACAGCGCCTGGCGTTCGGTGTGGGTGGCGCTTTGCAGGGTGTCGAAGAAGGACATGGGAAACCTCAGGCGTTGGCGAGTTGGTTAAAGGTGGTCTGGTAATGGAGGAAGATCGCCTCGCGGCGCGGCCGGCCGTTGCCGGTGAGCATGCCGTTGGCGGTGGAGAAGGGCTCGGGCAGGCGCGCCCAGCGGTGCACCCGGGCGTAGTCCGGCAGCCCCTGGTTGCAGCGCTGCACAGCGGCTTCCAGCTCGGCGGCGGTGGTCTCGACGGCCAGCGGCCAGAGCAGCGCCAGGTTGTGGCTCAGGCCCTCGCCATGGACGAAGGCCTGGAGGATGGTGCCGTCCTGGGTCAGCTCGGCCTCCACCCATTCCGGGTTGACGTTGCGGCCGAAGCTGGTGATGAACTGGTTCTTCTTGCGCCCGAGGATGCGCAGGTAGCCGTCCGTATCGAAGTGGCCGAGATCACCGGTGGGCCACCAGGGCGAGGCGGGCGGCGGCTCGCCCAGGTAGCCGAGCAGGATGGCGCCGCGCACCAGCACCTCGCCGTCTTCGGCCAGGCGCACCTCGACGTGGGGCAGGGGCCGGCCCACCGTGCCGGGGCGGCTGTGCCCGGGCAGGTTGAGGCACACCACCGAGGCGCATTCGGAGAGCCCGTACCCCTCGTACACCGGCAGGCCGATGGCCTGGGCGCGAGCCAGCAAGGCCTCCGAGACCCGCGCGCCGCCGACGGCGACGAAGCGCAGCTCGCCGACCTGCATCAGGCCGCGCTCGATGGCGGTGACCAGGGCCAGCAGCAGTTGCGGCACCAGGATCAGGCTCTGCGCGCCGCTGAGCATGATGCAGCCCAGCAGGCGCTTGAGGTCGATGCCGCTGGCGCCGTTGAGGCCGAGCTGGGCCAGGGGCAGCAGGGTGACCTGGGCGCCGGCGATCAGCGCGGCGTAGGTACCGAGGTTCTCCAGCAGTACGCCCAGGGGCAGCACCGCCAGATACTGGCGCGGCGCGGTGGGACGGCTGGCGGCTTCCAGGGCCTGGGCGACCTCGAGCATGGCGGCGGCGGACAGGCACACGCCCTTGGGGGTACCGGTGCTGCCGGAGGTGTAGGTGATGCGCGCGGTGCCTTCCGGCAGGGCGGCGGCGTGGCTCGCCGGGCGCTGCCAGAGGCCGTCCGTGTATTGGTAACCGGCGGCGGTCAGTTCCTCGCCGTGGGCGTCGTCGTCCGCCAGCACCAGGGTCGCCTGGCTTTGCTGCAGGCAATGGGCCCGCTGGGCGGGGCTGAAGAAGGGCGGCAGTACGATGCACGGGCGCTGGCTGAACAATGCCGCCAGGTCCCAGAACAGTGCGTCCGGCCCGTTGTCCAGGAGCAGCACCAACGGCCCAGCCGGCAGCTCGCCCAGGCGGGCCTCGCGCTGCGCGACCTCGGCCAGCAGCTGTGCATAGCTGAAGCGCTGCTGGGCGCCCCTGACGGCCGGGCGCCGGGCGTCGCTATCAGCGTGCCGTTGCAGGATTTCACGGAACCCCTTGAGGTCAGGCCGCATTGCCGTTCTCCCCGTGCAAGGCGGGGAGCCCCAGGCGGTGGAACACGCCGTGGCGCTCCAGCTTGTGGTAGCCGTTGCCGATGTCGCCGGCGAATACCTGCGGGCGTTGTGCGTAGTAGGTGCCCCAGTTGCTGTCCGGGTCGGCCAGGCGCTCGGCTTCGGCCCGGCCCAGGGAGATCGGCTCCAGGCCGAGGCGGTGGAAGCTGTTGACCAGGCTGGCGGTGCCAGTGAAGGCGACCCAGCGCAGCCCTCGGGTGGCCAGGAGCCAGGTCACGGCGATGATCAGCAGGCGGGCGCCGCCGGCGGACAGCGACGACAGGTTGCCGACCTCCACCAGGGCCGCGCGGGTGACGGCGGCTCCGGCCAGGCGGCTCACCGCCGCTTCCATGGGCTCGTCCAGGTACTGTTCGAGGAACAACGGCCCGGTGTCGGCCAGGCGGAGGCCGACGGCGGCGTCCAGGTCGCCGTGGCGGTCATGGAGCCCGAGCATCTCCGGCAGGAAGTGCTGGACGTCGGCGTCGTGGGCCGCTTTGAAGCTGCGCTGGACGAAACCTTCCAGTGCCTCGCGGCCCGGGTCCCCTGGGCGTTGCAGGGCCAGGTAGGCGTGGCGTTGGCCCAGGCTGCCAAAGTGAAGTGGGAACAGCGTTTCCCATTGCGACTGGATCATGTCTTGCCCCCATCGTTGGTTCGAGTGGGGGCAGTATCCGCAGCGAATCTGAATGGAGTCTGAAGCCGGCCCAAACGTTCTGGGGGTTGCCTTCAGCCGTTATGCGCAGCCGCTCAAACGATGTGGGCGTGCAGGGCTTCGTCGCGGTCTTCCAGCAGGGCTTCGATGTCGGCGAAGCGGGTCTGCAGCGCCTCGACCAGCTGCGGGTCGAAGTGCCGCCCCGATTGCTCGAGGACGTGCGCCTGGGCGCGTTCGGGGCTCCAGGCGCGCTTGTAGGGCCGGTCCATGCGCAGGGCGTCGTAGACGTCGCAAAGCGCGACGATGCGGGCGGCGAGGGGGATGGCATCGCCGGCGAGGCCCCGGGGTAGCCGCTGCCGTCCCATTTCTCGTGGTGGCAGTAGGCGATCTCCGCGGCCATGTCGATGAGCTCGGTGCCGCCTTCCTCATGCAGGATCGAATAGCCGATGCGCGGGTGCTCCATCATGGCGGTGCGCTCCTCCAGCGTCAGCGGCCCCTCCTTGAGCAGGATGCTGTCGGCGATTCCGATCTTGCCCAGGTCGTGCATCGGGGCAGCCAGGCGCAGCGTCTCGCACCAGCTTTCGGGCATGCCGATGGTGGCGGCCAGCAGGGCGGCGAATTCGCCGATGCGCAGGATGTGGTCGCCGGTGTCGTTGTCGCGGTAGCAGGCCGCGCGGCTCAGCGCGCGGATGCCGGCGCGGTAGCTTTCCTTCAACTGCGCGGTGCGGGTGCGCACCTTGGCTTCGAGGTCCTGGTTCATGTTCTCCAGGTGCTCCGTGGCGTAGGCGAGCTGCAGGCAGTTGCGGATGCGCAGCAGCAGCTCGGGCAGGTCCACCGGTTTGGTCAGGTAGTCGTTGGCGCCCAGTTCGAAGCCGCGGCGCCGGCTCTCCGGGTCGCCGAGCGCGGTGAGGATGATGACGGGCTGGCGCGAGCGGTTCCTGCCGCCGAGGCGCCGGAGGATCTCGAAGCCGTCCGGGGCGGGCATGTCCAGGTCGAGTATCAGCAGGTCCCAGGGGTTGTGGATCAGCCATTCCAGGCCTTTGGCCGAGTCGCTGAAGCCCTGGACGTGATGCAGCCCGAAGGCCCGGGTACTGGATTCCAGCAGGCGCATGTTGGCGGTGATGTCGTCGATGATGACGATGCGGGTTTCCTTGGGGATGCTAGTGAACATGAGGCTCCTCCTTGACCAGCAGCGAACTCGCCAGTTCGCGCAGTTCCTCGACGTCTATCGGTTTCAACAGCACGGCTCTGAAAGCATAGAAGCTCAACCACGAAGGGTCGGGTTTTGCGGTGAGCATGACGACGGGCACATCGGCCCCGCCTTCGATGCCGTTGAGCTGGCTGATCGCGGAGGCACCATCCACGCCGAGGTCCACGAGGAGCATGTCCGGCAGGCCTTGCTGCAGCGCCTCGGCCAGTTGCCCGCCGTGGTCCAGCGAGGCGACATCGGCGACGCCGGCCAGGGCCCTGGCGACCCTCCGTCGGCTGGGCTCGTCGTCATCCAGGTGGATGACCCTCGGTCGCCCCGAGCGCTCCACGCGGCCGACGCTGGAGGGCGTATTCGCGAGGGGCAGCTCGATCCAGAAGCGGCTGCCCACGCCGAGTTCGCTGTGCAGGCCCATGCGACCCTGCATCAGTTCCGCGAGCTCGCGGCACAGCGAGAGGCCGATGCCCGTTCCCTTGATCGCGGTGTTTTCCTTGCCCAGGCGCTGGAAGGGTTCGAACAGCTCCCCCTGCAGGGCCGGATCGACCCCCTCGCCGCCGTCCTCCACATAGATGCGCAGGTGCTCATCGCAAGGCTCGACGCCCAGCAGCAGGCGCCCGCCGGGGCGGTTGTACTTGATGGCGTTCGACAGCAGGTTGATCAGCACCTGGCGCAGGCGCCTGCTGTCCGCCATCACGTGCGTGGGGGCCTCGGGCAGCCGCACCTGCAGCTCCAGGCCGACGGTCTCGGCCTGCCCGCGCACCATCTCCGCGCACTCGTGCATCATCCGCCCGGCATTCACCGGGCGCAGGGTCAGCTTGGGTGCCTCGGCCTGGAGGCTGGACCAGTCGAGCAGGTCGTCCACCAGTTGGGAGAGATGACCGCTGGCCAGGAGTATTTCGTCCAGCGACTGGGTGTCTGCGCCCGTCTGGGTCGCCTGCATGTGCATCAACTGGGCGAAGCCGTGGATGGCGTTCAGCGGTGTGCGCAGCTCGTGGCTGATGCTGGAGATGAAACGCGACTTGGCCTGGCTGGCCGCCTGCGCCTCGCGGGTGCGCTGGAGCAGGTCTTCCTCCACCTGCTTGAGCTTTTCGATGTCGACGAAGGTGCCGGCCACCAACGTGTGGGTGGCCTCGCCTTCGAGTTCGAGCTTGCGCCCGCGGCACAGCATCCACACCTCCGAGCCGTCGGGGGCGAGGAAGCGCAGCTCCAGGTCGATGCGGCTGATGACGCCCAGGCGCAGGGCGTTCAGGGCCGAGTCCAGGCGCGGCGCATCATCGGGGTGGATGTGGGGGTGCAGCCGGTGGCGCAGGAGTTCGCAGCCGGGCAGGTTGAAGCGCGCAACGAACTCTCCCCGGAGGTGCAGGCGGTCCTGTTCCAGGTCGTACTCCCAGAGCCCGGCGGTGACGCTTTCGGCGACCAGCTCCAGGCGTTGCTGTGCGGCGTTGCGCTGGTTTTCGCTGATGCCCAGCTGTTGCCCCATCACCAGCACCGATTCGGCCATCCGGTCCAGCTCGAGAATGCGGGATTCGGCGCGTCTCGGCTGCCACTGGCCGAGGCCGATCTGCCGCAGCATGTCGGCGATGCCATCGATGGTGTCACGCAGCCGGTCGCTCAGGTGGCGGGCGCGCAGCCACATGTAGGTGAAGAAGCACAGGTAGAAGCCGACCAGCCCGGCGATCAGCAGGTAGCCGATATGTCGGTAGTGCCCGGCGAGGTTGTTGGTGGCGGCCATCACCTCGCTTTTGTCCGCCAGGGCCACCAGGCGCCACCCCGAGGGCTGGATCTCGTTCCAGGCCACCAGGTGCGTGCGCCCCTTCAGGTCGATCTCGGCGCGGCCGTTCGGCGCCTTGGCCAGCGTCTTGGCCAGGTCGGCCGTATCCGGGCGCATGCCCAGGTTGAAGCCGGCCGGCTTGAAGCGCTCGCTTTTCACGGCTTCCTGAGTGTCGTGGCCAGTCAGCTCCTGCAGGTCGAAGTCGTGCTCGGCGGCGTGGGGGAGGGCCATGATGTTCATTTCCTGGTTCACCAGGATCAGGTAGCCGCCCCAGCCGATGTGGAGCCGGGATATCTCCTCGAGAATGCCGCCCACCGTGACGTCCATGCCCACCACGCCTTCGAGGAAGTCGCCGCGGTACACCGGGGAGATGGAGGAGGTCATCCAGCCCTGGCCGGCCGGGTCGAGGTAGACGTCGGTCCAGCGTTGCAGGCGCCCCGGGTTATGCGCCGCATCCGCCAGGTAGTAGAAGCTGTACTCGGGGATGCGCATGTCGTGGGGATACTGCTTCTGCGTCTCGAACCAGGGGAAGATGCGGTTGTAGTTGTCCCAGCTGTTGAAGTAGAGGCTGGCCACCAGGGGCTGGTGGTTCTTCATCTCCTCCATGAGCGAATCGAGCGACGCCAGGCTGCCGACCTTGCCCAGGTCCTGCTTCTCCAGGGGCGTGGCGGCGGAGTAGAAGGAGGCCGCGCCGCCGAGGTTGCGCGGGCTGTAGCGCGCGCCATCGGCGGTGGTGGCGAAGCGCTCCGGCGGCGTGTGGGCGGGGTTGGCCAGGGCCTGCTCGACCATGTGGGCGAAGAGGTCGGTGTTGGCGGCCACATGGCCCATGTGGTCCTGGATGATCTGGGCGTTCTGGTCCGCCGTGGCGCTGAGGCTGTCCATCGCGTTCTGTTCCAGGTACTGCACCTGGGCGTCGCGGATGGCCTGGTTGCTGAGCAGGTAGCAGGCGATCAGCACGGTCTCCACCAGCACCAGGGGCAACAGTGCGCTCTGCACGTAGGCCCGCCAGAGCCATCGGCGCAGCCCGATCTTGTTGTGGAGTTCCGACATATCCGTATCCTCTTGCATCGCCTTGCGGCTGTCCTTGTCTAGAGCCGGAACGAGGTGACCACGGCATTGAGCTCCACCGCCAGGCGCGACACGTCACGCATGTTCACCAGGCTGCGGTCGACTTCCCGGGCGACGGCCGCCTGCTGTTCCGCCGCACTGGCGACCTGCACGGCCCGGGACAGGGGGCGGACGATGCTGCGGGACAGCACCAGCGCCATCAGCACCGCGCCGGCGAGGATGAAGCCCACCAGTAGATTGGCCCGCTGGTAAGCGGATGAACTGGCCGGTGCCGCATTTTTGGCGCCGTCCTCATTCAACTTCGTCAGCGCGGCCAAGTCCGTGTTCATTAAGTGGCCTTGTTCATTCAACTTCTGGTTGATGAGTTGTTCGGCGTCGGCAAGTTGGTTGGCGGACAGGTGCTCGATGATTGGGTTTTGAATGCTGAGGTAGTTTCTCAGGTCCGCGTCGAACCTGTTGTGCAGGGGCTGCTCTTCGGGGCTGGATATATAACCTCGATAGGTGTCGCCGGCGCGTGCAAGTTCGGACTTTTCATTGTCCAGTTCTGCCGCCGTAGTGGTGTCGAAGGACGCCAGCGCCCGAAGTGTCGAAGCGCGTATCTGCCAGGTGGCCTGGTCGAGGTGGCTGATGGCGATGATGCTGGGAAGCCAGTTTCCCTCGACCTCCCCTGAACTGCCGTGCATGCCCTGCATCTGCCGCAGCGACCCAGCGCCCATGGCCACCAGCAGCATTACCAGAGCGGCGAAACCCACGTTGATGCGGGTGGCGACACGCAGATTGCGGATGGACATGACGACTCTCCCGGTCCTGACTGCCACTAATTGGCGTTACGATCTTGCATGCCTGCCGGGTGCTAACTGAAGTGTGGGCCTGGCCCCGTTTTAATGCCGTGAACGGCCCTTCGCATTTATTCGTGCAGAGGCGAATCTGTATCAAATAAGTCCATTTTCTCAGTTGGATGTCGGCAGTGATATCAATATGCCTGTGCTGTTTATAGTCAGGCGCAGTGGGCGAGTCTTCAGCGAAGCGACGAGTGGTATTCGCCTTTGGTGGAAGTTTGTTTAAAGGGTATTTAATTCATCGGAAGTTGTGGTGAAAGTGTAGGGCTGATGTGAAAGAAGTGTGAAAATAACGAGATTAAAGGGTGCCTGGTTATTGCCGATCGAAGTAACCGTGTTGAGGGATTATTGGCCTAACACGTTGCCTCGACCTGTCGGGGCGACTTCAGTCGCCAAGCAGGCCGCAGGGCTGCCCCGGCACCGTGCTCCCAGATGGCGCCGCCTGGTGGATGAAAAGAGCGCCATCCACCCTACACGTCGGTCAGCACCGTGGATTGGAGCGGCACCGTAGGATGGCGTAGAGCGCAGCGAAACCCATCATCGCAAGAACGTCGGGTTGCACCCGACCTACAGGCTGGCTCGTGGCCTATGTAGGGGCGACTTCAGTCGCCAAGCAGGCCGCAGGGCTGCTCCGGCACCGTGCTCCCAGATGGCGCCGCCTGGTGGATGAAAAGAGCGCCATCCACCCTACCCATCGGTCAGCACGTGGTAGAGGGCAGCGTCGTAGGTTGGTGTCGAGCGCAGCGAGGCCCAACGCCAAAAGCGCTGCATGCTCGGCTGTTTTCGGACGGCGCCTATGCTAAAAAGCTGCCCAGGAATCCGCGGCCGTACGGCGCAGACAAAGGAGCAACGAGCATGGGCAACAGTTCAAGGATTGGCGTGGCATTGGCGCTGCTGCTGGGCGCGACCACGGTGTGGGCCGAAGAGCCGGCGGAAGACGCCAGCACCCTGAAGGAGTCGGCCAAGGCTGCCGTTTCCACCGCCATCTCCGCTGGCAAGAACCTGCTGGGTGGCGCCTCTCAGGGCATCACCGAAGGCCGCGAATCCGCCCAGGGCGCGGACGGTGCCATCGTCATCTCCCAGCTCGACCAGTTGGAAGGCAAGGTCGAGGTCAAGCTGCTCAAGGTCGATACCACCGACGAGAACTTCGGCGCCTTGCTGGGCTTCAAGAACCTCACCGAAAAGCCCGTGCGCCTGATCAACCTGCTGCACAACGGCGCTTTGCTGGCCATCGATCAGGATGACTACTCCAGCAACCTGGTGCCCATGGAAAACCCCGAGGAAGTCACCGTGCCGCCGAAAACCGGCGTACGGCAGCGGTTCGTGTTCCAGGGCCCGGTGGAAGGGCCCAAGGCCGTGCGCCTGTGGGGTCGCGAGTACAGCGTGAAGTAAGCCGCTGCGCATGAATGCCTGCCTCTGCTGGAGGCGGGCGTTGGTGTACCGGAATAGTCACTGCAGCCGCGCCTTCCTCAGTCTTGAGCCCGGCGCGGCGGGCAATCTACGGTCCATTTACCCCGCCGGTATTGCTCGACCAGACCGCCTGAGCCTCAGGCCTGCTTCCGTAGCGGCGGTGACGCTCAGCGCTTCACGCAGACGAACAGGGCATTGCCGGAGGTGCCAGCCCAGGGGGTGATCCGCTCGTAGTCGTGCTCGAACACCTGCACCTCGAAGTGCGGCTGCAACAACTGCTGCAGCTCGGCGAAGGTCAGGGCGACCATGGGGTGTTCGTCCTGCCAGCTCTGGGTGATGCCGGCGGTGGTTTTCTCGATGCTCAGGCGCAGTGCCTGGCGCTCGCCTTCGCCGCTGTAGTACCAGCCGGAGCCGAAGCTGAACCGGCTGCCGTCGTGCTCCGCGCTGTGGCGCACGAAGGAGCGGTTGTCGATCTGCCCCTTGTCCACCGTGTTGAAGCAGAACACGCCGCCCTCCGCCAGCGCGGCGTGGACGCTGGCCAGGCAGGCGCGCAGCTGCTCCAGCCCGGGGTTGTAGTGGATGGAGTAGAGGAAGCAGGTGATCAGGTCCTGGGGCTCGTCGACGCGGAAGCTGGCCATGTCCTGGCAGCTGAACTGCGCGTCCGGGCAGCGCTGCTGGGCGAGGTCGAGCATGGGTTGGTTGATGTCCAAGCCGGCGCTGCGATATCCGAAATCGAGGAAGTGACGCACATGCGGGCCGGTGCCACAGGCCAGGTCCAGGTGACGACGCCCCGGGGTGCCGAACAGTTGGTGCAGGCGGCGCACGCAGTGGCTTTGCGCCTGGTAGTCGATGTCGGCGCACATCAGGTCGTAGTAGGAGGACAGGTCGGTGTACAGCGCGTTGGAGGACATAAGCAGCCAGGGCGTGGGATTTTCGGCGCGGCATGTTAACCCAGCTGCGGCCAGGGTCTGGCGAAAACCGGACGCGTCGCAGCGTCAGGCGCTAAGGCTTTGGGGCCCCGGTTCGCGCAAGCCGCTTCGCTTTGCTTTACTGGAACAACACCTCCTTGGAGAGGGTTGTGGTCGTGCTGGCTCGAATCCTGGGTTGCTGCTTGTTGTTCGCCGTAAGCGCCGCCAATGCCGATGGGGAGCGCCTGCGCTGGTTGATCAACGATTTCCCTCCATTTACCGAGGTGGGGCCGCAGATGCCCGGCCCGGGCATCGCCGCCGACATGCTGCGCTACCTGCAGCAGCACATGCCGCAATACCACCATGAATTCGAGGAAGCCAGCTTCGCGCGTGCCTATGCGCTGATGGAGCGTGGCGAGCCGGTGTGCCACTCCACCACGCTCAAGTTGCCCGGGCGCGAGAAGGCCATGCTGTTTAGCCGTCCGGTGTTCTTCCTGTCGGCCCAGAAAGTGCTGGTCCGCGAGGACCGCATCCCCCAGGTGGCCCCTTACGTCGATGGCGCGGGGCGGGTGGATGTGCGCCGGTTGCTCGCCGATACCCAGCTGGTTACCGCCGTCAGCGAGCGGCGTGGGTATTCCCCGAAGATCAACGCCGCGCTGCGCGAGGTGGGCTACCCGCCGCAGTTGCTCAAGGCCGGCGTCAACTTCGGGGCGCCGCTGCAGCAGTTGCCGGCTGGCTGGATCGACTACCTGTTCGCCTACCCGCTGGAGGTGGGCTGGTACCAGCGGCAGCACCCGGAAATGGCCGGTACCGCGCTGCGGCAGCTGGCGGTGGCGGGTGACCCGCCCTACACGCTTGGCTACATCGCCTGCGTGCGCAGCGAGTGGGGCGAGCGGGTGATCCGCGACATCGATGCGCAGCTGGTCAAGGCCGGGCCACGCCCCCCCTGGATAGACATGTTGATCGACTATCTCCCCCTAGAAGAGCGCCAGAGTTATGAGCAAGCTCTCGTTGAACACAAGCCTTTCGCGCAACCCTGAAACACCGGTTCGCCCCCTGGCGAGGCGGATGCTGGCCTGGGTGCTGCTGATCAGTGCAATCAACGCGGTACTGGCGACGTCCGTGCAGCTGTATCTCGACTATCGACGTGACCTGGCGGACCTCGAAGAGCACCTGAACTTCGTCCGCGACAGCCATCTGCAAGGGCTCGCGGCGGCCGCCTGGAACTTCGACCGCCCCCTGGTGGAGGCGCAGCTCAAGGGGCTGGTGGGCTCGCCCTGGGTGGCTGCCGCAGAGCTGCGCTACGGGCGCACCGATGAGCAGCGCCTGGCCATTGGCGAAAGCCTCGACGGCAAGGAGGGCGTGAAGGCGTTCCCCCTGGAGTACGACCTGGGCCCACGCACAGTGGTAGTCGGCCAACTACGGGTGCTGCCCAACCTGGCCCTGGTCTACCAGCGGACCCTGGATCGCGGGCTGATCGTCGTCCTCACCCAGGGGGTGAAGGCGTTCGTGTTCTCCATCGCATTGCTGTGGCTGTTCCACTGGCTGGTGACGCGCCGGCTGACCCGCCTCAGCACCTTGTTGAGTGGCTTCAGCCCAGGGACGGCGGGCCTGCTGCCGCTGGTGACGGAGGAAGACCGGCGCGCGAACGACGAGCTCAGCGTGCTGGCCGGCACCCTGGAGGATGCGCAGACGCGGCTGGATGCGTACCAGCGCCAGGAAATCGCCCTGCGTGAGGCCTTGGAAGACGAGGTGGCGCGCCGCACCCTGCACCTGGACCAGGCGCTGCTGGAGCAGCAGGCGATCTTCGACAACTCCCTCACCGGTATCGCCTTCATCCGCCAGCGCGTGATCCTGCGTTGCAACGCCAGCTTCGAGCAGATGTTCGGCTACGGCCCCCGTGAGCTGACGGGCAAGTCGACGCGGGTGATCTTCACCAGCGACAAGGCCTTCGAGCAGGAGGCGTCCTTCTTCATGCCGGTGCTGCTGCGCGGCGGCACCTACGTCGGCGATTGCGAGCTGCTGCGCAAGGATGGGCGCACCCGCTGGTTCACCCTGCAGTTCAAGCTGCTGGATGTGGACGATCCCGAGCAGGGCGCGGTGCTGACGCTGCACGACATCACGGTGCGGCGTGACGCCGAGCAGGCCCTGGAGCGGCTGGCCCGGCTCGACGGCCTGACCGGCATCGCCAATCGGCGCACCCTCGACGAAGCGCTGCGGGTGGCCTGCCGCAAGGCCAGCAGGGACAGGAGCCCCTTGAGCGTCGCACTGCTGGATGTCGACTTCTTCAAGCCGTTCAACGACCACTACGGGCATGCGGCCGGCGACACGGCCTTGTGCTCGGTGGCGGATGTGCTGCAGAGCGCCATGCGCCGCCCCTATGACCTGGCGGCGCGTTATGGCGGCGAGGAGTTCGCGATCCTGCTGCCGGCCTGCGAAGACCCCGCGCCCCTGCTGGAGCAGTTGCGCCAGGCGGTGGTGGCCCTGGCCATTCCCCACGGCCACTCCCAGGCCAGCACGGTGGTTTCGGTGAGCATCGGTGCGGTCAGCGTCAGTGGCACCGACCGCTGCGAACCGGGGGACCTGCTCGCGACGGCCGACGCCATGCTCTACAGGGCGAAGGAGGAGGGGCGCAACCGGGTGGTCTGCCAGCTTATGCCGGCAGAGGCGGCGTAGAGAGGCGCAGCGATACGGGACCATTGCGCGCCAACGCACGGCCCGACATAGTGGCCCGCCGCGGCTCGTGGAAGAGCCGCTCGCAACCCCATGAATAGCCTCTAAAGGACTAGCCCATGAGCCCCCGCATCGACATCACGGCAACCCCCAGCGAGGAAGACCGCGCGGCCATCCTCAGGCCGCTCCGGGCCCATAACACGGCCAGCGCCGGGGATCCGCAGCGCGCCACCCTGGCCCTGCTGGTGCGTGACGAGCACAGCGATGAGGTCATCGGCGGGCTCTACGGCGAGATCTTCTATGGCTGGCTGTACATCGAGCTGCTGGCCATCCCCGAACAGGCCCAGGGGCAGGGTACGGGGTCGCGGCTGATGGTCATGGCCGAAGAGGCCGCCCGCGAGAAGGGCTGCGTCGGCATCTGGCTGGACACCTTCGATTTCCAGGCGCCGGACTTCTACCAGAAGCACGGCTATACCGCGTTCGGCGAGATCGCCGATTTCCCGCCGGGGCACACGCGCTTCTACTTCCAGAAGCGCCTCGTTTGATTCGCGCTAATGCCCGTGCTTGAGCGGTGCGGGGGTTCCCTGCTGGCCGTTGCCAGTGGTTAACTCCAGCCCCCGGTGCGCAGGCCTGCGCCCATGCACCGCCGACCCCATCAGCAGTAAGGACGACCGATGTCCCTGATTTCACAGCGCGTGGAAATGGCCCGCAACGGCACCAATGACAAGGTGATCTGCCGCATGCCATCCGGCTGGGCGGTGATGGGGGACGTGCAGTTCCTCACCGGCTATTGCCTGCTGCTGCCCGACCCGGTGGTGCCGAGCCTCAACGACCTGGATATCGAGGCCAGGGCCCAGTACCTGCTCGACATGGCCCGTATCGGCGATGCGGTGCTGCAGGCCACCGGCGCCGCGCGCATGAACTACGAGATTCTCGGCAACTCCGAGCCGGAGCTGCACTGCCACCTGTTCCCGCGCTACCCCACGGAGCCCGAAGAGAAGCGCCGCATGCCCGTGTGGTTCTACGACTGGAAGAACGCGCCGCCCTATGACGAGAACGTGCATGGCGAGCTGCGTAAAAAGATCGCACAATTGCTGCAGGCGTCTGTCTAGGGCGAACGGAGGAGGGGAAGGGGCCGACTGCGCCATTGGGGCCGCTGGTCATCTGTGGTTCATGCAGCCTGGATGCCCGTGTAGAATCCCGCGCCCCAAAATCAGGAGACAACACGTTGGTAATTCACTACTCCTCCTCTCCAGAGACCGCCGCCTGCGGCCGCGCCACCACGAGCCAGAACAGCAGCGCTGATGCCGCCCAGGTATCCTGCAAGCTTTGCCTCCGCTCCATCGAGAAACAGGCCGTAGAACCCGCACGCAAGACCCCGAGCCTCGCCGAGCTGCGGGCCGCCGCCAAGGCCGAGAAGGCTGCTGCGGCGCCGGTCGCTGCGCAAGCCTCCGTTGCTTCCGCTATTCCTGCCAAGCCTGCAAAACCCGCAACTGTCGTCGTTGCCGAAGTGGCGCAACCCGCTTCCGTCAAATCGGCCCGCGCCGAATGGCAGCAGCGCCTGGCGCAGATGCCTGGTCGCAATCGCCTGCCGCGTGGCAAGGCCCGTCAAGCCTTCATCTGACCGGACCTTCGCTGGTGAGCGCCCGCTGCTGAACGCAAGCAGGTGCCCAGCATCGGAAGCACGCGGGCAGGCGTCGCCTTGCCTGCGTGCCGACGGCCCCACTTTCGTTTTTATCCCTATCCGCGGCTTTCATCCTCGACCCCGCATAACACGAGCATTCTGCAGTCACCGAATCGAGCGCGCATGGGCCTCCATGCCGGCTACCCGGTTCGGTTGTGCCCAGTAAATCCTGCTGGCGAGTCTGTGGATCCGCGTCTAGATTGCTGGCTTCAATCCCTGCTTTGGAGCGGATTCATGGACGAGCAGCTCAGCACAATTATCCAATTCGCCGAAACCTACCTGGGGCGTCCGTTGACCGAGGCTGAACTGCAGCAGCTCATCGCCTTCGTGCGCTCCAACCCAGAGCTTCAGCCCGGCAGGCTGCTGGGTGCGGCCGCCGAGGGGAGCCAGCCCGAGGATGCGCTCACAGCGTTCCTGGGCACGCTTTAGCCGGTAGGTCGGGTGCAACCCGGTTTGCTGTGATGGGTTTCGCTGCGCTCGCGGAGCGCCGCCCGACCCATCCTACGGTGTCGATCCAACCCACGGTGCTGACCGATGTGTAGGGTGGATGGCGCTCTTTTCATCCACCAAACGATGCAGCCGACGGGCACATGGTTATGGCAACACTGCGGGCTGCTTGGCGACTGAAGTCGCCCCTACATGGGCTGTGGTGGGCGCGTGTGCAACCCGGCATTTGCTGTGATGGGTTTCGCTGCGCTCGCGGAGCCCCGCCCGACGCATCCTACGGGGCCGATCCAACCCACGGTGCTGACCAATGTGTAGGGTGGATGACGCTCTTTTCATCCACCAGGCGAGGCCATCGGCGGGCACGTAGTCCCATGGTTTTCGCGGGTTTCACCTGCCCTAGGGTTCAGTCCAGCACGTCATGCAGGACTTCGTAGATCACGCCCGTGGCGATGGTCACCAGCAGCAGGTCGGTGCCGGCTTGCTGCCACTCATAACCCTCGTAATGGGGCAAGCGGCCCAGCAGGCGGCCGTCGAGCTTCCTGGCGATGCCCGGTGGCAGCGGCTTGCCCCGCGCCAGGTTCTTCTGGATGCCGGGCGGCAGCGAGGGGCCGGGGCTCCAGTAGCCGCGGTTGTCGTTGAGGATGATCCGCACGCCGCCGATGTCGATCGAGGGGCTGCCCTGCCAGTTGTCCTGGCCATGCTGTCCCTGGTTGCCCTGGTTGCCCTGGTTGCCGTGCTGGCCGCCCTTGTCGTGTTTGCCTTTGCCGTTGCCCGGATCGGCCAGCAGCGCCGGCGCCGAGCCGACCAGGGCAAGGCCGAGAATCACGGATAACACTGCATTACGCTTGAACATCACATCACCTCCGAGGGCACCTGCTGAACGAACCGGCTCTTGCAAGTGTAGTGGGCGCGCGTTTGGTCAGCTATGGATCGCAGCGCGTAGGTCGGGTGCAACCCGGCGTTTGCAGTGATGGGTTTCGCTGCGCTCGCGGAGCGCCGCCCGACCCATCCTACGGTGTCGCCCCAACCCACGGTGCTGACCAATGTGTAGGGTGGATGACGCTCTTTTCATCCACCAAACGATGCAGCCGACGGGCACATGGTTATGGCAACCCTACGTGCTGCTTGGCGAATGAAGTCGCCCCTACAGGGGGCCTGTAGGTCGGGTGCAACCCGACGGTACGTCCACCAGCCAGCCAGCAGGCAGACCTCCTGTGTGGTGCCATTGGTCTCTACCACAGTGGCACTTGGCCGCCTCACTCGGGTGAATGGGTGAAGGCGGCGGCGCATACGGGTTACAGGGCGTTGGTGGGTGCCGAGGCCCGGGCTAGAGCGGGGGAGGAGTCTGCGGGCGGGGCTGTCAAGTAAAAGCTGGCCTAGACCAAAAACATGCATCAGAAGTGTGATTCCGTTGGCATGAGGAGTTGTTGCAAAGCGTGTTGAAACCAAAGCGTCTTTTTCCACCACTAGCGTCGCCTGGGTTCGAACATCTCGCTGCCGGGCGTCATGGAAGCGCTCAGCAGCCTTATGCCACTCATACGACCTGGTGAGTTCCTCGATGATTTCGAAAAGCAGAAGAAGCTTCATCCAGCTGGCGGCCGGCACGGTCGGCGCCACCGTTGCCAGCAGCCTGCTGCCGGCCAGCATCCAGGCGGCGCTGGCGATCCCCGCGCACCGCCGGCACGGCAACCTCAAGGACGTCGAGCATGTGGTGATCCTGATGCAGGAAAACCGCTCCTTCGACCATTACTTCGGCACCCTCAAGGGCGTGCGTGGCTTCGGCGATCGCATGGCCATTCCGCTGCCCGACGGCCAGCGCGTGTGGCACCAGAAGGGCAGCAAGGGCGAGATCCTGCCGTATCACTTCGACACCAGTACCACCAGCGCCCAGCGTGTGGACGGCACCCCGCACACCTGGCCCGACGCCCAGCAGGCCTGGAACGAAGGACGCATGGACAAGTGGCTGCCGGCCAAGACCGAGCGCTCCCTGGGCTACTACAAGGAACAGGACATCGCCTTCCAGTTCGCGATGGCCAACGCCTTCACCATCTGCGACGCCTATCACTGCTCCTTCCAGGGCGGCACCAACCCCAACCGCCTGTTCCTCTGGAGCGGCACCAACGACCCGCTCGGTCAGCACGGCGGCCCGGTGACCACCAACGACCACGACAGCAACGGCCCGGTGGAGCAGGGCTACACCTGGACCACCTACCCCGAGCGCCTGCAGGCTGCGGGCATCAGCTGGCGCGTGTACCAGGACATGGCGGACAACTTCTCCGACAACCCGCTGATCGGCTTCCGCCAGTACCGCGCGGCGGCACCGGATTCACCGCTGATCGTCAACGGCCTCAGCACCTGGAAGCTCGACGCCCTCAAGCGCGACGTGCTGGCCAACACCCTGCCGCAGGTGTCGTGGATCGTGGCGCCGGCCAAGTACTCCGAGCACCCCGGCCCGTCGAGCCCGATCTGGGGCGCCGAGTACACCGCCTGGGTGCTGGACGCGCTCACCGCCAACCCCGAGGTGTGGAGCAAGACCGCGCTGCTGGTGATGTTCGACGAGAACGACGGCTTCTTCGACCACATGGCGCCGCCGGCCGCACCCAGCCTCAACGCCGACGGCACGCTGAACGGCAAGACCACCGCCGACGCCACCCTCGAATGGCACACCAAGGGCGACACGCGCTACCGCAACCAGCCCTACGGCCTCGGCCCGCGCGTGCCCATGTACGTGATCTCGCCCTGGAGCAAGGGCGGCTGGGTCAACTCCCAGGTGTTCGACCACACCTCGGTGATCCGCCTGCTCGAACAGCGCTTCGGCGTGATGGAACCCAACATCAGCCCCTGGCGCCGCGCCGTGTGTGGCGACCTGACCTCGGCGTTCGACTTCAGCAAGCCCAACGACGGCGCCTTCCCGGGGCTGCCGGACACCGGCCAGGCCGACGCCATCGTCGCCAGCCAGATCAAGCTGCCGAAACCCAAGCCGCCGGCCGTGGCCGCCATGCCCGTGCAGGAAATGGGCATCCGCCGCGCCCGCGCGCTGCCCTATGAACTCGGCGTGCACGCCCGCTACCGCGCAGGCGAGGAAGCCCTCAGCCTCACCTTCGCCAACACCGGCAAGGCGGGTGCGGTGTTCCAGGTGTTCAACCTGCTGGACAGCGTCAGCGCGCCCAAGCGCTACACCGTCGGCGCGCACCGCCGCCTGCACGACAGCTTCCCGGGCAACGCCAGCGGCGACTACCACCTGGAAGTGCACGGCCCGAACGGCTTCCTGCGCGTGTTCCGCGGCAACCTGCGCCGCGACGCTGCAGACCGCAAGGCACCGCTGCCGGAAGTGCGTATCGACTACCAGCCGCTGCTCGGCAGGCTGCAGGTGCAACTGATCAACCGTGGCCGCCAACCGCTGAAGCTGACGATCAAGGACAACGTCTACTTCCGTGGCGAAAGCCAGACCGTCACCGTCCCGCCGGACCAGCGCAGGGAAGTGCGCTACTCGCTGCGCAGCAGCTGCAACTGGTACGACTTCAGCGTCCGCGCGCAAGGCGTGGAAGGCTTCCTGCGCCGCTTCAGCGGGCGCATGGAAGACGGCCGCACGGGCTTCAGCGACCCGGGCATGGGGCTGGGGTCGTTGGACTTCTGAGGGTGCGACCTGGCCCGCTTTGGCGGGCCAGGTCGGGGAGGGCGGGTGTTTGAAACCGGCTCGGACTTTGCTCCGAGGTCGAGCGCCATCCTGCAGACAGGCTCGAGTGGCGATAGCGAGATGTTGTTCGCAGCTCTGTAGCGTTCAGGGCAGTTTTGTCGTGCTATCTTTCCGCGCCTATATGTCCAGATATCGTCATACAAACTCCCACTGCTAGAGCAGTAGATGAAGTCGGTTACCGCTACATCAGTACAGGCAAGTTTTTGCTGGGTTGATTTCGCCGGTTGATATGACGTCAGTGGACCTTTCGCCTTGCAGTGAGACAGTCTCTATTGAGCATTTTCTTGGGCATCTACTGTTGAGTGAGGCCCAGGCCGTGCCTGATGTTCGGTTGGCTCCATTGCTGGTTTTGCTTGCTAATCCTCTTGGTAGGGTAGAGAAAAGATGCTGTTGAACTACAAGTGCACCTGCTGCTTGTTCACACGCGAGATGAAATACCTGCCGAGAGAGTATTTACTGTCGGAAATTCATAGGGTTCCGATGGCTCAGAGACATTTCTGGTGCACCTCCTGTAACGATATTTCGGTTGCTGAGGTGCTGGAAAGGGATGATGAGGAAGTGGAGTATCTAGAAGGGGTTTTGGCAGAGAGCCGCGCATTGGTTGAACTGGATCTAGACCCATCCAGCTTAAGCCTTAAGGAGGCTATTAGAGTCAAGAGTGCGCCAGAGACGATACGAGAGGTGGAGGAAAAGTTGGCGAACTGGGCAGAATGGAGAGCCCGTAGAAAGGCCCCTGGAAAGTGTTTGAGGTGTGGTTGTATCTCAATCTCGGTTCCTGATAGCTATATGAGTTCATTTGCTCATGGTGGCTGCTCAGGAGTTTTGGAGTGCTTGTGTACAGTCTGGTCCTCTAATAGTCCGGCCACATTCCCTCATGTATATAGTGTTGATGGCGATTTTCTAGAGCAGGGTAGGAAGCCTGTCTTTAGAGGTGGGTTGAAAGTTGTGTATGAGCCAATGGAATTGTTTGTTTGAGCCTCACCATGTTGTTTTCATCTGCGGAATTTAGGTGATTTTTGGGCGCTGTTCGTACTGCGGATTTTATTTTTGCAATGAGCAGCTAAGGCGGCATGCTTTTTAGCTAAAAGCAGGTTTACCACTACTTCAGTTGGCCCCTTGATGAAAAGACTACTGCTGCTCTTCCTCTTTCTTTCCACCCCGGTAGTCGCCGAGGACGAGCAGGTTCTGGGGCCGGACAAATGGCCCACTACCGTGCAAGCGACGGTAGCGGACATCCTGGCGTCCATGACTCCCGAGGATAAGGCGACTATTCGTCAAACCAAGAAAGACGACCTGATCATGTACCACCACGGCTGGGGCACCGGCATCCGCAACTACTACGGACTCTGGAGAGGCAACAGCACGCTCATCGAGTCCGCCTGCGGGGAAGGCTGCCACCCGGATGACGCCTCCATGGTGATCATCGAGGCGGTCTGGTCTGCCTTGCAGCAACAGAGCTGACGCGCTATCGGCGACGGGATAGCGTGCCCGGCACCATCAATCCCCTCGAACCCGCTTCAGCCAGTTCCAGAACGGATCGCTCGACTCATCGTCGTCCATGCTCGCGGTGCTCTGGACGATCTCCTTCGCGCGCGTCGGGATGCTCAGCCCCAGCGTGCGCTCGACATGCTCGCGGAACAGCTGCGGAGGCGGTGGGTAGTCGGCGTCTTCGTAGTCGATGTCCTTGATCTGCTGGGGCGTCACCCCGAACTGCTCCGGCCAGCACAGCTCGTCGTAACCGATGGCCAGCAGGCGCAGCAGGTCCTCCACGTTCTGCGTCAGCACGCAGAGCATCACCGACCCGGAGCCCGAGCCCAGGTGCACGATGCGCTGCTGCCCCTCGTCGTCCACCCACAGCCCTGCCCAGGAACCATCCCCGCCGGTTTTCAGGAAGATCCGCAGGCGTTCGTTCACCGCCGGGTCTTCGCTGTTGGTCCAGCTCGCGGTATCGGCCAGGTCCGGCACGTGGAAGGAGGTGGTGGAGATCTCGCTGAATTCGGGCTCGGGGTGCAGGGTCATGTAGCGGGCCCCGCTGCGGAGCGTGCGGACGCAGCCGTGCGCTTCCATCAGTTCGATGGCCTGGCGCAACAGGCTGGGCATCGGATTGGCGGCCGGAAAGGCGGCCGCAACCTCATCGGAGAATCTCATTTCGTCCCTGGTCTGCCCTGTGGTGGATGGCGGGGTGCATATCGGCGCAGATTACCCTGCACGCTCCTCGGCTGGCGTTACGGGGCTCACGTTGCTAATCGAGTCGGGATTCTGGTGGCGGTGGGGGGCGAGGCTTGATCACTACCGTTCAGGCAGTGTCCTGGGAAGGCAGGTAGGGCAGGAGACGCTCGGTCTCTTTGCGCACCACCGCGTAGCACTCGCAGCTCAACGCTTCGAGCCTGGCCCTGTCCAGCACCCTGATGTGGCCACGGCTGTATTCGATCACGCCCTGGCGTTGCAGATTTCCAGCAGCCTCGGTAACGCCTTCGCGACGCACCCCGAGCATATTGGCGATCAGTTCCTGGGTCATGTTCAGCGAGTTTCCGGACAGCCGGTCCAGCGACAGCAGCAGCCAGCGGCACAGCTGCTGGTCGATGGAGTGATGGCGGTTGCAGACGGCGGTCTGGGCCATCTGGGTGATCAGCGCCTGGGTGTAGCGCAGCATCAGTTGCAGCATCTCGCCATGGCGGTTGCATTCGTCCTTCAGACGTTGCCCCGGCAACCGGTAGGCGTAGCCGGCGCTCTGCACGATGGCGCGGCTGGGCGTGCTTTCGCCGCCCATGAACACTGCGATACCGATCATCCCTTCGTTGCCTGCCACCGAGATCTCTGCCGATGCGCCGTTCTCCATGACGTAGAGCAGGGAAACGATGGCGTCGATGGGGAAGAACACATGGCGCATGGCGTCGCCTGATTCGTAGAGCACCTTGCCAAGCGGGAACTCGACGAGCTCAAGGTGGGGCTGCAGACGCTTGCGCGCGTCGTCCGGCAATGCGGACAGCAGGTGGTTCTGCTGGGGCTTGGGTATGCGGGTCATAGTGGTCGCCTAGGGGAAGTGGAGGCCCCAGGTGGCCCACACTACTCCACTTACGCGTCTACGTACGGTGCCTTCCTGGTCTCCATGGGTGCGCTGGCGTACAGACGCCAGGGGATGGCTCGTGCAACCTACGGGGCTGCGGACAGATCCGCCGCTCCCAGGGGGGCCCATGAAACCTATTACCACCTACCTCGCCAACTCCTTTCCCGAACACAGTGTGACGATGAGCGCGCGACCGGGCGGTAGCCTGGTGGTGTGCCTCGAGCGGGCGGGCAATCGCTACCTGAGAGTAGTTGCCGCCGGTGCATTGACCGATGCTGACCAGCTTGACGCCCTGGTCAAGCAGATTCAGCTGGATCTCAAGTTGAGGAAAGGGGGGAGCTCTGGCTGGCTACGGATGGCCACCGGGCCGGCATTGAGTTGCCCACCTACAGCGGCATGCCGCTGCGCCTTGGCAAGAAACCGTTCATGGCAAGGCCTCAGTGAGGGGGCGACAGGCTAGCGCCTGTCAGGCTTGCCGGGAGTATCCAGGGGCAAGGACAGCTGCCTGTCGTACAGGGCGATTTCGGCGCGCAGTGCTTCAAGGAACTGGCGTTTGTCCTGTGTCGATTTGCGCCGTTCCGGCGGATCGACGGGGCTCGATTCGAGGGCGTCCCTGCGGTCTTCCTCTGGCGTGTGCATGAATCCCTCCGTCCGCCGTGGTGGCGGAGCGTTCATTTGAACGTGGGAAACGGTCCGGATGGGGCGAGGCAGGTCGGTACCGTGGGCGTGGGACTCTACTCGTAGCGTCGCTCCGGCCTGCAGGCCTTCAGGAGCTCCGCACCGGTCGTCTGACAGGCTTTCGGCTGCAGGGTGCGGATGGCGCGGCGGGCGAGTGATGCCTGCAACGCATCCATGGCGTTGCGTGCCGCTTCGTAACGGGCCTGCAGTTCACTCGCAGCGCTGCTGCGTTCTTCCGGGGAAAGCTCGCAGCGTTTTCTGATGATGGCGTCGATGGCGATCAGGAACTGCTGCAGTTCTTGGGTCCGTCGTGCACGTATCGCCCGTTCCTGAGCGGTTTCGGGTATGTGGCCCGGTGGGGGCGTGGCACTTGCAATCGAAACGGTCATGGTGCTTCCCGGGTCTGGGTTGAGGGTAGTCCGTACAATTGCAGACTTCGCCCATGGGTGTCGGTGCGTTGGAGCACTTATATCGGCCCTAAGCGCCCTAAGCGCCCTAAGCGCCCTAACGCACCGAGGCCGACGGGAGCATCTGCGATGCTCGCCAGGAGCGAGCGCACCTGCGAAGCCTTGTGAGGTAGAGATGAAAAGACATTCCGATCCCAATCTGGTCCGTCGGCCCGGCAAGCCTGTGGCAAGGCGCTTCCCGCTTCAGGTCACCGCAGGACAGTTGCTGCTCAGGCGTTGTCTGGAAACCGACGAGAGGGATATCCATGGGCCTGCGGGCGAGCCGTTACACCAGGGGCCGCAGCCATGAGCGGCCGTGGGCTACAGGGCATCCGGCTTCCTTTCTACTTCGTCATCGACCGGGAAAGCGGCAATGTGATCCGGTTGATACGGCGCGAGAGCGTCCCGGACGACACCCCGACCATCATCCACCTGTTGGCCCCCTGCTCGGGGCGGCGGCGCCATGCGTCGTTGTACGCCTCCGGCAGGGACCTGATCCACGCGTCCCATGTGCTGGATGATTTCGACAGCGCCTGCCTGCGACGCCGGGTTGCCCGTTAAGCGCGCCAACGCACCGAAGTCGCATGCGAGCCTGGCTAAGCTCAAGGCCCCGGAACAAGATCCTGCAGAGCCGGGTTGCCTTCGAGGGCCCCATGAAGATTCCATGCCACAACGATCCCCTGCTCGATATCCTCTTTTCCCATCCTGAGATCGCGGCAGAGCGGGCTCCGCAACGGCCTATCTATTCACGCGCCGAGCGCTATTCCTTCCCGGACCCATCCGATCCCCCCGCAGTCGCCCGGAAGCACCCTCCCGAGCCCTGCATCGCGCCCTTCGTGGGGCCGCCGGCCCCCTGAGCTCCGCCCCGGTCAGGCCTGCTCAAGGCTTGCCGAGGTTGCTCGGTACAGCGCCACGACCTGGTGCTCGCCGCCGTCGTCCCGTAGCACCAGGGTCGCATCGGCCTGCACCTGCCCATCCAGGCTCAGTGAACCGCTGTCGCTGCCGGCCGGGCGGACCTCGATCCGATAACGCGTTGCTCCGAATCGGTAGTACAGGGTATAGCCCGGCCAATGCGCGGGCAGCAGCGGCTGGATGCGCAGTGTGGTGCCGTTGCGCTGCAGGCCCAGCAGGGACTCGACGATCAAGCGGTACATCCACCCGGCCGAACCCGTGTACCAGCTCCAGCCACCACGGCCTGCATGGGGCGCAGCGCCGTAGACGTCCGCCGCCATTACGTAGGGCTCCACCTTGTAGGTTTCGATCCGCGCGGTGCCGTGCTGGCCGGCCGGGTTGATCATGTGCAGCAGCTCCCAGGCCCGTTTGCTGTCGCCGAGCCGGGCGAAGGCCATGCTTGCCCAGACGGCGGCATGCGAGTACTGGCCGCCGTTTTCCCTGACGCCTGGCACATAGCCCTTGATGTAGCCGGGGTCCAGCGAGCTGTGATCGAACGGTGGGTCCAGCAGTAGCACGATGCCGATATCTCGGCGAACCAGATGCTCGTCCAGTGCGGCCATGGCGCGGCGGGCGCGGTCGTCCGGCGCGACGCCGGAAAGCACCGCCCAGCTCTGGGCGATGGAGTCGATCCGGCACTCCTCGTTGCGGAACGATCCCAGCGCTTGTCCGTTGTCGAAATAGGCACGTCGATACCAGCCTCCATCCCAGCCATGTTCTTCCAGGCTGGCACTCAGCAGTTGCGCCTGTTCGGTACAGCGTCGGGCGAACGAGGTGTCATCTTGCAGGTGGGCCATCTCGGCAAATCGCAGCAGGACTTCATGGCCGAAGAAGCCCAGCCAAACGCTTTCCCCCTGTCCCTGCTCGCCCACCCGGTTCATGCCGTCGTTCCAGTCACCGCAACCCATCAGGGGCAGTCCGCGTTCACCGCGCGGCAGGCTGTTCTCTATGGCTCGCACGCAGTGCTGGTACAGGCTTTCCTCCAGAGGCGAGTGGCCCGGCAGATCGTAGTAGGACTCTTCGCCCGCGTTCAGCCGACGACCTTCGATATAGCCGACCTTTTCGTGCAGCACAGTGACGTCCCCGGTGACCTGGACATAGCGGCTTGTGGCCAGCGGCAGCCAGAGGAAGTCGTCCGAGCAGCCCGTGCGCACGCCCCTGTTCTGCGGGGGATGCCACCAGTGCTGCACGTCGCCTTCGGGAAACTGGTGCGCGGCGCAGAGCAGCAGGTGACGGCGCGCGGAGCCCGGGTCGGCATGGACCATCGCCATGCAGTCCTGCAGCTGGTCGCGGAAGCCGATGGCACCGCCAGACTGGTAGTAGCCGCTGCGTGCCATGAAGCGGCTGGCGATGACCTGGTACATCAGCCAGCCGTTGGCCATGAAGTCGATGGATGGATCGGGCGTCTCGATACGGACGGCGCCCAGGGTGTCCCGCCAGTACCTGCGCACCTTGTCCAGTTCACTGATGGCGGCCAGGGTGCCCCGATGCTTGAGCAGCAGAAGGTTGGCCGCCTTGGCATCGTTCTCGAAGCCCAGCCGAAAGACGATCTCGCGGCTTTCACCCTCGTCCAGTACCAAGGGCACCTGGAATGCGCCACAAGGGTCCATGCCTGCGCCGGTGCGGCCGGACAGGCGTCCACGTTCCAACGCGGCCGGCGATGCCAGGTTGCCGTTGCGTCCGATGAACTCGGTGCGGTCGCCGGTGAATCCCGGGTTCTCGGCATCGGTGTCGAGGAAGGCCACTCGGCTGGAGAAGTCGATGGAGTAGGCGTTGCGCGCTAGCAGCGCACCGCTGAAGGGGTCAGCTTCGGTGACCAGGTGCATGGCCGATCTGCTGCGCAGGTCGCCGAGCACCCATTCCACGTAGCTGGTCACCGTAAGCCGGCGGGGCCGGCCGGAGCTGTTGCGTACCTTGAGCCGGGAGAACTTGATCGGTGCCTCCAGGGCGACGTAGACCCACAGCTCGGTGTTGATGCCGTTCTCCTCGTGCTCGAAGACGCTGTAGCCGAAGCCGTGGCGAATTCGATATGCGCCGCGGCCCGGGCAGGGCAGGGGGGTTGGCGACCAGTAGTGACCGCTGTCTTCGTCGCGCAGGTAGAGGGCTTCGCCGCTGGGGTCGCTGACCGGGTCGTTGTGCCAGGGCGTGAGCCGGTATTCGTGGGCGTTCTCACCCCAGGTGTATGCGCTGCCGCTTTCGGAGACGACGCTACCGAGCTTCGGGTTCGCCAGTACGTTGACCCAGGGCGCCGGGGTGGGGCGGTCGCGTTGCACGTCGATGATGTACTCGCAGCCGTCGGCACTGAAGCCGCCGTAAGCGTTGGTCAGCACCCGTTGCGGTGGGCGCGGCAGGTCTTGCGGCAGTGCACGTGGTTGCGGGGCTGCGGCGGATGGCTCGAAGCGGCCCAGCGATGGTTCGGCCCGGCGCCTTTGGACCTGCTCGGCGAGGCTGCCCTTGCTGTCGTTGATCACCAGGCGTGCCACGGCGAGGATCAGGGTTCGGTCCTCGCCTGAGAGCTGTTGTGCAGGGCGCACGAAGATACCGCCGGGGCGGTCCACCAGGTTGGCCTCGCTGCCGGAGGTGACCAGCCCCATGATCAGGTCCTGAAGGTGCTGGCGGTAGCCGGCCTGGTCCTCGTTCCAGATCACGAGATCCACCGCCAGGCCTTTCTGCCGCCAGTAGGTGTGGGCCTGCACCATCTGCCTGGCCAGTTCGATGCTGGCAGGAGCGGCGATCTGCAGCAGAACGATAGGTAGGTCGCCGGATATGCCTTGACCCCATAGCCCTGACTGGTTGCGCCGGTTGGCAACCAGCGTCGCCTGGTCGGTGCGCAGTGCGGCATTCGCATAGAGGATGCCAGCCGCCATCTGCTCGAACAGGCGGGCATCCGCCATTGTCGCGTTGAGCTGGCGCAGCAGCACCTGGCTGTGGGTCCAGGCGAGGTCGAAGACGCGATCGGCCAGATGGCGGTCGCGGTATTTCTCGATCAGGTGCAGGCAGTCTTCGCGACTGTCCGCGATGCCGGTCACCAGGTCGATGGTGGCTGTCTGGTTGGGGTCCAGGGTGATGCGGCAGCGGATGGCCACGATGGGGTCCAGTACCGGGCCGGCGGTGCCGGAGAGCTGTTCCGTGCCTTCGGCCAGAGCCGCCGGAGCTACCACCGTGCGTCCCCTGCCGATGAAACGGGCGCGGTCCGTCTCGTAGGAAATGCTGTCGATGTCCACGCCGTGCGCTGCCAGGAGGTGGCACATCCAGGGCACCGCCTCGTCGCTGGCGCGGGGGCGGCGGGTGCAGACGATGGCCTGTAGCGGACGCAGCAGCTCGGTCTGCACGAAGAGGTTGCTGAAGGCCGGGTGCATCGCGTCACTGAGTGCAGGTGCCAGCACCACCTCGCTATAGCTGGTCAGCTCCAGGCTCCGTCTCGTGCGGCTGCGGTTGGTGAGGTGCAGGCGCCTGAGCTCGATGTCGTCCTCCGGGGATACGACGATCTCCATGTGGCTGTCGAAGTCGCATTCGCGAACACGGAATTCAGCTCGTGCGTCGGTGAAGATGGCTTCATGGAATTCCGGGTGGCGCAGGGTCGGCTGGTGCGCAGCCGACCAGTAGGCGCCGCTGGCGACATCCCGCAGGTAGCAGAACATGCCGTAGCCATCCCGGGTGAAGTCTTCCTGCCAGCGGGTGATCGCCAGGTCGCGCCGTTTGCTGTAACCGCCACCGGCGTTGCTCAGCATCACGTGGTAGCGACCGTTGGAGAGCAGCTGCACGGCGGGGCGTTTGCGGCCTGGATCAGCGTAGACGCGCAGCTTGGTTTCGTTTTGGCGCGTGGCTTCGTCAGCCGGCGCGTTGGTGGCGTGGATGTACTGGACCGCGCTCTTGGGGACACGTTCCTGCAGCAGGAGCAGGGTGGCCTGGAACTGCGGCACGGACTCGAAGCGGCGCTGCATCGGGCGGTCGAGTAGCAGGCAGGTGAGTGCCAGCAGGCTCATGCCCTGATGGTGGGCCATGAAGGAGCGGACGATGGCCGAGGACTGCCCACGGGGCAGGCGCGCCTCTGTGAAGTCCACCGCCTCATAGAGTCCGAAGCGGCCCGCGAGGCCCAGCGACGTCAGGCGCTGGAGGTTACGGCAGGCGGCCTCGGGAGCCACCATCAGGGCCAGGACACTGGCGTAGGGGGCTACCACCCTGTCTTCGCCGAGGCCGCGCTTGAGGCCCAGCCCCGGTACCCCGAAGGCGCGGTACTGGTAGTTGAACTGTGCGTCGAGGGTGTTGTAGCCCGATTCGGAAACCCCCCAGGGAATGCCGTTCTGATTGCCATGTTCGATCTGCCTGGCCACCGCCGCGCGGCAGCTCTGGTCGAGCAGCGTGCCTTCGTAGCCGGGCATCACCAGCAGGGGCATCAGGTACTCGAACATCGAGCCGGACCAGGACAGAAGCACCGGTACCCCACCATTGCTGGTGAGCAGCCGGCCAAGGGTGAACCAACCCTCCTGCGGCAACTGGCCCTGGGCGATGACGACGAAGTTGGTCAGGCGCATCTCGGAAGCGAGCAGGTCATAGAAGGCGGTGTCGAGCCGACGTTCATCGACGTTGTAGCCGATCACGAAAAGGTCTCGGCGTGTGTCGTAGAGGAAGGTGAAATCCATGTCCGCCAGTGCGACCGCCATTTCCGCAAGCCGCTCCAGGGCCTGCACACGCCCGGCGGCGAGCGTGCGCACCGCCTGCACCCTGTCCTGGTGTTCGGGGCTCCAGAGGCGGGCGTCCAGTTGGGCCATCCGGCGCCAGGTGCTGTGTTCCGCATCGCTCGCCTGGAGGGGCTCCGGCAGCTGGAAACGCTGCAGCTCCTGCTGCTGGTCCATGCACTGCCCATGCAACTGGTCGATCCAGAATGCTGCGTCCGTCGTGTCCCCTGGTGACAGGAGGCGGGTGGTATCTGCCGTTCTCTGCAGCAGCCCGATCATCCGGGGAATGTCCGCGAGTCCGCTCTGCAGGCTCATCGCCTCGGCCTCGCCGCGCAGATCGATCAGCGCACGGGTATCAAGGTCGGTTGCGAGGAGCGCGTCGAGAACGGTGTCGATGCCGTCCATCAGGCCACCGGCCACGCGCCGATCCAGCAGTCGTTCATCAGCCAGTGCCATGAGACCGGGACGCAGGGTCAGCAGCAGTCCGGCAAGGTTGCCGCTGTCGACGGTGGAAACGTAGCGCGGCGGCAAGGGCTGGAGGGTGCGGGTGTCGTACCAGTTGTAGAAGTGGCCGCGATGGCGCTCCAGCCCGGCCATGCTGGCCAGCATCCGCTCCAGGCGATCCAGGAGGCAGCCACCGCTCAGGTAGCCGAAGTCATGGGCGGCCAGATGGGATAGCAGCGCCATGCCCATGTTGGTGGGTGAGGTCCGATGAGCGATGGCGGCACGTGGCTGCTCCTGGATATTGTCCGGTGGCAACCAGTTGTCCTCCGGGCCGACATATTGCTCGAAGAAGGCCCAGGTCTTGCGCGCCAGCACATGCAGGAAACGCAGGTCGTCGGTGGAGCAGGAGAAATGTGCGATCGCCGCGGGGCGACTGAGCCACCAGGCCAGGGCCGGGCTGACCAGCCAGATGGTCAGGAAGGGGCTGGCCAGTACCAGCACGTCGGGGTTGGGCAGCAGCAGAGCCAGCAACGACAGCGCCAGCAGTGGGGCGATCCACAGGCTGCGATAAAGGCCGAGGAACGCGTTGCCGGTGGCTCGCTCCACCTCCCGGGAGGCATTCCACTCCAGCAGGTGCCTCCTGCTGACCACCATGCGCCACAGGGTTCGGATGATCGCATCGAGGCTATAGAGCGCTTCGTGAGGCAGCCATGCTAGGTTCAGCAGTGCACGGGTGAAGTGCATGCCGGAGGTTCGAAAGGCCGCCGACAGGTGTTCGCGAAGCGGAATCTCGGGGGCTTTGCGCAGTAGCTCCAGCAATGTGTTCAGCAGCGGTTGGGCGAGCACCAGCAGTACCAGTGCAGAGGTCCAGATGTAGGGCTGGGAGGACACCAGCCAGCCCCAGGCGAGCATGCCCAGGAGCGCCACCTGCTCCAGGCTGCGCCGCAGGTTGTCGAGGATCTTCCAGCGTGCGAGGACGCTCAGGCGGTTGCGTTCGGTGCCGCCTTCGGGGCAGGGCGTCCAGGGCAGCGCCCAGGGCAGCAGTTGCCAGTCACCGCGAATCCAGCGGTGACGGCGCTTGACGTCGGCGCTGTAGCGGGCGGGGTGCTCTTCGTAGAGTTGCACGTCACTGAGCAGGCCTGAGCGCGCGTAGCATCCTTCGATCAGGTCGTGGCTGAGGATGCAGTTTTCCGGGAAGCAACCTTCAAGGGCTTGCTCGAACGCATCGATGCAATAGATGCCTTTGCCAATGAAGGAGCCGTGCTGGAACAGGTCCTGGTAGACATCCGACACGACACGCGTGTAAGGGTCCACACCGGCATCGCTGCCGAAAAGGCGGGCATAGGCCGACCTTGCCGTGCTCGGCAGGCTGATGCCGATGCGTGGCTGGAGAATGGCGTAGCCGCTGCTGATATGTCCCAGGCGCGGGTCGAAGGTCGCACGGTTGAGCGGGTGCTCCATGGCGCCGACGAGCTGGCGGGCAACATCGCGTGGCAGCTGGGTGTCGGTATCCAGGGTGATTACGTAGCGGACCGCAGGCAGCGCGTCGATGTCACCGACTATCAGCGCGAAGCGCTCCCGACCTCGTCCTCGGAGCAGCGCATTGAGTTCCGCGAGCTTACCGCGCTTTCGCTCATACCCCATCCAGGTCCGATCGGACGGGTTCCATTGCCGTGGCCGGTGGAGCAGGAAGAAACGATCTCCCTCGCTGTTCGGGTACTTCGCGTTGAGCGCTTCGATCTGCAGCCGCGCCATGCCCAGCAGGCTAGCGTCCGCGTCGATCACCTCGGTGGGGGCGTCCAGGAAATCAGTGAGCAGCGCGAAGTACAGGTTGCCGTCCCGGTTCGCGAGATAGCGGACTTCCAGGCCTTCGGCCAGTTCCTCGACGTCTCCGGCATGGGCGATCAAGGTGGGTATCACGACCAGGGTGCAGGCATCCCTCGGGATGCCCTTGCTGTAGTCCAGGCGTGGCAAGGGGTTGGGTACGACGGTCAGGGTCACCAGCCAGTTCACCAGGCCGATGGCCAGTCGGCTGGTCATCAGCAGCGCGCCGATGGCGAGCGGTACCAGCAGGTAGGTCGGGACGCCATCGCGCCGCGAGGCGTCGATGAATGGCCAGGCAAACGCCAGCGTGAGGAGCAGGGCGGGCGTCAGGAAGAACGCCAGGGGTGCGCTTCGCAGCAGGCGCTGCCAGCGCTGGGCCATTGGGATGCGCGCCGCGATGCTCCGTTCCAGTTCGGCGAGGCCATGGTCGATCAGGTAGTAACCCACGTGCCCGGTCGGGGCCGTTTCCGGGTTGGCGACGCTGAGCAGGACAGCGGCTTCGGCGACGTCCTCTTCGCTGCGGGCACAGGTCCTGGCCAGGCGTTCGACCTCGTGTCGATAGCGGTCGCGGCTGGCGAAGTCCATGAGCGGGTAGATGCCCGCCGGATCTGTGCGTAGCACCTGTTCGACCTGGCTCAGGTTTTCGACGAATTCACGCCAGTCGGTAGCCGAGAGCAGGCGCAGGCTGCCGATGCTGTTGCCGATCGAGACCTGCTCGGCAGCCTGCTGCTGGGCGTCCAGGCGCACCAGGCGCTCGATGCTGAGGCCTCCTTCGGCAAGTGCCTGCTCGATCCACGTCATGGGCAGGACCAGTGCGGCGCTCTGCCCCTGCAGGCGTCTTGTCAGCTCGGCGACGAAGGACGCGGTGAGCGGAGGGGCGGAGCGCGCCATGTCCGCCACTGTCAGCACCACGCTCTTGGCGTCCCGTTCGGCGGTTTCGATAAGGCGGTCGGCCCAGTCGTTGGCCAGGATGTGCTCGTCCCAGTTGACCATCACCCGCGAGGCGACGCGCCGCAGGTTCTCGATCAGCGCCAGGCGCAGCATTATGGGGATCGCCCATAGCTCGCCCAGGGTCAGGGGCGTGACGCTCTGATAGGCCGCGACGAAGCGGCTCAGGCTCTCGCCGTCGACCCGGCCATCCCCATGGGAAATGGTTTCCAGCGCGATGTCGTAGACCCTGGGCAGGCCCGCCGACGGGCCGCTTGCCAGGCGTGGCAGCTCACGACTGTAGCCTCTTGGCAGATGGCTCTTGGCGGTGCGGATGTGCTCTTCGACCAGGTAGAAGTTGTCCAGCAGCCATTCCGCTGCCGGTGTGACGTTCTGGTTCGGCCCGGGAGCGCTGTTGAGGGCCAGGCAACTGCTCGTCAGGGTGATCTCGTTCTGCGCCAGGCGTGCCAGCAACGTATCGCGGACCGGATGCCGGCCTACATGGTGGTGCTGGGCCAGCCAGGCGCCGTATGCGGCCATCTGCTCGCTGCTGAACAGTTCCGCGCGGAGGATGGGCTCATACTCGAATTTGCGTCGTGAGGTACGCCACTGTGCGTAGCGAAAATGCAGGCGCGCCAGCCAGGCGCGGGTACGAATGCTGTCCATATGGGTCCCTTGCACGACGCGCCTGCCTATCGAGCGCAGCAGGCGTGGTGGCGGTGAGCCGGGGTAGATGGCTCGATGAAGCGGCGTGTTGCCCGAGGGCAATTTTGAAGGTTGACGAGCCTATCGGGCGGCGTCCGTGTCGTCTGTTCGTTAGCGAACATAGCCGTGTGCGGCGTTGTGGGCAGAGAGGCCGGCTGCGCGCCGGTCCCCTTTGCGGTGTGGCATCGTCCGAAGAAGGTGGCGCCGAGGTGATGACGGCTGGCACAGCTGGCGAAACGAATTCAACTGCTGCGAACAGAGTGAGCCGGCGCTTACACTGGCGGCTCCGCAACCACGGCTTCCGCCCGACACATGGCCAACCGACCGCACATACGGCCCGCCCTGGATGGGGACATCGCCGCCCTTGTACGGGATGGGCCAGTGGTCCAGACCCTCCTGGCCGTACTCACGCAGCATCGGGTCGGAATGCTTCGCTATCAACTCCAACGCCACTTTTGTCTCGGTCGTGCCAATGCGTGCCAGCGCATAAGCGCACTTGCACTGAAAGGCGTGGAGATTGTCCCAGTCGATGAGGTACTCAAACCTCATCTCCGCAGCTCTGGCGATGGCTGCCGTGGTGCTGGGCTTGCCGATCAGCCCCAGTTCGAAAACGATGTCTTCATGTGCCTCATGCCAGTGCTCCAGCAGCAGCTTTGCAAGCAGTGGGGCGGTGGTCTGATCGTCGAGGTTGGCGAGTGCCTTCAGGGCGGCGTCGATTTCGCGCGCGTGGAAGGCGGAGTGGAAGAGGTCGAGTGAGGTCGGTCATGAGTGGGATTTACGCTGTTAGTGAGGCTCGGAGACAGATTATTCCAGCGTTAACTGTTCAGCGGAGAGGCGTGGATGATAGGCAGCTATCCGCCAGGAGCGGCCATCGAGTACCTAGGAGATTTACACAAACCTGTGGTGGCAAAGCGAAGTAGGTATCGAAGGCACGGTCATACATGACATCAGCGGAATCGGCTGCCATTCCGCTGATGCGACTCGGTTAAGGGCTAACAATAACCTTGATGTCTGATCCCGAAATGCTCTTGATGTATGAGTAGCTCGTTCCCAATACGGCCAACTGCTCCTTCGACACCATCTTCGCTGATATTGCGGGTTGAACGATCACAAACTTGAAGATCAGCTCATGGTCGTGGCATTTGTTGCGCAGTATCTCCAGTTGTTGAGGCGTGCCTTTCAGGATTCTGTCGAAGCCCTTGAGCAGTGATTGCTGGTAACGATCCATCAATCGGTTGAAGAACTTGTCGCCCGTGTACAGCCATTTCACCGATCTCGACGCCTGGCCGCATACTTCATAGACGTCGGCGACGCGCGCCCCGGGCGCAGCCACGCCATTCGTCATAGGGCAGTATTTGCAGTGGTAGAGGTCGACGTATATGGCGTTCTTGTTTTCCCGAATTGCCACTAGATCAGCGATTTCGCCTTTGCCGTCATCGTTGAAGACGATGGAGTATTCATCAGCGATCTTGTCAAAAGTGAAGCCTTGTACTGAGTCTTTACGTCGCTCTGCACGCATGGACTCCTGATAGATTTTCGTCGCTCCCCAATCCCAGGGTTCGAGCAAATCGGCAGGCAGTTTTACATCCATGCTGTTGAGCGAGTAATGGCGGTAGTTGCCTTGCACCATGGAACCGTCGACCTTGAGCAATACAAGCGGCTCGGCATCCAGGTAGGAGTCCAGTGGCATTTCGTGGGGGTAAAGAATCTTCACGCCTGGACAGGACGTCTTGTAGCCGTCCTCCAACAAATTGATGGAGATGGTAGTGAGGCGGCGTTCATCGCCATCGTTCCCCGCGACAAGGACGGGTATCTCCAGCGTCCGCGCGTCAATGTACTCAGGCTTACCAAGCTCGACGTCGAGGAGGTTGAAAGTCTCTCCCTGAAAATACAATGCGATCCTTTGCTCGCTTTCGATCGCGATTGACTCAGGCCAGTCGGAGTAAAACAGGCCCTCTGGCCATCTGTCCTTGATCTGCTCAACACGCATGACATTTTTGAGCACGTCAGCAGGGTCGATAGTGTTGTCGTTGAGTTTGACCGACATGCGCTTGCACCACTCGACCCAGTAGTTGATCGGAGAGGAGTTCATCTCCCAGATCTTGCCTTTTTGCGAGCAGCCCACGGTAGTTCGTTCGCCATCCTCAAAGCCGGTGGCGAAAATATTGGATTTTGTCGCGTTGCCCTTCTCAATATCGCTGATCACTTGATTGATATCGCGCCCCACGTGCATCGTGAACCGCAGGTCTTTCCGGGCGCGTGATAGGCCAACGTTCTGCAGCTTCATCAGTTTGATGTCGTGGAGCGTACGGAAGGCCGGCTCACCATTGATGCGGCGGGAGGCTCTGGTCACCAGGTTGAGAAAGTGAGTTGCCTGGGTGTCGTCACCTGAGGTGTGAACGAAGAGGGTGCTCTGCGCCTTGTTATAGAAGGCGATGTACAGATTCCAATTGGTATCGAGGATTTCTTCTGTCTGAGCCCATCCAACCGGCGTCTCTCGCCGGGTCACAGCTATGACTGTATCGGCCTGATCATTGGTCGAGATGTACTGCAGTTTTTCTCTGCGCCCATCCAGCCCCTGCGCACGCTGTGGTGTCCAGTCCTGGGGAGAGACGTGATATGCCACTGCGCTAATTTTGGGGTTCGGGTTTAGTCCAAAAATCACCTGAGCATCTTCACCATCGGCAAACTGCTCGCTGAAGTCCGCCTTTTCAATTTCCCGGCTGACCTTTTTCTCGCTCACGTCGCGAATGACTGCACTCCAGTCAGCACTCTCCTTGTACAGGGCTGCCATTTGGTGGTCAGTCTTCTGGTTAGCGATATTGGCAACAAACTTGGCATCACCAAGAGCCGCATCTACTCTCGTCAGTCGACCAATGAACTGGAGCGTTACAGCTGGGCTTTGGTGTTGATCATGAATGGCGGCGATTTTGAGCTCGGGCAGATCGAAGCCTTCGCCAAGCATGTCGACACAGACGATGATCCGGTGCTTCTTCTCGACGATATCCGCCATCACCCTGGCCTGGTTCGGCACCTTGCTGTGAATCAGAACTGGCGTCAGGTCGGGATGCTGTTTGTAAATCTCAAATAGGTCTGTCGCCCGCTTGTGGGACTTGGCACGCACCATCATCAAATGGTTGTAGCCTGCCTTGAGATCAGCCCGGAGCAGCTCAACGGCCTTGTCTGCGATGGCTTGGTCGGACAGATTGAGGTTGTATTCTCGTACCGGATGGAACTCGATGCCTTTGAAATAACCATCAAGCTGCGCATCCCGGAGTGGGTAGTTGTAGATGATCTTGCCAGCCAGAGCCAGGCCATCCTCCCGAAATGGCGTCGCTGTGAGCTGTATACAAGGTTTGCCCTTGAAAGCTGTTTTGATTCGACTCCAACTGGCTGCCACGACATGGTGAGCCTCATCGATCATCAAGTGGCTGCACATGTTGACCAGCACCCCCAAGGCAGCGTCCTCGAATAGCAGTAGGGCCTGGGGAGTGGCCACAATGATGTTGGCCGTAGCCAATTCAGCGACCTGCGCCTCAACCAGCTTCGAATCGATGGCCGCCACAATGGGATTGAGCGCCGTGTCCGATACGGCCCCCACTGTACGAAGCGTCTTCATCTCAGCGCACTTATTCACTAACTGAGTTCTGAGGGCGTCCGACGGTACAAGGATCAATGTCCGGCTCATCCTCGCCGCGATGATCAGCGCGAGCATTGTGTCGGTTTTCCCTGTGCCGGTGGGCATGACTACGGTGGCCGTAGTTGCGGGGTCGACCACCAAATGACCAAGGGTCGCGTAAAGCGCAGCTAGTTGCGGCTTCCGCAGACCAGGCACCTTGGCTTTAGGATCGTCCAGATTGAAATTGAAGAGGTGTTTTTGCCAGCTCTGGTACACATCAGAATGCGTTATTGCTACGTCGTCCATGGCGATTACCTGAAAGCAGAAAGGGCTTCTTGGATAGGGCACTCTATTGCGTAGGCGGCCTTAGCAATTTAGACATAAGTACAAGGCCGTTAGACTCAGCGTAGGGCTGCTGAACTGTCGCGTTCGCTTCTGGCCGATAGCTGCCCACCACTACCAGCAGCTTTGACCCAAAGTTGGCGCTCACGAATAGCGGCCCAGTACATTTTCAGCGGGCCTGCAAACTGGGAGTCATCGAGCCCACAGTGTCGTGTTCGTTGCTCTGCCAACGCAGTATTTACCGAAGTGTCCGGCCTCCATTCTCGTCTTCGTATTTAGAAAACAAACATGGAGGCGATCACCAGTACGCTTTAGCGAGTAATCGTAACCTACACGAAAGAATCCACGGTCTGCTCCAGTGGATGTGTTGAGCACGACCTCAACTACGTGTCTATTTTCTGGATCGTAGTGAACAATTCCTTCAAGGTCAGGGAGCCATACGCATACAGTCTCCGTCGCGTCTGGGGCTGAGAAGCCCTCAAAATAGAAGTATCGCAATGCTTCAATGTCATCCCAAGCTAGCCCCTGTGTATCAAGGCAAGACGAACCTAGGTTCATAAACTTCGCGGGGTGCTCGTCGCGAGCAGATTGAAATCGGCTTCTCAATATTGTGTTTTTTATTACACCATTGAGCCAGGCCCGCCGAGCATCCACTGCGAAATGCCTGATATTCGACAATGGTGGGATCTTTCTAGGTGGCAGGCCGGAATCATGGAGCTCGAATAACAGTGAAACAGCAAAATCTGTCGCCGTAGGTACTGCGCGGTCAGACTTAAAGGTGTTGGTCATGAGTCGTTCTAGAGCAGGTGATTTCGCCAAGGCAAGCGCTAGCGTGCTATCGACGTTTGCGCTGATTGCCGCGGCCCGGAAACAGTTGCTCCATAGAATTCCAGGAGCGAAATGTCCTACTAAAAATCTCCAAATTGGCCCCAGTAATATTTTGAAGATCGGACTGATGATTTTCGCTACAGAAGCTTCCATGCCTTGCCCTCGGTAATTTTTTGCAGACACTAATGACCATGACACTGTTTATCAATCGGAGTTGAGTGGGCTGGTGTTAACTATATGATGCGCAATCATTTGTTGAGCCTAGGCTGAGCGCGTAACGAGCCAAGCATGCTTCACGGCGTGGCTGGGCGGTATGCACGCTCTAGAACCCCTTCCCCCAAAACAAGCCCCGAATCCCCCTCCGGCCCCCCCTCTTTAATCTCCTCCAACGTCTGCCATCTGAGTTGCCCACCCTGCAACGTCGCCCTGCCTCTAACAACCTCCCCATTTCTACCGCTGGTGACATACAGCACAGCCTCCGAGCCCGTAACCGTTCCTTTGACTTCCCCACCTTCGTTGATCCGGCCGCAGTTGACCGTGGCGAAGTAGTGGGTACCGGTCACGGTGTTGCCTTGCTGCACCAGTTCGAAGCCCGCGCCACCGCATTCAGCCTTGGCCTGAATCTGTTCGGGCGTGCGCAGGTCCAGGTACCAACTGCCTGTGAAGGAGGATTCTGCGGCGTACAGGGCGGGGAGGGTGTTGATCAGAAGCACTGCCGCGACTGGGATTTTCAGGCGGTGAGCGGCTCGGTGGCTGAGCGGGTGACTGCTGGATGTAGCGGATTTGGGGTTTCGTTGCATAACGGTCCTTGTTGATGCGTAGTTCATTAAGCGGTTGGGTCTTGAGGCGTCATTCGACAGCTCTCTCCCGCAGACCAAATGGGTCGTAAATGCCGTGGCCACTCTTCGAGTGACGGCGAAGAATGGCGAGGTGGTTTATCCAGATAAGGAGCCTTTGCCATGCACGCCGCAACCTCTGCCGGGCCAGTCCGCCCCGGATCAGCCTCGGCAATCGCTACAGGCTCTCAAGCTCCCGACGCAACTGCTCAAGCAGCTCATCCACACCCAGTTCCGGGTCTGCCAGCAGGTAGCTCTTGGCCAGAATCGTCAGTGGGTGCACGCCCATGTTCTCCGCCAGCTCGGCCAGCTTGATCACCGAAGGGCTCTTGATGCCGCGCTCCACATCGCTGATGTAGCTCTGGCTCGCTCCCACCGTTTCCTGCGAAAGATCCTTGCTCTTTCTCAGCTCCTTGATGGCTTGCGCCAGCGCTTGCTTCAGTTCCATCCCGCCTACTCGCAAAAAGGAACGATGAAGCCTTCCGTCCGGTCATTAATCTATACTCAAAGGAGTATCTTTGGTCGAGTGAGATTTCCTCTTACGTGTTACCTCTCCAGGCCTAGACAAGGAGATTGCCGGCCAATGCATCCCCACCCCAAAACATGGACCCACGACATCACCACCATCCTCACCCAGTCCCCCGGCGAGCCGCAGCTGCGTGCCCTGGCCAATTGGCTACACAGCTTCGCTCCCACCGACTACGTCGTGCTGTTCCTCTACGAAGGCAGCCACCTGCCGTTGCCCCTGTTCCACACCATGCCCGCCGAGCTGCGCGCCATCTTTATCGATGATTACCGCGCCGGCCCCTACCTGCTCGATCCGTTCTGCCTCGGTTGCCTGTTCGAAAACGCCGATGGGCTCTACGGCATGCGTGAGTTGGCGCCGGACAGCTTCCACAACGGGCACTACTTCGATGCCTATTACCACCGCTTGCGGCTGAGTGATGAGCTGGGCTTTTTCACCACGCCAGCGCCGGGTTGCCGGGCGGTGTTGTCGTTGATGCGCGGGGAGGGTGGGGCGCCTTTCGATGAAGAGGCGCTGCGGCTGTTGCGCGACGCGCTGTCGGTGGTGCAGGAGGTGGTGCGCATGGCTTGGGAGACGCGGAGTCAGCCGCCGGCGGATGCCGTTCTGCCCACGAGCCATGTGCGTGCGGTGTTCAGTTCCTTCGGGGAGGAGTTGCTGACGCGGCGTGAGCACAAGGTCGCGCAGTTGCTGCTGCAGGGCTATTCCAGCGAGCAGATAGCTGCGCAGTTGCGCATCACCCGGGGCACGGTGAAGGTGCACCGGCGCAACCTGTACGAGAAGCTGGAGATCAACAGCCAGGCAGAATTCTTCGGGCTGTTCGTGCGGGAGTTGATGACGGAGCCGACGTTCAGCCGACGCAGGCATTCGCGGCGCTAAGCGGCCGCGTGCGCAGCGCCGCTCGGTGCTTCCGGTGAAATCCAGGTGCGCGCAGCACACCCTACGTCCGGAGTAGGCAGTGGCTGGGCGCTTCGAGGTCTATTTGCGCTGCTTGCACACCCCGATGATGCAGCAGTATCGAAGGCTGCGAGGTGGCCAGGGGCATGTAGGGGCGACTTCAGTCGCCAAGCAACCCGCAGGGTTGCCGTGGGTGGTTGCAGGGTAACGCCATTGCCCATGGGCCAATGAATTCGCCCCAACCGATAACGGCTACCACCCCCGGCGCTTCTCATAACGGACATCCCGCTCGTCCACGACCCCGGCCAGGGTCCAGCCATGGCGCTGGTAGAAGCCGTTGGCGCGGATGTGCTCGTGGCCATCGGTCACCAGCCAGATGCTGTCGTGGGCCTGGAACAGCGCCTCTTCCGCTGCCTGCAGGAGCATGCGCCCCAGCCCCACGCCTTCGAACTCGGGGCGGATGAACAGGGCGAAGAGTTCACCCTCATCCAGGTCGATCATGGCGAAGCCGGCGGGCACGCCGTCCACCTCGGCGATCCAGCAGCAGGGCCCGGCGGCGATGGCGTCGGCCAGCACGGCCGGGGTGATGCCCAGCTCGGCCATCTGCTCGCGGGAGAGGTGGTTCTGCACGACGCTGGTGCGGATGGCGAAGAGCGCCTCGATATCCCCGGTGGTGGCCAGGCGCAGGGTGCGGGTCATGCTGTCATTCCTTTGCGGGTTGTCCTGTGTGGGGGCGGTCGCCGATGCCGAGTTGCAGCACCTCGCCGGCCGGGCTGATCACCCGCAACCGTGCCGATTGTCGTTCACCCATGGAACGTCCTCTCCCTGGAGTCTTGGCCGTGTCGAGCGGTCGATCAGTGGATGGTCGGGAAGCGCTCTTTCACCAGCGCCTGGGCGTGGAAGGCCATCTGGTCGAGCAGGCGGTCGCGCTTGCTCTCGGCCTCGCTCAGGGCCTTCTGGCCGTTCTGCTTCACCAGGTAGGCGTGGATCTGCCGCACCTCCTTGGATTGGAAGATCGGGGCCAGGTCCTGCACCGCCACCATGCCGTTGGAGCGCTGGGCGCGGGTGTTGAGCAGCACGTGCGGCCCCTGCGCGGCCAGCACGCGGAAGCCCAGGGCCTCGAAGGTGGGCACCTTGCCCGCCGCGCAGGCCAGTTCGGCGTGGGGGCGGTGTTCGAGCATGCGTTGCACCAGGGCGCGGGCGATGCCGTGGCGGCGGTGGCCGGCGGCCACGGCCAGGTAGGCCAGAGTGCAGGCCTCGGCGTCGTCCTGGCTGGGCAGGTACAGGGCGAAACCCAGCACCTGGGAGGGGTCTTCGTCCGCCAGGGCGAGCACCAGCCGCGCGCCGCTGGCCTGGGTGCTGTCCATGGCCTGCAGGTACAGGTGCACCTCGTAGCCGATCACGTACTGGTACAGCTGGTAGAGCGGGTTGCTGGGCGTCAGCGGAACCGGGCTGATGTCGCTGAAGTAGTCCACCACCATCTGCAGCACCTGGCTCTTCAGGGACTCGGGCGGCGGGTTATCCAGGGTTACGAGGGTGAACATGTGCAGCTGACTCCGGGCGTGCCCGATCGGGGAAATCGGCGCGGGCGCCATTGTAGCGTCGCCCGCAGCGGGCGGCTCACTTGAAGAAGTTGCTGGGCGTGATGCCGAACTGCTTCTTGAACATGGTGGTGAAGGCGCTGGGGCTTTCGTAGCCGAGCTGGCCGGCCACGTCGATGATCTTCTCGCCCAGGGCGATGCGCTCCAGGGCGAGCAGCAGGCGGGCCTGCTGGCGCCATTGGCCGAAGGTCATCCCGGTGCCTTTCTGGAACAGGCGCTGGATGGTCTTCTCGTCCAGGCCCAGCCGGGCGCTCCAGTCCGCCAGGGTGGAGCCGTCGCTGGGGTCCTGCTGCAGCGCCGCGCAGATGCCCTGGATGCGTCGGTCCGCCGGTTGCGGCAGGTGCAGGGGGAGGGTGGGGAGGATCTTCAGCTCATCGAGGATGAGGCTCATCACCCGCCCTTCGCGGGAGTCCGGCGCATAGGACTCGGTGATGCCGATGGAGGCCTGGATCAGTTCGCTGAGCAGCGCCGAGATGCTCACCGCCTTCGATTCGAGGGGCAGGTCCGGGGCGATGTCCGGGCGCACGAACACGCTGCGCATCTTCAGCGCGCCCACGCAGCGGATGGCGTGCACCTGCCCGCAGGGCATCCAGATGCCGCGGCTGGGGGCACCGTCCACTGGTTCATCGCCGAGTGCACCACCATCACGCCCTGGATGGCGTAGATCAGCTGGTGCTTGTTGTGCGAGTGGGGCTGGATGAACCAGTCCGCCGGGTAGTCGGTGGCGCTGCTGCGCAGGGGCCAGGGCGCGGCATCGATCTCGCTCAGGAAGGTGTCGAGGGGCTTGATCATGATGTCTTTTTCGCGATGGTTGTTGACCGGATTGCGCGAGACAGGCGGTTTGGCGGGCCTTAGGATAGCGCCGAATCCTGAGAACCAGCAGCGTGATTTCACGGCCCCGGCGGCTGTGGAGCGGCGTTGCCTTTGCCTGGAAGCGTGCCATGTCCATCAGTTCCACCGCCTCCCCCCTGGCGGCCCCTTCGGTCGCGAGCCAAGCCAGCCCGCTGGTCATGCGTGTGATCGGCGCCTGCGCGCTGGCGCACCTGATCAACGACCTGATCCAGGCGGTGCTGCCGTCGATCTACCCCATGCTCAAGGCCAGCTACGGGCTGAGCTTCACCCAGGTGGGGCTGATCACCCTGACCTTCCAGCTCACCGCCTCGCTGCTGCAACCCTGGGTGGGCTACTACACCGACCGCCACCCCAAGCCCTGGCTGCTGCCGGTCGGCTCGCTGTGCACCCTGGTGGGCATCCTGCTGCTGGCCGTGGTCGGTTCCTTCCCGGCCATCCTCATGGCCTCGGCGCTGGTGGGCATCGGCTCGTCCACCTTCCACCCGGAGGCCTCGCGCATCGCACGGCTGGCCTCGGGCGGGCGCTTCGGCCTGGCGCAGTCCACCTTCCAGGTGGGCGGTAACGCCGGCAGCGCCTTCGGCCCGTTGCTGGCCGCCGCCATCATCATTCCCTACGGCCAGGGCCACGTGGCCTGGTTCGGGCTGTTCGCGACCTTCTCCATCCTGGTGCTCTACGGGCTGAGCCGCTGGTACCGCAACCACCTCAACCTGTTCCGCCTCAAGCAGGGCGGCGTCGCCACCCACGGGCTGTCCAAGCGGCGGGTGACCTTCGCCCTGGTGATCCTGGCGCTGCTGGTGTTCTCCAAGTACTTCTACATGGCCAGCCTCACCAGCTACTTCACCTTCTACCTGATCGAGAAGTTCGATCTCTCGGTGGCCAGCTCGCAGCTCTACCTCTTCCTGTTCCTCGGTGCGGTGGCGGCCGGCACCTTCTTCGGCGGCCCCATCGGCGACCGCATCGGGCGCAAGAAGGTGATCTGGTTTTCCATCCTCGGCGTGGCGCCCTTCACCCTGGCGCTGCCCCACGTCGACCTGTTCTGGACCGGCGTGCTGAGCATGGTCATCGGCTTCATCCTGGCCTCGGCGTTCTCGGCCATCGTGGTCTTCGCCCAGGAACTGGTGCCGGGCAACGTGGGCATGATCGCCGGCGTGTTCTTCGGCCTGATGTTCGGCTTCGGCGGCATCGGCGGCGCGCTGCTCGGCCACCTGGCCGACATCCACGGTATCGAGCACGTGTTCTTCCTCTGCTCCTTCCTGCCGCTGCTGGGCATCCTCACCGTGCTGCTGCCCTCCACCAAGGGGGTGTAGGGCAGGGCGTGCGGCGTGGGTTCAGAGCCAGCGCCGCACCCGTTGGCAGTAGCCCGCGTACTCGCTGCCGAACAACTCGGCCAGGGCGCGTTCCTCCGGGGCGATCTGCAAGCGGTCGAGGTACAGCACGAAGCCGGCCACGCCGAGCAGGCTCAGCGGCGCGGCCAGCAACGCCGCCCAGGCCAGCAGCACCAGGGCGAAACCCAGGTACATGGGGTTGCGCGTGTAGCGGTAGATGCCGCTCTGCACCAGGGCCGTGGCCTGTTCCGGCGCCAGCGGGTTGACCGTGGTCTGCGCCAGCCGGAAGCTCGCCACCCCCGCCAGGCAGATGCCCAGCCCCACCAGCAACAACACCAGCGCCATCACCAGACGCCAGGCCTGCGCCACCCCGATGGGCGGAACCGGTTGCGCCAGCAGCGCCATCAGCAGGGCGAAGGCGCCTGCGACCATCAAGGGGGGAACGCGTTTCTCCAGCCAATCCATCGTCGTTTCTCCTGTGGGCTTTCCGCGCAGCATGAAGGCTGTAGCGACTCCAGGGTCAAGCCTGCGGTCGGCCCACGCCCGCTCTAACTTGCGCTCCGGGGCTCAGCGTCTAGGCTCGACCGTTCTGCTTTTCAGTGATCAGGACGAGTGATGGAACATTCAGGCGCGACGGTTTTCACCAAGGGAGAGTTCAGCGTGGTGCAGTGGTTGGCGGTGCGGCAGGACGGTTCGACGGAAATCCGTGGCTACCGCCTCAAGGGGCCGGGCGCCCCGCAAACCCTGTTGCCCACGGCGGTGATCGCCAGCGCGATGATCCAGGAGCTGACCCGGCGCCGGCCCGGCCTGCGCCTCTGAAACCACCCAGGGCCCTGCAGCGGAGGGACGGCACATGGAGCGATTCAGCGGCGGCTGCCTGTGTGGCCGCGTAAGGCTGGTGGCGAGCGGGCGGCCCTACCGGGTCGGCCTCTGCCACTGCCTGGATTGCCGCAAGCACCACGGCGCGCTGTTCCACGCCTCGGCGATATTCCCCGAAGCCGCCGTGGCCATCGAGGGCGAAACCCATGACTACGCCGGGCGCTGCTTCTGCCCGCGCTGCGGCTCGTCGGTGTACTCGCGCACGGGTGATGAAATCGAGGTGAACCTCGGCTGCCTCGACGCCCCCGACCAGTTGCTGCCCACCTACGAGAGCTGGGTCACCCGCCGCGAAGCCTGGCTGCCGCCATTCCCGCTCGCCCACCACTATCCCCACGACCGCGAAGGCACGGGCCGCTCCGAGGACTGACCGGCGTTGTTCTCCGGCACAAAAAAGCGCCCCGTGGGGCGCTTTTTTCATGGTCGCTGGCATCAGCTGCCATTGCGTTTCTTCTCCGAGGCGCTTGCCGGCGGCTCGCTGCGTTTGGCCGGTTGCTGGCCGGCGTCCGCCACTTCGGCGTTCTTCTTGCCCCACAGGCGCTGCTGGTCTTCGCGCACCTTCTGGTTGAACTGGTAGGAGCGGTCGAAGCCGTCGCCCTTGGCGAAGGCGGGCGCGCTGCCGAGAGCGAGCAGGGCGATGAGGGCGTAGTGGATCTTTTTCATGGGCAGGCCTCTTGAAGTTCGCATGTCGGATGGGGAGTTGCGATGCGAAGTGGGCCTGATGCTACGGAGGTGAAACTAACAGGGGCATGAGCCGGACATTACATTGCTGCAATCTTGCCGCGCCGACAGCGCAGGACGGGGCCCGGTTGCGGAACCGACAGGACGAACACGTGCCGTAGGGTGTGCCGTGTGCACCGCCGCAAGGTGCTTCCGATGGAGCGCAGGTGCGCGCGGCACACCCTACATCGGGAGTGCGCAGCGGCTGCAAGAAAGCCTGCTCAGGCTCCGCGAATCAACAGGTCGCCGTTACGGAAAATTTCAGAATTGTAATCTTCCAATCATCCTGGCGTTAGCTCCCGGCAGTGACGATAAGGCGCGGTCGCATTCATTCGAACAATCCATAACGGCCCGCCCAGATCAATAAGAACTGCCATTCGCCAGGAGCAATAGATGAACAGAAAAGCCAAGCTGTCGCTTGCCGTCGTGTCCGCCATTCTCGGGGTCAGCCCGCTCGTTCATGCCGAAGAGCAGAAAGAGGGTTTTATCGAGGGCAGCAGCCTGAGCGTCCTCAATCGCAACTTCTACTTCAACCGCGATAACCGCAACGGCGAGGAGGGTGCCGGCGGTGCGGGTTACTCCGAAACCTGGGCACACGCGGTGATCGGCAAATTCGAATCCGGCTTCACCCAGGGCACCGTCGGCTTTGGCGTGGATGCCTTCGCCATGCTCGGCCTGAAGCTGGACACCGGCGGCGGCCGCAACGGCGCGCGCAGCTCCTTCGACGTGCTGCCCGTGGACAGCGCGGGCGATGCGCGGGACGAATACACCAAGGTCGGCGGGGCGGCCAAGGTCCGCGCCTTCGACACCGTGATCAAGGTGGGTGACGTTTTCCCGGTCACGCCGGTGGTGCAGTACGGCGACTCGCGGCTGCTGCCCGAATCCTTCCGCGGCATCACCTTGGCCAACAACAGCATTGATGGGCTGACCCTGCAGGGCGGCCGCCTGCACGCCATGAGCCAGCCGGTGTCGAGCAACATGCGCGACAACTTCGCCACCTTCTATGCCGGTGGCGTCGATTCGCCCTGGGTCGGTTACTTCGGCGGCGACTATGTGCTGAACGACCATGTCAGCCTCAGCGCCTACAGCGCTCGCCTGAAGGATGTCTGGGACCAGTACTACGTCGGCACCTCCCTGAGCTACCCGTTGAACGACCAGGTGTCGCTGATTGGCGGCTTCAACCTCTACAAGGCGGTGGACGAAGGCAGCAAGCAGCTCGGCGAGTTCAACAACACCATCTGGAGCGGCAAGGTCGGCGTGCGTTTCGGCGCCCATACCCTGGCCCTGACCCACCAGCGCAACAACGGCGACGACGACTTCGACTACCTGCGCCAGTCGGATTCCATCTACCTCGACAACTCCATCCAGTATTCGGACTTCAACTCGCCGAAGGAGCGCTCCTGGATGGTGCGCTATGACCTGGACATGGCGGCCTTTGGCGTCCCGGGGCTGTCGTTCATGACCCGCTACGGCAAGGGCACCGACGCCGACTACAGCAACGCCAACGCCACCTACATGCGCCGCGACGCGGATGGTAATCCGCTCACCGATCAGAAGCGCTGGGAGCGTGACATCGAGGCGAAGTACGTGGTGCAGAGCGGCTCGCTGAAGGACATGTCGTTCCGCATCCGCCAGGCCAACACCCGCGCCACCCAGTTCGAATCGGACCTGGACGAGTTCCGCCTCATCGTCGAATACCCGCTCAGCTTGCTGTAGCGGGCCTTGGCGAAGATGACGGATTTGTAATTCGCCGACCACGGTCCCGTCATTTTCGCTTTCGCATACTTCCACTCATTCACCTTTGAAGCAGTGATGCTCCTTTGGAAGAGGTGAATCCTTGGGCGCCCTGGTGGGCGCCTTTTTTATGCGCGAAGCATCCGCCCGAGCGGGCGTGGGGTTGATTCGTGCGTAGCCCCGTAGGATGGGTAGAGCGAAGCGAAACCCATGCTGCCGGTGTTGCCAATGGGCACGGTGCGGACGGGGGCCTTGGATTGATGGGTTTCGCTGCGCTCTACGCCATCCTACGGACCCCGCCAATCGGAGGTGTGGCGGGGATGTCGCTCCCTGCTCACCCCCGTGCGGGAAACACCAGGCGGAACAGGGTGAAGCTGCCCGGCAGGCTGCTGGCTTCGACGCTGCCCTGGTGCAGGCTCATGATCGAACGCACGATGGCCAGCCCCAGGCCGGTGCCGCCCTCGGCGCGGGAGCGGCCGCTGTCCACCCTGTAGAAGCGCTCGAAGAGGTGCGGCAGGTGCTGGGCGGGGATGCCGATGCCGGGGTTGCCCACGGCGATGGAGACCTTGTCCGTGTGCCGTTCGATGACGATGGAGATCTGGCTGCCGGCCGGGCTGTGGCGGATGGCGTTGGATAGCAGGTTGGACAGGGCGCGCTGGATCATCAGCCGGTCGCCCCGGGTGGTGCCGCTGCCGGCGACGGCGATGTCGATGCGCCGCTCCTCCGCCGAGATGCTGAACAGGTCGGCCACGCGCCGCGCCTCGTCTTCCAGCGTGATGTTCTCGAAGGGCACCAGGGAAGCGGGGTGGCTGACGTGGGCCAGAAACAGCATGTCGGTGACGATGCGGGTGACCCGCCCCAACTCCTCGGTGCAGCACTCCAGCACCTCCTTGTAGGCCTCCGGCGGCCGCTCGCGGGAGAGGGTCACCTGGGCTTTGCCCATCAGATTGGTGATGGGTGAGCGCAGCTCGTGGGCGAGGTCGTCGGAGAACTGCGAAAGCTGCTGCACGCCGCCGTCCAGGCGGTGGAGCATGAAGTTGATGCCCTGGGCCAGGTCGGCCAGTTCCTGGGGCAGGCGCTCCACGGGGATGCGGTGGGTCAGGTCCTGGGTGGACACCAGCGAGGCCACCTTGCGGAACTGGCGCAACGGGCGCAGCCCACGCTGGACGATCCACCAGGCGCCCATGCCGATCACCAGCAGCAGCAGGGGCAGGGCATAGAGCGTCGAGCGCAGGTAGGCGTTGAGCAGCGTCTGGTCGGCGGTGCGGTCCATGGTCAGCTGGATGATCACCGGCGTGCCGTCATCCAGGCGCACCTTGGTGGCGGCGGTGAGGGTGGCGTGGCCGAAGTCGTCGCGGGCCTCGTGGTAGCGGATCACCTCCGTCACCGCCGGCAGCGGGCCGCTGGCCAGGGCGCGGTCGCTCACGTCCAGCAATAGGCGGCCGTTGGCGCCGGCCTGGTAGATGGCCAGTTGCAGGTTGTCGTGGCCGAGCACCAGGTCGAGCAGGCCGTGGGGCTTGCCGAGCAGGCCGGTGGGGGTGAGGCGGTCTTCCTCCAGGCGGTGTTCGATCTGCTCGATCTTGTCCCGCAGGCCGTCGCGGGCCAGGGACGAGAGTTCGTGGAGCAGCGCGAAATAGGCCGCCACCGCCAGCAGCACCACCAGCGCGGCGCCCATGAGCGCCACCGAAACCCCCAGGCGCAGCGACAGGCTGGCGGGCTTCATGGGCGGTCCTCCAGCACGTAGCCGACGCCGCGCAGGGTGTGGATCAGCTTGTTGTCGAAGGGGTCGTCGATCTTCGCCCGCAGGCGGCGGATGGAGACCTCCACCACATTGGTGTCGCAGTCGAAGTTCATGTCCCACACCAGCGAGATGATCTGCGTGCGCGACAGCACCTCGCCCGAGCGGCGCATCAGCAGGTGCAGCAGGGCGAACTCCTTGGTGGTCAGGTCGATGCGCTGCTCGCCGCGGAAGGCCCGGTGGCGGCCCGGGTCCAGCTCCAGGTCGGAGACCTTGAGCACGTCGGGGATGGGCACCTGCTCGGTGCGGCGCAGCAGCGAGCGCACCCGCGCCAGCAGTTCGGGGAATTCGAAGGGCTTGACCAGGTAGTCGTCGGCGCCCAGGTCCAGGCCCCGCACCTTGTCCGCCAGGCGGCCCCGGGCGGTGAGCATCATCACCCGGGTGTTGCTGGTGCGGCGGATGTTTTCCAGCACGCCCCAGCCGTCGATCTCGGGCAGGTTCACATCCAGTATCACCAGGTCATAGGCGTGCTGGCGGACCAGGTGAAGGCCATCGATACCGGTGGCGGCACGGTCGGTTACATAGCCACTTTCACTGAGGCCCTGGTGCAAGTAATCGGCAGTTTTAGGCTCGTCCTCGATAATCAGGATTCGCATGTTCAAGTTACCTGGAAGTTCGAGGTTCAATTGATTCAAGCGCGCGGCTTGTATGAATTCATCGCGAGCGGATAGAGGCCGCTTCGTTGTTGTTTCGCGGAGGCTAAAGGCTGTAGTTGCTGCAGGGTCAAGCCCCGCCTGATGCGGCTGGCACGGGTGCGGCAAGCGGTCGCACTTGTCGGCTGGGTGGCGCTGGATCGTCAGTCGCGGGGGCCGAAAAGTTGCGCGGTTATTTGTTACGAGTCATGACGAAGTTCAACGGTCAATCACTCGGCCGGCGCATGTTAATACAGGCACTTTGTTAAATGCCGGTTGATTACATATTTGTAATTTTGCAGTCACCTTGACGATAAGGCCTGCCCACTAGATTGCCCCTCCATTGCGTATCCGGCATTCATCCACCCCTCGGGTGGCCGGTGCCTGTTCTGGGTCTTTGGAGTGGAGCGACCTGTGTCTGTCATCGATCAATTACCGGCCGGTTTCCGGCGCTGCGCCCTGGCGTGCACCCTCGGCCTGGGCCTTTCCCTGGGGCAGGCATTTGCCGCCCCCACCGCCTTGACCCTGGCCGATGCGCTGGAGCAGGCGCAGCGCAACAACCCCGAGCTCGCGGCGGCGGGCTGGGCCCTGGGCATCGCCGAGGGCGAGCGCCAGCAGGCGGCGCTGCTGCCCAACCCGGAGCTTTCCTGGGAGCAGGAAGACACCCGCAGCGCCACCCGTACCACCACCGTGCAGATCACCCAGCCCATCGAGCTGGGCGGCAAGCGGGGCGCGAGGACGACGCTCGCCGAGCGGGGCATCGATGCCGCCGGGCTTGAGCTGGAGCGCAGCCGCAATGCGCTGCGGGCTGAGGTCATCCAGGCCTTCCAGGGCCTGTTGCAGGCGCAGGTGCGGGTCGGGTTGGCCGAGCAGTCCCAGGCGCTGGCGGGGCGCGGCGTGGTCATCGCCGAGGGCCGGGTCAAGGCCGGCAAGGTGTCGCCCATCGAACTCACCCGGGCCCAGGTGCAGCGCGCCGAGATCGCCCTGGAGCTGCGCCGTGCCCTGCAGGAGCAGGCCCGTGCGACCACCCAGTTGCAGCGGGTGCTGGGCGCTGACGTCGCCGCGCCGGTGGCCCTGGCCGGCGACGCCGCCGCGCTGCCGGACATCCCGCCTGGCGCCCGCCTGCTGGGCGCGTTGGCCGAGAGTGCCGAGCTGCGCCTGGCGCAGATGGGCATCGACCAGCAGGACGCCGCCTTCGAGCTGGAGAAGGCCCAGCGCATCCCCGACCTCAGCGTCAGCCTCGGCAGCCAGTACAGCGCCGAGGACCGCGAGCGGGTGAACGTGGTGGGGCTGTCCATGCCCATCCCCTTGTTCAACCGCAACCAGGGCAACGTCCTGGCGGCGGCCCGCCGTGCCGACCAGGCGCGGGACCAGCGTCGCGCCGTCGAATGGCGCCTGCGTGGCGAGGTGCGCGAAGCCCTGGAGCAATGGCAGGCGGCGAGCGCCGAGGTGGAAGCCTTCAGCGCCACCATCCTGCCCGCCGCCAGCAGCGCGGTGGACAGCACCAGCCGCGGCTTCGAGATGGGCAAGTTGGCCTTCCTCGATGTGCTGGACGCCCAGCGCACGCTGATCCAGGCACGCAGCGGCTACGTGCAGGCACTGGCCTCGGCCACCGAAGCCTGGGTGCGCCTGGAGCGCATCTACGGCGACGTCACCGCCCTTGGCGGCCCCGGCGCCTGAGGGCCCGGCCCATCCATCACCCGCGCCCCTCGGCGCGGGCCCTGTCTTTTGAGTTTCGGGAGTACCTATGAGCAGGAAATTGGCCCTGGCGATCGCCTTCGCAACGGGTATCGGCGTGGTTGCCGGCGCGGTTGCATTCATGCCCGGTGGTGCGGCCGGGGAGGGCGCCAAGGCGCATGCTGGCCACGACGAGGCGGGGCACGACGACGAGGACGGCCACGGCGAAGCGAAACCTGCCGCGCGCGGCCCCAACGGCGGCGAGCTGTTCCGCGCCGACGACCTCGATGTCGAACTGGTGGCGCCGGAAAGCGCCGACGGCCGCGTGCCCATGTCCGTCTACCTGTCCCGTGCCGGCAGCCGCATCGCCGCCGATGGGCAAAGCCGGGTGTCGATGAGCGTGCGGCGCGCCTCGGGGGAGACCCAGGTACTGGCCTTCTCTCCCCGTGACGGCGCCTTCGTCAGCCCGACGGGCATCGCCGAGCCGCATTTCTTCAGCGCCACGCTGGAGGTCGAGCGTGAGGGCCGCACCGCGCGTTTCGAGTACACCAAGGAGGAAGGCCTGCTGGCCCTGAGCGCCGAGCAGATGACCGCTGCCGGCATCCGCCTGGCCACCGCGCAGGCCCGCAGCCTGGATACGCGGGTGAAGCTGCCGGGGGAGATCCGCTTCGACGAGGACCGCACCGCCCACCTGGTGCCGCGCACGGCAGGGGTGGTGGAGAGCGTGGCGGTGAACCTCGGACAGCAGGTGGAGAAGGGCCAGCTGCTGGCGGTGATCGCCAGCCCGCAGCTGTCTGAGCAGCGCAGCGAACTGGCCGCCGCCGAGCGCCGCGCCGAGCTGGCCCGCACCACCCACCAGCGCGAGCAGCAGCTGTGGAAGGAGGGCATCTCCGCCGAGCAGGACTTCCTCCAGGCGCGGCAGGCCCTGCAGGAAGCCGAGATCGCCGTCGCCAACGCCCGGCAGAAGCTGGCTGCGGTGGGCGGCGCCGGGCAACAGGCCCAGGGCAACCGCTACGAGCTGCGCGCGCCCTTCGCCGGCACGGTGGTGGAGAAGCACCTGGTGCCCGGCGAGGTAGTGAGCGAGGCGAGCAACGCCTTCACCCTGTCCGACCTCAGCCAGGTGTGGGCCACCTTCAGCCTCTCGCCCAAGGACCTGGGCGAGGCCCGGGTGGGGCGCGCGGTGAAGGTTATCTCGCCGGAGCTGGGCAGCGAGGTGCTCGGGCAGGTGGCCTATATCGGCAACCTGCTGGGCGAGCAGACCCGCACCGCTACCGCGCGGGCGGTGCTGAAGAACCCGGAAGGCGCCTGGCGCCCGGGGCTGTTCGTCAGCATCGAGTTGGCGATCGCCTCCAGCCAGGCCGGCGTCACCGTGCCGGAGCAGGCGGTGCAAAGCATCGAGGAGCGCCCCAGCGTGTTCGTGCAGGTAGCGCAAGGCTTCGTCGCGCAGCCCGTCAGCCTCGGCACCCGCAGCGACGGCTTCGTCGAGGTGACCGAAGGCCTGGCCGCCGGCACCGCCGTGGCCGCCGAGGGCAGCTTCATCCTCAAGTCGGAGCTGGGCAAGGGCTCGGCCGACCACGCCCACTGACCGCCACCACGAGACCACGACATGTTCGAACGCATCATCCAGTTCGCCATCGAGCAGCGCATCATCGTGTTGCTGCTGGTGTTGGCCATGGCCGGGCTTGGCGTCGCCAGCTACCAGAAGCTACCCATCGACGCCGTACCCGATATCACCAACGTGCAGGTGCAGATCAACACCGCCGCCGCCGGCTTCTCGCCGCTGGAAACCGAGCAGCGCATCACCTTTCCCATCGAGACGGCCATGGCCGGCCTGCCGCACCTGAAGCAGACCCGCTCGCTGTCGCGCTCGGGCTTCTCCCAGGTCACGGTGATCTTCGAGGACGGCACCGACCTGTACTTCGCCCGGCAGTTGATCAACGAGCGCCTGCAGGTGGCCCGGGAGCAGTTGCCCGAAGGCGCCGAGGCGGTGATGGGGCCGATTTCCACCGGCCTCGGCGAGATCTTCCTGTGGACGGTGGAAGCCGAGGACGGCGCCCTGAAGGAGGACGGCACGGCCTACACGCCCACCGACCTGCGGGTGATCCAGGACTGGATCATCAAGCCGCAGCTGCGCAACGTGCCCGGCGTGGCGGAGATCAACACCATCGGCGGCTACGCCAAGGAGTTCCAGGTCGCCCCCGATCCCAAGCGCCTGGCCGCCTACGGCCTGACCCTGGTGGACCTGCTCACGGCCCTGGAGCGCAACAATGCCAACGTCGGCGCCGGTTTCATCGAGCGCAACGGCGAGCAGCTGCTGGTGCGCGCGCCGGGGCAGGTGAAGGACCTGGCCGACATCGCCAACATCGTCATCGCCAATGTGGCGGGCACGCCGATCCGCGTCAGCCAGGTGGCCGAGGTGCAGATCGGCCGCGAGCTGCGCACCGGGGCGGCCACCGAGAACGGCCGCGAGGTGGTGCTGGGCACGGTGTTCATGCTCATCGGCGAGAACAGCCGCGCCGTTTCCCAGGCGGTGGCGGCGCGCCTCGACGCGATCAACCGCTCGCTGCCCGAGGGCGTGGTCGCGGTGCCGGTCTACGACCGCACCCAGCTGGTGGACAAGGCCATCGCCACGGTGAAGAAGAACCTCATCGAGGGCGCCATCCTGGTGGTGGCGGTGCTCTTCCTGTTCCTCGGCAACATCCGTGCGGCGCTGATCACCGCGATGGTGATCCCGCTGTCGATGCTGTTCACCTTCACCGGCATGTTCGGCAACAAGGTCAGCGCCAACCTCATGAGCCTCGGGGCGCTGGACTTCGGCATCATCGTCGACGGCGCGGTGGTGATCGTGGAGAACGCCATCCGCCGCCTGGCCCATGCTCAGCAGCACCACGGCCGCATGCTGACCCGCTCCGAGCGCCTGCACGAGGTGTTCGCCGCCTCGAAGGAAGCGCGCCGCGCGCTGATCTTCGGCCAGCTGATCATCATGGTGGTGTACCTGCCGATCTTCGCCCTCACCGGGGTGGAGGGGAAAATGTTCCACCCCATGGCCTTCACCGTGGTCACGGCGCTGCTGGGGGCGATGATCCTCTCGGTGACCTTCGTCCCGGCGGCCATCGCGCTGTTCGTCACCGGCAAGGTCAAGGAGGAGGAGAACGTCGTGATGCGCCTGGCGCGCCGTGGCTACGAGCCGGTGCTGGGCTGGGTGATGGGCCACCGCGTGCCGGTGTTCGGCGGTGCCTTGCTGCTGGTGCTGATGTCCGGCGTGCTGGCCAGCCGCATGGGCAGCGAGTTCGTGCCCAGCCTCAGCGAGGGGGACTTCGCCCTGCAGGCGCTGCGGGTACCCGGTACCAGCCTCACCCAGTCGGTGGACATGCAGGCGCGCCTGGAAATGGCGCTGATCGCCCAGGTGCCGGAGATCGAGCGGGTGTTCGCCCGTACCGGCACCGCGGAGATCGCCTCCGACCCGATGCCGCCGAACATCTCCGACGCCTACGTGATGCTCAAGCCCAAGGACCAGTGGCCCGACCCGGGCAAGCCCCGCGAGGCGATCATCGCCGACCTGCAGCGCGTCGCCGCCTCGGTGCCGGGCAGCAACCACGAGCTGTCGCAGCCCATCCAGCTGCGCTTCAACGAGCTGATCTCCGGCGTGCGCAGCGACGTGGCGGTGAAGGTCTTCGGCGACGACATGGCCGTGCTCAACCGCACCGCCGGCGAGATAGCCCAGGCCCTGGAAGGCGTTGCCGGCGCCTCGGAGGTCAAGGTCGAGCAGACCTCGGGCCTGCCGGTGCTGACCATCAACATCGACCGCGACAAGGCCGCGCGCTACGGCCTCAATGCCGGCGACGTGCAGGACACCATCGCCGTGGCGGTGGGCGGGCAGAAGGCGGGCACGCTGTTCGAGGGCGACCGCCGCTTCGACATGGTGGTGCGCCTGGCCGACCCGCTGCGCACCGATATCGACGGCCTCTCGCGCCTGCTCATCCCGGTGCCGCCGTTGCCGGGCAGCGGCTCGGAGCGCATCGCCTTCATCAGCCTGGCGGAGGTGGCCAGCCTCGACCTGGTGCTCGGCCCCAACCAGGTCAGCCGCGAGAACGGCAAGCGCCTGGTGGTGGTCAGCGCCAACGTGCGCGGGCGTGATATCGGTTCCTTCGTGGAGGAAGCGGCCAGCCGCCTGGAGCGTGAGGTGAAGGTGCCCGCCGGCTACTGGACCACCTGGGGCGGGCAGTTCGAGCAACTGCAATCGGCGGCCAAGCGCCTGCAGGTGGTGGTGCCGGTGGCGCTGCTGCTGGTCTTCGTGCTGCTGTTCATGATGTTCAACAACATCCGCGACGGGCTGCTGGTGTTCACCGGCATTCCCTTCGCCCTCACCGGCGGCGTGCTGGCGCTGTGGCTGCGGGACATTCCGTTGTCGATCTCGGCGGGGGTGGGCTTCATCGCCCTGTCCGGTGTGGCGGTGCTCAACGGCCTGGTGATGATCGCCTTCATCCGCAACCTGCGCGAGGAGGGCCGCCCCCTGCACGAGGCCGTTATCGAAGGCGCCCTGACGCGCCTGCGTCCGGTACTGATGACGGCGCTGGTGGCCTCCCTCGGCTTCGTGCCCATGGCCCTGGCCACCGGCACCGGCGCCGAAGTGCAACGCCCGCTGGCGACGGTGGTGATCGGTGGGATTCTCTCTTCCACCGTGCTCACCCTGCTGGTGCTGCCGGCGCTGTACCGCTGGATATACCGCCGCGACGAAGACCCCGAGCCCGGCGTCGCGCCATGACCGGTAGGGTGGACGACGCTTCACCCGTCCACCATTCGGAGCACGGCGCGGCATCGCTGGTGGAGGTGAAAAGCGACCTCCACCCTACGCTCGGGGCGCGTCTGTGCTGGGTGGGAATGACGGTCCGGTAGGGTGGACGACGCTCCACCCGTCCACCATTCGGGGCTCGGCGCGGCACCGCTGGTGGAGGTAAAAAAAAGCGACCTCCACCCTACATCCCGGGGCGCGTCTGTGCCGGGTGGAAATGACGGTCCGGTAGGGTGGACGACGCTCCACCCGTCCACCATTCGGAGTCCGGCTCGGCACCGCTGGTGGATGCAAAAAGCGACCGCCACCCCGCCTTGGGATGCGCTGGTGTCGGATGGGAACAGCTGTTGCTGGGGCAACAGCTGTTCAGCATTCCTGCCAGGCACCCAACAGCGCAGCTGTTGGCGGTTTTTCCTATCTGCTTGATCCCGCTGTGTTTTCTGCATTGGCACGACTACTGCTCTGACCTCCCTACATGCACGTCGCCGTGACGAGAGGTTGGAATGAGTCGAACGATAAGAGTGGTGGTGGTCTCGGGCAGCCTGCGCAACCCGTCGCGCACCCATGGGTTGCTGCAGGCCCTGGTGGAGCGCCTGCAGGCGCGCCTGGCCATCGAGGTGCACTGGATACGCGTCGCCGATATCGCCGGGGGATTGGCCGGCTCGCTGGAGCGCGACACGGCCTCACCGGCGCTGCTGCCGCACCTGCAGGCCATCGAGAACGCCGAGCTGATCATCGCCGGCAGCCCCGTCTACCGCGCCTCCTACACCGGCTTGTTCAAGCACCTGTTCGACCTGGTGGACTACCAGGCCCTCAAGGGCGTGCCGGTGTTGCTGGCCGCCACCGGCGGGGGCGAGCGCCACGCCCTGGTGATCGACCACCAGCTGCGCCCGCTGTTCGCCTTCTTCCAGGCGCACACCTTGCCCTATGGCCTCTACGCCACCACCGAGGCCTTCACCGATCACCAACTCACCGACCCCGCCCAGTTCGAACGCATCGAGCGGGCGCTGGAGCCGGTGCTCGCCTTCTTCCACCATGCGGCCGATCGCGCCGCCTGAATTCCCAAGCCCCGAGGAGTCAATGCCATGAGCCAGCAACCGATCCGCTTCGCCTACTGGGTGCCCAACGTCAGTGGTGGCCTGGTGGTCAGCAACATCGAACAGCGCACCAGCTGGGACGCCGACTACAACCGCAAGCTGGCGCAGATCGCCGAGCGCGCGGGCTTCGACTACGCCCTGTCGCAGATCCGCTTCACCGCCGGCTACGGCGCGGAGAACCAGCACGAATCGGTGGCCATCAGCCACGCGCTGCTGGCCGTAACCGAGCGCCTCAAGGTGATCGCCGCCATCCTGCCCGGCCCGTGGAACCCGGTGCTGGCGGCCAAGCAGCTGGCCACCATCGACCACCTCAGCAACGGCCGCATCGCCATCAACGTGGTGTCCGGCTGGTTCCGTGGCGAATTCCACGCCATCGGCGAACCCTGGCTGGACCATGACGAGCGCTACCGCCGCTCGGAGGAATTCATCCGCGCCCTCAAGGGCATCTGGACCCAGGACGACTTCACCTTCAACGGCGACTTCTACCGCTTGCGCAACTACAGCCTGAAGCCCAAGCCGCTGCAGCAGCCGCACCCGGAAATCTTCCAGGGCGGCAGCTCGCGGGCCGCCCGCGACATGGCCTCGCGCGTGTCGGACTGGTACTTCACCAACGGCAACAGCGTGGAAGGCATCAAGGCGCAGGTCGACGACATCCGCGCCAAGGCGGCGGCCAACGGCCATTCGGTCAAGGTCGGGGTCAACGCCTTCATCATCGCCCGCGACACCGAGGCAGAAGCCCGCGCGGTGCTGCAGGAAATCATCGACAAGGCCAACCCGGACGCGGTCAACGCCTTCGGCGCCGAAGTGAAGAACGCCGGCGCCGCCAGCCCCGAGGGTGAAGGCAACTGGGCCAAGTCCAGCTTCGAGGACCTGGTGCAATACAACGACGGCTTCAAGACCAACCTCATCGGCACGCCCCGGCAGATCGCCGAACGCATCGTCGCCCTCAAGGCCGTGGGCGTGGACCTGATCCTCTCCGGCTTCCTGCACTTCCAGGAGGAAGTGGAGTACTTCGGCCAGCATGTGCTGCCGCTGGTGCGCGAGCTGGAGGAAGAGAAGCGCGCGGAGAGGGCGGTGGCCTGACGGGGCGACTGGCGAATTCCGGGATGCGGCGCTTCACTGTTGAGTTGCCGGAATTCGCCAGAACCACCAGGTTCACCCGGGCATGGACCGGCCATTTCAGGAGCAGGGAAGATGCCGCAGGTTCATGACAGCAGCGCGTGGTGGTGCCTGGAGAATGGTGCGTTGGGCATCGGTGAGGACCACACCCAACCCGAAGGTCGCCAACTGGCCATCGACCTTATCGACTCAGGGCTGGTTACCCACCTCTTCATCGAACTGGCGGATGCGCATTACGGCGGCGTGCTGGCCAACGCGCAGCAGATCGCCACTAACGGTGGGACGCGTCAGCAAATCCAGGCGGCTTGCCCGGATGGCAACCTGTTCGTTTGTCCTATCAGCCTGAAACAGGTGATTACCGCTGCACTCAAGATCGGTGTCCCCGTTCATTTGGCGGACCACCCGATCATGGCTTCGCGATCTGGTGATTTCCAACGCAGGCACAATTCCATACTCCAGACGTTTCGCACCGTTACCAACCAGCCTGGCCCGGGGGCGGCACAGGCGGTAGGGCCTGCCAGCGTCGGCTGTCTGTTCCTGTGGGGAGGGGCTCATTTCGAGGGGGGAAGGGCATTGGATATCTTCATCCCGGGACTGCCCTTCATCATGATGGGCTGAGTCGCACCTCTTCTACCGGACTGTCGAGGTCCGCAGGTGCCGGAGCCTAAGGAGAGGCGGTGAAGGCCGTGGAACCATGGCGGGCGTGATCGCCGTATTTACGATAATCGCATCCGGCCATGGCGGGTAAGCCCGGGATGTGCAGCGCGTTTCTGTGCCGGGGTTGGCAATGTGCCATTGCAGCCGAGTCAGGTGTTCCGGTGGCGCGCTATCGTGGGTGCCTTCCCGGGCAACCCCCGCCCGCAGCCGCAAGGAGGCACTGCCACCCATGTCCGAAACCGCCATCACCCTGCGTGTGCAGTTCAGCGATGAGGCGCAGGCGCAGCAGGTGCTGCAAGCCCTCGGCGCTGCCGCCGAGGCCCACGGCCACGAGCTGACGGCCAGCCTCGCTTCATTGGCACCTGTCGGTGCCCACGGCGCGGAGCAGGGCATTGATATCGAGCGCCTGGAGCGCCAGGACTCGACGCTGATCGTGGCGGGCTATGCCGGGCGCATCGACCCGCCGCTGTGGCTGATCCCCGGCCTGGTGCACCTGGGCGCGACCCGCACGGTGTTGAGTGAGTCCCGTGACGAAGGCGGCCAGCGGCATCACTTCATCGGCCTGAAGCGGGTGTCGCAGAAGGCCTTCGAGGCCAGCGCCGCGCTTATGCCCAAGCCGCCGCTGAAGGCCAGTGCCGAGCTGTTCCTTCCGGAAGGCCGGGTGACGGTCAAGGCGACCTTGCTGAGCCACGAGTGGAAGGAGTCGCTGTTCGAGCGCTTCTGCGTGATGCGCATGCAGGCCGAGGACGGCCGCCTGTTTCTCTACAAGGGCGCGTCCGGGCTGACGGCGATGACCGCCGACGATCACGAGAAGACCTGCACCTTCTCCGCCACCTTCGAACTGGGCGAGTACGACGGTGAGACGGTGGCGTTCGCCCGTCGACCGACCAAGCTCCAGCTCGGCAGCATCAGCCCGGCCAAGGCCCGCAAGGTCAAGTTCAGCGGCCGCAACAAGGTCTTCATGGAAGGGCCGTTCGCGCCCCTTATCAGCCGCTACCTGCAGGAGCTGGAAGGCAAGCCCGATGCCTTTATCCAGCGCCTGGGCGCCGCCTCGTTGCTGGACGTGGGGTTCAGCGAACTGTTCGGCCTGCTGAAGAATCTCGACGCCTATTCCTTCGACGGCTTCGGCCACTACGTCTCGCTCTCGGACGGCAGCCGCGAGGCCTTCGAGATCTACACCGTGGGCGACGCGACGGTCGATCTCGAGGCTGCGCGCCAGCACCTGAATATGCTCGATGTGGCCGCCACCTATAGGGACGACCACCCCAACGTGTACACGCTGTACTGGCTGCACCACGGCATCCGCGTGCGCTTCAAGGTGTGGGCGAAGGGGTTCGAGTGCTACCTCGATCGGCAGGTGGAGTCCGCTTTCTAGCGGGGGTTGGCGCGGGGCGTCTTGGGATTCCTGGTACCGCCATCCCATGGGTTTCGCTTCGCTCTACGCCATCCTACGAATCATCCCTGCGTCGCGGGGACACGGAGCTGGAGGCGACTCCGGTTGCGTAGGATGGGTAGAGCCGTGCGAAACCCATGCTGTCAGGGTTTCAGGCAATGGGAAGGCGTGGCGCCCTCGGCGTTCGTGGCCGGGTCGTAGGTTGGCGACGAGCGCAGCGAGGCCCAACGGGGCGGGGTTCGATTTGGGGGGATGCCTGTAGCGCCGCCTGATGGGTTTCGCTTCGCTCTACGCCATCCTACGAATCATCCCTGCGTCGTGTGGACACGGAGCTGGAGGCGACTCCGGTTGCGTAGGATGGGTAGAGCCGTGCGAAACCCATGCTGTCAGGGTTCAGGCAATGGGAAGGCGTGGCGCCCTCGGCGTTCGTCACTCTGTAGGCCGGCCAGCCTGTATGTCGAAAATCGGGACCGTCTGTATCTATCGGCCCTGGGGGGCCATTGGTAGGGTTCGAAAACGCCCCATCCCCCCGGAAGCCCTGACCATGACCTACGCCTATTCCCTGCTGCTGATCAGCGGCATCTACCTGGCGGTGCTCGCCAGCCCCGGGCCGAACTTCTTCATCCTCAGCCAGATGGCTCTGAGCCAGCGGCACCGGGATGCGCGTTACGTCGCCTTCGGCATCACCACCGGCTCGGTGTTCTGGGTGATTGTGTCCATCGCCGGGCTGGCGACCCTGCTGGCGCAGCACCCCTGGCTGGAGTCCGGCGTGCGCCTGGCCGGTGCCGCCTACCTGGTGTGGTACGGCGGTCGGCTGCTGCGGTCGGCCCTCCACCCAACGCCACGTCGGACGCCGGTGGAGCAGCCCGAGCTCGATGGCTCGCGCCTGGCCGCGTACCGCATCGGCCTGCTCACCTGCGTGACCAACCCCAAGGGCGCGGCCTTCTGGACCAGCGCCTTCGCCGCCATCTTCCCGGTGGGGGCGCCACTGTGGTTCTACCCGGTCACCGTGCTGCTCATCGGCGTGCTGTCGTTCGGCTTGCATATCGGGCTGGCCCAGGTCTTCGGCTCCGCCGCGCTGCGGTCGAGCTACCTGCGCATCGAGCGGGGCATCAATGGTTGCGCCGGTGCGGCGCTGGTGGCGCTGGGGCTGCAACGGATATTTGCGCGCTGATGCGCCAGGTCGAGGACGGCTTCGCCCGGGTGTTCTTCGATAAGCCGCTGGGCTGAGCCGTCGTCGGGCGCGAGCCTTCAACCTTCTGAGTCACCGCGTAGGGCGGGTGAAACCCGCGTTGGCTTCTGTGCCCCATCCCGCTGGGTTGCACCCGACCTACACCACGCGGGCGCTGTGCACGGCCTGGCTTGCCTGCTTCAGCCCAACCTGCGGGCGTGGGCGTTTTCCGCCATGGCCGCGATGCCGCTGCGGCGGTTGGCCTCGGCCGCCAGCTGGCGTTCTTCCTCGTTAGCGAAGTGGGCGTCCCAGGCCAGGACCTTGGGCGTCATCAGCTTGTGCCAGAGCGGCGGGATCATCGCGACCATGATGGTCGTGAGGTAGCCGCCGATCATCATCGGCGCGTCCGGGAAGGGGCGCAGGTCCTGGTAGGGCACCTCACCCTGGGCGTGGTGGTGGGAGTGGCGGGTGAGGTTGAACATGCTCCAGGAGCTGATGCGCCGGTTGCTGTTCCACGAGTGACGGGGCTGCACCGGCGTGGCCGGGTTGCGCACCATGCCGTAGTGCTCCATGTAGTTGACGATCTCCAGCAGGGCCTTGCCCCACAGCGCGCAGGCGATGAAGAACAGCGCCACGCGCCAGCCACCGATGCCCCAGGCGGCGGCCACCAGCAGCAGACTCATGGCGTGCCCGCGCAGCACCGCGTTGTGCCAGCCGAACAGGCTTTGGCCCTTCCTGGCGAGGCGGCGGCGCTCGATGTGCCAGGCGCTGAGGTTGCCCTTGAGGGTGGAGACGAGCACGTGCCAGTAGACGTTGCGCCCACGCGGCGCGGTGGCCGGGTCTTCGGTGGTGGAGACGTAGCGGTGATGGCCGTAGACGTGCTCGATGGCGAACACCGTGTCGAAGCTGAAGGCCAGCAGCCAGCGGCCGATGAGCATGGAGACCCGGTCCCAGGTGCGGTGGGTGAGTTCATGGGCGGTGATGGTGCCGATCATGCCGATCATCAGGCCGGTGAGCAGCCAGGCCGAGACGTGGTGGATGCCGGCGGTGGCGTCGCGGGCGGCGATCAGGTCACGGCCGCTGAGGCGACTGAGGGCCGCGCCGAAGCCCAACGGGTCGCCTGCGCTGACGCTCCACAGCGCCGCGAAGACGATGAAGCCGAGCAGCGGCAGGGCCAGCCACAGCTGGACGGTGAGGATGCCGGGATGCTTGAAGTGCGGGGTGCTGGTGTCGTCCCCCGCGATGGCATCGCCGACGAGGTAGAAGGCGAGGATCGCCAGCAGCCCGGCGCTGGTCCAGATGCCGCCGGCCAGCAGGGACAGCGCGGCGAGCAGCCCGATGCCCTGGAACAGGAAGTACTTCAGGTAGTGCAACGCGTTCATGGTGGTTTCTCTTGTTGTGGTGATCAGGCGTCGGCCAGGGCCGCCGGTGCGGTGGTGGTGAAGCGGTCGGCGTGGATGTGCTCGGGCGCCACGCCCAGGCCGCGCAGCAGCGCACTGGCGCTGTCGATCATCGCGGGCGGGCCGCAGAGGTAGGCGTGGGCGCCGGGCTCCAGCAGCGCCGGGATCTGCGCCGTGACCAGCCCGCGCGCGCCGCTCCAGGGTGTCTCGGGGGCGATATCGGAGAGCACCGGGACGAAGCGGAAGGGCGCGGGCCATCGGGCGGCGATGGCGGTGATGTCTGCCAGGGCGTAGAGGTCGCGCTGCTGGCGGGCGCCGAACAGCAGGGTGGCCGGGCGGGTGACGCCAGCGGCCAGGGCCTCGTGCAGGATCGCCAGCAGGGGCGCCAGGCCGCTGCCGCCGGCGACCAGCAGCAAGGGCGCTGTTGCGGGGCGCAGGTGGAAGTCGCCCTGGGGCCCTTCGAGCACCAGGCCCTGGCCCAGCAACGGGCGTTCGTCCACCCACCCGGTGAAGACGCCGCCGGGCACCTTGCGGATGAAGAAGCCGACCTGGGCATCGGGCTGCATCGGCGTGCAGAAGGAGAACGGCCGTGGCTGGCCGGGCAGGGCGTCGAGGGTCAGCGTTGCGTACTGGCCGGCCTTGTAGGGCAGGGCCTCGTCGAGCTGCACCTGCAGGTGGGTGATGTCGTGGGTGAGCCGCTGCTGGCCGACCACCTTGCCACGCACGCGGCGCCTGGCGCTGTGCCGGGCGAGGTCCACCTCGATGCGCAGGTCCCCCTGGGGCACGCTCTGGCAGGCGAGGATGTAGCCCTGGTCCAGCTCCTCGTCCGTGAGCACGTAGCTGGCTTCGGTCAGCTCGCGCACGCGGCCGGACAGCAGCCTGCACTTGCAGGTGGCGCAACCGCCCACGCGGCAGCTGTGGGGGAAGTCGATGCCGTGGCGCAGGGCGGCCTGCAGCAGGGTTTCCTTCGGGTTCACCAGGATCTCGGTGGCGTTGATCCGCACCTGGCTGGGGCGGGATCGGGAGCGGAATGGAAACATGCGTCCTCCTGTTGTGATTGTTGGGTCGGACGGCTGAATCCTAGGGGTGTCGCCGGGGAGGAGGAGAGGGCCTCAATTGACATTCTGGGGGTCATTAAATGACACTTTCGCCCCCGCCAGATGCGAGCCACAGAGGCGCCCATGCCTGACTTCCGACTCCCCGTGCAGTACCTGCGACAGGTCGCGGAACAGCTGCGGGTGATGGGTGTGGCCCCGGGCGAATGGCTGGCCGATTGCGGCGTGGCCCCCGCGCTGCTGGACGACCCGGAGTACCAGCCCGGTATCGAGCTGTTCGGGCCGCTGATGCAGCAGGCGCTGCGGCTCAGCGGCGAGCCGGCGCTGGGGCTGTTGATCGGCGAGCGGCTGGGTGTCGGCACCCACGGCGTTCTCGGTTTTGCCGCGCTGCAGGGCGGCTCCCTGCGCCAGGTCATCCAGCTGCTGGAGCGCTACCTGGCGGTGCGCACCACCCTGGCCCGGGTGCAGCTCGACGGCGAACCGGCCCAGGCCCGGGAACACCTGCGCTTCGTGGCCGAGTACCCGCTCGGCGAGGTGGAGCAGACGGTGATGGAAGCGGTGATGCTGGCGGTGAAGAACATCTTCGACGCCATCACCCCGGCCGGGCGCTCGGCCAGCCGCATCAGCTTCCCGGCCCCGCAGCCCATCTACGCGGCACTGGCCGAGCAGCTCTTCGGCTGCCCGGTGGACTATGCGCAGTCTTGGGCCGGCTTCACCTTCGACACGGCGATGCTGGATACGCCGCTGCGCATGGCGGACCCTTCCGCCTTCCGCGAGGCGGAGCTGATCTGCCAGCGCGAGCTGAAGAAGCTGGGGGAGAAGAGCTCCCTGGGTGCGCGGGTGCGCCGGCTCATCCTCGAACGGCAGAACGCCTTCCCCAGCCTCGTCACCATCGCGCGCCTGCTCTACATGACGCCTCGCACGCTGCACCGCCGCCTGCTCGCGGAGGGCACCAGCTACAAGCAGATCCTCAAGGAAGTCCGCCACGTGCTGGCCATCGAACACCTCCGCGCCGGCCGGCTGACGGTGGAGGAAATCGCCCAGGTCCTGGGCTACAGCGACGTGGCCAACTTCCGGCGCGCCTTCAAACAATGGGAAGGCGTGGCGCCCTCGGCGTTCGTCGCCCCGTAGGTTGGCGCCGAGCGCAGCGGCGCCCAACGGGGCGGGGCTCGATTTGGTGGGCGCCTGTGGCTCCGCTTGATGGGTTTCGCATAGCTCTACGCCATCCTACGAACAAGCTCGCGTTGGCATTTGTGCTCCGTGCCCGACCTGCAGGGCTCGCGGGGTTGTAGGGGGAGTGGGGCGAGCGCCCTGGCGGCATCACGGTACGCGTCCGTCTCAGGCGCGCACCCAGCGCTGGCGCGTCCAGCCGCTGAGGGCGTCGACGGCGAACACCAACGCCAGCATGGCGAGGATCACGCTGCTGGCCTGGGCTTCCTGGAACAGGCTGAGGCTGACGTAGAGCATCTGCCCCAGGCCGCCGGCGCCGACGAAGCCGAGCACGCTGGCCATGCGGATGTTGTTTTCCCAGCGGTACAGCGAGTAGGCCAGCAGCTGCGGCCAGAGGTTGGGCAGGGTGCCGTAGCAGAAGGCGGCGACCTGCCCGCCGCCCTGTTGGCGGATGGCCTCGGCTGGGGCCGTTGGGGTGTTTTCCAGGGCTTCGGCGAACAGGCGGCCGAGCACGCCGGCGGTGTGCAGGGCCAGGGCCAGGGTGCCGGCGTTGGGGCCGAGGCCGGCGGCGAGCACCATCAGTGCGGCCCAGACCAGCTCGGGAATGGCGCGCAGGCCGTTGAGCAGCAGGCGGGTGACGGCCTGCAGTGGCTTGCCGAAACGCCCGGCGGCGGGCAGCGCCAGGAGCAGCCCGACGAGGGCCGCCAGCAGGGTGCCGAGGGCCGACATGGCGAGGGTTTCCAGGGCGCCGTGGGCGATGGCCTGCAGGTGGGGGGCGCTCAGGTCCGGTTGCAGGAAGCGCGCGGCGTAGGCGCCCATCTGCTTGAGGTTGCCCGCCTCGGTGAGGGCGAGCAGGTCCAGCCCCAGGTAGAGGAAGGAGGCGACCACGGCAGCGAGGGCCGCCAGCAGCAGGGCGGCATTGGCCAGGCGCTTCATGCCAGCCTCCCGCGCAGCACGCGGCTGAGCTGGTCGGCGAGCAGCACCAGGAGGAAGAAGGTCAGCAGCATGCTGGCCACCTCGCCACCGGCGAACATGCGCAGCGACAGGTCGATCTGCTGGCCCAGGCCGCCGGCACCGACGAAGCCCATCACCACCGAGGCGCGGATGGCGCATTCCCAGCGGTACAGGGTGTAGGAGGTCAGCTCGGCGGCGGCGTTGGGCAGCAGGCCGTAGACGAAGGCGCCCAGGCGGCCGCTGCCGGCCTGCAGCAGGGCGTGCATGGGGCGCTGGTCCACCGATTCGAGGATTTCCGCATAGACCTTGCCGAGCATGCCGGCGTAGGTGATGGCGATGGCCAGCACGCCCGCAGTGGGGCCGAGGCCGACGGCGCGGACGAAGAGCAGCGCCCAGACGATCTCCGGCACGCTACGCAGGAAGATCAGCAGCCCGCGGATGGGCCAGCGCAGGGCCTGGCCGAGGGCACTCGGGCGCCCGCCACGGGAGGCGGCGGAGAGCGACAGGGCACGGCTGGCGGCCAGGCCGGCGGGCACCGCCACCAGCAGCGCCAGGGCCATGCCGGCGGTGGCGATGGCCAGGGTCTGCAGGGTGGCGTCCAACAGCAGGGCGAGGAAGTCGGGTGTATGCGCTGGCGGCCAGAAGCCGGCGACGAAGCGGCCCATCTCGCTCTGGCTATCGGCCTGCAGCAGCACGCCCGGGTCGAGCTCGGCCAGGCGGATGCCGGGCCACAGCAGCGCGACGGCCAGCAGCGTCAGCAGCAGGCGGGGCAGGGCAGCGGGGTCGCGGGTGTCGCGGCTCAGCATCGGGGGATCTGCAGCCGCAGCGTCGCCGATGGCGGCTGCGGCGAGGCCAGTTGCTCGTTGGCGTAGAGCGCGTCGAGCAGGGGCTGGTCGACCTCGGCGGCGGGACGGTCGAAGGCGATGCGGCCCTCGCGCACGCCGATGATGCGCGGGAAATGCGCCAGGGCCAGGTCCACCGCGTGGAGGCTGGCGACCAGTGTCACGCCCTGGGCGCTGGCGTGGCGGCAGAGCACGCTGAGGGTGTGGTCGGCGAGCACCGGGTCCATCGCCGAAACCGGTTCGTCGGCGAGCAGCAGCTGCGGGGCCTGGTACAGCGCACGGGCGATGCCGACCCGTTGCAGCTGGCCGCCGGAGAGCTGCTGGCATTGGGCGAACAGCTTGTCGGCCAGGTCCAGCCGGGCGAGCACGGCGCGGGCGCCCGGGACATCCAGCGGATGCAGCAGGTTGAGCAGGGCGCGGCCCAGCCCCCACTGGCCGAGCTTGCCGGCCAGCACGGCGGTGACCACCCGTTGCCGAGGCGGCAGGGGCGGTGCCTGGTGGATCAGGCCGATGCGCGCGCGCAGGCGTTGCCGGGCTGCGGCGGAGCAGGCCCAGGGGCGTTCGCCGAGCAGCTCCACCTCGCCCGAACTGGGGCGCACGGCGCTGGCCAGCAGGGACAGCAGGCTGGATTTGCCGGCGCCGGACGGGCCGATGATGGCGACCCGTTCGCCGCTGGCGATGGCCAGGTCGACGCCACGCAGGGCCTGGACGCCGGTGCCGTGTCGCAGGCCGGCGTCGGTGAGGCGCAGGCTCATTTCAGCAGGTCGGCGGCCCGGGCGGCTTCCTCGATGCCTTTGTAGTTGTCCGGCTGGGTCTCGATGAAGCGGCTGGCGGCCTGCAGGTCGAGGATGGCCTTGTGCTCGGGGTTGGCCGGGTCGAGGGCGAGGAAGGCCTTCTTGATCTTCTCGGCCAGCGCCGGGTCGAGGGTGCCGCGCACGGTCCAGTTGTAGTCGTAGTAGGCCGGGGTGGTGGCGAACACGCGCACCTTGCTGGTGTCGACCTTGCCGGCGGCGACCAGCTTGTCCCAGACGCTGGCGTTCAGCACGCCGCCGTCCACCTTGCCGGCCTGCACCCAGGCAGCGGTGGCGTCATGGGCACCGGAATAGCCGATGCGGCTGAAGTAGCCTTCCGGCTTGATGCCGTCCTTGAGCATGAAGTAGCGCGGCATCAGGCTGCCGGAGGTGGAGGAGATGGAGCCGAAGGCGAAGGTCTTGCCCTTGAGGTCGGCCAGGGACTTCACCGCAGGGTCGGCGGTGATGAACTTGCTGGTGAACTGGGCGTCCTGCTCGCGCTGGACCAGGGGGATGGCGTTACCGGTCTTCAGGCGCACCTGGACGAAGGTGAAGCCGCCCAGCCAGGCCAGGTCCAGGCGGTCGGTGGCCAGCGCCTCGACCACCGCCGGGTAGTCGGCCACCGGGACGAACTGCACCGGCATGCCCAGTTCCTTCTCCAGGTAGGCGCCCAACGGCTTGAACTTGCGCAGCAGTTCGGTGGGGGCCTCGTCGGGGATGGCGCTGACCTTCAACACCTCGGCGGCCTGGGTGGCCAGCATGGACAGGGACAGGGTGAGGCCGGCGGTGGCGGCCAGGATGCGCTTGAGCATGGGGATTCTCCGGTTCAATAGCGGAAAAGGTGCGCAGCGGTCGCGCGTCGGGCGCGCTTGCTGAGGGTAGACGAATCGGCGGCGATTATAGGGATGGGAGGCGCAAACGCCAGCTTTGCTAGAATCCGCCGCCATCAGAGTTGCGAGGTGTGTGATGAGCGAGCCGATCCGTTTGACCCAGTACAGCCATGGCGCCGGTTGCGGCTGCAAGATCTCCCCCAAGGTGCTGGAGGTGATCCTCGCCGGCAGCGGCGCGCAGAACCTCGACCCGCGCCTGTGGGTCGGCAACGCCTCGCGTGACGACGCGGCGGTGTACGCCCTGGACGACGAGCGCGGCGTGGTCTCCACCACCGACTTCTTCATGCCCATCGTCGACGACCCCTTCGACTTCGGCCGCATCGCCGCCACCAACGCCATCAGCGACATCTACGCCATGGGCGGCGACCCGCTGATGGCCATCGCCATCCTTGGCTGGCCGGTGAACCTGCTGCCGCCGGAAGTGGCCCGCGAGGTGATCCGTGGTGGTCGCGCCGTGTGCGACGCTGCCGGCATCCCCCTGGCCGGCGGCCATTCGATCGACGCGCCGGAGCCGATCTTCGGCCTGGCCGTGACCGGTGTGGTGGAGAAGCGCCACATGAAGCGCAACGACACCGCCAGCCCCGGCTGCAAGCTCTACCTGACCAAGCCGCTGGGCATCGGCATCCTCACCACCGCCGAGAAGAAGTCCAAGCTGCGCGCCGAGGACGTGGGCCTGGCCCGCGACTGGATGTGCACCCTGAACAAGCCCGGCAGCCGTTTCGGCAAGCTGGCCGGCGTGCAGGCGATGACCGATGTCACCGGCTTCGGCCTGCTCGGCCACCTGGTGGAGATGGTCGACGGCGCCGGCGTGACCGCGCAGCTGGATTACGCCAGCGTGCCGCGCCTGCCGGGTGTCGAGCACTACCTGGCCGAAGGCTGCGTACCCGGTGGCACCCTGCGCAACTTCGACAGCTACGGCGAGCGCATCGCGCCGATCACCGACGCCCAGCGCGACCTGCTGTGCGACCCGCAGACCAGCGGCGGCCTGCTGGTGGCGGTGAGCCCGGAGGGCGAGGCGGAGTTCCTTACCGTGGCGGCCGAGCTGCGGCTGACGCTGGCGCCCATCGGCCAGCTGATCGAGCGACAGAGCCACGCGGTAGAGGTGCTGTGATGCGCGACAACGCCACCGACTACCGCGAGCTCTTCCTCAACGACGTTCCCATGATGGATATGCGTGCCCCGGTGGAATACACCAAGGGCGCCTTCCCCAATACCGAAAGCCTGCCGCTGATGACCGACATCGAGCGGCAGAAGGTCGGCACCTGCTACAAGCAGAAGGGCCAGCAGGCCGCCATCGAGCTGGGCCACCATCTGGTCTCCGGCAAGGTCAAGGCGGAACGGGTGGCGGCCTGGGCCGCCTTCGCCAGGGCCCACCCCGAGGGTTACCTGTACTGCTTCCGTGGCGGCCTGCGCTCGCAGATCGTGCAGCAGTGGCTGAAGGAGGCGGGCATCGATTACCCGCGGGTGATCGGCGGCTACAAGGCGATGCGTACCTTCCTCATCGAGACCCTCGATGCCGCGGTGGCGGAGTGCGATTTCGTCATCGTCGGCGGCATGACCGGCACCGGCAAGACCGAAGTGGTGGCGGCGCTGGCCAACAGCATCGACCTCGAGGGGCATGCCAACCACCGGGGCTCCAGCTTCGGCAAGCGCGCCACGGGGCAGCCCTCGCAGATCGACTTCGAGAACCGCATCGCCGTCGACCTGCTCAAGCGCCGCGCCCGTGGGCAGCAGCAGTTCGTGCTGGAGGACGAGAGCCGCATGATCGGCGCCTGCTCGTTGCCGTTGTCGCTGCACCAGGGCCTGCAGCGCTTCCCGCTGGTGTGGCTGGAGGACAGCCTGGAAGGGCGCATCGAGCGGATACTCAAGGACTATGTGACCGATCTGGCCGCCGAGTTCCGCATCGTGCAGGGCGAGGAGCAGGGCTTCGAGCGCTTCGCCGAGCGCCTGCTGCAGAGCATGGACAACATCCAGAAGCGCCTCGGCGGCGAACGCTACCAGCGCCTGCGCGCGGTCATGCAGGAGGCCCTCGACGAGCAGCGCCGCAGCGGCGCGGTGGAGCTGCACCGGGGCTGGATCGAAGGGCTGCTGCGCGAGTACTACGACCCGATGTACGCCTACCAGCGCGAGAGCAAGGGCGCGCGCATCGAGTTCGCCGGCGACGCCCCGGCGATCCTCGCCTACCTGCAGGCGCGCCAGGCGCAGCGCTAGTCAGGGGTAGGCGCGCTCGAAGGCGCCGAGGTCGCAGTTGACCAGGCCATCGCCGTTGCCGTCGCGCTGGCGGTCGAGCCCGCGCTGGTCGTGGCTGGAACAGTTGCCCACGCCGGCGTCGATGGCGGCGCTGGTGCGGCGCAGCGGGTGCACCCAGGCACCGTTGTTTTCCTGCAGGGGGAACAGCTGGTGGGTGAAGGTCGCCGCGTCGGCGATGTAGTTCTCCGCCAGGCAGTTGCTGCCGTCCGTGCCCAGCAGCAGGCCACGGGCGCGGAAGTCGACGGCGCCCGGCAGGCCCTGGCAGTTGCGCACCTCGTCGAACTCCGTGGCGCGGTTGCCGGCGACGATGCTGTTGCGCAGCAGCAGGTCGCCCCGGTTGGTGACGCCCCAGCCGTCGTTGCCGGCGATGGTCACGTGCAGCAGCTCGGCACGGGACTGGGCGGACAGCTGCGGCAGGAAGGGGTGGCCGTTCTCGAAGGCGCCCCGTTCGATGCTGCGGTTGCCGCTGAGGGTGCTGTTGGCCAGGCGCAGTTGCCCGGCATTGGCGATGGCCGCGCCGTAGCCGCTCCTGAGCACCTCGTTGGCCTGGAAGGTGGTGCGGGCGATGTCCGCCGAGCCCTGGTTGTAGAGCCCGCCACCCATGCCCCATTCGCCGTAGTCGGACGCCCGGTTGGCGTTGAACAGGCTGTCGCGGACGGTGAGCGTGCCCTCGTTGTACAGGGCGCCACCCTTGCCGGCGCTCTGGGCTTCCTCACCGAAGTTGCGGTTGTCGCGGAAGGTCGAGCGGTGCACCTCCAGCACGCCGAAGTTGGCGATGGCGCCGCCGTTGCCGGCCTGTGTGGCCGGGTAGGGCATGTAGACGAACACGCGGTTGTCCACCAACTCCACCTGGTTGAGCTGCACCTGGCCGTAATTGAGCAGGGCGCCGCCGTCGTAGATCTGCTGGCCACCGGTGAGGCCGAGGTTGCGCAGCTTCAGCTGGGCGCCGGCGTGCACGTGGAACAGGCGGTCCAGGCGGTTGGCGTTGAGGCGGGTCACCGCCGCGCCCCGGCCGACCAGGCTGACCTGGCCGTGTACGTCGAAGTCGCCGATGGCGTTGGCGTCTTCTTCCACGGGCCAGTTGCCGGCCGGGTCGGGGTTGGCCTTCTGCAGCAGGTAGTCGCCGGTGCTGAGGAGGATGACGGTCTCCCCCGGCGTGGCATTGGCGGTAGAAATGGCCTCGCGCAGGGAGCAATGGGCCTGGGTGCACTGGCCGTCGTCTTCATCGGCGAAGGTGTTGACGCGCAGTTCCAGCGCATCGGCGGCCAGTGGGGCGGTGAGGGCGAAAACGAGCGACAGCGAACGGTGGCAATGGCCTGGCATGGGAAGGTCCTCAGTGTGGGGAATCAGCGCTCGATTGCACGACTGAGGCCGCTGAGGTACGACAGTGCGCCGCGAAAATGGTGCCCGACTCAATCGTTGCGCACAGCCCCCACGGCGGGGCTGCGGCTGTTCGTAGGATGGCGTAGAGCGAAGCGAAACCCATCACGGCACGCTCGGGACTATTCCACGGGATCGAAGCGCTCCTGGGCGTCCATGCGGATACCGCGCAGCTGCCGTGTGTCCAGGTACGAGGCGTAGAGGGGTTCGGCGCAATAGCCGATCAGCAGGGTGCGACGGCGGCCGCCGAGGGTGTTGAGGCTGCCGGCGTGCACCAGGTCGGCATCGAACACCAGGATGTCCCCTGCGCTGCCGGAGAGCTGCAGGGTGCGGGTTTCGTCATTGACGTCGAGCGGCGGTTCTCCCGCCGCCGGGCGGTGGCTGCCGGGGACGATGCGCGTCGCGCCGTTGTCGGGGCCGTAGTCGTCGAGGTAGGCCAGGGCGTTGATGGTGTCGCCGGGGCGCTGTGCCGAGAGGTCGCGGTGCAATTGCTGGTAGCCGCCGCCGGCCAGGGGTTCGCGGCCTTCCACCTGGGCGAGGAAGAAGCGTTCGCCGATCAGTTCGCCCACCGCCGCCAGTACCGCTGGCAGGCGGCACAGGGCCTGGACCCTGGGCTCCAGGTCCAGCAGGGAATGGCGCCAGTCCCGGCCCCGGGGCACCGGCCATTGGTCCGAAGGCTTGACCCCGGCGTCGAACAGGGTGCGCAGCTCGTCCAGCCACCCGGCTGGGATCGCCTGGCGCAGCAGGGCGTAGCCATCTCGGTGGAGTTGTTCGCGGTCAGTCATGGTGTGCCCGATGTCCCTATCAGCCCGAAAGGGCGGAAGCATCGGGCAAGAGCCGGAGGATGGGCAAGTGCTGTCTTTCGGTTGGGGCACGACAGGTGCCAATGGGCCTGTGCGCGGGGCACGAATCTATGCTTGGATTACGTCTTCGGTCATCAACCGCATGGAGCGCCAGGCCGCCCCCGTGACGTATTCGAGACTCGGTGCAACCTTGCTGTGCCTGCTGCTCTGCCTCCCCGCAAGGGCGGCGCAGTACCAGGTCGTCACCGAGGAGTGGGCGCCCTACAACTACCAGCAGGATGGCCGGCTCACCGGCATGGCCACGGATATCGTCCGGGCCATCATGGCCTTGACCGGGGATGACTTCTCCGTGGCGGTGCTGCCGAGCATGCGTGCCGCCCTCGAACTGCGCACCCGACCCAGGACCATCATGTATTCGATGTTCCGCACGCCGGAGCGCGAGCTTCTGTACAAGTGGGTGGGGCCGATCGTGGAAGAGAGCATCTATCCCTATCAGCTGGCCAATGCCGCCGAGCCGCTGGATTCCCTGGCGCAGTTGCGCCGCGCCCCGCAGATCACCACCCGCCACGCCGGCCTGGTGCCGCAGACGCTGGCCGCCCAGGGCTTCGACAACCTCGACCGCAGCGCCGCCGAAAGCCAGCAGCTCTACCGCATGCTGCTGGCCGGGCGCACAGCGGTGATCGCCGGCGACACCGACGCGGGGGTGGCCTACTACAGCGGCCAACTGGGCATCGCCCCCGGCACCTTGCGGCGCATTCCCGTGGAGCTGTATCGCTCATCGCTGTACATCGCCTTCAGCCTCGACAGTGACGACGCGGTGGTCGCCGCCTGGGGCCGTGCCCTGGAGCAGTTGCGCCGTTCGGGCGAGGTGGAGCGCATCCAGCGTCGTTATGAACAGGCCCCCGGGCGATGAAAAGGCCGTGCCGGCCCGCTGATGGCCGAGCCCCTATTGAGCGTCGAGCTTCATCAGCTGGCAGATGGCCTGGTACAGAGGGCTGCCCGGTTCGCCCAGTTCGAGCACGACATCGAAGTGGTTCTTGCCAGGCACTGCGAGTGTGCGGCCTTCGAAACCGTTCCGCCGCCAGGCTGCCAGGAACTCGGCCGATTGCCAGGCGAACTCCTCGCTTTCCAGTGCGCCGTAGCTGGCTACCAGCTCACCGCTGCCTGCGCTTGGCAGGTGGAACAGCGGGCTGTTGCGACGGGCGTAATCGGCGTCGAACTGCATCCAGTCGTTGACGTAGGTGCTGCGCAACGGGTCCAGGTCGAACAGGCCGCTGATGGGCAGGGCCCCGCGCAGCACGTTGTCGGGCACCCCGTATGAGGCGTGCCAGCCACCGGCCAGAAGCATGCCGGTGAGGTGGCCGCCGGCGGAGCTGCCGCTCGCGTAGAGCCGCTGGGGGGCACCGCCGAATTCACCGACGTTCCGGTACAGCCAGGCCAGCGCACGGCGGGTCTGGTCGACGATATGGTCCAGCGTCACTGCCGGTGCCAGGTCGTATTCAAGCACCGCGACACAGGCGCCGGCAGCCGTCAGGGCCGGCGCCATGAAAGCGGAGGCGGCCTTGGAAAGCGCGCGCCAATAGCCGCCATGGACGAACAGCAGCACCGGCGCGTTTGGCTGGCTGCCGGGGAAGATGTCCAGCTTCTCATTCGCCCCGGGACCGTAGGGCACATCGCGGTGGCAGGGCAGGGAAGCGTGGGCGCTGTCGCTCAGTTCGCGGTACAGGAGCGGGTATCGCTCATAGTTGTCGACGCTCGCGCGGGCGTTGTACTGGGCTTCGAAATAGGCGGCGAGTGCAGCTGGATCTTGGGGGCGACTCATGGCGTTGGGCTCCCCTCGGGTGGGGCGGAATGGTGGGGAGTGTGCTGGGTCGGCGCTGGCCCTGGGTTCAACTGCCTATGAATTTTTCGGCGAATATCCGAGCTCCTGTGACGCAATGGTCGGTGGCCCATTGCTTGATTGCGTCGACCATTGGAGGCGGCCCGCACACATAGAGGTCGAAGTTCTGCTCGGGCTCGAGGGGAACATCCAGGTGCTCGGGGATATAGCCCCGCTTGCCGCTCCAGGCCTCGCCGGGCTGGTTGACCACCGTATGCAGGGTGAACCCCGGGATGCGTTGGTGATAGCTGGCCAGGCGCTCCAGCTCGCACAGGTCGGCCTCCTGGTTGACCCCGTAGAACAGCGTGACCGGTTGCCCATGGGGGCCGCTCTCCGCCATTTCGTCGAGCATCCCGAGGAAGGCCGAAAGCCCGGTGCCGCCCGCCGCCATTACCACGGGGCGCTCCAGTTGGCGCAGGTAGAAACTGCCCAGGGGCGCTTCGAGCTCGAGGATGTCGCCGGGCTGCCAGCGCTCGCGCAGGTAGCGGCTCATCACCCCATCGGGCAGCAGCCGCACGAGGAACTGCAGCTGGTTGCTAGCGCCAGGTCGGTTGGCGAAGGAGTACGCCCGCCAGGTGTCGGTGCCCGGCACCCGCATGCGTGCGTACTGCCCAGGGAGGAAGTCAAGCTGGCGGGGTAACTGGCTGGCATCGAGCCACAGCAGTGCCGTGCTGTCGGAGACCTGCACGACCTCGCGCACAGTGGCCGTGATGCATTCGGGGCCAGCGGCATGGCAGACGCTGGAGTCGAAGTCGAAATAGAACCTGGCATCGGAGTGCACGCGGGTCTGGCAGGTGAGCATTCGGCCCTGGGCCAGGTCGGCCGGGCTCAGGGCTTCGTCATCTACATAGTCCTGGGTATAGCGGCCGCTTTCGCAGCGGCCCTGGCAGGTGCCACAGACGCCTTCACGGCAATCCAGGGGGATCTTGATGCCGGCGCGCAAAGCGGCGTCGAGGAGGATTTCATCGTTCTGCACGGGGCAGAACAGGGTCTTGCCGTCGGCGAAGCTGAAGGCAACCTTGTGTGTCATGATCTGGAGTCTCGTGCAGTCAGAGGTGGTAGAAATCCAGCACCGAGTTGATGGTGTCGTTGAGCAGCAGCACATGCTTGCGGCTGATCAACCAGCTGTCGCCATGGGGGCGCAGGTGGTAGGTGGCGTGGCCGTAGAACTGGTCGGTGCTGGCGAGGCGGTGGAACAGGGTGTGCCAGTTCGCCTTGACCTCGAGATCCCCGTTGGCGAGTGCGCTGATGCGGACGTTGCCGACCTGGTGCAGGGTGCGCGGCATGGGCGTGGCCGAGGCGGCCTTGCCGGTGCGCAGGCGGAACACCCGGTCTTCCAGGCCACCGCGGTTGGCGTAGTAGATCAGCGACATGCTGGTTTTCGGATCAGTGGTGTACACGTGCTCCGAGTCCCACTGTGGCAGGTGGAATTCGCTGTCTTCGCTGAACAGTGCCAGGTAGCGGTCCCAGTCCTGGGCGTCGCACAAGGCGGCCTTGTTGAAGAGGAATTGTTCGACCCGGTATTGAAGCTCGGCATTCATGATTCAGAGCTCCTGCACATCGATGAGCGCGGCGGCCTTGCGGGCCAGTCCGTCGAGTAGAAAACGCTGCCAGGCTCCATGTTGATTCACGTAGAGCCCTTCGTGGGTGAATTCGATGCCGGTCAGCACCGGGGCTATCCCCAGCGCCTCGCTGTTGGGCGTCGCCCCTTCGACCCAGTGACCCGCGCCCCGGGAGATGTCGCTCCAGCGTTCCAGGCGCGCCTGGAAGCCACGCTGGGCTTCGCGGAACTCCACGAGGTCATCCGGTGTGCCCATGCCGGAGACGTTGAAGAAGTCCTCGAACTGGCGGATGCGGTTTTCCCGGTCGGCGTCGGATTCGCCTTTCACGCCCAGGCAGAAGCTATGAACCTCGGTCTTGTTCCAGGCCAGGGGGCGGACGATGCGCAGCTGCGAGCTGATCTGGTCGATGAAGAACATGCTCGGGTAGACGTTGAGGTTGCGCAGGCGGTGCATCATCCATTCGGCGCGGCCTTGGCCGTATTCCTCCACCAGGCGCGGCATGATGCTCGCGTAGCCGGGGCGGACCGAGGGGTTGGGCATTTCGCTGAAGAGCACGCTGTGGCCGTTGTCGAAGGCGAACCAGCCGTCGTCGGTGGCGCTGTCTCCGGCGCCGAGCTTGCTGTAGTCGAGGGTGTCGCCAGCGGCGTGTCCTTTTTCGGCGTTGACTTGCTGCCGGTGCTGCACGGTGGCCACGTAGTTGTAGTGCACGGTGCTGACGTGATAGCCGTCGAGGCCGTTTTCGTTCTGCAGCTTCCAGTTGCCCTCGTAGGTGTAGCTGCTGCGGCCAGGCAACACTTCCAGCTCACCGGTGGGGGATTGGGCGGTCATCATGTCGAAGAACACCTTGGCATCGCCCAGGTAGCTCTCGAGGCTGTCGACACCTTCGGTGTCGAGGCTGACGAACACGAAGCCCTTGTAGCTTTCGATGCGTGCCTTCTTCAGGCCGCGGCTGGCCTTGTCGAAGTCGGCCGGGTATTCCCCCGGCGCCTTGACCTTGACCAGGCGCCCGTCGCTTTTGTAGCACCAGGCATGAAAGGGGCAGGTGAAGGTGCTCTGGTTGCCCTTCATGACCCGGGTGAGGGTGGTGCCCCGATGCTGGCAAGCGTTGATGAGGGCATTGAGCCGGCCTTCGCCGTCGCGGGTGATGATCAGCGGCTGGCGGCCCGCGCGGATCGTGACGAAGTCATGGGGCGTGGCGATTTCGCTTTCGTGGCAGGCGTAGATCCAGTTCTTCTCGAAGATCAGTTCCATCTCGAGGTCGAACAGTCCGGGTTCGGTAAACATGTCGCGGGCGATGCGGTAAATGCCTTCCACGGGGCGGAAGTCCAGGCACCCTTCGACGAAACGTTGCCATTGAGCGGGGGATCGGGAGGTCATCAGGCGTACCTTGTTGTTGTGGTCCGATGCCACCGAATTAGACCCAGCCCCTGTCCCGGCTTCTATCCGCTTTTGCATCCAACCCTGGCCGGTTTTCGTGGCGCCTATGGCGAAAGAGCGCCCGGCCGCCCTATGCTTTGCGGCATAACAACGATAAGCCGCTCTGCCTTGAGGAACTGACTATGCCGTTTTCTCACCCCTGTGCTTCGGGACTCAAAGCCAGCCTGCGCGACATCGGCGGTGCCCGTGATTGGATGACGGCGATCGCCGGCCCCCACAGCCTGTCGGTGAGTGCCGAGCACCCCTTGGCCTTCGAGCATGCCGCCAGTCGGCTGGGGCCGCTGTCCACCGTTATCGGGCGCATCCACTACGGCACCGAGGTGGTGATAGGCGTGGAGGCGCGCGAGGGGTTTGCCAGCTACAGCATCAGCCTGCCGCTGGATGGCGAGCAGGAAATCCGTCAGGGCCGGCAGGTGCATGGTTCCGATACCCAGACCGGGATCATCGTTTGCCCCCGTGAGCAGCAACGCCTGACCATCGCCGCTGACTGCCGCAAGCTGCAGGTGGTGATTCCTTGCCAATCGATGCAGCAGGTGCTCGAGCACTTGCTGCAGCAGCCGGTCGAAGCACCGGTGCATTTCGATGCCCGCGTCGATGCCGAGCAGGGGGCGACCGCCGGCTGGTGGCGAATGGTGCGTTACCTGGCCGATGAGCTGGAGCAGGCCAGCCCGATCACCAGTCAGTTGCTGTTGGCCCGCGACCTGGAGAGCAGCCTGATCAAGGGCCTGCTTCTGTCGCAACCCAATAACTATTCCGCTGCACTGGCCCAGGTCGGTGAGCCCCGTTGCCCGGCATACGTGGGCAGGGCTCGCGAGTTCATCGAGCGCAATGCCCAGAATGAGCTGACCCTGATGGAGATCCAGGCGGTAGCCGGTGTATCGCCACAGCGGCTGCATGAGGGCTTCAAGCGCCGGTTCGGGGTGTCGCCGCTGGGTTATCTGAAGCGCTTGCGCCTGAACGGCGTGCGTCGCGATCTGCTGGAGGAGCGCGGTGTCTATACGGTTGCCGCCACGGCCACCCGTTGGGGTTTTACCCACCTGGGCCGGTTCGCCAGCGATTATCAGCAGGCCTTTGGCGAACAGCCCTCGCAGAGCCTGGCGCGCGGCAAGGCTTCCTTCACTTCCTGAGCATCAGGTCGAGCAGGGTATGACTGTCCTTGATTCGCTGCAGCACGATCTCCGAGCGGATGTCGGTGATGCCTGCGGTGCGGTTCAGCGTGTCACCACGAAGTCGGAAAAGTGCTTGAGGTTCCGCGCCTGGACCCGCAGCACATAGTTGCTGACGCCCGTGACGACATAGCCGGAAACCACCTCGGGCCACTCCTGCACGCGCTTGATGAAGGTCTCGTGCCAGTCGTCCTGGTCCTGGCGCAACGACACATGGACGATCGCCTCGAACTCGACACCCAATCGTTCGGCGTTCAGTTCCGCGCGGTATCCACTGATGATGCCTTCCTCCTCCAGTAGCCGCAGACACGCAGGCAAGCCGACGGCGAGAGCGCGACCTTCTCGGCCAGGTCCTGGTTGCTGATGCGCCCGTCGTATTGCAGAGCCTGAAGAATGCGCAGGTCAGTGGCATCCAAATTGATCAATGCAATTTCCTTCTGTTATTTCTCTGATTCTTAGAATTTTATGCTGTTTTCTGGTTTAAGGGGTGCGACTTTGCAGGAAAATTATGCCTCGGTTGGTTCATGGTTTTTCGGTAGATGAACAACGGCAAGGACCTGTGATGACCCGCTACATATCCAGCGATGGCATCGACGACAGTCATTACCGGGGCGGCGCCCATGCCGCTTATGGCCGTTACGGCGACGACGGCCAACGCTGGGAACGCGATATCGAAGTGCGCTACGTGGTGCCATCCGGCAAGGCGCGCGACCTCTCGTTGCGCCAGCGGCAGGCGACCCTGCGCTCAAGCCAGCAGGTGGCGAAGGCCGACACCGTCGATAGCGACGAAGTGCGGCTGATCATCGAATACTCCCTGAGCATCTTCTGAAGGGACTGCACACATGACTCAACCATCTGGATTTGCTTCGATCTCCAAACGTGAACAGGGCCTTCACCGTCAGCTGAGTGCTGGGCAGATGAGCATGATCGCCATCGGCGGTGCCATCGGTACCGGGCTGTTCATGGGCAGCGCCTTCGCCTTCGCCATCGGCTACGCCGGCCCCAGCGTGCTGCTCAGCTACGCCATCGGCGCCTTCATCACGTTGCTGCTGATGGGCTGCCTGGCGGAGATGACCGTGGCCCATTCCACGTCCGGCTCGTTCGGTGCGTACGCCGAGTATTACGTCAGCCCGATGGTGGGCTTCCTGGTGCGCTATGCCTACTGGGCGGCCATCGTGCTGGCCGTGGGCACCGAGGTCACCGCGATTGCGCTGTATATGAAGTACTGGTTCCCGGACGTGCCGGCCTGGATCTGGATCCTGTCGTTCTCCAGTGCGCTGGTGGCGCTCAACTCCGTCAGCGTGAAGACCTTTGGCCAGGTCGAGTACCTGTTCTCGGCGATCAAGCTGGCGGCCATCGCGGCCTTCATCCTGCTCGCTGTCTGGCTGGTGTTCGGCTCCAGTAGCGGGGAGTACGGCCTGCACCACTACACCGACCATGGCGGTTTCATGCCCCACGGCTTCAGCGGCATGTGGGTGGCGGTGATCATCTCGATCTTCAGTTACCTGAGCGTGGTGCTGATCGCCGTGGCCGCTGGCGAAGCCGAAGACCCGGAGCGTGCGGTGCGCCAGGCGTTCCGCGCGACCATCGTGCGGCTGGTGGTTTTCTACCTGCTGACCCTGGCCCTGATGCTGGCCATCGTGCCCTGGGACGAGGCTGGGAAGACCCAGAGCCCGTTCGTCACGGTGATGCAGTACATCGGCATTCCCGGGGCCACCGGCGTGATGAACTTCGTGATCCTGGTGGCGGCGCTGTCGGCCATGAACAGCCAGCTGTACATCACCACCCGCATGATGTTCAGCCTGTCTCGCGCCGGCCAGGCGCCGGCCGGCCTGGGTCGCCTGACCCGCACCGGCATCCCGCTCAATGCGCTGCTGCTGTCATGCCTGGGGATTGCGGTGGCGACCGTGCTCAGCGTGTTCTACCCGGAGGAATCCTTCAGCCTGATGATGGCCATCTCGATGTTCGGCGCGATCTTCACCTGGCTGATGATCTTCGTGACCCACCTGTTCTTCCGCCGTTACTACGCCCGCAAGCAGCAGGCATTGACGTTCAAGCTGCCGCTCTACCCCTACGGGACCCTGATAGGGCTGGTGCTGATGGCGCTGGTGCTGGTCACGGCCGTCTTCACCGAGGCGTTCCGGATGACGCTGCTGTTCGGTGCGCCTTTCCTGGTGTTGCTGACCATTGGGTAAGCGGTGTTCTTGCGGCCTCAGAGGGCGAGTGGTGCGTCTGAGAAGTGCGTCGATCCTTTGTAGCCCGAGCCGATCAACGGCAGCACATCCACCACCGGCAGGCCGCCGCGCAGGGCGGCCTCGATGCCCTGGGCGCTGTCTTCGAATACCAGGCAGCGTTGTGGCGGCAGGCCGAGGCGGCGGGCCGCCTCCAGGTGGATGGCCGGGTGGGGCTTGGCCTGGCCGGTATCGTCGAGGGTGACGACGGCGTCGAACAGCGGCGCCAGGCCCAGGGCGGCCAGGGAGCGGGTGACGATGGCCCGCGAGCCGCTGGAGGCCACCGCCATGGGCTTGAGCCCGGCGAAGCGGCGGGCGATGGCGGTGATCGGGGTGATTTCCCGCAGGTGCGTGTCCAGGTGGGCCAGGTAGTGCTGGCGCATGCGTGCCGAGACCTGTTCGCGGTGCAGCGTCACGCCGTGTTCGTGCTCGAAGGCGTCCATCAGCAGTGCTTCGGAGAGCCCGCAGCGTGCGGCGTGCCAGGCCGGGTCCATGACCTTGCCGCACGCGGCGAAGCCGGCATTCCAGGCGCTGGCATACAGCGGCAGGCTGTCCACCAGGGTGCCGTCGCAATCGAAGATCAAGCCTTCGGCGCGCTGCAGCAGTGCGTCGAGCGGGCTCATGGCTGGGCCGGCTCCCCCGGGTAGCGGGTTTCCAGCACCACGGCGAGGGCGTCCGGGCGCCAGAACTCCTGGTCGAACTCCACCGGTTGGCCCTGCTCGCCGAAGTTGAGCCGTTCCAGGTAGAAGCTGCTGGAGCCCGGGGATACCTGCAGCAGGCCGGCCTGGGCCTCGTTCATGGTTTCGGCGTGCATCAGCAGTTCGCTGCGTGATTGCACCCGGCCGAAGCGTTCGCGCAGCAGGGTGGTCAGCGAGGTGTCGAGGTCGGCGGAGAGCAGCGCCGGGCACCAGTCCACCAGCACCACGTTGCATTCCAGCAGCACCGGGCGCTGGTCGACCCAGCGCCGCCGCTGGAGGACGAACACCGGTTCCTCGGGGTGCTCCAGGCCCATGCGTTTTGCCAGCCAGGCACCGGCCGGGCGGCGCTCGGCGTGCAGGCATTCGGTGCGTGGCTCGCGGCCCTGGCGGGCGACGTATTCCATGAAGCCGATGATGCCGGTGGGGTCGTAGCGGATGCGCGGCGGGCTGACGTACCAGCCACGGCGGTTCTGCCGGTAGATCAGGCCGTCGCGCTCCAGCAGCTGCAGGGCCTGGCGCAGGGTGACGCGGGTGCAGGCGAAGCGCTCGGCCAGCTCGCGCTCCGCCGGCAGCTTGCTGTCGCCGGGAAGAAGGCCGGCGGCGAGGTCGGCCACCAGCTGGTCGCGGATGCGCAGGTAGTGCGGCAGCGAGGCGCGCCAGGCACCCGGGGGCTGGGATTCGCTGACGAACGAGGGCCGCGCCGGGTTGAGGTTCACGAGGTGGCCCCGGCGGCCTGGGGCAGGGCGCGGTCCTGGGCGTCCAGGTCCTTGCGCCAGGCGTGCAGGCCGTAGGCGGCGAGGATCACGAAGCCGGCATAGAGCGCCGCGGTGAGCTGCAGGTCCTTGTAGAGGAACAGGCCGACGTAGGCGATATCCAGCACGATCCACAGGCCCCAGCTGGCCAGGTACTTGCGCGTGGCCCAGAAGCTGGCCACCAGGCTGAAGGCGGTGAGCAGGGCGTCGACCCAGGGCACGGCCGCGTCGGTGAAGTGGTGCATCAGGCTGCCCAGCAGCACCGCGCCGAGCAGGCCGGCCAGCAGGCTGACCCGGGCCACACGCGGCGGCAGGCGCTCCACGCGGACCTTCCCGGCCACGCTCTGGCCGCTGCTCCAGCGCCACCAGCCGTAACCCTGCAGCAGGGCGAAGACCAGTTGCAGGAGCATGTCGGAGTAGAGCTTCACGCCGAAGAAGATCCAGGCGTAGAGCAGCACCGCGACGACGCTCACCGGCCAGCACCAGCGGATGCGTTGGGCGGTGAGCCAGACGCCGAGGATGTTGATGAGCACGGCGACGATTTCCAGCGTTGACATGGCGATGGCCTCGGCGGGTTCAGTACTGCGGTTTCAGCGCCTGGTGCTTGAGGGCGCGCTTCTGGGCGTCCGGCAGGTCTTCGCGGCCCTGGTAGGGGGCGCTGTACCAATGGCCGTAGGTGGGGTTGGGCAGCAGGAACCAGCGCTCGCCGAGCCAGCCGAGGTAGGGCGCGGCGGCTTGCTGCTGCTCGGCCTGGCTGCCCTTGGCACTGATGAAGTCGCCGAAGCTGTCGCCCACCAGCATCAGTACGCGGGCCTGGCTGCCGACCCAGTTGCGCCGGCAGGTCTTGTCCGAACCCGCGTCGGCGCAGCCGCCGATGGCGGTGCCGGCGGTGAGGATCTGCGCGGTGCCGTCGATGGGGAAGCCGGCGCGCCGGAGGTTGGCCAGGGTGGCCTGCTCCTGCCCGGGCTCGCGGTTGGTCAGGTAGTAGGGGGTGATGCCGCGCTGGGCCGCCGCCTGCATGAAGGCCAAGGCACCGGGCAGGGCTGGGGCTTCGGCACGGTCCACCCACTGGTACCACTGGGCATAGTCGTAGGGGGCGTCGGCGAGGATGGCGCGGGCGTTCAGCGGCACGTTGTCGAGCAGGGTCTCGTCGATGTCGACGATCAGCGCCGGTGGCAGCCCCTGGAGGTTGCGCGGGGTGCCGGCGAGGGCGTCCCAGGCGGGGTCGGCCAGGGCCTTGTCCAGCTGGCGGGTGGCGTTGGCGTAGACCTGGCGGAACAGCAGGTCGTGCTCGATGGAGGTCTGGGTCCAGAGCACCGCGTCCAGCTGGTCGTTGGCCGGCGGGTGCTGCTGGCAGCCGCCCAGCAGGGCGGCGAGCAGGGCGATGCAGGGCAGGGCGGGAATGCGCATGGCGGGCTCCTCAGAAGTTGACAGTGGCGGACAACCGCGCGGTGCGCGGGGCGCCCTGGAACAGGTAGCCGTCGCCCATGTACTCGCCGGCATCGCGCCAGTAACGCGCGTCGAAGAGGTTGTCGACGGTCAGGCGCAGCACGGTTTCGTAGCCCTCGATCGCCAGGCTGTAGCGCCCGCCGATATCGAACACGGCGTAGTCGTCCACCTTCACGTTGCCGGCCTGGCTGGCGTATTTGCTGCCGCTGTATTGCACGCCGCCGAGCAGGGCCAGGCCGGGCACGCCGGGGATGGCGTAGTCGCCATGCAGGCTGGCGCGCAGGGTGGGCACGTTGATCGCCTGGTGGCCTTCGTAGGCGGCGGTGGCGGTGCCTTCGACCCGGGCGCGGATGGCCGCAGCGCTGGCCGAGACCTGCAGGTGGTCGGTGACCCAGCCGGTGGCGGACAGCTCCAGGCCGACGTTCTTCTGCTCTCCCTGCTGCACGTAGGTGAAGGTCTGGTCGCCGTTGGGGCGCGAATACTGGTAGGCCTTGGTGATCTGGAACAGCGCGGCGGTGAGGCTGAGGCGCTGCCAGTCACGCTTGATGCCCAGCTCCAGCTGGCGCGAGGTGGTGGGCGCGAGGATTTCGTCGGCGTTGGTGGCGAACCAGGGCGCTTCGCCGCCCAGGGCCAGGCCCTTGCTGTAGCTGCCGTAGAGGGAGATGTCCGCGCGCGGCTTGTAGATCAGCGCGGCGTTGGGCAGGAACTCCCAGCGCTCGGTGTGGCGGGTGGTGTCGCCGTTCTTGTCGAAGGCTTCTTCGTCCAGGCGCACCTGGCGCCCGCCGATCACCGCCTGCCAGTGTTCGCCGTAGCTCACACGGTCGGTGGCGAACAGGCCGTACTGGCGGCTGTCCAGGCGGCGGTAGGTGTGGCCGAGGGGCACGTCGGTGGGGTCGAAGGCGGGCGTGGGCTGATGGATGTTGCCGGTGCCGACCCATTCGTTGGTGGATTTGCGGCGGTCCAGCAGGCGGCGGAAGGCGCTGGTGCCGACGGTCAGCTCATGGCTGAACGGGCCGCTGTCGAAGCGGCCGGCGAGGGCTGCCTGCAGCTCGTCGTTGCGGCGGGTGTCGCCGGGGTTGCGGAAGTCGTAGACGTCGTAGTCGCCTTCCGGGCTGAAGTAGTTGGGCACGGCGGAGCTGGCGCAGCTGGCGGAGCCGTAGCAGCCCCAGGCGAAGGAGCTGTAGTCGTCGATCACCACGCGGCTGCGGGCGGCGCTGAGGCTGCCGGTCCAGACGTCGTTGAAGAGGTACTCGAAGCGCCCGGTGAGGTTGAGCGAGTCGATGCCCACGGGCTTGGACCAGCTCTGGTCGGCGAGGCGGTCCTTGGGGTCGATGCCGCTGGGCACCACGTTGCCGCCGAGCAGCTGGTAGCCGGGCACCGAGCGTTGTTCGCGGGTCTGGTATTCGGCGTCCAGCTGCAGCAGGGCGGCGTCGCTGATGTTCCAGTCGGCGGCCAGGGAGACGAAGTCGCGGGTGCCGTCGGAGTTGTCGACGTAGGAGCGGATGTCCTCGTGGGCGAAGTTGGCGCGCAGGCCGAAGCGCTGCTCGGCGTCGAGCCAGGCGCCGACGTCGGTGGCGATGTAGCGCTCACCTTCCTCGTTGGTGGCCAGGGTCACCGAGCGCACGTCTTCCGGGCGCTTGGTGACGTAGTTGACCAGCCCGCCGGGCTCGGACACGCCGCTCTGCAGGCCGGAGAGGCCCTTGAGCACCTCGACCCGCTGCTTGTTCTCCAGGGCGACGTTCTGCTCGCCGGTGATGGTGCGGCCGTTGATCTTGTAGCTGCTGGCGGCGTTGAGGGAGAAGCCGCGGATGACGAAGTTCTCGTAGTAGCCGATAGGCGCGTAGCTGTCGCCGACCGAGGCGTCGTTGCGCAGCACTTCGCTGAGCAGCTTGGCCTGGCGGTCCTTGATCAGTTGCTCGGTGAACACCGAGACGGAGGCGGGGGTATCCAGCAGTGGGGCGTCGTCGAAGCCGCCCACCGAGGCGCTTTTCGCCTGGTAGCCGTCGCCCTCGTCGCCGTGCACGGTGACGGCATCCAGGGTGACGGTGTCGGCGGCCTGGGCCAGGGACGGGCTCAGTGACAGGGCCAGGAGCGCCAGTGCGAAGCCGTGGCGGTGCTGCAGGAACAGGGAAGGGACCATGAACGAACTCCTTGATGGACGCCGGCTGCTGAGTGAACCGCGCGACGGGAGGGCCCGGCGGGCGGCGCTGGCGTGCCTACTGCTGAAAGACGAAAGAAGAGGGTTGAATCTCAGGCCGGAGCTGCTCCGGTGGACATTGGCAAGGCTGGATCGGCCGCCCATTCCTGCAGCGAGCCGTCGTAGATCGAGACCTGTTGGCGGCCCAGCAGGGTCAGCGCCAGGGCGGTGGCAGCGGCGGAAATACCGCCGCCGCAATAAAGAATCAGCGGCTGCCCGCCATCGAGCAGCGGGGCGCCCAGCGCCTGGGCCAGTTCAGCGGGCGGCAGGTAGCGGCCCTGTTCGTCGAAGAGGCTGCGGGCCGGGCTGTTGAGGCTGCCCGGAATGCGCCCGCGACGGGCGTAGCGGGTCACCGCGCTGCCGTCGAACAGGCCGGCGGAGAGGGCGCAGACCAGGGTGCCGGGGGCGCGGCCCTCGACCACGGCGAGCACCTCCTGGCGGTTGGCCCAGAAGCCCGCCCGGGCCTGCAGCGGTGCCAGGGGCGCGGTGTCGACAGCAGCGGGTTGGTCACCCGAGGCGAGGGGCAGGCCGTCGTGCCGCCAGGCCTTGAGGCCACCATCCAGCACACGGGCGGCGATGCCGAGGCTGCGCAGCATCCACCCCAGGCGCGCGGCCCAGAAGCCGTCGTGGCGGTCGTAGAGCACGATCTCCCGGGCGGCGCCGAGGCCCAGGCGTGCCAGGGGCACCTGCAAGGCCGAGGGCGTTGGCAGGGCGAAGCTGAAGCCCGCCTCCGGGTCCGCCAGGTCATGCAGCAGATCGGCGTGGCGGGCGCCGGGGATGTGTTCGGCCTGCCAGGCCGCGTGCCCGCTGGCCACCCGGTAGTCGCCGTCGAACTGCGCGGCGGCCAGTTCCACGCTGGCATCGAGCAGCAGCAGGCCGGGCGCCTGCAGGGCCTGGTGCAGGGCCTGGGGCGAGACGAGGGTGGCAGCGTGAAGCGGGGGCATGGCGGTCTTCCTAGTTGTTATGGGTGCGGGCGAGCCGCGCGAGGTGGTCGAGCAGGCGGGCGCCCTCGCTGTCGCCGAACCAGCGGGCGTGGCCGATCAGGAACGCGTGGTAGGCGATGTCGGCGCTGGCCCGCGAGCCGACGATGCCCTCGAAGTAGTCGACTTCGTTGAGGGCGAAGTCGGCGTGCACCAGGGGCAGCAGGGCCTTGAGCGTGAGCAGGTCGTGGCGGCCGAGGGGGCGCTGGCTGGCGTAGCCCGCCAGCAGTGCGTCGACCGCATCGAGATCGGCCGTTGCGCGGCCGCCATCATCCAGTTCCAGCCAGGGAATGCAATTGCGTTCCAATGCCGTTGCCAGGTCGAACAGGGCGAAGGTCCGGTCGCTCAGGCCGAAATCAAGGACGCTCTCAACCTCCGCCGAGCCACCTTGCCCGCGCCACAGCAGGTTGGAGGCGTGCCAGTCGTTGTGGGTCCAGAGCGCCGGTTGTGCGGCCAGCAGCGGCAGCAGTTGGCGGTGGTAGGGCAGGTGCAGTTCTTTCAGCGCGTAGTGCCAGTCGTGCCCGGCCAGGTAGCGGGCCAGGGCCGGTTGCCCGGGCAGGGCCTGCTCGATGGCCCGCAGCGGGTCGGGCTGGCTGAACAAGCGCAGGTTGGCCACCAGCACCGGCGCCTGCCGGGGGGCGGCGTCGAAGCCTTCTGCGGCACAGTGCAGCCGGGCCAGGGCGGCGCCCGCCGAATGGGCGTGGTGGCGGTCGAGGAAGGGCGTCCAGGACAGGGCCTCGCGGTAGAGGTCGTCACCGGCGGCGCGGGGCAGCACTTCGTAGGTCCACTCGCCCAGGGCCAGCGCGCTGTGCCCGTCGCGGTCACGCAGGGCGGGGGTGACCGGTGCGCCGCGGTCCTGCAGGTGGCGGACGAAGCGGTGTTCCTCCTCCAGCCAGGCCGGTTCGCGCACGCGGCGGTGGTGGCGCTTGACGAACACCTCGCCGTGATCGGTGTGCACCTGGGCGGCGGCCGAGAAGGGCCGGGGGCTGTGCCAGCCGAGCTGCTGCACGGCGCCCAGCTGCGGGAAGCGTTGCAGCACCTGCTCCACATCCCGTTGCTGCAGGGCCGGCCAGTCGGCCTCCACCGGCTGCGCGCCCATGCCGTGGGCGATGCGTATCGGCTGGGTCACGGCCGTTGCTCCGTCAGGTACCGGTTGCTGGTGGCGCCGCGCCAGGCGTCCGCGTCGGCGAGCACACCGTGGCTGTGCAGCCAGTGGGCGTAAGGGGCGAGCAGTTCCTCCCGCTGCTGGCCCCAATGGCCGGCGTGCAACCAGGTGGGGGCGATGCGCTCCAGGGACTGGCTGAGCAGCTCGGTGGGGAAGTAGGGGATGGCCGCCTCGTAGGCGGGCAGGGCGCTTTGCGGGTCGGCCGCCACGGCACGGAAGCCGCGCTCGGTGGCGGCGAGGAAGGCGCGGGCGCTGTCGGGGTTGTGCTCGAACCAGTCCTGGCGGCCGCCGAGCAGGTAGCTGTGGTAGCGCGGCGCGCCGATCGCGTCCACCGGCCAGACCACGCGGCGCTCGGCGGGGATGGGGCTGCCCATCAGCGCTTCCCAGGCCCAGTAGCCGCCGAAGCTGGCGTCGGCGATACCGGCGGCCAGCTGCTCGGGGCGCAGTTCGCGCACCTGGCTGTCGACGATGATCACCGCGTCCGGGTCGCCACCGTCGGCGGCCACCAGGTGGCGCACCATGGCCAGGCCGCGCGGGGTGGGGTTGAGCGCCAGGCGCTTGCCGGCCAGGTCGCGGGGGCGCTGGATGCCGAAGTCGGTCAGGGTCTGGATGGATTCCAGGCCGGCATGGTTGATGGCCGCCACGCCCAGCAGCGGCTGGCCGAGTGCGCGGCGCACCAGCAGGCGGTTGCTGGGGAACACGCCGAGATCGGCGGCGCCTTGCAGCAGGTGTTCGAGGGTGTCGCCGCGATAGGGGTCCGGTACCTGCAACTGCACATCGAGCCCGGCGTCGCGGTACCAGCCACGTTCCCGTGCCACATAGAAACCCGCCGAATTCGGCCAGGGATGAAAATATTCCAGCATCACCCGTACAGCGATCATCCATCGTGCTCCGCATTGCCCACTGGGCCTGTGGGGGCGGATTTAACGGGCGGCGCCCTGGTATATACCAATATCGTTCAGCGCTATTGATATCTCCTGATGGAATAAAATTGCGGCTATTGATTCGATTTAGAGCTAGCGGCTGGCCTGCCCGTGCAGCGCACGGAGGAAGTCGGCCGCCAGGTGGTGGGCCCAGGAGCGCGCGGTGAGGCCGGCCAGGTAGGCGCAGTGGCTGCCGCGCGTGGTGACGGCGAGCAGCGTGCGGGGCATGCGCGCCATGGCCTGCTGGTGGTCGCGCACGTTGCCAAGCACACAGACGGGGTCGTCCTCGGCGTTGAGCACCAGCAGCGGCACGGTGATGCGGTCCATCACCGTGATCGGGTTGCAGTTATCGAGAAAGGCCTGCTGGCTGGGGTAGCCCGCGCATTCGTAGAGGTGCCGGTGGAACTCGTCCAGGCTCTGCGCGCCTTCCAGGGCGGCGAGGCTGGGCAGGTGGGCCAGCGCCTGGCGGTTGGGGGTGACGAACTGGCGCACCAGCTTGCGCGCCATCAGCCGGGTGTAGGGCGCGCGGGAGCGGGCGAAGGCCACGCGTATGTCGTAGCCCGGGCAGTAGGCGAAGGCGCCCTGTAGCGGCGTGTCATCGCCCTGTTCACCGAGGTAGCGCACCAGCAGCCCGGTGCCGGCGGAGATGCCCGCCGCGTAGAGCGCGGAGTGCGGGTAGCGCTCGCTGATCTGGCGCAGCTGCTCGCGGAGGTCGGCGGTGTCGCCCATGGTGTTGAAGCGCGGGCTGGTCAGCGACAGGTCGCCGTGGCCACGGCGCTGGCAGAACACCACGCGCCAGCCGGTGAGCCGCTGCAGGTCGCGGACGAAGCCGCGCATGCTGTGGGGCGAGCCGGTGATGGTGTGCAGCACCACCAGTGTGGGCACCTCCGGCGGCAGGTCGGCGCCGAGCCAGTGCAGGGCGGTGGTGCCGCCGTCGGCCATGAGCAGGGTGTCGACGCGGTCGTAGCGCAGGGCGGGGGAGAAGACCTTCTTCAGGCCCAGGCCGAGCAGTTGCAGGTGACCGTTGAACAGCCAGGGCGTGGCCCAGAAGCGCCGGGTGAGGCGCGGCACCTGCTGGATGAGGGCGTCGTTGTCGGGGTTGCGCTGGTAGATCAGCTGCGGCTTGCGCGCTGCCGTGCGCAGGTAATGGAAGCCCAGGCCGGTGGCGGCGAGCGGAAGCAGGGCGGTTAACCAGGTCGACATCGAACGTCCTTGGGTTGGAGGGCGGGCCGGTTGGACCCGCCAGGGGTTGAGTCAGGTGCGCAGCTGTGCCCGGAGGATCTTGCCGATGGGCGACTTGGGCAGCTGTTCGCGGAATTCGATGCGCTTGGGCACCTTGTAGGCGGTGAGCCGCTCGCGACAGTGACGGATGATCGCCTCGCCGTCGAGCCCCGGTCTATGCAGGGCGACGAAGGCGCAGAGGGCTTCGCCGGTGGTGTCGTCGGGCACACCGATCACCGCCACTTCGCTGACGTCCGGGTGTTCGGCGATCACCGCTTCCACTTCGTTGGGGTACACGTTGAAGCCGCTGACCAGGACCATGTCCTTCTTGCGGTCGACGATGCGGAGGTAGCCGTCCTCGTCCATCACCGCGATGTCGCCGGTGCGGAACCAGCCGTCGACGAAGGCCTCATGGCTCTCCTCCGGGCGGTTGAGGTAGCGCTCGATGATGTGCGGCCCGCGCACCAGCAGTTCGCCGGGGGTGCTGGGTGCCAGCTCGTGGCCCTCGGCGTCGGCTATGCGCACGTCGCTGCCCGGCAGGGGCAGGCCGACGGTGCCGGGGCGCTCTTTCGGGCCGGGCGGGTTGAAGGCCACGAAGCAGCTGCTTTCGGTGAGGCCGTAGCCTTCGAGTATCTGCCCCACGGCGGCACGCCAGCGCTCGCCGGTGACCGGGCGCAGGGAGGTGCCGCCGGAAACGGCGAGCTTGAGCGCGGGTGGCCTGGCCTGGAACCAGGGCTCGGCCAGCAGGCCGGCGTAGAGGGTGTCCACTCCCGTCATCCAGCGCACCGGGAAGCGCTCGAAGGCCGGCTGGGCATTGCTCAGCGGCCGTGGGCTGGGCACCAGCAGGTTGCGTGCGCCACGGCCGAAGAACAGCAGGAAATTAAAGTTGAAGGCGAAGATGTGATAGAGCGGCGGCAGGGTGACGATGGCCTCGCCCGGCTCGATCTCGGCGTCGAAGCCCTTGAGGTAGTCCTCGGCCATGCGCAGCACCGCCTTGAGGTTGGCGTGGGTGAGCACCGCACCCTTGCTGCGGCCCGTGGTGCCGCCGGTGTACTGGTAGAGGGCGACGTCGTGGTGACGCGGCTCCAGCGGCGCCGCCTGCCGGCCGATGGCCAGGGCCTGGGTGAAGCGCTGGAAGCCCACCTCGGGCGTGAGGTCGCCGCCGGCCTGTTCTTCGAGCTTCTGCTGGATGGCGCTGGCCACCGGCTCGGGGAAGAAGTCGCTGAGGCTGGCGAGCACCAGGGCGATGCCGTGCCGGGCGACCACCTGCTGGGCACGCTTGGCAAACAGGTCGCAGGCCACCAGCAGCCTGGCGCCGCTGTCGGTCAGCTGCGCATCCAACTCGCGCTCGGTGTACAGCGGGTTGACGTTGGTGACCACCAGGCCGGCCTTCCAGGAGCCGAGGACCGCGACGGGGTAGTGCAGGCAGTTGGGCAGTTGCAGGGCCACCACCTCGCCCGGCTGCAAACCGCACGCGTGCACCAGGTAGGCGGCGAAGGCACTGGACAGCGCGTGGACCTCTGCGAAGGAGAGGTCGGCATGCAGCCCGTTGGGCATCACCTGGGTGAAGGCCGGTGCGTCGCCATGACGCTCGGCGCCGTCACGGGCGCAATCGGCGAGGTTGCCGGACAGTGCCTCGGCGCCGAGCCGGTAGCCCCGCAGCTGCGGTGGATAGTGCTGTTCCCAGCGGCGTGCAGTGGTCATCCCTTGTCTCCTGTTGTTGTTATGGGTGATGCGGTGGTGCCGGTGCCCGTCTAGAGCAGGACTTCGATATCGCCGGTGGGGAAGGCCACGCAGGAATAGATCCAGCCGAAGTCACGGTCGGATTTGCGCAGGTGCGCTTCCTGGGGGTTGAACACCGGGCCGGAGAGCAGCTTGACCCGGCACAGGCTGCATTCGCCGGAGCGGCAGGCGTTCTCGGCGAAGTAGCCGTTACGTTCCAGTGCATTGAGCAGGGGCTCGCCGACCTGGCTGCGGAAGCTGCCACGGCCGCGCACGGTGACCTGCACCTCGTCCTCCAGCGCCACGCCTGCGGGCCAGCCCGGTTGCTGGTCCGGGGACTTGGGCGCGCCGTTGGCCTCGACGCGGATGCGCCGGCGGGGCACGCCCAGCTCGGTGAGCAGCGCGACGCAGCTTTCGTTGAAGGGGGTGGGGCCGCAGATGTAGAACATCTTGCCGTCGACAGCGCCCAGTTGCGCCTGCAGCAGCTCGCGGGTCAGGCGGCCGTCGAGCCCCTGATAGCCAGCGGGCGGCCGCGAGATCACTTCGGTGAGTCGGACGTTTTCATGGTGCGCGGCCAGCTCGCGCAGCTGGTGTTCGAAGATCACGTCGTCCACATGGCTGTTCACGTAGACCAGGTGGAAGCGCTGCGGCAGGTCGCGCCCGAGCAGGTCCAGCAGGATGCTGCGCGCCGGGGCCACGCCCGAGCCGCCGGCGAGGAACACCAGGTCGTCGCCATGGAACAGCGGGTTGTGGTGGAAGGTGCCCATGGGCCCGGAGCTGGTCAGGTGCTGCCCCAGGCTCACGTGGTCGAGCAGGTAGTTGGAGACGAAGCCCCCCTTGGCGCGCTTCACCGTGAGGTCATAGTGGCCACGCTCGCCGGGCGAGGAGGACATGGCGTAGGGGCGGGCAGTGAGTACGCCGTCGATCTCGACGAAGAGGTTGATGTACTGGCCCGCCTGGAAGGGCGGCAGCGGCTTGCGGTCGCTCGCCTTCAGCCGCAGGGTCTTGGTGCTGGGCGTGTCGTCGATGATCTCGACCACCTCCAGCGACAGGCGCTTGGGGTGCAGTTGCACCACGGTGCTGCCCACTTCGCCGCGCACCTCCTCGAAATCGCTGCCGCTCTGTTCCAGGGCCTGCTTGGCGGCGAGGGCTTCGGCGTAGCCGGCGATGCGGTTCATCGGGTTGCGGTCAGACATGCTCCACCTCCGTGGTCTTCAACTGCTTGAGCACGGCCCTGGCCGTGGATTCGCCCGCCATGTAGGTGGGCTGGAAGCCGCCCATGGAGGTCCAGGAACCCGCCATGTAGAGCCCGGGCACGGCATCCAGGCGTTCGCGCAGCAGGGCCGAGTCCTGGGCGCTTTGCTGGAAGCCGTAGATGGCACCGCCGGGGGTGTTGAGGTAGCGCATCATGGTCAGCGGCGTGGCCACTTCCACCTCTTCGATGTACTGGCGCACCTTGGGGTAGACCTTCTCGATCACCGCGATGAGCTTCTCGGCGAATGCGTACTTGGTCTGCGCGTAGCGCTCGGGTGGCACGGCCTTCCACACCTCGCCGTATTGCAGGCAGACCAGCACCACCTGGCTCTTGCCCGCCGGCGCGGCGCTGGGGTCTTCGAGGTTGTAGCAGGTGAGCATGCCGCCGAGCGGTGGCTCCAGGCTGCCCATGCGCGCGTGGATCTGCTCCTCGTCGAGGGTTTCGTAGATGAAGCTGGAGGCGGTGGTGACGCCGAGTTCCCCGGGGGTGCAATCCAGCCCGAGGTAGATGACGAAGGCCGAGGTGCCCATGCGCCGGGATTTGAAGTCCTGCTGGACCTTCAGCGGCGGGCGTTCGAGGTCGAGCAGTTCGTTGAAGGTGATCAGCGGGCTGGCGTTGGACACCACCGCCTTGCAGGCGACCCGTTCGCCGCCTTCCAGGCTTACCCCGCAGATGCGCCCGCCCTGGGTGTGGATGCGCTCCACGCCGCAGTTGAAGCGCACCTCGCCACCGGCTTCGAGGAAGGATTCCACCAGGGCGCTGGACATGGCCTGGGAGCCGCCCTTGATGTGCCAGGGTTTGAACACCGCGTAGGCGTAAAGCATGGTCGCCAGGTCGGCGAAGGGCAGCATGGTCGGCGGCACGCCCAGGTAGAGCCAGTAGGTGGCGAGGATGTTCTTCAGCTTGGCGTCGGTGAAGAACTCGTCCAGCACCTCCCGCGCGGGGCGGAAGCCGTACTTCACGTAGTAGGGGCAGAGCGATTCGAGCATGGCCTCGCTGTTGGCGCGGCTGGCCTGGGGCAGGGTCATGAAGCTTTCCAGGGTGACCTTCTCGCAGACCAGCATGAAGCGCTCGATGGCCTCGCTCTCCGCCGGGTACATGCCCTGCAGCAGGCGGCGGATGCCCGACCAGCTGGCCGGCAGGGTGACGTCCAGTTCGTCGGGCACGGCCAGGCGGTACAGAGCGTGCTCCTGGATGAACTCGACCTTGTCCAGCACGCCGAGCTTGTCGAAGAACTTGCGCATCACGAAGGGCTTGTCCTCGGTGCCCAGGCCGCTGAGCTGGTGCAGCGCCACCTCGAACTCGAAGTTACCGCGCACGAAGGAGGTGGCGCACCCCCCGGGAATGTTGTGGCGCTCCAGCAGCAGGGTGCGGGCACCACCGCGCTGCAGCGCGGTTGCAGCGGTCAGCCCGGCGTTGCCGGCGCCGATCACCACGGCGTCGTATTGGTTCATCGCTCACCTCGAACTTATCAACGATAAGATTTGGTCAAAAAAAGGGGGCCTAGGGCTTGTACGAAAAGTCGTCGAGCGCAGGCGCTTTTTAGAAGCGGTCCTGCAATGCATGCAGGTCGTCGAACTGCGCCGGGGTGCCGCTGGCTCGTGCGCCGACGGCGCGGAGGATGTCCTGGCCGCTGAGGATGGCGCTCTGCAGCAGCACCGCGTGCTGGAGGGATTCGTAGACGCCGTGGTCGCGGCTGTAGAGCATCGAGCGCTTGATGCCGTTGATGGCCACCGGCGGGCGTTCGGCGATGCGGCGGGCGGCGGCGAAGGCGCCTTCGAGCAGGGCTTCCGGGGCGGCGAAGACCTTGGCCAGCAGCCCCAGGCGGTGGGCTTCGGCGGCGTCGAGGGTGTCTCCGGTCAGCGCCAGGTAGCGGGCCACGCCGGCCGGGATGAGCCGGGGCAGGCGCTGCAGGATGCCGAGGTCGGCCATCATGCCGATGTTGGTTTCCTCGATGCGGAACTTCGCCGCCTCGGTGGCGAAGCACAGGTCGCAGGCGGCGATCAGGTCGAAGCCGCCACCGATACAGGCGCCCTGGACGGCAGCGATCACCGGGAAGCGCGCCTGCTCCAGGGCATTGAGCGCGCCCTGCATGCGTTCCAGGTTGACCTGCAGCACCTCGCGCTCCTGCGGGTTGCTGGCGTGGAATTCCTTGGCAGCGGAGAACATCTGCAGGTCCAGACCGCCGCAGAACACCTTGCCTTGGGCGGAGATGACCAGCGCCCGTACCGTGCCCGAGCGGCTCAACTGGTCGACGGCGGCGGGCAGTTCGCTCCAGAAGGCGCGCGTCAGGCTGTTGGCCTTGTCGGGGCGATTGAGCTGCAGGTGGGCGACGCCGTTGTCGACGCTGACGGCGAAACACTCATAGATTGGGGCCATGGAAACACCTCGGGGGCGGATAATCTTGGCGATGCTAAGATTCGATCTTTGCAGCGTCAAGATTTTTCCGAGTGCTAAGATCGCGACGCCCCGCCGCCCACGAAATCAAGGCCCCCGCCGCCCATGAGCAAGACACCTCAACGCGCCCGCGACACCTACCACGTCGGCAATCTCGCCCCGCAACTGCTCGATGCCGCGCGGGAGATGCTTGAGGAAGTGGGCCCCAGCAAGCTGTCGCTGCGGGCGGTTTCGGAGCGGGTGGGGGTGAGTTCGACGGCCGCCTACCACCACTACGCCAACCGCGCCGAGCTGGTGGGCCAGTTGGCGGCCCAGGGCTTTCGTGAATTGGGCGCCGTGCTGCGTATCGAAGATGGCGGCAGCACCGGCCTGCAGAAACTGCGTGACGCCAGCCTGGCCTACTTCAGTTTCGCCCGGGCCAACCCGGCGCTGTACCAGTTGATGTTCGGCCCGGAGCTGGCCAGCGGCGAGATGCCGCTCGACTACATCGAGGCGCGGGACCGGGCCTTTGGCGAGCTGCGGCGGATCATCGCCGAGATCCTCGGCCAGGGCATGGACAGCGCCGAGGTTCGCCGCGCCGCGCTGGCGGGCTGGTCCTACACCCATGGCCTGGCGTCGCTGGTGATCCACGGCGTGTTGCAATTCCCGGCCGGCACCACCGACGCACGCTTCGTCGACAGCACGCTGCAGGGCTTCGAGCACTTGTTCAATGCCGGCGGCGGAGTGGGTTCCGGGACCTAAGGGGCGGGCGGAGGGTGCGCTGGCCCTTGCACTGAGGCAAGGGCGCGGCGGAGGTAGGCGGGGTTATTCCAGGTGCTCGGGGTTGACCGGGTCGCCGGACTTCATGTTCAACTGCGCGCGCACATCTTCGAACATCGCATCGTAGTGTTTGTGCATCGAGCCAATGCTGCTCATGGCTTTGGGAATGCCGTATTTTTCGGCGATCTTGGTGATGTTGCTGGCGAAGTTATAGGCCAGGTCCTTGGGCAGGAAGAAGGACTCCTTCAGTTCCTTGTTGAAGATGCTGCCATGGACGGTGAAGAGCATGCCTTTGCCTTCCTTGGGGTCCGTGGTGACCTCGTAGTCGATGCACAGGTTGTAACTGAAGTCGTGCTCGTTCAGCGCATGACGCTCGATATGCAGGTGGCCGGGTTCGAATGTCGCCATTGCTCTTTCTCCTTCATGAATAGCGTGAATCAGCTGCGTCCGCGCAAAGAATAAAGCAGAGCTGCGAGGCACTGAAAACTAGTTCCTTTTCAGGGTTTGTAAAGCCTGCGGGAGCGCCGGTACGGGCGTCCTGCGGGTATTGGACGCGCCTGCTCATCGGTCATTCAATGTTCTTCCATCGTTCCATGGCGGTGCCTGCCCGATCACCTAATGATCAGGGCCCGATCAAAGGCCGGGCGGGAGTAACGCCAACTAAGACAATGAAAAAAGAGGCGCGGCGAGTGTAAATAACAGCGATAAAACTCTGGGATCCAGTAAACTCTGCGTGCGCTTGCCTGTCAGAATCACTGAAACAACCCACCCGAAGGTTTTCCATGTCCAAACTTGCAGAATTCAAGGCTCTCGAAGCCAAGCTGGCCGAACAACTGGCTCAACTCGATGCACTGAAGAACGATAAAGAACTCAAGCGTGAAATCGAATTCGAACAGAAGCTGCGTTCGCTGCTGGGCGAGTACAACTTCTCGCTGCGCAATGTGATCGCTATCCTCGACCCGAGCGTTTCGCGCAGCCCCGTTGCCGCTAAAGCCGGCGGTCAGCGCCGCGAGCGCGCGGTGAAGGTCTATATCAACCCGAAGACCAACGAGCGCGTCGAAACCAAAGGCGGCAACCACGGCGTATTGAAAGCCTGGAAAGCCGAACACGGTGCTGAAACCGTGGAAAGCTGGCTGCAGTAACCGCTTCTGCCCAGTTGCAAACAGCCCGCTTCGGCGGGCTTTTTGTTGCAGGTGAAAGAGCGATAACGTCGGCCTGGCTATTCGATCGTGTTTGAACAGGCAATGAGCACAGGAGGCCATTGCGTTGTTCTTATATCGCTCGCGGGATACCCGGATGGATTGATTGGTTACTCCGTTGCGATACCTCGCACTCCATCACTTGCCAGCGATAAGCTCCGCTCCCAGCACCGTTCAATAACACTTCAAACGATAGAACCCCATGAAATCCGATGGCTCCCTCAGTGCACGCGAGGTCTACCAACTGCTCAAGGACATCGCCCTGGGCGTGCGCCTTATGCGCCGTGGCACGGAGCAGGGCTGGAGCCGAGACCATCGCGGTGACGTCGAGCTCGCGGTCGATGGCTGGCAGCTGACGCTGTACAACGAATTCGGCCACCTCGACCACTGCAGCGCCTGCACCTCGGCGGACGGCCGGCAGGGCGCGCCCGATGCCTGGGCGCGGTTCGGCACCGACCCCACTCAGCTGTTGAGCCAGTGGGAGCGCAGCCAGTTGGAGGGCTTGCTGCATAGGCTTTAGGCGGCCGCTGGATGTTTTTCGCGGTTGAAACCGCTCCCACGGAACAGGCTTGATCGCGGTCAAGGCGCACGTGGATGGGCGCGGTAACGTTGGGGCAACCCGTAGCCGAAGCCCGAGCATCCACATGGCCAAGCCCTTTCCCCTCAACCCCAAGCACCCCGAGCGCATCTGCTGGGGCTGCGACCGCTATTGCGCGGCGAGTGATCTGGCCTGCGGCAATGGCGCGGACCGCACCATGCACCCGGTGGAGACCTTCGGCGAGGATTGGCACGAACAGGGGGAGTGGGGCATCGAGCCGGTGCTGGGGCCGGATGCCGTGCAGGAGGCGAAGCCGTGACGCGCTATCTCGCCCTGGCCCCCAGCGCAAACTGCTATGGACAGAAACACCCGAACTGATACTGGCTGGCCGTCCGTTCGCCGTTGCATAGTCGGAGTCTTTTTCTCGACGCGCACGGTAGCGGAGGCTGAGCATGGATGTGCTCATGGGGTTGCTTGCGGCCCTGCTTTGGGGTGGAACGGATTTCATGGTCGGGTTGAATGCCCGGGCCGTGGGCGTGCAGCGCGCGGTGTTCTTCAGCCAGACCCTGGGGCTGTTGCTGATGAGCCTGCTGCTCGTGGTGTTTCCCGCCTTCCTGCTCAAGCTGACCGACGCCGCGCCGGGGGATTGGGGCATGGGCGTGCTGGCGGCCTGCTTCACCCTGTGCGGCGCGCTGGCGCTGTCGAAGGCCTTCTCCATCGGCAAGGCGTCGATCGTCGCGCCGGTGGTTACCTCCTATGGCGTGGTCACCACCCTGCTTGCCTGGCTGGGTGGCGAGCGGCTCAGCGGGTTGCAGCTGGCGTGCATCGGCCTGTGCGTGGTCGGTGTGATCCTCTCCAGCATCACCCGTGGGTCCGACACGCCGCATCATGTCGAGCCGCGCCGCTCCATCGCCTATGCACTGCTCGGGCGCTGCTGTACGGCACCAGCCTGTGGTTGCAGGGGCACTTCACCCTGCCGCGCCTGGGCACGGTGGGCATGCTTTGGCTGGGCTACCTGGTGGGCGTCAGCCTGTTGCTGGTACTGATGCTGAGCCGCGGTGGCAGCCTCAAGCCGCCCGCGCCCCGGCATGCCTTCGCGCTGGCGGGCACCAGCCTGATGAACCTGGGCGGTTTCTCGGCCTTCGCGTTCGGCGCCATGGCTGGCTCGGTGTCGGTGGTGACGGTGATCAGCACGCTGTCCGGCGGGATCGCGGCTATCCTCGGCTACCTGTTCTTCAAGGAGCGGCTGGCGCCCGTGCAAGTGGTTGGCGTGACCCTGGTGCTGCTCGGCGCCATGGTGCTGCACGTGAAGGCATGACGGTCATGTGGGCGGCGTAGCCTGCATCCGCCGGATGAAAAATGGATTAACGAATTCCGTGTTCCTGGCACTCCCTCCCGACCTTTATGCTCGGCGCGGAATTGCCCCTGGCCACTGACCTTCCCACCCTTGGAGAGCCCGATGTCCTTCGTCGATTCGATCGTTGAGCAGGTGTTGCGCATAGAGCTGGGAATTCACCACAGCAGCGTGCGCCTGTTGTGCCGGACCGATGGTGAAGCCCTGCATGACCTGCGCATCGGCCTGCGGCGGCTGCGCAGCCTGTTGCGGCCCATCCGCAACCTGGAGTCGGTGCGTGAGTTGGATACCGCAGCAGCGGAGGTGGGGCGGCTGACCACGCCGATCCGCGACCTGGAAGTGATGATCATCGAGCTGGAGCGTCAGGGGCTGCCCGACCTGGCGCAACTGCGCCGCCAGCGTCTGGAGCAGGGCTATCGCATGGTCGAGGACAGTCCCACCATTCGCACGCTGATGGCCAGCCTCGATGACTGGCCGGAGCAGTTCCGTGATGCCCAGCGTGCGGGCGAGCTGCGGGCGTTGCGCGACTTCATCCGCAAGCGCCTGAAGAAGCAGCGCGACACGCTGGTGGCCGCACTGCGCGACCCGGCCTACGACCGCCACGCATTGCGCATCCTGGTCAAGCGCATGCGCTACGCCCACGACGCCTACCCGAGCCTGTCGCCGATTTCGGCCAAGGCCGCCGCGTCCCTCAAGGCCGTGCAGGGCGCGCTGGGGGATTGGCACGACCACTTCCAGTGGTGCCTGAAGGTCGACAGCGAGCGTGACCTGGAGCCCCTGCGCCGCCCGTGGGAGATCGCCATGGAGGCGTCACTGAAGGCAGCGGAAGCAGAGTTGCAGAACCTGCTGGAGCGCCTCGAAGGAAACTGAAAACCCGCGATCAACCGTTGCCGGTGTGAGCGGTGAACTTGACGAACACCAGTTCGGGGTCGCCGTCATCCAGGTTGTCGATGCGCCGCTGGGGGTGAAGCCATGCCGGGCCAGCAGGGCGAGCATCGGTGCGTTGGAGGCGTTGGTCGAGGTGAACAGCTTGGGCCCGGTGCACTGCCGCTCCAGCTCCGCCATCAGCGCTGAGGCGACGCCTCGGCGGCGTGCCCCGTCCTTCACCATCACCAGGGCGATGAAGTCGTGTTCGAAGAAGGAGCGGTCGAGCACGCCGTAGCCGAGCAGCGTCGAATCATCGTGGGTTTCCACCGCTACCCAGCATTGGTCGGCCGCTACCGCGTTGGCGATGAAGGCCTTGCGGCCCGGCTGCTCGCGGACTATCGGGTCCAGCGCCACGAGAGCTTCGGTATCCGCGCTGCGGGCGCGTCGCACGGTGGGGAGCGTCATGGTCGGCTCATGCCTGGGGAAGGGCGGCCAGTCTAACCACCGGCTCTCCCTCCGTCTTCCGATGCTTCCCGGAGAAGGCCCTGGCGGTACTGGTTGAGCGTGGTGCCGGTCCAGCGGCGGAAGGCTTGGCGCAGGCTGGAGCCGTCGTTGTAGCCGAGCAGCTCGGCGATCTGTTCGGTGGTCAGCTGGGTGCGCCCCAGCAGTTCCCGCACCCGCTGCAGGCGGGCCTGATCGAGTATCTGCCGGTAGCTGCAGCCCTCGTCGGCCAGGCGTCGGCGCAGGGTGCGTTCGGTGAGCTTGAGGTGCTGGGCGATCTGGCCGATGTCCGGGTAGCGGTCCGGCAGCGAGGCGAGCAGGGCGGTGACGCGCTGGCGGGTGCCGCCCATCTCGCTCTCCAGCAGCTTGTTGAAGCCCTCGCTGGCCAGCGCCAGGGCCGCCTGGAACACCGCCGGGTTGGCGGTGGGGATCGCCGATTCGAGCAGGCCCGCCGGCAGGAGGAAGACGATGTCGCTGCCACGGGAGCGCACCGGCATGCCGAAGTAGGCGAGGTAGGGCTGGGTGCTCTCCAGCCCGGCGGGCAGGGTGAGGCCGAGCCCCTGCAGCGGGCGGCCCATCAACTGGTTGAACAGGTGGTAGGCGGCGGAGGCCAGCACGTTGGCGTGGAACTGGCGCTGCCGGGCGTCCCAGCCCGCCCGGATGCGGAAGCGGGTGGTGACCCGGACATCCCCCTGGCCTTGCGCCTCGACCAGGATGTCGGCGATGTCCGGGTTGAACAGCAGCATGTAGGCGCGGACCACCTTCAGGGCGTCGGCGAGGGTTTCCGCGCTCATCAGGGCGAGGCCGGCCATGCCGTAGTCGGTGGCGCGGTAGTGCTCGCCCAGGCTCAGGCCGTCGATGGCGCCGCCGTGGTTGCGCACGATCCAGTCGTACAGGGCGTGGCTGGGCGGCTGCTCGTCGGGGCTGTCGGCGAGCAGCAGTTGCGGCGCCTCCAGGCCCCGGGCGTGCAGGTAGTTCTGCAGCGGTCGCCACTCGAAGTCGAAGGTCAGCGCTGACGGCGGCATGCCGGGCTCCTCAGGGATCACAGGTTGCGCGCAATGGCGCGGAAGGCTTCGAGCGACTCGTATTCCATGCGCGTGCCGTCCTCGTTGTAGCGTGCATAGGCGGAAGTCTTGGCGATCACCACGCGGCGCGTCGGGTTGACGTAGATGAACTGGCCATAGACGCCCACGGCCATGTACTCGCCTTCGTCGCCCTGCGGCACCCACCACTGGTAGCCGTAGCCGAGGTTCGGCTGGCCCTGCTCCTTATACCGCCCGGGGCGGAGGAAATCCTTCGCGGGGGTGACCGATTGCTGCACCCACTGCCGCGGCACGATCTGCTCGCCCGCCAGGTTGCGGCCCTCGTGCAGGTACAGCAGGCCGAAGCGGGCGTAGTCGCGCAGGCACAGGTTGAGGCCGCCGAAGGCGATCTCCGCGCCGTCGTTGTCGGTCAGCCACTGGCCGTCGCACTCGGCGCCGAGGGGGACCACAGCTTCTCGGCCATGTAGTCGGCCAGGTCGCGGCCGGTGGCGCCCTTGAGCACCATGCCCAGCACCTGGGTGTCCACGCTCACGTAGTGGTGCTCCGTGCCGGAGGCGCCGGCGCTTTTGAGCTGCGCCACCCAGGCGTCCACCGAGCCGCCGAGGGCGATGGTCTGGCCCAGCTGGTTGATGCCCGCCTCGGGGTCGGCGTAGTCCTCGTTGAAGGCGATGCCGGAGGCCATTTCCAGCACGTCCTGCAGCGGCACGCCGTCGTAGCCGCTGCCCTTGAGCGCGGGCGCGTAGTCGCTGACCGGGTCGCGGATATCGCGGATCGCACCTTCCTTCAGGGCGATGCCCACCAGGGCGGAAACGAAGGACTTGCCCACCGACCAGGAGATGGCCCGGGAATCCTCGCGGTTGCCTCGGAAGTACTGCTCGTAGACGACCCGGTCGGCCGCCATGACCAGCATGCCGGTGGTGCCCGAGGTCACCAGCCAGTCGCCCAGGGCCTGGTCCCGGCCCTGGAAGTGGAAGCGCTCCACCAGCGCCTTGGGTGCCGTCTGCAGGGGGACGCTCGCGGGGCCCTTGGGGATCGGGCGCGCCTGGAAGATCGTCGGCATGGAGCGGAAGTTCTGGGTGATCCGCTCGGGGTCGAACAGGGTGTGGAAGTGCCACAGGCGCATGCCCAGTTGCGTGGCGAGCACCAGGACGATGCCGCCCACCAGCAGGGCGGCTGACAGCAGCAGGCGTTTTACCGAGAGGCGGCTCATCGGGCGGCCTCGGCGTCTAGCGATTGGCAGTCGGGGATGTAGATGAAGGTGGGGCGATACGCAGCGGTTCTTCTCATTGTTTTCTCTGCCGTGTGGAAGGTGTTTCACCGGGGTGCAGTGAACCAGCCGCCAGGCGTGGAGCGCGAGAAGCGCTCCGGACAAAAAACGATGGAAATCGGACAGGCCTGCTGCCTCAGGCCAGCTCCAGCACCTGACCGTCGGCGGGAATCAGCAGGCGCTGGGCCAGGCCGCTGGCGTGCGCTGCCTCCGCGAGCTCCTCGCGGGTGACCGGGCAGTGGTTGATGGCCTGCAGGTGATTGGCGACCACGATGCCCCGGCTGAGGCGGGTGAATTCGAGCACCTCGTCCAGGCCCATGATGATGTCGTCGCCGATATCGAAGCGCGCGCCACCGGCCGGTACCACGCACACCTGGGGCTGATGGTGCAGCACGAAGTCGCGCACCCCGGGCGTGAGGATGGTGTCGCCGGCCAGGTACAGGCTGGGTTCGCCGGGCAGTTCGATCAGGTAGCCGACGCCGTGCTCCATCAGGCGCCCGACCAGGCCCTTGCCGTGGGTACAGCGCACGGTGCGGATGGTCCCGCCGAAAAAGGGCACCGGCTCCGCGTGCCCCTCCGGCAGCGGCTGTACGTTCAAGCCCAGCCGCGCCAGGTAGGGCGCGTCGTGCGGGGTGCAGATGACCGGGATCTGCCGCTCCCGCAGCCAGCGCGTACCGGCGCGGTCCAGGTGGTCGAAGTGGCCTTTCTGGCAGTGGGTGATCAGGCAATGGGTGACGGACTCCAGCGCCTGCGGGGCCGATTCGGGCAGCTCGACCGTGGGGTTGCGCTGCCGCCCGGCGAAGATGCGCAGCGAGGGCAGGGTGCCTTTGCGCGCCAGCATGGGGTCCACCAGGATGCGCTGCTGGCCCAGGTCGAGAATGATCGTTGCGTTGCGGAGTTGCTGGATCTTCATCATGTTCCTCCTAGGGTATGGCGCCATGGTGCCGAGGACCGGGTCTGGCGATAATGGCGGGAATGGACATAATTCATTCATTTCCAGTCACGTCATTCTCCGCCACGGTGCCCCTATGAAGATCGGCCTGCTGTTGTTTCCCGGTTGCATGCCCGCGGGGCTGCTGGCTTTTGGCGACATGCTCCACGCGGCCAACCGCCTGGCCGGGGGGCGAGTTGTTCGAAACCTGTTTCGTGGGCATGCACGGCGGCCCGGTGGAGTGCGCCCATGGGCTGGTGCTGGCGGCGAGCCAGGGCATCGCCGAGGGCGAGCTGGATGCCGTGCTGATTCCGGGCTTCTGGGCGGAGTCTCCGCAACAGGTCGAGGCGATGCTGGCCGGCAACGCCGCATTGCTGGGTGCCCTGGCTCGGCTGCACAAGCGCTGCCAGCTGTGGAGCTATTGCACGGGCGTGTGCCTGGTCGCCGCCAGTGGCCGCCTCGATGGGCAGCCCGCCACCGTGACCTGGTGGCTGGCGGATGCATTGCTCAAGCGCTACTCCAAGGTGCGCTGGCAGAGCGAGAGCAATTGCATCTTCAACACACGCAGCGCCACCGCCAGTGGTGTCAACGGTTACCTGCCGCTGGCCCAGGCCCTGATCGAGCGGCAGGTGAGCCAGAGCGTGTTCCACGACCTCGACCGTTTGATGGTGTTGCCACGCCCGGCCCAGGTGCACGATGCCTTCCAATCCCTCAGCCTGATCGAGCAGCCCAGCCCATTGCTGCGCCGCGTGCACGGCCTGGTGCAGGGGCTGCCGGCCGAGCAGATCACGGTGCAGAAGCTGGCGGCCGAACTGGGCATGTCGGAGCGCACCCTGGCCCGCAAGGTGCGCGATGAAACCGGGGTGGCGGCGGCCACCTATGCGCGGCGCATCAAGCTGAGCCAGGTCAGCGAGCGCCTGACCCTGACCTCCGCCCCGCTGAAGACCATCAGCGACGAGCTGGGCTTCAGCAGCGATTCGAACCTCACGCGCATGTTCAAGGAACTGACCGAACTGACGCCCGTGCAATACCGGCAGCGCTTCGGACGGGTGCAGGGATGAAGACGGCGATGCGGACGAGGTGCGCTATGCCATGGAAACCCGGCCTGCTGCTAGCACTCGTGCTCAGCGCCGGTGCAGCGGTGGCACAACCTGGAGCGGATGAGCCGCCGCCCGCTCGCGTCGACCCCTGCGCCCTGAAGCGCGATGGCGCGGTCTGCAGCGAACAGGACCCGATCTTCCAGCAGGTGATGGATGAGCTGAATCGTGAGCGGCGGGAGGCGGAGCCGACACCGCAGGAGAAGGACCGGGGTGAGCGCGTGCCGTAGGGTGTGCCGTGCGCACCTCAAAAGGTGGGAGTGGCACGGAGCCTTTCGGAGCTCGCCGGAAGTACCGAGCTCGGGACCGGTGCGCGCAGCACACCCTACAAGAACACATCGGCGCACGAGGCTCGACCGTGTGCATTGCAACGCACATTGATGCACGGGCTCGGCCCGATGCACGCGGCTCGGTCGTAGGGTGTGCCGTGCGCACCTCAAGTGAGTGCAGCGTTGGCTACCGGTCACTACCCCCCGGGCTGAAGCCCGGGCTACCGGGTAGGGGGTGCCGTAGCCCGGACTTCAGTCCGGGAAGGGTCAGCCAGGCAGCACCTTCGCCAACACCACACAGGCCACCACGAGCCCCAGCACCACCCAGCGCAGGCCATTGGGCGAGAGGAAGCCGAACAGGTGCAGGGTGCGGGCGGTGAAGACGTGCCGGCACTCGGGGCAACGCACCTGCATCCTGGCGGCGAAGGCGTTCTGGTTGACGCCCACGCCACTGGCGACGAGCGCCTTGCGCGCGGTGAAGATCGCCGAGCAGGCGGGGCAGGCTTCCAGTTCCTTCATGGGGTCTTCTCCGTTCCAGGGGCCAGGCAAGGTGGCTCTGCCAGCGAACATACAGGCTCGGGACCAGGCGCCGCGCCTTCGTGATACCGCGCTGAGACCCCGTGCACATTCGCTGAGGGGAGGCGGCTGCGGCCCGGTGCTCGCCGGGTTCGAGGGTTGTCTTGTAGACTTCCGCCCTGTCACGGTGCGACGGCCTGCGTTCGATGCGGCCGCCATCCGTGGCTCCCCTGGGCTCTGCTGGTACCTGGCCGCATGCATGCCATCCGCCTTTCCCGTCAGCTGTCTTCCTGGCTTCTGTTCGTACTGACCCTACTGGCGCTCCCGGCCGGCGCGGGCGAGCGGGTGGTCGATGCCGCGGCGGTGGACAAGGCCGCGCTGTCCCTGACTCCCTACGTGTCGCTGCTGGAAGACCCGGAGCGGTCCTTCACCCTGGCCGATGTGCAGGCCCCCGCGCTGGCGGCGCGCTTCCAGGGTGACCAGCCGCCCGGCAATGCCCTGGCGCTGGGTTTCACCCGCTCGGCCTTCTGGCTGCGCCTGGTGCTGCACAACCCGGGTGATACGCCGTTGCGGCGCATGCTGGTGGTGGAGAACCCGCGCATTTCCCATGTCGAGGCGCATATCCCGGATGCTCATGGCGTCTACCACGCCACCGCCACCGGCTGCGACGTGGCGCCCTCGAGTAAGGCATACGCCAACCGCAACTTCGTCTTCCCGCTGCTGCTGCCGGCGCATTCCGAGCAGGTGATCTACCTGCGCGTGGCGTCCAGCGTGGGACTGCTGGTGCCGTTGCAGTTGTGGCCGGTGGAGGCCTTCCATGCCTACGAGCGCGACGACTACGTGAGCAAGGTCTGGTACTTCGGCATCGCCACCGCCATGGTGCTGTTCAACCTGATGCTGTTCGTGGCCCTGCGCGACCGGGTGTACCTGCTCTACGTGGCCTTCGTTTCCTGCACCGCCTTCACCCTGGCGATCAAGAACGGCCTGGCGCCGGACTGGGCCATCGCCGGGCTGCCGCTCAACTCCAACGTCGCCTATTACTCGGGCGTGTCCCTGGCCCTCAGCGCGATGCTGCTGTTCACCCGGCGCATGCTGCGCACCGACCAGCTGATGCCGAGGGTGGACCGGCTGCTGCTGGCGATGGTCGCGCTCTACCTGGTGACGCCATTGCTCTACGCCATCGCCTTGCCGCTGTTCTCGCGCCTGGCGGTCTACTTCAACCTGGCCACGGCCGTGGTGGTGCTGGGCGTGGCCCTGGCCGGGGTGATCAAGCGCCAGCGCAGCGCCTGGTTCTTCCTCGCGGCTTTCGCCCTGCTGATGTTCGGCGGTGCCATGACCACGCTGCGGGCCATGGGCCTGATGCCCACCAACATGTTCACGGTGGACGGCATCCAGCTGGGCTCGGCCATGGAGATGATCGTGCTGGCCTTCGCCCTGGCGGACCGTTTCAACGTGATGCGCCGCGACAAGGCGCGGGTGCAGGAGGCACTGCTGCAGGCCCAGGAAAAGCTGGTGGAGACACTGCAGGGCTCGGAGCGCGAGCTGGAGCTGCGCGTGGCCCAGCGCACCGACGAGTTGCAGGCGCTCAACAGCAAGCTGGAGACCCTGAGCCTGACCGACGCCCTGACCGGCATCGCCAACCGCCGCCACTTCGACGAGGTGCTGCAGCAGGAATGGCACCGCGCCCAGCGCACGGCTGAGCCCCTGGCGCTGGCGATTCTCGATGTCGACTGGTTCAAGCGCTACAACGACCACTATGGCCACCCGGCGGGCGACGCCTGCCTGCAACGCATCGCCCAGGTGCTGGCCAGCACCGTCAGCCGTTCCAGCGACCTGGTGGCGCGTTATGGCGGCGAGGAGTTCGTCTTCCTCGTGCCCATGACCGATGCGGCCGGCGCCCAGGGCATCGCCCAGCGCCTGGTGCAGGCCATCGAGGAGCTGGCCTTGCCCCATGAGCTTTCCACCTTCGGCCGGGTCACCGTCAGCATCGGTGTCGCCGCCATGGTGCCGGGGCAGGGCGAGGCCGCCGAAACCCTGCTGCAACGCGCCGACGCGGCGCTCTACGAGGCGAAGAAGGCGGGGCGCAATCGCGTCGGGCGCTTCATCTAGGGCGCGCCTTCTGCGGGCCTGCTAGGCAGGCGTGGCCAGGTGGGCGAGCAGCTGCCGTGCATGGGATGACAGCGCCTCCTGGCCCTTGATGCACAAGCGCAATTCCCGTGTCGCCCAGGTGTTCTCCAGGCTGACGATGGCCACCGGCAGTTCCTGCGCCAGGCGTGTGGCGCCCGCTTCGGGGAGCATGGCGATGCCGGCGCGCTGGGCCACCAACTGGGCGATGGCGTCGAAGCTCGGCGCACGCACCCGCACCTTCAGCGGCACGGCGTAGTTCAGCGCCATCTCCTCGATGAAGCGCTGCATGGCGCGCTCCGGCGGCAGGCAGACGAAGGCGAAGCCCAGGGCCTCGCGCATGTGCGCCTGGCGGCGGCCGGCCAGCGGGTGGTCCTGAGGCACCAGCAGCACCAGACGGTCGTCGCGGAACGGCATCGAGACCAGCCCACCGGTGGGCAGGTTGCCGTCGTAGACGCCGATGTCGAATTCGCCGGCCTGCACGCCCCGCAGCACGTCGCGGCTGTTCAGTTCGGTGAGCTGCAGGTCCACTTCCGGGTAATCGGCGAGGAAGGGCCCCAGGGTGGCGGGCAGGAAGGTGCTGTTGGCCACGGTGCTGGCCGCCAGGCGCAGGGTGATGCGGCGCTGGCCGGCGAGCTCCTGCAGGGTGTCCTTGAGCTTCTGCGCCTCGTGCAGCACGCCGTGACAGCCTTCCAGCACCAGCCGCCCCGTGGGTGTCAGGCTCATGCCATCGGCCTTGCGCACGAACAGGGCCAGCCCGCAGCGTTCCTCGAACTGGCGCAGCCGGGTGCTGGCCGCCGAGACGGCCACGGGAAAGGTGGCGGCGGCCTTGCTCAGGCTGCCGGTGGCGGCGATGGCGGTGAGCAGGCGCAGGTCGGCGAGGTCGAAGTGCAAGGGCGTTCTCCTTTGACGAAGGGGCCGTTCGGTAAAAAGCGATTCTAGCGCTGGCGCCTTCGCTTCAGAATAACGGTAGCCACCTTGCAGACCGGATACCTGATGAACGCCTTGCTCTCCCTCTATAAACGCAGCGCCGCCAACGGCAGCCTCTTCGCCGTGCTTTCGGCCGCCGGATTCAGCCTCAAGGCGATCTTCGTCAAGCTGTCCTATGCGGCTGCGCCCGTGGATGCGGTGACCCTCCTGGCGATGCGCATGGGCCTGGCGTTGCCCCTGTTCGCCTGGTTGTTGTGGCTGAGCCGTGGCGCCGGTGAGGTGGCCTTGTCCGGCCGCGACTGGTTTCGCGTGCTGCTGCTGGGGATGTTCGGCTACTACCTGTCCAGCCTGTTCGACTTCTACGGGCTGGAATACATCAGCGCCGGCCTGGAGCGGCTGATCCTGTTCACCTACCCGACGCTGGTGCTGGTGTTCCAGGCGCTGATCTTCCGCGAGCGGCCGAGCCGGCGCACCTTGCTCGCCATGGGCCTGTGCTACCTGGGGCTCGGGGTCGCGCTGATGCACGACATCGGCAGCACCGACATGGGCACGCAGGTGATGATCGGCGCCGCCTGGGTGTTCGCCAGTGCGGTGACCTATGCGCTCTATTACCTGGGCACCGGCGTGATGGTGAAACGCATCGGCTCCATGCGCCTGGCCGGCCTGGCCGGCGGTGCCTCGGCGCTGATGGTGCTGGCGCACTATGGCGTTGCGGCCGACTTCACCCAACTGGCGACGCTGCCGGCTTCGGTGTGGCTGTACACCGCGCTGATGGCGCTGCTCTCCACCGTGCTGCCGATCTACTGGATGGCATTGGCGATCCAGCGCCTGGGCACCACCCACACCGCCGCCGTGGGCAACCTGGGGCCGGTGCTGACCATCCTGGCGTCCTGGGCGTTGCTGAACGAGGCCATCTCGGCCTACCAACTGGTCGGGCTGGTGCTGGTGCTGTTCGGCGTGTCGCGGCTCAAGGCGGCGCCGCCAAAGGCCGTCGTGGCCGAGGACGCGGCGCTCGCAGTGCCTGCCGTCGTGCCGGTGGGGGCGGGGCGCCAGAACGCCGACTGAGGCTGCGTTACGGCAGCCTAGAGCGGGAGCCGCCGACAGGCGCACGAAGCTGTTCTACTCTCCCAGCGTCGAGCCATCGTCCGGGGTGTAGAGCACATGGGAAGTAGCCACAAGGCAGTGGGGCCGAGCGCATGGCGCGGCGGGTTTTGGGGCTGGCTGGCGCTGTGCCTGTGCGCGCTGGCGCCAACCCTGGCGCAGGGGGTGGAGCCGGCGGCCGAAGGCGGCGCCCAGACCGCTGAACTCAAGGTGGTGAATCGCAGCATCCTGGTATTCCGCGCCGTGGTGCTGGGCGAGGGCCCGGAGCTGCGGGCCAGGCGAGCCAAGGCGGTGATCGGCGAGGCGCTGGAAGGCACCGAGCGGCTCGACGTCCGGGTCGACGCCGTGGGTGACGATTACCTGGTGCTGCTCGGCGACCGCCGTGCCTTTATCGTCGCGCCGGAGGATGTCGACCCGCTGGTGGCGCATTCCGTTCGTGAGGCCGCCCAGGACGCCGCCGAGAAGCTGCGCCTGGTGGTGACCGAGACGCAGCAGGCGCGCAGCCTGCGTTTCATCGCCGAGGCGGCGGGGTATTCCGCGCTGGCGACCCTGTTGTTCGTCGCCGCACTCAAGGCCATTCAGTTCGTCCGCAGCAGGCTGCTGGAGCGCTTGCCTGGCGTGATGACGCGCCATGCCCAGGCCTTTCGCGTCGGGCAGACGCCGGTGCTCGACCTGCGCTACCTGTACCCCCTGGTGGGCCGGGTGTTCTGGGCGATCCGCTGGGCCTTGATCCTGCTGTTGACCTATGAGTGGCTGAGCTTCGTGCTGTCGCGTTTCCCCTATACGCGGCCCTGGGGCGAGAGCCTCAACAGCTACCTGCTGGAGGTGGCCGGTTATCTGTTGCAGGGCATCATCGGTGCGGTGCCGGGGTTGATCCTGGCCATTTCGATCTTCTTCATCGCCCGGGGCGTGACGGCGTTCAGCCGACGCGTGCTGCGGCGGATGGCGACGCCGGGAACCCTCAGCTGGCTGAACCAGGAGACGCTGCCCACCACCACCCGGCTGACCTCGCTGGCGATCTGGCTGTTCGCCCTGGCCATGGCCTATCCCTACCTGCCGGGGGCGGGTACCGAGGCGTTCAAGGGGCTTTCGGTGCTGGTGGGGCTGATGATTTCCCTCGGCGCCTCCAGCGTGGTGGGGCAGGCGGCGGCGGGGCTGATCCTCACCTACACGCGCACGTTGCGGGTGGGCGAGTTCGTGCGCATCGGCGAGCACGAGGGCACGGTCACCGAGCTGGGCATGTTCACCACGCGGGTGCGTACTGGGCTGGGCGAGGTGCTGACCATCCCCAACTCGATGATCACCAGCAGCGTGACCAAGAACTACTCGCGCGCCGTGCAGGGCCCCGGCTACGTGGTCGATACCACCGTAACCATCGGCTACGACACGCCCTGGCGCCAGGTGGAGGCGATGCTGCTGGAGGCGGCGCGGCGCACGGCGGGCATTCTCGAGCAGCCGGCCCCGCAGGTGTTCCAGACGGCGTTGTCGGACTTCTACCCCGAATACCGCCTGGTGGCGCAGGCCATCCCCAGCGAGCCGCGGCCCCGCGCCGAGCTGCTGAGCGAGCTGCACGCCAATGTCCAGGATGTATTCAACGAGTACGGCGTGCAGATCATGTCGCCGCACTACCTGGGCGACCCGCAGCAGGAGAAGTGGGTGCCGCGGGAGCAGTGGTTCGCCGCCCCGCGCGGGAGCGGGACGAACCCTGAGACGTGGCGGTCAGCCTGGCAACCTGGCGATCACCTTGATCTCGAAGTCGAAGCCATAGAGCCAGGTCACGCCCACGGCGGTCAGCGTCGGGTGCGGCGCGGCGCCCCAGAACTCCGGCACCACCTCCCAGATGGCTTCGAACTTCGCTTGCGGGTCGACCATGAACACGGTGACGTCGACCACGTCGTCGAAGCTGCAGCCGGCCTCGCCGAGGATCGCGTTGAGGTTGGTGAAGGCCTGGCGCACCTGGGCCTTGAGGTCCGGCTCGGGGGAGCCGTCGGGGTTGCTGCCCACCTGCCCGGAGACGAACAGGAAGCCATTGGAACGGATGGCCGGCGAGTAGCGGTTGCGCTCATAGAGCGCCTGGCGGCCGGGCGGGAAAACGACGTCGCGCTGGGTCATGCGGTACCTCCAAGGTGGGTCGATGGGACCCGGGATCAACGATGGAGGCGACTGTAGGAGCTTGCGCGGGGGGATAAACGCGCAAGCTTGTCCTTCACTGTTTGTGAATCCCAAACAATCCGCTGGAATCTGGAGCGCCGATGGACCGTTTCGATGCGATGCAGGCCTTCGCCCGGGTGGTGGAGGCCGGCAGCTTCACCCGCGCCGCCGACACCCTGCACATGAGCAAGACCAGCGTCACCCAGCTGGTGCAGCAACTGGAGGCGCGCCTGCGGGTGAAGCTGCTCAACCGCACCACGCGGCGGGTGGCGCTGACCGCCGATGGCGCTGCCTACTACGAGCGGGTGGTGCGCCTGCTGGCCGATATGGACGACGCCGAGACCAGCCTCTCCAGCGCCTCGGCTTCGCCCCGGGGCCGCCTGCGGGTGGATGTGCCCAGCCCGCTGGCGAGCATGATCCTGGTACCGGCGCTGCCCGAGTTCCACGCGCGACACCCGGACATCCAGATCGACATGGGCGTGAGCGACCGCATCGTCGATGTGATCGGCGAGAACGTCGATTGCGTGGTGCGCTGCGGCGAGTTGCGCGACCAGTCGCTGATGGCGCGGCGGGTCGGCGACCTGCGCCTGGGCGTGTATGCAGCGCCGGATTACCTCGCACGCCTCGGCGTGCCGGCGCACCCGCGCGAGCTGGAGGATTCGCCCCACCGCATCGTCGGTTTCCTCTGGGCGCGCACCGGCAAGCCGGTGCCCTATGCCATGCGCAAGGGCAATGAGGAACTCCGCGTGAACGGCCGCTACGTGCTGGCGGTGGACGATGGCAACGCCTACCTCGCCGCCGGGCTGGCGGGCCTGGGCGTGCTCTGGCTGCCGGAGTACATGGCCCTTGCCAGCCGGGCCAGCGGTGCGCTGGTGCCCCTGTTCGAGGACTGGCGCCTGGACCCGATGCCGATGTACGTGGCCTTCCCGCCGAACCGGCACATCAGCGCCAAGCTGCGGGTGTTCATCGACTGGGTCGCCGAACTGATGGAGCGCCACGCGCCGGTGATGACCCTCCCGGGCGCATGACGCGATGAGGGCATGACGACGGGGCCGCAACGGCCCCGTTGTCCGTGGGTCAGAACGCGACCCGTACCCCGGCCTCGACGCTGCGGCCGGCCGCCGGCACTTCGTCCCGCAGGATCGAGCTGGCGTAGCGCACGGTCTGGTCGTTGAGGTTGTCGCCCTTGAGGAACACCAGCCACTCGCTTTCCGCCAGGTCGAAGCGGTAGCCGAGGCTGGCGTTGAGGGTGGTGTAGCCGTCGGTGCCGCGCTCTTCGGTCGGGACCCGGCGCTGGGCACTGGCGTGCTCGACGCCGACGCTGGCCTGCCAGCTCTGGTAATTCCACAGCAGGGCGCTGTTCAGGCGCAGGGGTGAGATGCGCGGCAGCGGTTCGCCGGTCTCCTTGTTCTTGGCACGGGTGTAGTCGGCGGAACTCTGCAGGGCGAACTCGCCGTACGGGGTCTGCGCCAGGCGCCAGTGGTCCTGCGCCTCGACGCCCCAGAAGTCGGCCTTCACGCCGCTGTAGAGGTATTCCGGCAGGGCATCGTCGTCGCTCGGGGCGACTTCCTGGCCGTCCTCGTCGAGGTAGCGGCCGCTGCCCAGCAGGCCGATGTAGTTGGAGAAGCGGCTGTAGAACACGCCGACGCTGCCCTTGTGGGTGCCGTCGTCGAAGCGCAGGGCCAGGTCGGTGGACCAGGACTTCTCTTTTTCGGCATCCGCATCGCCCACCTCGTAGGTGCCGGTGGCGGCGTGGGGGCCGTTGGCGTAGAGCTCGTAGAAGGTCGGCGCGCGCTCGGTGTAGCTGAGGGTGCCGGCCAGGGACCAGATGTCGGTGAGGCGGTAGATGGAGCCGAACGACAGGCTGCCGGCGGTGAAGCTGTGGCTGTCGTCGGCGCCTTCGAAACGCTCGTTGCCGGCGGCGTCCGGGCGCAGGCGGGTGTGTTCCAGGCGCCCGCCGAGGGTGAGCTCCAGGCGCTCGGTGGCCTGCCAGCTTTCCAGGGCGAAGAGGGCGCCGCTGTCGGTGTCGGTCTGCGGCACGAAGGCTTCCTCGCCCAGGGCCTCGAAGCGGCTGCTGGCCACCTGCACGCCGACCACGCCTTCCAGCGGGCCGATGGGCGCGTGACGGGCTTCGAGGCGGGCCTCGTAGCCGTCGTTCTTGAAGGTGGTACCGACTTCGCCGTCCTCGATCTCGCGGTGCTCGTAGGTGGTGTGGCCGAAGTCCAGCTTCAGGGAGCTGAAGGGGCCTTCCAGGTCACGGATCTCCGAGGCCATGGCGTAGTGGCGCTGCTCCATGTCGATGCGCACGGCGTCTTCGGCGGGCGAGCCGTAGTTGCTGTCGTACTCGTCGTAGGAGAGGCCGACGTAGCCGTGGTCCCAGTGGTAGGCACCGCCCACCGCGCCGCCGTCCTGGCGGCCGTCGCTGTTGTTGACGCGGTGCTTGCTGTCGTCGCCGTCCTGGGCGCGCTGGTCGCGGGAGCGGGCGTAGCCGGGGATGCGCGTGTCGTTGAACTGCCGCGAGTTGGCGTCCAGGTGCAGGGCGAAGTTGCCGTCGCCGGCCTCCAGCTTGCCGGCTGCGCTGCGGGTGGTATCGGCGCCGCCGTAGCGCAGCCCGCCGCCACCGTGCAGGCCGTCCACCGGCTCGGTGGGGATGCGGTTGTCGAAGGTGTTGACCACGCCGCCCACGGCGCTGCCGCCGTACAGCAGCGCCGCCGGGCCGCGTACCACTTCGATGCGCTCGGCGTTGGCCGCGTCATAGGGCACGGCGTGGTCGTAGGAGAGCGAGGATGCGTCCAGCGCGCCAACGCCATTGCGCAGGATGCGGATGCGGTCGCCGTCGAAGCCGCGGATCACCGGGCGGCTGGCGGCCGGGCCGAAATAGGTGGAGGAGACGCCGGGCAGGCCGTTGAGTGTTTCGCCCAGTTGCGCGGCGCTGCGCAGGCTCAGCTCGTCGCCTTCCACCACGCTGGTGGGCGAGGCGAGGGCTTCGCTTTTCAGCGGGTTGGCGGTGATCACCTGCTGCTCGAGGACCATGGGCTGGGCGGCGAACGCATGCTGCGCCATCAGCAAGGCCGCGGCGATGGGGGTGTGGAGGCGGAGGAAGCGAGCGGACATCGGAGGCGGTTCCTGTGAGTTGGAATTGTAATGTTACAACATAACAATTAGTGCGCCACAGTTTTATAAGCCCGGTGTAGAGCGCTCCGTGGGGATTGGAGGTTTTGCGTGCTCGGACATAACGCCCGTTGCGCTTATGCGGAACGTGACCTCGCCCGGGTGTCCGGCTGATCTACGCTGCTCAGGCTGGCGAATGCTTTGGCTCTGTCTGCGTTAGCTGTTGTGGTTTTAAAGAAAGCGTTCAAGCACGGTGCTTTCCGGGCATTTATGGACTTCTGCCACTTCCACCGCATGGGTTTCGCTCCGCTCTACCCATCCTACGAAAGTACGTGCGCACCACGTGGTGGTGCGCTGGGCGAAGAAGGTTGGGGCAGCCGCCAAACGCCCCTTCCCAGGAGGCCGAGCGAATCGTTGCGCCGGGGGACGAGCGGCATGGATGCCGCCAGAGGCGCGCCAGGCCATGGATGGCCCATCGCGCCGGCCCCCAGAGCGGCGATGGAGTGAGGGAACCCGACGCAGTCGGGCCGGATGATGGGGCAAGCCCTTTTGGTTCCTTTTCTGGCGACTGATGTATAGACCGAGGACATAGCTGACAGGTGTACGGAGACATGGTTGACACTTTCCGGCGAGCTGCCTTGCCGGGGATCCATACCATGCCTTGGAACACGAGAGACGCCATGAGCTTGAAAGAGGAATTCATTGCGTTGGCCTTACAGCCTGACAGCAACAGGCGAGAACTGTGCCGACGCTTCGGTATCAGCCCGCAAACGGCTTACAAGTGGCTTAAGCGATACGAACAGAGCGGGAGAGATGGCCTGCACGAGAAATCCCGCCGGCCGCTCAATAGCCCCAAGCGGACCCCTCCCGCGCTGGAAACGGAGGTGGTTGCGTTGCGTCAGGCGCATCCTGCGTGGGGCGGACGCAAGATCAGCCATGTCCTTAACTGCGGTATTGCCTCCAGCACTGTGACTAACGTCCTGCACCGCCATCTGCTGATCCTGCCGCCTGAAAAGGAAGCCAAGAAGCCCTGGCAGCGCTTCGAGCACGAGGCCCCCAATGACCTCTGGCAGATGGATTTCAAGGGCTACTTTCCGACCCAGCAAGGCCAGTGTCATCCGTTGACGGTTGTGGATGACCATTCCCGCTTCAACCTGGCGATCCAGGCCTGCGCCAATGAGCGCAAGGAAACGGTTCAGGAAAAGCTGAGCGAAGTCTTCCGCCGCTATGGTTTGCCTGCCCGAATCAACACCGATAACGGCTCCCCTTGGGGCTCGCCACGTAATCCGGGTGAACTATCCGAGCTGGGTGTTTGGCTGGTCCGGCTGGGCATTCGCCTGAGCTTCAGCCGGCCTTACCATCCACAAACCAATGGCAAAAACGAGCGCTTTCATCGCGCGCTCAAAGCTGAAGTACTCAAGGGAAAGCACTTTCACGACTTGATCGAAGCCCAGGCTGCTTTCGATCAATGGAGGGAGATCTACAACCTTCAACGGCCCCACGAAGCGCTGGGCTATCAGGTTCCCATGGAGCGATACCGCACAAGCCCCTGGCCATTTCCAGAAAAACTGGAGGACTTCGAATATGCCCCGGATGACGAAGTGACAAAGGTTTATCACAGCCGATTCCGCTTTAGAAAACACTACTTCCGCATCGCCAAGGGGCTTGCTGGGCACTTGATCGCTATACGTCCCAGGCCTGAAAGCGAGGCGTTGTACGACGTGTACTTCTGCCATCAATTTCTACGAACTATCGACCTGAACAACCCTGACTACGGACCATAATGTGTCAACCATGTCCCCGCACATGTGTCCACCATGTCTCCGGTCTATACAGGGCGATTGCCAAAAGAAACTCGCCCGGGGGGCGAAACGAAAAGCCTCAACAAAACTCGGCAATCAGCTGGACTCCATTCTTCTAGCAACACTTAACGCAGACAGAGCCAATGCTTTCGACGTTCTTTCAATCCCCGTACCCGGCAGGAATGAGCCTGTCCGCAACCTGCGGCAGCGCTCGTCTTCGTTTCTTTCTGCCGTGCCTGGTCGCCGTTCGAGTCGTATTTCCCCCATGCCCCGCGATGCGCAAGGAGTGCTCCCCCGCAGGGGAGTCGTGCGCCGCTGGAGGGCACGGGAGTCGCCGGCTCCCATCCCATCTCATGCAAGGAAAGCGTCATGACCACATTCAACGAGGCCGCTTCGGCCGGTTACAAAAGCCTGCTGAACCTCTACCAGCCCGAGGTCTTCCCGGGGAACTTCTGGTTCGCCGGCAACACGCTGCATTGCTGCCTCGACTATCTCGTCAATTCGAAGCAGCACGACGACGGCGGGATCCTGCGCAAGGCCTATGGCATCTACCAGGACCTGAACGCCAGGGTCGACTGGTGGGTGGACGACTACGGCTGGTGGGGAAATGCATTCCTTATCGCCTTGTACAACTGGGAAGCGCTGGGCTACCAAGACCCCCGTGACGATCAACTGCGAGAAGGCATCATCGGCGCCACGAAGCACTGCTGGGACAAGCTCGCCGGGCATTGGTCGGATGACAGCTACAACGAGGGCGGTGAGGATCATGCGGCGGGCAGTGCGCCTATCAGGGGTGGCACGTTCAACCTCAAGGACCCCGACCAACCGATGTCGGGTCGCAATACCGTCACCAACCTGGGGTTCCTGCTGCTCTCCCGGGGCCTGGCCCAGTTGAACCCGAACGATCCCGACGCGCCAAAGTATGCGGAGATGGCGACGGCTGAATTCCAGTGGTTCGACAAGTGGCTCGGTATCCCCGGGTCGCTGCGGACCGCGCAGGACCTGGTGCTGGAGCGGCCTCGTGGGAATGCGGCCAACCCTGAGTGGCATTGGACCGGCGACCAGGGGCAATTCGTCCTGGCGATGGGGTCGGGGAGTGAGGTTTCCCACAAGGTAGCGGCCGCCGTGCTGAAGCGGATGATCGACAACGACGGCATCCTCCACGAATACGAGATCAGCGGCGCGCTCGAAGGCTTCATTGCCGACTACGCCACCGGGAAGGGCGTCTTCATGCGCTGCATGCAGGGCCTCTACGGTGCGTCGGGAGGCAGCGCGGTCTACAAGGATTTCGTCAGGAACAACGCCGCTTCCGTCTGGGCCACGGCCACCCAGGGCAGTGGTGGCGCTTGCCAGTTCAGGTTCAACTGGAGCCGCCGCCCGGGCGTCTGGGAGCCCGAGACCCTCTCTGGCAAGGACCCACAACTGTGCGACCTGATCCTGCAGACCGCCGGGCAGGACGCCCTGAACGCCGCGTTGGCCTTGGGTCTGGGGAACGAAACCATCAAATGATGGCTGTGCCCCGGGCCAGTGGGCCCGGGGTTTTCCTGGCGGCCCCGGTGGCCAATGCAAAATGCCGAGGGCTGCGCGGGGCGATCTTGCAGATTGCAATTCGCCCCGTCACAGGATTGTTTGGCAACTCGTTGTTTTAAAAGGGCCTTTACGAAAAGGCCAAGCTGGCATGTTGCGTGCTCCTTCTCTCGCTACAAGAAGGAGAACGCCCATGAATGTCTGTGTCAGAGAAATCATCGAAGCCTTTCCCGGTCGGGAAGTGTCCCTCACCACCCGCCCGGACGGTCGCCTGTCATTGACCATCGGCGGCGAGGCCCAGCCGGCCTTCCACCGGGTCATCGATTGCGAGAGCGTGCTGTCGCGGGCTCAGGTCGGCGGTCTGATCCGCGAGCTGGTGCACGATGTGCAGGCCAGCGGTGATCGTCAGCCGGGGCAGGGTGCCAGCTGGCTCGCCCCTGAACGGCCGGCTCACGACCTCGCTTCTCCCTTCGCCGCGCGGGCGCTCACCGCCCATGGCGATGACCCGCGCCCCACGCGCGCCTCCTGCTGAGGGCCCACGCCATGGAACACTTCCTTATCGTCAAGGACCACCAGGAATGGGCGTGCCGCCGCTTCGGCAGCCTGGACAACCTGTTCAGCTCGGACAGCAAGGCGGACGTCATCTGCATGGCCGCCGCCCAGGTCGGGCACCTGCAATCGTCGGTGAAGATCCACGGCGAGGACGGCTCGCTGGAAGAGGAGCGGATCTACCCGCTGCTCAGTGGTGATCCGCTGCGGTATCTCTGACCCGCGATAAGCGAGGCCCTCCGCCTGACCACCCGGTAGCACCGGGCGGCGTTGGGCCTCGCTGCGCTCGGCGCCAACCTACGGTCTGTGCCCGGGCTGAAGCCCGGGCTACAAAGGCGTGCTGCTACAGCTCGTTACCCAGGACCGGGAACTGCTCCCAGGTGCCGTCCGCTCGTTTCACGAAGACATGGTCGGCGCCGAATGACCACAGCTCCGAGCCGGTGGAAATGAGGCGATGGAACGAGGGGGAGGCGATGGTCTGGCTGACGATTTCCGTCTGCCACTTGTCCCGGTCACGCACCAGCAGGCGACCGGGTTCGCAGGCGTAGATCAGGTCCGCATGGCGTGTGACCGACCAGAGATTGCCCAGGGGCGCGTCCACGGACAGGTCCCAGATACTGCTGTCGTCCATCTCCAGCACGATCCCGTTGTTCCCGCACAGCAGGTGCCGTCCGGGGCCGTCGGCGACGATGGTGGAGAGGATCGCGTTGGTGGGGCAGTCGATGCGTTGCCAGTCTCGAGGCGTTCTGCGATAGGCCGCGCCCGCCCAGCCCACGGCGATGGGCAGGCCCTGGGCATCCAGGCCGACATCTTCGAAGTCCGGTGATTCGGCGATCGGGGCCGCAAAGCTCAGGTCCAGCCAGTTGCCGTTCCTCAGTTCGAGCAGCTGGCCTCCCAGGCCACACACCAGCACGCGGCCATCCAGCGCGCGAACCCTGAAGAGCTCGCCGCGCTCCTCCGGGTCGACGACCTCCTGCTGGCTGAAGGTTCCGGCTATCGCTGCCGGGGAAAAGTCGGGCCCCTTGCCGCCCAGGCTGTACATCACGCCGCTTTTGCCAAGCATGTACAGGGTGCCGCTGGCCGGGTCGAACGCCAGGGAGCGGATCAGGTCTTCGTCGAAATCAATGTAGGTCCACTGGCCCTGCAGCTTCAGCAGGACACGTGAGGCGTCCACATCCGGGTAGGCGTTGTATTGCGCGGCAAGCGCCACATCGCCCGAGCCCAGCGGCACGCCATCGAGGAAGAAGTAGTCGGGTTGGCGGGTCATCGATCGATCCATGTCCTATTTGGGGGGCGCCGGCGTCGCCAGGGGCGCGGCGGCGATCTTCGGCTTCTTGAACAGCGGAACATTGGCCTTCTGCTTGCTTTTGAAGGCCTTGTCGGTGGGCTTCACCTCCAGCTTCGTGTGGCCTGCCTCCAGCTGTTTGCGTACGCAGGCCTCGTCGCAGCCCATGGCGGACGAGACGGCTTGCGCTCCGCAGTCCAGGGCGATGCTGAAGTCGTATGGGTCGCCCAGTTTGGACTTTTTGGGAATCCGATCGTTGCGCAACTGGGCAAATTTGGCGCCCACCCGGCCATGCTCGTCCAGCTCGGTGGAGACCGGGTTGCGCGAGTCATGGTCCTTGCCTTCCACGCAGACGCAGGGGGCGGCGCCTTCGGAGTACTTGGGGTAGCGCGGTTGCCCGCGGGCCTCGCCGGCCTTGCGCTGTTCGGAAAGCTCGGCGACGGGAATGGGGTGGTGCGGTGTCTTGTCTCCACAGCCCACGCAGCTGTTCGGGCTGAAAGGCACGAGCACACAGCGGCGGGCCTTGCAGCAGTCATCGGAACAGTCGCTGGCGATGGGTTTCTTGCAATTGTCGTTGACCTTCTTGGCATCGCCGGACTTCGCGCAGGGGTGGTCATCCAGGGCAAGCGCCACTTCGTCCAGGTAGGGCCAGGGGACGGTGTTGCCTTGCGAGCCGTGGTTGTGGGTCGTCAGGTCGGACATGCGATCCACGTTCTGGCCTTCGAACTTCACATCCATGGACCAGGCGGTGAAATACACCTTGCCCTTGATCTTCGATGTGATGACGCCTTTCTTCGGGGCGCAGCCGGCTTCGTCGCCATAGCTGGTCTTGAAGTAGCTCTTGTCCTTGAGCATCACTTCCTTGCCGGAGATCTTCACGGTGCGCGACCCGTTCGAGGTGTCGCTGGCCATTCCGGTGTTGGGGTAGGGGATGGGGACGCCGGGTGGTGTCGCGGGCGTTTGTGGCGGGGTGAAGCACACATCGGGGAAGCAGGCGACGGACTTCCCCTCGGCCGCCTTGCAGGAAATCTCCAGCCCGTTCGCGAACACCTGATTAGCCATCTCTCCTCCTGAGCGTTCATCCATTCCCGGACTGGCTTCAATCTAGCAGCGGGTCGGTGACGCGCCAGGGCCGCTCGGCGGTTGGGGAAGTAGCGGCCTAGAGCCTCGGCGAGCAGCCTGGGGGGCACCAGGCCGCTTCGTAGTGGGGCATTACTCCGCAGGTGCAGTGCCGGCGCCGAACCGCTCGCGCAGCAGGTAGCGCAGGGATTCGCCCAGGGCTTCGCCGTGACCCAGGCCTTCGAAGGACTGGAAGAGGGCGTCGAGGCCGGGGACCTGGGCGAGGTCGTCCACCAGCTCCGTGGCGGCGCGCTCCGGGTAGGGCTCGGCGGTGCCGCGCGGGTTGGCCGGTTCCGCGCTGCCGCGCATCAGCAGCAGGCGCGCCGGGTGGCCGGCGATGCGCTGCTCCAGCCCCGGGCGTTCGCCGAAGATGACGCCATCCCCCCACCAGAGCGACGGGCTGGCGGCGGCGAACTGGCTGAACTGCCGGGGCCGGGTGAACAGCGCATGCAACACCAGCAGGCCGCCGTAGGAGTGACCCCAGAGCGTTTGCCGGGTGGTGTCGAAAGGCGCTTGCGCGGCCACGGCCGGGCGCATCTTCTCCTGCAGCAGGTCGAGGAAGGCGTCGGCGCCGCCGCTGGGCTGGCCGGTGAGCGGGTCGCGCTGGCCGGGCTTGTCGGGCTGCCGGGGCGTGTAGTCCAGGGTGCGGGCGTTGCGCTCGATGCGCTGCGGGGTCTGGTAGCCGATGGCGACCAGCAGCGGCGCATCGCCCTTGGCCAGGTCCTGCAGCAGGGGCGCGTCGAGCACGCCGAAGGCGGCATTGCCGTCGAGCATCCACACCACCGGGTAGCCGCCGGCCGGGGCCGGGCTTTTGGGCTTGGCGATCCACAGTTGGTAGTGGCGCTGGCCATCCTCGGAGTCGAGTTTCAGGCTGCTGAAGGCGTAGGGCAGGTCCTGGCGCTGCAGCAGGCGCGTGTCCATCAGGGCGTTGGGGTCGGGTCGCGCCAGGGGCGCGACTCCGGGAAGTGCCACTGCCAGGGCGAAGGCCAGGGCAGAAGTGAAGCGGGGCAGTCTCATCAGGCGGTCTCGACAGTCAGAACGAGGCGGTCATGCTGGTGTAGAGGGTGCGGCCGGGCTCGTTGTAGGTGGCGGCGCCGGCACCGTCGATGTTGTTCACGCCCTGGGCGTTGCCTTCGCGGTACAGGCGCTTGTCCAGCAGGTTGTCGACGCCCGCGGTGAAGCTGAGGTTCTCGCTCAGGTCGTAGGTGCCGCTCAGGCCCAGCAGCGCATAGGGCGAGAGCTGGTTGTTGGCGTTGCCGGTGACGCGGTTGCCCTGGTAGCCGTATTTCTTCGGCTTCTGCTTGCCGTACCAGGCGACGCTGGCCTGGAAGGACAGGTCTTCGCGGGCCTGCCAGTCGAGCATGGAGTTGAGGGTGTAGGCCGGGGTGACGGAAAGGGTGTCGCCGGTTTCCTTGTTCTTCGACTGCAGCATCCAGGTGAGGTTGTTGGTCCAGCTCAGCTGCTCGGTCAGCGGCAGGGTGAGGTTGCCTTCGATACCTTCCACCAGCGCCTTGGGCACGTTCTCCCACTGGAATATGCGGGCGTTGGCGTAGTTCACGCCGCCAACCACCTGGCCGCCGGTGGCGCTGCCGATGGAGGCCATGCCGGACTCGATCTTGTTCTTGTAGTCGTTGCGGAAGTAGGTCAGGCCGGCGACCAGGCCGTCCTTCTTGTACTCGATGCCCAGTTCCTTGTTGACGCTGGTTTCGGCGTCGAGGTCTTCGTTGCCGCGCAGGTAGCAGCTGGTGGTCTGGCCGTAGCAGCCCTGGCCACGGCTGTAGAGCAGGTAGTCGGAGTTGAGCTGGTACAGGTTCGGCGCCTTGTAGGCGCGGGCGATACCGGCCTTCAGGGTGAGGGTGTCGGTGAGCGCGTGGGACAGGTTGAGCGACGGGCTCCAGTTGTTGCCGACGATGTCGTGGTGGTCGAAGCGCAGGCCCGGGGTGAGCATGGTGCCGGGGGCCAGTTCGATGTTGTCTTCGGCGAACAGCGAGAAGATCTGCGCCTCGGAGGTGGTGTCGCGGCCGCTGTTGGTGAGGCCGCCGATGGCGCCGCCTTCGGTGGTGGTCTGGGTGTTGGAGCTCGGGTCGTCCAGTTGCTGGCGGGTCCATTCGCTGCCCAGGGTCAGGGTCTGCGGGCGGCCGGCATCCAGGGGCAGGTTGAGCTCGCCGTGGGCGGTGAGGTTGCGCAGGGTGGCGGTGTAGTAGCCGCTGTTGGCGAAGATGCCTTCGGTGCCGCCGGCCAGGCCTTCGTTGATGCGGTTGTTGCGGGTCTTCTCGTACTGCAGGTAGGCCAGGGAGCTGCCGAAGTCCCAGTCGCCACGGTGGGTGAGGGCGTAGGTCTCGCGGAAGGTGCGGTTGGTCTCGTGGCCGAGCATCTTCTTCACGGTGGCGTTGCTGTTGGTGTTCTGGGTGTCGCCGGTGTAGAGGTTGCCCTGGCGGCTGAAGCCGGTTTCCAGCTCCAGGGTCTGCTCGGGGGTGAAGTTCCAGCTGAGCAGGCCGTTGACGTCCTTGTTGCGCACGCCTTCGCGGCCGGCGGGCAGGGTGCCGGCCTGGTTGCCGGTACGGGCGGATTCGTGGCCTGAGTTGATGTCCCAGTCGTCCGACTCGGTCTTGGCGACGTTGCCGTAGACGCGGTAGCTGAGGGTGTCGGTGAGCGGGCCGTTGAGGCCGAAGCTCAGGCGCTGGCTGGCGCCTTCGTCCTTGTGGGTGGGGAAGGAGGTGTAGACGGTGGCGTTGCCGTGGGTCTTGGCGCCGGCCTTCTTGGTGATGATGTTGACCACGCCGCCTGCCGCGCCGTTGCCGTAGCGCGCGGCCGCCGGGCCACGGATGACCTCGATGCGCTCGACCTGGTCGGCCGGCACCCAGTTGGTGTCGCCACGGCTGTCACGCTCGCCACGCCAGCCGTAGCGCACGGCGTTGCGGCTGCTCACCGGCTTGCCGTCCACCAGGATCAGGGTGTTCTCCGGGCCCATGCCGCGGATGTCGATCTGGCGGTTGTTGCCACGCTGGCCGCTGGTGGAGTTACCGGTGAGGTTCACGCCCGGCATGGTGCGGATGATCTGCGACAGGTCGTTGGCCGGCGGGCGCTTCTTGATGTCTTCGGCGGTGATCACCGAAACCCCTGGCGCCTGCTTGGTCTCTTCCTCGGCGGTGGCGATGACGTTCTGGGCTTCCAGCTCGATGCCGGGGGCACTGGCGTCGATGTTGGCCGCGTGCACGGCGAACGACAGCAGGCAGCTGGACAGCAGCAGGAAGGGGATGGCGGTGGAAGACGGGCGAGGCGACATGGACGATCTCCGGTAATGCCTTGGGATGCGCGAAGATCATGAATGATATTAATTGTTATTTGAGAGTAAAGCGCATTAACTTTCTAAACACTTCGTGAGGGTCCGTGTTGGGGGGATTCGCGAGCAGAGCTCGCTCCTGCGACAGGGTGCAAAACCTGCGATTGAGCCCCGTAGCCTGGGCTTCAGCCCAGGGATTCCTGCACGGCGCCGCTCCCGGGCTGAAGCCCGGGCTACAGGAGGGAGCACCCTGCCGTGTAGGGCGGGTGAAACCCGCGATTGGGTCGTGCGGGGCGCCGGGTGTGGGAGCGGTTTCAACCGCGAAATCGCATCGCGAATGAATTCGCTCCTACAGGTCGAGCGTAGGGCCATTGCGTCATGTGGCCGGCAGTTCCGTAGCCTGGGCTTCAGCCCAGGGGTTCCTGCACGGTGCCGCTCCCGGGCTGAAGCCCGGGCTACAGGAGGTAACATCGCGCCACCGGCAGCCGCAGGTGCAGGCACAGGCCGGGGTGGGCGTTGCTGGCCCAGAGCTGGCCGCCCTGCAGTTCGATGGCGCGGCGGGCGATGGCCAGGCCCAGGCCGAAGCCTTCGCCGGTGCCGCCTTCCAGGCGTTGGTAGGGGAGGAAGATGCGTTCCAGGTCCCCCTCGGCGACGCCGGGGCCCTGGTCGCGCAGGCGCAGGTGCCAGCAGTCGCCATCGCGCTCGCCGTCGAGACTTACCCTGCCGCCTTCAGGGGAGTGGCGGATGGCGTTGCGCAGCAGGTTCTCCAGGGCCTGGGCGAGGCTGTCGAGGTGCACCTGCACGCGGCAGTCGGCATCCAGGGTGCAGGGCAGGCGTGCGGCGTCCCAGCCGCTTTCGAAGCAGGCGTCCTCGCGCAGGGCTTCCCAGACCGAAAGCACCTGCACCGCTTCGGTGGGCAGCTGCGGGCGCTCGGTGTCCATCCAGGCCAGGTCGAGGGTGTCTTCCAGCAGGCGTTGCATATCGGTGATTTCGCGGTCCAGGCGCTGGCGCAGCTGCTCGGGCGGCAGCTCGCTGTCGTGGACGATGCGCAGCCGGGCCAGCGGGGTGCGCATCTCGTGGGACAGGGTGCGCAGCAGCAGGCGCTGCTGGCCCAGGCTCAGGCGCAGGCGCTCGGCCATGTGCTCCAGGGCCTCGGCCAGCTCGCCCAGCTCGTCGCGGCGGTCGGCCAGGGGCGTGCCCAGGGGCGCGGTGTCCAGTTCGTCGGCGCGCAGGGCATCGGCGCGGTCGCGCAGGCGGTTCAGCGGCACCACGAGGTGGCGGTAGATCAGCAGGCCGAGCAGGGCCGCCAGCAGCGTTGGTACCACGCCGTGGGTGAAGAGGTGGGTCCAGGGCGTGAGGCCGCTGGGCAGCAGGCGTTCGGGCAGCTGGAGCACCAGGCGGCCGTTCTCCGGGTGCTCGGGGAACTCGATGCTGACGTAGGGCAGCTCGTCCTGCAGGCGCCGGCTCATGGGCCAGTCGAGCTTGCGCATGAAGGTCAGGTGGCTGGATTCCTCCGCGTTCAGCGGCGTGCCGTCGAGGCTTTCCAGGCGCGGGCCGAGCACCGCCACCCAGGTGTCTTCGCGGCTGGCCAGGTCCTGGCGGAAGCGCGCGACGCCGGCCGCGCCTTCGTTCTCCCAGGCCTGCTCGGCCTGCAGCGCGTACTGGGCCAGGTAGTCGCGGTCGGCCGGGGCCAGGAAGTAGGTGCTGCGCTCCACCGACAGGCCCCAGGTGTAGATGAGCCAGGTGAGCAGCAGGCAGAAGCCGACCTGCAGAAGCGCCAGCTTCCACAGCAGGGGATGGCGGCGCATCAGGAGCGGTCCGTCTCGACCAGCAGGTAACCCTGGCCGCGCACGGCCTGGATCTGCAGGCTATGCAGGCCGATATCGGCGAGCTTGCGGCGCAGGTTGCAGACATGCACGTCGAGCCCGCGATCCAGCCGCGTGTAGGCGCGGTGTAGCACGCATCGGTAGAGGAAGGGCTTGCTCAGGGCATCGCCCGGGTGTGCCTGCAGGGTGGCCAGCAGGCGGTACTCGGAGGGCGTCAGCCCGGCGTTGCGGCCCTGGTGCCGGACGTCCTGGGCCTGATCGTCGAACTGCAGCGGGGTTTCCGCACGCTGCACTGGCTGGCGGCGGTCGAGGCGCACGCGGCGCAGCAGGGCGTCGGTGCGGGCGTCCAGTTCGGCAAGGCTGAAGGGCTTGGGCAGGTAGTCGTCGGCGCCGCGGGTGAAGCCGGTGATGCGGTCCTGCTCGGCGCCCAGCGCCGACATCAGCATCACCGGGGTGTCCTGGCGGCTGCGCAGGGCTTCCAGCAGCTGCAGGCCGTCGAGGCCGGGCAGCATGATGTCCAGCAGTACCAGGTCGAAGTGGCCGGTCTCGGCTGCATCCAGGCCCAGGGTGCCGGTGCTGCAGGTGGTGACGGCGAAGCCGCGCTGGCGGAAGTGGGCGTCCAGGTCCTCGCGCAGCCGGGGGTCGTCTTCGACCAGCAGCAGGCGGGGGGAGGAGGCGGGGAATTCGATTTGAGAATATTTCACATTTGGAAATATCTCATTCCCCGGGGGTGCCTGGCAATCGCGCGATGGTCGCAGGGGTCAGCGCGTGGCGGGCTCCACCACCACCTGGTTGCGGCCCTGGCGCTTGGCCCGATACATCATTTCGTCGGCCTGCTTGAGGGTGGCTTCCAGGCTCCGTCCGCCGGGCGTCCATTCGGCCACGCCGAGGGAGATGGTCACCTGGCCGACGCCTTCGGTACGCGCCTCCTCCACCGAGTGACGCAGGCGTTCGGCGACTTCCGAGGCTTCCGCCAACGTGGTGCCGGGCAGCAGCAGGAGGAACTCCTCGCCGCCCACGCGGCAGGCCAGGTCGCGGTCCCGCGAGCAGGCCTGCATCACCGTGGCGATCACCTTGAGCGTGCGGTCGCCGGCGTCGTGGCCGAAGCGGTCGTTGACCTTCTTGAAGTGATCGATGTCCAAGGCCACCACCGCCAGGTCGCGCTCGCCGCCCCGGATGGCCACCAGGGCTTCCTCCATCGCGCGGCGGTTCAGCAGGCCCGTCAGCGGGTCGGTCTGCGCCTCATGGTTGAGGCGGCCGAGCTTCTCCTGCATCAGGGCGATGCCGGTGATCAGGGCCTGCTTGATGTGCGCGGCCTCGAAGTACCAGGCGCGCACCGTGGCCAGGCGTTCCGAGCTGCCCGGCTCGCCCATCTGGCGGGCGCCGGCGGCCAGCTGGCGCAGCGGGTCGGCGATCAGCCGTGTCGTCCACCAGAGCACCGCGAAGCCCAACAGCGCCAGGGGCATGGCAGCGACGAGCACGTGCCGGACCAACCCCTCCAGCGCCACCAGGGTGGCCTGGCGTGGCTGCTGCGAAACCACGCCCCAGCCGGTTCCCGGGATGCCGGCATAGCCGGAGAGCATCTCCACGCCCTTGGAGTTCACATACACCAGGGTGCCGCTGCGCCCGCCCAGCACGGCATCGTCGACGGCGCTGGCACCGACCTGCTGGCCGATGCGCGCGGGGTCCGGGTGATAGAGCAGCCGGCGGTTGGCGTCGATCAGGTAGACGTATGCATCCTGGTGGAAGTGCAGGCCGATCAGGCCGTGCAGCAGGTTGTCCTTGCGCATGTAGATCAAGCCGCCGACCAGGCCCAGGTACCGGCCGTCGGCATCGAGTACCGGCTGCGAGACGAAGACCACCAGCCGCCCGCTGGCGGCGTTGAAGGGTTCGCTGATCAGCGGGCGGCGGGCACGCAGCGCCTCCTCGAGGCCGGGGGAGCGGCCGCCTCCATCGAGCTGAGGCGCCTCCGGCACGGCGGCCAGCACGCGGCCATCGGCGGCGACCACGGCGATGGCGTTGAAGCCGGCATCCTGCAGGTCGAGCCGGCGTGCCTCCTCGGCGAGCAGCTGCGGGTCATCGAAGTGCTTGCCCAGCAGCGCCGCGCTGTACGCCAGCTGTTGCTGGGCCGCCTGCAATTGGGCGCCGATGCTGCTGGCCAGCTTCTGGGCGTAGGCGTGGTTGTTCTTCAGCGCGCCGTCCAGCAGCGAGGCCTTCTGCACCCGGTAGGCCGCGTACAGGCCGTTGGCCAGCGTGGCGATGCTGGCCAGCAGGACGAGCAGCAGGATCAGGTGGCGGAGCCGTGTCGCGGGGAAGGGGGTGGGGTTCATCGACGACGACTCTCCTGCGACGCGTGGGGGGACCGGCCGCGCGCCCAACGACGGCATGCAGCGGGGGCGGCGTCAGCAGTGTAGCCAAGGCGCAGGCGCGCGCTCCGGGACCCTGGCCCTCAGTCGAAACCCTTGAACACGGCGAACTCCTCCACCGGGGCGCGCTCGGAGCGCAACTGGTTGATCGGCGCGGAGCGGTCGGCGTGGCCCAGCGCCATGCCGCAGTAGAGCAACTCGTGCTCGGGCAGTTCGAAGTGGGCGTGCAGGCTCTGGCGCACCATGCCCCAGGCTTCCTGCATGCAGGTGGCGAGGCCGCGTTCCTCGGCCACCAGCGCCAGGGACTGCATGAACATGCCCAGGTGCGCCCACTGGCCGTGGCCCATGGAGCGGTCGATGACGAAGAACAGCCCCACCGGCGCGCCGAAGAACTGGAAGTTGCGCGACATGGCGCGCAGGCGCGCGGCCTTGTCTTCGCGGGGGATGCCGAGTTTGGCGTAGAGCGCCTCGCCGATGGCGTAGCGGCGGGTGCGGTAGGGCTCGGTCAGCCCTTCCGGGTAGATGGGATGGTCGCCGGCTTCGCCCGCCGGGTTCTTCATCAGGGTTTCCAGGGCGACGCGCTCCACGGCGGCCTTGGCGGTGCCGCTCACGGCGATGACCTTCCAGGGTTGCAGGTTGCCGCCGGAGGGCGACCAGCGCGCGGTGTCCAGCAGCTCGCGCAGGGTGGCGGCGTTGACGGGCTCGGCGGTGAAGGCGCGGACGGAGATGCGTTGCTTGAGGGTTTCGGCTACGGACATGACGGCGCTCCTTGGCGGGTGATGGCGCGGCCGGGGCCGTGCGGACCCGGGCGAACTTAGCGAAAAGCCCGTCCTTGACGCCACAGGCAGAACTGCCAAGAACCATCACCCGGACGCCAGCCCGGGTGATGGCGCCGGTTACTGCGCGGTGCTGGCCGGCTGCTCCCAGAAGCGCGGGAAGGTTTCGTGGGGGTACTGCTTGCCGTCGTACTTGAGGGTCTTGCGCTCGGTGCGCAGGTACTTCTCCCCGGCGGCCGAGTCGCCGGTCACCTTGGCGGTCAGCACCAGGTCGGCGAAGCCGTTGCTGCGGGTCTTGGCGATGTCGAGGGTGACCTTGGCGCTTTCGGTCATGAAGTCCGGGTCGTTGACGCAGAGGGTGCCCTTGATGGTGGTCCATTCGCTGAGGTAGGCCCTGAGCACCGGGCGCAGGGCCTTGCCGTCCGGGGCGAACAGGGTCAGCTCTTGGTCCGAGCCGCCGTCCGGGCAGCTGGCGCCGCGGGCGGTGCTGTCGAACACCAGGCCGAAGGCGCGCACGCCCGGCGCCAGGTGGTAGCGGGCGGTGTCCAGCCACAGGCTGCCGGCGCTCACCTCGGTGACGGCGTCTTCGTCCAGGGTCGCGTCGTAGCGCTCCAGGAATGCGCCGCTCTTGCCGTCCACCTTGGCCACTAGCAGGGCCAGGCTGCGTTCGCCGGCGGAGATGCCTTCATCGCCCGGGCGGACGTAGGCGAGGGCGACCACCGAGCGGGCCTTGTCGTCCGGCCAGGGTTTGCAGGCGGCGGCCACCAGTGGGCCTTCGTTGTAGGCGTCGGGCATCGCCCAGTCGTGCTGGCCCAGTTGCTTGGCCAGCGCGTCGATCAGCGGTGCGACGCAGGGTTGCGGGTCGCGGGCCTGGGCCTGGCCGGCGAGGCAGGCGCAGGCGAGCAGGGCGAGGCGGGGAGCCCAGGAGGCGAGGCGGCGGTAACGCTCCATGTCGACGGTTCCGTGTGGGGGAAAGGCCGACATTCTAGCCGCCGCTGCGGGGGGCGGAGTGGCTGACCGGTTCGCATTTCTGCCGATTGGCCGTTGCCGGCCTAGCCAGCGTTGGTGGCCAGGGGCGCGCCGACCGGTTCGCGGGCCGGCTCGAACTCCAGGGCCGGGTCGGCGATGGGCTGGCGCAGCAGCATCTCGCGGTCGCGCTCGTAGTGGTTGAGCACCCGCCAGGGCAGGTGGCGGCCCTGGCGCGGCAGCAGGTCCCCGCCGCGCTGCACGTAGCCCGACTGCAGGGCGCCCATGACGCTGCCCGGCTCCATCTCGCCCTCCGGCGCGCGGGGTGTGCACACCTCCAGCTCGTGCTTGCCCATGTGGTTGAACAGGCGGCACAGGTAGCTGGAGGCGATATCGGCCTTGAGCGTCCAGGGCGCGTTGGTGTAGCCGAATATCGAGCCCATGTTGGGGATGCCGTGGGCCAGCACGCCCTTGTAGGTGAGGCGGTCGGACAGGCTCTTGCGCTGGCCGTCCACCACCATGTCGATGCCGCCCAGGGCCCGCAGTTGCAGGCCGGTGGCGCTGATGATGATGTCCGCCGGCAGCTCGGCGCCGGATTCCAGGGCGATGCCCTGCTCGGTGAACGTGGCGATGCGGTCGGTGACCACCGAGGCGCGGCCCTGGCGCAGGGCGGCGAACAGGTCGCCGTCGGGCACCGCGCAGAGGCGCTCGTCCCAGGGCATGTAGCTGGGGGTGAAGTGGCGCATGTCGACCTTGCCGCCGAGCTGCCTTTTCACGCTGCCCAGCAGCCAGGCGCGGACCTTCTCCGGCCAGCGCCGCGCGGCCTTGTAGATGACCCGCTGCAGCCAGATGTTGCGCGTGCGCGCCATGGCGTAGACCCAGCGCTCGGGCAGCACGCGGCGCAGGGCGGCGGAGACCACGTCCTTGCCGGGCACGCTGATGATGTAGCTGGGCGAGCGTTGCAGCATGGTGACGTGGCCGGCGCGCTCGGCCATGGCCGGCACCAGGGTCACGGCGGTGGCGCCGCTGCCGATGACCACCACGCGCTTGCCGCTGTAGTCGAGGTCTTCCGGCCAGTGCTGCGGGTGGATCAGGCGGCCCTGGAAGCGCTGCATGCCGGGGAAGTCGGGCTGGTAGCCCTGGTCGTAGTCGTAGTAGCCGACGCAGGAGACCAGGAAGCGCCCGGTGAACACCCGCTGCGCGCCGCTGGCCTCGTCACGGGTCTTGACCGTCCACAGCCGCTCACGGCTGGACCAGGAGGCTTCGGTGCAGGCCAGGCCGAAGCGGATCCTGCTGTCGACGCCATGTTCGCGGGCGGTGTCTTCGATGTACTGGCGGATGGTGTCGCCGTCGGCCAGGGTCTTGAGCTGGTCCCAGGGGCGGAAGGCGAAGCCGAAGCTGAACATGTCGGCGTCCGAACGGATGCCGGGGTAGCGGAACAGGTCCCAGGTGCCGCCCACCGCCTGGCGCCGCTCGATGATGGCGAAGTCCATCTGCGGTGCCTCGCGCACCAGGTGGCAGCCCATGCCGATGCCCGAGAGCCCGGCGCCGATGATCAGCACGTCGTGATGGTCGTTCAAGGTCGGCCTTCCTTCTTGTTGTTCTTGTGTTGTGCAAGTCATAGCAGGCTTTGCCGTCGCTGCTCGCCGGCCCTTTGGCGGGTTGTCGGGCACGCGGGGGTTTTGTCCGGGTGTAGGGCGGGTGAAACCCGCGGGCAAAGTGATGCCGGGATGTCGGGTTTCACCCGACCTACGGGGGGCGGCTCAATGCTCGCGTCGGTAGCTGAAGCGGCAGCCGCTGGGATCGGTGAAGGTGAGGCCGTCGGCGTCGAGGCTGTAGCCGTAGCTCACCAGCGCATCGTTGGCGGTGGAGAGGGTGACGCGGCCGGGGCTCTCGATGTGCCAGGTGCCGCTGTCCCACCAGGTGAAGCCGCCGGGGGCGTCGGGGGTGCCGCTGTACAGGCCGTTGGCGTCGAAGCGCAGGCTGCTGGCGTACTTGGTGGCGCAGGGTGGGGACTGGCTCTTGCGCCATTGCCCCAGCAGTTGGTTTTCCAGGTCGGTCATGTCGTGCTCCGGTGGTTGCCGGTGCGGGGTGCCTGGGGGCACCTCGCACCGGTCCTGTCGCCCCTACTTGGCGCCGGCCGCCAGGTTGGTGGGCCTGGCTCGGGCCTTCGGCGCCTTGCCGAGGTCCTTGAGCACACCACCGGCATCGCTGATGAGGGTGGTCAGCTTGCTGCGTTCGGCGTCGCTCATCACCGTATCGTAGTCAAGCAATGCGCTGGCGTTCTTCGGATCGGCCTTGCGTTTGTGGAAACGCTTGGCCAGCCGCTTGGCCGCGATGGCGGCGAAGTGTGGCTTGAGCACCGGCGAATCCAGCGCCGCCTGGATGGCGTCCAGGCCCTCGGTGAGGTGGTCGCCACCGATGGCCAGCACCAGGTGCGCGTCGGGCGTCGAGAGCACCCGATGGGCGGCTTCGGCGTGGCGTGCCTCGACCGCTGCGGTGACCATCACCGTGGCGCTGCCGGCGGCATGGGCGACCATGCCGTCGATCTCCCAGTGCACTTCCACCTTCACCTCGTGCACGCCGGGGACGCCGAACAGCGCGCCTTCGGCGCCGCGCATCAGGGTCATGGATTCGCTGATGCGCTCACCCGGTTGCAGCAGGGCGTAGGGCTGGTCTTCGATGCAATGCACGAGGGTGCGGTAGCTGCGCGTAGTGCCGGCGGGGTCGATGACGCTGCCGCTGACGAAGTCGCTCTTCAGGCTCAGGTTGGCCGGTACCCTCACCGGTTGGTCGCCTCGGTTGACCAGGGCGATGCCGACTCGCACCGGCGCGCCCAGGGGCAGTTCGCCGAGCAGCGGGGTGACGTCCAGGTCCAGGCCCAGCACCTCGGCTTCGAGGTCCGTCGGGGTGATGCTCGGCATCGCCGTGGAGGCGCTACCGAAGGCCACCGAGCCGGGACGCACGAAGGGGTCGGGGTAATGGCGCAGTTGCTTGAGGTTGTCCGGGTGGAAGGACCACTGGATGTTGCTGGGGAAGGGCGTGGCCGGGGTGCCGGCGGCGGCGATCACGTCGCTGGTGCACATGAAGCCGAAGTCCGCCGAGTTGTGGTACAGGCCCATGGCGTGGCCGATCTCGTGCACGGCGGTGCGGAAGTAGGGCGCCGCCGCGGTGCCGAAGCGCTTGCCGCTGACCGTTCCCCAGCCGGCTGCGATGGTCCAGTGGGAGGCGATGCCGATGCCCTCGCGGGGTACGTTGTTGGAGTCGGTGCCGCCGTTGTCGTACATGATCCCGCGCGGGGTGGAATCGATGTTCTTCACCGCCAGCACGTGGTAGCGCCACTCGGTGTCGAGGTTGACCACCGCGCGCCGCGCCAGCATCGCCGCATGCATCTCGGCGTCGGACCAGGAGTTGCCGCTGGCCTCGGCGACGTTGGTGTCGCTGAGGTTCACCGCCACCTGCCAGCCCACGGCGTCCATCACCGTCTGCCAGGTGTGCCCTAGGCCGCTGTTGGTCGGCTGCTCGGAGCCGGAGACGGTGTCGATCTCCACGGTGCAGCGGCGGTAGTAGCTCGACAGCCAGCCCATGGTCATGCGCCCGATCACCGCGTTGGCGGCGTTCTTCACATCACCCTCGGCGTAGTCGGAGGGCGAGGGATAGCCCGCCGGCCCTGCCATGCGCACCATCTGCGTGGTCAGCTTGGAGTCCAGCGCCCAGCTGTTGGGGGCGGTGAAGCGCCACAGCTCGAAGCCGAGGTGGAAGCTGTTGCCCAGGTAGAAGTTCTCCGGCAGCGAGGTGACGCGGATGTAGTAGCGGTAGCGCGAGCGCGACAGGATCGGGATGCCCGAGGCGGGGTTGGGTCCGGCCAGGAGGATGGGCTTCAGGCTGGTTTCCGGGCGGCTGCCGAGCAGCGGGATCGGCGAGGCGATGGGCAGCGGCAGGAAGAGGGTTGGCCGCTGGTAGAGGTCGCCGCTGGCGGTGCGGCCGGCGCTGTGGGATTCCACGCGCAGGGTGCCGTCATAGGACACCAGCGGCGCGCCGGTGGGCTTGTAGTTGAGCAGCCAGCAACCGGGGCGGATGCTGCGCAGCGGCGGCACGATGATCGGGCCGGGCACTTGCCTGGGGAGTTCGCTGATAGGGGGGAGGGCGCTGGCCGTTCGGGCGTCTTCCTGCTCGGGCGGCAATACATCAGGCATGGGTGGGGTTTTGTCGAGGCTGGACATCGTTGAACACTCCTATTCAACAAGGGGCGCACCCTGCCCGTACTCCGAACCACGCGAGCCATTGCATGACGCCGGTACGACACCCCTGGAAGGTTCCTTTTTTAGGGTCGTGTCATGCGTACCACGTGCGCATGGCCCGGTGAGTATGCGACTGCGCCAGGCCCTGCATAGCGCCGCCCATCGCCCGCAGGCCGTGCGGAGCGACCGGTTGTCGGAGCGCCCGGGAGCCCTGTAAGGGCGCCGCTACAGAGCCCCGCGCAACCGAACTTTTCGTGCTTGTCGATATGCCGGAAAGGCGTTTGCGTGGGGAGGGGGCGAGGGGTTTTGGTCGGCCATGTGCATCGGGAATTGGTGGGCTGAAGCCCACCCGCCCACCCGTGCTCACCCTCGGGTGGCGGCTGAGGGGAACTCTGTAGGGGCGAATTCATTGGCTCTGTCTGCGTTAAGTGTTGCTAGAGGATTTGAGTCCAGCTGATTGCTGAGCTCTGGTGATGTTTCTGGTTTCGCCCACCCGGGCGAGTCCCTTTTCTCAGTCGCCATGTCGCCAGAAAAGGAACCAAAAGGGCTTGCCCCATCATCCGGCCCGACTGCGTCGAGTTCCCTCACTCCATCGCCGTTACTCGCTACGCTCGCCCTTCGGGCCGCACTGAAGTGCGTTCGCCGCAAGCGTCGTCTGGGGGCCGGCGCGATGGGCCATCCATGGCCTGGCGCGCCTCTCGCGGCATCCATGCCGCTCGTCCCCCGGCGCAACGACTGCGTTCGGCCTCCTGGAGGGGCGTTGGCGGCTGCTCCAACTTTCTTCGTCCAGCGCATCGCCACGTGGTGCGCACAGGCTTTCGTAGGATGGTGTAGAGCGAAGCGAAACCCATGCGGTGGAGGTGGCACAAACCCTTGGGTGCCCGGAAAGCACCGTGCTTGAGCGCCTGCATTAAAACCACAACAGCTAACGCAGACAGAGCCAATTCATTCGCCCAGCGGTGCGCAGCGCTGCCGCCTCTGTGATCACCAACCCCCTCAACGGGTACGGATCTCCCCCGCGCGAGGCTTTCGGCATCGTTGCCGAGGGCGTCCTTCAATTGCATGTCGGCGCCTTGCTCGCGCAACTGATCCAGCAGTTGGGTGCGCTGGAACAGCGCGGCGTACATGGCGGCGGTCTGCCCGGCGGCGTTGCGCTGGTCGGTGGGGCAGGCGGCGTTCATCAGGCGGTGGGCGATGCTCAGCTCGGCCTTGAAGATGGCGCCCATCAGCGCGGTGTTGCCGCGGGCGTCCTGCAGGCAGGGATCGGCGCCGGCGGCGAGCAGGGCGTCCACCGCTTCGGCGTGGCCGTGGTAGGCGGTGAGGATCAGGGCGCTGTAGCCCTTGGTGTCTTGCGTGTTCAGGTCGTAGCCGGCGTCGATGAAGGCCTGGAGCACATCCAGCCGGCCTTCGCGCGCGGCGTCGAAATAGCGTTGGGCCAGTTCGGCTTTGATGGTGGCCGGGTCGGGTGATGGCTCGGCCTGGGCCAGGCCGACCCAGAGCAGCAGGGTGAGAAGTGTGTATTTCATCTCGGGCCTCCGTAAGCCGGCCCGCGTGTGCGGGCCGGCGTTGGGTGGGTCAGTCGGTGAGCTTGGCGGCCAGGGCTTTCACCTTGGCCAGGTCGCCACCGGCCACCTTGGTGACACGGGTGCCGTAGTCGGCATCGGCCTTGTAGAGGAAGGACAGCATGATGTGCTTGCTCTCGCTGTCGGTGCCGGCGAGGGACTGGCCGAAGCTGTTGACCAGGTCCTGTTGGTCCTTCTTGCCGTAGGAGCGGTACAGGTCACCGGCCTGCTTGAAGTTCTGCTCGCTCTGGATACCGCGCTGCTGGGTGCTGCCCTGCAGCGGCGTCTCGACGTAGCGGGCGCTGGCGGTGGCTTCGCGGGGCTGCAGGCGGCTCGGCTCGTAGTTCACGCCGCTGCTGGTGTGGCCGACGTTCATGCTGCCGTCCTGGTTGCCGTTGTTCACCGCACCACGGGGCTTGTTCACCGGCAGCGACAGGCCGTTGGTGCCCACGCGGTAGAGCTGGGTGTCGGCGTAGGCGAACACGCGGCCCTGCAGCAGGCGGTCTTCGGAGGGCTCGATGCCCGGCACCAGGTTGGAGGGCGCGAGGGCGACCTGCTCGGCTTCCTGGAAGAAGTTGTCGACGTTACGGTTGAGCACCATCTGGCCGATCTTGCGCTCGGGCACGTCGGGCCAGACCTTGGTGGCGTCCAGCGGGTCGAAGTCGAAGCGCGCCAGGTCCTTGGGCTCGAGCACCTGGATGTACAGGTCCCACTTCGGGTAGTCACCCTTGGCGATGGCGTTCACCAGGTCGGTGGTCATGTGGCTGTAGTCCTTGCCCTGGACGGCCTCGACTTCCTTCGGGTCGAGGTTGCGGATGCCCTGCAGGGTCTTCCAGTGGAACTTCACGTAGTGCGTCTCGCCCTTGGCGTTGACCAGCTTGTAGGCGTGCACGCCGTTGCCGTCCATGAAGCGGTAGCCGGCCGGGGTGCCTTCGTTGGAGTAGAGCAGGGTGAGGGTGCGGATGGACTCCGGCACGTGGGAGAAGAAGTCGAAGCGGCGCGAGTCGTCGTCCAGGTTGGTGCGCGGGTCCGGCTTGAAGGCGTGGACCATGTCCGGGAACTTGATGGCGTCGCGGATGAAGAAGGTGGGGAAGTTGTTGCCCACCAGGTCCCAGTTGCCGTCGGCGGTGTAGAACTTGGTGGCGAAGCCGCGCGGGTCACGCAGGGTTTCCGGGGAGTGGTTGCCGTGCACCACCGAGGAGAAGCGCACGAACACCGGGGTGCGCTCGCCGTTGCGGAAGACCTTGGCGACGGTCAGGTCGGCGATGTCCGCCGAGGCGACGAACTCGCCGTGGGCGCCGGTACCCCGGGCGTGCACCACCCGTTCGGGGATGCGTTCGCGGTCGAAGCGCTGCAGCTTCTGGATCAACTGCACGTCCTGCAGCAGCACGGAACCATTCGGCCCGGCTGTCTGAGAGTGCTGGTTGTCGCCTACGGGGGCGCCGTTGTCACGGGTCAGTGGTGCACCCACAGCCATGGAAAGATTGAACAGGCATGCCGCCGCCAGCAGGCCGGGGGCGGTGCGTTGGAATCTGGACATTTGCGTCTCCTGATGTCTCTGGTTCGGGTGTTGCGGCCTGAACCATAGGGAGCGCGGGAGGGGGCGGATAATAGGATTTGGTCAGCCTGGCGATTAGGAAATATTAAAGGTCCTACGCGCGCCGCCTGCTTAGAGTTCTCGGGTACAAGCCCCACCCCGATTTCACCAGGAGGCCGCGCAAGCGGCTCGCACGCAGGACGACCCATGACCCTTACCGAATTGCGCTACGCCGTTGCCCTGGCGCAGGAACAGCATTTCGGCCGCGCCGCCGAGCGTTGCCACGTCAGCCAACCGACCCTTTCCGTGGGCATGAAGCGCCTGGAGGACTACCTCGGCGTGCTGCTCTTCGAGCGCAGCAAGGGCGCCGTCTACCTCACCCCCATCGGCGAAAGCATCATCGAGCAGGCGCACAAGGTGCTGGCCGAGGCCAACGCCGTGCTGGAAATGGCCCACGCCGGGCGCAACCAGTTGTCCTCGCCGCTGCGGGTCGGCGCCATCTACACCATCGGGCCCTACCTGCTCCCGCACCTGATCCCCCAGCTGCACACCGTGGCCCCGCAGATGCCGCTGTACATCGAGGAGAACTTCACCCACGTGCTGCGCGAGCGGCTGCGGGAAGGCGAGCTGGACGCCATCATCGTCGCCTTGCCGTTCTCCGAGCCCGATGTGCTGACCAAGGTGCTCTACGACGAAGCCCTCTGTGTGCTGCTGCCCGCCGACCACCCGCTGGCGGCCGAGCAGCGTCTCTCGGCCGAGGCGCTGGAGGATGCCGAACTGCTGATCCTGGGGGAGGGCCACTGCTTCCGCGAGCGGGTGCTGGAGGTGTGCCCGGCCACCCAGCGTGCCAGCGTGGAATCCAGCTCCCTGGAAACCATCCGCCACATGGTCGCCTCCGGGCTCGGCGTCTCGGTGCTGCCCCATTCGGCGGTGAGCGGCCACCACTACTCGCCGGGCTCCGTGGCCATCCGCCCCTTCAGCGCGCCGGTGCCGTTCCGCCAGGTGGCCATCGCCTGGCGCGCCAGCTTCCCCAGGCCGCGCGCCATCGACGTGCTGGCCGACTCGGTGCGCCTGTGCTCGGTATCCCGTGGGCCGGGTAGGGAAGACGGCTGATCGGCGCGCGGGCTCTGGTGGAGGGGCGGGGCGACATGTATGATAACGATTATCATTTGAGTCGAACCACCCAATCCGGCCAGCCAGCAGTGCAGTGATCTTGCCCGCAGACAAACTTTCCCTTTATCTCGCCCATCGCGCCGCACTGGTGGACTACGCCGCGCCCATTGTCGGCTGCCGTGCGCGCGCCGAGGACGTGGTCCAGGAAGCCTGGCTGCGCTTCGATGGCCGCGAGCCGGATGCCCAGGCCATCGGCCACCCGGTGGGCTACCTGTACCGCATCGTGCGCAACCTCTCCCTCGACCTGACCCGGCGCCTGGCCACCGAACGGCGCCAGCCCGACGGCGATGCCGTGCTGGCCGAGCTGCCGGCCGAGACGGCGTCCCCCGAACGCGAAGTGGCCGGCATCGATGAGCTGCAGCTGATCAGCGAGGCCCTGGCCGAACTGCCCCAGCGCACCCGCACCGCCTTCGAGATGCACCGCCTGGGTGGCTACACCCTGCAACAGGTGGCCACCGCCCTGGGCGTGTCGGTGGGGTTGGTCCATCAACTGGTGCATGACGCGCTGGCCCACTGTTCCGCACGTCTGGAGCAGGCCGATGGCTGAGGTCGATGAATTTCTGAAAAAACACGTCGGAGAAACGTCTTTTGCCGAGGATGGCCGCAATGTGCGACCCTCTCGCGCCGTTTCAGCCCCCGGAGACTGGATGTCCATGCCCCACGCCGAACCCCAAGCCCGCCGGGATATCGCCCTGGACTGGCTGCTGCGCCTGCAGCAGGCACCCGGTGATGCGGCGTTGGCGACGGAGTTCCAGGCGTGGCACGACGCCGAACCGGACAACGCCGAAGCCTTCCGCAAGGCCGAACGGCTCTGGCGCCTCACCGGCCAGCTGCAGGCCACCACCCGCCAGGATTGGCCGGCGGTGCCGCCCGCTGCCGAGCCTGAAGCACAGGTCATTCCATTGCCGACACGCTCACCGCAGCGTCGTCGCCATGCCCGTCGCTGGCTGGCCGGTGCCATCGCCGCCTGCCTGGTGCTGGGCCTGGGGGCTGGCCTGCGCACACCGCTGGAGGCTGACTACCGCACCGCCCGGGGCGAGTTGAAATCCATCGACCTGCCGGATGGCAGCCGCCTGCAACTGGACGGCGACAGCGCCATCGCCGTGGTCTTCTCCAGCGAGCGCCGTGACGTGAAGCTGCTCCGTGGCCAGGCCTTCTTCGAGGTGGCCAAGGACAGCGCGCGACCCTTCCATGTGCTGGCCGACGCGCTCGACGTGCAGGTCACCGGCACCGCCTTCAACGTCGACCTCGGCAGCGCGCGCAGCGCCGTGGCCGTGGTGCACGGCTCGGTGCGGGTCGCCGACCGCGATGCCGGGCGCGAACTGGCCGCCGCGCTTACGGCAGGGCAGACCCTCGCCTATGGCGGCGACCACCAGGCCCAACGCGGCACCCTGCCCGTGGGACAGGTGGCGCCCTGGCGCAACCGCCAGCTGATCGCCGACAACGCGCGCTTCGGCGACATGGTCGAGCAACTGAAGCCCTACCTGCCGGGCACGGTGCTGTTGCGCGACGCGCAATTGGCCGAGCAACGCATCACCGGCGTCTACGACCTGCGCAACCCCGAAGCGGCCCTGCGCGGCATGGCCCAACCCCATGGCGGCCGGGTCGAATCCTGGAGCCCCTACCTGCTGGTGATTTCCCGCGGCGAATGACGCCAGCAGCGCCTCTGAAAACTTTTTTCACTTTTTTCTGAAAAATTTCCGAGCTGTCCCGTCCTTTGCCTCGCACAGCAACTGCGATCAATTCGCATTCACTGATTGGCGGGCCGATTTGCCCGCGCGGGGAGCCAGATGGAACAGCAGTCCAACAGCCTCAGTAGCGCACTACGCAGGAAACTCGGCCGGGCCGCCGGAGCGGGGGCACTCGGCCTTTGCTGCGCCCTGGGCAGCGTCACGGCCCAGGCCGCCGAAGCGGCCGCCAGCGAGAACGTCCTGCAGCAGGCCCACGCCTTCGACATCCCGGCCCAGAGCCTGGCCGCCGCGCTGATCGCCTTCGGCCAGCAGAGCGGGCTGCAACTGACCATGGATTCCGCGCTGCTGGCGAACCAGCTGTCGCGCCCGGTGAAGGGCTCGCTCACCAGCGAACAGGCCCTGGAGAAGCTGCTGCAGGACAGTGGCATCGGTTGGAGCTTCCAATACGGCAATGTCATCTTCCATGCACTGCAAAGCGCGGGCGGGGACGTGATCGAACTGGGCAATACCGTGGTGCTGGGGGCGCCACCCGAGAGCGGCTTTCAGGGCGAGACCGTGATCGATCGCCGCGCCATCGAAGCCTTCCCCGGCGCCAACGGCGACATCACCACGCTGCTGCAGATGCACCCCAGCGTGCAGTTCAGCACCGAGCAGAAGAGCTCGAACACCGGCGGCGAGATCGACCCGGCGGACATCAGCATCAACGGGGCCAAGTTCTACCAGAACAACTTCATGATCGATGGCGTCTCGATCAACAACGACCTCGACCCGGGGCAGCACTCCTGGGGAGACCTGACCCACCTCGAACGACTGCCAAGCCGGGCCCACGGCATTGCGCTGGACGCCGACCTGCTGGAGTCCGTGACCGTCTACGACAGCAACGTGCCGGCGGAATTCGGCGGCTTCAACGGTGGCGTCGTGGATGCCAAGACCCGTCGTCCCAGCCAGGAGTTGCACGGCAAGCTATCCGCCGGGATGACCCGTTCGGAATGGACCAAATTCCACATCGCCGACGAAGACAAGACCGCCTTCGAGGAGTCGAGTGACGCGCAGAACCAACCGGAGTTCGAGAAACTCACCCTGAGGGGGATGGTCGAAGGGCACCTGACCGACGACTTCGGTGTGATGGCCGCGTTCTCGCGCAAGACCTCGGTCATTCCGCTGTTCGCCTATGACGGCGGTTTTCAGAGCCAGGGCGATTCGGTGAAGAAAGACCAGCGGCGCGAGATCGACAACTTCATGCTCAAGTCCTATTGGGCAGTGAATGACCGCCTCGATATGAGCTTCAGCCTCACCCATGCGCCGCAGGAGGCGGAGTATTTCCGCTCCAACGTCAAGAACTCGGGCTCCCAGATTCACCAAGGGGGGTACCAGGCGGGCATGGTCGCCAAATGGCTGGGAGACGCCGCCAACTACACGCACACGTTCGCCTACACCAACCTTGAGAGCACGCGCACCTCGGACAGCAACGTCTTCAAGAACTGGCGTTGGTCGCAGGACAAGAACTGGGGTAACCCTTATCGCAATGGCGTTCTCTCTGCGGCTGCCACCAGCTTCGAGGGCGGGAACGGCGATCTGGAACAGACCCAGGTAGGCGCCAGTTATGTGTTCAAGGCCGATTGGCTGCCGCTGACCTGGGCGGGAGTGACGCATAACTTCCAGACCGGGCTCGAGCTCGAAACCAAGACCGGCCGCTATGAGCGCTCGTCCGATATCTATACCGCCACGACGCTCAGCCTGGCCGCAAACACCAGTGGCAACCTCACCTGCAGGACGCTCAGCGGCATTCAGGACGACGACTACTGCTCGGTCAGCGTCAACGCAGAGGGCGCTCCGGTCCGCCAGTATTTCCGTTTTCTCAACTACTACCGCGAAGGGGAGGTCGAGCAGACCGAAAACCGCTATGGGCTGTTCATGCAGGACAGGATCGAGCTAGGGAAACTCACGCTGCGCCCGGGCCTGCGCTTCGACGGTGACGACTACATGGCGAAGAAGACCTTCGCCCCGCGTTTCTCCATGGAGTACGACCTGTTCGGTGATCGCAGCACGCTGCTCACCGGTGGACTGAACCGCTACTACGGCAGGAATCTCTTCGCCTATCGCCTGATGAATGATCGCGAGGCGCTGCGCTGGCGTCGCACGCGGTTGGCCAGCACAGGCAACCAGATCACCGACTTCGGTGGTTGGGTGAACTACGGCGTCAACGAGAACTCGTTCCGCCAGCTGGACATTCCCTACGATGACGAGCTGGCGCTCGGCGTGACCCAGCGCTGGTACGACACCACCTTCGACCTCAAGTACGTTCGCCGCGAAGGGCGTGACCAGGTGTTCCGTGCCAGCGCCAACACGCTCGACCTGGAGCCGGGCGACGGCGTCACCCTGATCCGCAACTACTACGTGTTTTCCAACATCGGCAAGAGCCGCAGTGACAACGTCACCTTCACGGTCACGCCGGACTGGAAGATGAAGGGCTTCGGCACTGCCACCTCCTTGCAGCTCGCCATGAACTGGAGCCAGACCCAGAGCAACATGCAGGGCTATGAGCGCATCATCACTGACGCCGAAGAGTCCGACGAGGATGTGATCTACGACGGCAAGATCATGGCCTGGAGCGGTTTGCCTTCCGATGACTTCAACCGCCCCTGGACCGCGCGGCTGACCACCATCACCGATATCCCTGCGCTCAACATCACCTGGAGCAACTTCTTCCGCTACCGCGGCAAGTACGACCAGATTGTCTTCACTGGGGATCAGCAAACCATCAATGGCGTTGAATACGACGTCTATGACGCCGCCTCGGTGCCGGCTGCACCGACCTGGGACACCCGCGTCTACTGGGAAGTCCCCACCGGCACCGACCAGGCGGTATTCGCCGCGGTGGACGTGACCAACGTGATGGACAAGGTCAATCCCATCGTCACGCGATCCGGTTCCACCAGCTACGAAGTCGGCCGCCAGTACTGGCTCGAAGTCGGCTACCGCTTCTGACCCCTCCATAAGAACGACCGAGATTTCCTGATGAAGAAGATGATCGCGGGCCTGCTCGGCCCGCTGCTGCTGGCCGGCTGCGCGAGCCTGGGCGGGGGCGAGCGGTTGCCCTGGGATGACCGCGTGCTGCGTGGCGAACTGGACAATGGCCTGGAGTACCGAGTGGTCGAGGACCGTTCCGAAGCCGGGCGGCTGGATGTGCGCCTGACGGTGCGCGCCGGCTCGGTGGACGAGGCGGACGACCAGGTCGGCGTGGCTCACCTGCTGGAGCACCTGGCCTTCTACAGCCGGGGCGGGCAGGGCGTGAACGTACGCCAGCGCATGGAGGCCCTGGGCTGGCAGCAGGCCCGCAACTACAACGCCGTGACCAGCTACGACCGCACCCAGTACCTGCTCAGCCCGGCCAAGGGCGCGGCGGAGCTGGAGCCGGCCCTGCAGGCCCTGGCCACCCTGGTATTCGCCGGGGATTACCGCGCCGAGGACCTGGAGCGCGAGCGCCCGGTGGTGGTGGAGGAATGGCGGGGCGGCCTGGGCAACGCCCAGCGCATGAACGACCAGCGCACCGCGTCCCAGCGCGTCGGTTCGCGCTACCCGGAGCACCGCACCATCGGCAACGAGGCGGCCATCCGTGCGGCACAGGTGGAGGTGCTCAAGGCCTTCCAGCAGCGCTGGTACCAGCCAGGCAACATGGTGCTGAGCATCGTCGGCGACGTGGACCCGCAGCGCGTCGCGACAGCCATCGAGCAGGCCCTGGGCCAGGTGCCCGGGCAGGCGGTGCCGAGCCGCGAGCACCGCGAGCTGCCCCTGGACGGGAAACTGAAGATCTTCCACCTGCAGGACAGCCAGAGTGGCAGCAACCAGGTGGCCCTGTTGTTCCGCCTGCACGAGCCGGCCAGCCGTGCCGAAGGGCCGGACGGGCTGCGCGAGCGCCTGGTGGACCGCCTCACCCTGTCGGCCATGCTCGCCCAGCTGCGGCGCCAGCCGCTGCAGCCCGGGGTGCGCAGCCTGAGCCTGCAGAAGACCCAGATCGGCAACCACTCCAGCGTACTGGGCGTGGCCGCCGGGGTGACCGGCGAGAGCCATGATGCGGCGCTGCGCCAATTGCTGGGCGAGGTCGAGCGCCTGCGCCGCTTCGGCATCAGCGAGGCGGACATGGACGCTCAGAAGGCCCGGGTGCGCAGCATCGCCCAGGGCATGCTCGAACGGCCCGATACCCGTGACTTCCAGAGCTGGATCAACGAACTCAACGACGCCGCTGTGCTGGGTCGCCCGGTGCAGCGCAAGCATGTGATCGCCCGTGCCTACCTGGGCGTGCTCGACAGCGTCGGCCTGGATGAGATCAACCAGCGCCTGCGCACCTGGGTCGACAGCCCCGACCAAGTGTTGCAGCTCAGCGCGCCCGGCCTCACGCCCCTGCGCCTGCCCACGGTCGCCGAGGTGCAGCGCCTGAACGCGCAACTGGCCGTGCAGCCGCTGGCGCGGCCTCAGCCCTGGCAGCCGGAGGTCGAGCCCGTGGTCACCCATCCCGAGGTGCCCGGCCCCGGCGCGCCTGGCGAGATCGTCTCGCGGCGCAGCTTCGCGGCCGAGCAGGTGGAGCATTGGCAACTGAGCAACGGTGATCGCCTGGTCTGGCTGCGCAAGCCTGGTGCCAAGGGCGGTGTGGGCTTCAAGGCCGAATCCTCCGCCGGCTTCATGGTCGAGGGGATGCAGCCCTGGCGTGTGCAGATGGCCGCGCAACTGGCCGGGCAGAGCGGGCCGGCGGGCTGGAGCCCGGAGGCCATGCGGCTGTGGCGCAGCGAACAGCGGGTTTCCTTCGCCCTGGAGCAGCAGGCCCAGCGCCTGGAAATCGACCTCGGCCACCTGCCGACGCCGGCCGGCAAGTCGAGCGCGCCGGTGGATGTGCAGGCACTGCTGCAGGTCTACCGGCTCAGCCAGCAGGCGAGCATCGACCCGCAGGCCTTCGAAGCGGCGCGCACGGACCTGGGCGAGCGCATTCAGCGCAGCCGCGACAGCGTGCGCGAACGCCAGGACGACCTGCAGCGCCGCCTCAGTCATGGCGATGACGGCTGGGTACTGCCGAGCCGCGACGAACTGGCCGCGCTGAGCCGTGACGCCCTGGACGCGGACTGGCAGCGCCTGGTCCGTGCGCCCGTTACCTACTACCTGATGGCCGATGTACCGGCCGAGCAGCTGGAGGGCTGGGTGCGCGCCGAGCTGGCCAGCATTCCCCGTGGGCAGCCGCTGCAAAGCCGTTCCGCCCTGCAGCAGCCGGGGCAACGCCAGGGCGAACTGGAAATGGCCCTTGAACCCCGCGCCAGCCTGCGCTTGCTGAGCTACCAGGCGCACGAATGGAACCCCCAGGACGCCGCGCGCGTCGCCGCCCTGCGGGAGCTGGCGCGGCAGCGCCTCAAGCAGGCGCTGCGGGGCGAGGCGGGGGGCATCTACAGCCTCAACTTCGATGCCGAACTGAACCCCGACAGCCGGCGCATCGAGAGCCGCCTGAGCTTCTCCTGCGACCCGGCGCGGCTGGACGAGCTGCGCGAACTGGCGCGACGCACCCTGGCCGAGCTGCCCCGGCATATCGACGAAAAATCCCTGGCGCCCTTGCGTCGCGAGTTGGTGCGCCAGGAAGGGCTGCGCCATGACGATGCGGAAACCCAGCTGCGCCGCCTGGTGCTCAGCGAACGCAAATGGCAGGACCCGCGCTACCTCGCCCAGCAGTCGGCAGTGGCGGACGCCCTGCAGGTGGAGGCACTCAAGGGCCTGGCCACGCGCCTGGCGGACCCGGCCAACCGGGTGCAGGTGCTGCTGACCCCGGCGCCGGTACTGAGGACTTCCCATTGAAGACCCTGCGCACCTTTTTCACGCTGGCGTGGCCCTTCTGGGGCGATCGCCGGCAATGGCAGGCCTGGCTGATGCTGCTGACGGTGATCGGCCTCGGCTTGCTGGTGGTGCAGATCAACGTGCTGATCAACGCCTGGAGCAAGGTGTTCTACGACACCCTGGGCGCCTTCCGCACCGACGACCTGTATAGGTTGATGGGCGAGTACGCGCTCTACATCGGCAGCTACGTGGTGATAGTCGTGTACCTCGACTGGCTGCGTAAGGCCGTGGTGCTGCGCTGGCGCCGGGCGATGACCGCCAGCACCATCGGCGCCTGGATGCAGGGCCAGGCCTTCTACCGCCTGGGCTTCGACGGCGAGCCGGACAACCCCGACCAGCGCATCGCCGAAGACATCCGGCTGCTGGTGGACCGCAGCGTCGAGCTGCTGGTGTCCTTCATCGCCAACATGGCCCAGGTGGGTGCCTTTCTCTCCATTCTCTGGGGGCTGTCGGGCACCCAGACCTTCACGCTCTGGGGCCACAGCTTCACCGTCGAGGGCTACCTGGTGTGGATCGCGGTGATCTACACAATCGTCGGCACGGCCATCACCCATGGCATCGGCCGCCCCTTGCAGCGCCTCAACTACGAGCAGCAGCACCGCGAGGCGGACTTCCGCGCCAGCCTGTTGCGCCGCCGTGACCACGCCGAGCAGATCGCCCTGTACCGCGGCGAAGCAGTGGAGCAGCGCCACCTGGGCGAGCGCTTCGAACGCATCGCCTACAACTGGCGGCGGCTGATGGACCGTCAGCGCAGCCTGAGCTTCTTCACCGTGGGCTACGACCGGGTCAGCCTGATCATCCCGGTGTTCGCCGCGCTGCCGGCCTTCCTCGCCAAGACCATCACCCTCGGCGGGTTGATGCAGATCCGCAGCGCCTTCAATGCGGTGCAGAACTCCCTCAGCTGGTTTATCGACGCCTACTGGCGCCTGGCCGAGTGGAGCGCCACGGTGGAGCGCCTCGGCCAGTTCCAGCAGGCCATCGAACGCAGCCGCGTGCAGGTGCGCGAACCCTGCTGCGGCGAGGCGCTCTGCGTGCGCCAGCTGGACGTGCTGCGCCCCGATGGCAGCCTGCTGCTGGCCGGCGTAGATGCCTCGGTGGCTAAGGGCGAGTGGGTGCGCATTGAGGGTCGCAGCGGCCTGGGCAAATCCACCCTGCTGCGCACCCTGCAGGGGCTCTGGCCCTATTGCCGGGGCGACTGGCAACTGCCCGAAGGGCGCAGCCTGCTGCTACCGCAACAGCCTTACCTGCCGAGCCTGCCGTTGCGCGACCTGCTGGCCTATCCCGCCACGGCCCTGCCGGAGGACGCACGCCTGCGCGAGGTGCTGCAGGCGGTGGGCCTGGACGCGCTGACGGAGCGGCTGGGGGATGAGCGCGAATGGAGCCGCGAGCTGTCCGGTGGCGAGCAGCAGCGCCTGAGCATCGCCCGCGCCTTGCTGTACCAGCCCGACACGCTCTACCTCGACGAAGCCACCAACCAGCTGGACGACGCCAGTGCCTGCCGGTTGCTGGAACTGATCCGCCAGGCGCTGCCCAGGGCCACGGTGATCGGCATCAGCCACCAGCCGACGGTGCAACGCCTGTTCCAACGGTCGCTGAACCTGGAGTCGGCGCCGTTGGCGGAAGCGGTGGCGGTGTAGAAGGGCCATCTTTGGTGGGCTGAAGCGGAGCGCCGCCCGGCCCACCCTACGCCCGGGCTACGCATAGGTCATGGCGGGTGCTTTGTTCACAGCAGGGGCGTTCCCGTCAATATTGACGGGGGCGTCGCGGAGCCCCGACCATGGCGCCTTTTCGACGATTCCGGGGCGGTGCGATGCAGGTTGTGGACGGCTATCTACAGGTGGGCCCGGATGAGCTGGAGCAGCAATCGCTGGCCGAATTGCTGCGTGGGCAGAGCCTGCCGCTGCATTTCAACGGGGTGGATTTCAGCGGGCAGGACCTGTCGCGCATGGAGCTCTCCGGCGCGCGCTTCGAGCGTTGCCTGTTTGCCGCTGCCGACCTCACCGCCGCCATGCTCGAAGCCACCGAGTGGATCAGCTGCCGCGCGCCGGAGGCGGTCTTCCGCTCGGCGCAACTCACCGATGCGCGCTTCCTGCGTTCGGACCTGAACAACAGCCGCTGGCAGCGCAGCAAGCTGGCCCAGGCGCGCTTCGAAGGCTGCAAGCTGACCGGCGCCAACTTCAGCGATACCTCCACCCTGGGCATGGTGTTCCACGACTGCGTGCTGCGCAGCGCCTGCCTCTCGGGGCTGTCGTTCTACAAGGGCGAGCTGTACAACCTCGACTTCGCCGAAGCCGATCTCAGCTACTGCGACTTCCGCAAGGCGGTGTTCGTCGAGGGTGGCAGCCTGTCCCTGGCGCGGGTCAACAACGCCCGTTTCGACCAGGCCGACCTGCGCGAGGCCAGCCTCGACGGCCTGCGCCTGGTGGATGCCAAGCTGTTCCACGGCGCCATCATTTCCCGCGCCCAGGCGTCGATGCTGCTGTCGGGGTTGGGCCTGACCGTCCTGTAGAACTAGCCCGGCCACTTCTCCAGGGCCGCGCGGCAATCCTCCACCAGCGCCGGCATGTCGGCCTCGATCTCCTGCCAGCCCAGCAGTGCCAGGGCCTCCTGCGCCGCGGCGCGCAGCGGCGCCCATGCAGGGTGTTCGAAGTTGTTGCCTTCCAGGTTGACGTAGGCGCCGTGGCTCAGGGTCATGCAGGCGGCCAGCAGCGCCTGCAGCTGCCCATGTGCCCGGGGCTGGAGCCGTGGCGGGAAGCCTTCGACGAAGGCCTCGAGGTGATCGAGGTAGGAGGACCAGAGGTCGCAGTCGGCGCAGCAGCCGATGTTCGCCAGCTGCCAATCGGCGTCTCCGGCGAGGAACTGCAGCGCCGGGCCCAGTTCACCGAGGAGGATCAGCCGGCGATATTCCTCCTCGCCGTACCAGAACCAGATCAGCGAAGCGAGGCTCCCCGGGTTCGCGGCACTGGCTTCAGTCATGCCGCGTCCCCGCGTGCCACCAGGCGGGGCGCCCATCCTCGAAGGATTCATAGGTCGGCATCAGCGCGGGGGAATCCTTGTGGTCGAGGCTGCCCACCAGGAGGGCGATGGTCGGCTCGTCGTCGATGGCGCCCAGGGAGCTGCCGCAGTGGGCGCAGAAGGCCCGGCTGGAATAGTCGGAGGAGCGGTAGGTCGCCGGGGCACCGGCGGGGCCGGTCCAGCGCAGCCGTTCGCGCGGCACTTCCACCCAGGTCACCGTCAGCGCGCCGCTGTGCCGCTGGCAGAACTCACACGAGCAGGTGTGCGGGTTTTCGAGCGGGCCCTGCACCTCGAAGCGCACCTGGCCGCACAGGCAACCGCCCTGATGGAGATCCGTGGTCATCGCCGCCTCCCTGGGCCTCGCTGGAATGGTCGCGAAATCTAGCACGGGGAGGGCCGCCGGTGGTGCGGCGGCTTCAACGGTTCAAAGCGTCACGACCTTGTACTGCCAGAGCTCGCGGCCGCCCTTGTGGTACTCCTTCTTGTAGCTGACCAGGCCTTTGAATTCGGACCCCTTGCCTGCCCAGAAGTCCTTCCACCAGTTGCGGATCGACGCCTGGTCTTCATTGATGAGCTCCCACTCGCCCACATTGGGATCGAGGAACAGCACGTGCTCCCTGTCGAGGCTGCTGAACGCCAGGGCATGCCCGCCATCGGCGCCATCCACCACATAGATGTAGGCGCCCGGGATCGCCAGTACATGGTCGATCACATCCTGGCGCGTGCGCAGCCCGGTGAATTTCTTGAAGGGGCCGCCGCCTTCCCGCTTGGTCACCGTCAGGCCGAATCCCTCCATGCTGTTGTCGCTTTTCTTGTTGCGTTGCCTGTGGCTCTCCAGCAGTTCCTGGATGGTCTCCGGGCCGATGATGTCGTAGATGGTTTCACCGGGTGTCAGATGGCCCGCCAGAACGGCCCTGACCCAGCGGCGGCAGGCTTCGAGGCAAACGCCCCGGGCATTGTTCCCGGTGCAGGCGAGGGCGCTGGACTGGTTGACCTTATGGCGTGCGATGGTCATGACACTTCCTTGTTCATGGGGTGGGCGTTCGTTGCGCTTTCTGGCCTGTTGGCTGAGGGAATGCAACAACGGAGGCGATTGAGGCTAGCCAGCGTCAGAGTGCTGTCAATAGACGACAACGAGGTGGCCTCATGCTCAATTCCAGCCTTCATGCAGGGCTGTGCGCAGTCAAGATCACCCGGTTACGGGCGGGGCTTTCGCATGACGCGCAGGAAACACTTTGCAAAAGCCCGCTCGTTGAGCGCCTGCCCCGGGATTCTGTAATTTATCTGCCGTGAAGCCGGGCCCCTCTGGCGGTTAATACCGCGATGTCGGAATCACAGTCTGTACAACTTCGACTGCAAGGAGGGGCTCCAATGACCGCCCTAGATACGTTCCTGTTTTCCGACTTCCTCGGCACCGCCACCTGGCTGTGGCTGGTCTTCTTCGCCGTGGTGTTCGCCCTGCTGGCCTTCGACCTGGGCGTGCTGCATCGCGATAACCGCGAGATCGGCGTCAAGGAAAGCCTGCTGCTCTCCGCCGGCTACATCACCGCCGGCCTGCTGTTCGGCCTCTGGGTGTTCTTCCAGAAGGGCGGCGACGCCAGCATGGATTACCTCACCGGCTTCCTCATCGAAAAATCGTTGTCGATGGACAACGTGTTCCTCATGGCGATGATCTTCAGCTTCCTGGCCATCCCCCGGGAGTACCAGCACAAGGTGCTGTTCTGGGGAATCATGGGGGTGATCGTGCTGCGCGCCGTGATGATCGGCCTGGGTGCGGCGCTGATCCACGAGTTCAGCTGGATCCTCTACGTGTTCGGCGTGTTCCTGGCCATCAGCGGCGTGAAGATGCTGTTCTCCAAGGTGGATGACCACCCGGACCTGGAGAACAACGCGCTGGTGAAGTTCCTGCGCCGGCGCATGCGCGTGACCGATAGCCTGCACGGGCAGCGCTTCTTCGTGCGCCAGGCGGATGCCACCGGCAAGACCGTGCTCTGGGCCACGCCGCTGTTCCTGGCCCTGGTGATGATCGAGTGCGCCGACCTGGTGTTCGCCATCGACAGCGTGCCGGCGATCTTCGCCATCACCCAGGACCCCTTCATCGTCTACACCTCGAACATCTTCGCCATCCTCGGCCTGCGTGCCCTGTACTTCGCCCTGGCGGCGCTGATCCACCGCTTCGCCTACCTGAAGTACGCCCTGGCCCTGGTGCTGGTGTTCATCGGCACGAAGATCTTCCTGGTGGGCATCATCGGCAAGATCCCGGCGGTGATCTCCCTCAGCGTGACCCTGGGCCTGCTGGTCGGCGGCGTGCTGCTGTCGCTGTACAAGACCCGTGGCCAGGCGCCGCAGCCCATCGAGGAAAACCGCGCGAGCTGATGGCGCGGCGTCACACCCGCCCCCTCGCGCACTGACGCGCCGAGGGGGCTTTTTGTTAGGCTGCGCTCCTTTTTTCGCAAGGAGCACTGCGTGGCCCTTTCAGCATGGAAGCACCTGCCCTCGTGGGCGGCCCTGTTCGTCGCCACCACGGCGAGCGCCCATACCCTGCCCAGCACGGTGTACCGCGGCACGGCGGGGGATATGCAGCTGGAGGTCATCCTCCAGTTCGACAGCGCCTGGGACGGCATGGCCGGGTTCGTCGAAACCTCGGCGGCGGCCGATCACCTGACCCTGGAAACGACGCCCTATGACCCCAGTGAGCCGCTGCTGATCAACCTGCGCGACGGCACGCCACTGCCGCCGGCGGCGATCGAGCTGCAGCCCTTCGCCCTCGACCAGCAGGTGCTGCAAGGGCGCTGGATCGACCTGCGCACCCGCGAGGAGCGCGTGGTGCAATTGGAGCGCAAGCTGGTGTTCCGCGACGGCTCCAGGGCGGTCTACGAGGCCGACCTGCTGCAGCAGGGCACCAGCCAGGGCATGAGCTTCCGCGTGCATGCACGCAAGGCGGCCAACGAAGAGGTGCCGGTCTTCGACCGCATCACCGTCACCGACAAGGCCAGCGGCGCGACGCGGCAGGTGATCGAGGGGCTGGATGCCTACTTCTATGGCACCGACACGCTGCGGTTGGCCTACCTGGACGATGACGATTTCATCGACTTCTCCTTCGTGCCCAAGCGCATCCGCGAGAGCGACCAGGCCCTGACCAGCGGCACGGTGCAGTACTACCTCTACGACCCGGCGTCCGGCCGCTACGCACTGCACGCGGGCCTGACCGAGATGGCCGGCAGCGGCTCGCTGTACCCCGATGCCCACCAGCGCGGGCGCTTCGAATACCGCCCCGAAGGCGGCGAACGCTTCCGGCCCGGCACCTTCCAGGCAGGCTTCTACCGCCTGGACGCAGGGCAACGGGTGGTGGCTGAAGCGGCCGGGGAGGCCGCGCAATGAGCCGCCTGTTCCGTTCCTGGCTGCGCCTGGCGCTGCTCGTGACCCTGTGTGGGCCCGGCCTGGCCGGTGCCGTGGACGTCTACCAGGGCACCCTCGGCAAGCAGGCGGTCACCCTGGTGACGTTCCAGCAGAACCGCGTCATCCGCGGCGTGTATTTCTATGACCGCTACCGCACGCCGATCCGCCTCAAACCGGTGTTCAGCAACAACGAGCCCAACAACGGCATCGGCATGGACGAGCTGGACGCCGGCGGGCTGCCGGCTGCGCGCATCCTTGTGTTCTTCTCGGGCTACTACAAGCGCGATGCCACCCTCAATGGCACCTGGACCGACTACCGCACCGGCAAGCGCCTGCCCATCCACATGAAGCACGTGGCCATGCTGCGCTCCGACGAAGCCTGGCCGGGGGCGACCACGGCGGTGTTGCAGGCGGCCTCCACCGAACGCTTCTACTTCCAGGTGCCGCTGGCCAAGGACGGTGGCCCGGCGTCGGCCATCGAGGTGTATGCGAAGAAGACCGGCAAGCGCGTGCAGACCCTGAGCCTGCCGGGTTGCCGCAGCGAGGATGTGGAAACCGTGCAGCTGGCGGTGGAGCAGGGCGCCACCCAGTTGCGGGTGGGCAAGCGCTACCGCTGCGCGGGCGTGGCCTTCGCCTGGGACGAGGGCACGGGGCAGTTCGAGTCGTTGCGTTGACGCGGCCCCGCGCCGGGCTCAGAGGAACTCGGCGCGGATGCGGTCGGTGTCGAACGGGGTGATGCCCTCGCGCAGGCCGAACAGCGTATCGGCCTGCTCGGGCCTGTCCACCCGGCTGCCGCGTGCCTCGGCATGCAGCGCGAACAGGGTGTGCAGGTCCGGGGCGGCGAGGCTGGTCATGGCGCGCAGCATCAGCGAAATGCCGCTGAGGTTGTTGGCGACGTTGTTCCAGCGCGGGTAGCCGCCCAGGCCGATATCCGTCCAGAGGATGCAGCGCTGCTCCAGGTCGATGATGAAGGGCAGGCAGGTCTGCTGGTTGGCGGAGAGGTCGAGGCGGTCTTCCACGGTGCGCGCCTCGAAGGCTTCGCCGGAGTCCACGTCGCTGCGGGCCATCCAGCCGGCGAAGCATTCCGGCAGGTCGCAATACGGCTGGTTGGTGTAGCTGTTGACGCAGGGCACCACGAAGCGCAGGCCCTTGTCGCGCAGCAGCTGCAGGTCGAGGTCGATGAACTCGGCAGCGCCTTGCGGGGCGTCGACGATGTCGCCGCTGTGGTGGCCGCCGTAGCCGTGCAGGTTGTAGTAGGCCACCAGGTCGCGGTAGACGAAGTCGCCATCGAAGAAGGCGGTCGACAGGTCGATGTCGGTGCGGCTGTGGCCGTTGGTCCACCAGAGGAACAGGCGGATGTAGCGCGACTCGGGCAGCGGCATGCGGCTGCCGCGCACCAGGGTACGCAGCGAGCGCGAGGCCGAACGCTGGGCCAGGGGCACCACCCGGTCGGCCAGCTCCGGTGCCAGGTAGCAGCGGCCCAGCGGCGGGCGGCTGGCGAAGCGGGCCACCAGGGTGGCGCGGATCAGCGCGATGGCATCGGCCAGGTGCTCGGGGGCGATGGGCGCGCGCCGATCCGGGAGCGTCCAGGCACGGGCGGCATCGCCCTTGGGGAAGAAGGTGCGCAGGGGCGCGTGCCCGCGATGCTCGAACTGCGCCAGGGCCTGCAACAGCACCGGCGTGGCGACCTGCTGGGCGACCTCGGCGAACTGCTTGAGCACCGCATCCGGCTGCGGGCTGGTGCGCAGCAGGTGGTCCAGGCGCCGGGCCATCTCGCCGGGGCGGGTGGCCAGGCGCTGGCTGGCGGCCTCGACCCGGCCGGTTTCCAGGTCCCGCTCCACCTGGCCATTGAAGCCGCTGAACGGCAGGCCCTCGCGCAACACCTGGAAGGCTTGCCAGGTACGCGGGCATTGGCTGCGGTAGTCGCCGGGGTGCAGGCCTTCGCCAAGGCGCTTCCAGCGTTCGGGCCAGCGGCGCATGTCTTCGGTGGGGTCGCCGCAGGCTTCCAGCAGTGCCAGCAGTCGGCGCCGTTCGCGACGCTTGAAGCCCTTGAAGCGGCAGGGCTCGGCCAGGGAGACATCGCCATCGCAGAGCGCCACGGCCAGGCGCAACACATCGGTGGCGGTGCCGATGCGTTGGTCGACGAAGCGCTCGGCGCGCTCGCCGGGGACGAAGCGCAGCAGCCAGGCGGCGATCAGCGCGAGGTTTTCCTTGAAGGGGATTTCTTCCGGCAGCAGGTCCAGCACCTTGTCGCGGTACTGGCGCACGAACCACTGCAGGTCGGCCTTGTCGTCCGCCGACAGCGAGGTGCGCGAGGCGGCCAGGCGGGTGCAGATGCGCTCGAATTCTTCCTGGGTGCCGAGGTCGATCTCCAGCGGCTGGCGGTGGTGCAGCAGGGGCGCCGGCAGGCTCGGATCCTGCAGGCGCAGGCGTTGCAAGGTGAGGTAGTGGAGGACGGCGCGCTGGTACAGCTGCGCCTCGTCCAGGGCCAGGCTGCCGGCCGGGAAGTCGGGGAACAGCGGGCGGTGTTCACGGTGTGCGCCGGTCATCGGGGCCAGGTGGCGGCGCAGGTCGCGCAGCACCCGGGCGAGCTGCTCCGGCGAGAGGGTCAGCAGGCGCTCGGCGAGGGCCTCGGAGAGCACGAAACCGAGCTGCTCGGTTTCCTTTTGCACCATGGCCACCTGGGCCAGGCTGGCGCCGCCTTCACCGGGGCTGACCGCGAACTTGCGGCAGCGGCGCAGGAAGATTCCGTTCACATCTGCCCCTGAAATGAAAAGCCCACCGTGAGGTGGGCGGGTGGGAAGCGGGCACCCTAGTTTCAGAGGTAGAAGGAAGGACGCCCATAGCCACGGCGTGGAGGATATTGCAGGTGGCGGGAAAAATGAATCGCCGTTTGCAGGCGAACGCTCGACGCTTTCGCATCGTGGCGATTTCTTCTGTGCCACGGCTGGTGAGCACCCGTGCTTCACGCCATGATTGGCCCCTTTGTGCGGGCCATGGATCGGCCGGGCCCGCTGTACCGGGAACGTGCGATGCACATGGAATCGGAACGGCCTTCCGCCGCCTGGCTCTACCTGGGTGGCGAGGGCATCGAGCCCCGTTGCCTGGCGACGGATGCGTACGTGTCGCCGCTTTGGTGCCTGCTGCTGGCGGGTGCCGAGGTGGTGCCGGCGATCACGCCGGCGCAGGTGGAGGTGCAGACGCCCGGCAATGGCCTGCGCCTGTCGCTGGAAACGGCGCAGGACAACTGGGCGCAGTTCGACGCCTATATCCGCCGTCACCCCCAGCACCATCGCGTGCCCGCCATCGGGCTTTGCCTGGACGCGGTGGCGGCCTTCCTGCAGCGTGCCGCTGAAGCCAGCGAGGGGCCTTTGCAGACGTTGTGGCTGCAGGGCGACCTGGATGCGGTTTCCGGCCCCTTCGATGCCAACACCGCTTCGCGCATCGGCTTCTGGAAGTGGAACGCCGACACGCGCCTGCAGGCGTTGCAGGGGGGCACGGTCGACCTGCATGACGTCACCCTGGTGCTGGATTACGAGAACCTCGACGAGTGGGTGCGGGCCTTTGGCCTGGATACGCTGGACCACCCCTGGTTCCGGGCACTGGCCCATCTCGAGGATTTCGCCGGGTTGCAGGTGCCCTTTGCCGAACTGGAGGCGCCTGCCGAAGCCGAGCCGCTGCCGGTCGGGCTCGATGAGCACGACATTGCGCTCGACCCCGGCCCTGAACACGAGCCGGAACACGAGCTGGAACTGGACGAGCCGGCGCCGCCGCCCGTTTCCCCTGGGGAATGGGCGCGCCGTTACCAGGCGGGCGACCCCGCTGCGGCACTGGCGTTGTCCCGTCTGGCCGATGACCCGGCCCAGGCCATGGACTGGGCGCGGCGCGCCTGTGGCCTGGAGGGGGCCGCCGAGCCCACGGCGGCGGCCTGGTTGCGGCTGGCGCAGCTCGCCTTCGAGAGGGCCGGCAGCACGGACGAGCTGCTGCAGGCGCGTGGCTGGGTGGAGCGGGCGCAGGCGCTGGATCATCAGCTGGACGAGGTCTACGCGCTGCTGTTGCTGCAGGCGCGCCTGTGGCTGGATGCCGACGCCGGGCCGGTGGACGGTGCACGGGCTTTCGCCGCGCTGGAGCGGCTGCTGCTCCTGAGCGGGCGCAACCAGGCGGTGCATACCGAGGGGCTGCACCTGCTGGGCATCTGCCGTCGCGATGGGTTGGGCTGCCCGGCGGACCCGGAGGCGGCGCGGGTGTCGTGGCGTTCCGCCGCGTCGGATGGCCATGGCCCGGCGACTCGGGCGCTGGTGGAGTTGCTGGCCGCACAGGCCGACGCCGAGGAGGATGCCCAAGCGGCGGAGCGCTTGTGGCTGGAGGCGTTGAACCACGCCGAGGTCTACCTGGAATGCTTCGCCGAGGAGGGCGACCCGCGGGTGCTGGCGTTCATGCACGGTTTCTGTGGCGAGCTGGCGCTGCGCACCGACCCCATCGACTGGGAGGCGGCGGAGCTGCACCTGGTGCGCGCGGCCGAGGCGGGGAACGTCGATGCCATGGGGCTGCTGGCGATCGACGTCTACCGCAACCGGCAAAGCCCGTTGCGCGACCTCAAGCGCGCGCTGCACTGGGCTTGGCGTTACGGCGTTGCCACGGGGGTGCTGAAGTCGGCCGACGCCGGGTGGCAGCGCTGGGTGTTCGCGCTGTTCTGGTTGCTGCGGGGGTAGGCGAGGTGCATCGCCCGAGCCATGGCGGGCCGGGCGATGGCGCGGTGCATCAGTAGGTGATGCACACCGACTTCAGCTCGGTGAAGCCTTCGATGGCGGCCTTGCCGAACTCGCGGCCCATGCCGGACTGCTTGTAGCCGCCGAAGGGCAGGTTGGGGTCCACCGGGACGTGGTTGTTGACCCAGACGGTGCCGGCTTCGATGCGCGGTATCAGGTCCATCACCCGGCCCAGGTCGTTGCTCCAGATGCTCGCGGTGAGCCCGTAGGGGCTGTCGTTGAGCATGTCCACGGCCTGGTCGACATCGTTGAAGGGCAGCACCGAGAGCACCGGGCCGAAGATTTCCTCGCGCACCGAGGTCATCCCCTGGGTGACCTTGCCCAGCACCGTGGGCTGCACGAAGTAGCCGGGCAGGTCGGGCTGGCCGCCACCGGTGCAGAACTGCGCCCCTTCCTCGCGGGCGATGGCCAGGTAGCGCAGCACGCTGGCCTGCTGGCGACGGGAGACCAGGGCGTTGACCTGGGCGTCCGGGTCCATGCCGGCGCCGACCTTCAGTTGTGCCACCTGGGCGGTCAGGGCTTCGACGAAGTCCTGGTAGCGGCTGGCGTGCACGTAGAGGCGCGAGGCCGCCGCGCAGACCTGGCCCTGGTTGAGCAGGCCACCGCCGATGGCACCGGCCACGGCCTGCTCGATATCGGCATCGGCGAGCACCAGCATGGGGTTCTTGCCGCCCAGCTCCAGGGTGAAGCGGGTCATGTTGTCCAGCGCCGCGCGGCCCACCTGCTTGCCCACGGCGGTGGAGCCGGTGAAGGACACCTTGTTCACCAGCGGGTGGGCCACCAGCGCGGCGCCGGCATCGGCACCGCCGACCAGCACGTTGAAGGCGCCCGCCGGGATGCCGGCCTGGATCGCCAGCTCGGCCAGGCGCAGGGCGGTGAGCGGGGTTTCGTCCGCCGGCTTGATGATGATGGTGCAGCCGCAGGCCAGGGCCGGCATCACCTTCCACAGGGCGATCATCATCGGGAAGTTCCACGGCACGATGCCGGCGATCACCCCGGCCGGCTCGCGGCGGGTGTAGGCGTTGAAGCGCGCCTGGGCCGGCACGGGGATGGACACATCCAGCGTCTGCCCTTCGATCTTGGTGGCCCAGCCGGCCATGTAGCGCATGTAGTTGACCGAGGCGCCGACCTCCACCGCGCGGGCGAGGTGGATGGACTTGCCCTGGTTGAGGGTTTCCAGTTGCGCCAATTCCTCGCCATGGGCTTCCACCAGGTCGGCGAAGCGCAGCAGCACGCGCTCGCGCTCGGCGGGGGCCAGGCCGCTCCAGACGCCCGAGCGGAAGGTGCGGTGGGCGGAGGCGACCACGGCATCCACCTGCGGCGCGTCGGCCTGCAGGATGCGCGAGAGCGCCGCGCCGCTGGCGGGGTTGTGCACCTCGCGCTGGGTGCCCTGGGCGGGCTGGTGTTGTTGGCCGTCGATGAACGAGGCGTGGGTGCGGTCGACGAAGGCGTCGACGCTGGGAAGGGTGTTGATCAGGGCATTGGACACGATCGGCTCCTGGTTCGGGCAGCGGGAGGGTTCGCCCGCGTAGGGCGTGCCCCAGCTTAGGGTCGGGCCCTGGCCAGGGCTTGACTCTGCCTGCCACGCGAACATGACCCAGCGTGCAGTGAGGCGGCCTGTCACGCAGGCGCAACGATCTGGCAGCAGCGGACAAGCCGTAAGAAGGGGAAGGGCGGATAGTCATCCCGTCGCCTTTGCTGGGCGTCGGTTATTGATTGCTCCGTGCTCCACGCTTTACCGCCGTTCTGGTCATCGGCGGTTTTTTTTGCCTGCGATTTGGTGGGAAGGCTTGGGTAGGGTGGGTAGAGCTGTGCGAAACCCATGCTGCCGGGGCGGCCAATAATCACGGTGTGTGACGGGGCCTCGGATCGATGGGTTTCGCTTCGCTCTACGCCATCCTACGGGGGTACGTGAGCGTGGGGTGCGGGGGTGGAAAAGGAAGGGCGGCCTGGCGATCCGTGCCGGGCCCGGCCCTTCAAAGGGGTGGATCAATTCGTAGGATGGGTAGAGCTGTGCGAAACCCATGCTGCCGGGGCGGTCAATAATCACGGTGTGTGACGGGGCCCCGGATCGATGGGTTTCGCTTCGCTCTACGCCATCCTACGGGGGTACGTGAGCGTGGGGGCGGGGTGGAAAAGGAAGGGCGGCCTGGCGATCCGTGCCCGGTCCGGCCCTTCAAAGGGGGGGATCAATTCGTAGGATGGGTAGAGCTGTGCGAAACCCATGCTGCCGGGGCGGCCAATAATCACGGTGTGTGATGGGACCTCGGATCGATGGGTTTCGCTTCGCTCTACGCCATCCTACGGGTCTGCGGGAGCGTGGTGTGCGGGTGCGGGGGTGGAAAAGGAAGGGCGGCCTGACGATCCGTGCCCGGTCCGGCCCTTCAAAGCGGGTGGATCAGAAGGCCAGGGCCATGGTCACCTGGCTGTAGACGTTGGTACCGTCGCCGCCCACCTGGTTGCCGCCGTTGCTGGCGTCGCGGTCGGGCTGGTAGAGGCCCACCAGCGGGCTGACCAGCAGGTGCTCGGTCACTGCCCATTCCAGGTAGATGTCCAGCTCGCGGGCGTCGAGGTTGAGGGCGTCGCGGCGCTGCAGGGTGTTGAAGTCGAAGTAGAGGACGCCGAGGGTGAGGTTCTCCAGCGGCTTGGCCTTGAGGCCGACATGGTGGATGCCGGTGTTGCTGTTGAAGGGGCCGGCGTAGTTGGAGGCCACCTCGCCCTGGAACCAGGTGCCGTAGCCGCTGGCGAAGCCGTTGAAGAGGCTGTCCCAGCCTTCGGAATAGCGGCTGTAGCGGTAGGTCAGCTTGGGTGCCCAGGCGATGTCGGCGAAGGTGTAGCCGCTTTCCAGGTACCAGGCGCGCTCGTTGCCGGCGTCCTTGTCCTGCACTGCGTATTCGAAGCCGAAGCTGGCGTTCTCGATGCCGGCATCGCCTTCGCCGCGCAGGCTGTAGATGTCCATGCCGTCGCGCTGCTGCTGGAAGTCGCTGGCCCATTCATCGGTGACGTCGAGGCCGTGGATCCAGGTCAGCCCCAGGGTGCCGGGGGCTGCGGTGTATTCCAGGGTGCCGGCGGCCAGCTCGGTTTCGGCCTGGGCGCGGTTGTCGGACTTCAGCCAGAAGGCGCTGCCGTGCAGGCCATCCTTGCCGCCCAGGCGCAGCACGGCGGTGCGGTCGAAGGCGTGGCGGGCGGCGTTGTAGTAGGCACCGCCACGGTTGAGGTGGCCGTCCGCCGGGCCGTTGCCGAGGTTGGGGCCGTCGTCGTTGATGAGGAAACCGGTGCCGATCTTCAGCACCTGGCGGCCGAAGGAGACATCGACACCGTCCTCGCCCAGGGCCGGGAACAGGTTGGCGGAGCGCCAGCCCAGGTAGGCCTCCTCGATCTTGGTGGTGCGCTCGTTGCCCAGGGTGTTGCCGCCCGGGTCGCCATCGCGCCAGGTGGCGGAGCTGACCCAGTTCAGCGCGCCGTAGGCGGTGCCGTTGCCGGCCAGGCCCTGGTCGCCGCTGAGGCCGTACTTGACGAAGCCTTCGGTCCAGGTGGAGCCGCCGGCGGTGCCGTCGTAGTTCTTGCGGCTGTTCATCCAGCCGTAGACGGCGAGGAAGTCGGCGTTCAGGTGGCTGTCGTCATCGGCGTAGAGTTCGTAGGCGCCGACGTTCGGAATGGCGGCCAGCAGCGCGGTGCCCAGGGCGACGGCACTGGCCAGCGGCTGCAAACGGAGCGTTTTCCTCATGGTTCTCTCCCTCGTATTCTTCTGTGTTGTACGTCCGGGGCAACGCCCTGTGAGTTGGCATGCCGCCCGGGGGAGCGCGGAGGCGCCCGGCGCGGCGACGGCTATTAACGAGGGCGTGGTGGGGGCGAGTCTTGTTCGAGGCTGCCAGCCGGTTTGCACGCGGCGGCCAGGCTGGAAGCGGCGCGGCGCGGGGATGTCAGGCTGCAACAAGAGCAGCGGCAGGCAGGGGCAAGACGCCCGGGGAGGGCGGGCGCACAGTGGTGGGGAACCTGCGGCTACGACCGCACCGGCCACCCCGGCCGGATAACGATAAACAAGAACAATGCATTCGAGGGCCCTGACGATGTCGATCAACGCCAAGCTCACCGCACACCTGAATCGAGGCTCGGTGGGGTTCCCCACCGCGCTGGCCAGCACCATCGGCCTGATCATGGCCAGCCCGGTGATCCTTACCGCCACCATGGGCTTCGGCATCGGCGGCAGCGCCTTCGCCGTGGCCATGCTGATCGCCATGGTGATGATGCTGGCGCAGTCCACCACCTTCGCCGAGGCGGCGTCGATCCTGCCCACCACGGGCTCGGTCTACGACTACATCGCCTGTGGCATGGGGCGCTTCTTCGCCATCACCGGCACCATCGCTGCCTACCTGATCGTGCATGTGTTCGCCGGCACGGCGGAAACCATCCTGGCCGGGGTCATGGCCCTGGTTAACTTCGAGCACCTCAACACCCTGGCCGAGTCGGCCGGCGGTTCCTGGCTGCTGGGGGTGGGCTTCGTCATCGTCTTCGGCATCCTCAACGGCTTCGGCGTCAGTGTGTTCGGCAAGGCCGAGGTGATCCTCACCTTCGGCATGTGGACGACGCTGATGGTGTTCGGCGTGGCCGGCCTGATCGCCGCGCCCGCCGTGCAGCTGGACGGCTGGTTCGGCACTTCGATGGTGGGCACCGACCTGGTGACCATCCTGTCCCTGGTGGGCATGGCGATGTTCATGTTCGTCGGTTGCGAGTTCGTCACGCCCCTGGCGCCGGACCTGCGCAACTCCGCGCGCACCATGCCCCGCGCCATGGCGCTCGGGCTGTTCGGTGTGGCCTCCTGCATGTTCATCTACGGCGCGGCGATGAAGCGCCAGGTGGAGAACGTGCTGCTCGACGAGGCCACCGGCGTGCACCTGCTGGATACGCCCATGGCCATCCCGCAGTTCGCCCAGCAGGTGATGGGCGATATCGGCCCGATCTGGCTGGGTATCGGCTTCCTCTTCGCCGGCGCCGCCACCATCAACACCCTGATGGCCGGCGTGCCGCGCATCATGTACGGCATGGCCGTGGACGGCGCGCTGCCGAAGGTCTTCGCCTACCTGCACCCGCGCTACAAGACGCCGCTGCTGTGCATCGCCGTGGCCGTGCTGATCCCCTGCCTGCACGCTGCCTGGCTGGGTGGCAACACCGACAACATCTTCCACCTGGTGCTGGCCGCCGTCTGCGCCTGGAGCACCGCCTACCTGCTGGTGACGATCTCTGTGGTGATCCTGCGCATCCGCCGCCCGGACCTGCCGCGTGCCTATAAGTCGCCGTTCTTCCCGCTGCCGCAGATCATCTCCAGCGTCGGCATCCTGCTGGGCATGTGGTTCATCACCCCGCCGGGCATGAACCCCAAGGACATCTACGGCCCCTTCGCCGTGATGCTCGGCCTCACCGCCGCCTACGCGCTGTTCTGGACGGTGGTGGTGCAGAAGGTCAACCCGTTCCGCCCGGTGCCGGTGGAAGAGGTGCTGGAGAAGGAATTCGCCAATGAGCCGGGCATCCACCCCAGCGAGAGCTATGGCCATGCTTCCCGCACTGCGTGAGTTCTTCGGCAACACCCGTGCGCCCTCCGGCTACCGGCCGGGGGCGACCCTGGCCCTGGTGCGGCGCAACCTCGGCGGCCTCGGTTTCGAGGCGCTGGAGCCAGGCCAGGGGCGCTTTACCCTGGACGACGGCCTGCAGGTGGAGGCCCGCGAGCGCACCCAGTCGGAACTGCTGATGCACCTGGTGCTCACCGAGTTCAGCCTGCAGGTGCCGTCATGCGGGCAGGGCGTGGTGAAGCTGGAGCTGCGTCACACCGGCGCCATCCGCCGCCAGGGCCTGGCCTGCACCCGGCGCGCCGGGGAGGCGGCCGAGCTGGCTGGCGTGATCGCCGCGCTGGAGAGTGACCCGGCCTTGCGGGCCGCGCTGATGCCCCTGGACTTCAAGCGCCTGCGCATCGAACGCGAGGACGGCCACTGGCGGGTGCTGCTGGAACACATGGGCGCCAGCGAGGTGGTCAACCGCATGCCGGCGTTCCGTCGCTACATCCGCCTCGACGACGCGCAGCAGGCCCACCTGCTGAATGCGCTGCCGGCGCTGGCTCGGGTGCTGGCGGGCTTTTGAGTGGCGTCAGGCCTCCGTCGCGGGGGCCTTCTTGATGCCCGGGATCAGCACCAGCTGGCGCAGGTCGGCGACCCTGAGGTCCAGGCTCTTGCCGCTGGGGGACAGTGCCAGCTCACCCATGGCGAAGACCCGGAAGTAGTCCACCTCTTCCCTCAGCAAGCCATCCAGGTAGCCCTTGAAGCGGTAAGCGTCCATTTGCTCCTTGGAGATGTAGAGGAACACCGGCTTGTTATCGATGCGGTCGTAGAACTTCAACTTGAAGCCGCTGCCGTAGCGGTCCACCAGCAGCGCGCCACCCTGCAACACCCGGTTGGCGTTGCCCAGCTTGGCGTACTTGATCGCCTTGAAGTACGCGCCCAGGGGCATCTCGCCTTCGCCCACCACGCGCAGGCGCATGGCCTTGAACTCGTCGTCGCCAAGCTCCAGCCGCGCTTGCCGGTAGCACTCCACCAGGCGCTCCAGGCTGCTGGTGCGCTGGTTGGCCGATTTCTTCTCGTTGCGCGGTGCCGGGGCTTCATCGGGAGTGCCGGTGGGCTTGCGCGTGGGGGCGGTTGGCATTTCGGGCTTGTCGGCGCTGGGCCTGGCCCGTTCGACCGGGGGCTCGAACACGTCGATGTAGTCATGCAACTTGCGCCGGGCGTGGCGCTGCCGGGCCTCGGCCTCGCTCTCGCCGGGCAGCTTGCCGTCGGCGTCCTCGTCCTCCTCGTCGGCCATCCATTCGCAGTCGGGCGCGTGGCTGGAGTGCGGGTTCTCGCGGAAGTGCGCGGCCTTGTAAGTCTCGTTCGGCTGCTTGTCGTAGTTCGCCGCGGTGACCTTGGTGCCTAGCGCGCGGCAGGCCTCGCTGGAGCAGAGGAAGTCGAAACGGCTGCGCGGCTCGGGCAGGGAGAAGAACGCCCGGCGCGCTTCGGCGATGGACAGCACCTCGTCCAGCTGGACGCAGTAGGCACGGGTGATCGGGGCTTTGGTGGGCATCCGGGCGGTTCCCTGGCTGGGGGCATGAGGCGGGATTATGCAGGCTGGCGCTATGGCGGCAAACGGGGGCTTGGAGTGGGCGGCGGGCGGGTGTTAGGTTCTCGGCATGTCGGCATTCAACAAGGAGTGAGTCATGGCATCGCACAAACTGAAAGGGCCCAGGGCCACCGGCTTCAAGCCGGGCATGGGCACCCATCACCCGAAGAAGACCCGGGGCGCCCGCAAGGAACGCTCGGGCATCCAGGCCCTGGTGATTGCCGGCGGCATCGTATTGCTGGTCATCGTGCTGGCGGTGCTGGCCCGCTGAGGTAGGGCGAGAACGCAAAAGAAGCCCCGGCCAGAGTGCCGGGGCTTTTCGTTTCAGCGATCCAGCAACTGCGGTGCGATGCCGAGGGCGCCAGCGACCTTCTCGCGGGTGGCCTTGCGTGGCTTGGCGGCCTGTTCCTGCTGGGCATAGGCCGGTTGGCTGATACCGATGCGCGCGGCCACTTCCGCCTGGGAAAGCCCCAGGTGTCGGCGCCAGGCGGCGATGGGGGTGAGGCCATCCTTGACCATATGGCCGACGACTTCGTTGGGGACCTGTTCCTCGTGGGTATCCAAGGATGCGGGTTGCGTAGAGGAAAGCATCAATCCGGCTCCTTTTTCTCTGTGCGGCTCAACCACGTTCGGCCTTGCCAACCAAGTGTTCGAACACCTTATGGTCGGCTGCGCAGAGTGTCCACGTTGAGCTGTCGAATGCCCTCAGGGCAATTTCGCAGTGGCTGTAGTCGTCCTCTGCAAGGCGTGCAGCGTCGATGCGGCCGTTCTTGCTGATGGCCACCAGCAAACAGTCATTGGTGGAGTCCAGACCTGCAGCGAAATCCCTGATCCCACGCCAGTCGAACTTCATTCCATACGGCAACGACTCCAGGTAGTCGCAGAACTCGGTCATCGAGCTTTTGATCGGGAATTTCCCCACCCCCGTCATATTCGAGCAGATGCCAGTCGAGATCGTTGTCGGGAATCCTTGAGAGCAGTTCGTCGAGCTCCACCCGCCAGTGGTCATCTCGGTGGAGCTTCACTTCCTTCGTTTTCATGTTCTTCCTGACTGTATGGAGGCATTCACGTGTTTCGGCGCGGTGTGTCGATCATGCCTTGCATGACTCAACACGAAAGAGGGCTCGTGCGATTTAGCCCGTTGCCAGCATTCATTCGAAGAGGCCCCGGGAGTCGCGTTGACAGGCAGCCGCTCAGCCTCGGGCAATCCGTGCCAGCCGGTGTGTCTGGCACCGAAACTGCATCTTCGGACGCCATCGAGTCCTTGTTGCGCTCGCATAGATAACATGTTAACAATCTCGCAACAAAAACAAGATAACTCCGGAGGTTCGTATGCGTGCTCAAGAAGCCCGTGGCGGTCTGGAAGACTGGCAAAAGTCGCTGCAGAACATCTGCGGCAGGTTCGAAACCCAACTGGCTACCAGCCGTTCGCTGTTCATCGGCGAGATCTCCGCGCAATGCCATTCCGGCCTCACCATGGCGCACCTGCGCACCAATGCCGGGCTTATTTCCCGTTCTTCCCTCAAGGCCGATCGCGATGACGACCGCCACTGCTTCCTGATCAGCCAGCGCAGCGGCTTTTCCCGGGTGGCGCAGGGCGGTGTGAGCATCGACCTGGCGCCGGGCGAGCTGCTGCTGATGGATTCGGTGGGCGCCTGCGAGATCACCCCCTTCGGCCTGATCGACCACGCCTCCCTGCACCTGCCGCGCGAGGCGGTGGAGCGCGCGTTCAAGTCCAAGCAGGCCAAGTTCGGCAAGATTTCCTCGACCCGCGCCAGCGGCAAGATGCTGCACCTGCTGATGGACCAGCTGTGCCGCGAACAGGCGGGTTCGGACGATGACGAGATCGAGGCCCTGGAGAACGCCTTCATCTCCCTGCTGGAGCCGGCGCTGGGCCAGGATCGCGTGGAGGCCGGCAACTGCGATTCCCTGCAAGGCGCCAACCTGCGCAGCTATGTGCAGAAGATCATCGACGAGTCGCTGTCCCAGCCCAACCTCACGCCGCTGGCCCTGGCCAACCGCCTGGATATCTCGGTCCGCCACCTGTACCGGCTGTTCGAGGAGCAGGGCGACAGCGTCTGCCGCTATATCCAGCGCTCGCGCCTGCAGCGCAGCGCCGATGACCTGGCCAACCCCATCCTCCGGGGCGAGTCCATCACCTCGATCGCCTACAAGTGGGGCTTTACCGATTCGGCGCATTTCAGCCGGTCGTTCAAGAAGCACTTCGAGCGCTCGCCCAAGGACTTCCGGGCCGGCGCGTTGATGGAGGCCGCCGCCGGCTTTTGACGGCGGCTCCATTCATCTTCCTAGCCCAGTTGCGTGGCCAGGTGCTCCACCTGGTCATGCAGGAAGCCGGCGAAGGCCTCGCCGGGCTGCTGCAGCTGGATGAAGGCCAGCATCGGGTCTTCCACGGCGGTACGCACCCCAGACAGCTCCTCCATCACCGCGAGCCCGCAGAAGGGCACGTAGGCCTCCGCGTAGCCACCCTCGTGCACCAGCACCAGGCGCCCGCCGCACAGCCCCTCCGCCGCTTCACGCAACAGCGCCGTCATCCCGCGGAACGAGTCGCTGTGCAGCAGCATGCGCGCCAGCGGGTCCACGGCGTTGGCGTCGTAGCCGCAGGCGACCACGATCAGCTCCGGGCGGAAGCGCTCCAGCGCCGGCAAGACGATGCGGCGCATGGCCTGCAGGTAGGCGTCGTGGCCGCTGCCGGCGGGCAGGGGGATGTTGATGTTGCTGCCCAGGCCGGCGCCGCGCCCGCGATCCTCCAGACCGCTGTAGCCCGGCGGGTAGCAGTTCTCCTGGTGCAGGGAAACGGTCAGCACCTCGCCGTCTTCCTCGTAGATCGATTGGGTGCCGTTGCCGTGGTGCACGTCCCAGTCGATCACCGCCACCCGTCGCAGGCCGTGGCGGGCCCGGGCCGCCTCGATGGCGATGGCGATGTTGGCGAGGAAGCAGAAGCCCATGGCCTGGTCGGCGAGGCAGTGGTGGCCCGGCGGGCGCGACAGCGAGTAGGCGTTGTCCGCCTCGCCCCGCATGACGCAGTCGACCGCGGCGATGGCCAGGCCGGCGGAGAGCTTGGCGATCTCGTAACTGCCGGGGCCGATGGGCGCCTCGCTGCCCAGCTCGCCGCCACCGGCGTCGCTCAGGGCCTTGAAGCGTTGCAGGTAGTGGGCCGGGTGGACGCGCAGCAGATCTTCGTCCGTGGCCGGCTCCGCACTGCGTTGCAGCAACTGGCGGGACAGGCCGGAGACATCCAGCAGGCTTTTCAGCCGGCGCTTGGTTTCGGGGGACTCGGCGAAGCCGGTGGCGGCCGGCGGTTGCACCCAGCCGCCCACGGGCAGGGTCAGGGCGTGCATGCCGGCGCTGTGCCAGAAGCAGAGTTCATCGGAGAAGAAGGCGGTACGGCGGCTCATGGATTGGCTCCGGTGTTGTCGAGGGAAGGGGACGGCGCGCCGCTTTGCAGGCGGGCGAGGCTGAGTGCGGCGAAGGACAGCAGCAGGCAGGTGGCACTGAGCAGCAGCACGCCGCGCATGCCGACGCTGCTTTCCAGCAGCGGGCCGGCGATGGCGGGGCCGAGGGCGAGGCCACCGCCGATCAGCAGGTTGGTGGTGTTCATCAACCTGCCGTCGCGGTCCAGGTCGGCCAGGCAGGCGAGGATGAAGGGCAGGGCGAAGGTCCAGGTGTACTTGAACACCAGGGCCGCCGTGGCGAAGCGCGCGAGGCCCGGTTGGTCGAGCAGGAGCAGCACCGCACCGGTCATCAGGGCGTAGCCGAGCAGCAGCATCGCCCCGCGCGGCCAGCGCTTGCCGATCAGCGCGGCGCAGGCCGAACCGGCGATGCCCAGCAGGGTGGCGACGGCGAGGATGCGCCCGCTGCTGGCCGGGTCGATGGCCGCAGCACCGGCGATGCTGCCGATGAAGGTCCACACGCCGCTGAGGCCGACGTAGAAGGCCAGTACGGCGAACAGCGCCAGCAACGCCCGCCAGCCGATGCCACCGGATGCCCGCTCAAGCGTGCGGGTGGCCGGGGTGACGCCCTGGAAGCTGCCCGCCAGCGGCAGGCACAGCAGCATCAGCAGGGCCAGGCCGAGGTACAGCGCCTGCAGGCCGAAACGCTCGAACAGCGGCGGCAGCAGCCACAGGCCGATGGCGCCGAGCACCAACTGGCCCATGACCCAGAGCCCGTACACGCGGTCGCGGTCCTGGCTCTGCGCCGCGCTGGCGATGCACAGCACCATCAGCGTGCCGCCGGCCAGGGCGCTGACCACGCGCAGGGCCATCAGCGGGTGGAAGGCGCTCGCCCAGGCCGACGCCAGGTTGGCGACGATGAACAGCAGGGCTGCGCCGCGCGCCACCCGCCGCCAGTCCAGGCGCGGCTGCCAGAGGTAGGCGGGCAGGGTGGCCAGGCTCATGGCGGCCAGCTCGGCGGAGAACAGCTGGCCGATCTGCGCCGGGCCGAGGCCGAGCTGGAGGGCGTACTGGGTGGCGATGGCCGGCGCGGCCATCAGCACGCAGGGGACGATGGCGGCGAACAGCACGATGGCCAGCAGGCGGGTGCGGGGCAGCCCCGCGGAAACGGCGGTGGTCATGGCGTGGCCCTCAGAAGACATGGACGAAGCGCAGCAGCAGGTTGTTCTGCTCGAAGGCGTTCTCGGTGGCGACGTTGCGCGTCAGGCCCAGCAGCACCTGGTTGCGCCGGTCCAGCCAGTGGCCCACTTCGAAGCCGAGCTGGGTGTAGCGCTGGTGGGTGTCGTCGAGGGTGCGGCCGTTGAATTCCAGCTCGCCGCCGTCGGCGTGGATCAGGCGCAGGGCGCCGTAGGTGCTGGGGGTGAAGTCGTAGGAGGCGAAGGCCTGCAGGCGGTAAAGCGGCTTCTGCTCCAGGTCCTGGCCGAAGTAGTCGTCGTTCTTGCCATAGACCTGGGCTTCGAGGTTGGCCTCCAGGATCCAGTTCTCGCCGACGCCCTGGGTGTAGTTGTAGTTGAGGTGCAGGGCCCAGCGGTTGGCGCCGGGGGAGGCGTCCGGGTTGCGCCCGTGGTACTCGCCCACCGGCACCGTGAGCATGGTCAGCAGGCCGCTGTAGGTGCGCGATTGCGGGTCGTTGATGAAGAACAGCGTGCCGCCCACCTGCGGGTCGCCCAGGCCGCGTTCGCTGCTGCGGCTGGCGGCGCCTGGCGCACGGATGTCGACGTCCACGTAGGGGACGATGAACTGCGGGGTGCACAGGGTGCCGCAGATGTCGGTGAAGATCAGCTGGCGCCAGGCGAAGGCGTTGACTGCGAGGTCGGCCTTGCCCGTGCTGTCGCCCGCGCCGTGGTAGTCGTTGGCACGGGTCAGCGGCAGGTAGCCGACACCGAGCACGGTGCCCACCGGTGCCGAGACGAAGTCGCGGGCATTGAGGTCGGCGGCCTGCGCGCTGGAAGCGGCAAGGGCGGCGGCGAGGGCAAGCGGAAGCGTGTAGCGGCTGTGCATGTGCAGGGTTCCTCTGGCGGGTAGGTGCAGGCAAAGGCTCCCCGTCCCGCCGTCTTCGGGGCAGGTGGAGGGAGCGGGTGGGTTTAGTTCGAGGTGTGGTGCAGCAGGTGGGCGATGCCCGCCTTGCCGTTGATGCCGAGCTTGTCGTAGATGCTGCGGATGTGATGGCGCACGGTGTTCGGCGCCAGGCCCAGGTCGCGGGCGATTTCCTTGTAGGTACTGCCGCCGCCGAAGCGTTCGGCGACGTCGGTTTCCCGGGCGCTCAGTTGCGCCAGGGCGGGGCGCAGGCGGGCGCTGAGCAGGAGCAGGTCGCCGACTTCGGTGGCGTCCAGCTGCAGGTGCTGGCCCCGGTAGCCGGCGGCGTCCACCGCCTCGGGCAGGCGCGGGCCGCTCCAGCGTGGCCATTCCAGCAGCAGGCGTTCGACGAAGCCGTGCTCGGCGTAGTGCAGGGTGCGCTGGCGGTCGCACACGGCCAGCGCCAGGGTGTTGGGCCCGTCCAGGGTTTCACGCAGGGCCACGAGGGCGCGGATCTGGTTGGCGCCCTCGGCGGCCACCAGGTGCGGCATCACCTGGTCGAGGAGGAAGCGCTCCTCCTCGCCGAAGCGCGGCGCGCCCGGGCGGCGGTAGAGCGTCAGGTGCACGCTGAGCTGGGTTTTCGGGTCGATGTGGATCACGCAGAGGAATTCACCGAAGCCGTGCTTGCGCCCCAGCCAGCGCAGCCCGGCGGGGGTGTCTTCGGCCTGGCTGTCGACGATCACCGAGCGCCCGGGTTGCGACTGCACCAGGCCGACGGTGATGTCCTGCTCACGGATCGACTGCCAGTCCTCCACGTAGCTGGCGGGCAGGCCGAACACCTGGGAGCTGTGTTCCTCCGGCAGGTCGGCGACCATCGCCGCGTGCCCCCACCAGGCCTTGTCGAAAGCCAGCAGCGCCTGCAGGCGTTGCAGGGCGTGGCGATGGAAACGGGCGAGGGGTTGTTCCTGGGCCAGTCGTTGCAGCTCCAGCACGCAGGCGTTGAAGGCGGCGAAACGGCGGGGGGTGATGAGGTGTTCGTCGATCTGGCTCATGGGAGGTACCTGTCTGCGACTTTGTTGTTTTTGTCGGAGCCGGCGAGCGGCTCTCAGTCATCAGTGGGTGGCCGGTGTCTGTACGACGAGGCAGGGCCTGGAACGAGTATCGCCAAGGGTGGCGGGGGTCACCATCCTACAGATGCAGGATAGGCCGGCGACCCCCGCCGGCGCTGGCCTTCGGCATTCAGCCGCCGGTGGCCGCGAGGGTCTCCGGGAGCGTGGCGCCGCCGTCCACCACCAGGGTCTGCCCGGTGATGTAGGAGGCCTGGTCCGAAGCGAGGAACAGCATGGCGGCGGCGATGTCACCAGGTTCCCCCAGGCGCCCCAGGGGCACGCCCCGGGCGATGGCGGCGGCATGCTCCCCGTCGCCCAGGTTGCCCATGGCGGGGGTGCGGATCATCCCCGGTTCCACCCCGTTGACGCGCACGCCCTCGGCGGCCAGCTCCAGTGCCGCATTGCGGATGAAACCGTTCACCCCGGCCTTGGACGCCGCGTAGTGGGTGAGCCCCGGGTAGGCCACCCGTGGCCCGGTCACCGAGGAGGTGACCAGCACGCAGCCGCGCCCCTGCTGGCGGAACAGCGGCAGGGCGCCCTGGGTGAGCCAGAACAGCGCGCCGAGGTTTACTGTCAGGGTGCGATCGAGCAGCTCCGGGCCGATCTCCTGCAGCGGCCTCAAGGGGAAGTAACCGGCGTTGTGCACCAGCACATCGAGCCGGGGCAGGCCGCCGAGCAACTGCAGGATGGCGTCGCGGTCCGCCAGGTCGATGGCCGCCGCATGCACCTCGCGGCCGGCGTCGCGCAGCGACTGCGCCAGGGCTTCGGCCGGGGCCTGTTGCAGGTCGGCGATCAGCACCCGCGCCCCACAGGCAGCGAAGCCTTCGACGATGGCCCGGCCGATGCCCTGGGCGCCGCCGGTGACCAGCACGCTGCGGCCGGTGAAATCGAAGGCGGGGCTCATGACGCACCGCCAAGCCGCGTATACGCGAGGGTGGGCACGTCGACGATGCTGGAGCCGCCGTCGGCCACCAGGGTGGCGCCGGTGAGGATGGAGGCCTCGTCGCTGATCAGGAAGCGGCACAGCGCGGCGATCTCCTCCGCCTGGGCCGGGCGGCGCAGGGGCACTTCGGCGGTGACCCGCGCGTAAGCAGCGTCGAGGCTCTCGCCGTGGTGCTGCATCAGCGGCTGCATTTCCTCGTCGGCCATGGGCGTGCGCACCCAGCCGGGGCATACGCAGTTGACCCGCACGCCCTGGGGTCCGTAGTCCCGCGCCAGCGAACGGGTGAGGCCCAGCAGCGCATGCTTGGCGGTGGTGTAGCCGCACACCTCCGGGCCCGCCGCCAGGGAGGCGATGGAGCCCAGCAGGACGATGCTACCGCGCCGCTCCAGCAGCGACGGCAGGCAGGCGCGGGCGCTGTGGAAGGCGGTGTCGAGGTTGCCGCGCATGGCCGCCTGCCAGGCGTCGTCGCTGGTGTCGGTGGCGCTGCCCAGGCCGTGGCCGCCGGCACAGGCGAGCAGTGCGTCGATACCGCCGAAGCGTGCGTGGATGGCGGCGACGAAGCCGGCCCAGTCGGCGCTGCTGGCGGCATCGCCCACCAGCACCAGGCCGCCGCACTCGGCGGCGACCCGTTGCAGGGGCTCGGCGCGGCGGCCGATCAGCACCAGGTTGGCGCCTTCGCGCCCCAGGCGCCGGGCGCAGGCTTCACCGATGCCGGTGCCGGCCCCTGTGATCACCACCGTGCGCTTATGCATCGCCATACACCGTGCGGTTGAGCACGTCGCAATGGGAGGACACGGGGAAGTTGGAGAGGGCGCCGAAATCGCCGTCGGCATAGCCGAAGATCTTGCCGTCGCTGCGGTGGGCCTTGAGGTCGATCATCACCACGCCGAGGGTGGGCACGATCTTCTCGCGCCAGACGAACAGGTACAGCTCGTCGGCGATCTTGAGGTAGTGGCAGCGGTCGGTGTCGCACAGGCCCTTCTCGACGCCCGCCAGGCACTGCCAGCTGTAGTAGTTCTCGTTGAGGTAGACGTGCTCGTAGACCTCGGTGGGGCTGTAGCGGTAGCGGTTGCGCAGGCCCACCAGCTCGGCGGTCGGCGCGTGGGGGCAGGCGCCCGGCTGGAAGGGGCGGTCGAGGGTGCCGTGGAAGAACTGCACTTCGACGCCGGTCAGGCTCTTGCCGGCCAGGGCGCGGCCGTACAGGCCCTCGCGGGTGGCGGCGGCATCGGGCAGGCGGCCCAGCACCGCGCTGAACGCGCTGGCGGCGGTGTCCAGCACCAGGGTCACGGACCACAGCTGGCCGTGTTCTTCCTTGATGAAGTCCACCAGGTAGATGCCCGGGCGCACCGAGGTGGCGCGGTAGGGCGAGCGACCGCTGGAAGAACCGTCGGCCAGCGCCCAGTCCAGGTGCCCATCGGCGAACACATGGGCAATGCTCCAGCCGTTGTCGAACTGCAGGTCGAAGCGCTTGCCGTCGAGATCGGCCAGGTTGGGCAGGATAAAGGCCTCCGGGGCAAAGCCCTCGGCCAGGGCGCCTACGGTGATCCAGTCGGATTGGGTGGTCATGAAGCGGTCCTCGTTCTTGTTGATGAGGACTCAATGGTCGCCAGATGGGGCGGTTGGGGGTATCAACCGGAGGGATGAGGAGCAGCCGGAAGCTTGAAGCTTGAAGCTTGAAGCTTGAAGCTTGAAGCTTGAAGCTTGAAGCTTGAAGCTTGAAGCCAGAAGCCAGAAGCCAGAAGCCAGAAGCCAGAAGCCAGAAGCCAGAAGCCAGAAGCCAGAAGCCAGAAGCCAGAGCCGCTTTTTCTTCCAGCTTTCGGCTTCCAGCTTCCAGCTGCTTTTTCGAGCTGTCCCTTTAGGGACATACCCATCCCCTTCATTTGCCCCGACCATCCCCCATACCCAACAAAACAAACCGAACAAGGGGAGGGGCGAGATGAACGAGAGCACCACACTGGGGCGGCCTGCCTCGGGCAGCGGTGGCGTGAGCTACCAGGATGTGTCGGCCGGCTATTTCGAGCAGCGCACGCTGCAGCGCCATGCGGGGTTCTTCACCCTGCTGGTGCTGGGTGTGGGCGCGGTGATCGCCGGGCAGTATTCCGGCTGGAACCTGGGCCTGGCACAGGGTTTCGGCAGCATGCTGGCGGCCACCGTGATCATCGCCTTCATGTACCTGCTGCTGTGCTCGTCCATCGGCGAGATGTCCGCCGCGCTGCCCCACACCGGCGGTGCTTATTCCTTCGCGCGTACCACCCTGGGGCCATGGGGCGGCTTCAGCACCGGGCTGGCGGAGAACATCGAGTTCATCCTGGCGCCCGCCGGCAATATGTTCTTCATGGGTACCTACCTGTCGGCGATCTTCGGCACCGCGCCGGAGTGGCAGCCCTTGTGGTGGCTGGTGGGCTACGCCTGCATGCTGCTGCTTTCTGTGCGTGGGCTGGGCGTGTCGATGCGCGTGGTGGTGGTGATCACCCTGGCGGCCATCGGTGTGCTGGTGTTCTTCTTCGCCACGGCCATCCCCCATGTGGATTTCGCCGCCAAGGCCCTGAACCTGGCCGCAGGTGACGCCGGCACGCCGGTGGAAGTGGCCGGCGGCAACGGGCCCTGGCTGCCCTTCGGCCTCACCGGAATCATGCTGGCGCTGCCCTTCGGCGTGTACATGTTCCTCGCCATCGAGCAGCTGCCGCTGACCGCCGAGGAGTCCCACGACCCCAGCCGCCATGTGCCGCGCGCGCTGGTGTTCGGCATCCTGATCCTCACCGTGCTGGCTTTGGGCGTGCTGTTCTTCAGTGCCTCCATCGGCGGTGGCGCCTTCGCCATGAGCAGCTCGGGCGAGCCGTTGCTGGACGGCTTCCGCGAGATCTTCGGGCACACTGCGAGCAAGGTGCTCTCGGCCGTGGCGGTGCTGGGCCTGGCGGCGTCCTTCCTGGCGGGCAGCTTTGCTGCCGGGCGCAACATCTACTCCCTGTCCCGCGCCGGCTACCTGCCCACCGCGCTATCGGTCACCCACCCGGTGAACAAGACGCCCAACGTCGCTCTGCTGACCGGCTCGCTGCTGGCGTTGAGCATCCTGCTGGTGTTCTGGTTCAGCTTCGGCCGCGAGAACAACGCGCTGATGGGCGGGATCATGGTCAGCATGATCGTGTTCGCCGGGATGATCTCCTACATCCTGCAGAGCATCGCCTTCATCCGCCTGCGCCGCCTGCACCCGGACCTGCCGCGCCCCTATCGCAGCCCCTACGGCGTGTTCGGCGCGCTGGTGGTGATCGGCATCTCGGCCATCACGCTGATCTACCAGTTCCTCGACCCGCTCTACAAATGGGCCGCCCTGGGCGCGGCCGCCTGGTACCTGATCGGCATGGCCTATTTCGCCTTCTACCGCCGTCACCGCCTGGTGCTGTCGCCGGAAGAGGCCTTCGCCGTCAGTGGCGGCCGCGAGGGGCACCCGCGCTGAAGCCCACTCTCGGATAACCCCATGCACGCCACGTGGCGGGGCCGATTCGTTCCCCGCCACGTCTACACAGAACCCTTGAACCAGGAGTTGCCATGCTTTCCAACCAACCACGCCTGCACGGCAAGGTCGCGATCATCAGCGGGGGCGCCGGCGGCTGCGGCGAGGCGGCCAGCCGGCTGTTCGCCCGCGAGGGGGCGGCGGTCGCCATCATCGACCGCAACGCCGAGGCCGCCCGCGCCCTGGCGGCGCAGATCGAAGCCGAGGGTGGACGGGCCATCGGCCTGGGCGCCGATGTGTCCCAGGCCGACCAGGTGGAGGCGGCGGTGGCGGCGAGCCTCGCCGCGCTGGGCCCGGCCGACGTGCTGTTCAACCATGCCGGTACGTTGATCGTGAAGCCCTTTCTGGAAGTGCAGGAAGAGGAGTGGGACTGGCTGATGGCGGTCAACGTCAAGAGCATGTTCCTGATGACCCGCGCCGTGCTGCCGCAGATGCTGGCGAAGGGCAAGGGCAGCATCGTCTGCACCTCGTCCATCTCCGCCCAGTACGCCACGCCGGGGGAGGTGGTCTACAACGCCACCAAGGGCGCTTGCCAGATGTTCGCCCGGGCCATCGCCGTCGAGTTCCGCGACCGCGGCATCCGCTGCAACGCGGTGGCGCCCGGCTTCATCCGCACCGCCCACGGCATGCGCGAGCTGCATGACCTGCAAGCCATGGGCGTCAACGCCAGCGAGGCCGACATCGCCGCCCAGCAGGGCCGCCTGTGCGAGCCGGAGGAGGTGGCGCGGGCCGCGCTGTTCCTCGCCTCCGACGATGCCTCCTTCGTCAGCGGTGCCCATCTGTTCGTCGATAACGGCTTTTCGTCCGTGTAGCAGGGAACGCAGCCGGACGAGCCCGATGCAGGTGACTGCCTCGGGCTTTTTCATTGGGGGGCGCAAGCGGTGGGGGTTATCAGGTGGTGAGGCTTTTGGGGTTGGGTTGTGGGAGCGGCTTCAGCCGCGAAAAGCATCGCGAATGAATTCGCTCCTACAGGACTGCACTGTGTAGGTTGGGCTGAGGGACGAAGCCCAACGTGGCGGGGCCTGACCTTGCATCGTTGGGCCGCGCTGCGCTTGGCACCAACCTACGGCGGTGCTGCGCACCGCTGGGCGAATGAATTCGCCCCTACGGTCGCGCTGAAAAGCGCTGGCGTGGAGGGCGTTGTGGCAAGCAAAATGCTTTCTTGAAAACACCCCTGAAACGCGCGCCCCAAGGCCCATTTCTGCACCTGGGCGGGGCGGCCGGACAACAAGAAGGTGAAGCATGGCGCACGCAGCAGGACTCTCCCATTCCCAGGGCTGGCAGGTGCTGGAAGCCTGGCACGCACACAGCCCCGAGCTGATCGCCAGCGTGGAGACGACGGCCTTCGCCGAGCGCCTGGACGAGGCGTTGCAGGCCCTGGCGCCCTTCGATCAGAGCTGCATCTTCGTCTACCCCGCCGGCGGCAGCCCCGCGCTGCTGCACGACAACCTGCACGGCATCCCCGAGCCCGGCGCGATGCAGCGCTACGTCAACGGCACCTACCTGCTGGACCCGGTCTACACCGCCTGCGCCCATGGTCGGCCCGCCGGCCTCTACCGCATGGCGGAGCTGGCGCCGGATGCCTTCTTCGAGGGCGAGTATTTCAATTCGCCGGACGTGCACCCGTGCATTTCCCTGGCGTCGGGCAGCCTGGCGGAGGAGATCGTGTTTCTTTCGCCCTTGCCCGGCGGCACCTACGCGGCCTATTCGTTGATGCGCTGCAACGGCTCGCCGGTGTTCTCGGATCAGGACGTGGCCGCGCTGCGGCTCTGCCAGCCGGCGCTGGAGGCCTTTCTCCAGCGCCATTACGCCAAGGTCGCCGCCCAGTCGCTGGGGGCACGGCCCGAGCGCAGCATCGCCGAGCACCTGGCGGCGGCTTTCTCCGGCTTCGCCACCGACCGCCTGACCGCGCGCGAGCAGGCCATAGTCGGGCTGATCCTGCGGGGGCATTCCAGCCTGTCGATCTCCCTGCACCTGGAGATTGCCGAGGGCACGGTGAAGAACCACCGCAAGCACCTCTACAGCAAGCTGGGCATCTCCAGCCAATCGGAGCTGTTCCACCTCTTCGTCAATCACCTGCTGGGCACCGAGCTGGGCGAGCCCCCGGCGGGTGTCGTGCCCGCCACCCTGGTGCAGCAGTCGGGGCGCTGAGGGGCGCCGTCAGAGGAACAGCATCGCCACCAGTTCGGTGCGGCTGCTGGCACCGACCTTGCGGAACAGGTTGAGCAGGTGGGTCTTCACCGTCGGCAGGCCGACGCCCAGGTGGCGGGCGAGCTGCTTGTTGCCGATGCCTTCGCGCAGCAGCAGGGCGATCTCCCGTTCACGCGGGGTGAGGCCTTGCAGCTTCGGCTCGGCGGCGGGCACCAGGGCCTGCACACCGGCTTCCATCATCCCCTGCAGGGCCGCCAGGCTGGCCAGTTCCTTTCCCGAGAACGCCGGCATGCCGCTGCAACGCAGCAGGGACAGCCCAGCCACGGGGCGCTCGCCGGCCTGGGCGATGACTTCAACGACGTCTATCACCTCATGGGCGCGCAGGAACCCCTGGTACTCGCGGTTCTGCGCCTCGTCCTGGCGTGCCTGGCCGGCTTGCAGGGGCACCACCGGCAGGCCGGTGGCCAGGCAGGCGCCGGGTTGCAGCGGGTCGAGGTGGCGGTAATGGCGCAGGTAGGCGTCGTGCATCTGTGGGTGCATGCCCAGCAGCTGGAAGTCGCGGGCCTGCAACTGATCGTCGATCAGGTAGAAGGCACCGAGGGAGGCGGGGACGAAGTGGGTGAAGGTGCTCAGGCAGTGCCTGGCGAATTCGACGGGGGATGGCGTCATGGAGGAACCCTCGTGTGGGCGGTGAGGGCAGTGCAGACCATCGCCGCAGAGGTTGCCAGTGGCGCGAACCTGCCCCGGGGGGCAGGCACCTGGAGAGGTCAGGCCACCGCGTAGTAGTGCTTGACGAAGCTCTCGCCGGGGACTTCCCAGAGCACCGGGGTGCCCTTGGCGACGTACCAGCTGTCACCGGCCTTGAAGCGGGTGGTCTGGCCGGTGGATTCGTCGGTGAGGATCACCTCGCCGGTGACCACGGTGGCTTGCTCGTTGAACGGGTAGACCATGCGGAATTTGCCGGCGGTGGTGCCGAAATAGGCCGCGCTGACCGGGTCGGTGGGGGCGCCGGCGGTCATCTTGCCGAAGGCCTTGACCTCGCCTTCGAGGATTTCCGAACCCAGGTCGGCGACGGTGCCCCAGGCATCCAGTTCAGCGAGGGTGATACCGGTCTTGATGGGGGTGAGGGACATGGCAGTTCTCCTGCGAGTGATGAAAAAGTGGGGTTGCGTTGTCTTGAGTCTTCCCTGAGCCGCTTCCGGCGCGAGCGAGCTGGAGCGGTACAAGGCGGGAGCGGAGTTCACATCTGTGAATGAGCATTCCAAGGCCGATCCCAACGCCGTACCGCCGACGCGCAGCCGCGCCGATCAGATTCAACGGCGGCCGTTCCAGTAGCCGGACACCTGATGCCAGCTCTTGCCGGCGGTCAGCAGCAGCGGGCGGATATGGTCCTTGCCGACCACCTTGATGCGCCGCACCGAGCTGATCAGGTCGTAGCGCGACGAGCCTTCGCTCATGCCTTCGGCCAGCACCTTGCAGATGATGTGGCTGGGGGTGACGCCGAAGCCGGAGTAGCCCTGCACGAAGTAGGCGTTGGGGCGGCCGGGCAGGGTGCCGATCTGCGGGAACAGGTTGGGGCTGCAGGCCATGGGGCCGCCCCAGGCGAGGTCGATCTTCACGTCCTTGAGGTAGGGGAAGATCTTCAGCATCAGGTTGCGGTTCCAGGCCTTGAGATCGCCGGGAATGTGCTCGACGAAGGGCGTCGCCGCACCGAACAGCAGGCGGTTCTCGTTGGTCACGCGGTAGTAGTCGATGACCGGGCGGATGTCGCTGTAGGCCCCGCGAATGGGGCTGATGCGCTGGATCAGCTCGTCCGGGAGCGGCTCGGTCATCATCTGGAAGGCGTAGGTGTTGATGGTGGTCTTGTGCAGTTCCGGCTCCAGCTTGTTGAGGAAGCTGTCGCAGGCCCAGAGCAGCTTGCCGGCGCGTACCGAGCCCTTGCCGGTGCGCACGGTGATGCGCTCGCCGTAGGTCACTTCCAGCGCCGGGCTGTATTCGAAGATCTTCACCCCGTGGCTGGCCAGGGCCTTGGCCTCGCCTAGCAGCAGGTTGAGGGAGTGCACGTGGCCGCCGCCCATGTGCAGCAGGGCGCTGCTGTAGGCGTCGGAGCCGATGATCTGCTTCACCTCGGAGCCGCCGAGGAAGCGGATCTCGTGGGGCGAGCCGAGGGATTTGAACTCCTTCTCCCAGGCGCGCAGGGTCTTCTCCTGGCGGCCGTTGAAGCCCATGTAGCCGTAGCCGTGGCAGAAGTCGGCGTCGATGCCGTACTTGGCGATGCGGCCCTTGATGATGTCGGCGCCCAGGTCGCTGATCTCGAAGATCTGCCGCAGGCCGTCCTCGCCCACGTCGTTGCGGATCTTCTCCAGGTCGTGGCCGATGCCGGCCATGATCTGCCCGCCGTTGCGGCCGGTGCCGCCGAAGCCCAGGTAGCGGGCCTCCAGCACGACGATGTTGGTGATGCCCTGTTCCGCCAGTTCCAGCGCGGTGTTGATCCCGGAGAACCCTCCGCCGATCACGACGACGTCTGCGTCCAGGTCCGCCTCCAGGGAGGGGAAGGCGAGGTCGTACTTCTTGGTGGCCGTGTAGTAGGTGGGTGTCTCGATATTGATCATGACTGCAGCCTGAAACGGTGGGTGGAATGCGTTCTGCTGGCGACTATTAAGGGGCGTGCGGCCCCTTGCGGTCTTGTCCCTCACTGCCCGTCACCTTGACCCGGGGTGACAGGCGCCGGGTCAACCTGGCGCCAGCAGCTCTGCGACGCGCTCCACGGCCGCGCGGGCGCAGAGCCCGTCGAGCCGTTCCGAGGCACCGGAAATGCCGATGGCGCCGATCACCCGGCCCTGGTGGTGGAAGGGCTCGCCGCCGCCGAACAGGGCCATCCCCGGTTGCAGGGGCAGGCCCTGGCGCACGGCGGCGGAGCAGCCCTCGAGGCGCTCCTGCCAGGCGCTGGTGGCGATGCCGAAGCCGGCGGCGGTGACGGCCTTGTTCAGGGCGATGGCGCGACTGGGGCCGGGGGCGCCGTCCATGTGCGCGCTGTGGATCGGCAGGCCGGCGGCGTCCACCACCTGGATGCTGACCCGGGCGCCCTGCTCGGCGGCGGCATCCAGGGCGGCCTGCAGCGCCTGCATGGCGAGGGCGAGGCCGAGGTGGGTCTGCGTGCGCAGCAGTGCGTTCATGGGGGGCGACCTGTAGGTATTTTTATCGCTCGATCATGAACAGGTTAATGACCGGCCGCAATGACCCGGGCGCGGGTTTTTCCGGGCGGTGAATGGGAACGGGGTCACGCTTGGGCGAATCCGGCACGGGCAAGCAAGAAGCTGGCAGCCTCGAACATGACGGGTGGGCGTCGCCTCGCTCCTAATGGCGCACCCGGCAGGTGCCGGCCCCATTCCCTGCAAGGAGTTGCGCGATGAGACTGCTGGCCTGCCTGGCGATGCTGTTGCTGGCCCTGGAAGCCCGGGCCGAGGAGGTGTTGCGGGTCCTCAACTGGAAGAACTACATCGAGCCGCAGGTGCTGGCGGACTTCCAGAAACAGACCGGCATCCGGGTCGAATACCAGACCATGACCGCCGCCGAGGAACTGGATGCCGCCCTGGGCCGCGAGCAGGCCTTCGACATCGTCGTGCCGTCGCACTTCCAGCTCTCGCGGCTGATCCACAACGGCCAGCTGGCGCCCCTGGATACGGGGCGCCTCAGCCATTACGCCAGCGTCGACGTGGGCCTGCTGGCGATGCTCGCCGGCATCGATTCGGCCAACCGCTATGCGGTGCCCTACCTCTGGGGCTCGGTGGGACTGGTGGTCAACCCGAAGCTGGCCGAAGCCAGCTATGGCGGGCCCTTGCCCAACAGCTGGGGGCTGCTGTTCGACGAGCGCCAGGCCGCGCGACTGGCCGGTTGCGGCATCGGCCTGTTGGACGCGCCGGAAGAGACCGCCTCGCTCTGGTTCAACTACCGGGGCCGCAGCCTGTCGAGCTATGGCGCGCGGCAGGTCGAGCGCAATCTGCAGCCCCTGCTGGGCATCGCCCGCATGGCGCGGCACCTGGACAACGACACCTACATCGATGCCCTGGCCGACGGCCGCCTGTGCGTGGCCATGGCCTGGGTCGGCCATGCGCTGACCGCCTCCGCGCGCAACCCGGCGCTCAGCTACCGGATTCCCGACGAGGGCGCGATGGTCTTCATCGACAGCCTGGCGATCCCCGCCAATGCCGAGCATCCGCACCTGGCCTACCGCTTCATCGACTACCTGCTGGAGCCGCGCAACGCCCTGGCCGATGCCCGCGCCAGCCAGTTCTACTCGCCCCTGGCCGCCGATACCCCCGAGCTGGCGGAGCTGGCCAAGGAGCGCCCCATGCAGGTGCTGAAAAGCGACGAGCGCCGGCGCCTGTACGTGCTCGAGCGGCTCAACCAGGAGCAGAAAATGGCCCTGGACGCCTTCTGGGCGAAACTCAAGGCGAGCCGTTCGCCATGACGCGGAAAGCGCCATTCGTTAAACTGTGAACTAATTTCCGACACTGCCCAATCCATGCCCAATACCCGTGCTTCCCTGACCCTCACCTTGCTGCAGGCCCGTGAGTCGGCCATGCGTTTCTTCCGCCCCCAGCTCAACCTCCACGGGCTCACCGAGCAGCAGTGGCGGGTCATCCGCATCCTCCGCCAGCAAGGCGAGATGGAAAGCCACAAGCTGGCGCGCCTGGCCTGCATCCTCAAACCCAGCATGAGCGGCGTACTCGCCCGCCTGGAGCGCGACGGCATGGTCCGCCGGCGCAAGGTCGCCGAAGACCAGCGCCGCATCCTCCTGGCCCTGACCGAACAGGGCGAGGCCTGCTTCCAGTCCATGAGCCAGGAGATGGAGCAGGGCTACCAATCCATCCAGGCGCAACTGGGCGAGGAGAAGCTGCAGGAACTGCTGGAGCTGTTGCAGGAACTGAAGGGCATCAAGCCTTGAGGCAGTGAGCGGTGGGAGCGGTTTCAACCGCAAAAAGCCGGGGCCGGGCCTTGCACCGTTGGGCCGCGCTGCGCTTGGCGCCAACCTACGGCGGCGCTGTGCGCCGCTTGGCGACTGAAGTCGCCCCTACAGAATTGCGCGGCGTTAGGGGGATTGTGGGAGCGGTTTCAACCGCGAAGAGCATCGCGAATGAATTCGCTCTCACAGGGTGGCGCCAACCTACGGCGGCGCTGTGCGCCGCTTGGCGACTGAAGTCGCCCCTACAGGATTGCGCGGCGTTTTGGGGGGATTGTGGGAGTGGTTTCAACCGCGAAAAGCTTCGCGAATGAATTCGCTCCCACGGGGTGCTGCCCGGTGGGGTGGGGCATTCCCGTAGGGTGGGCTTCAGCCCACCAGGGGGCTTCAGGCGATGCCGAGGCACATGTATTTCTGTTCGATGTAGTCGTCGATGCCGTACTTCGAGCCTTCGCGGCCGAGACCGGATTGCTTGATGCCGCCGAAGGGGGCGACTTCGGTGGAGATGAGGCCTTCGTTGACGCCGACCATGCCGTATTCCAGGGCTTCGCTGACGCGCCAGGCGCGGCCGAGGTCGCGGGTGTAGAGGTAGGAGGCGAGGCCGAATTCGGTGTCGTTGGCCAGGGCGATGGCCTGTTCCTCGGTGTCGAAACGGAAGATCGGCGCCAGGGGGCCGAAGGTTTCATCGCGGGCCACCAGCATCTCGGCGGTCACATCCCCCAGCACCGTGGGCTCGAAGAAGCTGCCGCCCAGGGCGTGGCGCTTGCCACCGGCGAGGAGGGTGGCGCCCTTGGCGAGGGCGTCGGTGATGTGTTCCTCGATCTTCTCCACGGCCTTGGCGTTGATCAGCGGGCCCTGCTGGGCGCCGTCCTCGTCCGCCGGGGCGACCTTGAGGGCATTGACCGCGGCCACCAGGCGCCGGGCGAACTCGTCGTGCACGCCGCTCTGCACCAGCAGGCGGTTGGTGCAGACGCAGGTCTGCCCGCTGTTGCGGAACTTGGAGCCGAGGGCGCCCTGCACGGCGGCGTCGAGGTCGGCGTCGTCGAAGACGATGAAGGGGGCGTTGCCGCCCAGTTCCAGGCTGACCTTCTTGATGGTTTCGGCGCATTGCGCCATCAGCAGCTTGCCGATGCCGGTGGAGCCGGTGAAGGAGAGCTTCTGCACCCGCGGGTTGCCGGTGAGCTCGCCGCCGATCTCCCGCGAGCGGGTGCCGGTGACGATGTTCAGCACCCCGGCGGGGAGGCCGGCGCGCTCGCCCAGTTCGGCCAGGGCCAGGGCGGACAGGGGCGTCTCCGAAGCGGGTTTGAGCACCACGGTGCAGCCGGCGGCGAGGGCCGGACCGACCTTGCGGGTGATCATGGCGTTGGGGAAGTTCCAGGGGGTGATGGCGGCGACCACGCCTATGGCCTGCTTGATCACTACCAGCCGGCGGCCGGGCTTGTCGTGGGGGATGACGTCGCCGTACACGCGCTTGGCTTCTTCGGCGAACCATTCGATGAAGCTGGCGCCGTAGGCGATCTCGCCACGGCTCTCGGCCAGGGGCTTGCCCTGTTCCCAGCTGAGCAGGTGGGCCAGGTCTTCCTGATTGGCCATGATCAGTTCGTACCAGGTGCGCAGGATGCTGCTGCGCTCCTTGGCGGTGCGGGCGCGCCAGGCGGGCAGGGCGGCCTGGGCGGCGTCGATGGCACGGGCGGTTTCGGCACGGCCGAGGGAAGCGACTTCGGCGATCAGCTCGCCGTTGGCCGGGTTGGTCACGGCGAAGCGGCCTTCGTCGTCGGCTTCGATCCATTGGCCGTTCACGTAGGCCTGTTCGCGCAGCAGGTTGAGGTCGTTGAGTTTCATCGGTCTGCCTTGTTTCGGACGGTCCATGCCCGTTCCCGGGCCTGCGAGCAGGGCCGGGTCGGGCTGTAAGAGGTTGAGGGTGTTCGGCTCAGTAGACGCTGCCGGCGCTGGATTGCGGGGCGGGCGTGCCCTTGAAGCGGCCGGCGAGGGCCTGCAGGGACTTCATCAGCAGGCTGGTGTCGACGCCGACGGCGACGAAGGCGCAACCCAGTTCCAGGTAGCGGCGGGCCAGGGTCTCGTCGGCGCTGAGGATGCCGGCAGCCTTGCCGGCACGGCGGATGCGCGCGATGGCATCCTCGATGGCGGCCTGCACCTCGGGATGCCCGGGGTTGCCACGATGGCCCATGGCGGCGGAAAGGTCGGCCGGGCCGATGAACACACCGTCGACGCCCTCGGTGGCGGCGATGGCATCGAGCGCGGCGAGGCCGTCGAGGTTTTCGATCTGCACCAGCAGGCACATCTGCTCGTCGGCCTGGTCCAGGTAACCGGGCACGCTGTTCCAGCGCGAGGCGCGGGCCAGGGCGCTGCCAACGCCACGGATGCCGGACGGCGGGTAGCGCATGGCGCGCACCAGCTCGGCGGCCTGGGCGGCGGAATCCACCATGGGCACCAGCAGGGTCTGCGCGCCGATGTCCAGCAGCTGCTTGATCAGCACCGGGTCGCCGATGGGCGGGCGGATGATCGGCTGCGACGGGTAAGGCGCCACCGCCTGCAGCTGGCCGAGCAGGCTGCGCAGGTCGTTGGGCGCGTGCTCGCCGTCGATCAGCAGCCAGTCGAAGCCGGCGTTGGCGGCCAGCTCCGCGCAATAAGGATCAGCCAGGCCGAGCCACAGGCCGATCTGCGCGTCGCCGGCCAGGAGGCGTTGTTTGAAGGTGTTGATGAGGGTGGGCATGGGAAGCTCCTTGGGAAGCTGGAAGCTGGAAGCTGGAAGCTGGAAGCGCGCACGAACCGCCTTTTCTTCCAGCTTCAAGCTCTAAGCTTCCAGCTCAAGTTCATACAAACCGACAGGCAATCGAGCCCAGTTGGTCGTAGTCGACGTGGAAGGTATCGCCGGGGTTGGCGGCCACCGGGCGGGTGAAGGAGCCGCCGAGGATGATCTGCCCGGCTTCCAGGGTGATGTCGTAGGGGGCCAGCTTGTTGGCCAGCCAGGCGACGCCCTTGGCCGGGTGGTTGAGCACGGCGGCGGAGACGCCGGATTCCTCGATCACGCCATTGCGGTAGAGGATCGCCGGGATGCGCCGCAGGTCTAGCTCGGTGGGGCGGATGGCGCGCCCGCCCATGACCACGCCGGCGTTGGCGGCGTTGTCGGAGATGGTGTCGAAGACCTTGCGGGTGGCCTTGGTGTCCGGGTCCACCTGCTGGATGCGGGCGTCGATGATTTCTAGGGCGGGGATCACCCATTCGGTGGCGTCGAGCACGTCGAACAGGGTGCAGTTCGGCCCGCGCAGGGGCTTGCCGAGGACGAAGGCCAGTTCCACTTCCACGCGGGGGACGATGAAGCGCTCGAAGGGGATGTCGCTGCCTTCGTCGAAGAACATGTCGTCCAGCAGCGCGCCGTAGTCCGGCTCGGTGATGTTGGAGGACACCTGCATGGCGCGGGAGGTGAGGCCGATCTTGTGGCCCACCAGCTTGCGGCCGTCACGGATCTTCTGCTCCACCCAGGCGCGCTGGATGGCGTAGGCGTCCTCGATGGTGATCTCGGGGTGGTCCAGGGAGAACTGGCGCACCTGCTGGCGCGAGCGCTCGGCGGCGTCTAGGCGGGCGGCGGATTGCTGGATGATGCTGGCGTCGAGCATGGTGAGTCTCTCTTAGCGTGGGTTGACCAGGGCGGCCGGGGTGCGCAGCACCAGCAGGCCGCCGAGGGCGATGAGGAAGGCCAGCAGGAACAGGGCGAGGCTGGCGCTGTGGGTGGTGTCGCGCATCCAGCCGATCAGGTAGGGCGCGAGGAAGGCGGCGATGCTGCCGAAGGAGCTGACCAGGGCGATGCCGGCGGCCTGCACCCGCACCGAGAGAAAGGCCGGCGGCAGCTGCCAGAACATCGGCAGGGCGGCGCTGGCGCCCATCCCGGCGATGAGCAGGCCGGTCATCACCGGCAGCACGCGGTCGGGGAACAGGCCGGCCAGCACCAGGCCGCTGGCGGCCATGAGCAGGGGCACGCAGAGGTGCCAGCGGCGCTCGCGCAGGCGATCCGAGGAACGCCCGAGGGCGACCATGAAGAAGCACCCGGCGAGGTAGGGGATGGCGCTGAGCAGGCCGACGTTGCGGTCCTGGGCGATGCCGGCGCCGTGGATCAGCGCAGGCATCCAGAAGGCGATGGTGTTCACCGCCAGCATCACCGCGAAGTAGATCGCCACCAGCAGCCAGACGTTGCGGTCGCGGAAGATGCCGCTGAACGAGGTGATGGTCTTGCCGCGCTCTTCGCCGGCCATCTGCTGGCGCAGGCTGTCCTTCTGCTGCGCGTCGAGCCAGGCGACCTGCTCGAAACCGTCGGGCAGGGCGCGCCATACCAGCAGGCCGAGCAGCACCACCGGCAGGCCTTCGATGAGGAACATCCATTGCCAGCCGCGCAGGCCCATGAAGTCGTGGAAGCCGTCGAGGATGCTGCCCGACAGCGGGCCGCCGATGACGCCGGCCATGGGCACGGCGATGGCGAACAGGGCGATCATCTGGCCGCGGCGCTGGGCCGGGAACCAGCGGTTGAGGTAGACCAGGATGCCGGGGAAGAAGCCGGCCTCGGCCACGCCCAGGAGGAAGCGCAGGGTGTAGAAGCCGGTGGCGCTTTCCACCAGCAGCATGCTGGTGGACATCAGCCCCCAGGTGACCATGAGGAGGGCGATCCAGCGGCGCGGGCCGACCCGCTCCAGGGCGATGTTGCTGGGCAGGCCGAACAGCGCGTAGGCGATGAAGAACAGGCCGGCGCCGAGGCCGTAGACGGTGTCGCTGAACTGCAGGTCGGCGCTCATCTGCAGCTTGGCGAAGCCGATGTTGATGCGGTCCAGGTGGGCGAACAGGTAGCAGGTCAGCAGCAGGGGCATCAGGCGCCAGCCGATGCGACGGAAGGTCAGGTCGTCGGCGCTGGCGTGGGACAGGGGCAGGGATTTCGCTTGGCTCATGGTTTTGTACTTCTTGGAGTTGCCAATGACGGGTCGGGGGTGGGGCGGTGGTCAGCCCGCCTGCCCCTTGAGGAACGCGTGGACGTTGTTGTGCTTGTAGTTGAGCTCCGGGTGCAGCTCGGTGAGTTCGAAGGACAGGGCCAGCAGGCGCGAGGCCTGGAGTTCGGCGAAGTGCGCCTTGATCACCTCGAACAGCGCATCGGCGACCTGGCGGCGGGTTTCCAGGTCACGCCCGGCGCCGACCTTGAGGCTCATGTGGACGAAGGCGTAGTCGTGCTTGCCGTCGGCCATGCGCCAGGTGTCCAGGCGCACCGCGCGGCTGCGGATGCCGCCGAGGGGGAAGACGCCGGAGTCGCCCAGGCAGGCGTGGACCTTTTCGAACAGGCCGGGCAGGTCGGCCTCGCGTTCGATGTTGTCGGTGTATTCGGCGATGAAATGGGGCATGGGGTCCTCCTCTGGTGCGGATGGCGGTTGCGCATCCGCCACCGGCTGGCGTGGCGTTCAGGGGGCGTGGCGGCGGGCGTGGGGCCCGCCGCCACGGGTGCTACAGGCGGCTGGCGGAAGCGACGCCGGCCGGGTTGGAGGCTTGCGCTTGCGGGATGGTCGAGCCGTCCTGCGGGGTGACCGGGAACACGGCGTTGAGCTGGCCGGTGCCGGAGGCGGCGAAGTAGGGGGTGATGACTTCGGCGTGGCCGTCGTACTTCGACCAGCCGAGGGCGCCGAGCAGCATCGCGGTGTCGTGCATGAAGCCTTCGCCGTGGCCCTTGGCCGCGTACTCGGGGAGCATGCCGCAGAACTCCTCCCACTCGGCGCCTTCCCACATCTGGATCACGCGCTGGTCGAGGGTTTCGAGGAAGGGGCTCCAGATCTTGGTGGCGAACTCCGGGGCCTGGCCGTTCTGGGCGAAACGATGGGACAGCGAGCCGCTGGCGAGGAAGGCCACGGTGCCGTCGTAGTGCTCTTCCACCGCCTTGCGCATGGCCCAGCCGAGGCGGGCGCTGTCGTTGAGGTAGTGGGAGGTGCACAGGGCGGAGACCGAGATCACCTTGAAGTGCTGGTCGGTGTTCATGTAGCGCATGGGCACCAGGGTGCCGTACTCGGGCGCCAGGGTGGTGGCGTCGTGGGCCATGGTCTCCACGCCGTAGCGGTTGCATTCCGCGGCCAGCAGGTGGCCCAGCTCGGGGTTGCCGGGGAAGCCGTACTCCATGTTGGCGATGAAGTGCGGCAGCTCGTTGCTGGTGTACAGCCCCTGGAAGTGCTTGCCGCAGTTGACGTGGTAGTTGGCGTTCACCAGCCAGTGGGTGTCGAACACCACCAGGGTGTCCACGCCCAGCTCGCGGCAGCGCCGGCCGATCTCGATATGGCCGTCGATGGCCGCCTTGCGGAAGCCCTTGCGCGGGCCTTCGAGCTCGCTGATGTACATGGATGGAACGTGGGTGATCTTGGCAGCCAGAGCGAGTTTGCCCATGGTCGTTCTCCGAGTGGAAGGCCCGCCGCCGGGCCTTCAGGGTTCATTGTGATTGTCGGTGCACGCTCGGTAATCGTTATCCTGCGCCCCTTCCTCGAAGGCGAGAAGGGGCGCGGCGCCTCACAATCCCCAGCGAGGGATGTGGTGGCTGCCCATGGAAATGCAGACGTTCTTGATCTCGGCGAACACTTCGAAGCTGTATTCGCCGCCTTCGCGGCCGGTGCCCGAGCCCTTCACGCCGCCGAAGGGCTGGCGCAGGTCACGCACGTTCTGGCTGTTGATGAAGACCATGCCGGCCTCGATGCCACGGGCCAGGCGGTGGGCCTTGCCGATGTCCTGGGTCCAGATGTAGGAGGCCAGGCCGTATTCGGTGTCGTTGGCCAGTTGCAGCGCTTCGGCCTCGTCCTTGAAGCGGATCAGGCAGACCACCGGGCCGAAGATCTCTTCCTGGGCGATGCGCATGCGGTTGTCGACGTCGGCGAACACCGTGGGCTGGATGAACTGCCCCTTGGCCAGGTGCGCCGGCAGGCCCGCCGGGCGATCGAGGCCGCCGGCCAGCAGGGTGGCGCCTTCTTCCATGCCGATGCGGATGTAGCCGGTGACCTTGTCGTAGTGGGCCTGGGTGATCATCGAGCCGACCTGGGTCTTCGGGTCCTGCGGGTCGCCGACGATCAGGCGTTTGGCGCGGGCGGCGAACTCGGCGACGAAGCGGTCGTAGACGGTTTCCTGGATGAAGATGCGGCTGCCGGCGGTGCAGCGCTCGCCGTTGAGCGAGAAGATGGTGAACAGCGCGGCGTCGAGGGCGCGATCGAGGTCGGCGTCATCGAAGATCAGCACCGGGCTCTTGCCGCCCAGTTCCATGGAGTACTTCTTCAGGCCGGCGGTCTGCATGATCTTGCGGCCTGTGGCGGTGCCGCCGGTGAAGGAGATGGCGCGCACGTCCGGGTGGCGGACCAGGGCGTCGCCGGCGGTGGCGCCGTAGCCCTGCACCACGTTGAGCACGCCCTTGGGAATGCCGGCTTCCAGGGCCAGGCGGCCCAGTTCGTTGGCGGTCAGCGGCGACAGCTCGCTCATCTTCAGCACCGCGGTGTTGCCCAGGGCCAGGCAGGGCGCGGTCTTCCAGGTGGCGGTCATGAACGGCACGTTCCACGGCGACACCAGCCCGCACACGCCTACCGGCTGGTAGAGGGTGTAGTTGAGCATCTGGTCGTCCACCGGGTAGCTGTGGCCGTCCATGCGGGTGCAGACCTCGGCGAAGAAGTCGAAGTTGTGCGAGGCGCGGGGGATCAGCACGTTCTTCGTCTGGTGGATCGGCAGGCCGGTGTCCAGGGTTTCCAGCTCGGCCAGTTGCGGCACGTTCTGGTCGATCAGCTCACCCAGCTTGCGCATCAGCTTGGCGCGCTCCTTGGCTGGGGTGTTGGCCCACTTGGGGAAGGCGTCCTTGGCGGCGGCGACGGCAGCGGCGATCTCTTCGGCGCCACCGCTGGCGACCTCACCGATGGCCTCGCCTGTGGCGGGGTTGTAGTTGATGAAGACGTCTTTGCTTTCGACCTCGCGGCCATCGATCCAGTGCTTGATCATGTTCAAACCTCGTTGTTACGGGACGCGAAGAACTCGGCTTCGCTGACGATGCGGTTGACCAGGCGGCCGACGCCTTCCACTTCCACCACCACTTCATCGCCCGGCACCACGTCGGCCAGGCCCTCCGGCGTGCCGGTGGCGATCATGTCGCCCGGCTGCAGGGTCATGAAGCTGGAGAAGTATTCGATCAGGTAGGGGATGTCGAAGATCATGTCGGCGGTGGTGCCTTCCTGCTTCAGCTCGCCGTTGATCCAGGTGCGCAGCTTGAGCTTCGAGGGATCGGGCACCTCGGCGGCGTCGACGACCCAGGGGCCGACCGGGGTGGTGCAGTCGCGGTTCTTCACCCGCAGGTTGGGCCGGTAGTAGTTCTCCAGGTAGTCGCGGATGGCGTAGTCGTTGCAGACGGTGTAGCCGGCCAGGTACTGCAGGGCGTCCTCGCGCTTGACGTTGCGCGCGGGCTTGCCGATTACCGCCACCAGCTCGCACTCGTAGTGCATGTAGGCGACGTTGTCGGGGCGCCAGGTGACCTGGTTGTGGCCGGTGTAGGTGCCCGGCGACTTGATGAAGGCCAGCGGCTCGGTGGGCGCCTTGAAGGCCAGTTCGGCGGCGTGGTCGGCGTAGTTCAGGCCCAGGGCGAACATGGCGCCGGTGGCCGGGGGTAGCCACTCGACGGCGTCTTCCGCGAGCAGGCGGCCGTCGGCCAGGCGCACGGCGTTGCCGGCCTCGACCGTGACCGCGTGGATGTCGCCCTGATGGCGGATGCGTGCGTGTTTCATCTGCGTCTCCTTATTCCGCGACCAGGGTGCTGGTGAGCCGGCCGAGGCCTTCGATCTCCACCACCACTTCATCGCCGGGGCGCACGTCGACGCGGCCCTCGGGGGTGCCGGTGATCAGCACGTCGCCTTCGTGCAGGGTCATGAACTCGCTGATCTCGGCGATCAGTTGGGGAATGCTGCGCACCAGGTTGGCGGTGGTGTTTTCCTGGCGCAGTTCGCCGTTGACGAACAGGCGCAGGGGCAGGGTGTGCGGATCGGCGATCTCGCTGGCCGGCACCACTTCGCTGGCCAGGGGGCAGAAGCCGTCGCGGCACTTGGCCTTGACCGCCGGGCGGTAGTAGCTGTCTTCCGGCAGGCTGAACTCGTTCACCACCAGGTAGCCGGCGACATGCGCCATGGCGTTCTCGGCGCTGACGCGGCTGGCGTTGCGGCCGATCACCACGCCGAGGGCAGGGCCCGGCTGCAGGCGTTCGACGTCACGCGGGTAGGGCACCGGCTGGCCGTCGCCATTGCGGGTGTTGGAGGTCTTGATGAACAGCACCGGCTTGACCGGTGGCTTCTGGTAAGGGGGGTGGTCGAACTCGGCCAGTCGGCTTTCGAGCAGGCCCTGGTAGTTCAGCGCGACGCCGAACAGGGTGCCGGTAGCGACTTCGCTGGTTGCGCGACGCATGGGTTCACTCCTGAAGCAGTGGGGTCATCCCCGGATAAAAGAAGGTGCGCGCTGACGGTGGGAAGCGGCACCCGAAGTCATTTCGTTAACATGCTAACTTTATAATTAATATATTAACGATGATCAAGCCCTACCAAAGGACGATTCGATCGTTGAGCCATTAGAAACCCCGGCGCGGCCGGCGGATTGTCCATTCCTGCCACGGGCTTGACCGGGTGTGACAAAGCGCGCGGGGCGGCTGGCAGGGTTTGCGTCGTGCCATCGGTTGTTGCTTAAATCCGCCATCGCGTTCATCCGGAGCACACATGGCAGCGCCCAGACCTTCCCTGACCCTGACCCTCTTGCAGGCACGCGAGGCGGCCATGGGATTCTTCCGCCCGCTGCTCAACCAGCACGGGTTGACCGAGCAGCAGTGGCGGGTGATCCGCATCCTGCGGCAGAACGGCGAGATGGAGAGCCACCAACTGGCCCACCAGGCCTGCATCCTCAAGCCGAGCATGACCGGGGTGCTGGTGCGCATGGAGCGCGACGGCATCGTCCGCCGCTGGAAGTCCCCGCAGGACCAGCGCCGCGTCTATGTCGGGCTGACCGAAGTGGGGCAGCAGTGCTTCGTGTCCATGAGCGACGGCATGGAGAGCAACTACCAGCGGATCCAGGCGCAGTTCGGCGAGGAGAAGCTGCAGCAGCTGCTGGGCCTGCTGAACGAACTCAAACAAATAAAACCCTGATAGAGATCGGGTGAGGCTGCGGGCCATGGCGTCTTCCCCGATCCCCAACATCGACATCGGCCAGGTCTACGACCAGCGCTACGCCGATGCCGACGTGCACTACGAGCAACTGGGCCGGCTGGCCGACTTCTTCGGCCGCAACATGCCGGTGCACCGCCACGACCGCTTCTTCCAGGTGCATTACGTAAAGAGCGGCTCGGTGCGCGTCTACCTGGACGAGCAGCAGTACCACCGCCAGGGGCCGCTGTTCTTCCTCACCCCGCCGACCATTCCCCATGCCTTCGTCACCGAGGCGGATGCCGATGGCCATGTGCTGACCGTGCGCCAGCAACTGGTGTGGCCGTTGCTGGAGGCCGGGCTCGGGCTGGCTGCCGGGCCGCAGATCGGTGCGGTGTGCGTGGCCTTCGATGAGCTGGATGACAGCTTCGCTGCCGAGGTGCAGCGCCTTGATCAGCTGTTCGATTACCTGGGCGAGGAGTTCCGCACCGAGCGCTCCGGCCGGGGCGAAAGCCTGGAGGCGCTGACGCGGCTGATCTTCATCAGCCTGCTGCGCCTGTCCACCCGCTCGCTCAAGGCACAGCCGGCACGGCGTGATGACCTGCAGTTCTTCCACCGCTTCAATGCGCTGATCGAGGAGCACTACCCGCAGCACTGGGCGCTGGCTGAGTACGCCGGGCAGATTGGCGTCACCGAGGCGCGGCTCAACGACATCTGCCGGCGCATCGCCGGCCTGCCGTCCAAGCGCCTGGTGCACGAACGACTGATGCAGGAGGCGCGCCGCCTGCTGCTGTTCACCGGCAGTTCGGTGAACGAGATCTGCTACCAGCTCGGCTTCAAGGACCCGGCCTATTTCAGCCGCTTCTTCTCCCGCCATGCCGGCATCACGCCCGGTGAGTACCGGGCGCGTAACGGCGGGTAGGTTTGTGCGGGCTTCGTTCCTGGGCTGAAGCCCAGGCTACAAGAGGCATGGAGCATGGGGCACCGTAGCCCGGGCTTCAGCCCGGGGAGCCGTGGCACAGAGCTTCGCGGATGAATCCGCTCCCACGGGGCGTGCGCCGGGCATGGGTCTTGTAGGAGCGAGCTCTGCTCGCGAAGCGCTTGTGATGTATCGCTTCGCGAGTGAACCGGCCCTACGCACAGCACCGTAGCCCGGGCTTCAGTCCGGGAAATCCTTGCACATTGCTTCGCGGATGAATCCGCTCCCACGGGAGCAATCACCAGCGGAATCGCATGAAAATCCGGAGCTCTTGTAGGTTGGGCTGAGGTACGAAGCCCAACGTTGCCAGGCCGAACATCGCTGCGTTGGGCCTCGCTGCGCTCGGCGCCAACCTACGGCACGGCTCCGGGCCCCGAGCACGAAAGGTGGACCGGTGAAGCGGGGTCCACCCGCGTGCGCTGTGCCGCAATCCCCCGCGGGGCAATCAGAACAGCGGCAGGGTGTAGCCGATGATCAGGCGGTTTTCGTCGACATCGGTGCGCAGGCCGTCGCCGGAGCGGAAGGTGGCGTTGCGCAGGCGGATGTTGAGGCCTTTGAGCGAGCCGTCCTGGAAGGTGTAGACCAGGTCGGTGTCGCGCTCCCATTCGCGGCCGTCCTGCACGGTGGCGGTCTGCACGTGCTTGCCGCTGACGTAGCGGGTCATGAAGGTCAGGCCGGGCACGCCGAGGGCGACGAAGTCGAAGTCGTAGCGCGCCTGCCAGGCATCGGTCTCGGCCTTGGTGAAGACGTTGAAGGTCACCAGGTTCACCGAGTAGGGGTCCAGGCCCGGGTAGGCGAAGTCACCGTCGCCGGAGAGGTTCTGGTAGCCGAGGCCGAATTTGTGGGCGCCCATGCCGAGGGTGACCATGCCGTTGAAGAAGCGGTTGTCGATGCGCCCGCCGTCCACCCGCGCGGCGCTGCGGTAGCGGTGCTCGCCGTCCTCGCCGGTGTCGAAGTAGCGCAGGTCGGTCTTCAGGGTGACGCCCTCGCCGAGGGTGGCGTTGTGCACCAGGCCGAGGTAGTGCTGGCGATAGATGTCCTGCATCTGTGCGTGGTAGTAGCTCAGGGTCAGCGCCGGGTTGAGGGCGTAGCTGCCGCCGAGCAGGTCCAGGTGCGCGCTTTCCACGCCGCCGTAGTTCATCTCGTCGTTGCTCGACGAATCCCGCAGGTTGATCTTCTCCAGCCGCCCCAGGTTGAGGGTCAGGCCGTCCACTTCCTGGGAGGTGAGCAGGCCGCCGGCGTAGGTGGAGGAGAGCAGGCGCACGTCGTTGTACGCCGCCACCGGCAGCTGCGGCTGCAGGGTGCCGATGCGCAGCACGCTCTTCGAGGCGCGCAGCTTGGCGGTCAGCCCCAGCTCGCTGTAGTTGTCCTCCGGCTCCAGGCTCTGGGCGCCATAGGCCAGCAGGCCGGTGCCGCGACGGTCGCGGCTCGAGTCGAGCTTGATCGCCACCTGGCCGATGGCGTCCAGGCCGACACCAATGGTGCCTTCGGTGAAGCCGGACTCGAAGCGCGCGGTGAAGCCCTGGGCCCATTCCTCGGCCTTGGCCTGGGCGGCGCCGCTCTGGCGGAAGTCGCGGTTCATGTACATGTTGCGCGCTTCGATGCTGGCCTTGCTGTCCTTGACGAGGTCCGCGTGGGCGGTGCCGGCGAGGCTCGCCAGCAGGCAGGTGAGTACGGGGGCGGAGCGTATTTTCCTGGTCATTGTTCTTGTCTCTAGGAAAGGTGTGTCGGAAGCCTATCGCCACGGTCTGGCCGCTGCGATGGCACGCGCAATCTAGTCATTAATTAAAATATTAACAATATGACCGGGTGGCGATTGGACAGGCCTTTAATGAGATATGACATGAATATATCTACATAAATATATGAAAAATAACGATTTAAAATTCTTAAAGTAAAACCTTAGCCTTTAGTATGCCCCTGGTTTCGGCTTCTTTCTGTTGACAGGCAAGCGATAAAAATTAATGTATTAACGTAATTCGCTTCCCAATGCCGCCAGCGCCCACACGCATGGCTACAACAACAAGACGGAGCTATCGCCATGAAATCCCTCGCAATTCCCGCCCTCTGCGCGGCGCTGTTCGGCGCCGCCTCGGCCCAGGCCGAAACCATCACCCTGAAGGTCGCCCACTTCCTGCCGTCCACCTCCAATGCCCAGGCGAACATCATCGAGCCCTGGTGCGAACAGCTGCGCCAGGAGTCGGCCGACCGCCTGAAGTGCCAGCTCTACCCCTCGATGCAACTGGGCGGCACGCCGGCCAAGCTGGCGGACATGGCGCGCAACGGCGTGGCCGATATCGTCTGGACGGCCCCGGCCTATTCCGCCGGCAAGTTCCCCCGTGTCGAGGCGCTGGAGCTGCCCTTCGTGCTGCCCATGGGCGGCAAGGCCGGCAACGCGATCATCTGGGACTTCTACGAGCGCTACGCCCGCGACGACTTCAAGGGCTACAAGGTGCTGGTGGTGCACGGTGACGGCGGCATGAGCCTGCACACCCGTGGCAAGCCGGTGCGCAGCCTGGCCGACCTCGCTGGCCTCAAGCTGCGTGCCTCCAGCCGCACCGCGGCGAAGACCGTGGAAAGCCTGGGTGCGACCCCGGTGAGCATGCCGCCGGCGCAGATGACCGAGGCGATCTCCAAGGGCGTGGTCGATGGCGCCCTGGCTGCCTGGGAGGTGGTGCCGGCGACCAAGCTGGACGAGGTGACCCAGTACCACAGCGACGTGCCGGCCTGGCAGCCCGCCTTCGGCTACACGGTGCTGACCCTGCTGATGAACCAGCGCAAGTTCGACAGCCTGCCGGCCGACCTGCAGGCGATCATCGAGCGCAACAGCGGCAAGGCGCTGTCCGAACGCTTCGCCAGCGCCTGGGACGTGGCCACCGACAAGGCCCACGACGCGACCCCGGCCGAGGGCCTGGTGGTGCTGGACCAGGCCGCCTACGGCGAGATGCGCCAGGCGTCCGAGAGCGCGGTGCAGCACTGGATCAGCGAGGCGGACGGCAAGGGCCTGGACGGCAAGGCGCTGGTCGAGGCCGTGCGCTCCCTGGCCGGTTCGGGGCACTGAGGCCATGAAGGAGTCGCTGCATTTCGATATCGAAGCCGGCGAGCAGGGGGGCCTGGTACGCCAGGCCCTGTTGCGCGTCACCCACGGCTTCGCCCTGGCCGGCGGTGCCATCCTGCTGGCGCTGGTCGGCATGTCGGTGGTGTCCATCGTCGGCCGCAAGCTGTTCTCCACGCCCATCCGTGGCGACATGGAGCTGATGGAAGTGGGCGCCTCGGTGGCCATCGCCGCCTTCCTGCCGCTGTGCGAACTGCGCGGCACCCATATCCGCGTGGATGCGCTGACCAACTGGCTGCCCGCCGGCGTGCGCCTGTGCCTGGACGCCTTCGCCCACCTGCTGTGCTGCGCGGTGGCCTGGTTGCTGGCCTGGCGCACCGGTCTGCAGATGCTCGACAACCGCGAGTTCGGCGATGCCACCACGCTGCTGTCGATCCCGTTGTGGATTCCGCTGGCGCTGATCGTGCCGAGCCTGGTGCTGCTGGGCATCTGTGCCCTGGCCCGGGTCGCCCAGGTGCTGCGCGGTGCGGGAGGTGAAGCATGAGCGGCCTGGCCCTGGGGCTGATCGCGCTGGCGATCACCATGAGCATGTTGCTGCTGCGGGTGCACATCGGCCTGACCATGCTGGTCGGTGGCGCGGCGTGTTTCTGGGCGGTCAACGACGGCGACCTGTCGAGCCTGCTGTTCACCCTCAACGACCTGGCCTATTCGCGCCTGTCCAACTACGACCTGGCGGTGATCCCGCTGTTCGTGATGATGGGCCAGTTCGCCACCCATGGCGGGCTGTCGCGCTCGATCTTCCGTTGTGCCTCGGCCTTCATCGGCCACTGGAAGGGTGGCATGGGCATGTCCGCCATCGGTGCCTGCGCGGGCTTCGGCGCCATCTGCGGCTCTTCCCTGGCCACCGCGGCCACCATGAGCCACGTGGCGCTGCCGGAGCTGCGCCGGCACAACTATTCCGGGCGCCTGGCCACGGCCACGGTGGCTGCGGGGGGCACCCTGGGCATCCTGATCCCGCCGTCGGTGCCGCTGATCATCTATGCCGTTCTGACCCAGGAATCCATCGCCAAGCTGTTCGTCGCTGCCGTGGTGCCGGGGGTGATCGCCATCATCGGCTACCTGCTGGTGCTGCGGATCATGGTGTCGCGGGACGAATCCCAGGCCACCGTCTCGCCCAAGGCCTCGTTGGCCGAGCGGGGCAAGGCGCTGGTCAACGTACTGCCGGTGGTCGGGGTGTTCCTGGTGGTGATCGTCGGCATCTACGGTGGCTGGGCCAACCCCACCGAGGCGGCTTCCATCGGCGCGGCGGCCTGCGGCGTCCTCGCCTTCACCCAGGGCGGCATGCGCTGGAAGGGCATGCGCGCCAGCCTGCTGGGCACGGCGGAAACCTCGGCGATGATCTTCCTCGTGCTGCTGGGTGCCGACCTGCTCAACTCCGGCCTGGCGCTGACCCAGATGCCCGGCGAGCTGGCCGCCTGGGTGATCGGCAGCGGCCTGGCACCGATGCTGGTGCTGGTGATCATCCTCGGCCTCTACCTGGCGCTGGGCTGTGTGATGGATTCCCTGGCGATGATCCTGCTGACCATCCCGATCTTCTACCCGATGATCATGGGCCTGGATTTCTTCGGCCTGAGCGACTCCGACAAGTCCATCTGGTTCGGCATCCTCGCCTTGATGGTGGTGGAGATCGGCCTGATCCACCCGCCTCTGGGGATGAACCTGTTCATCGTCCAGCGGGCCGCCGGCAACGTGCCCTACGGCGAGACCGCCAAGGGCATCGTGCCGTTCCTCTGCTCGGACCTCGCCCGCATCGTGCTGCTGGTGGCCTTCCCGAGCCTGAGCCTGTGGCTGCTGAGCCTCTGATCGTCCCTCGCTGCACCTGGCCGCCTGCGGGCGGCCTTTTTTCGTCCGCCATACCCGGCCTCTCGTCCATCGAACGCCCAGGAACCCACCCATGATCGCCCACCCCAAGCGCCTGATCCTGCTGCTCGCCGCCCTGGTGGCCTTCGGGCCGCTGTCCATCGACATGTACCTGCCGAGCCTGCCGCTGATCGCCAGCGACCTGGCGGCTTCGGAGGCGCAGGTGCAGATGAGCATCGGCCTGTTCCTCGCCGGGCTGTGCCTCGGCATGTTGCTCTACGGGCCGTTGTCGGATCGCTTCGGCCGGCGGCCCTTGCTGCTGGGCGGCATCGCCCTGTACCTGGTCGCCAGCCTGGGTTGTGCGCTGGTCGCCGAGGTCGAGCAGCTGCTGGCCTGGCGCCTGTTGCAGGCCCTGGGCGGTGCGGCTGCCTCGGTGCTGGCGCGGACCATCGTGCGCGACCTGTTTCCCCTGGGGGACGCCGCCCGGGTGCTGTCGCTGATGCACCTGGTGACCATGTTCGCCACCCTGGTGGCGCCGTTGCTGGGCGGCTACCTGATGCTACTCGCCGGCTGGCGCTCGCTGTTCCTGCTGCTGATGGCCTTCTCCGGCCTGTGCCTGGCCCTGGTGGCGCTGAAGGTGCCCGAGAGCCATCCACCCCAGGCGCGCAGCCGCTCGCTGGGGGCGGCCTTCCTCGCCTACGGGCACCTGGCGCTACGGCCCCGCGCGCTGGGCTACATCTTCTGCATGGGCAGCGGCTTCGCCGGGATGTTCGCCTTCATCACCGCCTCACCCTTCGTCTACATCGGCCACTTCGGGGTTTCGCCCCAGGGCTATGGCTGGCTGTTCGGCCTGAATATCGCCGGGATCATCCTGGCGACCACGCTCAATGCGCGGCTGGTCGGGCGCCTGGGGCCGCGCCGGCTGCTGTTTCTCGGTGCGCTGGTGGCGGCCACGGCGGGGCTGGCCCTGGCGCTGCTGGTGGGCCTGGGGCTGGGTGGCTTGGTGGCGATCGTGGTGTGCGTGGCGCTCTACGTCAGCGTCACCGGCATGCTCGGGGCCAACTGCCTGGCCTCGCTGCTCGCCGAGTTTCCCGAACGTGCTGGTGCGGCGGCGGGGTTGGCGGTGGCCACCCAGTTCGGCCTGGGCACCGCGGCCAGCGCGCTGGTGGGCGGCCTCCATGACGGCACGGCGCTGCCCATGGCGCTGGTGATGGCCGGCTGTGGCGCCTGTTGCCTGCTGGCGGCGCTGTTCGCCCGGCGCAGAGGGGGGGGTGTCGCCTAGGCCGCGACCTGGCGCTGATGGTTCGCCAGCCACAGACAGTAGCCGAGCAACAGCGCGCCCCCCAGTGCCAGCACCGGCGGGGCGCCGAGGTGCGAGGCGAGCAGGCCGGCGCAGAGGCCGCCGAGGGCGTCGAAGCCGAAGCGGGTCGAGGTGTAGAGCGCCACGACGCGGCCGCGCAGGGCCTCCGGTGCGCTGCTCTGCAGGATGATGTTGGTGCCGACGTTGCTGCAGGAGATGCCGAAGCCGAGCACCGCCATGGCTGCCAGCGACAACGGCAGCTGGGTGCTCCAGGCGAAGGCCAGCATGGCCAGGCCGCAGGCGCAGGAGGAGAGCAGGATCAGCCGCGACAGGGCGCTGCCGCCGCCGTGGTTGGCCAGGACGATGGTCGACAGCAGCGAACCCAGCCCGGCTGCGCCCCAGAGCCAGCCGAGGGTGGTGGCGTCGCCGCCGAAGATGTCCTTGGCGAACACCGGCAGCAGTACCACGTAGCTGGAGGCGGTGAGGTTGAGGGCCAGCACGCTGAGGATCATCAGGCGGATCTTCGGGTCGCGGCGCGCGTAGTCCAGACCCTCGCCGAACACATTGCGGAAGGTGCCGGTGGCCCGTGGCGTCGGCGCCATGCGCACCCACAGCAGCCCGGCCATCAGCGCCAGGTAGGAGGCGGCGTTGAGGGCGAAGCACACCGCCTCGCCAACCAGCCCCAGCAGCAGGCCGGCCAGGGGCGGGCCGATGAAGCGCGACAGGGTGAAAAGCATGGCGTTGAGGGCCAGGGCATTGGGCAGGTCGGCCTTGTCGTCGACGAACCGGCTCAGCAGCGATTGGCGCAGCGGCGTGTCCACCGCGTTGAGCACGCCGAGCAGGGCGGCCATGGCCACCAGCAGCGCCGGGGTGATCAGGCCGCTGGCGGTGAGCCCGGCCAGCGCCAGGGCCTGCAGGCCGAGCAGGCCCTCGACGGCGATCAGCAGGCGGCGCTTGTCGTGGCGGTCGATCCAGGCGCCGGCGAAGGGGCCGACCAGCAATTGCGGCAGCAGGGCGACGCAGGTGGTGATGCCGAGCAGCGCGGCGGAGCCGGTGAGCCGGTAGACCAGCCAGGCCAGCGCCACCTGCTGGATCCAGGTGCCCAGGGTGGAAATGCAATGACCGGTGAAATACAGACGGAAGTTGCGATGGCGCAAGGCGCGCAGGGCGTTGGGCAGTTGGGGCATCGGCGGGCTTTCGGGCTGGGCTGGAGGCGGGTTTCTCGGGGGTGAATGCTAAAGGAAAAGGCGGATCGTTAACACATTAATCGTTCCCCGCCGGGGATTTCTTCGGAGAACGCTTTTTCGCCATGGAAAGTGCAATCGAGTATCCGGATCGTGCATTTTTAGCCATCGTTCACATCTTCATAATGGGCCCCAGGTTACCGGAATCAGCCTCTTCGCCCCACGCGGCGAGGGCCGGCCCAACCGGTGGCGACTAACAATAAATAGACCGGGTATCCACATGAAAAAGCCAAATCCTCTGCTCGAAGACCTCCGTGCCATCCTGCCTGCCATCGCCGCCAATGCCGCCCGTGCGGAGCAGGAGCGCATGGTGCCCGCCGAGAACATCGCCATGCTCAAGGGCATCGGCATGCACCGCGCCTTCCAGCCCAAGGCCTACGGTGGCCTGGAAATCTCCCTGCCCGAGTTCGCCGACTGCGTGGTGGCCCTGGCAGGCGCCTGCGGCGGCACCGCCTGGGCCTTCAGCTTGCTGTGCACCCACAGCCACCAGATGGCGATGTTCTCCAAGCGCCTGCAGGACGAGGTATGGGGCGAGAACCGCGACGCCACCGCGAGCAGCAGCATCGCGCCCTTCGGCAAGGCCGAGAACGTCGAGGGCGGCATCATCCTCAACGGTGAGCTGGGCTGGAGCAGCGGCTGCGACCACGCCGAATGGGCCATCGTCGGCTTCCGCCGCCCGGCGGGCGAGGGCGAGCCGCCGGTCTATTGCTTCGGCGTGGTGCCCCGTGCGGATTACGAGATACGTGACGACTGGTACGTCGCCGGCATGCGCAGCAGCGGCACCAAGACGCTGATCCTCAAGGACGTGTTCATCCCCGATCACCGCATCGAGGCGGCCAAGGACATGATGGAAGGCCGCTCCGCCGGCTTCGGCCTGTACCCGGACAGCAAAATCTTCTACGCCCCGTACCGCCCGTACTTCGCCAGTGGCTTCGCGGCCATCAGCCTGGGTGTCGCCGAGCGCATGCTGGTGGCCTATGCCGAGAAGACCAGGAACCGCGTGCGTGCCTACACCGGCGTCAGCGTCGGCACCGCCACCCCGGCCTTGATGCGCCTGGCCGAATCCACCCACCAGGTGGCCGCCGCCCGTGCGTTCCTGGAGAAGACCTGGCAGGAGCACGCCGAACACGCCGAGCGCCACCAGTACCCGGATCGCCCGACCCTGGCCTTCTGGCGCACCAACCAGGCCTACGCGGTGAAGATGTGCATCCAGGCCGTGGACCGCCTGTTCGAGGCTGCCGGCGGCACCGCCTGGTTCGACGCCAACGAGATGCAGCGGCTGTTCCGCGACTCGCACATGACCGGCGCCCACGCGTACACCGACTACGACGTCTGCGCGCAGATACTCGGCCGCGAGCTGATGGGCCTGGAGCCCGACCCGAGCATGGTCTGACCTGCTCCGCGCCACACTCCGTTCGCTCACCTGCCAACCGGGCGCGGGCCCGGTTGCGAGGAATCGCCATGACCCAACAGAACAATGAAGCGGGCTTCGACCCGCGTGCCTTCCGCCGTGCCCTGGGTAACTTCGCCACCGGCGTGACCGTCATGACCGCCGCCGCCGATGGCCGCCGCGTGGGCATGACCGCCAACAGCTTCAACTCGGTGTCGCTGGACCCGCCGCTGGTGCTCTGGAGCATCGACAAGCGCGCCACCAGCCACGAGGTCTTCGCCCGTGCCGGGCACTTCGCGGTGAACGTGCTGGCCGCCGACCAGATCGACATCTCCAACCAGTTCGCCCGCCCCAGCGACGACCGCTTCGCCGGCCTGCGCGTGGAGGAGGGTGCCGGTGGTGCGCCGCTGCTTGAGGAATGCGCGGCGCGCTTCCAGTGTGAGAAGTACCAGGAGCTGGACGGTGGCGACCACTGGATCCTGATCGGCAAGGTCGTCGCCTTCGATGATCTGGGCCGGGCGCCGCTGCTGTATCACCAGGGCGCCTATTCGACGGTGCTGCCGCACCCGCGCCTGCTGAAGAAGGACGAGGCCGCCACCCGCACCGCCTTCCAGGGGCGCCTCAACGACAACCTCTATTACCTGATGACCCAGGCCGTGCGCGGCTACCAGGAGGACTACCAGCCCCGGCAGCTGTCCACCGGGCTGCGCACCAGCGAGGCGCGCATGCTGATGGTGCTGGAGAAGGATGCGAGCCTGGGCATGGCCGCCCTGCAGCAACTGGTGAACATGCCGACGCGGGAGATCGAAGCGGCGGTGGACACCCTGACCCGCAAGGGCATGCTCGCCGGCGATGCCCAGGGCTGCAGCCTCACGCCCGCGGGCATGGACCAGGCGGAAACCCTCTGGGAGATCGCCGAGCGCCAGCAGGAGCGCGTCTTCGCCCGCTTCAGCCAGGAGCAGCTGGCCACCTTCAAGGAGATGCTGCGGGCTGTCGCCCGACTGGGCGAGGCCTGAGGCGGAATGCCGTGCGGGAGGCCTAGACGGCGTCCCGCATGGCGCGCAGGTCCAGGGCGTCCTGGTGCATGCGCTGGATGACGTCGAACAGCTGCTGGCGCAGGGACTCGTCGCCGATACGGTCGGCGGCGCGCATCACGGCGATGGCGGCGTCCTCGTTGTGGATGGCGACTCTTTCCAGGTTCTTGCGGAAGTCTCGGGTGGCGCGTGTCACGGGTAGGACCTCGGGGAAAACTGCGCGCAGTCTGGGGGATGAATGTTGCCGTGAAGTTGCAGCGGGCCGGCTTGGTAATGGCCTGCAACGGATTCCCCGGCGCAAAAAAAAAACCGACCTGCAAGAGGTCGGTATTACCCATATGGGCCTGCCAATCAGAAGCATTCTGCATGCATCCATCTGCCGTTGGATGCAAGGCCATGATCGTGGGATTGGATGACGGTTTCATGTCGCGCGTGTGACGTTTTCATTCGAGCGTGGGAAGCCATGTCCTCAGGACGTGGTCATGAGTCATCGGCTCTGCCTGTGAGGATTCAAGCGGAGGACCCGACAGGATCGTAGGGTGTGCCGTGCGCACCGCCGCACGGTGCTTCCGGCGAGTTCCAGGTGCGCGCAGCACACCCTACGCGCGAAGTGAGCGGCGGCTGCATGCTCCGAGGTCTGATTGCGCCCTCCGCCAGGGGAGCAAAAGCAAAGCCACGCTCTAACGTGGTATCGGTCCTGAGGGTAAAGCCCGTCGGTGACGGGAAGCCTTCGTGAACCACGGGCAGGCTTCAGGTAGCATCGGTTGCTTCGACGATCCCTGGTCCGCCTCGCAATGAATAAAGACGATATCCCGGCATTCAGTATCAGCACCCAGCTCACCATGCTCGGCCGCGACCCGGCGGAGCAGTTCGGCTTCGTCAACGCGCCGCTCTACAAGGGCTCGACCATCATCTACAAGACGCTGGATGACATCGAAGCCCGGCGCAGTCGCTTCTCCTACGGCACGGCCGGTTCGCCGACCATCGCCCACCTGGAGGACGCCTGGACCCAGCTCACCGGCGCCAAGGGCACCGTGCTGTCCACCTCGGGCCTGGGGGCCGTGGCGCTGGCGCTGTTCAGCACCACCAAGGCGGGCGACCACATCCTGATCCCCGACAGCGTCTACCGGCCCACGCGCAATTTCTGCAACCAGATGCTGGCCCGCTACGGCGTGACCACCACCTACTACGACCCGATGATCGGCGCCGATATCGAACGCCTGATCGGCCCGAACACCACCACCCTGTTCCTGGAAGCGCCCGGCTCGCAGAGCTTCGAGGTGCAGGACATCCCGGCCCTGGTGGAGGTGGCGCGCCGCCACGGGGTGAAGACCATCCTCGACAACACCTGGGCGACGCCGATCTTCTTCCGTGGCCACGACCACGGCATCGACCTGACGGTGGAGGCGGGCACCAAGTACCTGGGCGGGCATTCGGACATCCTGCTGGGGCTGGTCACCGCCAACGAGGCCTGCTGGCCAGCCCTGCGCGCCACCTACGACGCCATGTCGATGCTGCCCGGCGCGGAAGACTGCGTGCAGGCGCTGCGCGGCATGCGCACGCTGTTCCTGCGGCTCAAGGAAGCGGAGCGGCGTGGCCTGGAGATGGCCCGCTGGCTGAGCGAGCGCCCGGAGGTGTCCCGCGTGTTGCACCCGGCCTTCGAGAGCTGCCCCGGCCATGCCCACTGGAAGCGCGACTTCAAGGGCTCGTCCGGGCTGTTCTCCATCGTCCTGGCGCCGGGCTACACCCGCGATGGCCTGGCGGCGATGCTCGACAACCTGTCGATCTTCAGCATGGGCTTCTCCTGGGGCGGCTACGAAAGCCTGGTGATCCCCTTCGATTGCAGCACCTACCGCACCGCCACCCGTTGGGAGGCCGAAGGCTTCGCCTTGCGCCTGCAGATCGGCCTGGAAGACATGGACGACCTCAAGGGCGACCTGGCCCGTGGTTTCGCCCGCCTGGCCGCAGCTGGCTGAGACGCTGCGGATGGGCGGTCAGGAAGAGTCGCGCCCGGGCAGCAGCTGGCTGTAGGGTGCCTCGGCGCCGCCCGTGCGCCGTAGCAGGCGCACGTCGGTGACTTCGATGTTGCAGTCGGCGAGCCAATCCTGGATCGCTTCGCTGGAGCGGGACGGCCGTTTCTCGCCCGGGAACTCGAGGGTGTAGATGGAGAAGCCTATGGCCTTGATGTTGGGGATGTCCCGGGTGTTCATCTTCATGTGCCGGGGTTCACCCTTGAACCGGTAACTGATCAACCATTCCATAAGCGTCTGCGGACTCGATCGCACTGCATCGGTGCACTGGCGTACCGATGACCCCCTGATATCAGAAGTGGCAAACCTAGCAGAACGCGCCGCGCTGGCAATGCTAGCAATCTGCTGCAACCCGCGCCCTTGAGCATTGGCGGCACTTGGCGACGAAAGGCATGTCACGCCATGCAGCGGAAGTCGTTTTTAACGGTCGATTTTCCTATCGGTAGCCAGGGTTCGGGGGTCGTCATGTGCGGAGGCGTCGAGGTGGCGGGTCGTTTTACGGAAAGCGGCAGGGCGAGGCGGGTGTACTTCCTCAGCCCCAGGGCGGAACTGCCCGTGGTGCGACCCGATGGCTCCATCGAGTGGGTTCCCTGGGGGCGCCGGCCACGGCAGCCGGGGGCCTTGCCCGCCAGTGGCTGGGCGCGGGAGAACTGCATGACCCTGGAAGCCTGGGAGCCCTATCGCCCACAGGCGGTGAAGATCGCCGTGCAGCGCTACATGGAGAAGGACCGGGCGCAGCAGCCGCACTGGTTCGACCTGGTGGCGAGCCAGTGCCTGCAAGGCGTGCTGCTGGAGACCGAGCGGGAGCGCCGGGTCTATGTGGTGATCGGGCAGCCGCCGCTGGGCTGCGAATTCATCCAGGACCGTTGGCCGTTGATCTCGGCCTGATCCGGGCTAGCCGTCCACCCGGTGGGTGGTGACGCCGGAGACGCCGATCTCCTGGGAGGCGAGCACCTTGTTCTCGAAGGAGGAGCCGCCCAGGCTGCGGTCCACCTCCAGCTGCCCGCGGTGCTCGGCAATGATGTGCGCGAGGGCCAGCTCCAGGCCCATTTCCTTTTCCGTGTGGCGCACACGAAGGCTTCTTGGTGCGCCCCTGAGCTTGTACTGGATATCGAAGTAATGCATTGCAGCCTTCCTTGTTGGCGAACCTGGCTCTTTCTCCCGTTGCGATAGTGCAGCGGAAACCGGGGCCTGCGCCAGTGCGAAGCCGATCTTTCGTCGCAACGGCGAATGCCGGCGGCGACCGCAGATTGGAGCGATGCAGGGGCTTGCGGGTTCCGGTCGCGTGCAGCGCGGGTCGAGGAGGGCGGAAGGATGCGGGTTGCGACGGCGCGCCCGGGTGGTTGCCCGGGCGTGCCGCTGGGGTCACGCGCTCAGGGCGCGGGGTCGAAAGCTGCGGCGGTTGGCGATGGCAATGGCGAATTCCTCGCTCAGCACCTTGCTCAGCTGCCGGATGGACAGCGGCGACGACAGCTCGGCCTGGGTCATGCCGTGGATGGTGATCACGTCCAGATCGGTACGGCGGGTGAATTGCAGCGAGACCGTGCCGTTTTCCATGCGGGTCGCCTCGCACATGTAGGCGGGCATGTAGAGGGTGAAGAGTTTGCCGATATCGGCCATGGCGAGCGGCATGCGCGTTTCCTCCTTGAATGCGGTTGGGCTGACCACCTGGTCACGGCATCAGCGTAGGCGAAATCCAGTCGCTGTAAACACTGTCAGTGTGAGCCGTGCCACGACTCGAAAAGTGCCGTCCGTCACGTCCGCTTTTGCTGCCTTCAGGCCGCAACCCGCATGGATACAGGGTTATGACCACTTGGTCAGGAAATGAGGATTTCACTAGCGTATTTTTTGTATACAACCCTCTGGATATATGCAGACACTTTTGTTTACAGTGCGCCCACAACAACGACAAGAAGTGAGTGCACCTCCTCATGAACAAGCTATCCGAAGCTACGTCCGTCGCATCACGTCCGGAAGACGAGAACCTTGGCATCGGCGCCAACCTCGCCTACGGATTGCAGCATGTCCTGACGATGTATGGCGGCATAGTCGCCGTCCCGCTGATCCTCGGCCAGGCGGCAGGGCTAAGCCCTTCCGAAATCGGTCTGTTGATCGCCGCCTCGTTGTTCGCTGGCGGCCTCGCAACCCTCCTCCAGACCCTCGGCCTGCCGTTCTTCGGCTGTCAGCTGCCCCTCGTCCAGGGCGTGTCCTTCGCCGGCGTCGCCACCATGATCGCCATCCTCGGCAGCAACAACGGTGAGGGCGGCATCCAGTCGGTGCTGGGCGCGGTGATGGCCGCATCACTGATCGGCCTGTTGATCACCCCCATCTTCTCCCGCGTCACCAAGTTCTTCCCGCCCTTGGTCACGGGGGTGGTGATCACCACCATCGGCCTGACGCTGATGCCGGTGGCCGCACGCTGGGCCATGGGCGGTAACAGCCAGTCCCCGGACTTCGGCAGCATGACCAACATCGGCCTGGCCGCCATGACCCTGGGCATCGTGCTGCTGCTGAGCAAGATCGGCAGCTCCACCATCTCGCGCCTGTCGATCCTCCTGGCCATGGTCCTTGGCACCCTGATCGCCATGGCCCTGGGCCTGACCGATTTCTCCAAGGTCGCTGAAGGCCCGATCGTGGCGATGCCGTCGCTGCTGCACTTCGGCATGCCGACCTTCCACGTTGCCGCCATCCTGTCGATGTGCATCGTGATCCTGGTGACCCTGGTGGAAACCTCGGCCGATATCCTCGCCGTGGGCGAGATCATCGGCACCAAGGTCGACTCCAAGCGCCTCGGCAACGGCCTGCGCGCCGACATGCTGTCCAGCGTGCTGGCGCCGCTGTTCGGTTCCTTCACCCAGAGCGCCTTCGCCCAGAACGTCGGCCTGGTCGCCGTCACCGGTGTGAAGAGCCGCTACGTGGTGGCCACCGGTGGCCTGATCCTGGTCACCCTGGGCCTGCTGCCGGTGATGGGGCGCGTGGTCGCTGCCGTGCCGACCTCGGTACTTGGGGGCGCCGGCATCGTGCTGTTCGGCACCGTCGCCGCCAGCGGCATCCGCACCCTGGCCAAGGTCGACTACCGCAACAACATGAACCTGATCATCGTCTCCACCTCCCTCGGCTTCGGCATGATCCCGATCGCCGCACCGAGCTTCTACGAGCACTTCCCCGCCTGGTTCGAAACCATCTTCCATTCCGGCATCAGCTCGGCGGCAATCATGGCCATCCTGCTGAACCTGGTGTTCAACCAGTTCACCGCCGGTAACCCCGACCAGCCTTCGGTGATCTCCGCCGGCCACGAACGCAGCCTGCGCTACACCGACATCGCCGCGCTGAACGATGGCGATTACTTCCAGAACGGCAAGCTGTACGACGCCGAAGGTAACGAAGTGCCGCTGGCCGACGATGACGACCACCACGGCAGCCCGGCCCCAAGGCCGACGCGAAGCCAGGCGGACGCGGTGCACTGACGCACCCCCGCGATAAACCGGACCCGGCCCCAGTGGCCGGGTTCTTTATTTGGGGCATCGGCCACACCGGCCGGCACGTTCCCGTAGGAGCGAGCTCTGCTCGCGAAGCTTCTGCGGGAGGCATGCCTTGACAGCCATCCACCGGAGGGGGGCGTGTCTGCGAGGGGGAGGGTGCAGGAGAGGCAAGGGCGATGCTGCGCATCGCTTGGCGACTGAAATGGCTCTGTCTGCGTTAGCTGTTGTGGTTTTAAAGCAAGCGCTCAAGCACGGCCCTTTCCGGGCGTCCAAGAGTTCGTACCACCGCCACCGCATGGGTTTCGCTTCGCTCTACACCATCCTACGAAAGCCCGTGCGCACCACGTAGCGATGCGCTGGACGAAGAAAGTTGGAGCAGCCGCCAACGCCCCTCCAGGAGGCCGAACGCAGTCGTTGCGCCGGGGGAAGAGCGGCATGGATGCCGCGAGAGGCGCGCCAGGCCATGGATGGCCCATCGCGCCGGCCCCCGATAGCGACGATGGAGTGAGGGAACCCCGGCGAAGCCGGGGCCGGATGATGGGGCAAGCCCTTTTGGTTCCTTTTAAGTGGTTCGGCATTCCGACGATTGTTAAAAGGGACTCGCCCGGGTGGGCGAAACCAGAAGCACCAACAAAACTCGGCAATCAGTTGGGTCCAAATCTTCTAGCAACACTTAACGCAGACAGAGCCACTGAAATCGCCCCTACAGTCACCCCGAAAATTGCGTTGGAAGGAGGGCGCAGGGAACCCCGGGGCCTTCCTGCAATCTCTGATAACGCTTTGTTACCGCTGCCCGGGCCGTTGCGTTTGACCTGGGCTTTTGCCTTCACCAAGCTACGCGCTTCGCCACCACTGCCCAGGAATCCCCCGCGTGTCCCCAGCTTTCCGCCACTGGCGCCGAACCCTTTTCTGCCTCATTCCCCTTGCTGCGCTGCTGTCAGGTTGCGACCAGGGCGAGCCCGAGAAGCCCCAGCCGCCGGTCAAGGCCACCACCTACCTCGCCGTCGACTGGAGCCAGGTGCCCGCCACGGCCGACCAGGAGCTGCTCAACGGCTTCGCCGCCTGGCGCTCGGCCTGCACTCGCCTGGCCAAGGACCCGGTCTGGTCCGCCACCTGTGCCGCCGCGGCGCCGGTGCCCATGGAAGCCAGCGCCGTCCGCGCCTTTCTCGGTGCCAACCTGCAGCCCTATAGCCTGCGTTCGGCGGAGAAGGGCGAGCACGGCCTGATCACCGGCTACTACGAGCCGGTCTACCCCGGCCACCTGCAACGCACCGAACAGGGGCAGGTGCCGGTCTATGGCGTGCCGGACGACCTGATCGTCGTCGCCCTTGACGAGATCTACCCCGAGCTCAAGGGCAAGCGCCTGCGTGGCCGCTTGGAAGGCCGGGTGCTCAAGCCCTACGACGATGCCGCCGCCATTCGTGGCGAGGGCGTCAAGGCCCCGGTGCTGGCCTGGCTCAATGACCCGATGGACCTGCAGTTCCTGCAGATCCAGGGCTCCGGGCGCATCCAGCTGGACGATGGCCGCCAGCTGCGCATCGGCTACGCCGACCAGAACGGCCACCCCTATCGCCCCGTTGGCCGCTGGCTGGTGGAACAGGGGCTGCTGCAGAAGGAGGAGGTGAGCATGGGCCGCATCCGTGACTGGGCTGTCGCCAACCCCGGCCGGGTCGATGAGCTGCTGGCCAGCAACCCCAGCTATGTGTTCTTCAGTGCCCGCCCGGACAGCAACGAAGGCCCCCGAGGCTCCCTCAACGTGCCCCTCACCGCCGGCTACAGCGTGGCCATCGACCGCAAGGTGATCCCCCTCGGCAGCCTGCTCTGGCTTTCCACCACCCGCCCGGACGGCGCCCCCGTGGTACGCCCGGTGGCGGCCCAGGACACCGGCGGCGCCATCGTCGGCGAAGTGCGCGCGGACCTGTTCTGGGGCTCCGGCCACGAGGCCGGCGAACTGGCCGGCAACATGAAGCAGGAAGGGCGCATCTGGATGCTCTGGCCCAAGGGCATGGCGCCGCCCGAAACGCCCTGAACCTGGGCGGTACTCGACTATCCGCAGGAAAAGGAGATTTCCATGAGCGACTACATCCTCCTGAACAAGGCCAACTGGGACCAGCGCGCGGTGCTTCACGCCACCTCGCGCGGCTATGACGCGGCGGCCTTCGTCGCCGACCCGCAGCACCTCTCCGAGGTGGTGCGCTTCGACCTGCCGCGCCTCGGCGACATCAGCGGCCTGCGCGGCGTGCACCTGCAGTGCCACATCGGCACCGACACCCTGTCCCTGAGCCGGCTCGGCGCGCAGATGTGCGGGCTGGATTTCTCGCCGCAATCCATCGCCGAGGCCCGTTCCCTGGCCGAGCGGTGCGGCACGCCGCTGGAATGGCTGGAGTCGGACGTGTACGACGCCGACCAGGTGCTGGAACCCGGCGCCTTCGACCTCGTCTACACCGGTATCGGCGCGCTCTGCTGGCTGCCCAGCATCGAGCGCTGGGCCCGCGTCGTGGCCTCGCTGTTGAAGCCGGGCGGGCGCCTGTTCATTCGCGAGGGCCATCCGATGATGTGGGCGATAGACGAGGAGCGGGAGGACACCCTCCATGTCGACCTACCGTACTTCGAACGGGCCGAGCCGCTGGTCTGGGAATGCGACACCACCTACGTGGAGTCCCCCGACACGCTCACCGCCACCGTCACCCATATCTGGAACCACGGCCTGGGCGAGATCATCACCGCATTGCTCAGCCATGGCATGGAGATCACCGCCCTGGAAGAGCACCAGAGCCTGCCCTGGAACGCGCTGCCCGGGCGCATGAGCCAGCACGCCGATGGCGAATGGCGCCTGGACGAGGCACCCTGGCGTCTGCCCCTGAGCTATACGTTGCAGGCGATCAAGCGCTGACGATTGCTGATTGCTGATTGCTGATTGCTGGAGGACGACCCATGAAGCCTTTTATCCCCCGTGCATTGCTCGCCCTGCTGCTCATCGCGGCCTGGTGCGCGCCGGCCCAGGCCCTGACCCTGCGTTGCAGCAAGGGCCTGGTGTTGCAGGAAGACAGCCTGGAGGAGGTGCTGCGCAAGTGCGGCGAGCCGGACAAGCGCGTGCGCACGCTGCCGGCCCTGCGCAACAACGGCGTGCCCAAGCTCAACGCGGTGACCGTGGACATCTGGACCTACGGCCCGCGCAACGGCATGACCCGCGAGCTGCACTTCATCGAAGGCAAGCTGAAGGAAGTCAGGAGCACCCGCGACTAGCCGATCGGGCGGGCGCGCGCCGCCCGGGCCACGTAGAATCGCGCCCCTGAATCTTTCCTCGAGGTCGCAAGGTGGAACTAGAGCAGGGCTTCGTCCTGACCCGGCACTGGCGCGATACGCCCGCGGGCACGGAAGTGGGCTTCTGGCTGGCGACCGATGACGGCCCCCGCTACCTGCGCCTGGCGCCGCAGACCTCCGTGGCCTTCCTCCCCGCCGAGCAGCGCGAGCGCGCCGAAGCGCTGCTGAAGAACGAGCGTGGCGTCGAACTGCGGCCCCTGGGGCTCTGCGATTTCCGCCACCGCCCGGTGCTCGGCCTCTATTGCCAGCAGCACCGGCAACTGATCGGCCTGGACAAGAGCCTGCGCCAGGCCGGTGTCGACGTCTTCGAGGCCGATATCCGCCCGCCCGAGCGCTACCTGATGGAGCGCTTCATCACCGCCCCGGTGCTCTTCGGCGGCACGCCCGATGCCGAGGGTGCACTGATGGACGGGCAGATGAAGCCGGCGCCCGACTACCGTCCGCGCCTGCGCCTGGTGTCCCTGGACATCGAGACCACCCTCCACGGCGAGCTCTACTCCATCGCCCTGGAAGGCTGCGGCCAGCGCCAGGTGTACATGCTCGGCCCGGCCAACGGCGATGCCCGCGAGGTGGACTTCGACCTGGAGTACTGCGACGACCGCGCACAGCTGCTCGAACGCCTCAACCAGTGGCTGGTGGAGCATGACCCGGATGCCATCATCGGCTGGAACCTGGTGCAGTTCGACCTGCGCGTGCTCAACGAGCACGCCAAGCGCCTCAAGGTGCCCCTGCGCCTGGGGCGCGGTGGCGAGGCCATGGGCTGGCGCGAGCACGGCAGCCGCAACAACCACTACTTCGCCGAAGCCCCGGGGCGGCTGATCATCGACGGCATCGAGGCGCTGCGCTCGGCCACCTGGAGCTTCCCCTCGTTCAGCCTGGAGAACGTCGCCCAGACCCTGCTCGGCGAGGGCAAGGCCATCGACACCCCCTACCAGCGCATGGACGAGATCAACCGCATGTTCGCCGAGGACAAGCCCGCCCTCGCGCGCTACAACCTCAAGGACTGCGAGCTGGTGACGCGCATCTTCGAGAAGACCGAGCTGCTCACCTTCCTCCTCGAACGGGCCACGGTCACCGGCCTGCCCGCCGACCGCAGCGGCGGCTCGGTGGCCGCCTTCTGCCACCTGTACATCCCGCTGATGCACCGCCAGGGCTTCGTCGCGCCCAACCAGGGCGAACGCATGCCCGAGGCCAGCCCGGGCGGCTTCGTCATGGACTCGCGCCCCGGCCTGTACGAGTCGGTGCTGGTGCTGGACTACAAGAGCCTGTACCCCTCGATCATCCGCACCTTCCTCATCGACCCGGTGGGGCTGGTGGAAGGGCTGCGCCAGCCCGGTGACGAGCACTCGGTGCCGGGCTTCCGCGAAGCGCGTTTCTCACGCACGCGGCACTGCCTGCCGGCCATCGTCGAGCGGGTGTGGCAGGGGCGCGAGACGGCCAAGCGCGAGCACAACCAGCCGCTGTCCCAGGCGCTGAAGATCATCATGAACGCCTTCTACGGCGTGCTCGGCTCCAGCGGCTGCCGCTTCTTCGACCCGCGCCTGGCCTCGTCCATCACCCTGCGCGGCCACGAGATCATGCGCCGCACCCGCGCGCTGATCGAGGCGCAGGGGCACCAGGTGATCTACGGCGACACCGACTCCACCTTCGTCTGGCTCGGCCGCGCCCATGGCGAGCAGGAGGCGGCCGCCATCGGCCGGTCGCTGGTGCAGCGGGTCAACCAGTGGTGGCGCGAGCACCTGCAGCAGGAATACGGCCTGGAAAGCGCGCTGGAGCTGCAGTACGAAACCCACTACAGCCGCTTCCTGATGCCCACGGTGCGGGGCGCGGAGGAGGGCAGCAAGAAGCGCTACGCCGGGCTGGTGACGCGTGCCGACGGCAGCGAGGAGATGGTCTTCAAGGGGCTGGAAACGGTGCGCACCGACTGGTCGCCGCTGGCCCAGCGCTTCCAGCAGGAGCTGTACCTGCGCATCTTCAACCGCGAGCCCTACCAGGACTATGTGCGCGACTACGTGCGCCGCACCCTGGCCGGCGAGCTGGACGAGCTGCTGATCTACCGCAAGCGCTTGCGCCGGCGGCTGGACGACTACGAGCGCAACGTCCCGCCCCATGTGCGTGCCGCGCGCCTGGCCGATGACTACAACCAAAGCCAGGGGCGCCCGCGCCAGTATCAGAACGGCGGCTGGATCAGCTACCTGATCACCGTCGCCGGGCCCGAGCCCCTGGAGAACCGCCGCGCGCCCATCGACTACGACCACTACGTCACCCGCCAGCTGCAGCCGGTGGCGGATGCCATCCTGCCCTTCGTCCAGGGCGACTTCAGCAAGCTGATCGACGGCCAGCTCGACCTGTTCTGAGCCGGGGTCGGGTCAGTCGGGCAGGTTGACCAGGGGAATCGCTTCGCCGCCGGTGCGGTTCTGCTGGCGTTCGTCCATCCACTCGGCGACCCGGGCACCGAACTCGGCGGGCACCTTACGGCCCACGCGGCGGGAAATATCGAGGATGGTCTGCTGGGCCAGCGCCTCTTCCATGCGCTTCTGCGCCGTCAGCATCACCGCATGGATGGAGCAGGTGCCTTCCAGCGCCCAGTCCGGCGGCGAACCTTCGAACAGGGCGCAGCGCCCGCGGATATCCCGGCATTCGAAGATCGACTTGTGCCCATCGATGGCGCGGACGATATCCAGCACGGTGATCTCGTCCGAAGGGCGGGCCAGGCGGAAGCCGCCGCGCACGCCTTCGGTCGCTGCCACCAACCCGGCCTTGGCCAGCTTGGTGAACACCTTCGCCAGGTACTCCTGGGGCACGCCCTGCAGTTCGGCCATGTCGCGCACGCTGGCTTCGCGGCTGTCACCGCGTTCGTCCACGAGAAAGAGCAGGCAGTGGATGCCGTACTCGACCCCTGCGCTGTAAAGAGACATTCATAACTCCGACTGTTTGTGTCGCATATATTCTGCGATCTGTTCCCATGCATCTCAAGGTCCGCTGCGGCTTCGGCGATGGGCGGGGCTGCCGTCCGTCCGCTCCAACACTGTTGTTCAGTGCCTTGGAGGCTGCAGAAAGGTGCGCCCTTGAGCGGTGCAGCCAGCAGCATGGCGAGCGAGGTACTGGAGGGCAAAGAAAAAATACTTGTCGCCATAAACTACGATCAATATAGTCGTAGATGTGAGCGGCTGATGGCGCCACACGAACAGCAGTACCCGGACATGCAGTTGGCGCCACTCGTAGCCCCGTCCCTATTCGAACCGAATACGACCCTTACCTCTTTGGAGATACGAACATGAAACAACGCATCCTGATCGTCGGCGCTGGCTTCGGTGGCATGTGGAGCGCCCTCAGTGCCACGCGCCTGCTGGACATCCATGGCCGCACCGATGTCGAGGTCAGTGTCCTCGCGCCCCAGGCCGAACTGCGCGTGCGTCCGCGTTTCTACGAAGCCGGCGTGCACCGCATGAAGGCGCCGCTGGGCGAGCTGTTCGCCGCCGTCGGCGTGAACTTCGTCAAGGGCCTGGTGGACCGCATCGATGTGGCAGGCAAGCGCGTGGCCTACCGCGACGAGCAGGGCGCTCCGGCCGAGCTGGCCTACGACCGCCTGGTACTGGCCACCGGCAGCAGCGTGGTGCGACCGAAGATGGCGGGCGTCGAGCACGCCTTCGACGTCGACCAGATCGAAGAGGCCGTGCGCCTGGAAGAGCACATCCGCTCGCTGGGCGCGCTGCCGGCCTCCAAGGCGCGCAACACGGTGGTGGTCGCCGGTGGCGGCTTCACCGGCATCGAAACCGCCGCCGAGATGCCGGCCCGCCTGCGTGAAGCGCTGGGCGCCGACGCTGAGGTGAGGGTGGTGGTGGTCGACCGTGGCGCGCGCATCGGCGCCGCCCTGGGCGACGGCCCGCGTGCGCAGATCGTCGAAGCCTCGGAAGAGCTGGGCATCGAATGGTGCCTGGACGCCAGCGTCGCCTCGGTGGACGAAGGCGGCGTGACCCTCGCCGACGGCCGTCGCATCGAGGCCAGCACCGTGGTCTGGACCGTGGGCGTGCGTGCCAGCTCGCTGACCGAACAGATCCCCGCCGAGCGTGACGCTCAGGGCCGCCTGCACGTGGACCGCAACCTCAAGGTGATCGGCCAGGACGACGTCTTCGCCACCGGTGACGTCGCCTACGCCGCCTCCGACGACCTGGGCAACTTCGCCCTGATGTCCTGCCAGCACGCCATCGCCCTGGGCCGCTCTGCCGGCAACAACGTCGCTGCCAACCTGCTCGGCGTCGAGCCGATCCCCTACAGCCAGCCCAAGTACGTCACCTGCCTGGACCTGGGCGCCTGGGGCGCGGTGTTCACCGAAGGCTGGGACCGCCAGGTCAAGCTGGTGCGTGAGGAGGGCAAGCAGCTGAAGACCCAGATCAACAGCGTGTGGATCTACCCGCCGGCCGCCAACCGCGCCGAAGCCCTGGCCGCCGCCGACCCGGCGATCCCGGTCGTCGCATAAGCCACGGCGTCACCCCAGCCCCGACGGTCGCAGGACCGGCGGGGCTTTTTGCATTGATGGGTTTCGCGGGGCTCGCGGAACGCCGCTCGGCCCGCCCACGAAGGCGCGTATGCACACCCGTAGGATGGGTAGAGCGGAGCGAAACCCATGGGGTTGCGAGCCCATAGACGAGTCGCCCCCGGGCACCGCCCGTAGGAGCGAGCTCTGCTCGCGAAGCGCCTCGCATCAAGCCGGCCGCTGCATCACCACCAGGCGCAGGGCGAGGGCGCCGAACAGGCTGGCCAGGCCCCATCTCTGCAGGCTGGCGAAGCGGCCACGGCCGTTGAGGCGGTGTGCCATGGCTCCGCCCACCAGGCCGAGGGCGGCATGGAAGAGGAAGGCCAGCAGGGTGAGCAGGGCGCCCAGCAGCAGGAGCTGCTCGGCGATGGGGCCGCGCTCGGGCACCACGAACTGTGGCAGGAAGACGATGAAGAACAGCAGCGCCTTGGGGTTGAGCAGGCTGTTGAGGGTGGCGCGCATCAGCACCGTCCGCAGCGGCAGCGGCGCGACGCCTGTGTCGCCGGCGGTGGCGCTGCTGCGCAGGGTCTTCCAGGCCATCCAGGCGAGGTAGAGCGCGCCGGCGAAACGGATGATGTCGAAGGAGGGCGGCCAGGCCGCCACCAGGCCGGTGATGCCGGCGGCGGTGAGCAGGGTCAGGGTCGCATCCGCCAGGCTGATGCCCAGCGCCGCCGCCAGGCCACCGCGCCAGCCGCAGGAAACCCCGTGGCTGATGACGAAGGCCATGTTCGGCCCCGGCGAGATCAGCAGCAGCGCCACCGCACAGGTGAAGATGACGAAGGTGTCGAGGTCGAGCATGGCAGCGGTCCTGGCGAGGGCCGCGGGTGCGGCCGGTCGCGCAACACTACCGGGCCGTCGCCGGCATCACCCGCTACAGCTGCGCGGTTTTTTCATGGCACACCCGGTGTCAGTCAGGGCAGGGTGAGCGCCGGCGTGGTCACCAGGGTCAGGCTCTGCAGGGTGCAACTGCCCCAAGGCAGGCTGGTCGCCGACAGGCTGTTGCTGGCGTTGCTCCAGGTGGTGGCCAGCGTTGCGGCGCTGCAGGTCACGGTGCCGATCTTGATGCCCATATTGCTGACATTCACGGTCGTGACGCTGGTCGGTTGCCAGGGCCAGGGCAGGCCTTGCGGGGCAATGTTCGCGCAGAGCGGGTTGCTGCCGGTCAGGGTGGCGGCCGTCACGGAGGCGCCACCGCCGGGGTTGGCGACCCCATGCACCGTGAGCGTGCAGGTGACCGCCGGCAGCACCGGGTTGTACTTCACGCTGAAGGGGCCGGTGGCGGTGAAGGCGCCGCCCGGGGTGAAGGCGGAGGAGACCAGGGACCAGATGGCCAGGCCGAGCAGGGCCAGTATCTTCAGGGCGGCTTTATAGGGGTTCATCGTGTCGTTCCTTGTCAGCATGCGGATGCCCCGTTGGCTGTCCTTGGCCCGGGGCGGTAGGCGCAGGCTAGACCCATCCAAGACGCTGCCCAGCCAGCCAAAGGATGGCGTCGCCGGATCACTCGCCTGGCCCATGGGAAGAAGTTACCCAGGGCGCAGGGCGATCCCCGCTCGACGCGCTTCGGGCGGCTCTCTAATATGCAACCATTCGCTTGGATATCCGGACCGCGCCTTGACCACCTCCAACCCCATCACCGACACCGCTGCCTCCACCGGCGATCGCACCCTGCTGCTGATCAAGACCCGGGGTCCGGTGTCCACCGCCGCCCTGGCACAGGCCCTGGAGATGACGCCGGAGGCGGCGCGCCAGCAGGTGCAGAAGCTGGTGGCCGCAGGGCTGGTGGAAGGCCGCCAGGAGCCGGCATCCGGTGCCGGGCGGCCGAGGCAGAACTGGGTGCTCACCGATGCCGGTTACGCCCGTTTCCCGGATACCCACGCGCAGCTCACGGTGCAGTTGATCGGCTCGGTGCGCCAGCTGTTCGGCGAAGAGGGGCTGGACCGCCTGATCTGCCAGCGCGAGGCGGAGTCCCGCGCGGTCTATCGCCAGGCCTGCAGCAGCCGCAGCCTGCCCCGGCGCCTGGAGCAGCTGGCGGCGGTGCGCTCGACCGAGGGCTACATGGCGCGGGTGGAGCGGGATGGCGAGGATTGGCTGCTGATCGAGGACCACTGCCCCATCTGTGTGGCGGCACGGAGCTGCCAGGGCTTCTGCCGCTCCGAGCTGCAACTGTTCCAGGAAGTGGTGGGCGAGGAGGCCGAGGTGGTCCGCGAGCAGCACCTGCTGGCCAATGCCTCCCGCTGCGTCTACCGCATCAGCGCACGATGACTTTCATACTCCCGGGCTGAAGCCCGGGCTAGCCGTAGTCGCGCCAGCGCTTGCGGGCGTGCTGGTAGGCGGCCAGGTCGGCGTAGCCGAGCTGTTCGGCGATCTCCGCGCGGCCCAGGCCCTGCAACTCCAGGTGCTGTTCCAGTTCGCCACGTACCAGGTCGAGCAACTGGCGGAAGGTCAGGCCCTGCTCCTCCAGGCGCCGGCGCAAGGTACGCGGGCTCTGGTGCAGGGCTTCGGCCTGGTTCTCCAGGCTCGGCGCTTCACCCCGTGCCAGGCTGCGGCGCACGCCGCTGGCGACCCGGGCGGCCCAGCCGCTGAGCTGGTGCTGGCGGGCCAGGCGGCGGTCGAGTTCGCTGGTCAGCAGGTCGAGCATGCCGGGGTTGTGTCCCTGCATCGGCAGGCTGAGGGTGGTCGGGGCGAAGTACAGGCGGTTGTGGTCGCAGCCGAACTGCAGGTCATCGCCGAACCAGGCCCGGTATTCGGCGTGATAGGCGGGGCGGGGGTAGGTGAAGCAGGCCCGTGCCGGTGTCACCTCGACGCCTGTGCCCCGGCGCAACTGGGTCAGCGCCATCACGTTGTAGTGCTCGACCACATAGCGGGCCAGGCCCTCGGGCGCGTCGATGCGCAGCTCCACGGCGACGCCACCGGCATCTTCCACCAGCGCCAGGTTCTCCATGTCCGAAGCCAGCGGTGCATAGCGCGCCCAGCAGGCGACGGCCTGGGCGACGTCGAGGCAATACAGGCACAGCTGGGTAAGCACGTGCAGGTCCCGCGAGGTGAACCGGGCGAACAGGTGCAGGCCGATGGCGGGGTCGTGGCGCGCGGCATCCGCCCAGAGCTGCTCCAGCTCCACCAACTGGTAGTCGCGCTGTGGGCCTCGGGACTGTGCATCGAGGTAACGCTCCAGCACCTGGCCCATGGCGCCGCGATGGAAGCGCCGGACCGGCGACTTGGCCTCGATTCGGATGTTTCTGTCCTCTTCTCGCATAGGTCGGGCGGGTGTCCTGGTTTCTCATGGCTGGGCAATGCCCCTGTCGGGCCGGAACGAGATTGCCATGAATACAACAACGCTCGCCAATAACCCCACGCTGATAGTCGCCGCCATCTTCCTGGGGTTCATCCTGCTGGAAATAGCCTGTGCCTGCTTTCGCCAACCCGAGGGTCGGCGCCGTGACGCGCTGATCGAGATCATCGGCTCCAGCCTGCTGCTGGGCTTCACCTTCCCCTGGTGATGACCATCAGCGCCAGGCTGCTGGACCACTTCGTGCCCGAGGCGAAAGGCAGCCTGGCCGGCCTGCCCTGGCTGGCGGGGTTCGCGCTGTTCCTGGTGTTCGATGACCTCACCCAGTACGCCTGGCACCGCCTGGCCCACCGCGTGCCGCTGCTCTATGCCCTGCACCGGGCACACACTCGGCGCCCTACATGAGCATCCGCATCGTCTACCGCAACAACAGCTTCTACTACCTGCTGATGCCGGGCCTGTGGTTGAGCGGGATGCTCATCCACATGGGGCTGGCGCCGGTCTACTACGTCTACCTGATCCTCAAGATGTGCGTGATCTTCGGCGCCCACAGCAGCGTGCCCTGGGACGACAGGCTTTACCGCATCCGCCCCCTGCGGCCGCTGATGTGGCTGCTGGAACGGACCATCTCCACGCCCTCCACCCACTCGGCCCACCACGGCCTCAGCGCCGACGACGGCGTGACCCATTACAAGGGCAACTACGGCAACCTGCTGTTCTTCTGGGATGTGCTGTTCGGCACGGCGAAGATCACCCGCCGCCGCCCCGAGCGTTACGGCATCGAGCACCTGCGCCCGGTGAGCTGGCAGCACGAGCTGTTCTGGCCTGTGGTGCGCGAGCGCGCACCGGAGCCGGAGACGGCTCCGGCCGAGGAGGCGGGTAAAGCTGCCGGTTGACGGTGAAGCCTGGAGCGGCGCTAGGTATCATCCGCCGATCCCCAGCCCGGCCCTTGTGCCGGGCTTTTCCATTCCCCGGAGCGCCCATGGACAAGCTGCTGGCCCTGAAGATGTTCGTCGCCGCCGTGGACGCCAAGGGCTTCTCGGCAGCCGCACGGCGCCTGGGCCTGGCCACCTCCTCGGTCACGCGCATGGTCGATGCCCTGGAGCAGGAGCTGGGCACGGTGCTGCTCAACCGCTCCACGCGGCAGGTGACGGTCACCGAGGCCGGTGCCGCCTATTACCAGAGTTCGCGCCAGGTGCTGGAGTATGTGGCCGAGGCCGATGCCTCGGTGATGGACGGCGGCGAGGAGCCCAGCGGGCCGCTGCGGGTTTCGCTTCCCAGCGCCTTCGGCCGCTGCCTGATTTCGCCCAGGATCGGTGAGCTGCTGCGCCGTTACCCGCGCCTGGAACTGGATATCACCCTGACCGACGAGATCGTCGACCTGCTCGGCGAGCGGGTGGACCTGTCCATCCGCCTCGGTGCGGCGGCGCCCATGGACGGCGTGGTCGCCCGCAGCCTGGGGCAGTTCCGTCGCCATGTGGTGGCCAGCCCGGCCTACCTGGCGGAGCACGGCACGCCCGGACAGCCGCTGGACCTGGCCGAGCACGACTGCCTGCGCTTCAACTACGGTGCGGCCCGCCAGGTCTGGACCTTCAGCGGCGAGGATGGCGAAGTCCGCGTACCGGTGCGTGGGCGCATGCGCAGCAACAACGTCGAGGTGCTGCGCGACGTGGCGCTGGCCGGGTCGGCGGTGGCGCTGCTGCCGGACTGGCTGGTGGATGCGGATATCGCTGCCGGCCGCCTGCTGCCGCTGTTCCCCGAGCACCTGGTCAACCCGGACGACACCAGCGCGGTGATCAGCGCGCTCTACCTGCCCAGCCAGCGGGGTTCGCGGCGGGTCGCGGCGTTCATCGAGTTCGTCGGCGGCTTGCTCTAGCGGCTGGCATTGCGCAAAAGGCAAAGCCGCTTTGCGCCCCGGGCGGATTCCCTCCACCCGCCACCTTGCCCAGGATAGGCGCCTCGAACCGTTACACCCTGAGGACCGTTGGATGAACCCTGCCAGCCATTTCGCCACCCATGCCCCCAGGCGCTCAGCCGGGGCCTGGTGCTGCTCTTCGCCTTCTGCTGCGGCGCCATCGTCGCCAACATCTACTACGCCCAGCCGATCATCGAGCTGATCGCCCCCGATGTCGGCATCTCCACCCACGGCGCCAGCCTTATCGTCTCCCTGACCCAGGTCGGCTATGCCCTTGGGCTTTTCTTCCTGGTGCCCCTGGCGGACCTGCTGGAGAACCGCCGGCTGATGCTCGCCACCCTCTGCGTCAGCGTCCTCGCCCTGGTGGGCATGGCCCTGGCCGACGCGCCCGCCGTCCTGTTGCTGGTCTCGGCCCTGATCGGCTTCAGCTCGGTCTCGGTGCAGATGCTGATCCCCCTGGCCGCGCACCTGGCGCCCGAGGAATCCCGGGGCCGGGTAGTCGGCGGGATCATGGGCGGGCTGCTGCTGGGCATCCTCCTGGCGCGGCCGCTGTCCAGCGTGGTGGCTGACCACTTCGGCTGGCGCGCGGTGTTCTTCGGCGCCGCCGGGCTGATGCTGCTGATCGCCCTGGTGATGGCCATGGCGCTGCCCAGCCGGCGCCCCGACCACCGCGCCAGCTACGGCCAGTTGCTGGCTTCGCTCTGGCACCTGTTCCGCCGCGAGCCGGTGCTGCGCCAGCGCTCGCTGTACCAGGCGCTGATGTTCGGCACCTTCAGCCTGTTCTGGACCGCCGTGCCGGTGGAGCTGGCCCGCAACCATGGGCTGTCCCAGTCGCAGATCGCGCTGTTCGCCCTGGTCGGCGCCATCGGTGCGGTAGCTGCCCCCATCGCCGGGCGCCTGGCGGATGCGGGGCACACCCGGAGCATGTCGCGCTGCGCCATGCTGCTAGCGATGCTCAGCTTCCTCCCGGCCCTGTTCGGGCTGCCCTGGGGCGTGGTCGGCCTGGCGCTGACCGGCGTGCTGCTGGATTTCGCCGTGCAGATGAACATGGTGCTCGGCCAGCGCGAGGTCTATGCCCTGGATGCCGCCAGCCGCGGCCGGCTGAACGCGCTGTACATGACCAGCATCTTCATCGGTGGCGCCGTCGGTTCGTCCATCGCCAGCCTGCTGTACGAGCAGGGCGGCTGGCTGGCCATCGCCGCCCTTGGTGCCGCGTTGCCGCTGCTGGCCCTGGTCGCTTTCGGCCTGCACACCCGCCTGGCCACGCGGAGCCAGGTCCAGGCGGGATAACGGCCTGTTGGGTGGCACCTGTAGGGGTGAGTTCATTCGCCCAGCAGGCCGCAGGTCTGCCCTGGCTCGGTGCCCCCTGTGGCACCGCCTGGTGGATGAGAAAAGCGCCATCCACCCTACGCACCGGTCAGCTTCGTGGCTGCGGATACGCCCTTGTAGGAGCGGCTTCAGCCGCGAAAGACCTGACGCCGGCACCGGGCCGGGATGGGCGCAATCGATTTCGCTGATATCCACTAGTGACCGATTGCGTTTCTCCGGGCGGGGAGGTGACGCGACACTGGCCCCGTCGAATCACTCACCCATCCCCACAGGAGAATCCATCATGAGCCGCTACTTCACCGCCACCCTGCTTGCCGCCGTCGTCGCCAGCAGCGCCTTCAGCGTCAGCGCCGCCGACCATCATTCCACCATCGAACGTGCCTTCAAGGACGCCGCCAGCGACCGCGCTTCCGTCAGCGAAACCCAGGTCGACCGTGGCAACAGCAGCGAAGAGCAGCGCAAGGGCCTGCCGCGCTGGTGGCATTGATTCCATCGAGTTCCATGGATGCAGAAGGGCGCCTCGAGGCGCCCTTCATCGTTTCTGGGCAGGTCCGGCGCCAGGCTAGCTGGCGGTGCGCACCGGCAGGCGGATGTTGTACGCCTCGGTGAAGGCCTGGGCGGACATGGGCCGGGAGAACAGGTAGCCCTGGCCCTCGCCGCAGCGCTCCAGCTTGAGACGAGCGCGCTGGGCTTCGCTTTCGATGCCCTCGGCGATGGTCTCCAGGTCGAAGCTGCGGGCCATGTCGAGGATGGCGCGGACCACCGAGGCGTCCCGGCGTGACTCCAGGATGCCCTGGACGAAGGAGCGGTCGATCTTGATCCGGCTCAGGGGGTAGGTCTTGAGCAGGATCAGCGAGGCGTAGCCGGTGCCGAAGTCGTCGAAGGCGATGCCTACGCCGTGGGCCCGCAGGCGCTGCAGGGTTTCCAGCACGATGTCGTCGTTGTCCAGCACGATGTTCTCGGTGACTTCCAGTTCCAGGGACTCCGGGGGCAGGCCATAGCGGGCCAGCGCCTCCAGCACCTCGGTCACCAGGTCGCCGACGCGGAACTGGGCGCTGAACAGGTTCACGCCCATGCGTATGTCCTCGGCGCCGTTGTTGCGCCAGAAGGCTAGTTGCGCGCAGGCCTCGTCGAGTATCCAGCTGCCCACGCTGGCCGCCAGCGGGCCGCCCTCCAGGGCCGGCAGGAAGGCCGCAGGCGGCAGCAGCCCGCGCTCGGGGTGCTGCCAGCGGATCAAGGCTTCGGCGCCCCGTAGGGAACCGTCGCTGAGGCGCACCTGGGGTTGGTAGAAGAGCACGAACTCGCGGTTCTCCACTGCACGGTGCAGCTCCATGGCGTGTAAATGGCGGCTCACCGCCTCCATGCGCAGTTCGGGGGTAAAGGCGGCCACCTGGCTGCGGCCGACGCCCTTGGCCTTGAACAGCGCCAGGTCGGCGTCACCCACCAGCTCCAGTGCTTCCAGGGCGTGCAGGGGCGCCAGGGCCAGGCCGCAACTGGCCGCGACCCGCACCTCGTGGCCGTCCACCAGGATGGGCTGGGCGATGTCGCTGATGGCGTTCTGCGCCACCAGCAGCGCGGACTCGGCCTGGGTGATGCCGGTGAGCAGCAGGGCGAACTCGTCGCCGCCGATGCGTGCCACCAGGTCGCCGGGGCCGGCAATGGCGGCCAGGCGGTTCGCCACTTCGCGCAGGATGCCGTCGCCGATCAGGTGGCCCAGGGTGTCGTTGACGTCCTTGAAGCCGTCCAGGTCGATCATCAGCACCGTCACCGGCTCGGCCGCTAGCAGCGCCTCTTCGGCACGGCGGTAGAAGCAGCCGCGGTTGGCCAGGCCGGTAAGGGCGTCGAAGGTGGCCAGGCGGCGCAGCTCGGCCTCTTCCTGTCGGCGCTGGCTGTTGTCGCTGAGCACCGCCTCGAAGCGCGGGTAGCCCTTTTCGCTCCAGGAGAACAGCGACAGGCCCAGGTCGAATTCGCTGCCGTCCTTGTGCAGGCCCTTGAGGGTGGTGGGTGTGCTCAGGTCGGCCAGGTAGCCGGCGGTCACGGCACGGCGGATCAGCGCCAGGAAGGACGGGCGCTCGGCCACGGCCAGCAGCGCCTCCACCGGCAGCCCGGCGCCTTCCTCGGGGGCGTAGCCCAGCAGGTCGGCGGCGGCGGGGTTCCAGGCGAGGATATGGCCCCGGTGGTCGAACCAGAGCACCGGGGTGTCGGAGTGGCCGGCGTAGCTCTCGAAGGCCGGGCGCTTGCGCTCGGCGCTCACTTCGATGCGGCGCAGCTCCAGGCGGTCGGTGGCCATGCGCGCCAGCTCCCGCAGGCGCTCACGGTCTTCTTCGGAGAAGTCCTGGTGGGGCTGGTCGTCGATGATGCACAGCGCGCCCAGGGGCAAGCCCTCGGCGGAGAGCAGCGGCACTCCGGCGTAGAAGCGCAGGTTGGTGGGGCCCAGCACCAGGGGGTTGTCGTGGAAGCGGTCGTCCTGGGTGGCATCCGGCACCACCATGACCTGGTCCTGGGTGATGGCATGGGCACAGAAGGACACGTCGCGGTCCATGTCCACCTCGCCGACGCCGGTGCTGGCGGCGAAGAACACGTGGTCGCTGCCGATCATGTTCACCGCGGCCACGGGCATGTCGAACATGCGTGCGGCGATGCGCACCACGGGGTCCAGGCTGGGGACCATGCGTTCGTCGTCGAGACCGTAGTCGACGAGGGCACGCAGGCGTTCGGCTTCGTTCGGCAGCTGCGAGGGACAGCGCATGGCAACCTCCTGTCGATGATTTCTCCCTGTTGCAACGGACTAAGGATAGATGCGCCTTACGCCCTGCCAGCGGTGGACGCACACGAGCGGACGGACGGTTTCCAGGCGGCGGATCTCTCTGCTTCAACCTTCTGGGGTCTGCTCGCGCAACTTCGCCAGGCGTCGGTGGACCAGCATCAGCGCCACGGAGGTGCCCTGGCGCACCGGTGCGTCGAGCCTTGCGCTGAACACCGGCGGCGGGTCGATGGCCCCGCCGGCTTCCAGCTGGCTGGCGATGCGCTCCAGCTCGTAGATGCCGTCGCCCTCCGCAGGCTGCGCCGCGCGGGCCTGGGCGATCGCCAGGTCGAGCCGTTGCGTCAGGTCTTCGAGCGGGCCGGTGTCGAACAGTTGCCTGGCCAGTTCCAGGCCGGCGAGGTGGGAATGGTCGGGCGTCTTGTGCATGCGAGCGTCCTGTTGGCGTTAACGGGTAGACCGTGGCGCTCGTGGGTTGCTCAAGGAATTTGACGTGCCGCTGTCCCGCTGCAAGAACATACAAGACGCCCCGGCCGTGGTCGGCCGAAACTGGCGGCCCGAGAATGCCGTGCGAGCCCGAGATGACCCTGCATATCCAAACCCCGTTGATCCATTCCCGCCCCCTCAGCCTCGCCGCCGGTACCGAGGTGTGGCTGAAGCTGGAGGCCCTGCAGCCGTCGGGCTCGTTCAAGTTGCGCGGCATCGGTGCCGCCTGCGAGGCCCATGCACGGCAGGGCAAGCGGCGCTTCATCTCGTCCTCCGGTGGCAACGCGGGCATCGCCGTGGCCTATGCCGGGCGCTGCCTGTCGATCCCGGTCACGGTGGTGGTGCCGCAAACCACTACCGAGCGCGCCAAGGCGCTGATCCGCCAGGAGGGCGCCGAGGTGATCGTCCACGGCGCCGCCTGGCACGAGGCCAATGCCCTGGCGCAATCGATGCTGGGCGCGGCCGATGCCTTCATCCACCCCTTCGATGACCCGCTGCTCTGGCAGGGCCATGCGAGCCTGGTGGACGAGGTGGCCGCCAGCGGTTTTCGCCCGGACGCGGTACTGCTCTCGGTGGGCGGTGGTGGCTTGTTCAGCGGCGTGGTGGAGGGCTTGCAGCGCAACGGCTGGAATACCGTGCCGGTGATCACCGCCGAAACCACGGGCGCGGCGTCCTTCGCCCGGGCGCTGGAAGCGGGACGGCGGATCGAACTGGAGCGCATCGACAGCGTGGCCACCTCGCTCGGCGCCAGGCAGGTGTGCGAGCGGGCCTTCGCGCTGGGGCGCAGCCACCCGGTGCAGGCGCAGGTGGTGAGTGACCGGGCGGCGCTGGAGGCCTGCGAGCGCTTCCTCGATGAGCAGCGCATCCTCGTCGAGCCGGCCTGTGGCGCGGCGTTGGCCCTGGCCTATGCCGGGAACGAGGCGCTGCGGGTCCATGGGCGGGTGATGGTGGTGGTGTGTGGCGGGGTCACCGCCACGCTGGAACAGATAAGCGCCTGGAAGGCCGCCCAGCCCTGAGGCCGAGCGGTTGGGTGCTTACTTGACGCCCTGGTCCTCGATGCGGTCGGCGTCGAACAGGGTTTCCAGCTCGGCACGGGCTTCGCGGGCGGTCTGCATCACTGCAGCGGCGTCGCCATGGACCTTGTGCTGGGCCGCCAGCACTTCCTCGTCGTGGCGCTGGAAGCGGCGGATGCGTGCATTGGCCTGCTCCTCGTCCAGGCCCATGCCGATGAGCACCTGGCGGCTCATCTCCAGGCTGGAATAGAAGGTCTCGCGCACCGGCAGGGCGCCGAGGTCGAGCAACTGGTGCACATGCTGGCGGTCGCGGGCGCGGGAAATGATCTTCAGGTGCGGGTAGAGGCGACGCACCAGCTCGGTGGTCTTCAGGTTGGTCACCGGATCGTCGGTGGCGATGATGAAGAACTCGGCCTTGTCGACCTTGGCCGCGCGGAGGATCTCCGGGCGCAGCGGGTCGCCGTAGAAGATCGGCATGCGGCCCAGGCTGCGGGACAGCTCGATGGTTTCCACCGAGGTGTCCAGGGCCAGGAAGGGCACGCGCTGGGCGCGCAACACCCGGGCGACGATCTGGCCCATGCGGCCGGTGCCGGCGATCACCACGCGGGGCGAGTCGCTTTCGATCTTCTCGTATTCCGGCGGCACGTTCACCGGCGCGGGCTTGGCCTTGAACACGCGGTTGATGGCGAGGATCAGCAGCGGCGTCAGCGCCATGGACAGGGTGATGGCCAGCACCAGGAAGCCATGCAGCTGCGCGTCGAACAGACCCTGGTCGCGGGCCATCTTGAACACCACGAAGGCGAACTCACCGCCGGCGGCCAGCACCACGCCCAGGCGCAGCGCGCTCTCGCGGGTGAGGCCTCCGGCGCTGCGGCCCACCAGGAACAGCACCGGGAACTTGAGGCCGATCAGCAGCGCAGTGAGGCCCAGCACCAGCAGCGGTTGGCCCAGCAGCAGGCTGAGGTCGGCGCTCATGCCCACGCTGATGAAGAACAGCCCCAGCAGCAGGCCCTTGAACGGCTCGATCTGGGCTTCCAGCTCATGGCGGTATTCCGAGTCGGCCAGCAGCAGGCCGGCGAGGAAGGCCCCCAAGGCCATGGAAATGCCCGCCAGCTCCATCAGCCAGGCGGTGCCGATCACCACCAGCAGCGCGGTGGCGGTGGACACCTCCTGCAGGCCGGTGCGGGCGACGATGCGGAACACCGGGCGCAGCAGGAAGCGACCACCGATCACCACCAGCCCGATGCTGCCGACCACCTCGGCGAGGTGGGCCAGCTGGCCGCCGTCGTCGCGGGCGGCGGTGGCACCGCTGAGCAGCGGGATCAGGGCGATCAGCGGGATGGCCGCGATGTCCTGGAACAGCAGGATGGCGAAGGCCAGGCGGCCGTGGGGGCTGGTCAGCTCCTTGCGCTCGGCGAGTATCTGCAGGCCGAAGGCGGTGGAGGAGAGCGCCAGGCCCAGGCCCAGCACCACGGCGCTCTGCCAGGAACGGGCGAAGGCCAGGTAGGCGATGCCGGCGATCAGCGCGCCGGTGAGCAGCACCTGGGCCAGGCCGACGCCGAACACCGAGCGCCGCATCACCCAGAGGCGCCGGGGCGAGAGCTCCAGGCCGATGATGAAGAGCAGCAGCACCACGCCCAGTTCGGACAGGTGGGCGACGTTCTGCGGGTCGCTGACCAGGCGCAGGACGGAGGGACCGATCAGCACGCCGGCCAGCAGGTAGCCGAGCACGGCCCCCAGTTGCAGGCGCTTGGCGAGAGGCACGGCAAGGACGGCGGCGAGCAGGAAGACCACGGCGACCTGCAACGGGCTGCCTTCATGGGGCATGGGAAGTTCCTTGGGCAAACGGTAAGAAAGGTCCGACGGAGCGGCGGAGGGCGCAAGAATAGGGGGTGGGGGCCGCCGCTGTCACGGTGCGGCCCTGTGTCCGGTTGGCGCGGGTCAGTCTTCGGGGGCGTCGAAGATGGCCTCGATGGGCAGGGTGAAGACCCTGGCGATGCGGAATGCCAGGGGCAGGCTGGGGTCGTAGCGACCGGTTTCGATGGCGTTCACCGTCTGCCGTGAAACCCCCAGGTGCCCGGCCAGCTCGGCCTGGGACCAGCCCGCCGCGGTGCGCAGTTCGCGTACGCGGTTGATCAACGGTAGCGCCTCGTGCCGATGAAGGCGCCCAGGGCCCAGAGCGGGCCCATCAGGCTCCATACCATGAACATCGACAGGCGTGGGAAGCCGGCGGTTTCCAGGAAGCCGTAGGAGAAGGTGATCAGCGCGGTGCCGAGGAAGGCGATGCCGAGGGCTTCGAGCTGGATCATCCGGCCCATCTCGTCAAGCTGGCGCAACTGCCGCAGCACGGCGATGGCCACTGCCACCAGGGGGATCACCGGCAGCACGGCGAGCAGGGTCTTGCCGACGCCTGGCTGCAGGTCGCCCAGGAAGAGGGAGGTGACCACCACCGTGACGACATAGAGGGTCATGGAGAGGCCGAACTCCAGGGCGAAGCGTTTGCGTGGGGACATGATGGAATCCTCGGATGGAAAGCGTGCTTTACATTATGCGGCGCGCTTTTTTGAGTCAAGGACGCTTTACATCGATTCGTGCACAGCTATGCTGCTGCGGTCTTCAACAAGGAGCCCGATGCCATGAAGGTGCTGCGCCTGGTCGCCAATTTCGCCACCCTCGATCCCGCCGCGCTGGCGGATTTCTACCGCCGCCTGCTGGACCTCGATGTGGTGATGGACCATGGCTGGATCGTCACCCTGGCCTCCCCGGAGGACGTGCGCATGCGCCCGCAGCTGGGCCTGGCCAGCGAAGGCGGCTCGGGCACGCCGGTGCCGGAGCTCTCGGTCGAGGTGGACGATGTGGCGGAGGTGCACCGCCGGGCCGAGGCCCTGGGCGCCGAGATCGCCTACCCGCTGAGCGATGAGCCCTGGGGCGTGCGGCGCTTCTTCGTGCGGGACCCGGCGGGGCGCCTGCTGAATGTGCTGGAGCACCTGTAGCGGGCCGCGTTTGCACGGATGCGGGGGCTCGGGTGGGTGTGGTGCCCCCGGGCTGAAGCCCGGGCTACATCCGGGCTGCGCGCCTCGACGTGATCGCTCTACAATCGGCCTCCCCACTGCACGCGCCAGGGAACCATGACCGGCACCCTCACCGAAAAAGGCACCATTTCCGTCCAGCTGGTCCGCGAGGCCCTGCAGGAGCTGCGTGCCCGTGGCCTCGATGCGCAGCCGCTGCTGCTGCACGCCGAGATCGCCGCCGAGGCGCTGGAGCGGCCCTATGGGCGGGTCTCCACGCAGCAATACGCGCGGCTCTGGCTGGGCCTGGCACAGCGGATGGACGATGAGTTCTTCGGCATGAACGCGCGGCGGATGAAGTCCGGCAGCTTCGCCTTCATGGCCCGCGCGGCCTTGAAGGAAGCCAGCCTGGGGGATGCGCTGGAGGGCATCCTCGGCTTCCTCGGCCTGGTGTTCGATGGCCTGTCGCCGCGCCTGGTGCGCCAGGGCGGCATGGCGGAGATCGTGCTGGAGGAGGCGCCGGGCGAGTCCCAGCGCGCCTTCGCCTATTTCACCCTGTGGATGATCGTCCACGGCCTGGCCTGCTGGCTGGCCGGGCGGCGCATTGCCATCCTCGCCATCGACCTGCGCTGCGCGGCGCCGGACTACATCGAGGACTACCGGGTGATGTTCAGCGACAACCTGCGCTTCGGCCGGCCGCGCACGCGCCTGTTGTTCAATGCCGACTGCCTGGCGTTGCCGGTGCGCCGTGGCGAGCGCGAACTCAAGCGCTTCCTCGGCGGTGCGCCGGCCAACATCCTGGTGCGTTACCGCGACCCGCAAAGCCTGGCGGCGCGCATTCGTGCCTACCTGCGTAGCCTGCGTCCCGAGCGCTGGCCGGACCTGGAGGCGCTCTCCAGCCATTTCTACATGGCGCCTTCGACCCTGCGTCGCAAGCTGGCCCTGGAAGACCAGTCCTACCAGGCGCTCAAGGACCAGGTGCGCCGCGACCTGGCCATCGCCCGCCTGGACAGCGGCGAGGGCAATTTCGCCGAACTGGCCTTCGAGCTGGGCTTCGCCGACGCCAGCGCCTTCTACAAGGCCTTCCGCAAATGGACCGGCACTACGCCCGGTCAGTACCGCGAGCTGATGCAGCCGAGCCCGCCGTCGGGCTGAGCTGGCCACTGGCCGTTGTCAAAAGCGCTCGCCCAGGTTGGCGCCATTCGACATTGCCCCTGGGCAACGCCGGTCCGAAGATTCCGCTCACTACAAGAACAATGCGGAGTCACCGTCCATGCGCGACTACCACGAGGCTGCACGCCGATTCGACCTGGCCGACGCTTTCGCCGGCACCCTGGCGGGCACGCCGGACGCCCTCAACGCCTGCATCGAATGCTGTGACCGCCACGCCGAACCGGGGCGCGTGGCACTGGTTTGGGAAGGCCGTGACGGCCGCCGCGAGGACTGGACCTTCACCCGGCTGAAGGAGGCCAGCGCACGCTTCGCTCATTACCTGCGCGAACAGGGCATCGGCCCGGGGGATTGCGTCTCCGGCCTGCTGCCGCGCACGCCCGAGTTGCTGGTCACCATCCTCGGCACCTGGCGCATCGGCGCCGTCTACCAGCCCTTGTTCACCGCCTTCGGCCCCAAGGCCATCGAGCACCGCCTGCAATGCGGCCAGTCGCGCCTTGTGGTGGTGGACGCCGCCAACCGCGCCAAGCTGGATGAAGTGGCCCAGGTGCCGGCGATCCTCACGGTCGGTGGCAGCGAGCCGGCTGGCTGCGCCTTCTGGAATGCCCTGGCACAGCACGACGACGATTTCGAGCCGGTGCTGCGCCGTGCCGATGATCCGTTCCTGCTGATGTGCACCTCGGGCACCACCGGGCTGCCCAAGGCGCTGCAGGTGCCGCTGCGGGCGATCCTCGCCTTCGTCGGCTACATGCGCGATGCGGTGGGCCTGCGCGAGGACGACCGCTTCTGGAACCTGGCCGACCCGGGCTGGGCCTACGGGCTTTACTACGCAGTGACCGGCCCTCTGGCCCTGGGCCACGCCACCACCTTTTACGAGGGTGGCTTCAGCCTCGAAAGCACCTGCCGGATCATCCGCGAGCTGGGCATCACCAACCTGGCCGGCTCGCCCACGGCCTTCCGCCTGCTGCTGGCGGCGCGGGAGCAGGTGGAGCCGGAGCTCAAGGGCCGGCTGCGCGCGGTGAGCAGTGCCGGCGAGCCGCTGACCCCGGAGGTGATCCGCTGGTTCGGCGAGGGCCTGGGCACCCCCATCCACGACCATTACGGCCAGACCGAACTGGGCATGGTGCTGTGCAACCACCACGAGCTGGCGCACCCGGTGCGCATCGGCGCCGCCGGTTTCGCCGTGCCCGGCCACCGCGTGGTGGTGCTGGACGACGCCCATCGCGAGCTGCCGGCGGGGCAGCCGGGCATCCTTGCCATCGACCGCGCCCGCTCGCCGCTGTTCTGGTTCCCCGGCTACCTGGGCGGCACCACCAAGGCGTTCGTCGGCGACTACTACCTGAGCGGCGACACCGTGGAGCTGAGCGCGGACGGCAGCATCGCCTTCGTCGGCCGCTCGGACGATGTGATCACCACCTCCGGCTACCGGGTCGGGCCCTTCGATGTGGAGAGCGCGCTGATCGAGCACCCGGCCGTGGTCGAGGCGGCAGTGATCGGCAAGCCGTGCCCGGAGCGCACCGAGCTGGTCAAGGCCTTCGTCGTGCTCAAGCCCGGCCATGCCGCTGATGCAGGCCTGGCGGAGGCCCTGCAGCAGCATGTGCGCAAGCGCCTGTCCGCCCATGCCTACCCCCGCGAGATCGAGTTCGTCGCGGAACTGCCCAAGACACCCAGCGGCAAGATCCAGCGCTTCCTGTTGCGCAACCAGGAAATCGCCAGCGCCCAGGCGCGTGCCGCCCACTGACCACCAAGGAGCCCTAGACGTGCAGATAGAAAACAGAACCTTCCTGATCACCGGTGGCGGCTCCGGCCTCGGCCTGGCCACCGCCCGCACCCTGCTGCAGCAAGGCGCCCGGGTGCTGCTGGTGGACATCAACGCCGAAGCCGGTGCCGCCCGCGCCGCCGAACTGGGCGACAACGCACGCTTCCAGCGCGCCGACATCACCCGTGAAGACGAAGCCCAGGCGGCCGTTGCCGCCGCAATCGAAGCCTTCGGCGCGCTGCACGGCCTGGTCAACTGCGCCGGCATCGCCCCCGCCGAGAAGGTGCTGGGGCGCAAGGGCGTGCACGGGCTGGAGAGCTTCCGCCGGGTGGTGGAGGTCAACCTGATCGGCAGCTTCAACATGCTGCGCCTGGCCGCCGAAGCCATGGCCGGCAACGAGCCGAACGAGGAGGGCGAGCGTGGGGTGGCGATCAACACCGCCTCGGTGGCCGCCTTCGACGGGCAGATGGGCCAGGCCGCCTATTCCGCCTCCAAGGGCGGCGTCGCCGCCATGACCCTGCCGCTGGCGCGGGACCTGGCGCGCTCCGGCATCCGCGTGATGTGCATCGCCCCCGGCATCTTCGAGACGCCGATGATGGCCGGCATGCCCAGGAGGTGCGCGATTCCCTGGCCGCCGACGTGCCCTTCCCGCCGCGCCTGGGGCGCCCGGACGAGTACGCCGCCCTGGCCGCTCACATCATCGGCAACCCCATGCTCAACGGCGAGGTCATCCGCCTGGATGGCGCGCTGCGCATGGCCGCGAAATAAGGAGCCCGTCATGAACGCGAAGATCGACCCCATCGTGATCGTCAGTGCCGCCCGCACGCCCATGGGCGGCTTTCTCGGTGACCTGCGCGAGATGACCGCCGCCGAGCTGGGCGCCGCCGCCATCGCCGCTGCCCTGGCGCGCGCCGGCCTGGCCGCCGACGCGGTGGACGAGGTGCTGATGGGCTGCGTGCTGCAGGCCGGCCAGGGCCAGGCTCCCGCGCGCCAGGCGGCACTGGGTGCCGGGCTGCCCCAGGGCGTGGTGTGCTCGACGGTGAACAAGATGTGCGGCTCCGGCATGAAGGCGGCGATGCTTGGGCATGACCTGCTGGCGGCCGGCAGTGCCGATGTGGTGATAGCCGGCGGCATGGAGAGCATGTCCAACGCGCCCTACCTGCTGGAGCGCGCGCGTTCCGGCTACCGCATGGGCCATGGCAAGGTACTCGACCATATGTTCCTCGACGGCCTGGAGGACGCCTACGACAAGGGCCGCCTGATGGGCACCTTCGCCGAGGATTGCGCCCAGTCCTACGGCTTCACCCGCGAGCAGCAGGACGCCTTCGCCATCGAATCCCTCACCCGCGCGCAGAAGGCCCTGACCGAAGGCCGCTTCGCTGCCGAGACGGTGGCGGTGCAGGCGCGGGCCGGGCGTGAGCTGCGCAGCATCGAGGCCGACGAGCAGCCGCCCAAGGCACGGCTGGACAAGATCCCCACCCTGAAGCCGGCATTCCGCGAGGGCGGCAGCGTCACCGCGGCCAACTCCAGCTCGATTTCCGATGGCGCGGCGGCGCTGCTGCTGATGCGCCTGTCGGAGGCGGACAAGCGCGGCCTCGCGCCCCTGGCGCGGATCGCCGGCCATGCGTCCTTCGCCCAGGCGCCGGGGCTGTTCACCACCGCGCCGGTGGGCTCGATCCAGCGCCTGCTGGCACGCACCGGCTGGAACCTCGGCGATGTGGACCTGTTCGAGATCAACGAGGCCTTCGCCGTGGTGCCCATGGTGGCCATGCACGACCTGGGCATCGCCCATGAGCGCCTCAACGTGCACGGCGGCGCCTGCGCCCTGGGCCACCCCATCGGCGCATCCGGTGCGCGGGTGCTGGTGACCCTGCTGGGCGCGCTGAGCCAGTACGGCCTCAAGCGTGGCGTGGCCTCGGTGTGCATCGGCGGCGGCGAAGCCACGGCCGTGGCCATCGAGCGCCTGGACTGAAGGAGAACCCGATGATTCCGTCCGAACAAGACCTGCAGATACGTGACGTCGCCCGCCAGTTCGCCCAGGAGCGGCTCAAGCCCTTCGCCGCCGACTGGGACCGCGAACACCGCTTCCCGGCCGAGGCATTGCGCGAGATGGCCCAGCTGGGCTTCCTCGGCATGCTGGTGCCGGAGGAGTGGGGCGGTGCCGCCACCGGGCACCTGGCCTATGCCATGGCCCTGGAGGAGATCGCCGCCGGCGACGGTGCCTGCTCCACCATCATGAGCGTGCACAACTCGGTGGGCTGCATGCCGATTCTCAAGTTCGGCGACGAGGCGCAGAAGCGCCGCTTCCTGCGCCCGCTGGCCGAAGGCTCGATGATCGGCGCCTTCGCCCTCACCGAACCCCAGGCGGGCTCCGACGCCAGCGACCTGCGCACCCGCGCGCGCCGTGATGGCGACCACTACGTGCTGGACGGTGCCAAGCAGTTCATCACCTCGGGCAGCCACGCGGGGATGGTCATCGTCTTCGCGGTGACCGACCCGGCCGCCGGCAAGAAGGGCATCAGCGCCTTCATCGTGCCCACAGACACGCCCGGCTACCAGGTGCTGCGAGTGGAGGAGAAGCTCGGCCAGCATGCCTCCGATACCTGCCAGATCCAGCTCGACGGGGTGCGCATCCCGGCCAGCCTGCGCCTGGGCGGGGAGGGCGAGGGCTACCGCATCGCCCTGTCCAATCTGGAGGGCGGGCGCATCGGCATCGCCGCGCAATCGGTGGGTATGGCCCGGGCGGCCTTCGAAGCGGCGCGCGACTACAGCCATGAGCGCCGCACCTTCGGCAAGCCGATCATCGAGCACCAGGCAGTGGCTTTCCGCCTGGCCGACATGGCCACGCAGATCGCCGTGGCGCGGCAGATGGTGCACCACGCCGCGGCGCTGCGGGAGGCGGGGCTGCCCTGCCTGACCGAGGCGTCCATGGCCAAGCTGTTCGCCTCGGAAATGGCCGAGAAGGTCTGCTCGGCGGCGATCCAGACGCTGGGCGGCTACGGCTACCTGAAGGACTTCCCGGTGGAGCGCATCTACCGCGATGTGCGCGTGTGCCAGATCTACGAAGGCACCAGCGACGTGCAGCGCATGGTCATCGCGCGGAGCCTGTAAGGGCGCCCGGACGTAGGGTGTGCTGCGCGCACCTGGAGTTCGCCGGAAGCACCGTGCGGCGGTGCGCACGGCACACCCTACGGCACGTGTTCATCCGTCCTCGGTTTGAATCTTCGCAGGCAGAACCGATGGACCACGTCCTGATGGCGTGGCTTTCCAGGCTCAAACGAAACGGCGGGAGGGAGGCCCGAAGGCCTCCCGGGTTCAGCGGTAGGCGGGGTGCTCTTCCCCGCAATCGTAGGGCGGCTCGCCTCGCCGTTCCTCCGGCTCGGCCAGACCGGAGCGCCGGAACATCAGGTAGGCGTCCAGCAGCAGGGCCTCCAGGCCGGAGAGCAGTTTCTCCTGGCGCACGGCCCTGTGGCTGTACTCGCAGTAGTCGGACTCGTCGCGGATGCGCTGGATCAGGTGCGTGGCCTGCACCAGGCGGTAGTTGCCCAGCGCGTAGCAACTGGCGCAGGGCGAGTCGGGGCGAACATCGAGTACGTACTCGGAGAAGTCTTCGAGCCGGGGGAACTGCAAGGGGTCTTCCATCACGTGTATCTCCTCACTGTCGTGTGCGCTGGCCGAGGCCTGGGTAGGGGCTTCGAACAGGTAGAGATGCGGGGCGCGGGCGTCGCGCGTGAGTACGTCGAAGTGCGGGCGGGGAAAGTACCGGATGTCAGGCACGGCGCTTGTCCTCGTGTCGGGCGAGACGATGTGAGGCTGCTGCGGGTGGTACAGGGTGCATGGCAAGGTCCTCGCGACAGGTGGATTTCCCGGCGTGCCGGGTGAGCGACGATCATGGCGGGGCCATGAGCTCAGGACTCTAGCGAGGGGCTTTGTAGGGGCTCAAGAATGATACGCGGTAGGCGGGGTCTTTCTCGAATGTGAGAAAGCGGGAACGTGCGGGGGAAGCAACGAGGGGGCCGGGTCGGCGCCCCTCGCGGGCTCAGGCGGGGCTGACCAGGGCCGCCGGCAGGCTAAGGCGCACGCGTGCGTAGCCGTCCTGGTTGGCGAAGGAGACGCCGCCGCCATAGCTCTCGCAGAGCGCCTTGACGATGGGCAGGCCCAGGCCCCAGCTCTTGGTTTCGCTCTTGGTGGAAATGAAATACGGGGTGGCGAGGTTGGTCAGCACTTCCTCGGGGAAGGCGCCCAGGTTGCTGACCTCGAACACCACCTGGTCATTTTCCATGTGCTGCGACACTTCGATTGGCGTGCCCGCATCGCCATGTTTGGCGGCGTTGAGCACCAGGTTGTCGAAGATGCGCAAGAAGGCCAGCTTGTCCCAGAACACCATCTGGTCCGCGCCCTCTGCCTGGAGGTCGAGCGGGTTCTCCACCTGCAGGCGCAGGTTGGCCACGGCTTCCTCCAGCAAGTGGGCCAGGGGCATCTGCTCACCGATCAGGCGGATGCCGCCGCCCATGCTGACATGGGAGATGTCGAGGATGTTGGCGACCATCTTGTCGATGCGCCGGAGGTTGTCCTCCAGCAAGGTGATCATCTCTTCGGTGCGCCGCGCGGGGTTCTTCTGCATCAGCCCGGCCACCATCACGGCGGCGGCCAGGGGCGAGCGCAGGTCGTGGCTGAAGGAGCGCATGAAGCGCTCGAGCATGATCTTCTCCGCCCGCAGGTGCTCGCTTTGCGCCTCGGCCACCTCGCGCTGCTTCTCGACGTGTTCGAGCTTGATGTCCGATTTCATCAAGCTGGCGATGGTGGCGAGCATTTCGTCGGGGTTGATCGGGTGGGTCAGATAGGCTCGGGCACCGGTGTTGAGCCCCATCGCCTTGTCCTTGCCGCTCATGAAGGTGGCGGAGATGTTGATGATCGCCGGCAGCTTGCCGTGGCCGAGCCGCTGCTCGGCCTTCTGGATCAGCTCGAAGCCGCTCATGTCCGGCAGGTTGATGTCGAGGATCACCAGGTCCACGCCGCTTTCCAGGTGCGCCAGGCCGTCGGCGCCGTTGGCGGCTTCGAGCACCTCGTAGTGGGGCTCGGCGCCGAGGATCTTGCGCAGCACGTAACGATTGGCATCCATGTCGTCGATGATGAGGATTCGCCTAGTTCGCATCGTGATATCTCCCTGCCAGGCGCTGCACATGGTGCAGGAGCGTCTCGGCATGGTTGGGATGGGACTTGTTGAGGATCGCCTGGCAGCGGCTGCCGAGGAGGGCGCGTTCGTCGTCATTCATCTGCTTGGCGGTGTTGACCAGCACCCGTGAGTGCATGCTCCAGTCCATGCTTTCCAGCAGGTCCTCGCCGGAAATGTCCGGCAGGTCGAGATCGAGGATGATGATGTCCGGGCGCACGGCATGCAGCTTGTCGATGCTGGAGCTGGCGTTCTCGGCCTCGATGATCACCGGCTCGTAGGGCTGCAGCAGGTGGCTGATCAGGTAGCGGTCGGCCGGGCTGTCGTCGATGACCAGGATGGTGGTGCCGGCCAGGCTGGCCAGCACCGGCTGGCGCTGGTTGTACTCGCGCGCCACCAGGGCGTGGAAGCGGCTGCCGCGCCCCGGCTCGCTGCTGAGGTGGATGTCGCCCTTGAGCAGGTTGGCCAGGCGCAGCGCCAGGGGCAGGCCCAGGCCGTTGCCGTGGACCTGCATGCCGGGCGCGCGGATGCGGGCGAACTCTTCGAAGATGCGTGACTGGTTCTCCACCGAGATGCCGAGGCCGGTGTCTTCCACGACGAACTCCAGGTTGTCTTCGTCGGGCTGGAAGCAGCGCAATGTGACGCTGCCCCTGGGGGTGTACTTGAAGGCGTTGCTGATCAGGTTGCGCATGATCTGGAACAGGCGGTTGCGGTCCGTGTCCAGGGGCAGGTCGAAGGCGGGCTCGGCAATCTCCCAGGTCAGCTCCGGGTAGCGCATGGCCAGAGCACCGGTGAACTGGCGCAACTGGTCGAGGAAGTCGCTCAGCTGGAAGCGCTCGGGCACCACTTCCATGCGCCCGGACTCGGTCTCGGCCAGGTCCAGCAGTTCGTTGACCAGCTGCGACAGGTCACTCGCAGCGTCGGCGATGAAGCGCATCTGCTTGTGCTGCTCGGTGTTGAGGGTGCCGTCCACGCCACTGAGCAACAGCTTGGAGATGTTCTCGATGATGTTGATCGGCGTGCGGAATTCGTGGGTCATGTTGGAGAAGAAGCGGCTGCGCGCCTCGCTGGCATCCTTCAGCTCGGAGGAGGCCTTCTCCAGCTCCGAATAAAGCGCCACCACGCCCTTGTTGGTGTTTTCCAGCTCGAGGTTGGTGGCTTCCAGCTCCTGCTGCTTGCCCTGCAGTTCGGCGGTGGTCAGCAGCAGTTCGGAGCCGCGCACCTGGAGCTCCACGTAGGGGTCGGCGGCGCCTTCGGCTTGCAGCTGGCGGCGGATCTGCTGGATCGAATGCTCGTCCGGCAGGGGCCGGGGCGGGTGCACGGCCTTGCAGGCGCGGATGTGGGTGCCGCTGGGCGAGGTGTCGATCTGGAACTCGTCCATCAACCGCTGGGCCCCGCGCAGGCCGACGCCCATGCCGGTGGGCGACACGTAGCTGCCATCGAGGATGCGGTCGATGTGAGGGATGCCGCCGCCCTTGTCCAGCGCATCGAAGCAGATGCCCTTGACCAGGCCACGGCTGTCGAGGCGCAGGTCGAAGTTGAATACCCCGCTGCCGGCGTATTGATAGACATTGCGTGCCAGCTCGGAGACCGAGGTGGCCAGGCGGATCTGTTCCAGGGGCGAAAGCCCCAGCCAGGCGGCGATCTGCTTGGCGCTCTGGCGGCAGCTGACCACGTCCACTTCGTTGATGATGCTGACACTGGTGATGCGGCGTTTGTCGCTAGCCATTCTTCACCACCACCACTGTCGCATCGTCGTTGAGGCGCTTGTGATCGCGGTGGATGAGCGCGGCGATCACCCCCGGGTGACGAACGCGCAGGCCAGGATAGGCGTTGAGGTCGAGTTTGGTGCTGATGCCGTCCGAGGCGAGGATCATGATCGAGCTGTCATCCCAGGGATAACTGAAGGTATGGATACGACCGATGCGGTAGCCGACCGTTCCATTGCTCGATGCCATGCTGCGGGCCTTGTCGGTGAGCAGGCTGCCGGCGATGTTGCCGATGCCGCAGAACTGCACCTGGCGTTGCGCGGGCTGGACCTCGGCGATGGCAGCGGCACCGCCCCGGGTGGACATCAAGGCGCGGTGCAACTGCTCCATCAGTGCCTGCAGGGGGATGTGCGGGTCATGGCCGAGAAACACCTCGCGCGCCTTCTGGCTGGCAGTGCTGGCGGCATGGCCATGACCCAGGCCGTCGCAGACCAGCACGCGGTTGCCGAGCACGGCCCAGGCGTCGCCGCTGAGGGTCTCGCCGGGGTAGGGCGTGCACACGGCGCCCACCTGCAGGGCGCCAGCGGCCGGGCGCTGGCCCAGGTGGAAGCGGGCCTGCACCACGGTACCGAGACCCGGCTGGGAGAACAGGTCGAAGCCATCGGACATGCGCTGGATGGCACCGAGGCCGGCGCCCATGGTGCCGGTGGTGGAGTAGTTGTCGCTCAGGCACTGGGCCACGTTGGTCATGCCGGGGCCACGGTCCACCGCGGTGACTTCGAGGCCGGCTTCGTCGCAGCGGAACAGCAGCTCGCCCTGGCCGGCGTGGTTGATCAGGTTGCGGGCCATTTCCTGCACCACCACGGTGAGGCGACCGAGCAGGGTTTCATCGCCGGTCAGCTGGCTGGCGTGGCGCACCACGGTGCGGCGCACGGCATCCACATGGGCGCTGTCGGACACCTCGAGCAGCAGGTGGCAGCTGGGGATCATTTCCATTTCCACAGCTCCACCCGCGTGCCTTCGCCGGGACGGGTGTCGATGGCGAACTCGTCCACCAGGCGCCGCGCACCGCTGAGGCCCAGGCCGAGCCCGCCGCCGGAGGTGTAGCCATCCACCATGGCGCGCTCCAAGTCGGCGATGCCGGGGCCCTGGTCGCTGATGCTCAGGCGCACCGCCGCGCGGCCGTCGCGCAGGCAGCTCTCGATCACGCATTCGCCACCGCCGCCGTAGATCAGGGCGTTACGTGCGATCTCGCTGGCGGCCGTCACCACCTTGGTCTGGGATATCAGGCCGAGCCTGGCTTCCTCAGCGGCTTTGCGCACGCGTTGGCGGATGACGACGATGTCAGTCTCCTGCTTCAGCGGAAGCGTTTCGGTCTTCGTCACGCTCTTGCTCCAGGATCAGGTCGTCGTCAGCCACGGTTTTTTCCAGCCAGCGCATGCCTTTCTCGACATTCAGCGCAGTGGCGATGCCCTCCAGCGAGAGGCCCAGCTCCACCAGGGTGATGGCCACGGCGGGCTGCATGCCGACGACAATGACCTTGGCGTCGAGGATGCGGGAAACGTTGGCGATGTGGGAAAGCATTCGGCCGATGAAGGAGTCGACGATTTCCAGGGAGGAGATATCGATCAGTACGCCCTTGGCCTTGTGCCGCACGATCTGTTCGGTGAGGTCTTCCTGGAGGTCCAGGGCGAGCTGGTCATGCATGTCCACCTGGATGGTCAGCATGAGGTATTTGCCCATCTTCAGGATCGGGATTCTGTCCACCATGGTGCGTTCCCCTTAACGGCCGCCGACCAGGCGGACGTTCAGTTCCTTGAGCGCCAGCTGGAAGGCATCGGCCAGGGACGCCTTGGTCATCACGTCACCCAGCTCGACGCCGAGGTGGACGATGGTGGCGGCGATCTGCGGGCGGATGCCGCTGATGATGCACTTGGCGCCCATCAGCTTGGCGGCGGTGATGGTCTTGAGCAGGTGCTGGGCGACCATGGTGTCGACGGTGGGCACGCCGGTGATGTCGATGATGGCGATGTCGGACTCGGTCTCGACGATCTTCTGCAGCAGCGCCTCCATCACCACCTGGGTGCGGTTGCTGTCCAGGGAGCCGATCAGCGGGATGGCCAGCACGCCTTTCCACAGCTGCACCACGGGGGTGGAGAGTTCCAGCATGCTTTCCTGCTGCTCGCGGATCACCGTTTCACGGCCGGCCATGAAGGCCTGCATGCTGTACAGGCCGAGCTTGTCGAGCAGGCGCGTGGTGATCCAGACCAGCTCGATGGCGTTGTCGCCACGGTCCTGGATGCGCCGGAACAGCGGCTCCTTGAGGGAGAGCACGAAGGTGGCGGTTTCCGACGGGGTGAAGCCTTGGCGGCTCTGGGCCTGGGACAGGCGCTCCAGCAGCGAGCGCACCGGCTTCCAGGCTGCTGCCTGGAAGTCTTCACCGCCCTCGGCGATGGCGGCGGTCAGGGCCTTGAGCAGCTCCCGGGAGTTCTCCTGCACGGTGCGGTCGTCGATCAGGTCGGAGCGGATGCCGGCGCTGCGCTGGGCGGCCATCCACTTGTCGAGGATCGGCTTTTCGTTTTGCTTCAACAGATCGGCTAGAACGGCGGTGGACGCTGTGGACATTGGTTAACTCCCTGTCGCAGAAGGCTCGTTGGATGAGCGGGGCGGCCTTGAGCCGCAAAAAATGCTCAACACTAGCAAGGCGCACCCGCAAAAAGAACAATGGGAACCGAGTTTGCAGCGCTTTTCGTGCAACGGGCGTCACACGCCTGACGGGGCTCCCTGGCCATAGGATTGCAGCCGCTGCGTTTGGTGCGATCGGAAGTTGCAAAAAGCGCAGTGAACACAGGCAGCTGCTGCCGCTTGGCCCGGGTTAAATGTTGAACGGGTGGGTCCTGGCGTGGCCTCAGTTCATGAGCCGCAACAGGAGACGATCATGGCTCATGCCTACCTCGAGCGCGCCGCAGCGCCTCGCCTGGAGGCAATAGGGAGCGAGCCATGGCGCGCTCCGACGGCGGACCACACCTGCCCGGCAACGAGCCTGCCTGCGCGAGTGCTGCCCGATCTGCGGCGCGCGCCCGCGCGAACTGCTGTTGACCGACGACTACGCCCATATCGACTGCCCGGAATGCGGCCTGTATTGCGTCGACCGGCCCTTTCTCGACTTCATGCGTTGCCACCCCATCGAGGCGACCCGGGCGCGCCTGCGCCTGGCGGAGTGTGTGCGGTTATGCCGATGACCTGAGGGTGGATTAGGGGCCGATGGGTCGATGGAATTGAACCCAGGCCGCCGATGAGGCTCCCACCTTCAGATAACACCGAGTCGGAGGACCGCCAGATGCCTGCCAGCCTGACCCACTTCGCCACGCGTCCCGCACGCCGCCCCCTGATTTCCACCGCCGTGGGGCCTGCCGAACCCGAGCTGCTGTTCTTCGAAGGTGACGGCCGCACCCCCAACAGCTGCTTCCCGGTGCTGCTCTACCGAGGCGTGCTCTGGCGCGAGGCGGACCGCGCCGCCGCCTTCGAGCGACGCTTTGCCGCCCATCGCTGGGCGCCGCTGTGGCGTGCCGGGGTGTTCGACTACCACCACTACCACGCCAGTGCCCACGAAGCCCTGGGCGTTGCCAGCGGCCACGCCCGGCTGATGCTCGGTGGCGAGGCCGGACGGGAAATCCACGTCCGCGCCGGCGATGCCCTGGTGCTGCCGGCCGGCACGGGCCATTGCTGCCTGGAAGCCAGCGAGGACTTTCTCGTGGTGGGTGCCTACCCGCGCGGGCAGGAGGACTATGACATCCAGCGCGCCGGCTCCGACCGCTACCTGGCCTCGGTGCGGCGCATCGCCCAGGTGCCGACCCCGGTGGCCGACCCGCTGACCGGGCGCGACGGTGTGCTGACCCAGGCGTGGCGCGTGGCCTGACGCCGAGCTTGATCGGCCGTTGCCATCGGTGCACCCTCGGCCATCGCCCTGAGTGCCGCGACCGAGGAAGGACCCCATGCTGACCAGGCCCCTGGCCCTGTTGCCCGTGCTGCTGGCCGCCCACGTGCAGGCCGCCGAGCCGCCACCGAACGGCAAGCAACCGGCTAACGCCTTCGAGGCGGCGTTCTCCATGACCCTGGTCTCGCCGATGATCAGCATCATCGCCACCACCGACCTCAGCAGTGACGAGAAGCAGCTCAAGCTGAGCCGCGCCCGCGAGGATGCCCTGGCCTTCGTCGCGTCCGCCGGGGTCATCCGTGGGCCGCACCTGGAGCAGGCCCTGCAGCTGCTGCGCGACGGCTCGGCCACCCGCGACATGGCCTGGGCCCAGGCCATCGCAGCGAGGCCCTGACGCCCACCATTGGTCACCCTTACACAACCTTTACCCAGCGCCAGTGAGCGGCGATTCCGCGCCGTTGTCTGATCCTGTGTCCCGGTCCATTCCTTCACCGGGTACAGGAGGAGTCATGTTTCGTCGTTTGCCCCAGGTTGCCCTGTTGCTGGGCGCCGCCGCCCTGGCCGGCCAGGCTTCGGCCCACGGGCATGATGCCGGCCCCGCCGTGATCGGGGCGGTCGTGGGGGCCGTTGTCGGCGGTGCCATCGTCGCGTCGCGCCCGGCCCCGGTCTATGTACAGCCCGCCCCGGTGTACGTGGCACCGCCTCCGGTCGTCTATGCGCCTCCACCGCCGCCCCCGCCGGTCTATTACTACCCGGCACAACCGGTGTACTACCAGCCGGCGGTGGTCGCCCAACCCGTCTACTACGGCCCCGGCCCTTACTACGGCCCGCCGCGCCACTGGCACGGCGGCGGCCCGCGCCGCTGGTGATCGAGGAGGAACAGGCCCCGCTTAGGCGGGGTCTTTTCGTTTCTGGCCGGCGTGGAAACGGTGATGGTGCGGCGATGCTGCGCATCGCTTGGCGAATGAATTGGCTCTGTCGGCGTTAGCTGTTGTGGCTTTAAAGCAAGCGCTCAAGCACGGTGCTTTCCGGGGGCCAAGGGTTCTGCCACCGCATGGGTTTCGCTTCGCTCGCGGAACGCCGCCCGACCCATCCTACGAAAGTCCGTGCGCACCACGTGGTGATGCGCTGGGCGAAGAAAGCTGGAGCAGCCGCCAAACGCCCCTTCCCAGGAGGCCGAGCGAATCGTCGTGGAAGGGGTTGAGCGACATGGATGTCGCGAGAGCCGCGATGGGCCAGGGATGGCCCTTCGCGGCGTGCCCCTGGAACGATGATGGAGCGAGGGAAGTCTGGCTTCAGCCAGACCCGTATGCAGGGGCAAGCCCTTTTGGTTCCTTTTCTGGCGATTGAGAAAAGGGACTCGCCCGGGGGGGCGAAACCAGAAGCACCAGCAAAGCTCGGCAATCAGCTGGACTCCACTCTTCTAGCAACACTTAACGCAGACAGAGCCAATGAATTCGCCCCTCCAGGTTGGTCATCCGTAGGGTGGGTGAAACCCGCGAAACCCTGCACCGTCAATGTCGGGTTGCACCCGACCTACGACTACATGGCAGTGGCGTACGTAGGATGGTGTAGAGCGAAGCGAAACCCATGCGGTGCGAGTGCGGGAATCCATTCTGTAGGGCGGGTGGAATCTGCGAAGCCTTGCACCGCCCATGTCGGGTTGTACCCGACCTACAGCAACGCCGCCGCCCAGGGCTGGCAGGCATCGCCCGCGCGGGCGCTGCTGGACCAACTATGGAGCATGGGCCTGCTGTCGTGGACGGAAGTGGGTGAAGGCGCCTATTGCAACGCGCCGGTGGCCGCCTGCTACCTGCACCCGCAGGCGCCGCGCTACTGCGGTGATGCGTTGCTGTTCCGCCTGCGCACCTTGCGGGCGTTGGGTGCGCAACTGGAAGGCCGGCTTGCCGGCGAGGTGCCCGCCGGGCCGCCACCGGGCGGCTGGGCCGATGCGGCGCGGGTGCTGCCCTATTACCTGGGGCTGCGCATGCAGGGCCGTTACCTGCCGCTGTCGGGGGAGCTGGTCACGGTGCTGGAAGCAGTGGGCTTCGAGGTGATCGAGCAGCTGCCGGCGGTGACCTTCCCCCTGGCGCCGGTGGCGGTGCAGATCGCCCGGCGACGCTAGCGGAACCGATGGCATGGGGCGCGTTATAGGCGCCCGTTCCCAGGAGTAGGCCCCTTAGCACCAATCGGTCGAAGGGCCGGCCAAGGGCGGACGGACTATCACTGTCTATGCTTGGACGACTTTTTTTCAGCGGGCCTGTCGATCCGGCCCGCTGCCGTTCGACTATGGATGCAAGCCCCACAACAAGGAGCGAATGATGAAGTACCTGTGCCTGATCTACTTCGACGAGACCGTGCTCGATTCCATGCCCGCCGAGCGCTTCGAATCCATCGTCGGCCACTGCATGGAATACGAGCAGCGCCTGCAACGCAGCGGCCAGTACATCGCCGCCGAGGCGCTGCAATCCACCGCGACCGCCACCACGCTGCGCCTGCAGGGCGACAAGCTGTCGATCACCGACGGCCCCTTCGCCGAGACCCGCGAGCAAGTGGGCGGCTTCTACCTGATCGATGCCAAGGACCTCAACGAGGCGATCCAGATCGCGTCGAAGATCCCGCCGGCCCGCCTGGGCTGCATCGAGATCCGCCCCATCAAGGAACTGCCCAGGCTCTGAACAACGGAGGAATCCCCGATGAAGATCGAATCCCATCCCGTGGTCAGCCACGAACAGTGGCTGGACGCCCGCAAGGAGCTGCTACGCAAGGAGAAGGCATTCAACCGCCTGCGTGACGAACTCAGCGCCGCCCGCCGCGACCTGCCCTGGGAGCGGGTGAGCGATGCCTACCGCTTCGAGGGCCCCACGGGGCAGGAGACGCTGGAGCAGCTGTTCGCGGGCCGCAGCACCCTGGTGGTCTACCACTTCATGTTCGGGCCGGGGTGGAAGGAGGGCTGCGACGGTTGCTCATTCCTCGCCGACCATTTCGACGGCGCCAACCTGCACCTGGCCCACCACGACGTCAGCCTGGTGGCCGTCTCCCGTGCGCCCTGGCAGGAGTTCCAGGACTTCAAGCGGCGCATGGGCTGGGCGTTCAAGTGGGTGTCGTCCCACGGCTGCGCGTTCAACGCCGACTTCGGCGTCAGCGCCACGCCCGAGGCGATCGCCGCCGGCACCGCCCGCTACAACTACGACACCAGCCGCGACCCCGGCGAGGAGATGCCTGGGCTCAGCGTGTTCTTCCGCCTGCCCTCGGGGGAGGTGTTCCACACCTATTCCACCTACGCGCGCGGGCTGGACATGCTGGTGGGCACCTACAACTTCCTCGACCTGCTGCCCAAGGGCCGCGACGAGGACGAGATCATGGACTGGGTGCGCCACCACGACCGCTACGAAGGCGCTGGCCCGCGCCACGACTGCTGCTCGGCCAAGGCCGGGGGCGATTGATGGAGGTGACCCAGGCCCGCCAGCGGGTGGAAGCGGCCTACCGCGAGGAGTCGCGCCGGGTGCTGGCGACGCTGATCCGCCTGCTGGGGGATTTCGAGCTGGCGGAGGAGGCGTTGCACGACGCCTTCATCGCCGCCGTCGAGCAGTGGCCGGTCGACGGCGTGCCGGCCAACCCGCGCGCCTGGCTGGTGTCGGCGGGGCGCTTCAAGGCCATCGACGCCTTGCGCCGGCGCGCCCGTTTCGATGCGCGCCAGGCGCAGTTGATCATCGAGCTGGAGCGTGACGAGCCCGAGGAGATCGAGGATGTGGAAGACGACCGCCTGCGCCTGATCTTCACCTGCTGCCACCCGGCGCTGCCGGCGGACGCCCAGGTGCCGCTGACCCTGCGCGAGGTGTGCGACCTGAAGACCGAGGAGATCGCCCGGGCCTTTCTCGCCACGCCGTCGACCATCGCCCAGCGCATCGTCCGCGCCAAGGCGAAGATCCGCGACGCGCGCATTCCCTACCAGGTGCCGGCCATGGCCGAGCTGCCGGAGCGCCTGGATAACGTGCTGCGGGTCATCTACCTGGTGTTCAACGAGGGCTACTCGGCCACCTCCGGGGATTCGCTGACCCGCGCCGACCTTTCGGCCGAAGCCATCCGCCTGGGGCGCCTGCTGCTGGAGCTGCTGCCGGATTCGGAAGTCATGGGGCTGCTGGCGCTGATGCTGCTGCACGATTCGCGGCGCCAGGCCCGCACCGGCGTGGATGGTGAGCTGGTGTTGCTGGAGGACCAGGACCGTGCGCTGTGGAACCGCCAGCAGATCGACGAGGGCTGCGCCCTGGTGGAGCGCGCCCTGGCGTCGCGGCGCATCGGTATGTACACGCTGCAGGCGGCCATCTCCGCCGTGCACGCCAGCGCCGCCACGCCCGAGGCCACCGACTGGGCGCAGATCGTCGCGCTCTATGGCGTGTTGCAGCGCGGCATCGGCTCGCCGGTGATCGAACTCAACCGCGCGGTGGCGGTGGCCATGCACCAGGGGCCGGAAGCCGGGCTGGTGCTGATCGAGGCCATCCTCGAGCGCGGCGAGCTGCGCGACTACCAGCTGGCGCACTCGGCTCGCGCCGATCTCTACCGCCGCCTCGGCCGCCGCGACGAGGCCCGCGCGGCCTACCGGGTGGCACTGGGGCTGACCCGCCAGGACACCGAACGGCGCTTCATCGAGCGGCGCCTGGCGGAACTGGGGCAGTGATGTGGATTGCCCGGGCTGAAGCCCGGGCTATGGGTTTTCAGGGTTGGACCACGAAGGAGAAACAGCATGAGCAGCAATGAACAGGCCGTCGCCGAGATCCAGGCCCTGCTGGCCGATTGGGCCGAGGCGGTACGCAGCAAGGACGTGAAGCGCATCGTCGGTTTCTATGCCGAGGAGGTGGTGGCCTATGACGCCATCCTCCAGCTGCAGTTCGTCGGCCGTGAGGCCTATGGCGCGCATTGGGCCTACTGCATGGAGATGTGCCAGGGACATTCGATCTTCGACCCGCAGCACGTGAAGATCCGCGCCAGTGGCGATGTCGGCTTCGCCCACTTCCTCTGCCTGTGCGGCGGCACCAACGCCGAAGGGGTCGAACAGCAGGGCTACATGCGCGTCAGCTGCGGCTACCAGCGCAGCGGCGGTAAGTGGCGCATCGTCCATGACCACTTCTCCGCGCCCTTCGACATGGAGAGTGGCCAGGCACTGTTCGACCTGCAGCCCTGATCAGGCACCGAGGCGGCGGAAGTGTTCGAGCATGCGCTGGGCGTTTGCCTCGTTGCCGCTGAACAGCTCGAAGGCCTTCACCGCCTGGAACACCGCCATGGTGCCGCCGTCCAGGGTGCGGCAACCGAGGGCGCGGGCGTCCTTGAGCAGCTGGGTTTCCAGGGGGAAGTAGACGATCTCGGCGACCCACAGGGCGGGCCGTAGCAACTCGGCCGGTACCGGTGTGCCGGGCAGCTTGGCCATGCCCATGGGCGTGGTGTTGACCAGGCCCTCCGCCGTCGCCAGGGCGCCGGGCAGGTCCTTGCCCGCGTGGGCACGGCCGGCGCCGAAGTGCTGGTTGAGGTTGTCCGCCAGACTCTGGGCGCGCCTGGCGTCGACATCGAATATCACCAGCGTGCCGACGCCTTCGGCTAGCAGCGCATGGGCCACTGCGGCACCGGCGCCACCGGCCCCCATCTGCACCACGCGCTCACGGGCGACGTCGCCCAGGCCACGGCGGAAGCCTTCGGCGAAGCCCAGGCAGTCGGTGTTGTGGCCGACGCGTCGACCGCCACGCAGCACCACGGTGTTCACCGCGCCGATGCCGCGTGCCTCGGGGGAGAGCTCGTCGAGCAGCGGGATGATCGCCTGCTTGCAGGGGAAGGTGATGTTGAGCCCGGTGAAGCCGGTGCGCTCGGCGGCTTCCAGCAGCTGGGGCAGGGCGCTGACATCGAGCTGGAGCGGGTCGAGGTCGATCAGCCGGTAGAGGTAGCGCAGGCCTTGGGCATCGCCTTCGTGCTCGTGCAGGGCAGGGGTGCGCGAGGCCTGGATGCCTGAGCCGATCAGGCCGGCGAGAACGCTTGCATGTGCAGTCATGGCCTCACCCCGCGAGCCGCTTGGCGAAATGCTGCACGCCGGCGCGGTAGCCGTCGCTGCCCAGGCCGCAGATGACCCCGACGGCGATGGCGGAGACGAAGGAGTGCTGGCGGAATTCCTCGCGCTTGTGGACGTTGGAGAGGTGCACCTCGACCACCGGCAGCTCGCTGGCCACCAGGGCGTCGCGGATGGCGACCGAGGTGTGGGTCCAGGCACCGGGGTTGATCAGGATGCCGGCGCAGCGGCCGCGCGCCTGGTGGATCCAGTCGATCAGCTGGCCTTCGTGGTTGGTCTGGCGGCATTCGACCTCAAGGCCCAGCGCAGCGCCCGTTTCGCAGCACAGCCGCTCGATATCGGCGAGGGTTTCGTGGCCGTAGTTGGCGGGCTCGCGGGTGCCGAGCATGTTCAGGTTGGGGCCGTTGAGGACCAGCAGGGTGGGGGACATCGCGGACATTTCTCCATTGTTATGAACCCTCCCGAATGCACGGGGAGCGTTGCAATGAAAAATGTACTAACTGGTTAATTTAATCAATCGATGGCGGGCGGGCGGTGGGTTTGCCTTGGGTTATTTCGTTCGATAATCGGTCACTCGACGGCGTCGCCCGTGTCCAGCAGCACCGGCCCACTGCCCAGGTCGGAGAGTTCATCGCCGGGGTTGCGCAGGGGGCAGACCTCCATGGTCAGGCAGCCGCAGCCGATGCAGCCGTCGAGTTGGTCGCGCAACTGGGTGAGGCGACGGATGCGTTCGTCCAGCTCCGCCTTCCAGCGCGCCGAGAGCGCATGCCAATCGGCGGCGGTGGGCGTGCGACCTTCCGGCAGGGTCATCAGCGCCGCGTGGATGGACGCCAGGGGGATGCCCAGGCGCTGGGCCACCTTGATCACCGCCACCCGCCGCAGCACCTCCCGTGGATAGCGGCGCTGGTTGCCGGCGTTGCGGGTGCTGCTGATCAGTCCCTTGGCTTCGTAGAAGTGCAGGGTGGAGACCGCCACCCCGCTGCGTTCGGCCACCTGGCCCACCGTCAGCGCCTTGCCGATGTTGCTCGCCGTCACCTTGGGCATGCGTGCCATTTCCTCTTGACCTCAAGTTAAGTTGAGGTTTTACCCTCGCCGCCAGCATTGCACAACGGTAGAAGGAGTTTCGGCATGACCAACGAGCATTTGCAGGGCGTCGTCTCATCCATTCATTTCGCGGCCGACCCGGCCTGCCTGCCGGCGCTGGTGGAGGACCTGGGGGTGCGCCTGGCCGCCTGCCTGAAAGCCCAGGTGGGGCTGCTGTCCACCAGCCTGGAGACGAGCGCCGATGGCCGCTGGCTGATCCAGCGCAGCCGCTGGGCCTCGGCCGATGCGGCGCAGGCGGCCCTGGACGGCGACTCCTGCAGCGCGCGCCTGCTGGGTGAGGCGATCTGGCGCTACGGCGCCAAGGCGGTGCGCTTCGATGCGCCCGAGGAGGCATGACGGCTCGTCCGGCAGCTCGGTGAAGGTGTGGGGAGGTTGGAATAACGAGGAGGTTGGGGCGGGGTGTCGCATGAATGACTCGCCCGGCAGTGCCGGGCGAGCCGAGGGGCTTACTCGTAGCTCATGGTGTAGGTGATGCTGGTGCTGACCTGGCCAGGCAGGGCATCTGCGCCGCGCGGCGCGTGGTATGCCGCGAAAAGGCCAATGAAGGCGTTGCCGCCTGCGCCGCTGAGCTCTTCGAGGTTGTTCTCGCCGGTGGCGAGGTTGATGGGCTCCTGGTCCTTGTTGAACAGCTGCACCGCGACGTTGGAGGCGTCAGCGCCGCTGAGCTCGTTCTTCAGGGTACCGGTGGCGGGGTCGACGTTCGGGCCTATCTCGAAGTGCGCCTTCACCTTGGAACCCTGGGTGCAGTTGGAGAGTGCGATCACGAATGGGGTGAGGCCGGCATTCTGGCCTGCCACGAGGGAGCTCTGGGAGACGACCGGCAGTTGCACGGTCTGGTTAAGGGCAGGGGTGGCGATATCACAGGTCTTGCTGGAAACCTCGCCCTTGATGGTGACGGTGCCGTCGAATGCGAGCGCCAGATTGCTCAGGCCAAAACCGACCAGTGCCGCGCTGGTGGTGAGGAACTTCTTCATTTATCTCTCCTTGATGGCGCCTGGCTCCACGCGCCGGATTAAAGGTTGACCTCGAGAGTCGGAACCAGAACCGAATCGCGCTGCAGCCTCGATAATGAGAGCTGGATCGCATTCAGCAGAGCGAGCGCAATGATAACGAGGGCTTTCCAGGTCGAATGGAGTCCGCAATCCATATGGGTTGTAGGAATAGTCGCCCCGTCAGCAGGCTTGTTCCGAGGAGTTTGCCTTCGTGGCTATTCAGCAGGTTCCGACCTGAAAATCGTTGGGTGGCTCTTGCTAAAATCTCCACCTTTCTCAACGAGTCAGTACCTTGGACATCGACCTGGCGCGCACCTTCCTCGAAATCGTTCGTAGCGGCAGCTTCGTCGCCGCCGCCGAGCGCCTGCACGTGACGCAGACGGCGATCACCGCTCGGGTGCAGAACCTGGAGAACCAGCTGGGCTGCAAGCTCTTCGTGCGCAACCGCGCCGGTGCGAGGCTGACGGCCGAAGGCGAGGTGTTCGTCGGTCACGCCACGCAACTGGTGCAGACCTGGGAAGCCGCGCGACGTGACCTGCCGCTGCCCAAGGGCTATCGCGACCTGCTCGCCATTGGCGGCGAACAGAGCCTGAGCAACCCCTTGCTGCTGGGCTGGATGAGCCGCCTGCGCGAACGCATTCCCTCCCATGCGGTGCGCGTCGAGGTCGCGCCCGGGCAGCAGTTGCAGAAGCAGCTGGAGCTGGGCCTGCTGGATGCCGCACTGGTCTACCAGCCGGAGTACTGGCCGGGCATGCAGGTGGAGCAGTTGCTGGAGGAAAAACTCATCCTGATCCGCTCCACCGCCAACCCCGAGCCCTATGTGCAGGTGGACTGGGGCCCGACCTTCCGCCAGCAGCACGACGCCGCGCTGCCGGACAAGGCCCGCGCTGCGGTCACGGTGAACCTCGGGCCGCTGGCGCTGCAGTTCATCCTCCAGCACGGCGGTTCGGGCTACTTCCGTACCCGCGTGGTGCAGAGCTACCTGGACAGCGGCCAGCTGAAGCGCGTGGAGCGCGCGCCGGAATTCACCTACCCGACCTACCTGGTCTATTCCCGCGACAAGGATTCGCCGCTGCTGCAGCAGGCCATCGCCGTGTTGCGCGATGTAGTGGGCGAGGACATCGACTGGTCGCAGCGCTGGGAAGCCACGCTCTGAGCCCGGTGCGGGGCCTTCCCGGGCTGAAGCCCAGGCTACCGGGCGTCAGCTGGCGACTTTCAGCGTTGGGGCCGGAGCACGGGCGGTCAGATCCTTGAGCCAATAGCGGTAGAGCCCGCCGATCAGGTCGCTCTGGGTCACCAGGCCCACCAGCGTGTCGTCATCCCCCAGCACCGGCAGGCAGTGCAGGCCCTGGTCGGAGAGCATCGAGACCAGCACGCCGATATCGGTATCGCGCTTCACGCAGCGCACCGAGCGGGTCATCAGCTCGCCCAGGCGTGGCGCCGGGCGGTGGCGCAGGCGGCCGAACAGCGAGCCGGGGGTGTCTTCCTGGGCGTGGCGGAACAGGTCGCCGGGGGTGACGATGCCCACCAACTGCTTCTGTTCGTCGAGCACGGGCAGGGCCTTGATGTGGTGCTTCTCGAACAGCTTCCAGGCGTGCTCGCGGGTGGTCTGCGGGGTGGCGGTGAGCAGGTCGCGGGACATGATCTGCTCCGCCGTCACCTGGCCCACGCTGCGGCGCAGGGCGTTGCGCTCGGTCTGGCGCAGCAGGCGTTCCAGGTCGTCGCGGGTGATGTCGACGAACTCGCCGAACTCTTCCAGGGCCTGGTCCAGGTCTTCATCGGAGAACACGCCGCGCTCGCTGGGCAGCGGGTCGGCGGTCAGGTGCTGGCCGCTGCGGGCCTGGCTCGGGGCGGTGCTCAGGGCGCTGCGGGTGACGCGGTTATAGGCCAGGGCGACCGCCACCAGCAGGGCGGAGCCGAGCAGCACCGGCCAGGCGACGGCAAAGCCCTGGGCCTCGAACGCGGGGCCGCCCAGGGCCACCGATACGGCCAGCGCGGTGCCTGGCGGGTGCAGGCAGCGCAGGGCGTACATGGCCAGCACGGTCAGGGCCAGGCCCAGTGTGGCGGCCAGTATGGAGTGGTCGATCCACAGGCCCGCCGCCGTGCCCACCAGGGCCGCCACCAGGTTGCCCATCACCACCGACCAGGGTTGCGCCAGCGGGCTGGAGGCGACGGCGAACACCAGCAGCGAGCTGGCGCCGAGCGGGCCGGCCAGGCGCAGGGCGATCTCGGTGCCGAACACGTGGCCGCAGGCGATGCAGCACAGGGCCAGGCCCAGGCAGGCGCCCAGTGCGGCACGCAGCCATTCCCCGGGGTGGGCGGTGCGTGGGGCGGGGGACAGGCGTTTGCGCCAGCGCTGCCAGCGCTGCCAGCGCTGCCAGAGGGCGTCCGGGTTCTCGTGCATCGGGGTCTCGTTCGCTTTTCAGTCGTTCGGGGCGATAAAAAAGGGCCCCTTGAGGGCCCAGCAGGAGTCCCACTGCGTGCGCGGGAGGGGTGCCATCCTTGGACATGGAACAGGAGCAAGGGGGGCGATCGTTGCCGCTGCCGGCGTGGCCGGGCGGCGAGATGGTGGGCATCCTACGGGCGGTATCAGCTATGCCGCCAATGAATAATATTGCTCGTTTGCAGCAATTTATTTGCATCAAGGGCGCCGGCCGCCGTCTGGGCAAGGATCGGGGGCCGGCGTAGCATCGGCACCCTCCAGGTATTCGAGGCGGTGGTGAAAGCATGCAGCGACACACGGTGGGTGCGGGGCTGGACGCGGAACGGCAACTGCTGGACCAGGTCTACGACGGGCAGCGCGACAGCGGCCTATTGTTGTGGCGCCCCCTGCATGCGGCGCTGGTGATGCCCCGGCGCATGAGCCGCCTGCCAGCCTACGAGAGCGCCCGGCAGGCCTGCCTGGAGCAAGGCTGGCCCATCGCCCTGCGCGACACCGGGGGCGAGCCGGTGCCGCAATCATCGGCGGTGCTCAACGTCGCCCTGGCCTATGCGGTGCCTCGGGAAGAAAACGAACTGACGCGCATCGAGACCGCCTATAGGCGGCTGTGTCAGCCCCTGTGCGATTGGCTCAGCGGATTGGACCTGGAACCTGGGCTGGGCGAGGTGGAGGGCGCCTTCTGCGATGGCCGCTTCAACGTCAACCTGCAGGGCCGCAAGCTGGTGGGCACCGCCCAGCGCTGGCGCCGCCGGCAACGCGACGGCCGCCACGTGGTGCTGGCCCACGGCGCCATCCTCATGGGTAACCAGCGCGAGGCCATGGTGGAGGTGGTCAACACCTTCTATCGCGAGTGCGGCCTGGACACCCGCTGCCGCGCCGGCAGCCATATCGCCCTGGAGGAATGCCGTGCCGATGCCTGGGATGCCAGCAGGCAACTCGCCGGGTATTACCAGCGGATGCTCGAAGCCGCCGGAATCGACAACGACCTGTAGCCCGGGGGCGAGTGGGCGAATGACATTGATGGACGTCCTTGTGCACCCACCGCATGGGTTTCGCTTCGCTCTACGCCATCCTACGGAAAGCGTCATCCGCGGCGCGCATCCAGTCGTAGCCCAGGCGCAGCCCCGCGTAGGGTGTGCTGCGTGTTTAGCCGGGATACATGGGTAACGCTTGTCGGGGGACATGGGTAACGGGTTGCTGGTCGTTACTTCTTCTCTCTCAGGTCGAACTGGCGGATTGTCTTATGGATGAAAATCACATCGTAGACACCATCCACACCGGTGGGGCGTATTGCGATTCGCTCGCCCAATAACCCACCACCGACGAACCGGCTTTTCCCTTTGAATTGCACCTGTCCGGTTCCCCCTACCTTGAGCACCTTGTCCTCCGGCTCGTACTCGACTTCCGGCAATTGCTCCGGGTACGCCCTTAGGCTTGGCTGATAGCGCGATATCGGTGGTAACTGGCCCAGTGCCTCGTGAGGTCGTTGTTGGTTGTACTGGTCTCGCCATTGGTCCATCACGCGCTGGCAGTGCTCCATGTCACTGAAGCTGCGATGCAGCAGCTCACGCTTGAGGGTTTGATGGAAACGCTCAAGCTTGCCTTGGGTCTGTGGGTGGTAAGGGCGGCTATGACTGACGTCGATGCCTAGGCGCATCAGCCAGACCTCCATCGCAGATAGGCCGCCCTCGATGTTTGAGCCCCAGGGCGGGCCGTTGTCGGCCGTTATCCGGCATGGCAGCCCATAGCGACGGAAAACCGCGGCCAGCTTGGGGCGAACCAGTTCCAGGCGCTCCCCTTCACAGCCCTCCAGGCAGAGCGCAAAGCGTGAATGGTCATCGAGCACCGTCAGCGGGTGACAACGTGGTGAGTTGCGGTCCGAAAGATGGAAGTTGCCCTTGAAGTCGATCTGCCAGAGCTCGTTGGGTTGCTTGTGCTCGAAGCGTTGGGTGGCCGGTGCCTGTGCGTCTTCGGCGTGATAGCGCACCTGGCAGCCATGGCGCCGGAGAATCGCATCGAGGGTGCTGTGATGAGGGCGATCCATAGCTTTTGGCAGCAGGTGAAGCAGCTTGCGAGCACCCCAATAAGGGAATTGGTGGTGCAGGCGCACCACCTCTCGCTCCAGCTCGGCGCTGCTGCGTCCAGGACTCGTCAGCGGACGACGGGATTGGTCCTGCAGAGCGGAATCACCCAGTTCTTGATATCGCTCCAGCCATTTGTAAGCCGTCTTGGGGCTGATGCCGTAGCGTCGACAGAGCTCCCGGATGTTGCTCTGCGGGTGTTGGGCCAACAGTACGAATTCACGTCGTATCGACATGGTGGTGCACTCCTGCCACGGCATCGCTCGAACTCCTCTTCGAAGGATTCCGTAAGCCTAAATGCGTTACCTATGTCTCCCGACACCTGTCACCTATGTCCCCCGGCTGAACACTGCGCGCACCTGAAAGGCCACGCGCACGCGCATCCGCAACCGAGCGAAGAAAGCGGGAGCAGCGATCCCAGACAAGAAGGGTGGGCTGAAGCGGAGCGCTGCCCGACCCACCCGAAGCTGGCCTATGAAACCGCACAAGGCTCGGTATTCCCGGACTGAAGTCCGGGCTACGTGTTGCCTCACCTTCGTGGCTTAGGTTGGCTGTTGAGTGCGCATCACGTTCTCGGTGTGCGCGGCACACCCTACAAGGGGGCGTGCCGCTTTCCGGTTCAGCGATAGATGTAGGCAAGAGTGCCGGCGATGATGAGCGTCACGGCGACCAGGGTACGGGCCAGCCAGGGCGCGGCGAGCCAAACGCCTGCGACGCCGGCCACCTGGCCGATGTTCTTCTCCGAGAGCAGGCGCGGGTTGGCGCCGCCCTTCATCGGGTAGCCGCATTGCGGGCAGTTGGGGGCCTGGTCGGAGATGGCGCGGTTGCATTCGGGGCAGTCGATGAGGGCCACGTCGGGAACTCCTTGTCAGTGATCGTGCTGACCTTCTGACAAGGAGCGCGTGGCCCGGTTCAGCCGCCGGTCGTGTCGACCTAGAAGTCGAGGGTGGCCGAGACCTTGAGGGTGCGCGGCGCGCCCTGGGTCAGGTAGCCGCCGTAGGCGGATTCCCAGTAGTCCTCGTTGGCCACGTTCTCCAGCCCGGCGCGCAGGGTGATGTCGCGTTCGTCCAGCTTGAAGGCGTAGCGCGCACCCAGGTCCACACGGGTCCAGGCGGGGATGCTCAGGGTGTTGCCCGAGTCGTAGTACTGGCCGCCGGTGCGTTGCAGCAGGGCGTTGACTGCCAGCCCATTCACACCGGGCACATCCCAATCGGCGCTGAGGTTGTACTGGAACTCCGGCACGCCGACGGCGCGGTTACCGTCGTTGGCGCCCCCGGCGGTTCCCGATAGTTCGGTGTCCATCAGCGTGCCGCCAGCCAGCAGGCGCAGGCCCGTGAGCGGCTCGCCGAAGACGCTGAATTCGATGCCACGGTTACGTTGCTGAGCATCCACGCTGTAGACGCCGCCGCTGGTCAGGCCTTGGGGCTGCTCGATGCGGTAGACGCCGAGCTGTGCGCCGAAGGTTCCCTGGTCGAACTTGATGCCGGCTTCGATCTGCTTGGTGCGATAGGGCGCGAACATCTGCCCGGAGTTGCTCGCGGTGCTCGGGGCGATCGGTCCCGGGGCCAGGCCTTCGATACGGTTGGCGTAGAGGGAAATGGAATCGGTGGCCTTGAACACCAGGCCCACGACCGGGGTGGTGATCGAGTCGTCGTAGTCGGACGTGCGCACACCTGCGGTGGACCAGCCATCAGTAGCGATCGACTGGCGGCGGATGCCCAGGGTCAGCAGGGTGCGGTCATCGAAGAAGCCCAGGGTGTCGGAGACCGCCACGCTGCGCGCCTTGCTGGAGCCCGTTTTGCCGGGGTGATGAAGGTCGCCGTTACGAGTCGGCGTCGGCTCCGGGCTGGGGAAGGGGTCGTAGAGATTCCCTGGCAGGCGATTCCCGGCGCTGGTGGACTGGTTGGCGCTGCGGTATTCCCGCCAGTTGCCGGACAGCCCGAGGTTCACCTGGTGGCTCACCGCGCCGGTGTCGAAATGGCCGCGCAGGCCGCTGCTGACGCTGTTGCTTTCCTCATCACGCGGTGCGTACAGGCGACCGACACGCCCGGTGCCATCCGGTGCGCTGACATAAAGGGAGGAATACACGCCGTTCTCGCGGGTGTACTTGCTGCCGACCGCCAGGTAGCTGCTCCAGCTGTCGTTGAGGTCGTACTCGGCGTTGAGCATGCCGTAGGTGTCTTCCAGCTGCGACCAGGCCCAGGGCTGGGAGTAGCTGTGGTTGGCATCCGGTACTTTGGGAGTCTTTGGCAGGCTGGCGCCGGGGACCAGGTAGACCACCGAGCGGCCGTCGTTGATGCGCTGCTTCTGGTAGCCGAAGTCGCCGGACAGGCGCAGGCGGTCGCCTCGGTAGTCGAGGCCGACGCTGAACAGGCTGAAGTGCTGATGCTCGTCGTCCACCGCCGTCTCGCCGTCACGCTTGGCCATGTTGACCCGCACGCCGAAGCGGTTGTCCTCGCCGAAGCGCTGGCCGAAGTCGAAGTGGCCGCCGACGCGGTCGTCGCTGCCGTAATCCAGGGTCAGGCGGCGGGTGGGCGTGTCCTCGGCGCGCTTGGGCACCACGTTGATATTGCCGCCGATGCCGCTGCCGCCCGGGGACACGCCGTTGAGGAAGGCGCTGGGGCCTTTGAACACCTCGACGCGCTCCACCGACTCGGTGGCGATGATCTGCCGGGGCAGCACGCCGTACAGGCCGTTGAAGGAGATGTCGTCGCTGAACAGGGCGAAGCCGCGGATCACGAACACCTGGGAGAAGTTGCCGAAGCCGTAGGACTGGCGCACCGCCGGGTCGCTGCGCAGCACGTCGCCGATGTTCTGCGCCTGGCGGTTCTCGATCAGCTCGCGGGTGTAGCTGGAGAAGCTGAACGGCACGTCCTGCATGTCCTGGTTGCCCAGCATGCCGATACGCGCGCCGCGCGCCACCTGGCCGCCGGCGTAGCTTTCCGGCAGGCCGTCACCCCGCAGCGCGCTGTCGTTGATGGTGGTGGCGCCCAGCTCCAGGCCCGCACCGGTGGCGGCCGGCACCAGGGTGTAGCCGTTGCCGCTGCTGGCCAACTGGTAGCCACTGCCGGCCAGCAGGGTGGCGAAGCCGTCCTGCACGCTGTAGCTGCCTTGCAGACCGGGGCTTTGCTGGTCATCGAGCAGGCCTTGCTGGAAGGACAGCGGCACGCCGGCTTGAGCGGCGAAGCGGGCCAGCACATGGCCCAGCGGCCCGGGGGCGATGGCGTACTGGCGCGCGGCGGCCTGTTGCGTGGCGTCCTCGGCCTGGGCCGGCTGGGCGAACGGTGCGGCGCACAGGGCGAGGCCGATGGCCAGGCTCAGGGCGTGCAACGGAATACGGGCTGGAGCCGGTTGGGTGGCGGAGCGAAGCTGCTGGGGCGACCACGAAGTCATGCTGCTTTCCTGTCGACGCTTGGATGAAAGGGGTTCATCCACCACACCGGACGAAATCGAAAAAGGTGTCAGGGCACCGCGAAAATAATTCCGCGAGGCCGTGGGGCCCCGTTTCCCTGGGGTTTCGATCCGTGAGGTGAAGCGGCCTGCGGTCCTGTCGCAGGGCGTTGCGTCCGTGGGGGTTGGCGCCTGTCTGGTGGGGTCAGGCGGATGCCGCCGGCTCCAGCGTCACCCAATAGCGGGTCAGGCTGCTGAGGGCGATGGGCAGGGTGTCTTGCAGCAGGCGCAGGCTGGCGTCGGTGTCGCGCAGCGGGAAGGCGCCGGAGACGCGGATATCGGCAATGCGCGGGTGACAGCGCAGCACGCCGGGGCGGTAGCGGCCGAGTTCATCCACCAGATCGGCCAGGCGCATGTCCTGGGCCAGCAGCATGCCGGTTTCCCAGGCGGTGGCGGCCGGGTCCAGGGCGGTGCTTGGCAGCACGTGCTCGCGGTCGAAGGCGGCTTGTCGGCCCGCCTCGATCACCTGCGAGTCGCTGTGCCCGCTGTTGCTGATGCGTACGGCGCCTTCCATCACCGCGACCCGGCAACGCTCGCCGTCGAGGCGCAGGCTGAAGCGGGTGCCCAGCGCCTGGGCGATGCCCTGGGGAGTTTCCACCAGGAACGGCCGCGGCGTGGGGGACGGGTCCTTGGCGGTGGTGATCAGCACCTCGCCGCTGAACAGGCGCAGACGCCGGCGGGTGGCGTCGAAGGCGACGTCCAAGGCACTGGCGGTATTGAGTTGCAGGCGGGTGCCATCGGGCAGGTGCAGGTCCTTCTGTTCACCGGTTGCGGTGCGCAGGTCGGCGCTCCAGTCCTGCCAGGGCAGCTGGCGCCAGGCCGCCCAGGCGACGGGCGCGGCGAGCAGCAGCATGCCCAGGCGGGCGATGGCCTGGCGGCGACCGATGCCCTTGCGCTTGGCGCTTTCCAGGGTCTGCAGCGCCAGGCTGCCGGGCAGGTTGCGGAAGTCACCGAGGATGCTCTCGGCTCGGGCCCAGGCCTGGGCATGTTGCGGGCTGCGGTTGCGCCACAGTTGGATGGCGCGCTGGTCGTCCTCGGTGGCACTGCCAGAGTGCAGGTGCACCAGCCAGTCGGCGGCCTCGCCGAGGATCTGCGGGTCGATGCGGTTCATCAGGCTGCGCTCAGGCAGGCGAGGAAGGCGTCGCGCATGTAGCGCTTGACGCTGGTCAGGGACACGCCCAGGCGCGTGGCGATCTCGGCGTAGCCCAGGCCTTCGAGCTGGGACAGGAGGAAAGCCTGGCGGGTCTTCTCGGGCATGTCGGCGAGCAGCGCCTCGATGCGGCACAGGGTTTCCAGGATCAGCAGCCGGGTTTCGGGGGAGGGCGCTTCGGGCTCGGGCAGGTGGGCGATGCTTTCCAGGTAGGCCTGTTCGATGTCCTGGCGCCGCCAGCGGTCGATCACCAGGCCCTTGGCGATATGGGTGAGCAGGGCCCGGGGTTCGCTGCCGAAATCACGCCCGACCTGGCGGCCCAGCAGGCGCAGGAAGGTGTCGTGGGCCAGATCCGCCGCATCCCAGGCGTTGCCCAGGCGCCGGCTGAGCCAAGCGTGGAGCCAGCCGTGGTGGTCGTTGTAGAGGGTGTGGATCTGGCGGTTGAGGGGCTGATCGGCTGCCGACATGGGCTACTGCGTCCGTCAGGGCGGCCCGCCCTGGATGTAGATAAGAATTGATCTCATTCTATATTCGCGCCCTGAAAGCTGGCAATCGCCGCTGCTGGCCGTCGCGGCCCCTGGGCGCTGGCGGCGACGTTTCCACGAGGTTTTTTTCACGAATTCTTGACTGCCCCCTACCTAGGCTGCGAGCCGTCTCCTGCAACCCCTGCAGGGCCGGTCGAGCCCCGTCCATGCTGAAGAACCTCCGGTTGCGCCCCGAAGCCCTGACCCTGCTGGTCAGCGTCGCGCTGCTGCTTTTCTACAACCTGCCGCTGTGGCGCCATGTCGCGCAGATCGTGCCCGACCCCTGGCTGCGCGTGGTCTTCGGCGTGCTGGTGGTGCTGATCTTCAACCTGGTGCTGACGCTGTTTTCCTTCCGCTGGGTGTTCAAGCCGCTGCTGACGCTGGTGCTGCTGGGCAGCGCCGGGGTGTTGTATTTCATGACCCAGTACGGCGTGGTGGTGGACATCGAGATGCTGCGCAACGTCGCCGAGACCAACGTCAGCGAGGTGCGCGACCTGCTGACCCTGAAGTTCGCCGGTTTCCTGCTGCTGTTCGGTGTGCTACCGGCCGGCTTGCTGTGGCACCTGCAGATCGGCCATCGCCCGCTGCTGCGCGAGCTGCTGAGCAAGCTGCTGGTGACCGCGGCCTGCCTGGTGGCCCTGGGCGCCATCGCGTTGAGCAACTACCAGGCACTGGCCTCGCTGTTCCGCAATCACCACGAGCTGCGCCTGATGGTGGTGCCGAGCAACTACCTAGGGGCGTCGTTCAGCTACTTGCGCACCCACTTCGCCACGGCGGACGAGCCCCTGCGTGCCATCGGCACCGATGCCCGCCGTGCGCCCGCCTGGCAGGGCCATGCGCGCAAGTCCCTGACGGTGCTGGTGGTGGGCGAGAGCGCCCGTGCCGCCAACCTCGGGCTGCTGGGCTACGGCCGCGACACCACGCCGCTGCTGGCGAAGCAGCAGGGCCTGACCGCCTTCACCCAGATGCGCTCCTGCGGCACCGAAACCGCCGTGTCGGTGCCCTGCATGTTCTCCAACATGCCCCGCAGCGACTACAGCTACGCTCGCGCCAAATCCCAGGAAGGGCTGCTGGACGTGCTCAAGCACGCCGGCCTGGCGGTGCGCTGGCGCGACAACCAGTCCGGCTGCAAGGGCACCTGCGACCGCGTGGCCTTCGAGGACATGGGCAACGCCAAGGACCCCAGCCTGTGCGCCGGCGGTGAATGCCACGACGCCATCCTCCTCGACGGGCTCCAGAGTTACATCGACACCCTCAAGGACGACAGCGTGCTGGTGCTGCACCAGATGGGCAGCCACGGCCCGGCCTACTACAAGCGCTACCCGGCGGCCTTCGAGCGCTTCACCCCGGTGTGCCGCAGCGCGACGCTGAGCGACTGCTCGCGGGAGAGCATCATCAATGCCTACGACAACACCCTGGTCTACACCGACTACCTGCTGTCGAGTCTGATCGACCTGCTGCGCAAGAACCAGGACCGTGTCGACACGGCGATGATCTACCTCTCCGATCACGGCGAATCCCTCGGCGAATACAACCTCTACCTGCACGGCACGCCCTACGCGATGGCACCGGACGAGCAGAAGCACGTGGGCCTGCTGACCTGGTTCTCCGAGGGCTACCAGAAGGACTTCGGCCTGGACAACGCCTGCCTCGGCAGCCAGCGCGACAAGCCGGTGAGCCAGGACAACCTGTTCCATTCCGTGCTCGGGCTGCTGCAGATCGAGACCGGCGAATACCAGCGCGACCTGGACCTCTTCGCACCCTGCCGGAGGTCGGCGTCCTGATGACCCTGTCCCCCTGGTTTGGGCGCTGGCGCCAGCGGCAGATCGCCCGGCGTGCCCTCAAGGCCGCCGGCGAGCCCAACCTGGTGCTCGACCTGCCGTGCGGGCTGGGGCGCTCCTGGGCGCTGCTGGCTGAGCACCCGAACCGCTTCATCCTCGCCGCCGACCCCTCGCGGGACGTGCTCGAGCGCGCCCTGGCCGCCCGCAGCGGCGCCCTGGTGGAGCGCGTGCGCGGCTTCCAGACCTCGGTGCTGGCCATCCAGCTGCCGGAAAACGCGGTGGACAGCATCCTCTGCCTGCAGTCGCTGAGCCGCCTGAGTCCCGAGCAACGCCTGACGGCCCTGCGCGAGCTGCGCCGGGTGACCCGCGACACGCTGATCCTCTCGCTGCCGGTGGACGGCAACCTGGAGGCCTGGCACTGGCGGCGCCACCGGGGCGAGGGTGCCAGCGTGCCGCCGTTGCGCCGTGACGTGCTGGAGGACGAGTTCCGCCAACTGGGCCTGCAGATCCTCTCGCACCAGGACTTCCTGCCCGGCTGGGCGATGGTGCGCACCTACGTCCTGCGCAAGGACGGGTGATGGAAAAACCGGTTACAGCTGAACCTTTCCCCTTTGCGTCACCTAAGCACTATCATCGCGCCTCTCCGGCATCCCGTTTCGGCTGCCCGGCAGTTCGCATTTCCTTTCCAATTGGATGGACTCCGATACATGAGTAGAACCCGCAACCCGCTGGGCGCCTACCGCCCGACCCTGGGCAGCCACCTGGCCTTCACCCTGTCGTGTGGCCTGGTGTTCCTGGTGATGTACACCCTGCTGCGGGGGCCTTGCTGGTCTACAACCGCGAGTTGATCGGCGCCACCCCGGCCGCCACCTTCGTCGAGGCCTTCTTCAACGGCTTCCGCTTCGACCTGCGCCTGACCATCTACGCCCTGGCGCCGTTGCTGCTGTCCATTCCCTTCGCCGGTGCCATGGCCGCGCGCCGCCTGCACCTGGTGTGGCTGACCGGCTTCGCCAGCGTCACCCTGTTCTTCGGCCTGCTGGAGCTGGATTTCTACCGTGAATTCCACCAGCGCCTGAACAGCCTGGTGTTCCAGTACATGAGCCAGGACCCGAAAACGGTACTGAGCATGCTCTGGTACGGCTTCCCGGTGGTGCGCTACCTGCTGGCCTGGGCCATCGCCACCTGGCTGCTGTTCAAGCTGTTCCAGTGGCTGAGCCGGGTGCATCGCCCCCGTGGCGAGGTGCTGGCGGGCGAGGGCAGCGGCCGCGCCGCCATCGCCCCCTGGTACCTGCGCGCCGGGGTCTTCGGCCTGGTGCTGGTACTCGCCGTGGTCGCCGCCCGTGGCACCCTGCGCCAGGGCCCGCCGCTGCGCTGGGGTGACGCCAACACCACCGACTCGGCCTTCGCCAACCAGCTCGGCCTCAACGGCACGCTGATGCTGATGAACGCCGCCCAGGCGCGCTTCTCCGAAACCCGTGACAACCAGTGGAAGGCCAGCCTGCCGGAAGGCGAGGCCCAGGATGTGGTCCGCGACATGCTGCTGACCCCGCAGGACCAACTGGTGGACGAGGGCAGTGCCGCCGTGCGCCGCCTGCTCACGCCCAATGCCGATGGCAGCCTGCCGGTGCGCAACGTGGTGGTCATCCTTATGGAGAGCCTGGCCGGACACTACGTCGGCGCCCTCGGCGGCAAGGGCGACATCACCCCCAACTTCGACCGCCTGAGCAAGGAGGGGCTGCTGTTCACCCGCTTCTTCTCCAATGGCACCCACACCCACCAGGGCATGTTCGCCACCATGGCCTGCTTCCCCAACCTGCCGGGCTTCGAGTACCTGATGGAGCAGCAGGAGGGCACCCACAAGTTCTCCGGCCTGCCGCAGCTGCTCAGCGCCCGCCAGTACGACGACCTGTACGTCTACAACGGTGATTTCGGCTGGGACAACCAGCTGGGCTTCTTCGGCAACCAGGGCATGCGCAACTTCGTTGGCCGCAATGACTTCGTGAACCCGGTGGTGTCCGACCCGACCTGGGGCGTTTCCGACCAGGACATGTTCGACCGCGCCGCCCAGGAGCTGAAGGACAACTACGGCAGCAAGCCCTTCTATGCGCTGTTGCAGACCCTCTCCAACCACACCCCCTACGCGCTGCCCGAGCAGCTGCCGGTGGAGCCGGTGACCGGCTTCGGCTCGCTGGATCAGCACCTCACCGCCATGCGCTATTCCGACTGGGCGCTGGGGCAGTTCTTCGAGAAGGCCAAGCAATCGCCGTACTACAAGGACACCCTGTTCGTGATAGTCGGCGACCACGGCTTCGGCACCCCCGAGCAGCTCACCGACATCGACCTGTACCGCTTCAACGTGCCGCTGCTGCTGATCGCCCCCGGCCTCCAGGAGAAGTTCGGCGCGCGTACCGACGTGGTCGGCACCCAGGTGGACGTGGTGCCCACCATCATGGGCCGCCTCGGTGGCGAGACCCGCCACCAGTGCTGGGGCCGCGACCTGCTGAGCCTGGCGCCGGAAGACAAGGGCTTCGGCGTGATCAAGCCCTCGGGCAGCGACCAGACCGTGGCCATGGTGGCCGACGGGCGCATCCTGGTGCAGCCGCGTGGTGGCGACCCGCTGCTCTACGACTACCACCTCAACAGCGAGCAGGGCGCGACCCGCGTCGAGGACCCGGAGGCGGTACAAGCCATGAGCCGTCGCCTCGAAGCCTTCCTCCAGGTGGCCACCAAGAGCCTGCTGGGCAATACCACGGGCGTCGTCGACGCCAAGTGACCCCGCCGCCCCGGAGCCGCTCCGGGGTGCATCCCCTCCCTTCACGGCGCCCTGTTCCTTGCGGAGCGGGCGCTGGCAGAACTGCCAATACGTCTGGCATGCAGGAAAAACCCCGGGCTCTCCCGAGCGGTAAGAATCGACTGACCGCCACCCCAGTGGCCGCTCCCTTTGCGGGAGGGCCTCGAGGGCGGCATTTCCCGCAGGGCGCCCCGGTGTCCGCCGGGTGGCCCAGGTCATCAAGGTTCGTTGCATGCCGCCTAACAACAAGATCCGCCCGTTCCTCGCTGCCGCCTCTCTGCTGTTCCTGCTGCCGGCCCTGCCGGTTCTCGCCGATTGCGGCCAGGCCGGGGTGGAGCGGGGCGCCAATGCCTTCGCCGCCGAATGTTCGGTGTGCCACGCCGCCAGCAAGGGTGCCGCGCCGGGCATGGGGCCGAACCTGGCCGGGGTGATCGGCCGCGCCGCCGGCAGCCAGCCCGGCTTCGCCTATTCCCAGGCGATGAAGGCCCGCGCCCAGCCCTGGCAGCAGGACAGCCTGCAAGCCTTCATCGCCCAGCCGCAGGCCCAGGTGCCCGGCACCTACATGCCCTATGCCGGCCTGGCCGACGCGACGGATCGCCAGGCCATCGCCTGCTTCCTCGCCCAGCCGCACTGAGGCGCTCCGGAACTCCCATGAACGAGGAAAGAACATGAGCAAGGTTGACGTACTGCCGCAGGTCGCGGCCTTCCTGCAACGCCGCCACGGCTGCTTCATCGACGGCCAGTGGGTGGTGCCCGAAGGCGCTTCCACCCCGGTGCTGAATCCGGCCACCGGCGAGGTGATCGCCGATGTGGCGGAAGCCGACGACGCGCTGCTGGACCGTGCCGTGCAATCGGCCCACCGCGCCTTCAAGGCCGGCGTCTGGTCGGGCCTGCGCCCGGCCGACCGTGAGCGCATCCTGCTGCGCTTCACCGCGCTGGTGGAAGAACACGGCGAGGAACTGGCGCAACTGGAAACCCTGAGCCAGGGCAAGTCGATCAACATGGCGCGGATGCTCGATGTCAGCGCCACGGTGGAGTTCATGCGCTACATGGCCGGCTGGGCGACCAAGATCGAGGGCCAGACCCTGGACGTGTCCATCCCGCTGCCCGAGGGCGCGCGCTTCACCGCCTTCGCCCGTCGCGAGCCGGTGGGCGTGGTGGCCGGCATCGTGCCCTGGAACTTCCCGCTGATGATCACCACCTGGAAACTGATGCCGGCGCTGGCCTGCGGCTGCACGGTGGTGATCAAGCCGGCCACCGAGACGCCGCTGACCGCGCTGCGCCTGGCCGAACTGGCGCTGGAGGCGGGCATCCCGCCGGGCGTGTTCAACCTGGTGACCGGGGGCGGCGCCACCGTGGGCAATGCCCTGGCCTCGCACCCGCTGATCAACAAGGTGTCCTTCACCGGCTCTACCGCCGTGGGCAAGAGCGTCGGCGCGGTGGCGGTGCGCAACATGACCCGCTTCGCCCTGGAGCTGGGCGGCAAGAACCCGATGATCATCCTCGCCGACGCGGACATCGACAAAGCCATCGGCGGTGCGCTGCTCGGCGGCCTGCTCAACCAGGGCCAGGTGTGCGCCGCGGCGTCGCGCTTCTATGTGCAGCGCTCGCGCTACGACGAGTTCGTCGAGAAGCTGGCCGCTGCCGTGTCCGGCATGAGCATCGGTGCCGGCATGGACTGCACGGCAGCCATCAACCCGCTGGTGTCGCGCAAGCAGCAGCAGGGCGTGCTGCGCCATATCGAGCTTGCCCGCAGCGAGGGGGCCCGTGTGGTCACCGGTGGCACGCCGGTGGACAGCGAAGGCTTCTACGTGCGCCCCACGGTGCTGGCCGATGTCGACCACTCCATGACCGTCTCCCGCGAGGAAGTGTTCGGCCCGGTGCTGTCGGTGATCCCCTTCGACGACGAGGAGAGCGCCATCGCCATGGCCAACGACAGCGAATACGGCCTGGCCGCCAGCCTCTGGACCAACGACCTGACCAAGGCGATGAACCTGGTGCCGCGCATCGAAGCAGGCACCGTGTGGGTCAACGCCCACGTGCTGCTGGACCCCAACATGCCGTTCGGCGGCGTCAAGCAATCGGGCATGGGCCGTGAATTCGGCCGCACCGTCATCGAGGCCTACACCGAGCTGAAATCGGTGTGCATCGCCCACTGAGCAAGTGCGACACCCTCCTAATTCACAGGCCTTCGGGCCTGTTTTTTTATGGGGTGGAGTCATTCCTCGCCTGTGTCGACGGCTCGTTCGTAGGGCGGGTGAAACCCGCAGATGCCTTGTGCAGGGTTGTCGGGTTTCACCCGACCTACGCGACGCGAACTCGGTCCCCGGTCATAACCAAATCTGTTGGCCTGGCCCGGAATCAAGGCTAGGCTTCCGGCATTTCCCTGACCGGGCGCCTGCTGTGAATATCGATACCCGCATCAAGTTCCGCCACCTGGTGTGCTTTCTCGAAGTGGCGCGCCAGGGCACCCTGGCGCGGGCGGCAGACAAGCTGGCGGTGAGTCAGCCGGCCATTTCCAAGACCCTCAAGGAGCTGGAGGACCTGCTCGGCGCCAGCCTGTTCGCGCGCAGCAAGAGCGGCGTCACCCTTACCGAGGCGGGCGTCGCCTTCATGCGTTACGCCGGCCCCTGCGTGCAGGCGCTGCGCGATGGCGTGGACAGCCTGCGCAGTGGCGAGCACGAGTCCGCCACCCTGCGCCTCGGCGTGCTGTCCACGGTGGAGAGCCTGCTGGTGCCCGAGGTGGTATGCCGCCTGCACGCGCGCCACCCGACCCTGGTGGCCAGCGTGGTGACCGGCCCCAGTGCCTACCTGCTGTCGCAGTTGCACGTGGGTGAGCTGGACCTCGTGGTGGGGCGCATGACCGACAGCCCGCAGATCCAGGGCCTGCTGTTCGAGCACCTGTACAGCGAGTCGATGACCCTGGTGGTGCGCCCCGGCCACCCGCTGCTGGCGGGGCCGCCGGCACGGGAGCGGCTGCAGGATTACCCGCTGGTGCTGCCGCTGGCCGGGACCACCATCCGCAAGTACGCCGATGCCTTCTTCGTGCAATGCGGCATCAACCCGCCGCGCCAGCGCCTGGAAACCCTGTCCGTGGCCTTGAGCCGGCGCTACGTGCAGACCAGCGAGGCGATCTGGATCGCCCCCACCGACGCGGTGCAGCTGGACCTGCGCCGGGGCGAGCTGGTGGAGCTGCAACTGGGCATCCAGGAGCCGGGCGGTTCGGTGGGTATCTGCAGCAACGCCGCGCTGCCGCTGCCCCTGGCGGCGCACTGGTGCGTGGAGGTGTTGCGGGAGCTGGGGCAGTCCTACCGCGAAGGGCAATATCCTTAACTGATTGGTTATGGATGGGCGGCGTTATTTCAGTTTTACCGCCGCCAGCGAGGCGCGACACTCCGCCACAGCCTGCTGCCCTGCAGCCTCCATAAATCCAATAAGAAGGAGATCGACATGCCCGATGCGCAACAGAGCCGCTTCGTCATTCGTGATCGCAACTGGCACCCCAAGGCCCTGACGCCCGACTACAAGACCTCCATTCCCCGTTCCCCGCGCCAGGCGCTGGTGAGCATCCCGCAATCGGTCTCCGAGACCAGCGGCCCGGATTTCTCGCACCTGAAGCTGGGGCGCTTCGACAACGACCTCCTGCTCAACTTCGACCACGGCGGCCTGCCCATCGGCGAGCGCATCATCGTCGCCGGGCGCGTCTGCGACCAATACGGCAAGCCGATCCCCCACACCCTGGTGGAGATGTGGCAGGCCAACGCCGGCGGCCGCTACCGCCACAAGAACGACCGCTACCTGGCGCCGCTGGACCCGAACTTCGGCGGCGTCGGCCGGACGCTGACCGACAGCGAGGGCTACTACAGCTTCCGCACCATCAAGCCCGGCCCCTATCCGTGGCGCAACGGCCCCAACGACTGGCGCCCGGCGCATATCCACTTCTCAATCAGCGGCCCGTCGATCGCCACCCGGCTGATCACCCAGCTGTACTTCGAGGGTGACCCGCTGATCCCGATGTGCCCCATCGTCAAGTCCATCGCCAACCTCGAGGCGGTGCAGAGCCTGATCGCCAGGCTCGACATGAGCGCGGCCAACCCCATGGATTGCCTGGCCTACCGCTTCGACATCGTCTTGCGCGGCCAGCGCCGCACCCACTTCGAAAACCGCTGAGGAGCTGCGCGCATGCCCATCCAATTGCTGCCGGAAACCCCGTCGCAAACCGCCGGCCCCTATGTGCACATCGGCCTGGCGCTCGCCGCTGCCGGCAACCCGGTCCGCGACCAGGAGATCTGGAGCGAGATGGCCAAGCCCGGTGCGCCGGGCGAGCACATCCTGCTCATCGGCCACGTCTACGACGGCAACGGCCACCTGGTGCGCGATTCCTTCCTGGAGTTCTGGCAGGCCGACCATGAAGGCCGCTACGACAGCGCCTTCGACCCGGAGAAGCCCTTCAACGGCTTCGGCCGCACCGCCACCACCTTCGATGCCGGCGAATGGACGCTGAAGACCATCAAGCCTGGCGTGGTGCACAACGCCGCCGGGGTGCCCATGGCGCCGCACATCAACGTCTCGCTGTTCGCCCGGGGCATCAACATCCACCTGCAGACGCGCCTGTACTTCGACGACGAGGCCGAGGCCAACGCCCGCTGCCCGGTGCTCACCCTGATCGAGCAGCCGCAGCGCCGGGAAACCCTGGTCGCCCAGCGCTGCGAGGTGGACGGCAAGCTCGCCTACCGCTTTGATATCCGCATCCAGGGGGAAGGGGAAACGGTCTTCTTTGACTTCTAGAACGCTGCAGTCCGATCAGCCCGCCGAAACGGTCCTCGAGCGCATCCGGCGGCACTTCAACGCGGTGCTGGAGGCGCGGGGCTACCGCGCCGACAGCGCACAGCAGGCGGCCGTCGAGCACCTCGGCAGCTGGCTGGACAAACACCTGAACGCGCGTCGGGGCTGGTTCCGCCGGCCGGTGGCGGGTGTCTACCTGTGGGGCGGCGTCGGCCGGGGCAAGAGCTTCGTGATGGACGCCTTCTTCGCCGCCGCGCCGGTGCAGGCCAAGCGCCGCGTGCACTTCCACGCCTTCCTGCAGGAGTTGCAGGTGCGCATGCTCGCCTTCAGCGGCCAGCCCGATCCCTTGGCCCGTGTCGCCCGGGAGATCGCCCAGCAGACGCGGCTGCTGTGCTTCGACGAGTTCCACGTGCACGACATCGGCGACGCCATGCTGCTCGGGCGCCTGCTCAAGGTGCTGGTGGAGGAGGGCGTGGGCCTGGTCTGCACCTCCAACTACAGCCCCGACAGGCTGTGCCCGAACCCGCTGTACCGCGAGCGCTTCCGCCCGGCCATCCAGCTGATCGAGAAGCGCTTCGACGTGTTCTCCCTCGACGCCGGCCAGGACTACCGCCAGCACAGCACCGAGCTGGAAGCCTGGGGCGATTACTGCTGGCCCGAGCCGGAGGATGGCGGCGCGTCGATCCGTCGTTCCCTGGGATTGGGGGAGGGCGCCTTGCTGGACCAGGTGCTGGAGGTCAACCACCACCCGCTGCGGGTGCATGCACTGGAAGGTGACCGGGCCTGGCTGGACTTCCACGAGCTGTTCGCCACGCCGCGCTCGGCCAGTGACTACCTGTGGCTGATCGAGCACTTCCCGCACATGGCGGTGAGCGGCCTGGACCGCCTCGGCGACCACCCCCAGGACGTCAGCCAGCGCTTCCTGAATTTCATCGACATCGCCTACGACCGGGGGCTGCACCTGCGGCTGTTCTCCGCCGTGGCGCTGGAGCAACTGGCCGAGGGCGGCAATGCCGTGGATTTCGCCCGCACCCTGAGCCGGATGAAGCAGCTGCGCAGCGTGAAGCTGGATACCGCCCCCTAGAGAATCTGCCGGGAGCACCGTCATCCCCGCGAGCGCGGGCACCCACTGAACAGCCGCCAATTGCGATAACCGCCCACCGCTTCGATAATCGCCCATCAGCCCGGTGCGATAGCCAAGGACAACAACAATGAGCGACGAACAACGAGTCCCCCTGCCGCCCCTGGCGCCGCCCATCATCGCCTCGCCAGCCAAGCGCATCGAAGCCTTCACCGGCGACCCCAATTTCATGACCTCCCTGGCCCGTGGCCTGGCAGTGATCCACGCCTTCCAGGAGCGCAAGCGCCACCTGACCATCGCCCAGATCAGCCACCGCACCGAGATTCCCCGCGCCGCCGTGCGCCGCTGCCTGCACACGCTGATGAGCCTCGGCTACGTGACCACCGACGGGCGCACCTACTCGCTGCTGCCCAAGGTGCTCACCCTCGGCCACGCCTACCTGTCCTCGACGCCGCTCGCGGTCACCGCGCAACCGATCCTCGACCGTCTCAGCGAGCAGCTGCACGAGGCCTGCTCCATGGCCACCCTGGAGGGCGACGAGATCCTCTACATCGCCCGCTCGGCCACGCCGCAGCGGCTGATCTCGGTGGACCTCAGCGTCGGCAGCCGGCTGCCGGCTTATTGCACCTCCATGGGCCGCATTCTTCTCGCCGCCCTGGATGACGCGGCGCTGGAGGAGTACATCGAGCATGCCGACCTGCAGATCAAGACCAGCCGCACCGTGCACACGCCCGAGGGGCTGCGCGCGAGCGTCGCCGAGATCCGCACCCAGGGCTGGGTGATCATCGACCAGGAGCTGGAAGTCGGCCTGCGCTCGGTGGCGGTGCCGCTGAAGGATTCCGCCGGCCAGGTGCTCGCCGCCCTCAACGTCGGCACCCACGCCGGGCGCGTCACCCGCCAGGAGCTGGAGACACGCTTCCTGCCGGTGCTGCTGGAGGCGAGCAAGGAACTCAGCGCACGGCTGTTCCAATAGGCGCCGTTCCCCCTTGGGGCCGGCATCCGCCGACCTCTTGCAAAGCGTTCGATAAGCGCACGCATAGTCGATTATCGAATTGAACTGCCCCAGGCCTCTCCGTAGTGTTTGCCGGGCCGCACGAGACGCTGCGGTCCCATAAAAACAATGAGAGTCAGCCATGGCCAGCAGCCATCCGCAGCGCGCAAGCGCTTCGTTGTCGCACGCCGCAGGGTTCCGCTTGCCGGGCACGCTCATTCCTGTCTCATTCGTGCGTTACCCCACGGAGCCGAGATCATCGGCCCGTGCCGCGCGAAGACGCCTTCACAGGAACTTCCTACATGACCCGCCCTGCATCGCTACCGGCCGCCGGTACCCTCGACGTCCAATCCTTCATCAACGCCCAGCCGCTTTCCCGCTACCAATGGCGGATCGTGCTGCTGTGCTTCCTCATCGTCTTCCTCGATGGCCTCGACACCGCCGCCATGGGCTTCATCGCCCCGGCCCTGACCCAGGACTGGGGTATCGACCGCGCCAGCCTTGGCCCGGTGATGAGCGCCGCGCTGATCGGCATGGTCTTCGGCGCCCTCGGTTCCGGCCCGCTGGCCGACCGCTTCGGCCGCAAGATCGTGCTGGTGGTGGCGGTGTTCCTCTTCGGCCTGTTCAGCCTGCTGTCGGCCTTCAGCAGCGACATCGACCAGTTGCTGGTGCTGCGCCTGCTCACCGGCCTGGGCCTGGGCGCGGCGATGCCCAACGCCACCACGCTGCTTTCCGAGTACACGCCGGAGCGGCTCAAGTCGCTGCTGGTGACCAGCATGTTCTGCGGCTTCAACCTGGGCATGGCCTCCGGTGGCTTCGTCTCCGCGAAGATGATCCCGGCCTTCGGCTGGCACAGCCTGCTGCTGCTCGGCGGCGTGCTGCCGCTGCTGCTGGCGGTGGTGCTGGTGGTCTGGCTGCCGGAATCCGCCCGCTACCTGGTGGTGCGCAATCGCGGTGCCGACAAGGTACGCCAGGTGCTGGCCCCCATTGCCCCGGCGGAGGTGGCCGTGGCCACGGACTTCAGCGTGCCGGAACAGAAGACGGTGCAGAGCCGCAACGTGCTCAAGGTGGTCTTCGCCGGCACCTACAGCGCCGGCACCCTGCTGCTGTGGCTGACCTACTTCATGGGCCTGGTGATCGTCTACCTGCTCACCAGCTGGCTGCCGACCCTGATGCGCGACAGCGGCGCGAGCATGGAGCAGGCCGCCTTCATCGGCGCGTTGTTCCAGTTCGGCGGCGTGCTCAGCGCCGTGGGCGTGGGCTGGGCGATGGACAGATTCAACCCGCACAAGGTCATCGGCGTGTTCTACCTGCTGGCGGGCGTCTTCGCCTATTTCGTCGGCCAGAGCCTGGGCCAGGTCACCCTGCTGGCGACCCTGGTGCTGCTCGCCGGCATGTGCATCAACGGCGCGCAATCGGCCATGCCGTCCCTCGCCGCACGTTTCTACCCCACCCAGGGCCGCGCCACGGGCGTGTCCTGGATGCTCGGCATCGGTCGCTTCGGCGCCATCCTCGGCGCCTGGATCGGCGCCACTCTGCTGGGCCTGGGCTGGAACTTCGAACAGGTGCTGACCGCGCTGGTGGTCCCCGCTGCCATCGCCACGGCGGCGGTGGTGATCAAGGGGCTGGTGAGCCATGCGGATGCGACGTGACCCGATATGACCTGCAGGACGGGTCATTCGGGCGTGGCTTGCTTGAAAATTGCGGGCTGGCCCTGATTCATCGCACTCATCGCGGTGTTCGATAATCGAACGGATATTCGATTGTCGAATTGCCGCGGCGCAGTCCGGGGGATACCTTGCCGGGTCACTGTGGCTCCGTAAAATAACAACAAGAGTGCGTTGGACATGGAAAATTGCCTGCTGAGCGAGCGCAGCATGGTGTTTGAGCGTGCCGACCCTTATGCGGTGTCGGGTTACGTCAACCAGCATGTCGGCTCCCACGATATCCGCCTGCCCACCGTGGGGTGGCCCGAGGCCAGCCTCAATCACCGCAAGTTCGCCAGCCTGGACCTGTGCCGCATCAGCTATGGCGGCAGCGTGCGGGTCACCTCACCGGCCCTGGAGACCATCTACCACCTGCAGGTCCTGCTACAGGGCAATTGCCTGTGGCGCGGGCACCGCCAGGAGCACTACCTGGCGCCGGGCGAGCTGCTGCTGATCAACCCGGACGATCCGGTCGACCTGACCTATTCCGACGATTGCGAGAAGTTCATCCTCAAGATGCCGGTGGCGCTCATGGAGGCCGTCTGCGACGAGCAGCGCTGGCTGCGCCCGGGCGACGGCGTGCGCTTCCTGCAGAACCGCTATCGCCTGCTGGAACTGGACGGCTTCATCAACCTGCTGGCCATGGTCTGCCAGGAGGCGGAAAGCCGCGACCCCTTGCTGCGTGTCCAGGACCACTACACGCAGATCGTCGCCAGCAAGATGCTCACGCTGATGCGCACCAACGTCAGCCGCGAGCAGCTCGGTTCCCAGGCCGCGTCCTTCGAGCGCATCGCCGATCACATCGAGCGCAACCTCAGGCAGGACATCACCAGCGAGGAGCTGGCCGCCCAGGCGCAGATGAGCCTGCGCTCGCTCTACGCCCTGTTCGAGCGCCACGCCGGCACCACGCCCAGGCACTACATCCGCCAGAAGAAGCTCGAGCGCATCCACGCCTGCCTCAGCGATCCGGACTGCTGCGTGCGCAATGTCACCGAGCTGGCCCTGGATTACGGTTTCCTGCACCTCGGGCGCTTTGCCGAGAACTACAAAGCGCAGTTCGGCGAGTTGCCGTCGGATACCTTGAGGCGGCGGGGTTTGTAATCCAGAGCTCCGGCTCTGGGGGCTCCTGATCCATCCGCGGGGTAGGGTGGAGGTCGCTTTTTACCTCCACCATGATGGTGCTTCATGTGGCTCCGGGTTGGGGCATTCCTACGGCCTGGTTGGCGAATGAATTGGCTATGTCTGCGTTAAGTGTTGCTAGAGGATTTGAGTCCAGCTGATTGCCGAGCTCTGATGATGCTTCTGGTTTCGCCCTCCCGGGCGAGTCCCTTTTTTCAATCGTCGAGATGCCGAACCACAAAAAAGGAACCAAAAACGCTTGCCCCATCATCCGGCCCCGGCTTCGCCGGGGTTCCCTCACTCCATCGCCGTTACTCGCTACGCTCGCCCTTCGGGCCGCACTGAAGTGCGTTCGCCGCAAGCGTCGTCTGGGGGCCGGCGCGATGGGCCATCCATGGCCTGGCGCGCCTCTCGCGGCATCCATGCCGCTCGTCCCCCGGCGCAACGACTGCGTTCGGCCTCCTGGAGGGGCGTTGGCGGCTGCCCCACCTTTCTTCGTCCAGCGCATCGCCACGTGGTGCGCACAGGCTTTCGTAGGATGGTGTAGAGCGAAGCGAAACCCATGCGGTGGGGGGCACGAACCCTTGGGCGCCCGGAAAGGTCCGTACTTGAGCGCTTGCATTAAAACCACAACAGCTAACGCAGACAGAGCCAATTCATTCGCCCCTGCAAAAAGCGCATCCGCGCCTTGAAGCGGCCGCCATGCCCGCCATCCGCAACACCCCGTAACCCCTCTGCACAAAACGGATAGCGATCTGCACAAGGCGGATATTGCCGCTGCCCGCGCCTCCCTAACCTGAGCCTGCCTGAACACATAACAATGGAGGCCCTGGCCATGTCCCTGGGATTCGAGTTCCTGCATTCGCTGCTAGAGGAAGACAAGGAGAAGGGCGTCTACCGCTGCAAGCGGGAGATGTTCACCGATCCGCGTCTGTTCGAACTGGAGATGAAGCACATCTTCGAAGGCAACTGGCTGTACCTCGCCCACGAGAGCCAGATTCCCGAGAAGAACGACTACCTCACCCTGACCATGGGGCGCCAGCCGGTCTTCATCGCGCGCAACAAGGACGGGGAGCTCAACGCTTTCCTCAATGCCTGCAGCCATCGCGGTGCGCAGCTGTGCCGGCACAAGAGCGGCAACCGCGCGTCCTACACCTGTCCCTTCCACGGCTGGACCTTCAACAACAGCGGCAAGCTGCTCAAGGTCAAGGACCCGGCCGAGGCGGGCTACCCGTCAAGCTTCAACTGCGAAGGCTCCCACGACCTGACCCGCGTCGCCCGCTTCGAGTCCTACCGCGGCTTCCTTTTCGGCAGCCTCAACCCGGACGTGGTGCCGCTGGCCGAGCACCTGGGCGAGTCGGCGAAGATCATCGACATGATCGTCGACCAGTCCCCCGAGGGCCTGGAGGTGCTGCGCGGCTCCAGCAGCTACATCTACGAAGGCAACTGGAAGCTGACCGCCGAGAACGGCGCCGACGGCTACCACGTCAGCTCCGTGCACTGGAACTACGTCGCCACCCAGAACCAGCGCAAGCAGCGCGAGGCGGGGGAGGAGATCAGGACCATGAGCGCCGGCAACTGGGCCAAGAACGGCGGTGGCTTCTACTCCTTCGACAAGGGCCACCTGCTGCTCTGGACGCGCTGGGCCAACCCCGAGGACCGCCCCCTCTACGAGCGCCGCGACGAGCTGGCCCGGGACTTCGGCCGTGCCCGTGCCGACTGGATGATCGAGAACTCGCGCAACCTCTGCCTGTACCCCAACGTCTACCTGATGGACCAGTTCAGCTCGCAGATCCGCATCGCCCGGCCCCTGTCCGTCAACCAGACGGAAATCACCATCTACTGCATCGCACCCCGGGGCGAGAGCGCCGAAGCGCGCGCCAGGCGCATCCGCCAGTACGAGGACTTCTTCAACGTCAGCGGCATGGCCACCCCGGACGACCTGGAGGAGTTCCGCTCCTGCCAGCTCGGCTACCAGGGCAACCGTGGCTGGAACGACATGTCCCGCGGCGCCGCGCACTGGGTGGAAGGCGCCGATGAGGCCGCCCGCGAGATCGACCTGCACCCGCTGCTGTCCGGCGTGCGCACCGAGGACGAGGGCCTGTTCGTGCTGCAGCACAAGTACTGGCAGGCAACCCTGCTCGAGGCCGCTGCGGCCGAGCAGCGACTGATCCCCGTGGAGGCCGTGCAATGAGCATCTCCCATGACACCGTGCGCGACTTCCTCTACCGCGAGGCGCGCTACCTGGACGACAAGGACTGGGACAGCTGGCTGGAACTCTATGCCGCCGATGCCAGCTTCTGGATGCCGGCCTGGGACGACCGCGACGAATTGACCGAGAACCCGCAGACCGAGATCTCGCTGATCTGGTACGGCAACCGGGGTGGCCTGGAGGACCGCGTGTTCCGCATCAAGACCGACCGCTCCAGCGCGACCATGCCGGACACCCGCACCTCCCACAACATCAGCAACATCGAGCTCCTCGAGCAGGCCGCCGGCGAGTGCCGGGTGCGCTTCAACTGGCACACCCTGAGCTACCGCTACAAGACCGTGGACAGCTACTTCGGCACCAGTTTCTACCGCCTCGACGTGCGCGGCGAGCAGCCGCTGATCACGGCCAAGAAGGTGGTCCTGAAGAACGACTACGTGCGCCAGGTCATCGACATCTACCACATCTGAACACCCGGCCCGGCCACCTCGAGGCCGCGCTCCGTGGAGCCCGACATGACTCATCACATCGCATTGACCTTCGAAGACGGCGTCACCCGCTTCATCGACGCCAGCCCCGACGAGACCGTGGCCGATGCGGCCTATCGCCAGGGCATCAACATCCCGCTGGATTGCCGCGACGGCGCCTGCGGCACCTGCAAGTGCTTCGCCGAGGCGGGCCGCTACGACCTGGGCCAGGACTACATCGACGACGCCCTGAGCGCGGAGGAGGCCGAGCAGGGCTATGTGCTCACCTGCCAGATGCGCGCGGCCAGCGATTGCGTGGTGCGGGTGCCAGCCTCGTCCGCGCTGTGCAAGACCCAGCAGGCCAGCTTCGACGCGGCCATCAGCGCCGTGCGCCAGCTGTCCGACAGCACCATCTCGCTGTCGATCAAGGGCGAGTCCCTGAGCCGCCTGGCCTTCCTGCCGGGCCAATACGTCAACCTCAGGGTGCCGGGCAGCGAACAGTCCCGCGCCTACTCCTTCAGCTCGCTGCAGAAGGACGGCGAGGTCAGCTTCCTGATCCGCAACGTGCCCGGCGGCCTGATGAGCAGCTTCCTCACCGGGCTGGCCAAGGCCGGCGACAGCATGAGCCTGGTGGGGCCGCTGGGCAGCTTCTACCTGCGCGACATCCGCCGGCCGCTGCTGTTGCTGGCCGGTGGCACCGGCCTGGCGCCCTTCACCGCGATGCTGGAGACGGTCGCCGAGCAGGGCAGCGAGCATCCGCTGCACCTGATCTACGGCGTGACCAACGACTTCGACCTGGTGGAGCTGGATCGCCTGGAGGCCTTCGCCGCGCGCATCCCCACCTTCAGCTTCAGCGCCTGTGTGGCCAACCCCGAGAGCGGCTACCCGCACAAGGGCTACGTCACCCAGCACATCGAACCGCGCCACCTCAACGACGGCGACGTCGACATCTACCTCTGCGGCCCGCCGCCGATGGTGGAGGCGGTGAGCCGGTTCATCCGCGAGCAGGGCGTGCAGCCGGCGAATTTCTACTACGAGAAGTTCGCCGCCAGCGCCGCCTGAGCACCACTCCAACCCGTGAACCTCCTGGTGGCCGGCAACGGCAGAGGACCGTCATGAGCAACAGATTCAACGACAAGGTCGCGCTGGTCACCGGCGCGGCGCAGGGCATCGGCCGCCGTGTGGCCGAGCGCCTGGTGGAAGAGGGCGCCCGCCTGGTGGCGGTGGACCGCTCCGAGCTGGTCTTCGAACTGCGCGAACAGCTGGGGGACGGCCGTGTGCTGGCGCTGACCGCCGACCTCGAGCAATACGCCGAATGCAGCCGGGTGATGGCGGCGGCGGTGGCACGCTTCGGGCGCCTCGATGTGCTGGTCAACAACGTCGGCGGCACCATCTGGGCCAAGCCGTTCGAGCACTACGAAGTGCACGAGATCGAGGCCGAGGTGCGCCGCTCGCTGTTCCCCACGCTCTGGTGCTGCCACGCGGCGCTGCCCTACATGCTGGAGCGGGGTGCGGGGGCCATCGTCAACGTTTCCTCCATCGCCACCCGCAGCCTCAACCGCGTGCCCTATGGCGCGGCCAAGGGCGGCGTCAACGCGCTCACCGCCTGCCTGGCCTTCGAGAACGCCGGGCGCGGCATCCGCGTCAACGCCACCGCGCCCGGTGGCACCGAGGCACCGCCCCGGCGCATCCCGCGCAACACGGCGGAGCAGAGCGCCCAGGAGAAGATCTGGTACCAGCAGATCGTCGACCAGACCCTCGACAGCAGCCTGATGAAACGCTACGGCAGCATCGACGAACAGGCCGGCGCGATCCTCTTCCTGGCTTCCGACGAAGCCTCCTACATCACCGGCGTGACCCTGCCGGTAGGCGGTGGCGACCTGGGCTGAAACCCGAGCTGCGGTTCCACCGGCAACGCTTTCTCGACAACAAGAACAAGAGACGAATGCCATGCGAAAACTCGACGTACACGCGACCATCGACGACGCGCGCTTCACGCCCTTCCACTGGATGGTGATGGGCTGGTGCGCCCTGCTGCTGATCTTCGACGGCTATGACCTGTTCATCTACGGCGTGGTCTTGCCGGTACTGATGAAGGAGTGGGGGCTGACACCCCTGGAAGCGGGCGCCCTGGGCAGCTACGCGCTGTTCGGCATGATGTTCGGTGCGCTGTTCTTCGGCCCCCTGGCCGACTGCATCGGGCGCAAGCGCGGCATCGCCATCTGCTTCGTGCTGTTCTCCGGCTTCACCGTGCTCAACGGCCTGGCGCGCAACCCCACCGAATTCGGCATCTGCCGCTTCATGGCCGGGCTGGGCATCGGCGGGCTGATGCCCAACGTGGTGGCGCTGATGAACGAGTACGCGCCGAAACGGCTGCGCAGCACCCTGGTCGCCATCATGTTCAGCGGCTATTCCCTGGGCGGCATGCTCTCCGCCGGCGTCGGCATCTACATGCTGCCGCGTTTCGGCTGGGAGGCGATGTTCTTCGCCGCCGCCGTGCCGCTGCTGTTGCTACCGCTGATCCTCTGGTACCTGCCCGAGTCCGTCGGCTTCCTGCTGCGCCAGGGCCGCACCGAACAGGCGCGGGCCATCCTGCGCAAGGTCGACCCGCAGCGGGAGCTGCGCGATGACGACCTGCTCGAACTGGTGGAGGTGAAGGCCCAGGGCGCACCGGTGCTGGAGTTGTTCCGCGAGGGGCGCGCCCTGCGCACGCTGATGCTGTGGATCGCCTTCTTCTGCTGCCTGCTGATGGTCTATGCGCTCAGCTCCTGGCTGCCGAAGCTGATGGCCAACGCCGGCTACAGCCTGGGCTCGAGCCTGTCCTTCCTGCTGGCACTGAACCTGGGCGGCATGTTCGGCGCCATCGCCGGTGGCTTCCTTGGTGATCGCTTCAACCTGCCCCGGGTGGTGGCGGCCTTCTTCATCGTCGCGGCGCTGTCCATCAGCCTGCTCGGCTTCAAGAGCCCGACACCGCTGCTCTACCTGCTGATCGGCATCGCCGGCGCCACCACCATCGGCACGCAGATCCTGCTGTACGCCACGGCGGCGCAGTTCTACGGTTTGGCCATCCGCTCCACCGGCCTTGGCTGGGCCTCCGGCATCGGCCGCAACGGCGCCATCGTCGGGCCGTTGCTGGGCGGTGCGCTGCTGGGCATCAACCTACCGCTGCAACTGAACTTCATGGCCTTCGCCATCCCCGGCGCCATTGCCGCATTGGCCATGTGCTTCGTCTCGCTGCGGGCGCCCCAGGCTGCCCCGTTGGCGGGCGCCAGGCTCTGAAGCGCGCGGGGCGTCGGCGACGCCCCGCCTGACCCGGAAAGACAAACAGGAGAGCTGGCCATGGCCACGCGACAGGCAACCTTCCTGCGCACCCTGATCCGTGATTTCTCGCTGTCGGCGGCCGTGGCAGGCTTTATCGCCACGGTCATTTCCTATGCCGGGCCGCTGGTGATCATCTTCCAGGCGGCCAAGGCCGCGAACCTGCCCGACGCGGTGCTGTCGTCCTGGGTCTGGGCCATCTCCATCGGCAGTGGCGTGCTGGGCATCGTCCTCAGCCTGCGCCTCAAGGTGCCGCTGGTGATCGCCTGGTCCGCGCCCGGCTCGGCGCTGCTGGTGGCCTCGCTGCCGGGCGTCAGCCTCAACCAGGCAGTGGGCGCGTACCTGCTCTCCAGCCTGCTCATCCTGCTGGTGGGGCTGTCCGGTGCCTTCGATCGCATCATCGGCCGGCTGCCCGCGGCGATTTCCGCCGCGATGCTGGCCGGTATCCTCTTCAGCTTCGGCACCCAGCTGTTCGTCTCGGTGAAGGAGAAACCGCTGCTGGTGCTGGCGATGTTCGCCGCCTACCTGCTGGGCAAGCGGCTGCTGCCGCGCTATGCGGTGATGGCGGTGCTGGTGACTGGCTGCAGCATCGCCCTGGCGACCGGGGAGATGAACGCCTCGGCCCTGGTGATCGGCTTCGCCACCCCGGTGTGGATCACCCCGGAATTCAGCTGGCACGCCACGCTGAACATCGCCCTGCCGCTGGTGATGGTGGCGCTGACCGGGCAGTTCGTGCCGGGCATCGCCGTGCTGCGCAACGACGGCTACGGCACGCCGGCCAGCCCGATCATCGCCAGCAGCGCACTGGGCACCGTGCTGCTGGCCCCCTTCGGTTGCCACGGCCTCAACCTGGCAGCCATCACCGCCGCCATCTGCAGCGGCCGCGAATCCCACGAGGACCCGGGCCGGCGCTACGTGGCCGGTGTGGTCGGCGGCCTGTTCTACCTGCTGCTGGGCCTCTTCGGCGCCACCCTGGTGTCGCTGTTCAGCGCCTTCCCCCGGGAGCTGGTAGCGGCCCTGGCCGGGTTGGCGCTGTTCGCCGCCATCGCCGGTGCGCTGGCCGGGTCCATGGCGGTGGCGGAGGACCGCGAGGCGGCGCTGATCACCTTCCTGGTCACGGCGTCCGGCATGTCCCTGCTCGGGCTGTCGGCGGCCTTCTGGGGGCTGATCTTCGGCCTGGCCGCGCACCTGCTGCTGGGCGTGCATCGACCGCGGGCCCAAGCCCGGCCTGGGCTGCTGGCCCTGGACGAGGAGGCCGCGCCTATGCGCCCGGGGGAAATCCGTCGGCAGGCTCCCGGTGCCGAGAGAAATGCTTAGCAAGGTACAGAGTTGTTCGATTATCGAACGGATAGTCGATTATCGGATTGTTCCATGGCCGGGCCGGGGGTAGCTTTCCCTCACCCGGCGAACCTTCCGCCCTGGATAACAAAACGAGATCGACATGGCTGAAATCATCTCCCTCCGCGAAGCGGTCGAGCGCTTCGTCAACGACGGCGACACCGTCGCCCTCGAAGGCTTCACCCACCTGATTCCCACGGCCGCTTCCCACGAGCTGATCCGCCAGAACAAGCGCGACCTGACCCTGGTGCGCATGACGCCCGACCTGGTCTACGACCTGCTGATCGGTGCCGGTTGCGCGAAGAAGCTGGTGTTCTCCTGGGGCGGCAACCCGGGCGTGGGCTCGCTGCACCGCTTGCGTGACGCGGTGGAGAAGGGCTGGCCCCGCGAGCTGGAGATCGAGGAACACAGCCACGCCGACCTGGCCAACGCCTATGTGGCCGGCGCCTCCGGGCTGCCGTTCGCGGTGCTGCGTGCCTATGCCGGCTCCGACCTGCCCAAGGTCAATCCGCTGATCAAGAGCGTGACCTGCCCCTTCACCGGCGAAGTGCTGGCCGCCGTGCCCTCGGTGCGCCCGGACGTGACCGTGATCCACGCGCAGAAGGCCGACCGCAAGGGCAACGTGCTGCTCTGGGGCATCCTCGGCGTGCAGAAGGAAGCGGCCCTGGCGGCCAAGCGCTGCATCGTCACGGTGGAAGAGATCGTCGACGACCTCAACGCCCCGATGAACGCCTGCGTGCTGCCCACCTGGGCCCTGACCGCCGTCTGCCACGTGCCCGGTGGCGCGCACCCGTCCTACGCCCACGGCTACTACGAGCGCGACAACCGCTTCTACCAGGCCTGGGACCCGATCGCCCGCGACCGCGAGACCTTCAGCGCCTGGATCGACGACTACATCCGTGGCACCGAGGACTTCGCCCAGTTCCAGCAGAAAATTGCGGAGGCCAAGCAATGAGCGCCCAATCCACCGGCTACAGCACCAATGAAATGATGACCGTCGCCGCCGCCCGCCGCCTGAAGAACGGCGCGGTCTGCTTCGTCGGCATCGGCCTGCCGTCCAAGGCCGCCAACCTGGCGCGCCTGACCTCGTCCCCGGACGTGGTGCTGATCTACGAATCCGGCCCCATCGGTGCCAAGCCCACGGTGCTGCCGCTGTCCATCGGTGACGGCGAGCTGGCCGAGACCGCCGACACCGTGGTGCCCACTGGCGAGATCTTCCGCTACTGGCTGCAGGGCGGGCGCATCGACGTCGGCTTCCTCGGCGCCGCCCAGGTCGACCGCTTCGGCAACATCAACACCACCGTGATCGGCGACTACCACAAGCCCAAGGTGCGCCTGCCCGGTGCCGGTGGCGCGCCGGAGATCGCCGGCTCCGCCAAGGAAGTGCTGATCATCCTCAAGCAGTCCCACCGCACCTTCGTCGACAAGCTGGCCTTCGTCACCTCGGTCGGCCATGGCGAAGGCGGCGATTCGCGCAAGCGCCTGGGCCTGCCCGGCAAGGGGCCGGTGGGCATCATCACCGACCTGTGCATCATGGAGCCGGAAGCCGGCACCCACGAATTCATCGTTACCTCACTGCACCCGGGGGTGACCCGCGAGCAGGTGATCGAGGCCACCGGCTGGGCGATCCGCTTCGCCGACAGCGTCAGCGAAACCCTCGCCCCCAATGCCGAGGAACTGGCCGCGCTGCGTGCCCTGGAGGCCCGTACCGCCGCCGCCCACGGCCAGCAGGGAGGTGAGGAATGAGCCGCGACGTATTCATCTGCGATGCCGTGCGCACGCCCATCGGCCGCTTCGGCGGGGGCCTGGCGCCGGTGCGTGCCGACGACCTGGCGGCCATCCCGCTCAAGGCGCTGATCGAGCGCAACCCGCAGGTGCGCTGGAGCGAAGTCGACGAAGTGTTCCTCGGCTGCGCCAACCAGGCCGGCGAGGACAACCGCAATGTCGCGCGCATGGCGCTGCTGCTGGCGGGCCTGCCGGAAAGCGTTCCCGGCGTCACCCTCAACCGCCTCTGCGCCTCGGGCATGGACGCGGTGGGCACTGCCTTCCGCGCCATCGCTGCCGGGGAGATGGAGTTGGCCCTGGCCGGCGGAGTCGAATCCATGTCCCGCGCGCCCTATGTGATGGGCAAGGCGGACAGCGCCTTTGGCCGCAGCCAGAAGATCGAAGACACCACCATCGGCTGGCGCTTCATCAACCCGCTGATGAAGGCGCAATACGGCGTCGACGCCATGCCGCAGACCGCCGATAACGTCGCCGACGACCATCAGGTCAGCCGCGAAGACCAGGACGCCTTCGCCCTGCGCAGCCAGCAGCGCGCCGGTGCGGCCCAGGCGGCGGGTTTCTTCGCCGAGGAGATCGTCCCGGTGGTGATCAAGGGCAAGAAGGGTGACACGGTGATCGACCAGGACGAGCACCTGCGCCCGGACACCACCCTGGAGGCCCTGGCCAAGCTGAAGCCGGTCAACGGCGAAGGCAAGACCGTCACCGCCGGCAACGCCTCGGGCGTCAACGACGGCGCCGTGGCACTGATCCTCGCCAGCGCCGAGGCGGTGAAGAAACACGGCCTGACCCCGCGCGCCAAGGTGCTGGGCATGGCCAGCGCCGGCGTGGCACCCCGCGTCATGGGCATCGGCCCGGTGCCGGCGGTGCGCAAGCTGCTGGAGCGCCTCAACCTGGGCATCGACCAGTTCGACGTCATCGAACTCAACGAAGCCTTCGCCGCCCAAGGGCTGGCAATCACCCGTGACCTCGGCCTCGCCGACGACGACGCCCGGGTCAACCCCAACGGCGGCGCCATCGCCCTCGGCCACCCCCTGGGCGCCAGCGGCGCACGCCTGGTGCAGACCGCGTTGCACCAGTTGGAGAACTCCGGCGGCAAGCTTGGCCTCGCCACCATGTGCGTGGGGGTAGGGCAAGGGCTCGCACTCGTCATAGAGAGGGTGTGACAGGCTACTGCGCTCGCTACGCCTGCTGTGCGCGGCGCAGCCGTAGGGACGTTCCGTGGAGCTGCGAGGCACGTGATGGGTTTCGCTCCGCTCTACCCATCCTACGGCTGGCGGCGTGATGCAGCCGTAGGGTGGGCTTCAGCCCACCATGACCCATCGGACGAAGCGGTTTGAGCTCGCTACGCATGATGTGCCAGGCGGAGTGCGTAAAGGCTGGTCGTGACGGGCCGGCTGCTATAAAACGATTCACCTTCCTGATTTCCGGAGCACTGGCTTGAACAGCCCGAGCAACCAACTCTTCGATGCCTATTTCACCGCGCCGGCCATGCGCGCGATCTTCTGCGACCACGGCCGGGTGCAGGGCATGCTGGATTTCGAGGCCGCGTTGGCCCGCGCCGAGGCCCGTGTCGGGGTGATCCCTTCCGAGGCGGTGGCGGCCATTGAGGCAGCCTGCAAGGCCGAGCTCTACGACTTCTCCGCCCTGGCCGTGGCCATCGGCAGCGCTGGAAATTCGGCGATCCCGCTGGTCAAGGCGCTGGGCAAGCGCATCGCCGCCAGCGACGCCGAGGCCGAGCGCCATGTGCACCTGGGCGCCACCAGCCAGGATGCCATGGACAGTGGCCTGGTGTTGCAGCTGCGCGCCGCCGTCACCCTGCTGGAAAACGATCTCGCCACCCTGGCTGATGCACTCGCCAGCCAGGCCCGCCTGCATGCCGATACGCCGCTGGCTGGGCGCACCTGGCTGCAGCACGCCACGCCCGTGACCCTGGGCATGAAGATCGCCGGCTGGCTGGGCGCGGTGACCCGTCACCGCCAGCGCCTGGCCGAGCTGAAACCGCGCCTGTTGTGCCTGCAGTTCGGCGGCGCCTCCGGCAGCCTCGCGGCACTGGGCGACAAGGCCTTCGCCGTGGCCGGTGCCCTGGCGGAGGAACTGGACCTGACCCTGCCCGAGCAGCCCTGGCACACCCAGCGTGATCGCCTGGTGGAGTTCGCCAGCCTGCTGGGGCTGGTCGCCGGCAGCCTGGGCAAGCTGGGGCGCGACCTCAGCCTGCTGATGCAGACCGAGGCGGGTGAAGTCTTCGAACCTGCGGCGCCGGGCAAGGGCGGTTCGTCCACCATGCCGCACAAGCGCAACCCGGTGAGCGCCGCCGTGCTTATCGGCGCCGCCACCCGCGCACCGGGCCTGGTGGCGACCCTGCTGGCCGCCATGCCCCAGGAACACGAACGCAGCCTGGGCCTGTGGCACGCCGAATGGGAAACCCTGCCGGAGCTCTGCTGCCTGGTGTCCGGCGCCCTGCAGCAAGCGCTGCTGGTGGTCCCGGGCCTGGAGGTGGACGCCGCACGCATGCGCCACAACCTGGACCTGACCCAGGGGCTGGTGCTGGCCGAGGCGGTGAGCATCGCCCTGGCCCAGCGCATCGGCCGCGACGCCGCCCACCACCTGGTTGAGCAATGCTGCCGTCAGGCGGTGAAGGAGGGCGCGCACCTGCGTGCCGTGCTCGGCGCCAACCCCGAGGTCACCGCGCAACTGTCCGCCGACGAGCTGGACCGCCTGCTCGATGCGGCCCACTACCTCGGTCAGGCGCGTCGCTGGGTCGACCGCGCCGTGGCCGAGCATCAGAATTTCTCGCGTTAGGAGCCTTTGCATGCCTGCCGTACGACTCGCCGATGGCGACCTGAACTACCTGCTCGAAGGCCCGGCCGATGCGCCGGTGCTGGTTCTCAGCAACTCCCTGGGCACCGACCTGCACATGTGGGACGCGCAGATCCCGGCCTTCACCGAACACGTCCGTGTGTTGCGCTACGACACCCGTGGCCACGGCGCCTCGCTGGTGACCGAAGGCCCTTACAGCATCGAGCAGAACGGCCGTGACGTGCTGGCCCTGCTGGATGCGCTGGATATCGCCCAGGCCTCGTTCTGCGGCCTGTCCATGGGTGGGCTGATCGGCCAGTGGCTGGGGATCCATGCGCCGGATCGCATCCAGCGCCTGGTGCTGTGCAACACCGCGGCGAAGATCGGCACCCCGGATGTGTGGAACCCGCGCATCGAGACGGTGCTGCGCGATGGCCAGGTGGCCATGGCGGCCCTGCGCGATGCCTCCATCGCCCGCTGGTTCACCCCGGACTTCGCCGAGGCGCAACCGGCCAGGGTGGAGCCCATCGTCGCCATGCTGGCGCAGACCTCGCCCCAGGGTTACGCCGCCAACTGCGCGGCGGTGCGCGATGCCGATTTCCGCGAACAACTGGGCGCCATCCGCGCGCCGACCCTGATCGTTTGCGGCAGCGGCGATGCGGTGACCACGCCCGAGCACGGCCGCTTCCTGCAGGCGCACATCGCTGGCGCGGAGCTTGTGGAGTTCGACGCAGCGCACCTGTCCAACGTCCAGGCCGGCGAGGCCTTCACCCGCCGGGTGCTGGACTTCCTGATCGCCTGAAGGCCCAGGGTTAGCGAGGAGCCACCGATGGACGAGAAAGAACGCTACGAGGCCGGCATGCAGGTGCGCCGCGCGGTGCTGGGCGATGCCCATGTCGACCGCAGCCTGCAGAACCTCACGCCCTTCAACGAAGAGTTCCAGGAGATGATCACCCGCCACGCCTGGGGTGATATCTGGACGCGCCCGGGCCTGCCGCGCCACATCCGTAGCCTGGTGACCATCGCCATGCTCATCGGCATGAACCGCGAGGGCGAGCTGCGCCTGCACCTGCGCGCGGCGAAGAACAACGGCGTGACCCGCGACGAGATCAAGGAAGTGATCATGCAGAGCGCCATCTACTGCGGCATTCCCGCTGCCAATGCCACCTTCCACCTGGCCGAATCGGTGTGGGACGAACTGGGCGTGGAATCGCTGCAGGACTGACCTGCGAGCCATACAAACGCCGCCCGGATCCCGCATCCGGGCGGCGTTTTTGTGTGTGCGGCGTATCTTGCGCATGCACCCAGGGCCACCGCCGTCTGCGACACCTGTAGGGGCGAATTCATTCGCCAAGCAGGCCGCAGGGCTGCCCTCGCACCGCGTTCACCGGTGGCACCGCCTGGTGGATGAAAAGAGCGTCATCCACCCTACACATCGGTTGGCACCGTGGTTCGGGTTGAGCACGGTGCGCGGTTCGGCCTCGCTGCGGGCGTCCCCTGTGGGAGCGGCTTCAGCCGCGAAAGACCTGCCGCCGGCACCTGGCTCCGAACGACCGGATGCCTCATCGCGAATGAATTCGCTCCTACAAAAAAGCCCGTCACAAGGACGGGCGAGGGGCTGCAGCTACGAGGATGAAGCGGGGATTCAGAGCAGCGAGAACGGGTAGCTGACGATCAGTGGAGGTGGCACGAACCCTTGGACGCCCGGAAATGGCCGTGCTTGAGCGCTTGCTTTAAAACCACAACAGCTAACGCAGACAGAGCCAATTCATTCGCCAAGCAGGCCGCAGGGCTGCCCTCGCACCGAGTTCACCGGTGGCATCGCCTGGTGGATGAAAAGAGCGTCATCCACCCTACACACCGGTGGGTGTTTTTGATCGGGCGCGGTGGCGCAGCCCCCTGTGGGAGCGGCTTCAGCCGCGAAAGACCTTCCGCCGGCACCTGGCTGTGGATGGCCGGGCACTCCATCGCGAATGAATTCGCTCCCACGAGATGGGCGGTCCGTGCCACCCGACGATTCCTGCGCCGGGTTTCGCGGGTTCTACCCACCCCATAAAAAAGCCCGTCACAAGGACGGGCGAGGGGCTGCAGCTACGAGGATGAAGCGGGGATTCAGAGCAGCGAGAACGGGTAGCTGACGATCAGGCGGTTCTCGTCGAAGCTGTTGGTGTTGCCCCAGTCGCGGCGCTGGCTGGAGTTGCGCCACTTCACCGCCAGGCTCTTGAAGGTGCCGGACTGCACCACGTAGGCGAGCTCGCTTTCGCGGCCCCATTCCTTGCCGTCGGTGACGCTGCCGGTGTGCACGTTGGAGCCGTGGATGTAGCGGTTCATCAGGGTCAGGCCGGGGATGCCGAGGGCGACGAAGTTGTAGTCGTGGCGCAGCTGCCAGGACTTTTCCTTGGCGTTCTCGTAGCTGGAGTTGTAGCTGTCGTTGGCCAGGGTGCCGCCGCTGGTGCCGTTGACGCGCATCCAGGCATCGTCGCCGCTGACCTTCTGCAGGCCGAGGTAGAAGGTGTTGCCGCCGATCTTCGCCGAGAACAGGCCGGACCAGGTGCGGTTGTCCAGGTCGCCGGCCAGAGCGCTGCCGTCTTCCTTGCCGTTGAACCAGCCGATGTTGGCGCCCAGGGTCCAGTCGCCGAGGGGCTGGCTGTGGGTCAGTTGCAGGTAGTTCTGCTGGTAGATGTCCTCCAGTCGGGCGTGCCAGGCGCCGAGCAGGGTGCGGCCCTGGTTGAAGGCGTATTCGCCGCCGGCGAAGTCGAAGCGGTCCGAGGTGAAGGCCGCGCGGCCGTTGAGGGACATGTCTTCCATGCTGGCGTCGTTGCGCGGGCTGTTGCCGCGGAACTGGCCGGCGTAGAGGGTCAGGCCGTCGAACTCCTTGGAGGTCAGCTGGGCGCCTTCGAAGGTCTGCGGCAGGGAGCGGCCGTCGTCGGAACGCAGGATGGGCAGCACCGGCATCCATTCGCCGACCTTCAGCTCGGTCTTCGACAGGCGCATCTTGCCGGCCACGCCGAGGCGGCCGAAGTCGTCGGCGGGGCGGCCATCGTCATGCACCGGCAGCAGCTGGGTGCCCCGGGTGCCCTTGCCACCGTCGAGCTTGAGGGCATACAGGCCGAGCACGTCGACACCGAAACCCACCGGCCCCTGGGTGAAGCCGGAGCGGGCGTCGAGGATGAAGCTCTGGGTCCATTCCTCGGCCTGGGCCTGGGTGGTGCCGCCGACGAAATTGCGGTTCATGTAGAAGTTGCGCGCCGTCAGGGTGGCCGTGGCGTCCTCGACGAAGCCGGGCTCGGCAGACACGGCGCCGGCGCTTAGGGCCAGGGCGACGGCCAGCGGCAGGCGGGCGTGGGAAAGGCGGTTGCGATGCGGCTGTTGCATGGTGATCGTGCCTCTTTGCTTGTTGTTTTCAGGCATGGCGAAGCCGTCTCGCGCCGTGGCGCGAAAGGCGTTGAGTGGTGCAGGTGAGTGCGGGGCCCCGGAGGAGCCCCGGGGGCGTCAGTGGCTGGCGACGCGCAGGCTGTTTTCGCGGCTGCTGTCGTACTGGGTCTTGTCCATGGGCTTGGCGTCGGGCTTGCCGAGGTCCTCCATGCCCAGCCGGTAGGTCTCGGGCGCCAGGTAGGCGGCGAGGGCGCAGATGCAGGTGATGGCGAAGGCCAGGCTGCCAACGATCACCGGGACGTTGTCCGAGCCGGGCGGGGCGACGGCGGCGAACAGCGCCGGCAGCATGGCGGTGAACATGGTGCCGATGTTCTGCGAGATGGCCATGGCCGAGACGCGGTAGCGGGTCTGGAACAGTTCCGGGTAGAAGCTCGGGAACACCGCGTTGTAGCCCTGGTAGACCATGCCCCACATGAGGATCGACATGCAGAAGGCCAGGGGCACGTTCTGGATGCTGATGGCGTAGAGGTAGGCGAAGGCCAGCAGGCCGGAGCCCAGGGCGCCGGTGATCATGGTCGGGCGGCGGCCGATCCTGTCGGAGAGGTTGCCGATGAAGGGGATGACCAGCACCGCGACTATGTTGCCTACCACCGGAATCCACAGGTAGACGCTCTTGTCGAAGCCGATGCCGTAGGCCGGCTGCACCGCGTAGGCGGCGCCGAAGATGGTGGCCACCACCGGGATGACGTTCATCAGCGCCATGAAGGTGACCAGGATCATGTTCTTCCAGCTGTGGCGGAAGGCCTCGGTGACCGGCGACTTGGCGACCTTCTGCTGCGCCTCCTCGTTGACGAAGGCCGGGGTTTCGTGGACTTCGCGGCGGATGATGTAGCCGGCCACCAGCACCAAGGCGCTGAGCAGGAAGGGAATGCGCCAGCCCCATTCATTGAAGGCATCGCTGGGCATGAAGTAGGCCAGTGGCAGGAACACCGCGGCGGCCATCACCTGGCCGGCCTGCACGCCCTGCAGGGTGAAGCTGGCGTAATAGCCACGCCGGCCGAAGGGCGCGTGCTCCATGATCATCGAGCTGGCCCCGGAGATTTCCCCAGCCACGGCGAAGCCCTGGATCAGGCGCAGCACCACCAGCAGCACCGGCGCGAGGATGCCGATGTCGTGGTAGGTGGGCAGCAGGCCCACGGCCATGGTGGAGATGCCCATGAGGAACATGCACAGCAGCAACACGTTCTTGCGGCCGCGGGTGTCGCCCCAGTGGCCGAGCACGAAGGCGCCGATGGGGCGCGCCAGGTAGCCGACGCCGTAGGTGGCCAGCGAGGCGACGATGGCGATCTTCGGGTCGGTGGAGGGGAAGAAGATCTGCGGGAAGATCAGCGCCGCTGCCTGGGCGTAGATGAAGAAGTCGTAGTACTCGAGGGCGGAGCCTATCCACCCGCTGGCAGTTGCTTTCTTGGCTTGGGAGCTTGAGGGAGTAGCCATCGTTGTCTCCGTTGTTCTTGTCTGTATGCCGGGCAAGCGGGCTCGACCGGTAGTGTGCCGGGTCGAATGAGGTGCACGCAGGCTTGGCCGGACTGGCGGTGCCCTAGGGGCACGTGCCGGGTTGACCGGTCTGGTTCAGGGAGTGCTGCCGGGGATGGCTAGGCCGTTCGCGCCCGGGGGGCGGGGCACGGCATGGCTGAGGGAGGGGGGAGTGCGGTGAGGCGGCTTGGCGTGAGCATGAGGATTTACCCGATTCTTGAAATTGTTATGTGGTGACGCTGGGTTTCGATTGCGTTTTGCCGTGGCGTTTTCAGCAGGCTGTGCCGACGGCGGGTTGCAATGTGGTGAAGATGGTTGCGCAGTGAGCGAAATACCGTCAATTCGATAACCGGCCTTCTGTTCGGTAATCGAACACAAAACTAACCAGTTCGTACATTTCAATTGCTGGGCGGACTTTAGCTACGAATAATCGATTGCGCTACGGCTGCCGCGCAAAATCCTCCGACTTCGTGTCGGGAATCGCGGCGGCCACCCCTGCCGCCGACCGCAGAGCCGGCGCCCTCGATCAGGAGCTGAAGCATGCAGCGTTCGATTGCCACCGTCTCGTTGAGCGGCACCCTGCCGGAAAAGCTCGAAGCCATCGCCGCCGCCGGTTTCGACGGTGTGGAGATCTTCGAGAACGACCTTCTCTACTACGCCGGCAGCCCCCGTGAAGTGCGCCAGCTGTGCGCCGACCTCGGGCTCGCCATCACCCTGTTCCAGCCGTTCCGCGACTTCGAGGGCTGCCGCCGCGACCGCTTGCAGAAGAACCTCGACCGCGCCGAACGCAAGTTCGACCTGATGCAGGAGCTGGGCACCGACCTGGTGCTGGTGTGCAGCAACGTCGCCGCTGATTCCCTGGGCGATGAGCGCACCCTGGTGGACGACCTGCGCCTGCTCGGCGAGCACGCCGGCGCGCGCGGCCTGCGCATCGGCTACGAGGCCCTGGCCTGGGGCCGCCACGTCAACACCTGGCAGCAGGTCTGGAACCTGGTGCGCCAGGCCGACCACCCGGCCGTGGGGGTGATCCTCGACAGCTTCCACACCCTGTCGCTCAAGGGCGATCCCCGGGCCATCGCCGATATCCCCGGCGAGAAGATCTTCTTCGTGCAGATGGCCGACGCGCCGATCCTGGCTATGGACGTGCTGGAGTGGAGCCGCCACTTCCGCTGCTTCCCGGGTCAGGGCGAGTTCGACCTGCCGGGCTTCCTCGCGCCCATCCTGCGCAGCGGTTATCGCGGCCCGCTGTCGCTGGAGATCTTCAACGACGGCTTCCGCGCCGCACCGCCCCGGGCCAATGCCGCCGACGGCCTGCGCTCGCTGCTGTACCTGGAGGAGAAGACCCGCGACCTGCTGCGCCAGGACCCGACGCCGCCCGCCGACCTCGACCTGCTGTTCGCGCCGCCGCCGGCCGGCCGCTACGACGGCGTGGAGTTCCTCGAATTCGCCGTCGACGGCGAGCAGGGCGCGCGCCTGGCCACCTGGCTGGAGCGCCTGGGCTTCGCCCGCGCCGGGCAGCACCGCTCCAAGGACGTGAGCCTGCTGCGCCAGGGCGATATCAACATCGTCCTCAACGCCGAACCCTATTCCTTCGCCCACGGCTTCTTCGAGGCCCACGGTCCGTCGCTTTGCGCCACCGCCCTGCGCGTGGGCGACAGCGCCTCGGCCCTGGAGCGGGCGCGGGCCTATCGCGGGCAGCCCTATCGCGGCCTGGTCGGCCCCAACGAGCGGGAAATCCCCGCCGTGCGCGCGCCGGATGGCAGCCTGATCTACCTGGTGGAACCCTCCGCGCCGGGGCAGACCATCTATGACAGCGACTTCCGCCTCGACGCCGCCGCGCAGCCCAGCGGCAGCCTCACGCGCATCGACCACATGGCCATGGCGCTGCCGGCCGACAGCCTCGACAGCTGGGTGCTGTTCTACAAGGGCCTGCTGGATTTCGAGGCCGACGACGAGGTGGTGCTGCCCGACCCCTACGGCCTGGTGAAGAGCCGCGCCCTGCGCAGCCGCTGCGGTAGCGTGCGCCTGCCGTTGAACATCTCGGAGAACCGCAACACCGCCATCTCCCACGCGCTGTCCAGCTACCGGGGCTCGGGTGTGCACCACATCGCCTTCGCCTGCGACGACCTGTTCGCCGAGATCGCCCGGGCCAAGGACGCCGGCGTGCCGCTGCTGGACATCCCGCTCAACTACTACGACGACCTGGCCGCGCGCTTCGACTTCGACGACGAGTTCCTCAGCGAGCTGGCTTACTACAACGTGCTCTACGACCGCGACGCCCAGGGCGGCGAACTGTTCCACGTCTACACCGAGCCGTTCGAGGGGCGCTTCTTCTTCGAATTGCTGCAGCGCAAGGGCGGCTATGCCGGCTACGGCGCGGCCAACGTGGCGGTGCGCCTGGCGGCCATGGCCAAGGCGCGCAGTGGCACCGCACGCCAGGCGAAGCTCTAGCCGATGGGTGGGCCGGCGCTTCCTTCGCAGGGGCGACCGGCCCATAATCCGGCCGGTATGCATTTGGCCTGAGTCCGTTATGACCCTTACTGCTGACCTGCCCGACGAGCCTGTCGAAACACCCCGCAAGAGCCGCAAGAACAACCCGGAGAAGACCCGCGAGAACATCCTCCAGGCGGCCATCGTCGAATTCGTCCAGCAGGGCCTCTCCGGTGCCCGGGTCGATGCCATCGCCGAGCGCACCCAGACCTCCAAGCGGATGATCTACTACTACTTCGAGAGCAAGGAGCAGCTCTACCTGCGCGTGCTGGAGAAGCTCTACGGCGACATCCGCCACACCGAGGCGCAGCTGCACCTGGCGGAACTGGAACCGCGCGAGGCGATCCGCCGCCTGGTCGAGTTCACCTTCGACCACCACGACCGCAACGTCGACTTCGTGCGCATCGTCAGCATCGAGAACATCCAGCACGGGCAGTACATCCGCGAGTCCGATGCCATCGGCTCGCTCAACGTCACCATCCTCGCCAGCCTCGACGACATCCTCCGCCGTGGCGTGGCTGCGGGCGCCTTCCGCACCGGCGTGCAGGCGATGGACGTGCACCTGCTGATGTCGTCGTTCTGCTTCTACCGCGTATCCAACCGCCACACCCTGGGCGCGATCTTCGCCATCGACCTCAACGAGGCCGAGGTGAAGGCGCGCCACCGGGACATGATCGTCGAATCGATCCTGCGCTTTCTCCAGGCCTGACCCCGGGCGGGGTCAGGTACCCAGCAACTGGCGCTGGCGCACGGCCGGGGCGCTGGTGGGGAACAGCGGGCGGGTGGGGATGTAGCGGGCGAGGGCGCAGGCAGCGGCGACGCGCTGGCGCTGGTAGCCGGTCTTCAATACGTCCAGGCAGCGGGCTTCGCTCAGGGGCTGGCCCAGCAGGTAGCCGGTGCCCTTGGTGAAGCGCTCCTGGTTGGCCTGCCACCAGGCTTCCACCCGTGCCGGGTCCGGCCAGGCCAGGTCGGTGTCCGGGTCCATGTCCACGTTCGGGTCGTCGGGGTCGTCCGTGGGGCCGGCGTCGTAGTCGGGGTAGACCTTCAGCTCCAGGTCCAGCTCGGCCAGGTCTGCCCCGGTGATCAGGGTGAAGGCTTCGCCGGCCACGCGGGCATGGGGCAGGTCGCCCATCTGCTGGATCAGCCAGGGCACCGTCACCGGGTCACCGAACAGGCCGGTGGCCTGGATCACCAGGCGTCGATGCTGCGGGCTCTGCATCAGCCCGCGCAGCCAGGCGATGCTGGCCTCGCGGGGTTGCCAGCAGAGCAGGGCGTTGAGGGCCCGCAGGCGGAACATGCCTTGTTGTTCGGCCAGCAGGCGCAGGGGGCCCAGGGCCTCTTCGTCACCCATCTGCACCGTTGCCCAGTTGGCCCAGAAGCGCACCGCCTCGTCGGCGTGCAGGCGATGGGCGCGGATGGCTTGCATCAGGTCGCGCCGGCGCAGTTCGCCGGCGGTGCGCGCGGCACGGGCCAGCACGCCGGGGTCGGCGTGGGAGAGCCCAGCGATCAGCGCCGGGCCCGGATCGCGGCGGTGCATGCCGCAGGCGGCCAGGCCCAGGCGGCGGAACAGCGGCTCCTGGGAGGCCAGCAGGCGCTCGGTCCAGGGTTCGACCTTGTCCCAGTCCAGCCAGCCAAGGGCTGCGGTGAACGCCCGCTCGCCGTCCGGCGCCTTGCGCAGGTGCTCGGCGAGGGTGGACAGCGCCGGGCCGTTGCCGGCCATGAAGGCCAGCGCGGTGGCGGCGAACACCTCGCCCGTGGCCAGCGGATGCAGCCCCTTGAGCAGCAGGTCCAGGCCCTTGAGCCCGGCGATCAGCAGCCCGTCCAGGTGCGCCTCGATGCGGCCATCCAGGGTGCGCAGGTGCTTGAGGTCGTAATGCGGCGCGCGCACGGCGTAGTCGCGCAGGCCGGCGAGGAAGCCGGCCTCTTCGGCGTGCTGGTCGAGGACGCGCAAGACAGGCTGGTTCATGGGCACACCGCACTCGGGAGCACCGGGAAAAAGGTGAAGGGCGTATCAGTAGCTGGCATCGTCATAATCCACGACCGTCCAGTTCTCGCCGTCGGCGGTATAGGCGAGGTGCCGGTTGCCAACGGACCAGAGCACGCCGTCCCCCTTGGTGAGGTAGGACGCCGAGCCGGTGCCGACCGAGCCGATATCGGCTTTCTTCAGCTCGCCGTCGATGATCCGGTAGACGCCCTTGGAGGACGCGACGAACAGGGTCCCGTCGAAGGTCTGCACCCCCCACAGGTCTTCGCTGAAGTCGCTCAAGTCGATGAAGTCCCATTGGTCCCCTCGACCGAACAGCACGACGCCGGCCTGGCCGACGATATAGGCCGTGCCATCTTCGCTGCAGTGCACGGCCTGCAGCGCGACGGAGGTCGGGCTTTCCAGGGCCTGCCAGCGCTGGCCGTCGAATATCCAGATCTCGCCATCCATCCCCACGGTGTACAGCTCGTTCGGCGCGAAGCCGTCGATGGCGTTGAAGCCCTTGATGCCCTCGCGGTTGAGGATGGCGTCGGCGATGGATTGCCAGCTGCCGTCGTCGTTGCGCCGGTAGACCTGGCGTTGCATGCCCGCGGCATAGTGCGCACCAGCGATCAGGCGCATGTCGCGCAGTGGGCCGAAATCGCCCGGTCCCACGATGCGTTCGGTGGTCCTGTTGGAGCCCTGGAAGACATGGATGTCGCCATCGAGCCCCATCGACAGCAGGGTCAGGGGGGGCGTCGTCGCGCTGATCGCGGTGGTGGCCCAGTCGATCATGAAGTGCACGAAGGCACCGTCCTTCCAGCGCAGCACCTTGGTGTGATCGACGTTGCGTTCGTTCAGCTCGGTGACCTGGGCGCTGATGAACACCAGGTCACGCCTGACTATCGAACACCTGGCAAAGGTTACGTTTCCGTCATTCATGTTGTTCACATCACTCTTCAATCGTCATCCATCGATTCGAGCTGCTTGGCGCCCCATTCCTTCTGCTCGTCCTTTAGCGGCGAACGGTCCGCGCGTAGCGGCGTATCGTTGTTCTTCACGCCGACCTGCTTGTGGTAGTTGTCGAGCTGGGCTTCCAGGCAGCCTTCGCTGCAGGGCTTGCCATCCTTGCCGGAGGTGGGGAAGGTCTTCTGGTGGGCGAAGATTCCGGTCTTCTTCGCGGCGCCGTAGTTCCAGGTGTTGTCCTTGCCGCCCATCTGCGACCGGGCGCCGCCGGCGCTCTCCGACACCATGTAGCCTTTCTCGGCCGTGTTCTGGATGGCGTGCATGTTGCCGTGGGTCTCCGTATAGCGTGACCCCGTGACGCACACGCAGGGCGCACGCGTGTCGTCGTATGCGCTGAAGCCGCTCAGGCGGGTCTTCTCCTTCCTGCCGCCGGCCTCGGTGAAGCAGTGGACTTCCACGAGGTGGTGCGGGGTCTCGCCTTCGCAGCAGCCCTTCTGGTTTTCCGTCGAGCGTGCGGTGTAGGGCACCAGCATGCATTTCTTGGCGTTCTGGCAGGCGTCGTCCTTGCAGTCCTTGTCATGGTCCCCGGAGCACTTTTGCTTGACGTTCTCGCGCTCCTCCTCGCAGCCCTTGCCCGGCGCTCCCGTGGCCACCTCGTCGATGTAGGGCCAGGTGGGCGTGTTGCCGGGGAAGGACGCATGGTTGTGGGTGGTCAGGTCCATCATCCTCACGACGTTGAGGCTTTCGAACTTCACGTTCATCGACCAGGCGGTGAAGTAGACCTTGCCCTTGATCTTGCTGGTGACCACGCCCTTCTTGGGGGCGCAACCCGCCTCGTCGCCGTAGCTGGTCTTGAAGTAGCTCTTGTTCTTGAGCATCACTTCCTGGCCGGAGATCTTGATGGTCCGGGTGCCGTTGGTGGTGTCCTTGGCCATCCCGGTGTTGGGGTAGGGGATGGGCACGCCGGTGGGAGTGGGAGGAGCCTGCGGAGGCGTGAAGCAGACGTCGGGGAAGCAGGCCACGGACTTGCCGTCGGCCGCCTTGCACGAGACCTCCATGTTGTTCGCGTAGACCTGGTTGGCCATCAGGCAGCCCTCACGCGCTGATAGCTCAACAGGGCGACCGCGCGCTGGCCGGCATCGTTGCCCAGGTGGCAGAGGATGTTGTTGCCGGGGCTGTAGCCCTTGCGGCTGGCGGAGTGCGCCAGCGCCAGCATCGCCGGGCCTATCGCCGCGCCGCATTCACCGATGCAGTCGGCGGGATGCCAGAGGTCGAAGAACTCCTTGCGTACCCGAAGGTTGCGGCTGAGCGCGAGGGACGCTTCCTTGAAGTAGTACTGCTCTCCCGAGAGATCGGTGAGGCGGTAGTCGTAGGACTCCATGCGGGAACCGGCCTCCTGCAGTGCGGCGCGCAAGGCCTGGGTGAGGCCATCCGCGCGCAGGGGGATGTCGAGCGACTCGACGGTGGCCGGCTCCATGCCGAAGCCCAGGCCCGTGCAGACCAGCTGCGGTTGGTCTTCCGCGACCGGGGCGCAGAGGCTCACCGCCGCGGCGCCTTCTCCGGGGATGAAACCGTTCGAGTTGAGGCTGGTGAGCAGGCGATCACGTCGTTCGTAGGCCTCCATGACCGGGGCGTTGAGAAACGAGTCGACGCCCGCGATGAGCACATGGCGGTGGCCGAGTTCATGAATCAGCTTGCGCGCATTGAGCAGCCCCACCGCCGCACCGACACGGCCGCGGGCGATGAAGCTCGAGTCGGCATGGAACTCCACCCCCAGCTCTTTCTGGATGCCGCGAATCAGGCGCGGGCCGAGGTCGGCGAGTCGGGCGGGCCTGTCTTCTTCGGCGATGCAGAGCAGCAGCGGGGTCTTCGCGGGATCGAGGCCAGGCGTAGAGGCGATCGCTTCGGCAACGGCCCTGGCCGCCATCTTCACCAGCTTGGTCTGGCCGCGCCAGGCCTCTTCGAGCTGCACGCTGGAGCCGACCAGCCACTCGCCGCCCTTGTCGAGGAAACGGGTATCCTGGAAGTTGTCGATGGCGCAGCGTATCGCTGCACAGGTGGACAGGGCGTCATGGCCGACGGCCGTGACCATCCCGACGCCCTTGATACTGAGTGCCTGCATCACGGGTTGATTTCCTTGCGTCGCAGCATGTCCAGGGACGGGTAGTAGGTCTTGCCAAGCTCCCGTGCCCGCCACCATGCACGGGAACGTGAGCCGACCAGCAACTGCTCCACCTCGAACATGTTCCTCCTCAACGCCCGGCTCGCGCGCCAGGTGATCTCCACCTTGCCGGCATCGGTGTCCACCACCAGCGTGTCGATCACCGCCTGCAGCGTCTCGTGGCCACCCTTCTTCAGGAAGAAGGTCACCGGCACCTGCATCCTCGGCACCTTGAAGCCGGCGCGTTCCTGCTTGGTCAGGTTGAGCAGCAGCACGTCCTCGCCCCCTTGCAGGTGTTCGGTCTGCTGGTCCGGCGGGGCGGCCTGGTAGTAGCGGGGGTCGAAGTCCGGTGGCAGGAAAGGGAAGTGGTCGGCCAGCCAGGCGTCGTCGTAGGTGCCGGCGTAGCCGATGCGCGGTGGCCAGTGGCGGCCGATGGGGCCGAGGGCCATGGGGGTGAAGTCGCCGTGGGGGCCGTCGATGGGCTGGCCCAGGGCTTCGGTGTTGGGCATGGGCATGCCGACGATCTCGGCGGTGCCGGCGCTCTTCGGGTACCAGCCGGTGCCGGCCGGGTTGGGCAGGTAGGTCTCGGCGAAATCCGGGCGGTCGGCCATGGCGCGGCTGCCGCCGAAGGCGTGGGCGTAGCCGATGTCCTGTTCGAGGAAGGGCTGCGGCACGCCGGGGCTGGCGCCGAGCATGCCGGGCTGCCACTGGCGCGGGCCGAGCACGCTGAAGGCCTTGCTGACGCGGCCGACGCGGATGCCGGCGGTGATCTGGGTGGCGGGGCGGCCGTTGGGGGCGTGGGCCTTGCCCATCACCAGCACGTCGCAGAAGGGTTTGAGCGGGGCGAAGTCCATTTCCTGGCGTGGCGCCGAGAGGCCGGGCTCGCCGACGTATTCGTCGGCCATCAGCAGCGGGCGCTGGACCTCGGCCAGGCGCGCTTCGCTGCCGTCCAGCGGCAGGTCGAAGGTGCCCTTGGCGACCACCACCAGGGACTCGCGCCCGTCGGGGGCCAGGCCTTGGGTGTAGGCGGCCATCAGGCGGGTGGCGTTGAGCAATTCCATGTGCGCGGCTCTGTCAGTTGATCTGCACCGAACCGCCCTTGATGCGGTTGACCCCGGAGGAGCGGCTGGAGAGGTAGGCGCCCTTGATCAGCACCTTGCCTTCGCGGGTGAGGGTGATGCTGGCCTTGCCGCAGCGCAGGACGATCTCGCGCTCGGCGGAGAACTCCAGGCGCTCGCCGTCGATATGCGCCACCGCCGGTTCCTTGCGGGTTTCCGGCAGGCGCTGGATGCGGCCGATCACCAGGGGCTGGGCCGGGTCGCCGCCAACGAACATCAGCGCCACCTGGGTGCCGATGTCCTCGCGGGCGAGCACCGTGGTGGTGGTCGCGGTGATGCCGGTCTCCGACGGGCAGCCGGGGAAGGCCACCACCGGGCTGGAGGCCTCGGGTACGTCGAGGAGGATGCCGATCACCACGCCGTCGAGGCGGGTGGCGGCGGGGGTGTGGATCTGGACTGTCATGCTCTGTACTCCCTGACCGAGCGCGGGCTCAGTTCTGCAGGATCTTCTGACCCTTGACCACGACGTTGCTGCTGGCCTTGATGTTGATCGCGCCGGAGCCGTCGATGGTGATGTTCTTGCCACGGATGACGATGGTGCCGTCCTTCTTCATGGTGATGCTGGCGGAACCGGTGACCAGGCTGATGGAGTCGCCGGCGTTGAGCGAGAAGCTCTTGCCGATGTCGACGCTGTCGTTCTGGCCGACATCGGTGCTGCGATTCTGGCCGATGCTGCGCGACTCGTTCTTGCCGATGCTGGTGGTCTGGTTGCTGCCGATGTCCACCTGCTCGTTGGCACCCACGCTTTCGGTGCGGTCGGCGCCGATGGTGATGTTCTCGTTGCTGCCCACGCTCTCGGTGCGGTTGCTGCCGATGGTGATGTTCTCGTTGCTGCCCACGCTCTCGGTACGGTTGCTGCCGATGGTGATGTTCTCGTTGCTGCCGACCTTCTCGGTGCGGTTGGCGCCGATGGTGATGGTCTCGTTGCTGCCGACGTCCTCGGTGCGGTTGACGCCGATGGTGATCTTCTCGTTGTTGCCGACCTTCTCGGTGCGGTCGACGCCGATGGTGATGGTCTCGTTGTTGTCCACGGTCTCGGTGCGGTCGTGCTTCACGTGCACCGTTTCGTCGTGGTCGATGGTCTTGGTGCGGTCATGGCCGACCCAGTGGGTCTCGTCATTCTCGACCTCGATGTCCTGGTTCTTCTCCGCGTGGATGAAGAGCTGCTCCTCGCCCTTCTTGTCCTCCATGCGGATCTCGTTGAAGTTCGCCGGCGTGCCGCCCTTGCTGGAACGGCTCTTTGTACCGCTCTGGGTGGCGTTGGCGGGCAGCTCGTAGGGCACGGTCTGTTCGGCGTTGTACACGCGGCCGGTGATGATCGGCCGATCGGGGTCGCCTTCGAGGAAGCTGACGATCACTTCCTGGCCGATGCGCGGAATCTGGATATGGCCCCAGTTCTTGCCGGCCCAGGCCTGGGAGACGCGCATCCAGCAGGAGCTGTTCTCGTTGGACTGGTCGTGGCGGTCCCAGTAGAAGTGCACCTTCACCCGGCCGTACTGGTCGGTCCAGATTTCCTCGCCCTTGGGGCCGACGACCATGGCCGTCTGCGGGCCCTGGACGATGGGCTTGATGGTGGTGGGCATGGGGCGGAAGGCCTGGGAGGCCTCGATGCAGTCGAGGGCGCTTTCGAACTGCAGCACGCCGCCGGCCGAACCGCTTTCGTAGCTTTCCTGGCTGACCGAATAGCGGGCGCCGACGATCAGGTACTCGCGGTTCTGGTCGTCGCGGGGGTAGCCGGTCATCTTGAACAGGTGACCGCAGCCCAGGCCGCGGGCGTTGGTACGCAGTTGCACGCGCTCGTACTGGGTCTGGATGGCTTCGATGCGGTTGCGCGCGTACTGCTCGCCGTCCTTGCTCTGCACGTACTCGCCCGGGTAGTCGTACAAGGGGTGTTCGGCGTTGCTGTGGGGGCGGCTCACGGTGGAGCGCACTTCCAGCCGCGCGCTGGGGCGCTGGAAGTCATAGTCGTTGAGCGCCAGGGAACCGGGTTGCACCTCACGGGCCAGGTACCACTCATAGATGTGGTCGCGCTCGCGCATCTGGTCTTCGAGCGGGTAGAAGGGCACCGAGGCGTAGTCGGCCACCGTCTTGTGCGCGCCATAGGCATCGGAGAGCACCAGCACGTGGCGCTCTTTTTCATGGCGGAAGTAGTAGTAGATGCCTTCCTGTTCCATCAGGCGGCTGACGAATTCGAAGCTGGTCTCGCGGTACTGCACGCAGTATTCCCACTCGCGGTAGGAGCGTGACAGCGAATCTTCGAAGTCGGAGAAACCGAGGTCGCGGAACACCTGCTTGATGATGTCCGGCACCGTCTTGTTCTGGAAGATGCGGCAATCGGAGGTGCGCGACAGCAACCAGAACCAGGGGCGCAGGCTGATCTGGTAGCCGGCGAACTGGCCGGTGCCGGAGGTCTGGCTGCAGCGGCAGGCGATGCCGTGGAAGTAGCGCTGGCTGCCGTCGGGCAGTTCCAGGGAAACGCCCATGGGCTTGCCCAGCAGGGCATCCAGCTTGATCGAGTAGTTTTCCGAAACCAGGCTCAGTTCGTAGTCGAAGAGCCGGCCGAGCTCCTCGTGGCCGTCGAGCCGGTCCAGGACCAGCACGTTGGGCCCCAGCGGGCTGCTGACCTTGGCCATGCGGGCCTGTTGTGTGATTGCCATGCTGTCCTTGCCTCGTATACCACTGGGGATCGGAGCGAACCGCCAACGGGCCGACGTCAGGGTATCGACGCGGGGCGGGCAGGCCGGGATTTCCGGGGAAACCTTGGTCGAAGTATTAGCAGACGACGCTCGTCCCGGGCGCTTTTTCCGATATCCGCGAATCCATTCGGGGTGGCGAGAAACAACGGTGCCGATCATGCGGCAGAGTCTCGCCGGCGATTGTTGTAGTGCAGAGCGGCTCCGCTGTCCAGACGCCCGTTCTTCGAGTGCCCGATGCGCGCTCCACTTCAAGACGGGGTTCACATTCATGGCAACGGGGCGGGCGAGGGGAGACGGGGGCCGGGTGCTATGCTCGCCGCCTGCCCGAACCCCGGAGCCCTCCATGAACGACACCCTCGAACGTGCCATCGCGCTGGCCTGCCGTGTGCACGCCGGCCAGCGCGACAAGGCCGGCAAGGCCTATATCCTCCACCCCCTGCGCCTGATGCTGCGCTTCGACGATGCCGAGTCGCAGATGGTCGCCGTGCTGCACGACGTGGTGGAGGACGGCGATGTCGGCCTCGACGACCTGCGCGCCCTCGGCATCCCCGAACCGGTGCTGGCCGCCATCGACTGCCTGAGCAAGCGCGAAGGCGAAGGCTACGAGGCCTTCATCGAGCGCATCCGCCCCAACCCGCTGGCCCGCCGGGTCAAGCTCGCCGACATCCGCGACAACCTCGACGTCTCGCGCCTGCCGCACCTGGACGACAAGGACCTGGCGCGGGTGGCCAAGTACCACAGGGCATTGCAGGTGCTGGAGCAAGAGGGCTGATGGCCTGGCGTGATGTGGCGGTGAGCCGCGCCGGGCGTTTCGCCATCGGCGTGGAGGAGGGCAGCGGCCGCCATTACCTGGCCATCCCCGTGAGCAATCGCCTGGTGGATTACGAGGAGCGCTACGCCATCAGCGTCGAGGATTTCGAGCGCTATGGCCGCGACCTCGACAGCGCATTGCCCTTCGTCGAGCAATGCCGGGCACGGCTCATGGATCACCTGCTGCTGGAGCCTCCCGGCGCCGACCGGGGGATTCCAGGCTGACCTGTAGGTCGGGTGAAACCCGACAGGCCGCTCCCCGCATAGATAAATCGAGACCTGGGGCATATCCAGCGGCCTTGCTCCTTGATGTTTGTTTCGCGTTCCCCGAAAATTTTTCGCCTCACCGGTTGTCGAACCCGCACCCCCGGGTCGCGGCGAGGTATTCGGCGACCCGCTCATGCGCGATACAGACTAGGGAAGGCCTTCAGCAGTGACTCTCTACCGACTCCACGAGGCGGATCTGGATATTCCGGACTCCTGGCAGGACCAGAGCATCAACATCTTCAAACTGCCCGCAACGGGCCCCGCCAAGGAAGCCAGCTTCGTCATCAGCCGCGACCCCAGCAAGGGCGATGGCGTGTTCGCCGACTACATCGAGCAGCAGCTTTCCAATGCGCGCCAGCAGTTGCCGGGCTTCGCCCTGATCAAGCAATGGGACATCAACATCCAGGGCTCGCCCGCCGTGCTGCTGGATTACACCTGGCAGCGCGAAGGCCGCCAGCTGATGCTGCGCCAGGTGTTCATCGAACTCAGCGCCACGGTGCTGATCGCCACCCTCACCACCACGCCCCAGGACCTGCCGTACCACGAGCCGGCCTGGAAGCAGGCGATGCAGACCTTCAAGCCGCTGCCCCCGGCGGCCTGAACCGAGCGCCGCGAGGCGCCCCGCAACAAGGATGTAGACGTAACCCATGGATGCACAGGCAGCAGCACGGCTCGGTGATGAGATAGCCCACGGTTTCGGCGTGGCGGCCATGGTCGCCGGCGCGGTGGCGGGTGCGCTGATCGGTGCAGCGGTGATCGCCGCCACGGCGGCCACCGGCGGCGTGGCCCTGGCGGTGATGGCCGGCTCTATCGCTGCGGGCGGCCTGTCGATGTTCCAGATCCTCAAGGGCCTGAACACCATTTTCAACCTTCCCGAACCCACCACGGGGGTGTTGATACGGGGCAGCCCGAACGTCTTCATCAACATCCGCGCCGCCATGCGTGCCGGGGATGACGCCTCGTCCTCCTGCAGCGGCTTGCCCTGCAACCACCCCATCTGGCCCTTCGAGGTGACCATCGCCGAGGGCAGCGCCACCGTCTACATCAACGGCAAGCCGGCGGCGCGCATCACCAGCAAGATGGTCTGCGGCGCGCACATCAAGAGTGGCAGCGAGAACACCTTCATCGGCGGCCCCACCGAGCGGGTCGCCTTCGTGCTGGATATCGAAGGCTGGATGCACAGCGGCCTCGAAGCCCTGGGCCTGGCTGCCCTGGGCGTCGGCCTGGTGGTGGCGGCCATGGCCGGCCTGGCCGCCCTGGCGGCCACCGTGCTGATCGGCGGTGCCATCTATGGCGGCATGGAGCTGCTGGGTGACCTGGGCGACCGCCTCGGCCCTGGCTACCGCGACCTGCTGCAGGGCGTGGCCGGCATGGCCATGCTCGGCCTGGGGCCGAAGATGGCGCGCCTGGGCAAGCCGGCGCCGACCACGCGTACGCCCGCCTACAAGGCCGGCGTCACCGAGGCGGACATCATGGGCATTCCCAAGGGCTCGCGGCCGCCACCGGGCGACTATCTCGAGCAGCCCTACATCGACAAGCACCTGAAGACCTTCAAGGACGAAGGCGGCGCCTTCCTGTTCACGGCGGACGATATCGCCAACCCGAAATACGCCGCGTTCAACCCCAACAAGTTCGTCATGGCCGACTCCGACCTGTCCTCGGTGGTGGCCCAGTACAAGAAGACCGGCGATGTCTCCGTGCTGGAGTCGGCGCTCGGCTATGATCCCGGCTCCCTGGCGGGCAAGGAGATCTACATGCTCAAGGTGGAGAACCCCAAGGTGCTGATGCCCACCGGCAACGAAGGCGGGGTGAACTCCCTCTGGCGCCCCGGCGGCCTGACGCACCCGGGTGGCATGCGCGAAGCGGTGCTGGATAATGTCGCCATCAGCCACGGAAACGACATCAACGTACTGAAGTCGGCCCACGACGTCGTGAGAATCCAATGAATCAGAAACTGGACAACGTCCTGCTCCTCGCCCTTGCCAACGATGAACTGGACCGCTTCCTGGTGGGCGAGCCGTTCTACTTCCTCGAAGCGCGCAGCGACAACGACGAACCGCAGAACGTGGTGGCGGCGTTCGACCAGTTGGTGGTGCCCTACTGGCGCGAAACCCGCGACCCGGCCTTCCCCCAGCGCTTCGTCGCGGCGCTGCTGAAGATCCTGGCCACCTACCCGGACCGCAACCGCGCCATCTACCTGGCCCACGACTGGGTCTGGTACTACCGCTTCTGCCTGGCGAAGAAACGTGCCCAGCCCGAAGGGCCCTATGGCGAGCTGTTCGAGGTGGACATGAACGGCGTGGCGATAGCCCTGCAACGCCAGCTGGAAGCCAACAAGGCCGCCCTGCAGGCCGACACCCGCTGGGCCGGCGCCGCCTGGAACAGCCCCGACGGCATGTGGACCCCGCTGTTGCGCACAGCCGTGACCGTGCGCGACAAGCTCGGCGGCCCGGACTTCGTGCCGGCCAACGCCTGACGAGCCGCCTGAGGGGCAACGCCGTTGCCCTTGGGCGAATGAATTCGCCCTTACACCATTCCCAACCCAGGCGCCGTGCCGTGGCACCTTCGTGGATGACGCTCTTTTCATCCACCAGGTGATCTTGCAGCAAGCACCGTCGCCCGCCTCGTGGGAGCGAATTCATTCGCGATGGAATACCCGGCGACTCGCCGACCTGTGCCGGCTGCAGATCTTTCGCGGCTGAAGCCGCTCCCACAGGGAGAGCCCGCCGCAAGACCGGACATGGCGGTGTTGGGCCTTGCTGCGCTCGGCGCCAACCTACGGCACCGCGCCCCACCCGAACCACGGTGCCAACCGGCATGTAGGGTGGATGGCGCTTTTTCATCCACCAGCGGAGCGGCCGGCGAGCACGCAAGGTGGACCGATGGAGCGGGGTCCACCCTACGCGGCGGGGCACGGGTGATCGGCCGGCAGCCGGGCAGGGCGGTCAGGCCTTGGGTGGTGGGAACAGCGCCTTGACCATGGCGTCGATGGTGCCCTTGATGCCCTTGCCCTTGTTCGGCACTTCGCTGGCGACTCCGGAGTTGAGGTCGAGGCGGCTGCCGGTGTCGATGGCGGTGTTGCCGCTGGTGTAGAGGTTGAAGGCGGTGCCGGAGATGTTGATCTCGCCGCTGGCGTTGAACTCCAGCACGCTCTTGCCGCACACCAGGCGGATCTGCGCGCCGGCTTCGATCAGGTACTGGGTGCTTACGCTATCGGTCTTGGCGCCGCCCACCATCAGGGTGTCGTTGCGCTTCACCGCGCGGGTGCGGTCCTGGCCGATGCGCGCCAGCTCGTCGTTGTCCACGCTCTTGGTGCGGTTGTGGCCCACCCAGTGGGATTCGTCGTGCTCGACGGCGATGTCCTGGTTGCGTTCCGCGTGGATGTACAGCTGCTCGGCGCCCTTCTTGTCCTCCATGCGGATTTCGTTGAAGTTCGCCGGCGTGCCGCCTTTGCTGGAACGGCTCTTTGTGCCGCTCTGGGTGGCGTTGGCGGGCAGCTCGTAGGGCACCGTCTGCTCGGCGTTGTACACGCGGCCGGTGATGATCGGCCGGTCGGGGTCGCCTTCGAGGAAGCCGACTATCACTTCCTGGCCGATGCGCGGGATCTGCACCGCGCCCCAGTTCTTGCCGGCCCAGGCCTGGGATACGCGTATCCAGCAGGAGCTGTTCTCGTTCGACTGGTCGTGGCGGTCCCAGTAGAAATGCACCTTCACCCGGCCGTACTGGTCGGTCCAGATTTCCTCGCCTTTCGGGCCGACGACCATGGCCGTCTGCGGGCCCTGGACGATGGGCTTGATGGTGGTGGGCATGGGGCGGAAGGGCTGGCGCGCCTCGATGCAGTCCAGCGAGCTGTCGAATTGCAGCGGGCCGCCCGAGGCGCCGCTTTCATAGCTTTCCTGGCTGACCGAATAGCGCGCGCCGACGATCAGGTATTCGCGGTTCTGGTCGGCACGGGGGTAGCCGCTCATCTTGAACAGGTGCCCCGAGCCCAGGCCCCGCGCGTTGGTGCGCAGCTGCACGCGCTCGAACTGGGTCTGGATGGCTTCGATGCGGTTGCGCGCGTACTGCTCGCCGTCCTGGCTCTGGGTGTATTCGCCCGGGTAGTCGTACAGCGGGTGCTCGGCGTTGCTGTGGGCGCGGCTGACGGTGGAGCGCACCTGCAGGTGGGCGCTGGGGCGCTGGAAGTCGTAGTCGTTGAGGGACAGCGAACCCGGCTGCACCTCGCGCGCCAGGTACCAGTCATAGACGTGGTCGCGTTCGCGCATCTGGTCCGCCAGCGGGTAGAAGGGCACCGTGGCGTAGCCGGCCACCGGCGCATGGGCGCCGTAGGCATCGGAGAGCACCAGCACATGGCGCGCCTGTTCGTGGCGGAAGTAGTAGTAGATGCCTTCCTGTTCCATCAGCCGGCTGACGAACTCGAAGCTGGTCTCGCGGTACTGAACGCAGTATTCCCACTCGGTGTAGGGGCGGGTGAGGGCGTCTTCGAAATCCGAGAAGCCGAGGTCGCGGAACACCTGCTTGATGATGTCCGGCACCGTCTTGTTCTGGAAGATGCGGCAGTCGGAGGTGCGCGACAGCAACCAGAACCATGGCCGCAGGCTCACCTGGTAGGCGGCGAACTGGCCGGTGCCGGCGGCCTGGCTGCAGCGGCAGGCGATGCCATGGAAGTAGCGCTGGCTGCCGTCGGGCAGCTCCAGGGAAACGCCCATGGGCTTGCCCAGCAGGGCGTCGAGCTGGATCGAGTGATCCTCGGAGATCAGGCTCAGTTCATAGTCGAACAGCCGCCCCAGTTCCTCATGGCCGTCGAGCCGGTCCAGCAGCAATGCATCGCCGCCCAGCGGGCTGCTGACCTTGGCCATGCGTGCCCGTTGCGTAATCGCCATCCCACTACTTCCTTAGCGCTGCGCGCGTCACTGCCGGGTTCCGACGCGCCGGAACCGTTTATATCAGGCGGCGCACTCCAGGGCGGAGTGCGCCGCGTCACTTCAATCGAAGCTGTAGGTGAACTCGCCGTTCTCGGCGCCCACCACCACCTTCTCGACCTTGCGGCCTTCCAGCATGCGGCCGAGGAACTCGCGGGAGAGGTCCGGCAGCATGCTGTTGGTGAGGATGGCGTCGATCTGGCGACCGCCGCTCTCGGTTTCGGTGCAGCGCGAAACCACCAGGTCCACCACCTTGTCGTCGAAGTCGAAGGGCACCTTGTGCGAGCCCTCCACGCGCTTCTTGATGCGGCCCAGTTGCAGGCGGGTGATGCTCTTCAGCATCTCGTCGGTCAGCGGGTAGTAGGGGATGGTCACCAGGCGGCCGAGCAGGGCCGGCGGGAAGATCTTCAGCAGCGGCTCGCGCAGCGACTTGGCGATGCCTTCGGGTTCGGGCATCAGCTCGGGGTCGTTGCACAGGCTGGCGATCAGGTCGGTGCCGGCGTTGGTGGTGAGCAGGATCAGGGTGTTCTTGAAGTCGATCACCCGGCCTTCGCCGTCTTCCATCACGCCCTTGTCGAACACCTGGAAGAAGATCTCGTGCACGTCCGGGTGGGCCTTCTCCACCTCGTCCAGCAGCACCACGCTGTAGGGCTTGCGCCGTACCGCCTCGGTGAGCACGCCGCCTTCGCCGTAGCCGATGTAGCCGGGCGGGGCACCCTTGAGGGTGGAGACGGTATGGGCTTCCTGGAACTCGCTCATGTTGATGGTGATGACGTTCTGCTCACCGCCGTACATGGCTTCGGCCAGGGCCAGCGCGGTTTCGGTCTTGCCCACGCCCGAGGTGCCCGCGAGCATGAACACGCCGATGGGCTTGCTGGGGTTGTCGAGCCCGGCGCGGGAGGTCTGGATGCGCTTGGCGATCATCTCCAGGGCGTGGTCCTGGCCGATGATGCGCTTCTTCAAGTGGGTGCCCAGGTTGAGCACGGTCTCGATCTCGTTGCGGGCCATGCGGCCCACCGGGATGCCGGTCCAGTCGGCCACCACCGAGGCCACCGCCTGGTAGTCCACGGTTGGCAGGATCAGCGGCGTCTCGCCCTGCAGCGCGGTGAGGCGCTGTTGCAGGTCGGCCAGCTTGGCGCGCAGGCCATTGAGCTCGTCTTCGCTCAGGCTCGGCGCATCGGCGCCACCTTCGCGGCTGGTGCCGTCCACCGGTTCGGCGGCGGCGCGCAGGCTGGCACGGGTGGCCAGCAGCTCGTCCACCAGGGCCTTCTCTTCGTTCCAGCGGGCTTCCAGCTCGGCCAGGCGGCCGCGCTCTTCCGCCAGCGCGTTGTCGACGTCGGTGCGACGGCTGCCGATGGCGACGCCGATGGCGTGCTCGCGGCCGATGATGGCCAGCTCGGTTTCCAGGGCCTCGATGCGACGGCGGCTGTCGTCCACCTCGGCCGGCACGGCGTGCAGGCTGATGGCGACGCGGGCGCAGGCGGTGTCCAGCAGGCTCACCGACTTGTCCGGCAGCTGGCGTGCGGGGATGTAGCGGTGGGACAGCTTGACCGCCGCCTCCAGCGCTTCGTCGAGGATCTGCACCTGGTGGTGCTTCTCCATGGTCGAGGCGACGCCGCGCATCATCAGGATGGCGCGGTGCTCGGACGGCTCGTCCACCTGCACCACCTGGAAGCGGCGGGTGAGGGCGGGGTCCTTCTCGATGTGTTTCTTGTACTCGGCCCAGGTGGTGGCCGCGACGGTGCGCAGGGTGCCGCGCGCCAGGGCCGGCTTGAGCAGGTTGGCCGCGTCGCCGGTGCCGGCGGCGCCACCGGCACCCACCAGGGTGTGGGCTTCGTCGATGAACAGGATGATCGGCTTGGGCGAGCTTTGTACGTCTTCGATCACCTGGCGCAGGCGCTGTTCGAACTCGCCCTTCATGCTGGCGCCGGCCTGCAGCAGGCCCACGTCCAGGGCGCGCAGTTCGACGTCCTTCAGCGAGGGCGGCACGTCGCCGGCGACGATGCGCAGGGCGAAGCCTTCCACCACGGCGGTCTTGCCCACGCCGGCCTCGCCGGTGAGGATCGGGTTGTTCTGGCGGCGGCGCATGAGGATGTCCACCAGTTGGCGGATCTCGTCGTCACGGCCGACGATGGGGTCCAGCTTGCCGCTGCGGGCCTGCTCGGTGAGGTCGACGGTGAAACGCTTCAGCGCTTCCTGCTTGCCCATGGCGGAGGGGGCCATGGCTCCGCTGGCCTCGCCCGGGGCAGCGCCGGCGTTGAAGCCGTCGGTGGCGGTCAGGGCGTTTTCCGGGGAGCTGCCGACGATCTCGTCGAAGCGCTCGATCAGGGTTTCCACCTTGATCTTGTCGAACTCGCGGGAAATGGAGGTCAGCGCATGGCGCAGGCTCGGCGTCTTGAGGATGCCCACCACCAGGTAGGCGGTGCGCACCTGGCTCTCACCGAACATCAGGCTGCCGTAGACCCAGCCGCGCTCCACCGCTTCCTCGACGTGGGAGGACAGGTCGGTGATCGAAGTCGAGCCACGGGGCAGGCGATCCAGCGCCTCGGTGATGTCCTTGGCCAGGCGCCCGGGTTCGATGTTGAACTGGCGGATGATCTGGTGCAGGTCGGAATCCTGCAGCTGCAGGACCTGGTGGAACCAGTGCACCAGCTCGACATAGGGGTTGCCACGCAGCTTGCAGAACACCGTGGCCGCTTCGATCGCCTTGTAGGCGAGGCTGTTCAGCTTTCCGAACAGCTTGGCACGACTGATTTCGCTCATCTTGCTCTCCTTTTCCTGACGGCACGCTTGCTGTGATGGCCGTGTGGTTGGTCCTGTCTGAAGCACTCCATGCGCTTCGTGTTGTTTTCTATCGGCGGGTCGCGGTGGCGTGCACTCAGGCGCGCGCCTCCGCACCGTGGTTCAGGTGGCTCACCGCCAGCAGCAGGTCGTCGGCGTCGCCTTCGGGCTTGCCCAGCCAGGTGTTGAAGCCCAGCCGGTCGCCGCCGCCCAGGGTCATGGGCGGCACTTCGTCACGTTCCAGCACCAGGTTGCTGTCCCAGTCCAGCTCCTCGCCCAGGTATTCGGCGACCCAGGCGGCCAGCTCATGGAACAGCTCGCCACCGGGGAGGAAGCGCTGGTACTGCGAGAGCCCCAGCGGGCCGATGCGGATGCGGAACTTGTGCTGGCGGTCCCACACGTGGGTGCCCAGGCACAGGTCGACGCCCAGGGTGCTGGCCTGGGCGCCCAGGCGGCTGTATTCGGGGAGTTCCAGCCATTGGCCGACGTACTCCTCGATGGCCACGGGCACGCCGAAGAACTCCGCGAGTATGGTGCGCAGGCCGTCCGGGTAGCGGGTCTGTGCCGCCAGGTGGCCGGTGAAGTAGTAGCGCGCGGCGTCGTCGATCGGCCCCTGGCCCATCAGGCTCTGCATGCCGCGGCCGGAGAGGGCGCCGAGGCGCGGCGACCAGTAGTCGTCGCCGGGGCGGTCCTGGCTCACGGTCGGCCGGGCTTCGGCCCAGGCGCGGTAGAACAGGGTCAGCAGGCGGTGGTTGAAGACGTCGAGGAAGCGCTTGAAGGTGGCGTCGGCGTTGTTGCGCTGGCGCTCACGGGCGTATTCGGTCAGGTGCAGCGGCAGCGGGCCGTTGGGGCCGGTGAGGCCGAAGAAGTATTGCTCGATGCGCGGCGTGCCGTCGGGGTTGTGCTCGACGCTGGCCAGGGTCGAGGGGGCGAAACCGCAATCGGGTTTCTGCCCCAGGCGCAGCGGGTCGTCGGCCAGGCGCACGGAATGCCCCAGGCGCGGGCGCTCGGGGAATTCGCACTCGATGCGGCGCAGCGCCTGGAAGAAATCGTAGTTCCAGGGCGCGGTCTCCATGGCCGCGAGGGTGTTCACAGATTCGGACGGCGTCCGGGCTTCGCCCGCCATCGCATCACCTCGCCCCGTTCAGTGGTCCGCATCACCGTTTCGGTGAAGCTGTTGATCGACACGTAACGTGTCAGGAAACGTTCCAGCACCGCGCCCAGGAGGAAGACCCCGGTGCCGCGGAAGGCGTTCTCGTCGAACTCCAGGCCGATCTCCAGGCCGCGGCCGAAGACGATGGGCCCCGGCATCGGCAGGCGCCGCGTGCAGGGTTTGCTGGTGACCTGGCGCAGGCCTTCGATCTGCATCTGCAGCGCCGAGTCGGTGGGGTCGCCGTAGAGGCGCAGCAGTTCGCGCAGGGCGGCGGCGCCCTGGCCTTCCTGGCTCAGCGACAGGTAGTTGAGCGACAACTGGCTGATCAGGCGCCAGGCGCTGGCGTCATGGGCGCGGCTCACGCGCGGGCGGCTCGGGCCGGCCAGGCAGCGCACGGACACCACCGGGGCGCTGTCTTCCAGGGTGAAGTCGCTGCGGCCGTTGCCCACCGGCATGAACAGCGGCAGGTCGCGGTTGGTGCACAGCGCGCCGATGCCCAGCTGGCGCAGGTCATGGCGGTAGGGCGCCTGGTTGGCGTCCACCAGGGAGATGAAGGTCTCGCTGCCGATGTAGGTGGAGCGCGGGCCCTTGCGGCGTTGCTTGCTGGAGAGCACGCGGGGCTCGCGGCGCACCGTGTACCAGGCCTGCTCGCGGCCATAGCGGGACGGGTCGCGCACGGCATAGAAGGGCTGGAAGGGTTGCTCGGGGCCGGCGCCGTGGCCGCTGACCTCGGTGAGCGAATGCACCTCGAAATCCAGCGGGCGGGTGCGGTCGACGATCACCTGGTGCTCGTGCACGCGGTCGCTCAGGTGGATGCGGTCGGCGCGCCGGGGGAACAGGTTCACCGCCGGGGTGCAGAACAGCTTGAACTGCTCAGTGCCGATGCTGCCTTCCAGGCTCTGGTCGATGCGGTTGAACAGCACGATGACGTCCAGCTCCTGGCCGGCGCAGCGCTGCACCGGGCGGCGCAGGTTGGCCACATCGATGAACAGGAAGCGGTTGGGCAGGGCGAAGTATTCCTGCAGCAGGCGGTAGCCCTGGAAGGCGCGGGGCACCACCGGCAGCACCGCGTCCTCGTCGTCGAAGCCGCGCGGGCGCAAGCTTTCCGGCGGCAGGCGCTCGACCCAGTCGCCACCGGGGCCTGGACGAACACCGCGCAGGCATTGCCCAGCAGCTGCTCGTAGAGGCGGAAGGGTTGTTCGTCGGCGCCGTGCAGGTAGAACGACAGGCTTTCCAGGGGCAGGGCGCTGAACGGTAGCCCGGCACCGGTGCGCAGGCGCAGGCGCAGTGCGGCCTTGGCGCTGGGCTCGGAGGCGGCGAGGCGGCCGAGCACCGAGGCGGGGTTGCCGAAGTATTCGACCTTGGCCACTTCCAGCGGCCACAGGGTCACCGGCTGGGAGGTGCGGTACTCGCAGGCGGTCTGTTCGTCGGTGCCCAGCAGGCCGCGCAGGGAGGCATTGCGCTCCACGGTGAAGCCGCTGGCCAGGGAGCCTTCGTTGGGATCGGCCTGCAGCTGCACCACGGTCATCGACGGGGTCGGCGCCAGGTAGTGCGGGTAGGCGATCTCCAGCAGGTTGTGGGTAAAAGTCGGGTACTCGGCGTCGAGCTTCAGCTGCACCCGCGCGGTGAGGTAGGCGAAGCCTTCCAGCAGGCGCTCGACATAAGGGTCGGCGCAGTCGATGCCGGAGAGGGTCAGGCGGCTGGCGATCTTCGGGTACTCGCCGGCGAATTCCGCCGCGCTTTCGCGGATGTGCTGCAGCTCCTGGTTGTAGTACTCGAGCATGCGCGGGTTCATTTGTTGCGCTTCCGCAGGTGGTCGGCGGGGACGATCTGCACGTGGCCGGTCTCCAGGTCCAGGTCGGTGGTGAGGAGCATGCGCAGGGGCACGGGTTCGGCCCACAGGTCGCCTTCGATCTCGAAGGACAGGGCGTTGTGGTTCATCTGGTCGGCTGCCAGCTGGGCGCGCACGCGCAAGGTGGATCGGATGATGCGCGGCTCGTAGTCGGCAATGGTCTCGGTGAGCAGGGCCTCGATGGCCTGCACGTCGACGCTGGAGGCGGTGTGCCCGGCCAGCGGCGGCAAACCGTAGTTGACCACCGAGTTGCCGGCCTGGATCTCGCTGGAGGTCTCGCTGTCGAGCGGCGCGATGGTGTTGAACAGCCAAGCCAGGTCGCGCAGGACGGACGCCTTGAGCTGGGTCAGGGAGAGCACGCGCTTGTCGACGCTCTCCTTGGCGTTGCTCGGGTCCTCGTCGGTCAACCGGTCCAGAAGGGAGGGTTGCAGACGTTCCTGCAGCGTCAGCTCGGCCATGCTCAGGCCTCCGGCTGCCCGAAGGCGAGGGTGCGCAGCTCGAACAGCGCGGTGTCGCCCTGGTCGGTGACGAACAGGCGCTGGCCGATGGGGCGGCCGTCGTCGAGGAAGTCGGTCTTGCGGCTCAGGCGGATGGCGCCGTCGGCGTCGTCCTGGCTGCCCGGGTAGCGGCTGGGGATCAGGCCCACGGTGGCGCCGCCGTTGACCAGGGTGACTTCCACCGGCAGCCAGACCAGGTCGCGCAGGTCGGTGGGGGCCTCGGTCACCAGGCTCTGGATGTTATGCATCGGCAGCCACACGTAGCGGCCGTTGACGATGAGTTCGAGCACCGGGCCCAGGCGCGGGTCGGCGTCGGCGAACCATTCGAAGGGCTGGTCGTTGAGGGTGCCGGCGACGGCGGGTGCGGCTTCGAAGGCCTGGTCGCGCAGGGCCTGGGCGGCTTCGTGCTGGCCTTCGGCGTCATGCTTGAGGGCCTGGATCAGCGGCGCTACCCATTCGGCGGGCTCGCCCAGCACCACGGGGGTGAGGCGGCCGGCGAAGACTTCGGCGCGCAGGGCTTCGCATTCCAGGGCGGTGCGGTAGGTCTGCACCATGGCCAGGGTGCTGGCATCCAGCTCGCCGGCGACTTTCAACTGGTTCTGCGCGCGGCTCCATTGGCCGAGCACCGCCAGCAGCTGGAACAGGAACACCCGCAGCTCGGCGTTGGAAGGTTGGGCACGCACCTGGTCCTGCAAGGACTTCAGGGCTTCGTCGGCGCGTCCTGCGCGCAGTAGTTCTTCGGCGGTCATGGTCGTCCTGCCTGCAGCCGGGCTGCGCGAAGGGAATGGGGGATGTGGCTCGAGGTGGCGCTCTCCACTGCGGCCTGGGGCAGGCGGCAGTGGGCAGCGTCACGAAGGTCGACCGGCGGAGGGGAGGCCGCTGCGTGGGAATCGGGCAAGGGTCTGGCCATGGTCGGTCCGGGGGAGGGTGGCTTGAAACGCATCCGGGCCCGCTTGCGCAGGCCCGGATGAGAGAGCATCAGATCTTGACGTTCTCGCGGATGTTCCAGCCGTATTTGACCGGGCCGCCATCTTTGGCGCCGTCGGCTTTCTGCGGCTGGTAGTCGACCTTCACCTGGGCGAAGTTCAGGCTGATGTTTTCGGTCAGGCGATCCTCACCACCGCTACCGCCGGTGCTCACGGAGGAGATCAGCACTTCGCTCATGGTGATGATCAGGTACTCGACCGGCGACTCGCCGCCCGCCTTGCGGATGGTCAGCTTGGCTTCCGGGTAATGCTTACCGCTGGAGCAGGCCATCATCAGGTTGGGGCTGGACTTGTCGACGTACTTGGTCAGCGACAGGTCCTGCACGCTTACCTTGCCGGCGCCGCCGCCACCACCCTGGTGCATGTTGCCGGATTGGGACATGCCCCAGCTCCAGGCCAGCACATCGATTTCCTTGCCGTGGCTCTTGTCGGCGGACTCGCCTTCGACGTCGCCGATCTTGATGAACATATCTACAGCCATCATTCCTCCTTCGTGGCTTTCGCCACTTTGTCAGAGACGCCCGCCACCTGGCGGGCGCTTAAAGTGACGCGCCTCAGGCCCCCTTGGCCGAAGGCAGCTTGGATACCAGGCGCAGCGACACGGTCAGCCCTTCGAGCTGGTAGTGCGGACGCAGGTAGAACTTCGAGCTGTAATAGCCCGGGTTGCCCTCGATCTCCTCGACCACCACTTCAGCGGCTGCCAGCGGGTGCTGCGCCTTGGTGGTTTCGGTGGAGTGAGCGGGATCGCCATCGACGTAGTTGAGGATCCAGTCCTGCAGCCAGCGCTGCATGTCGTCCTTCTCCTTGAACGAGCCGATCTTGTCGCGAACGATGCACTTGAGGTAGTGCGCGAAGCGGCAGGTGGCGAACAGGTACGGCAGGCGCGCCGCCAGGTTGGCGTTGGCGGTGGCGTCCGGGTCGTCGTATTCGGCCGGCTTCTGCAGGGACTGGGCGCCGATGAAGGCCGCCAGGTCGGTGTTCTTCTTGTGCAGCAGCGGCATGAAACCGTTCTTCGCCAGCTCGGCCTCGCGGCGGTCGGAGATGGCGATCTCGGTCGGGCACTTCATGTCCACGCCACCGTCGTCGGTGGGGAAGGTGTGCGCCGGCAGGTTCGGCACTTCACCACCGGACTCCACGCCACGGATGCGCGAGCACCAGCCGTAGAGCTTGAACGAACGGTTGATGTTCACCGCCATGGCATAGGCCGAGTTGGCCCAGGTGTACTTGGCGCTGTCGGCGCCGGCGGTGTCTTCCTCGAAGGCGAACTCTTCCACCGGGTCGGTCTTGGCACCGTAGGGTTGGCGGGCCAGGAAGCGCGGCATGGTCAGGCCGATGTAGCGCGCGTCGTCGGACTCGCGCAGCGAGCGCCAGCCGGCGTATTCCGGGGTGGTGAAGATCTTGGTCAGGTCACGCGGGTTGGACAGCTCCTGCCAGGAACCCATGCCCATCACGGTAGGGGAGGCGGCGGAGATGAACGGTGCGTGCATGGCGGCGGAGACCTTGGCGATCTCGCCCAGCAGCTCCACGTCCGGCGGCGACTGGTCGAAGTAGTAGTCGCCCAGCAGGCAGCCGTAGGGCTCGCCACCGAACTGGCCGTATTCCTCTTCGTAGAGCTTCTTGAAGATCGGGCTCTGGTCCCAGGCGGTGCCTTTGAATTTCTTCAGGGTCTTGTGCAGCTCGCCCTTGGAAATGTTCAGCACGCGGATCTTCAGCTGCTCGTCGGTCTCGGTGTTGTTCACCAGGTAATGCAGGCCACGCCAGGCGCTTTCCAGTTGCTGGAAATCCGGGTGGTGCATGATCAGGTTGACCTGCTCGGTGAGCTTGGCGTCGATCGCAGCGATGATGGATTCGATCGACTTGATCGCATCGTTGGAGATCAGGCTGGTCTGTGCCAGGGCATGCTCGGCGAGGGTGCGCACGGCGGTTTCCACCGCTTCGCGGGCACGCTCGGTCTTGGGTTTGAATTCCTGCAGCAGCAGCGAGGCGAACTCGCTGGTCTGCTCGGTCGCTTCGCCGCCCTGGGGCGCAGCTTCGGTCATCAATTCGGCCATCTGGGTGTCCTCTTAAGCTTGCGGCTCGTTGTCTTGCGGCTTCGGCGCGCTGGCCAGGGCCTGCAGCAGGGCCGGGTCCTTGATCGCTTTCATGATCAGCTCTTCAGCGCCGGTCTTGCCGTCCATGTAGGTCAGCAGGTTGGCGAGCTGGGTGCGGGCTTCGAGCAGCTGGTTCAGCGAGTCGACCTTGCGCGCCACGGCGGCGGGGCTGAAGTCGTCCATGCTCTCGAAGGTGATGTCCAGGGACAGGTTGCCGTCGCCGGTCAGGGCGTTGGGCACGTTGAAGGCGACGCGCGGCTTCATGGCCTTGAGGCGCGAGTCGAAGTTGTCGACGTCGATCTCCAGGAACTTGCGGTCCGCAACGGCGGCCAGGGGTTCGGCCGGCTTGCCGGCGAGGTCGGCCATGACGCCCATGACGAAGGGCAACTGCACCTTCTTCTCGGCGCCGTAGAGTTCCACGTCGTACTCGATCTGGACGCGGGGCGCGCGGTTGCGTGCGATGAATTTCTGACTGCTGGTGCTACCCATGGTGCTCCTCCTTCGCTGCCTGTGCGGCTGTATTGGCGTCATCGGCAGCTAGCCGGTAACGGATGCGTGAACCCGCTTCGAACGTGCCCTGCACTATTCGGACTCGGGGCCCCGCAAATTCTCGAACTGGGACATCCCATCCGGGATCAGGTTGCGCACGATCGCCGCGAAGTCCGCCGTGACCAGGGTCTTCGCACGCTTGAGCAGGATCGGCACCGGGCTCGATGGCTCCTGGCGCGCGTAGTACTCGAGGATGCGATCCAGGGTCTTGAGCACGTCGTCGCGGTTGGTCACCTCGCCGGAGATGCGCGGCGTGGCGCGAGCGCTCGGTGCGCCACCGCTGCTGCCGGCGTCGGTGGCGGTGTCGTCACCGGCCGCCGGCTCGTCGGCTACGGCGTCGTCGCCGGGGGCCTGGTCCTTGTGGATCTGCAGGGCGTGGCGCAGCAACTGCTTGAGGGCGCCGAGGTCGGCGCTCTGGGCCGAGCCCACGCGATCGGAAAGGGTCGACTCGATGGTGGCCAGCGCGGACTGGGCATCGGTCAGGGCGTTGCGGGTGCTGGCGAGCAGCGCTTCATCGCTGTCGCGGAAGGCGCCCTGCAACTGCTCGGGGGTCAGCGTTTCACTGGGGAAGCGCTGCAGGTCGAGGGCGTTGAGGGCGGCACGCAGGCTCACCGAGCCAAAGGCCCGCGAGCTGGTCAGGCTGCTTTCGCGCAGCAGCTGGATCACCGGTTCCGCCGCCAGCCCGGTGAGGGCGTTGATGCGGAAGGTGGGGTCGTTGTCATCGTCGGCGTCGAGCTGCGGGTACAGGCCGTCCCAGTATTGGGTCAGCAGCTCGCGCACCAGGATCAGGCCCTGGGCAAGACCCGGCAGCCCTTCGAGGGCGAGGGTGCTCTGCAGGAAATAGTTGGCGATGCGCAGGTCTTTGCTGCGTTGCAGCAGCTCACTGGAAAGCTCGCGGACATCACGCCAGACAGGGGGCTCGGCGGGGAGTACGGAGTCGCCCATCTGGCGCTCGGGTTGCCCTTGGGCAATACGTTCCAGTTCGAGATACGCAGCGTCGTATTCGAGGTCGTCGCCGCAAGGCGAATCAGCGGAAACAGGGGATAGCAAACGCGACACATCCACCACGGTGGGTGTTCTCCTTGTCAGGCCTCAGAGGTAAAGGCGAGCAGTATTCAGAGTGAACGTACGGCCTGATCACAGTCCTTTGGATCAACGTTCCGATGACGCCAATTTCATGGCTTCACCCGCTGCAACTCTTTTCCATTCTTGGGGTCGTATTTCGCCCTTGTCAAGACAATCCCAGAGCACAAACGACAGATGTGCACCAGTCCACGCTAGCCTCTTTCAGCTGTCATTTTTGTCTTTTTTCGATCTAAGATATTTCGGCTAAAGCCATGCATATTTTCCGTTCGTCTATACGATGGGTGTATGGCCAAGGGCCACGTGCAGAACAGGGACCGGATCGAAGTTGCACGGCATCGAAGGGACTCGGTGCTCGCGTCCACAGTGAGAAGTGCAAGGAGTCGCAATGCCACTGCGTTTGACCATCACCAGTTATCACAAGCTGACGCCCGGACAACGTCCCGAGGTGGAGCTTGATCGTGGTGAGCTGAGGATTGGCCGCAGTGCCGATAACGATTGGGTGTTGCCCGATCCCGAGCGCCTCGTTTCCAGCCAGCATTGCACCATCCAGTTCCGCGACGGCACCTACTACCTGACCGACACCAGCACCAACGGCGTGATGCTCGCGCAGTCGGGCGTGCGCCTGCGTCGCGGTAACAGCGAGCCGCTGCTGGATGGCGAAATCCTCAAGCTCGGCGAGTACGAGATCCTCGTTCAGGTGCAGGGGATGAGCATGAACATGCAGCCCGCCAGCGCCGCGCCGATGAGCGGGGGCGGCGACCCCTTCAGCAGCTTCGATGCGCTGATGAGCCGGCAGACCTCCACGCCTTCGATTCCCGAGCCGATGGCGCCGCCGCCGGCTTCCATGGCCCACATCCAGGGTGGCGGTTCGCCGCTGGACACCAAGCCCGACCTGTTCGACTTCCTCAATCCGCCACCGGCTGCCGCACCGTCGATTCCCGATCACGTGCCTGCCGAGCGCCATGACTTCCGCCCGCCGACGCCGATCCCCAGTTTTGAGCCGACGCCGGTGCCGCCCGTGAGTGCACCTGCCGCCTTCGCCGAGCCTGCAGGCGCCGCACCGGCGATTCCCGCCGACTGGGACCCCTTCGCCGACCTCGGCCTTACCAGCCCCGCGCCCCAGCACGCGCCGGCCGTTCCGGTGCCGATGCCCACGGCGGCGGCACCGCTGGAACCAGCGCCGGTAGCCGTCGAACTGCCGGCGGACTTCTTCAGCAATCCGCCGCTTGGCCACGACTCCGCCGCCACCTCGATTCCGACGCCCATCCCTGATCCGCAGCCCATCGCCCAGCAGACCATCGCGCCGATGCCACCGGCCATCCAGATGGCCCCGGCGGCGATCCCGGCGCCTGCCGTCGCCACGCCCGCACCGGTTCCGGCACCACCCGCGCTGACGCCCACTGCCCAGGCCACCCACGCCGCCGCGGTGTCCGCCCCGGCCACTCAGGCGCCGGCCCATGCACATGCACCGAGCGGCGACGACGGTGCGCTGATGGATGCCTTCCTGCGCGGTGCCGGCCTTGGCCAGCTGCGCATCGATCGCGCCGAAGCCGCCGCGCAGATGGAAGCCGTCGGCCGCAGCTATCGTCTGATGGTGGAAGGGCTGGTGGATGTGCTGCGTGCACGCTCCAGCCTCAAGGGCGAGTTCCGCATGGCGCAGACCATGATCCGACCGGTGGAGAACAATCCGCTCAAATTCGCCCCCAACGTCGACGAGGCCTTGCTGCTCCTGCTGCGCCACGGCAACGCCGCGTTCATGCCGCCGGACCAGGCCGTGGGCGAAAGCTTCGACGACCTCAAGGCCCATCAGCTGGCGGTGATGGCCGGCGTGCAGGCGGCCATCAAGCACATTCTCAAACGCTTCGAGCCCTCGGTGCTGGAAGCGCGGCTGAACAAGCCCTCGGGGCTTTCGGCCTTGCTGCCGGGTTCCCGGCAGTCGCAATACTGGGAGTTGTTCACCGACCTCTACGCGAGCATCTCGCGGGAGGCCGAGGACGATTTCCAGGACCTTTTCGGGCGCGAATTCAGCCGCGCCTACGAGGAGCACAGCGCCAGACTTCGCGGGCATTGACCCCCGCAACCCCTTGGGTGCCAGGCAGTCGGCCCCGCGGATCAACAGCAGTCATTGAGGACGAATCGAAATGCCAAGGATTCTACTGGTAGCCGTAGTAGCGCTTCTGGGCGCATGTGCTTCCGAGCCACCGCCGCCACCACCGCCCACCGTGGTGCAGCTGCATATCGAAGCCTCCAGCGACGTCAACCCGGGCCCGGGCGGGCAGGGCGCACCCGTGCGCGTGCGGGTGTTCGAGCTCAAGAGCGCCACCGCCTTCAACCGTGCCGACTACTTCTCCCTGGTGGAGCAGTCGCAGGCCACCCTGTCCACCGACCTGGTCGCCCAGGACGAGTTGCTGGTCAAGCCCGGCGACAAGCAGATGCAGGAGCGCAAGCTCGATGACGCCACCCGCCAGTTCGGCATCGTCGTCGGCTACCGCGAGCTCGACAGCGCGGTCTGGCGTGACGTGATCACCGTGCCCTTGAACCAGACCAGCGCCTACAGCGTGAAATTCGGCGCCCACGCCATCAGCGTCTCGCCGGCTCCCATCGCCGAGCCGGCCAAATAGAAACGGAGAGTTCGTCCATGTCCTGGAACAACCGAGTGGTCTGGTCTGAGGGGATGTTCCTGCGTCCGCAGCATTTCCAGCAGCACGACCGCTACCTGGAGTCCCTGGTGGAAGGCCGCTGCCGAGCACTGCAAGCCGGCGGCTGGGGTTTCTCCGAGCTGAAGATCGACGAGGCGCTGCTCACCCAGGGCAAGCTGGCCATCGTCTCGGCCCGTGGCGTGCTGCCCGACGGCACCCCCTTCGACATCCCCGGCGACGACGTGGCCCCGGTGCCGCTGGACGTCGAGGACAGCCTGCGTGACGGCATCATCTACCTGGCCCTGCCGCTCAAGCGCGCCGGCGCCCGCGACACGGTGGAGGAGGGCGAGGCCCTCGGTGGCGCGCGCTACCAGAGCGCGGTGCGCGAAGTGCGTGACGACAACGCCCCCTTCGAGAGCCGCGCCCCCGTGTCCATCGGTGGCCGCGCCCTGCGCCTGCTCACCGCCCGTGACGGCCTCGGCGAATACGCCGCCGTCGGCGTGGTGCGGGTGGTGGAAAAGCGTGCCGACCGCTCCCTGGCGCTGGACGAAAGCTACATCCCGCCGCTGCTGGATGTGACCGCCTCGCAGCCCCTGGCGGCCTTCCGCAGCGAACTGCTGGGCCTGCTGCACCAACGTGGCGAGGCCCTGGCCGGCCGCGTGGTCGCTTCCGGTGCCGGTGGCGCTTCGGAGATCGCCGACTTCCTCCTGCTGCAACTGGTCAACCGCGCCGAACCCCTGGTCTCGCACCTGGCCAACATCACCCCGTTGCACCCGGAATGGTTCTACCGCGAGGCGGTGAGCCTGGCCGGCGAGTTCTCCACCTTCTCCGCCAGCGGCCGTCGCCCGGCGGAATTCCCGGCCTATGAGCACGACGACCTGGCCACCACCTTCGCCCCGGTGATGCTCGCCCTGCGCCAGGCCCTGTCGATGGTCATCGACAGCCGCGCTGTGCCGATCCCCATCATCGAGAAAGCCTACGGCGTGCACGTGGCGATGCTCGCGGACAAGAGCCTGCTGGACAACTCGGCGTTCATCCTCGTGGTGCGTGCCGACGTGCCCGGCGAGTCGCTGCGTTCGCGCTTCCCGCAGCAGGCCAAGATCGGCTCCGTGGAGCACATCCGCGACCTGGTCAACCTGCAGCTGCCGGGTATCGCGCTGCTGCCGATGCCGGTGGCGCCACGGCAGATCCCGTACCACGCGGGCAGCACCTACTTCGAACTCGACCGCGGCAGCGACCACTGGAAGCAACTGGTGCATTCCGGCGGCTTCGCCTTCCACATCGCTGGCCAGTTCCCTGGCCTGAACCTGGCCTTCTGGGCCATCCGGAGTTAATTCGCGATGCATCCAATCGACGATCCCTTCGGCGGGCCGCCCGCCGGTGGTGGCAGCGGCGGCAACGGTAACGGCAACAACGACCGCACCATGATCATGCCGCGCCCCGGTGGCCGTGCCCGGACCCGGCCGCGCCGCGCTACGACGCGCCCACGCCGCCGCCTGCGGGCCCTGCGCCCACCGGCCCGATGCTCACCGCACGCGGCCAGGGCCTCAACCCCCTGGAAGCCGCCGCCGGCCCGATGCTGGCGTTGCTCACCCGCCTGCGCAACACCATCGCCCACCCGATGCCCGCCAGCCTGCGCGCGCAGCTGCTGGGCTACCTGCGCCAGTTCGAGGAAAAGGCCCGCGCCGCCGGCATCGCCCAGGACGAGGTGATGCTCAGCCGCTACGTGCTCTGCACCGCGCTGGACGAAGCCGTGCTCAGCACCCCCTGGGGCAGCGGCAGCGACTGGAGCAAGCAGAGCCTGCTGATCACCCTGCACAACGAGGCCTGGGGTGGCGAGAAGGTCTTCCAGCTGCTCGACCACTGCCTGCAGAACCCGCGCCAGCGCCTCAACCTGCTGGAGCTCCTGTACCTGTGCATCAGCCTCGGGTTCGAAGGCCGCTACCGGGTGATGAACGACGGCCGCAGCCAGCTCGAAGCGCTGCGCGAACGTGTCGCCGGGACCATCCGCAGCACCCACGGCGAGATCGAGCGCGAGCTGTCGCCGCACTGGCGCGGCCTGGTGGTGGCGCGTGATCGCCTGCGCCAGTTCCTGCCGCCCTGGGTGGCCGTGGCCATCGGTGCCGCGCTGCTCCTGGCGCTGCTGTTCGGCATGCGCCTGAAGCTGGCCGCCGAGGCCGAGCCCGTGTTCAAGAACCTGCATGCCCTGGGCGACGTCCCGGTGCAGACCATCGACCGCCCGCCGCAACAGCCGAAGATCCTCGAGCGCCCGCGCCTGGCCGGCTTCCTCGCCGAGGAGATCCGCCAGCAGAAGGTCGCGGTGGAAGACGCCGTCGACCGCTCGGTGGTGACCATCCGTGGCGACCAGCTGTTCGCCTCCGGCAGCGCCACCATCGCCGACGATTTCCAGCCGCTGCTGCTGCGCATCGCCGAGGCCATCCGCAAGGTGAAGGGCAATGTGCTGGTCACCGGCCACAGCGACAACCGGCCCATCGCCACGCTGCGCTACCCGTCCAACTGGAAGCTGTCCCAGGACCGCGCCCAGCAGGTGATGGACGTGCTCGCGGCCAAGAGCGGCCAGCCCGAGCGCTTCCGCGCCGAGGGCCGCAGCGACACCGAGCCGGTCGCATCCAATGACACCGCCGACGGCCGTTCGCGCAACCGTCGGGTGGAGATCACAGTCTTTGCGGAGGGCGTCGAGTGAAGGCGTTTTTCAGTTTCCTCGCCCGCTGGGTGATACCGGTGCTGGGCCTGATCGCCCTCAGCCTGGTGATCTGGTTCGTCGGCCCGCTGATCGCCATCGGCGACGTCGAGCCCCTGGCTTCGGCCACCGTGCGCTGGGTGCTCATCGGCCTGCTGTTCGCGGTGTGGATCGGCTGGCGCGTGCTGCGCATCATCCAGGCGCGGCGCAACGCCGCCAAGGTGATGCAGGGCCTGGTCGCCGTGGCCCCCGATGCCGCCAGCGTGGCCACCAGCGAAGAGCTGGCCACCCTCAAGCAACGCATGGACGAGGCCCTGGTCCTGCTCAAGCGCGCCAAGCTCGGCGGCAACGAGCGGCGCAACCTCTATGAGCTGCCCTGGTACGTGATCATCGGCCCGCCGGGTTCGGGCAAGACCACCGCACTGGTCAACTCCGGCCTCAACTTCCCCCTCGCCGAGCAGATGGGCAGCGGCGCCATCCGTGGCGTCGGCGGCACCCGCAACTGCGACTGGTGGTTCACCGACGAAGCCGTGCTGCTCGACACCGCCGGCCGCTACACCACCCAGGACAGCCACGCCCAGGTGGACAAGGCCGCCTGGCTGGGCTTCCTCGATTTGCTGAAGAACCAGCGCAAGCGCCGACCCATCGACGGCGCCTTCGTGGCCATCAGCCTGTCCGACCTGCTGCTGGGCAGCGAGACCGAGCGCGCCGCCCATGCCCGCGCCATCCGCGCCCGGGTGCAGGAGCTCTACGCCCAGCTCGGCGTGCGCTTCCCCATCTACGTGATGCTCACCAAGCTCGACCTGGTGCCGGGCTTCATGGAGTTCTTCGACTCGCTGAGCAAGGAAGACCGCGCCCAGGTCTGGGGCATGACCTTCGCCCTCGACGACGGCAAGAGCGCCGAGGGCCCGCTGTCGGTGTTCGGCAACGAGTTCGCCCTGCTCGAACAGCGCCTCAACGAGCGCCTGGTGGAACGCCTGCAGCAGGAACGCGACCCCGCGCGGCGCGACCTGATCTACGGCTTCCCGCAGCAGTTCGCGGCGCTGCGCGATGCGCTGTCGAGCTTCCTCGACGGCGTGTTCAAGCCCAACCCCTATGAAGAGCGCGCGCTGCTGCGTGGCGTCTACTTCACCAGCGGCACCCAGGAAGGCAGCCCCATCGACCGCCTGATCGGCGCCATGGCGCAGAGCATGAACCTGGACCGCCAGCACCTGGCCCGCCAGACCGGCACCGGGCGCAGCTACTTCATCGAGCGCCTGTTCCGCGAAGTGGCCTTCGGCGAGCGCGGCCTGGTGGGCGCCAACCCCAAGGTCGAGCGCCAGCGCAAATGGATGGCCCGTGGCGTGCTCGCCGCCACCGCGATCCTGGTCCTGGGCATCGCCGCCATCTGGTTCGCCAGCTTCAGTGCCAACCGCAGCTACATCGCCGCCGTCGATGGCCGGGTCAAGCCGCTGCACGGTGAGCTGCAGGCCCTGAGCCCGGCGCAGCGCGACGTGCTGGCGGTGCTGCCGCTGCTCAATGCCATCCGCAACGTGTCCGGCGATGCGCCGAGCTGGGCGGAAGGCTACGGCCTCTACCAGGGCGACATGCTCGGTGCCGAAGGCGCCAGCGTGTACCGCAAGCTGCTGATCGCGGTGATGGCGCCGCGGGTCATGGCCCGCATCGAGGAACAGCTGCGCAGCGGCGGCTCCTCGGACTTCCTCTACGAGGGCCTGAAGGCCTACCTGATGCTCGCCGACCCGGAACACTACGACGGCGACTTCATCAAGGCCTGGGTGGCGCTGGACTGGGACCGCAGCCTGCCGCGCGACCTGGTGCCCGAGCAGCGCCAGGCGCTCAACGAGCACCTGGCCGCGCTCTACGACCGTGCGCCGCCAGCCGTGCGCCTGGACGACAACCTGGTGCAGGACACCCGTCGCCAGCTGCAGCAGCTGTCCATCGCCCAGCGCGTGTACGACCGCGTCAAACGCCAGAAGCTGCCCCAGGGCCTGCCGGACTTCCGCATCAGCGAAGCCGCCGGCCGCGACGCCGCCCTGGTGTTCTCGCGCAAGAGCGGCAAGCCGCTCAACGACCCGCTGTCGGGCTTCTTCACCCAGCGTGGCTACCGCGAAGTGTTCATGGTCTCCAGCCTGAGCCAGTCCGGCACCCTGGCCGAGGAGCAATGGGTACTCGGCCGCACCATGGACGACACCCAGGACGCCGCCAGCCTGGCCCTGGAAGTGCGCCAGCTGTACTTCCAGGACTACCTGCGCCAATGGGATGCACTGCTGGCCGATATCGACTTCGTCGCCATCACCAGCACCGCCCAGGCCGCCGACGTGCTGCGCGTGCTCTCCGGCCCGCAGTCGCCGCTGAAGAAGCTGCTCGAAGCGGTGGCCAAGGAGACCGACCTGCAGAAGGAAGAACGCCTGGCCGCCGAGAAGCTCAAGGGCACCAGCGACACCGTCGGCAAGCTCAAGGATCGCCTCGGCTCCCTGGTGGGGCAGGGCGACGACGCCCCGCAACAGCAGCAGGCGCCGAGCGAGGACCCGATCACCGCGCACTTCGCCGAGCTCAACAGCCTGGTGGCCAAGAACGACAACGAACCGGCGGCCATCGACGGCCTGCTGGCGGACATGAACGCCCTCTACGTGCAGATCAGCGCCATGAGCGGTGCCAGCGGCGACGCCCTGCTGGGTGAAGCGAAGAACCAGGCCCAGGCCGCCGCCCAGCGCGTCAGCCTCGGTGCCGAGCGCCAGCCGCCGCTGGTCCAGGGGCTGGTCAAGTCCGTGGTCAGCGCCACCACCAGCACCATGATGGGCGGCATCCGCAACCAGCTGAACGCCGCCTGGACGGCCGAAGTGGTCAACGTCTACCGCCAGTCCCTGGCCGGCCGCTACCCGCTGGACCGCAACAGCACCCGCGACGCCACCCTGGACGACTTCGGCGCCTTCTTCGGCGTCGGCGGGGTTATGGACAGCTACTTCCGCAAATACCTGCAGCCCTACGTCGACACCTCCGCCACCACCTGGCGCTGGCAGCCGGGCGCGGCGGAGAAGCTCGGCATCGGCTCCGGCGTGCTGGGCACCTTCCAGCGTGCCGCGCAGATCCGCGACGCCTTCTTCCGTTCCGGCAACACCACGCCCATGGTGCGCTTCGAGCTGAAGGCGGTGGCCATGGATGCCGCCATCGACCAGTTCCAGCTCGACCTGGACGGCCAGCAGTTCAGCTATGACCACGGCCCCAGCCGGCCGGTGGCCATGCAGTGGCCGAGCCCCAACAGCCTGGGTGTGGTGCGCCTGACCATCTCGCCGCCGTCCTCCAGCGGCCGTTCGGCCATCACCATGGAAGGCCCCTGGGCCTGGTTCCGCCTGCTCGATCAGTCGGACCTGACCCAAGGCAACGCGCCGGACCGCTTCACCCTGCGCATGCGCGTGGACAACGCCAGCATCTCCAGCGAGCTGCGCGCCAGCAGTGCCTTCAACCCGTTCCGCAGCCGTGTGGTCAGCGGCTTCGGCCTGCCGGAGCGCCTATGACGACGGCGGGCTTCTACGGCAAGCTCGCTGGCCGCGGCGACTTCATCCATCGCGGCCTGCCGCCGGCCTTCATCGAGGCCTGGGACCAATGGCTGGCCGCCGGCATGGCGCAGAGCCAGGCCGAGCTGGGCGCTGCCTGGCTGGATGCCTACCTGGTCAGCCCCCTGTGGCGGTTCGCGATCGCGCCCAACCTGCTGGGCGGGGACGCCGTGGTCGGCGTGGTGATGCCCAGCATCGACCGGGTCGGCCGCTACTTCCCGCTGGCCATCGCCGTGCTGCTGGACGAGCGCACCAACCTCGGTGCCATCGTCGGTGGCGCCGATGACTGGTTCGACCGCGCCGAAGCCTTGCTGCTGTCCACCCTGGAGCCGGAGGCGGATTTCGACGCCTTCGAAGCCGGGGTGCAGGGGCTCGGCTCGCCACTGGTGACCACGCGCCATGACGCGCGGCTCAGCGAGGTGGGGGCGTTGCGTTACGCGGTGCAGGGCGGCGAGTCGCGACAGGCGGTACTGGCGCAGATCGCCAGCGACGGCTGCAGTTTCTGGTGGGGGCATGGTTCAGAGCGTGTCGCGGCCGAGCTGGTGAGATTCCAGGGCTTGCCGCCGACGCGGTATTTCAGCCGCTTCCTGGTGGGCGAGGGCGCCGTAGAGCAGCCCGCCGGCATCGGGCAGATCGATTTCGGGAGCCTGTGATGCCACTGCCTCCGGTTGCGCAATACCGCTCGGCCAGCCACAGCCACGTCGGCATGGTCCGCCAGGTCAATGAAGACGCCTGCCTGGATGCCGGCGACAACGGCCTCTGGGTGGTCGCCGACGGCATGGGCGGCCACGCCGCCGGTGACTACGTCAGCAACCTGATCGTCGATACCCTTCGCGGCGTGCAATACGGCGACGGGCTCGATGCCTATGTCGACGCCTTGCGCGCGGCGCTGATACACGTCAACACCCTGGTTCGCGCGGAGACCCAGCATCGCGGGGTGAGCACCATGGGCAGCACGGTGGTGCTGCTGGCCGCGCGGGGCAGCGAGGGCACCTGCCTGTGGGCCGGTGACAGCCGCCTTTATCGCCTGCGCGAGGGCAAGCTGGAACCCATCAGCCGCGACCACAGCTACGTGCAGGAACTGGTGGACAGCCACCTGCTCAGCGAGGCCGAGGCGAAGGTGCATCCCATGGCCAACATCGTCACCCGTGCGGTGGGGGTCCAGGATGACCTGGACGTGGAAGAAACGAGGTTCGTGGTGCTGCCCGGCGACAGCTTCCTGCTGTGCAGCGACGGTCTGAACAAGACCGCCGAAGACCACGAACTGTGTGAAGTGCTGGGCCACGAGGACCCCTATCAGGTGGTCCGCAGCCTGGTGCATCTGGGCTTGACCCGGGGCGCGCCGGACAACATCACGGCGGTAGTCGTCAAAGCATCCTGAAAAAGAAAAAAAGACCAGCATGGACATAGAAATTCCGGGGTATGAAATCGAGCGCGAGCTGGGCGACGGCGCGATGGCCGTGGTCTACCTGGCCACCCAGCGTTCGCTGGAGCGCAAGGTCGCGCTGAAGGTGATGGCCGCGGCGCTCGCCGCCGACGCCAGCTTCTGCGAACGCTTCCTGCGCGAGGGCAAGACCCTGGCGCGGCTGTCGCATCCGCACACCGTCACCATCCACGACATCGGCAACGTCGGCAGCCTGTACTACATGGCCATGGAGTACCTGCCCAACGGCACGCTGAAGGAGCGCATCAACGCCGGCCTCAGCCCCGAGCAGGGCCTGGTCTGGCTGCGTCAGATCGCCTCCGCGCTGGGCTACGCCCACGCCCAGGGCCTGGTGCACCGTGACGTCAAGCCGACCAACATCCTGTTCCGCGCCGACGGCGGCGCGGTGCTCTCGGACTTCGGCATCGCCAAGGCGCTGGACGACCGCACCCAGTTCACCCAGGCCGGCTTCGCCGTCGGCACCCCCAGCTACATGAGCCCCGAGCAGGCGCGCGGCCTGGAAATCGACGGCCGCGCCGACCTCTACGCCCTGGGCGTGGTGCTCTATGAAATCCTCACCGGCAAGCTGCCCTATGTCGGCTCCGACTCGCTGTCCACCGCCCTGGCGCACCTCACCGAGCCGCTGCCGGAGCTGCCCATCGCCCAGGGTCGCTACCAGGAGATCCTCACCCGCCTGTTGGCCAAGGACCCCAAGGACCGCTACCCGGACGCCGCCGCGCTGATCGCCGCCCTCGACCGCCTGCCGACGCTGCCCGCAGCGGCCCCGGCGGACGACGACGGCGCCACCCAGTTCCGCCCCCTCGGCCTGCCGCCGACCCCGCCCGCCGCGCAGACCGGCAGCGGCATGACCGGGCTGACCCCGGTCTCGGTGACCATGCCGCCCCTCGACGCCCCCGCGCCGCCGACCCAGGTGCCGCCGCCGGCGACACCCCCGGCCACGCCGCCCAAGAAGGGCAAGCGCGCCTCGGTGCTGGACACCGAACTCAGCGCCGCTGCCGCCCAGCCCTCCAGCGGCCCCAACCGCGCACCGCTGATCGCCGCCGCCGGCCTGGCCGTGCTCGGTCTCGCCGGTATCGGCGGCGGTGCCTACTGGTGGCTGAACCAGTCGCCGGCCAAGCCCGACACGGCCCAGGTCGACGGCGGCCAGGTCGATGGCGGTGCCAGCGGCACCACCGGCGGCGAAGGCGACAAGCCGGCAGACAGCGGTTCCAGCACTGACGCCAAGCCCGTGGGCAACCAGGACGGCGGCAGCCGGCCGTTGATCATGGCCGGCAAGAAAACCCTTTTCGAACGCGTGCTGAGCAAGCCCGGTGCGCGCTTTGCCAGCGCCGCCGGCGCCCAGGCCGACGGTGCGCCGGTGCCGGCGTTCTCGGTGTTCTACGTGTACGCGCGCAAGGTCGTGGGCGGCACGCCCTGGGTGGAAGTGGGCGCCTCCAGCGATGGCCACCGCGATGGCTGGCTGCCCCTGGACAAGCTCAGCGACTGGAAGCAGAGCCTGGTGCTGAAGTTCACCGAACGTTCCGGCCGCTCGCCGGTGATGTTCCTGCGTGACCCGGACCAGGTCGAGCTGTTCCTCGCCGATTCCAACAAGGCACGCAACGCCGTGCACCAGGCCCAGTTCGGCGACAGCAGCGACCCCGAGATCGTCGCCATCGAGCCGGCCGCCAGCGCCATTCCCCAGGACCAGTTCTACCTGCTGCCGATCTTCGATTCCCGCGAGAGCTTCGACGCCAGCGGCCAGCCGGTGCAGCTGCTCAACGTCGCCTCCATCGACCCGGGCGACACGCCCCAGGTGAAGGGCGAGGGCAGCGCGCCGGCGGCGAAGACCGATGCCTTCCGTACCGCCATTGTGCTGGTGGTGGACACCTCGGTGTCCATGCAGCCCTACATCGACCGCGTGCGCGACGTGGTGCACGAGTTGCACAACCAGATCGCCGCCCGGGGCGAGCTGGACAGCGTCAGCTTCGGCATGGTCGGTTTCCGCAGCAACACCGACAAGACGCCGGGCCTGGAGTACACCGCCAAGACCCTGGTGAGCCTGGACGAGGGGCGCAACCCGGACCAGTTCCTGCAACTGGCGCAGCAGGTCAAGGCCACCAACGTCTCCAGCCACGACTTCAACGAGGATGCCTTCGCCGGTGTCATGGAAGCGGTCGACGGCATGGACTGGAGCGGCTACGGCGGGCGCCTGATCCTGCTGGTCAGCGATGCCGGCGCGATCCGCAAGAACGACCCCCTGGGCCGTACCCAGATGAACGAGGCCGAGGTCCGCGAGGCGGCGCTGCGCAAGCAGATCAAGATCTACGCCCTGCACCTGAAGACCGACGCCGGCAAGAAGAACCACGGCTTCGCCGAGCAGCAGTACCGCAGCCTCACCGCCGATGCCAACCCGCAGATCGGTGACCTGTACATCCCGGTGGCCGGCGGCGACGTGAAGAAGTTCGGCGACAGCATCGGCGAGATCGGCAGCGTCTTTGCCGACCTGGTGCACAAGGTGCGCAGCGACGCACCGCTGGAGGCGCCGGTGGCGGGCAACAGCATCGCCGCCAAGACCGCCGCCATCGGCTACGCCATGCACATGGACTTCCTCGGCCACAAGTCCCAGGCCCGTGCGCCGCAGCTGGTGACCGCCTGGACCTCCGACCGCGACCTGACCAACCCGCAGCTGCCGGCCTTCCAGGTCTGCGTGCTGCTGACCAAACTGCAGCTCAACGACCTGCAACAGTCGCTGAAGGTGATAGTCGACGCCGCGCGCCGCACCCAGAGCTCGCCCAAGGACTTCTTCCAGGAGATCGCCAGTGCCAGTGCGCACATGGCCCGCGACCCCTCGAAGCTGACCCGTGGCAGCAACCTGGCGCAGAGCGGCATCCTCGGCGAGTACCTGGAAGGGCTGCCGTACCGCAGCAAGTCGCTGAACATGAACCAGGACCTGTGGCTGTCGCTGTCGGTGGCCGAGCAGGAGGACTTCATCGACGAGCTGGACTCGAAGATCCGCCTCTACGAAACCTTCCACAACGACACCGCCAACTGGGTGCGCTTCGGCGACGCGGCGCCCGGCGACGCCCTCTACCGCGTGCCGCTGTCGACGCTGCCCTGATGCTCAGGCTTCGCGACCTGCGCAAGACGCGGGGGCAGGGCGCCCAGCGCTACAGCCTGGAAATCCCCAGGCTGGACCTGCGCGCCGGGCAACGCCTGGCCCTGGTCGGCCCCAGCGGCAGTGGCAAGAGCACGGTGCTCGACCTGCTGGCGCTGATCCTCTCGCCGGATGCCGGCGGGGTGATGGAATGCGAGCTGGACGGGCGCGTGCGCGATGTCACCGCGCTCTGGCGGCAGGGTCGCAACGACGAACTGGCGGCCCTGCGCGGTCGCGGCATCGGCTACGTGCTGCAGACCGGCGGCCTGCTGGGTTATCTCGATGTGGCCGGCAATATCGGCCTGTCCCGCGCGTTGCTGGGCATGCCCGACGACGACACGGTGCGCCACCTGGCGACCCACCTGGAAATCGCCGACCAGCTCGGCAAGCGCCCATCGGCACTCTCGGTGGGGCAACGCCAGCGCGTCGGCATCGCCCGTGCCCTGGCCCACCGCCCGCGCCTGCTGCTGGCCGACGAGCCCACCGCGTCCCTCGACCCCATCAACGCCGAGCGGGTGATGCAGCTGCTGGTGGAACAGGCCCGCGCCCACGACCTGTGCCTGGTGGTGGCGACCCACGACCAGGCCCTGGCCGCCCGCGCCGGCCTGACCCCCTTGCCCCTGGCGCTGCAACGCGGCGTCGACGGCGGCGTCACCGCCACCCTGGCGGAGGCCGGCTGATGCGCAAGGGGCTGCTCGCCACGCTGGCCTGGCACGACTACCGCAACGAGGCGCGGCTCTCGGCCTGTGCGGTGCTCGCGCTGGTGGCCGTGGTGGCTCCGCTGCTGGTGCTCTTCGGCCTCAAGCACGGCCTGGTCAGTACCCTGACCGAACGCCTGGAGCGCGACCCCGCCGTGCGCGAGGTGATTCCCCTGGGCGGCGCCCGCTACAACCTCGACAGCATCGCCGCGCTGGCCGTGCGCCCCGAAGTGGCCTTCGTGGTGCCGCGTACCCGGCAGATCGCCGCCACCGTTGACCTGCACGCTGACGGCGGCAGTCAGCCACTGACCGTGGAGATGGTGCCCACCGCCGAAGGCGACCCGTTGGTGCCAGCCGAGCAGCTGCCCCGGGGCAGCGGCGAGGTGGTGCTCAGCCAGCGCGCCGCCGAGCGCCTGGGCGTGAAGGTGGGCGACGAGCTCACCGCTGCCTTCGGCCGCTCGGTTTCCGGCACGCCCGAATACCAGCGCACCCGCGTGAAGGTGAAGGCGGTGCTGCCCCTGGAGGTCTTCCAGCGCCAGGCCCTGTTCGCCCGACTGGACCTGCTGGAAGCGGTGGAGGACTACCGCGACGGCCTGGCCGTGGAGCGCTTCGGCTGGCCGGGCCGCGAAGCCGCCGGCACACGGGCGCGGGTCTACCCCGGCTTCCGCCTCTATGCCCGCGACCTCGATGCCGTGGAGACCCTGCGCCTGCACTTCGCCGAACACGATCAGGAAGTCGCCACCCAGGCCGAAGCCATCGCCCAGGTGCGTTCATTGAGCCGCAACCTCACCCTGGTGTTCTGGATCATCGCCGGGCTGGCCCTGGCCGGTGCCTTCGCCGCCATGGCCGCCAGCACCCTGGCGGCGGTGGAGCGCAAGCGCCGCGAACTCTCGGTGCTGCGCCTGCTGGGCTTCTCCACCGCCGCACTGGTCGGCTTCGTGGTGCTGCAGGCGCTCTACACCGGCACCTTCAGCCTGGCCCTGGCGGGCGTGCTGTACCTCGCCGCCGAGACCGGGCTCAACCACTTGTTCCAGTCGGCGGCGGGCGAATCCGCCTGCCGCCTGCTGTTCTCCCATTACCTGCTGGCGTTGCTGGCGACCCTGGCCTGCAGCGCATTGGCTGCGGCCACCGGTGGCTGGCGTGCGGCCCGAATCGAAGCTTCGGAAGGATTACGTGATGTTTAAGTTGCTGACAGTCGCATTCTCACTGTCCCTGGCGGTGGCCTCGGCGCACGCCGACCCGGACCCGCTGTACAACCCCAAGCCGCTGCCGGACGACGTCAGCCTGCCGCTGCCCTGCGATGGCGAGATGGTCTTCCGCTACGTCTACGTGCTGGCCAAGGGCACCCTGGACGACCGTGAAGTGAGCCTCGGCTACCCCTTCAGCGAGAGCGAGACCGGCTACCAGCAGTCGTTCATCTCCGGTTATCGCCGCGACTACATCAACGGCCAGTTCACCCTGTCCGACCTGTCCAAGGACTGGCAGGCCAAGCTTTCCGGCAGCCTGCCGAAGCCGGAGAAGGGCACGCCGCTGAAGCCGATGCTGTACTTCGTCGGCAAGTACGAGGTGACCCAGCGCCAGTACGACCTGGTGATGGCCCAGGCGGCCTCCCTGGCCGGCCAGGGTGAGGCGCCGGCCTGCGAGCCGGCACCGGCGGGTATGGCTTCGCGTCTGCCCAAGGTCAAGCTGTCGCGCTTCGAGGCCGAGCGTTTCGGCGCCGTGTACAGCGCCTGGCTGCTGAAGAACCACCGCGACCTGCTGCCCATCAGCGGGCGTGGCAGCAAGGCCGAGGACGGCGGCGTCGGTTTCGTGCGCCTGCCCACCGAAGTGGAATGGGAGTTCGCCGCCCGTGGCGCCCATGCGGTGAGCCGCCAGGAGCTGGAAGCACGGCTGTTCCCGCGCAAGCAGGAAGGCGCCGAGGGTGACGGCCCGCTGGGCGACTGGGCGGTGTACAACCAGGTCGCCGGTGGCACCGGCCAGGCCGCGCGCCTGCTGCCCATCGGCTTGAAGAAGCCCAACCCCATCGGCCTGTTCGACGTCATCGGCAACGCCGCCGAGATGGTCCAGGAATCCTTCCAGCTGGTGCATGCCGGGCGTCGGCAGGGCACCTACGGCGGCTTCGTGGTCAAGGGCGGCAACTACCTGGAAGGGGAGATGACCCTGTTCACCGGCATGCGTCGCGAGTACCCGCTGTTCGCCGCCGACGGCACCGAGCAGCAGAACGAGACCACCGGCTTCCGCGTCGCCATCGGCGCGCTGTCGGCGCCGCGTTCGCGCTACAAGGACCTGTTCGAGCAGTGGAAGGCCGAGGGCCGCGCCTCCTCGCTCACCGATGAGATCGCCGACGACCAGGACCCGACCCAACTGCTCGACAGCATCATCGCCGGCAGCACCGACACCGAATTGCAGGGGCGCCTGGCGCTGGTCAACGAGGAGCTCAAGCGCAACATTTCGCTGATCGCCAAGCAGCGCGAAGAGGCGGCGGGCAACCTGATCCAGTCCGCTGCACTGGTGGCCGAGACCATCAACAACTACAACATCCGCCTGACCAACCTGAAGAAGAGCCGTGACCAGGCGAAGACCGCCAAGGACGAAGCCTCGGTCAAGCTTTACGAGAGTGCGATGGCCAACGGTAAAACGGCACTCGACGGCGCCGTGGCGATCTATATTGACAACCTGGCGACCGGTACTCGCTATACCGATGCGGTGATCCAGGCGCAGTTCCAGCGGACCAAAGAAGAACTCAATCGCAACCCGGTGCTGGGCAAGAGTCTCGTGACGCGCGCCACGCTTTTCGTCAAGCATGTGGGCGAGTATCGTCAGCAGCGCAGGGCGGACCCGGAAGCGATTCTGAAAGAACTGCTCGGCCCCTGAGGCCGCGCTACAAGGACGGCGTTTTAGGTGGCTTCCGTGAAGCCTTAATGGATTGGCAAGCCACTGAGAAGCGTAAGCGAGGCCGCCAGCGCAAGGCGAAAGCAGGCGAGAAAGCGGAGTCTACGAGCTGTAGATGAGCATTTCGAGACTGTTTTCAACGCTGCGATGGCAACGCAGATAGCTTCTCAGCGGCTTGTTAGACAAACTCAAGAACGAGAGCATCGACCATGGCAACCCCACGTAACATTCCCGCATTTTCCGCAGTACGCACCGCACTGTTCACCGCCGTCACCTGCACCAGCGTGCTGCTCACCGGCTGCGCCGGGATGGGCTCCCCCAGCTCCAAGGTCGCGGCCAGCACCAAGGCCGAGTACTACCCGCAGTGCTACCAGCCGGTCAGCCAGCTGCGCGCCTCCGACCAGGCGATGACCCAGTCGGTCGCCACCGGTGCCATCGCCGGCGGCGTGATCGGCGCCCTGGCGGGTGGCCTTTCCGGCGGTGACCACGCCGGCCGCAACGCGCTGATCGGCGCAGCGGGCGGTGCCCTGGTAGGCGGCGCAGCGGGTTACTACAGCGCCCGTCAGCAGCAGATCGCCGACGACAACGCGCGCATTGCCTCCTACGCCAGCGACATCGATCGCAGCAGCGGCGAGATCGACCGCAGCATCCAGTACGCCAGCGCCGCGCAGAACTGCTACCAGCGCGAGTTCGCCTCGCTGCAGGCCTCGCGCAAGGCCAAGACCGTCAGCGAGACCGAAGGCCGCCTGCGCCTGGCCGAGATCGTCAGCGGGCTGAACGAAACCAACGCCCTGATGGCGGCCGTCGACGGCCGTGCCGGCGAGAACATCAACACCTACACCCAGGCCTACGAGAAAGACCTGCAGACCGTCGGTGTCGAGCGCAAGGACGTGAGCCAGGTCGTCGCTGCCGAGACGCCGGTCACCCCGGCTACCACCAAGACCACGACCAAGACCAACACCAAGACCACCACGTCCAAGACCACCACGCCGCCGAAGAAGACCACCGCCACTGCCAAGGCCGTGCCGAAGGAAGCGGTGAGCACCGAGCGCACCCTGCAACAGGCCGAAGCCAAGCGCGCCGAAAGCCAGAAAGTCGCCAGCCGTGGCCAGACCATGGTCAGCGATGTGTGCAACAGCCCCGACATGGGTGACTGGGCCCCGGCCAGCTGCGCCTCCAAGGCCTGACCCCTCGGCAGGCCCCTCCAGCCCGCCGCCTGCATCACCCGCCCGTCTGGGCGGGTGATTGCCTTCCAGCGACAACCCTTCCTGTTTTCACCTCGTACCCGAGAGCGATGCTGCGTGCCGCCGGGTGGCCCCTGGACCGTGCCGGGGGGCTCGGGCCTGCTCAGTGGCCCCGCAGCGTGCGGGTGAAGCGCTGGATGGTGTCCACGACCCGCTGGGCTCCCTCCTGGATGCTCTGGATGGCCCGGCCCGCCTCGTTGGCCAGGCGTACACCCTGGTCCACCTTCTCGCAGCTCTCGCGCATGCTGCCGACGGCTTCCTGGGCCAGCTCATGGTTGCGCTTGACCACCTCGACAATCTCCTCGGTGGCCCGTGCGGTGCGTGCGGCGAGGTTGCGCACCTCGTCCGCCACCACCGCGAAGCCACGGCCTTGCTCACCGGCGCGCGCCGCTTCGATGGCGGCGTTGAGGGCCAGCAGGTTGGTCTGGTCGGCGATGCCACGGATGGACTGTACGATGCTGTTGATCACGTCGGACTGCTGGCTCACGGCGCCGATCCGCTCGGCGGCATGGTTCAGCTCCCCGGCGATGCCCTGGACCAGCGCCACGGTGCGATTGACCACTTCTGCGCCACCCTGGGCCTCGGCGTCGGTCTGCTGAGCGGTCTCGTACGCCACGTGGGCCGCTTCGGACTCGGCCTGCTGCTCGAGCACCTCGATGGTGATGTCGGAGGCGAACTTGACGATCTTGTACAGCTTGCCGCGGGTGTCGAAGACCGGGTTGTAGCTGGCCTCCAGCCAGATGACGCCACCGTGGCTGTTACGCCGTTCGAAGCGACCGCTGACGTACTCGCCCCGGTTCAGGCGCTGCCAGAACTGCTGGTAGCCGGGGTTGCCGGCTTCCTCCCTCGAACAGAAGATCCGATGGTGCTTGCCGACGACATCCTGCGTGCGATAGCCCGTCACCGCGAGGAAGTTCTCGTTGGCGGCGACCACCTCGCCGGCCGGGTTGAATTCGATGACCGCCATGGAGCGGTTGAGGGCATTGATGATCGCGTCCTCCTCATGTTCGTGCATGAGGTTGGCGCTGATGTCGGTGGCCAGCTTGATCACCTTGGTGACCCGCCCGCTGGCGTCGCGTACCGGGTTGTAGGTGGCCTCCAGCCACACATCGTGCCCCTGCTTGTCCAGCCGCAGGAAACGCTCGCGGATGAATTCGCCCTGGGCCAGCCGCTCCCAGAAGCGCCGGTATTCGGCGCTGTCGGCCAGCGCGGGTTCGCAGAACAGGCGGTGGTGCCGGCCGGAGATCTCGTCCAGGCGGTAGCCCATGGTGCGCAGGAAGTTGTCGTTGGCCGCGACGATGGTGCCGTCGGGCAGGAACTCGATGATGGCCTGGGAGCGGTCCAGCGCGTCGCGCAGGGCGTGTGCCGTGGCCAGTTCATCCTGGCACCTGGCCAGTTCGTTTTTCAGGGTTGCACTGAACAGGATCATTTCACGTCGCTCCAAGGTGGCGTCGGGCGTGTGGGGGGCTACACGCACACCCGGATTCCAAAGGGCCCAGCGGCACCGGCGACCGAGTGGGGAAGTCGCCGACTGCGCATCGCCGGGCCACGAACTCAGGGGCGGTCGCCCCTCAAAATCTGGGCCGGGATCTGCTCCAGGGGGATTTCCCGTCGCACCGCGTCCAGCTTGCGGGCTTCCTTGGGCATGCCGTAGACCACGCAGGTGGCCTCGTCCTGCCCCAACGTGTAGGCGCCGGCTTCGTACATTTCCCGCAGGCCTCGGGCACCGTCATCGCCCATGCCGGTCATGATGATGCCGGTGGCGTTGGCGCCGGCGGCGCGGGCCGTGGAGCGGAATAGCACATCCACCGAGGGCTTGTGGCGGGACACCGGCGGCCCGTCGACGATGTCCACCACGTATTGCGCGCCGTTGCGCTTGAGCAGCATGTGGCGGCCACCGGGGGCAATCAGCGCGCGGCCGGGAATCACCCGGTCGCCGTGGCGCGCCTCGCGCACCTCGATCTGGCAGAGGCCGTCCAGCCGTGCGGCGAAGGCCGCGGTGAATTTTTCCGGCATGTGCTGGACGATGACGATGCCCGGGCAGACCCGGGGCAGGGCGGTAAGCACGTATTCCAGGGCCTGGGTGCCGCCGGTGGAGGTGCCCAGGGCGACGATGCGCTCGGTGGTGCGGGTCATGGCGGCCGGCCCGCCGGCCGGCAGGATGGCGTCGGCGCTGAGCTTGGGCGCCACGGCCGGCGTGGCGGACGCGGGGGCGCCGAGCAAGCGCTTGAGGCGCGCCTGTGACGCGGCCTTGATGGCCCCCACCAGCTCCTCGGTGGCCTCGATGAGGAACTGGCGCAGGTTGCCCTGGGGCTTGGTGACGATGGCCACAGCACCGGCGGCCAGGGCCTCCATGGTGGTGGCCGCGCCTTTCTCGGTCAGGGTCGAGCAGATCACCACTGGCGTGGGTCGCTCCACCATCAGCTTCTTCAGGAAGGAGATGCCGTCCATGCGCGGCATCTCCACGTCCAGCACGATCACGTCCGGCCAGTTGCGGTTCATCCGCTCCAGGGCGAACAGCGGGTCGGCGGCGGCCCCGATCACCTCGATGCCGCTATGACCGGACAGGCTGCCGGTCAGTACCTGCCGAACGACGGCGGAGTCGTCGACGATCATCACCTTGATCTTGTTCATGGCGAGCAGGCCTCGTAGCGCCGACTGGCAAGTTGTTGCGGGTTGGGGTGGCGGAGCGCGACGTTGCCGCTCCACACGTCGAAGATCAGGTTGCGGTAGCCCTCGCCGCCGACGTGGCGGGCGTGGCAGGCGAGCCCGTGGGCGGCCAGCAGGGCCAGGCCGGCCTCGACGTTCTTGTGGCCGATGTGCCGGCGCTCGCGGCTGCCGAACATGTTGCCACCGCCGAACAGGCTGACCCGGTAGTCCGTGGCGCGGGTGCCGCTGTCGCGGATCTCCTGCAGCAGCTGGTGCAAGGCTTCGTCGGCGTAGCGCCCGTCCGGTTCGCGGCCCGGGTGGCGGCAGGTGGGCAGCATGTAGTGGCACATGCCCCCCAGCAGCGCCTCGCGGTGCCAGAGCACGATGGAGACGCAGGAGCCCAGCAGGGTGCGCAAGCGGGTGTAGCGGTCGCCGAAATACAACTCGCCCGGCTGCAGGAACACCTCGATGACGCCCTGGGGCTTACGCATGGGGCCTCCGGTAGATCGACGGGCGCACCGATTGCAGCTCGTCGCTGATGCCATTGAGGCTTTCCGAATGACTGACCAGGAAATAGCCGCCCGGGCGCAGGCGTGCGCAGAGGCGCTGCACCACCTGGCGCTTGGTGTCGGCATCGAAGTAGATCATCACGTTGCGCAGGAAGATCACGTCGAACACGCCCACGTCCGGCAGCGCGTTGTTGAGGTTGATCTGGCGGAACTGCACGCGGCGCTTGAGGGCCGGGTCCAGGGTGAACAGCCCTTCGTTGCGCCCGGTTCCCCGCAGGCAGAAGCGCTGGCGCAGGTTGCCGGGGATGCCTTCGGCGTCTTCCAGCGGGTAGAGCCCGGCCCGGGCCTTGTCGAGGATGCGGGTGCTGATGTCCGAGGCGAGGATCTCCCAGGGGCGGGCGGCGACGGCGTCAGCCAGCAGCAGGGCCAGGGTGTAGGGCTCCTCGCCGCTGGAGCAGGCGGCACTCCAGATGCGCAGCGGGCCGCTGCCGCTGCGCAGCTCGGTGCCCAGCTTCTCGCGCAGGAATTCGAAGTGCTTGGGCTCGCGGAAGAAGTAGGTCTCGTTGGTGGTCAGCAGGTCGACGGCGATCTGCAACTCACTCTTGTCCTTCATCAGCAACTGGTAGTAGTCGCCGTAGCAGCCCAGGCCGAAATGGCGCAGGCGCTTGCTGAGCCGGCCGGCGATGAGCTGGCGCTTGGCTTCCGACATGGCGATGCCGGCGATCTCGTGGATCATCCCGCGGAACTGCTGGAACTCGCGGTTGGAGAGGCTGAGATCGGTCATGGTGGGCTCCCGGTCAGGCCGACTGTTGCAGGTCGGCGGTGGTGCCGACGTCGGCCAGGCGCTGCAGATCGTCCAGGGACAGCACCTGGCCGATGTCCAGCAGCACCACCAGGCGGCCGTCGAGCTTGGCCATGCCGTGGATGAAGTCGGTGCGGATGCGGGCGCCGAAGCGGGGGGCCGGTTCGATGTCCTGTGTGCCGATCTCGATCACGGCGTTGACCGCCTCGACGAGGATGCCCATCACCTGGCGCAGGTCGTCGCGTTCCACCTCAAGGATGACGATGCAGCTGCGCCGGCTGATGGCGGTGTGCCCGGCGCCGAGGCGCTGGCGCAGGTCCATGATCGGCACCACGCCACCGCGCAGGTTGATCACCCCCAGCACGCAGGGCGGCATCATCGGCACCGGGGTCAGGTGGCCGTACTCGATGATCTCGCGCACGCTGCGGGTGCCGACGGCGAACACTTCGTCGGCCAGGGTGAAGGTCAGGTACTGCTCGGGCGCATCCGGCTGGGCGGCGTCGCCGGGGCGGCTGAAGACGCTGGACATGCTTCGCTCCTGGGGGCACCGGCAGGTGCCCCGGTCACGGTATCGAAAGGTCGGGTCAGTGCTGGAAGCGGACGAAGCCGGCCGGCACTGCGTCGTCGAAGGCGTCGTCACGGTCCTCCACCACCCTGAGGGAGGCCTTGCGGGCCGCACCGGCCTTGCCCTTGGCACTGGCGTCACGACCGGCCTTGCCGGCGCTGGCGACCTTGAAGAAGTCCATCAGCTGCTGCAGTTGCTCGGCCTGGCCGCTCATCTCCTCGGCGGTGGCGGCCAGCTCCTCGGCGGAGGAGGCGGACTGCTGGGTGATCTCGCTGAGCTGGTTCATCGCGGTGTTGATCTGGCTGACGCCTGTGGTCTGCTCTTCCGAGGCGGCGGCGATCTCCTGCACCAGGTCGGAGGTCTTGCCGATGGAGGGCACCATCTGGTCCAGCAGGGTGCCGGCCCGCTCGGCCAGGGAGACGCTGCTCTTGGCCACTTCGCTGATCTCCAGAGCGGCCACCTGGCTGCGTTCGGCCAGCTTGCGCACCTCGGCGGCCACCACCGCGAAGCCCTTGCCGTGCTCGCCGGCGCGGGCGGCCTCGATGGCGGCGTTGAGGGCCAGCAGGTTGGTCTGGTAGGCGATGTCGTCGACGATGCCGATCTTCTCGGCGATGGTCTTCATGGCCGCCACGGTGTCGCGCACGGCCTGGCCGCCTTCGTCGGCCTCACGGGCGGCCTTGCCGGCCATGCCGTCGGTGACCTTGGCGTTCTCGGTGTTCTGCGCGATGGAGGCGGACATCTGCTCCATCGAGGCGCTGGTTTCCTCCACCGAGGCGGCTTGTTCGGAAGCGCCCTGGCTCATGCTCTGGGCGGTGGCGGAGATCTGCTCCGAGGCGCTGGTCAGCGAGTCGGCGTTGCTGCGCACCTCGCCGATGATCTGGCTGAGTTTCTCCACCATGGTCTTGATGGCCGCCAGCATGCTGCCGGTGTCGCCGGGCTTGGTCTCGACGGTGGCGGTCAGGTCGCCGGCGGCGATGCGGCTGACCACGTCCACGGCGTAGGCCGGTTCGCCACCCAGCTGGCGCAGCAGGTTGCGAGTGACCAGCCCGCCGATCAGGCCGATCACCAACAGGGTGACGGCAGAGACCACGATGGAGATCAGGGTGGCCTGACCGAGGGTGGCTTCGGCCCGTTGGCCGCCTTCGGTGGCCATGCGGATGTTGTAGTCACGGTGCTTGCTCAGGGCCTCGTTGAGCGTGGCGATCTCGTGGCTCTGCAGCGCGACCATGCCGTCCCGGGCCAGCTCGTTCTCATTGGCCCTGGAATGGGTCAGCACCTTGTTCGCGCCGATGATGAAGGCCTCGATGGCCTTGCGGTCAGTGGCCAGCAGTTGCTCGTCTTCGCTGTCGGAGAGCAGCTTGGTGTACTCCTCGATGGCGGACTGGATGGCGCCCTCGTTGTCGAGCAGGCCCTTGTCCAACTCCTTCATGGCGGCCTCGTCGGTGGTGAGGATATGGGAGTAGGTCCGCTGGATCTGCTGGTTGAGCGCATTTCGCAGGGTGTTGATCGCCACGATGCTCGGCACCGAGTTGATGTTGGCGTAGTTGGCGGCGGTGTAGACCTGGTTCATCTGCTGATAGGCGACCCCCGAGAGCAGGAGGATGCCGAGCAGGGCGGACATCACCAGGAGGATCATTTTCTTGCTGATGGTCATTTTCAGGACTCCTGTGCGCGTCTGCGCAATCAGACGAGGGACAGTCGGGGGGTGTTGCGCTGGCCAGCCAGCGCGGCGATCTGGTCGACGTTCAGCACCTGCTCCATGCGCAGCAGGGTGAGGAAGCGTTCGTCCACACGGGCGAGGTCTTCGATGTATTCCGGGGGTACGCGGCTGCCGAAGGCAGGGGCCTGGCGCAGGGCGCGCGGCTCGATCTCGGCGACGGCGGTGACGGCGTCCACCAGGGCGCCCATCAGCTGGGCCTCGTCACCGTCCTGCAGCTCGACGATGACGATGCAGGTGCGGGTGCCCAGTTCGGTGCTGCCGAGGCCGAAGCGCTCGGCGAGGTCGATGATCGGCACCACGGCGCCGCGCAGGTTGATCACCCCGCGCACCAGCGGCGGCATCATCGGCACCTGGGTGATGGCGTGGAACTCGAGGATTTCCCGCACGTAGCGGGTGGCAACGCCGAACAGGTCGCGGCCGACCCGGAAGGTCAGGTACTGGCGTTGCTCGTCGTCGACGAATTCCGGCAGGGGCAGGCTGGCGGTACTCATTGCAGGCTACTCCGTTGGCTGAGGGCGGCGCCGTTGGCGCCGTGGCGGCCAGGCTGCGCGAACTGGGCGAGCAGGCCGGGGATGTCGAGGATCAGCGCCACCGCGCCGCTGCCGAGGATGGTGAAGCCGGAGAGCGACGGGACCTGGCCGAACACCTTGCCGAGGGGCTTGATGACGGTCTGGAACTCGCCGTGGAGCTGGTCCACCACCAGGCCGGCGCGGACCCCGGCGTAGCTGACCACCACCACGTTCTCTCGGCGGGGCCGCAGGCTGGCTTCCTCGAACAGGTTGCGCAGGCGGATGAAGGGCAGCACGTCGCCGCGCAGGTCCAGCTGGTCGAGGTCGTCCAGGTCGCTGCTGGGCAGCTCGATGCATTCCTCCACCATGTCCAGGGGCACCACGTAGCTGGAGCTGCCGACGCCGATCAGGAAACCGTCGATGATGGCCAGGGTCAGCGGCAGGCGGATGCGTACGCAGGTGCCGGCGCCGAGCTGGCTGTCCAGCTCCACCGTGCCGCGCAGGGCGGTGATGTTGCGCTTGACCACGTCCATGCCGACACCGCGGCCGGAGAGGTTGCTGATCTGCTCGGCGGTGGAGAAGCCGGGCTCGAAGATCAGGTTGAAGGTGTCCTTGTCCGAGAGCTGCTGGCCTTCGGTGACCAGGCCGCGCTGTACGGCCTTGGCGAGGATCTTCTCGGGGTTGAGGCCGCCGCCGTCGTCGCTCACTTCGATGACGATGCCGCCGGCTTCGTGGTAGGCGTTCAGGCGCACCACGCCCTGCAGTGGCTTGCTGCTGGCGCTGCGCTGCTCGGCCGGCTCGATGCCGTGGTCCATGGCGTTGCGTACCAGGTGGGTGAGGGGATCGCCGATCTTCTCCACCACCGTCTTGTCCAGCTCGGTGTCGCCGCCGCTGATGTGCAGGACGATGTCCTTGCCCAGCTCCTTGGAGACGTCGCGCACCACCCGCTGGAAGCGGTTGAAGGTGGCGCCGATTTGCACCATGCGCAGGGTCAGGGCGGAGTCGCGGACTTCCTCCACCAGGCGCGAGAGGGTCTCGGCGGACTCGCTCATGTTCACCAGGCCGCAGCCCTGGGCGAGCATGCGGGTGTTGGCGCCGGCGATGATCAGCTCGCCCACCAGGTTGATCAGTTGGTCCAGCTTGCCGGCGTCGACGCGGATCAGGTTGGCCTCGCCGCTGGCGCGGGCGGTTTCCTTGAGGGCCTTGCCAACTGCGGCGGTCTCGCCCGGTTCGGCGGCGGCCGGTGCCTCGGGGCTGGAAACGGCCTGGGCGTCGTTGGCCGGCGGGGTATCGAGGCTGGCCAGTTCGGCCTCGCTCAGGGTGCCGCAACGCAGCAGGCGCTGGCGCTGGGCGTCGCCTTCGTCGGTCTGTTCGGCCAGCAGCTCGGCGTAGCGGGCGAAGGGGGCGCCGGGCGGCAGGATGCGGATGCGGCCCTCTTCGCGGACGAAGTCGAAGGCGCCTTCGATCACCGCCTGGTCGGCTTCGGTGGTGAAGGCCACTTCCAGGCCCAGGTAGCAGGCTTCGGGGTCGAGGGCGTCGAAGGTGGGCAGGTGATCGAGCACCGGCTCGATGTGCAGCAGGTCGCCGAAGGTCGCCAGGTAGCGCAGGAATGAGACCGGGTCCATGCCATCGCGCAGGCTGTCGGCACCGAAGCGCAGGGACAGGTGCCAGTGCTGGCTGGCGACGCCTTCGCTGGGCGCGGCTGCGCATTCGGAGGGCGCTTCGGTAGCGGCGGCCGGGGTGCCGTTCAGGTACTGGCTGAGGCGTTGAACCAGTTCGGCTTCGTGGATGCCCATGACCTCCGGCAGCTCGGCCAGGTCGCGGCCCTCGGCGAGGTGGTCCACCAGGCCGGCCATGTGGTCGCCCACCAGCAGCATCAGGGCGCTGAGGTCGGCACTGAACGGCAGTTCGCCGGCACGGACGCGGTCCAGCACGCTTTCGGCCACGTGGGTGAAGGCGACGATGGAGTCGAAGCCGAACAGCCCGGAGGACCCCTTGATGGTGTGGGCGGCGCGGAAGATGGCGTTGATCAGTTCAGGATCGTCCGGCGATTGCTCGATCTGCAGCAGGGCGTCTTCCATCTGCTGCAGCAGCTCCCGGCTTTCGGCGATGAAGGTGCCGATCACGCTGTCGAGGTTCATCAGTGCAGCCCTCCGATGGGGAGCAGGTCACGCAGGCCACTCAGTTGCAGGATCTCGGTCATGGCCGGGCTGGCCCCTTCGAGGCTGAGGTGGACGTGCTGGCGGCGGGCTTCCTGGCAGGCCGCCAGCAGCAGCTGCAGGCCGGCGCAATCCACTTCCTCGATGGCGCTGAGGTCCAGGTGCAGGTCCACGGCCCCTTGCAGGGCGTTGGCCAGCAGCAGCTTGGTGTCGGCGGCGGTGTAGATGGTCAGCGCGCTGTCCAGGGCCAGGCGGCGGCTGCCATCGAGGGATTCAAGGGTGCTCATGGCGGTCTCCCGGTCAGGGCAGGATCAGTTTGGAAACGGCGGTGAGCATCTGCGCCGGCTGGAAGGGCTTGACCACCCAGGCCTTGGCCCCGGCGGCCTGGCCTTCGGCTTTCTTGGCGTCGCCGGCCTCGGTGGTGAGCATGATCACGGGGGTGAACTTGTAGGCCGCCAGCTGCTTGACGTTCTTCAGGAAGGTGATGCCGTCCATGTTCGGCATGTTCACGTCGCTGATGATCAGGTGGACCTTGCGCCCGTCGAGCTGGGTCAGCGCGTCCTTGCCGTCGACGCCTTCGAGCACGTCGTAGCCGGCGGTTTTCAAGGTCATGCCCACCACCTGGCGGATGGAGGCGGAGTCGTCGACGATGAGAATGGTCTTGGCCATGATGGGTCCTCAGAAGAAGGTGATGTCGGAAGCGGAATGGCTGGCGCCCGCGCTGCCCGAGCCGACCTGGCGGCCGTGGTGGATGGCGTGCTGTTCGGGGGTGGTGTAGGTGCGGGAGAGTTCGTCTAGCCAGGAGCGGGCGTCCAGGTGGCGGGCGTCGTCCTGCTCCAGGTGCTGGGCCAGGCGGCCGATGTCGTCGCGCATGTGGCCGAGCATCTGGCTGACCCGGTCCTGGAACTGCAGGGCGACCAGCACCTCGGAGATTTCCTCGCCGACGGCGGCGTTGTCATCGCGCAGGGCGTTGCCGTGCTCCACCAGGCGGGTGGCGCCGGAGCGGAACTGGGCGATCACCTGGCGGATCACCTGGCTGGCGTTCTCCAGGGTTCCGGCATCACGGGTGGCGTGTTCGTTGGAGACCTGCAGGGTGCGCTCGATGGCCCCGCTGACGGTCTCGATGGTGTCGCCGATGCGCTTGCCGGTTTCCTCGGAAAGGGTGGAGAGCTTGCGCACCTCGTCGGCGACCACGGCGAAACCGCGACCGGCTTCACCGGCGCGGGCGGCTTCGATGGCGGCGTTGAGGGCCAGCAGGTTGGTCTGCTTGGCCACATCGCCCACTTCCTTGGCCATGGTGCGCAGCTGGGCGGTGTAGCTGTTCAGCCGCTCCACCTCCTGCAGCAGGCTCTCCTTGCTGGAGAGCGCCAGGCGCAGCTGGCTGACGATGTCTTCGAGTTCCACCTCACTCTGGGCCAGCAGGGCGACCAGGGCATCGCTGTCGGCCTGCATGCCGCTGGAAACGGCTTCGCTGATGCGGCCGGCGAGGCGGGCGAAGCGCTCGGAGAGGGCTTCGATGGCGGTCTGGGTCTGGTGGCGGGCGGATTCGATCTGCGCCGACCAGATCGGCGCGATGCTGACGCACAGCTCCGGCAGGCCCTGCACGTGGCGCTCGGCCTCGAGCCGGGTACCTTCGGCCAGGGCCTCGTCGCGGGCCTGCTTGAGTGCCTGTTCGTGGGCGCCGCCACGGTGGGCAAGGACGACCCAGAGCAGCAGCGTGGGCGCCACGGCCGCCAGGGCCCAGGCCGGGGAGGGGAACTGGCTGGCCGTCCAGAACAGCAGCGCGCAACCGGCGCCGCAGAGGGCGATGGGCAGCCAGGGGACGCTGGAAGTGGGGTTCGGGCTGGTCACGGTCGCGCTCCTTGAGGACACGGGGCCCGCAGCGGCGATACCTTGCGGGGGTGTGTCCAGCATGAGCGCGGGGCGCCATCGGCCCTATCGTCCTATCCCGGTGATGGCATCGGGACATCCTGCTTTTTTGTAGGGATTTCCCGAGGGGCTGCGTTGCGCCACTCCCTAATATCGAGTGGCGACCTGTGGTTCAGGCCGTCAGGCCGTGGGTCATGGCGTATTTGATGATGTCGGCGTTGCAGGTGAAGCCCATCTTCTCCATCAGCCTCGTCTTGTGGGTGCTGACGGTCTTGTTGCTGATCACCAGCTGGTCGGCGATCTGGTTGACGCTGAGGCCCTGGGCCAGCAGGCGGAGGATCTGGAACTCGCGGTCGGAGAGTTGGGCGGCGGCATCGTCCGTGGGGCTGCTGCTGGCGAAGGCGAGCTGTTCGGCGATGCGCGGGTCCAGGTAACGCCCCCCATCGGCCACCCGGTGGATGGCGGCGAGCAGGGTCTCCGGGTTGTGGTCCTTGGTCAGGTAGCCGCTGGCGCCAGCGCGCAGGGCACGTTGGGCGATCTGTGCCTCGTTGTGCATGCTCAGTACAAGGATCGGCAGGCGCGGGTAGCGGCCGTGCACGCGGCTGATCAGGTCCTCGCCGCTGAGGCCGGGCATGCTCATGTCCAGCAGCAGCAGGTCGAACTCGCCCAGCCGCAACTGCTCCAGCACCTGGGCGCCGTTCTCCGCTTCGGCCGCCACCTGCAGGCGGGTGTCGAACTCGATGAGTTGCTTGAGGCCGCCGCGCATGATGGCGTGGTCGTCGGCGATGAGGATGCGGGTCATGCCGTCTCCGTAGGCTCGTTGATGGGGAAGGTGGCCTGCACCGTGGTGCCCTGGCCGGGGTGGCTGAAGATCACCACTTCGCCCCCCAGGCTGGTGCCGCGCTCGCGCATGCCGGCCAGGCCCAGGGAGCGCTTGCCGACCTTGGCCGGGTCGAAGCCGTGGCCGTTGTCGGTGATGTCCAGCACGTAGCGGTCATCGACCTGCTCCAGGCTGACCACCGCCCGGCTGGCACCGGAATGGCGAGCGATGTTGGTCAGCGCCTCCTGGACGATGCGGAAGGCGGTGGTGGCCTGGCTGTCGTCCAGGGCCGGTGCGCCGCTGTGGGCCACCAGCTCGAGGGTGATCTGTGTGTGGTGGCTGCGGAATTCGTCGATCAGCCATTCCAGGGCCGGGTAGAGCCCCATGTTCAACGCCGCCGGACGCAGGCTGGTGGCGATGAAGCGCACCACGCCGATGGTGCGGTCGCACAGGGCCATGAGCCGCTCCACGTCCTCACCGAGCCCCGCGGCCTGCTCGCCGTACTTCAGGCGCAGCAGGGAAATGCCCATGCGCAGGGCGGTGAGGTGCTGGCCCAGTTCGTCGTGGATCTCCCGGGCGATCAGCTTGCGCTCCTCTTCGCGGGCGCTTTCCCGGCGGCTGGACAGCTCGCGCAGCTGGCGGTTGCTGGCGGCCAGGCGGCGTTCCGCCTTGCGGATGCCGCTGACGTCGCGGGCCACCGAGATGACGCTGGTCACTTCGCCCTCGGCGTTGCGCTCCGGCACCAGTTGCATGAGGTAGTGGATCTGCTGGTCACTGGGGCCGTCGATGCCGTGGATCAGTTCCTCTTCCATGGACTCGCCGGTGGCGGCGACCTCGCGCACCAGGTCGCTCATGATGTCGACCTGGGAGTTGTCGCCGAAGACTTCCCGTGCCGGTCGGCCACGGGCCTCCACCAGAGGCAGGCGGCACAGGGCTTCCAGGGCCGGGTTGGCGTAGAGCAGGCGGAAGTCGGGGGTCAGCCGGCCTATGGCGTCGGGCGTGTTCTCGATCAGCGCGCGAAATTGCCGCTCGTTGCGCAACAGGGCGTCGGCGATGCGCCGCCGCTCGGTGAAGTCGTGCATCAGCACGAGGCTGTAGGGGCGCTGGTCATAGCGGAAGCGGTTGAACTGCATCGTCACATAGCGGGGGAAATCCTCCCCCGGGACGTGCAGCTCGCAACTGAGCACGCGCTGGGTGTCCAACGCTTCCTGCAGGCCATCCTCCCGGGCGAACAGTTCGGCGAACTGCTCCGTCAGCAGGGCCAGCACCGGTGCCAGCGGCTGCCCGACGAGGTGTTGGCGCGGCTGGCCGATCAGTTGGCAGGCGGCTTCGTTCAGGTAGCGGATGTTCTGCTCGCCATCGAGCAGCAGGACGCCATCGGCGGTGTAGTCCAGGGCGAAGCTCAGCAGGTGCGTCTGCTCGGCCCGCTCCCGGTGCCCGGCAAGGGGTTGCAGGCGCACCAGGTAATGGGTGGGCTGGCTGCGACCGTCCTCGACCATGCTCAAGCCCAGGTGCAGCCAGCGATGCTCGCCGGACGCGGTGATGAAGCGCATCTCGCCGCAGGACAGGTCGTCGTGCTGGCGACGTGCCCGGTCAAGGGCCTCGCCCAGTGCCTGGCGATCCCTGGGGTGCAGCAGGCTGTCCAGGGGCGTGCCGATCAGGGTCTGCCGGGAGCGCCCGAGCAGTTCCTCCGAGGCTCGGTTGACGTGGCGGACGGTGCCGTCCAGTTCCAGCAGGGCCAGCCCCACCGACGACGACTCGAATGCCCGACGAAAGATCTCTCCCCCAGCGCTTTGGCCCATGACTCCCCCGATCACGTGCGATGCGACTGACGGAGTATGGATCAGTGGCGAAATGCTGGCAGATTTTTGCTCAGGCCCGTCACTGACGCTGCAGTGACAGGGTGCGCTCCGGGGCATGCAGGGGGCAGATGGCCGCACCCGGGGTCCCACCTCGCGGCCGGGGGCGGCGTGCATCGGGCGCGGTGGGGGTCAGGGGGTGGGGGGCTCGACGCCTTGCTCGCGGTAGATGGACACCACCTCGCCATTGCGGCGCATGGCCTCCAGTTCGCGACCGAGGCGATCGTAGATCGCCGCGCGGTCGCTTTCGTAGAGCTTCTTCGAGACGGCGAAACGGTTTTCGACGCGGATCGGTTCGCGCAGCCCGGCGTAGGTGTAGTCGCTGAAACGGATGTTTTCAAAGGCCGTGTCGATGGCGGCCTTGTCCAGGACGGCGATGGTGTCGATGCGACCGGCGCGGAACATGCGCACCAGGATGTCGTCGTCCACTGCCGGCTGCTTGTGCAGGGCCGTGTCGGCGTCGAAACGCGGGAAGTACAGGGTGCTGCGCTTGACGCCGATGCGCAGGGGCGCCAGGTCCTCGTAACGCTCCACCCGTTGGGTGGGGCGGATGGTGAAGAGTATCTGCTTGTCCTGGGTGCCGATGCTCGGCAGGTAGTGCAGGTAGTGGTCGCGCTCCGGGTCGGGCAGTACCCGGGGCACCACGTCGATGCGCCCTTCACGCAGGTCCGCCAGGCTGCGGGCGAACGGCGCATAGCGCCACTCCAGTTGCAGCCCGGCGCGCTCGGCGGCCACTTCCAGCACCTTGACCAGGGGGCCGGTGGGGCGCCCGTCGATGCTCCACATCTCGGGCGGGCGGTCGCGCAGGTCCACACGCAGGGTGTCGGCCTGTGCCAGCACCGGGAGCAGCAGGATCAGGAAGGCAGAAAGCAATCGCATGGGAGGTTCTTCTATTTATTGTCCGTGCCCGTCGAGGGGCCCGCATGCCTGAACTGTGGTGCCGAAACCGCAGGGGCGCAACTCGACTCTCGTAGGGGGCGTCTTCGGCAGGCAACGCGGTGGGAGTGGGCACGAAGCCATGCGGGTTTCACCCGAGCCCGTGCTGGTGCGTCGTACCCCGGGGCGGCTGCTGTCGCCAGGCAGGCTGCAGGGATGATCGGCGCTCGGGCTGAAACCGCGCCTGCTGGCTCAGCCCCGTGGCTGAGGGGGAGGCCGTGTGCGAATCGACGATGACGGCTATGGAACCACGCCGAGAGGGGTCAGCGTCGGTCCGGGCGCGACCAGATCCACAGGTTGCCAAGCAGCATGCCGGCCATGACCAGGTAGAGCCAGGCGCCGTGGGGCAGGCTGATGAGCATGATGACCAGGGCCAGGAGCATCGAGGCGCTGGCGGCGAGCTTGGCACGGCGGGCGATGGCGCGGCCGTTACGCCAGTTCTTGAGGATGGGGCCGAACAGGCGGTGGTTGTCCAGCCAGTTGGCCAGGCGCGGCGAACTCTTCGAGGCGGCCCAGGCGGCGAGCAGGACGAATTCGGTGGTGGGCAGGCCCGGTAGCACCAGGCCGACCATGCCGACGCCCAGGCTGGTGTAGGCCAGCAGGGCGAAGAGCAGGCGGCTGATGCGCGAACGCGATGGAGCAGGCGCGGCGACCGGGAGGTCGCCGGCCAGGGACTCAGGCGGGGGTGTCGGCACTGGTGTAGGCGTGTTGCAGCAGCTCACGGAAGCGGTTGAAGGCGGCGAGGGCGCCCTTGTCCACATCGGCTTCCTGTTCGGCGCTGAGTTCCAGGCCGTCGAGGGTACGGGTGAAGCTTTTCCAGCCTTCGGCGCGGCCGCCGGCGGGCTCACCCAGGTGACGGGCACCGACTTCTTCGGTCAGGCCCAGTGCGGCGACGCGTTTGATCAGGAAGGCGGCGCCGAGCTTGGAGCCTTCGGAAACGAACAGCCAGCCCAGGGCTTCGGCGAAGCTGGGGTTCTGCACGGCGCCGGCGACCGGGGCGGGTACGTCGGTGTCCAGGTCGGCCAGGTCCAGGCGCGCCTGCTCGGCACGGCAGCGGGCGGGCAGGTCGGGGAAGACTTCCACCAGTGCGGCGTCCTGGTACAGGCTCTGCAGCTCGGCCTGGAACAGGTACTGGGCGACCACGAAGCGGGAGAAGTTCTCGCGGTTGGCGAAGGGGTCGTTGGCTTTCACCGCCTGGTCCAGCTCGGCGTGGGGCGCGTGGGTGATCTGGTTGATGCGTTGGGAGCGGAGGGTGCTGGTCATGGAGTCATCCTGAAAATTGGCTTCTGTTGACGAGACGAACGAGCCTGTCCATCGCGTAAAAAATGCCCGCAAGGGGGTGTCGCGCCTGGCGGCCTCCCCATCACGCCGAAGCGGGTAGGGAGGCTTGGCCGGCGGCGATCAGATGTCCCAGACGAGGTTGACGGAGAAGTTGCGGCCCGGTTGGGTCAGGCGGTCGAGGTTGGCCGGGGCGGTTACGCCGGCTTCGCCGACGCCGTCGTAGCCGCGCACGTCATCCCACAGCCAGTACTTCTTGTCGGTCAGGTTGTAGAGGCCGGCGTTGACGGTGAGGTCGTCGGTCAGCTTGTAGTAGCCGGTCAGGTCGAGCATGCCGAAGCCCGGGGTGGCGAACTGGCTGGGGCTGCCATCCGGGGCGTTGAAGTTGTCTTCGTCGATGCGCGTCTTGCGCTTGACCAGGGTCCAGCTCAGTTGGGTGCCGAAGGCATCCTGCTCGTAGCCCAGGCCGAATACGCCGGTCAGCGGGTTGATGCTGTTCAGCGGCTGGCCGGTTTCGTCGTTGCGGCCACGGGCATAGGCAATGGAGCCCTGGGTGTAGAGGCCCGGGAAGGCACCGAAATGCTCCAGGTCCAGGCGGCCCTTGACCTCCATGCCGCGGATGCTGGCACGGCCGATGTTCTTGCTTTGGAACACGGTCAGGCTGCCGCTGCGGCCGACGGCATCGTTGTCGAGGAAGTCGCGGTAGCGGTTGTAGAACACCGCCACGTCGAAGCTGCCGCCTTCGAAGTTGCCACGCAGGCCGGTTTCCAGGCTGCGGCTCTTCTCCGGCTCCAGGTCCGGGTTGGGTTCGACGATGTAACCCAGCGAGGTGTTCTCGAAGCGACCGTACATTTCCTTGGCGTTGGGGGTACGGAAGCCTTCGGCGTATTGGCCGAACCAGGTGTAGGTGTCGTCGAAGGCGTAGGTCACGCCGAACTTCGGCGATACACGCTGCCAGTGCTTGGTTTCGTCGCTCGGGCGGAAGGTGCTGGTACCGATGGTGCGCAGGTAGTCCGGGGTCAGCTCGGGCTCGAGGTCGGTGCGGTCATAGCGCAGGCCGGGGAGAAAGGTCCACTGGTTCCAGCGGATTTCATCCTGGGCGAACAGGGCGTAGGTCTTGACGGTGGGATCGGGGAAATCGCTCTGCGGGGTCAGGCTGTCACTGGCGGTGGGGCTGACCTGGCCGACGCGGTTGGTGCACGTGCCGATGGAGGTGTAGCAGAAAGCGGTGCCGCTGCGCAGGCCGGTGACTTCCTGGTGCTTGAGGTTGAGGCCGTAGGTCAGCAGGTGCTCGGTGTCGCCCAGGCTGAAGGCCTTGTCCAGTTGCGCATCGATCACCCACAGACGGTCCTTGTAGTAGGTGTCGCGGTAGCGCATCACGTCGCGGGAGATGACGCCGGTGAAGGGGTTGCTGGGGACGTAGCGTTCCTGGGTGCTCTGATCGGTCTTGGCGATCTGGTAGTTCAGGCTCCACTTCAGGTTGTCGGCCAGCAGGCTGTCGAGGGCGACGGTGTGTTCCAGGCCGAAGCGCTCGCGGGTGATGGTGTCGTTGCCGCTGCGCGACTTGTAGTAGTCCGAGCCCACGCCGATGGTGGGGGCGTTGAAGGGGCCGCCGACGGCGCTGAGCTGGTTGGTGTCGCGATCGTCCTTGTACTTCTCGTAGGTCAGTTGCAGGCGGTCGGTGTCGTTGTAGTTCCAGCCCAGCTTGGCCAGGACGTTGGTGGAACGCACGTCTTCCGGGTTGGCTTCGGTGCGGGCCAGGCCGGTGCCGCCGTGGCCGCCGAAGGATTCGGTCTCGTGGCCGTTGCGTTGGGACAGGTGCAGCAGGGCGTCGAACTGCTCGTGGCGGCCGGCGACGGTGGCCGAGTTGAGCCAGCTGTCGTCGGCGGAGCTGTAGCCGGTCTTCAGGCGGGCACCGACATCGCTGCCGGGCTTGATGATGTCGTCGGCATCCAGGGTGAAGTAGCTCACCGCGCCGCCGATGGCGTTGCTGCCATAGAGGGCCGAAGCCGGGCCGCGGAGGATTTCCACGCGCTTGACGATTTCCGGGTCCACGTAATTGCGGTGGGTCTGGGCGTAGGGGCCGTAGAAGAAGCTGGCCGGCACTTCGACGCCGTCGATCTGGGTCAGTACGCGGTCGCCGTCGATGCCGCGGATGTTGTAGCCGCTGGTGCCGGCGCGCTGGCCGGCACCGCCGACGGAGACGCCCGGCTCGTCACGCACCAGGTCGCGGATGTTGTTGACGTTCTTGCGGTCCAGCTGTTGGCGGCTCTTCACGCTGACGGTGACCGGCACGGTGCTGGCGCTCTGCTCGTGGCGGGTGGCGGTCACGGTGGTGGGGTTCAGCTCCATGGCCAGGCCCTTGGCCGGGGTGCGTACCAGCACCACGCTGCGCTCGCCGACGGCGCGGTATTCCAGGCCGGTGCCTGCCAGCAGGCGCTGCAGGGCCTGTTCGGCCGGCAGGCGGCCATTGACGCCGGGGGACTGCACGCCAGCGGCGAGATCGGAAGAGAGGCCGACCTGCCAGCCGCTCACGGCGCTGAAGGCGTTGAGCGCTTCCACCAGGGGCTGGCGGGCGATGGCGAAGCTGTAACCGCTCTGGCTGGCCAGCTGGGTCGGCGCAGCACCGGTTTCGGCGGCCTGGGCGATGCCGACGGGCAGGCTGCCCAGGGCGATGGACAGGGCCAGCAGCGACACGCCGGTGGGGGCGGACAGGCGCAGGGTGGGGCGGTTTGAGCGGGTGGTCATGGGAGCGGCTCTCTTCGGTCCGTTAATCGCATTTCTAATGCGAATCAGTGTCATTGGCTTTTGACTAGACGAACGAGAAAACGCAATCGCGTAAAAATAATGTCGGGGTTATTCCGACGGGGGGTGACAAGGCCCGTAGGCGCGTGTCGGGCGAGGCCTCCGAGCCGGTAACAGGGCTGCGCCCTGGTGAACTCGAACTCATGGCGCGTAGGGTGGATGACGCTCTGTTCATCCACCAACGGAGTGACCGGCTAGCCCGAGGCAGCCCTGGGCCAGGCACGATTCAGCAGGGGTTGGAAGGAGAGGCGCGGGGTGGGCGCGGCTGAACCGGCCCGCCCACTCAGTCGAGGATGACCAGTGCAGGGAATTCGTGGAGCTTGGCCGAGGTGATGTGGGCGAGGGAGCGCACCACGCCCAGGGGGTCGTCCAGGCGGTAGTTGCCGGTGACGGTGCGCTCGCCCAGGCGCTCGTCGGTGCTGATGATCCAGCCCGGGTAGTAGCGGCGCAGCTCGGCCAGCACTTCGCGCATGGGGCAGTCTTCGAACACCAGGCGGCCCTTGACCCAGGCCAGCTGGTCGGCCTGGCCGTGGCGGCGGTCACCGAAGCCGGCGGGCCCGATGCGGATGCTGTCGCCGGCGCTGAGGCTGACGCGGGCGTTGTCTTCCCGCGAGCGCAGGTCGACTTCGCCGCGCTCGACGCTGACTTCGGCCTCGTCACCCAGGTAGCGCACGGCGAAGGCGGTGCCGCGCACCGAGACCTGCACCGGGCCGGCGTCCACCTCGAAGGGGCGGCTGCGGTCGTGGGCGACGTCGAAGTAGGCCTCGCCCTGGTAGAGGCGGGCACTGCGTTGCTGGTCATCGATGCGGCTGGAGAAGGCGGTGTCGGTATTGAGCAGGATGCGCGAGCCGTCGGCGAGCTCCAGGTTCTGGCGCTGGCCGACCTCGGTGAGGTGGTCGGCGCGCAGGCGCAGCAGCAGGTCGCTCTGCAGGCCCACGCCCACCGCCAGGAGCAGCACGGCGGCTGCGGCCAGGGGCTTGAGCAGGGCGCGGCGGACCGGGCGCTTGTGTTCACGGTCGAGGCGAGCGGCGGCGGCGGTGAGCAGCGGCGATTGCCAGAGGCTCTGGGCCAGGCGGAAGGCCAGGGCGTTGTCCGGCGAGGCGGCCATCCAGGCCTCGAAGCGGGCGCGGCATTCGGCGTCGGCGTTGTCGAGGAGGATCAGCCAGTCCAGCGCTTCGCCCAGGCGCGCGTCGTCGGCACCGGGGCCGGCTGCGGGCGGAACGGGATCGGGCTGGGGCACGGCGCCTACCTCGGATTCGGGGGCGCCTATTCTTGTCGAACCCGAGGCCGAGCGGAAGTCCTTCATGTCGGCGGATCCAGGCGGCTGAGCAGGTTCATGCAGATCGCCATGATCAGCTTGAGTTCCTTTTGCACCGTGCTGGGCGACACATCCAGCTCTTCGGCGATCTCCGCGTAGCCATGCCCGTGCAGGCGGCTGAGGATGAAGATGCGCTGCTGGCGCTGGGTCAGCTGGGACAGGGTGCTGCCCAGGCGCTGCAGGAGCTTCTCCGCGTGGAGCCCGTCCTCGGCCGAGGAGATGGGTGCGGCAACGGCCTGGATGACGTCGTCGGGCACATCGTCCATCAGCGTGCGCGATTGCATGCGCATGTGCCGCAGGTGGTCGAGGGCCAGGTTGCGGCCGGTCTGGAAGAGGAAGGGTTCGAGGTGGTCGATGGGGCGTTCGGCCAGGGTGCGGGCGACGCGCAGGTAGGTCTCCTGCACCAGGTCCTCGGCGACGCTGGGGTTCTTCACCATCCTGGCCAGGGTACGCAGCAGGGGCATGCGCTGGGCGAGGAATACGCTGTCGAGGTTGGAGGAGGTCACTGCAGCATCCGGCCACTGGAAAATGGCGCAAATGATAATCAGTTTTATTGGTGCCGGCTAGCGATCGAGTCCCGCACCCTCGCCATCGCCTGGAGGCCCCGTCCCGTGGGGATCCAGGCGCCGTTCGCTCCGCTCAGCGGCCGTCGAAGGCCTGCTGCAGGGCGGCGATATCCAGCTTCTTCATGCCCAGCATGGCCTGGAAGGCGCGTTGGGATTTCACCGCGTCCGGCGCCTGCAGCATGGTGGGCAGCACCTGGGGCACGATCTGCCAGGACAGCCCGAACCTGTCCTTGAGCCAGCCGCATTGCTGGGCTTCCACCGGGCCGCCGGCACCCAGTGCGTTCCAGTAGTGGTCGACCTCGGCCTGGTCGCGGCAATCCACCTGCAGCGAGAGGGCTTCGTTGAACTGGAACACCGGGCCGCCGTTGAGGGCGGTGAAGGCCTGGCCGTCCAGCTCGAAGGCCAGGGTCAGCACGCTGCCGGCGGGGCGGCCGTGGATTTCCTTGCCGGCTTCGCCGTAGCGGGTGACGGCGGTGATCCGCGAGTCGGGGAAGATGCCGATGTAGAAATCGACGGCGGCTTCGGCCTGGTGGTCGAACCACAGGCAGGGGGTGATGCGTGGGCGGATGGGCATGGCGGTTCTCCAGTGCGGGCCGGTTCGAGGATAGCCGGCATGCCCCTGGTCGTCTGGCGTGGCGGCGGATCGACAACCGTTCAGCGGCGGGTGTCCTTGCGCCGGGGCGCGGGCTCGGTATCCCGGGTGGGCCGGGGGCTGTCGCCGTCGCTGCGCACCTGGGCGTGGCTGATCAGGGCGAAGATCAGGCTGCCACCGACGATGTTGCCGGCCAGGGTGGGGCCGGCGAAGGTCAGCCAGAATTCGCGCCAGTCCAGGTGCCCGGCGAACACCAGGTAGGAGACCTCGGCCGAGCCGACCACGATGTGGGTGAAGTCGCCCAGGGCCATCAGGTAGGTGATGAGGATGATGATCCACAGCTTGGCGCTTTCCTGGGAGGGGATCATCCAGACCATGGTGGCGATCATCCAGCCGGAGACGATGCCCTTGGCGAACATCTGGTTGACGTCGTTCTCCATCACCTTGCGGCCGATGTCGAGGAAGGCGGCATCGGTGGCGGCATCGAAGATCGGCAGGCGCAGCATCACCCAGGCCACCAGCAGGGTGCCGGCCAGGTTGCCGGCGAGCACCACGCTCCACAGGCGCAGCAGGCGCCCGACGTTGTTCAGGGTGGGTTTGCTCATCACCGGCAGCACGGCGGTGAGGGTGTTCTCGGTGAACAGTTGCTGGCGCGCCAGGATCACCGCGAGGAAGCCTGCGGAGTAGCCGAGGCTGGCGATCACCTTGCTCGCCTCGCCAGCGGGCAGGCGCGCGTTGAACAGCCCCATGGCCATCAGCGACAGGCCCATGGTCAGCCCGGCGGCCAGGGCCGACCACCAGAGCGCAGCGGCGTTGCGCTCCAGCTCCTGGTCGCCCTGGGTGCGGATGATCTCGTGAAGGACGGCGGCCCGGGGTGGCTGGTTTTCGTCGACGTCCTGTTTCTCCCGGGCGGACAACCCCGGTGTCTTGCCGTCTTTGGCCTGGTTCATGGCGACTCCGCTGGTGATTGGCGTATCGGTTGATCGTCGGAACGCCCGGGAAGTTCGCCGCTTGCTGCTTGTCAGCTCACGAGGGCTGGCTACTCTTTCATGACCAAGTCGCTACGCCGGAAGGCCTGGCGACCACAGCGAGGCGCGGCCGCCCTTGGCGAGGGCTGCGGTCACGTCGGCAGTTCGCTACCAGGCCTTCGGCTTTCAGGGCAACGAAAGAAGATGGGATGGGACCTGAGCAAGCGCAGCGGCACCGAACGCACCGGGCTGATTACCGACCTGGCGTTCCATGCGGCGGAGCAGGGCGAGCCCGTTTACCAGGACAGATCGGCCGGCTGCGAGGACACCCAGCAGGCGTGCACCTACTTCAACATGGATGGCATGAGCGTCTGCATGGTGGGGCATATCCACGTGCAGCTGAGGGTGGCACGCACGGGCGCCGGATCATCGGCAGGCTGGCTGGGTTGGTCGGCGCGCCTGGCAGAACCACGCTTCGCTGCATTGGCAGGCGCGGGCCATGGTGTGCCGCCGGGATGGCAGGCCCGCTGAGGGGCCTGCGTGTGAAGGTGGGTCGGGGTTACAGGTCCAGGCGGTGGATCACCTGGGTCGGGTCTTCGGCATCGCGGCGACGCTGCAGGCCGAGCTTGCGGGCCAGGCCGCGCATGCCGGCGTTGCTCGCCGAGTCGATGGAGTAGAGCTGGCGGAAGCCGTTGCGCCGGGCGCTGTCCGCCAGGTGTTCGAAGAGGATGCTGCCGAGGCCGCGGCGCAGCCATTCATCGGCCACGGTCACGGCGAATTCGCACTGGCCGAGTTCGCCGACCTTGGCGTAGCGGCTGATGCCGACTTCCAGCAGTTCGCCGTCCACATGGGCCAGGGCCACCAGGGCGACGCGGTCTTTGTCGTCGACATCCATGAGCTGGTTGAGCAGCGGCGGGGCCACTTCGCGGAACTCGCCGAGGAAGCGGTTGTGACGGGCCTCCGGTGACAGGCGGTTGATGAAGGCGCGCTCGCGCTCGCGATCCTCTTCGCGCAAGGGCCGGATGAGCACATGGGTGCCGTCTTCCAGGGGCTCGATCCAGTAATCGCCTCGCGGTGATTGGTGCAGCGGCTTGGCGACGAGGGCGGAGTTGAGTGCGGACATGGCTGTCTCCAGGTAAGGGAAAAGGGGCGGCGCATTGCGCCTATGCCTCCTGTTTACCCTTCTGGCGGGACCTTTGATTGATCGAAGTCAACATGCACTGGACGGTGCCCTGCGCCGGGTTGTCGCAGGGGCGTCGTGGACGGGACTGACCCAGGTCAATTTCCGCCTCGCGGCGGGCAGTAGCGTAAGGACAAAGCCATTGCCGGAGAACACCCATGGACAATCGGGACTGTGCATCCGCACACGCGTTGATCGAACTGCTGCTCCTGGGCTGCGACGGCCCGGAGCGGCCATCCTCGCCGCTGCTGGCCGGCCTGCTCACGGCCCGAACGCCAGGCGCGCGGCCGTCATCCGCCTCCATGGGCGACGCCCTGATGTCCGGCGGCCTCATGCCCCGGGCCTATTCGCGCCGGGATTGAAGCCTTTGCCCAGTGGGAGCGAATTCATTCGCGATGGGGTGTCCGGCCGCTCGCATGGCCATGTGCTGGCGGCAGGTCTTTCGCGGCTGAAGCCGCTCCCACAGGGAGGGGGAGTCAGCAGCGGCACGGTGCAAACCGGTGTGTAGGGTGGATGACGCTCTTTTCATCCACCAGGCGGTGCTGCCGGGAGGCACCGAGCGATGGCAGCCCTGCGGCCTGCTGGGCGAATGAATTCGCTCCTACATTTGCCCCACAGTCGCCCTGCACTGCACGCGCAGGTCGGGTGCAACCCGGCGGTTGCGACGCACGGTTTTTGCGGGTTTCTACACCACGAAGCGCAGGATCGCCACGAAGTGCAGCAGGCTGCCGGCGATGACGAACAGGTGCCAGATGCCGTGCCAGTGGCGGAAGCGGCTGTCGAAGGCGAAGAAGATGATGCCGACGGTGTAGAACACCCCGCCCGCGGCGAGCCAGGTGAAGCCGGTGGTGCCCAGGGCGGCGATGAGCGGTTTGATGGCGATGAGCACGATCCAGCCCATCACCGCGTAGATGATGATCGACAGCACGCGGGCTTCCGAGCGCGGCTTGATCTCCTGGAGCATGCCGATGATGCCGAGCGTCCAGACGATGCCGAACAGCGTCCAGCCCCAGGCGCCTTTCAGGGTGACCAGGCAGAAGGGCGTGTAGCTACCGGCGATGAGCAGGTAGATCGACAGGTGATCGAGCTTGCGCATGATCACCTTCGCCCGCCCACGGACGCTGTGATAGACCGTGGAGATGCTGTAGAGCATCACCAGCGTCACGCCGTAGATGGCGACGCTGACGATCTTCGCCGTGCTCCCATCCAGGGCCGCCAGGACCAGCAGCCAGATAGCGCCGATGCCGGCGAGCACCGCGCCCACCAGGTGCGTCCAGGCGTTGAATCGTTCTCCGTGGTACATGCATCGCTTCCTCAAGTCGCTGCGACTGCGCAGCGCGGCGGCCTTTATCGCTGAAAACGCCGCGCGCCGCGAGGGTTGTGTGTCTGCGATGCATTGGCGCGCGGGCGAGTCACGCCGGAATGACGGTCAGTACACGTCGGGCACGAGGATTTCCCGGGGCGTCGGGTTGCGCACGTAGTCGGCGTGGCGCAGGCGTTGCGGCAGTTGCACGCTGGGCTGCTCCACCTCCTCGTAGGGCATCTGGCTGAGCAGGTGGTGGATGCAGTTGAGCCGCGCCTTCTTCTTGTCGTCGGCCTGCACCACCCACCAGGGCGCCTCTTCGATGTGGGTGCGCTCGAGCATGATCTCCTTGGCCTTGGTGTAGGCCTCCCAGCGGCGGCGGGACTCGAGGTCCATGGGGCTGAGCTTCCACTGCTTGAGCGGGTCGTGGATGCGCGCCAGGAAGCGCAGGTGCTGTTCCTGGTCGGAGATGGAGAACCAGTACTTCACCAGCTGGATGCCGGAACGCACCAGCATGCGCTCGAACTCCGGCACGGTGCGGAAGAACTCCTCGTACTGCTCGTCGTTGCAGAAGCCCATCACCCGCTCGACGCCGGCGCGGTTGTACCAGCTGCGATCGAACAGGACGATCTCGCCGGCGGCCGGCAGGTGCGAGACGTAGCGCTGGAAGTACCACTGGGTCTGCTCGCGGTCGTTGGGGGCCGGCAGGGCGGCGACCCGGCATACGCGGGGGTTGAGGCGCTGGGTGATGCGCTTGATCACGCCGCCCTTGCCGGCGGCGTCGCGGCCTTCGAAGAGGATCACCACCTTGTGCCCGGTCTTGACCACCCAGCTCTGCAGCTTCACCAGCTCACCCTGCAGGCGGAACAGCTCCTGGAAGTAGTTGCGCCGTGCCTGGCGCCCGGGGTTGTCCTCGACGTGGTTGTCGAAGTAGGCGTCCAGGTCGTGGCCGTCTTCCAGCAGCTCCAGTTCGAGTTCTTCGTCGCTGTGGTCCAGCAGCTCACGATGGATGCGCTGTGCCAGCAGGTCGTTGCCAACGCTCATCTGCCACCTCCTTGGTTTATCGATTTTGCGGAGGTTATGACTCTTTTGTGACACAGAAGTGACAGGGGCCCTGAAACGAGCGAGCCCGCGCAGGCGCGGGCTCGTTGCTCGGGGAGGGAAAACCCGGCGCCCCGTACATCCCTGTACTCAAGGCGACGGGGGGAAACGCTATCAGCTGCAGGGGGCCTGGGGGCCGCCGGTCATGGTTTCGACGTTGTTGAGGATCTCGTTGCCCTTGTTGATCTTCTGGGCGTTCTCGACGTCCTGCATGGTGTAGCTGTTATAGCCATTGTTGGCGTTATTCATGTTGGCTTTGGTCTGCATGATGCTGGTGCCGATTTCCAGCAGGCTGCGGCCGGTGGAGATCAGGTCGGCCGTGGCATTCGGGGTGCAGGGGGCATTGGCCGAGGCGACCTGGGTGCCGGCGGCGGCATTGTTGGTAGCCGGGGGCGTGAACAGGCCTTGGGTCTGGCCATTCTGTGGGATGCAGCCGGTGGTGAGCAGGGTGGAGGCGAGGGCGAAACCGGCGGCGATTCCTTGGAGTTTCATGGGGGCATTCCTTTGGTGCGTGATCCGGGCCTACCGGGGCGGCAGGTGTCGTTATCGGCGTGGCGGCAGCACAGTGCCGCGGGACCCGGAGCTGGCGGGCGGGCCATAGCGCCTGCAGGGGAGTCTAGGGAGGGCGGCGAAAGGCTTGAATAGTACGGGTGTGCTAGTGCTTGTGAACCATTAGCCACTTTGCGTGTCTCGGCCAAGGTTCGGGGGCGTCACGCCCTGCATGAAGTCGGTTCGCCGTCGCGCTTATAATCGCCGCCTCCCTTCTATTGGAAAGCAGCCCTCATGCTCAGTGCCGAGCTCAAGGCGTTCTACATGGTCGCGCGCCTGGGCAGCATCACCCAGGCCGCCAAGAAGCTGGGCCTGAGCCAGCCGACCGTCACCACCCAGATCCGCAACCTGGAAGGCCAGTACGCCGTCGAGCTCTTCCATCGCGGTGGCCGCCGGCTGACCGTGAGCGAGGAGGGCGCGCGCCTGCTGCCCATGGTCAAGGTGCTGCTGCAGCAGGAAGCCGATATCGAGTTCTTCCTGCGCAACAGCGGGCAGATGCAGGGCAGCCTGCGCATCGGTGCCACCTCGCCTTATTACATCCTCGGGCTGGTGCGGACCTTCCGTGAGCGCTACCCGCAGATCGAGGTCTCGGTGGAGATCGGCAACTCCCAGCAGGTGCTGGAGGCGCTGGAGGAATACCGCGTGGACCTGGCCGCCTCGTCGCAAAAGCTCGATGACCAGCGCCTTACCCGCCTGGTGCTGGGCAGCGACCCCCTGGTGCTGGCGGTGCACCGCAGCCACCCCCTGGCCGGGCGCGTGTCGGTGGATATCGCCGCCCTCAAGGGCCACAACCTGCTGATGCGTGAACGCGGGTCGATCACCCGCCAGCTCACCGAGGCGCTGCTGGAAAAGGCCGGCCTGGACATCGGCCCGCTGCTGGAGATCGGCAGTCGTGAGTCCATCCGCGAGGCGGTGATCCGCAATATCGGCATCAGCATCATCGCTCGCCACGAAGTGCCGGATAACCCCGAGTTGTGCGTGATCGAGCTGGAACAGGCGCCGCAGATCGACGAATACCTCTACTGCCTCAAGGACCGCCGCCAGGCGCGTTTGCCGGCGGCCTTCATGGCCCTGGGGCGAGAGGCCTGCGAAGAGGGCCGCTGAGGGGCCCTGCAGAAGGGAAGCCCCCGGCAGCGCCGGGGGCCTTGGCTCAGAGCCGGTTGAAGCTGACGTTGTCCAGGTACAGGGACTGGTCCTTGCGGGTGCCCAGTACCAGCAGCTCCACGCGGCGGTAGGTGCCGGCGGGGATCTGCACGTCCTGTTGCAGGCGGCTCCAGGTGCCACCCAGGGTGGGGCTTGCACCCAGCGGCAGGTAGCGGCCTTGACCGCTGGCGTCCTCCAGGTAGAGGTAGCCGTAGGTGAGGCCCTTGATGCCGGCGTTGCGGCCGATCATCACATCGGCCGCCAGGCGGTAGTTCAGGCCGCCCTGCACCTTGCCCTGCAGCGGGATGCTGGCGCCGCTGCCTTCGTACTGACGGGCGTAGCTTTCCAGCGAGGTGCCGGTGTTGCCACCCAGGGCGACCAGGCGGGTGGTGCCGTGGAAGCCGGCCCAGCCGGCCGCGCCGTTTTCGAAGTTCCAGCCCAGCTTCGAGGGAACGGAAGGCGTGGTCGGGTTGGTGGGCGTCGGCTCGGCCACTTCGGTCAGTTCCACTTCGTCCACCAGCACGCTCAGGCCGTCGCGGCTGATCAGGCCCACGTAGGTGCTGCGCGGCGGGGTCTGGGCGCGGGTGTAGGTGAAGGTGCGTTCCAGGGTGGTGAACTCGCTGCTGGTGACCGACTGGGTCAGGCCCGAGGCGTTGCTGTAGCTGATGCGGTCGTTGGCCTCGTGGAGGACGCCCAGGTAGATGTTGCCGCGCGCATTGGTGCCCTTGAGCATGACCTTGGCGCGCAGGCGGTAGCGGGTGCCTTCACGCAGGGCGGCGACCGGGGTGGCGAGGATGTCGCTGCCGCCCTTGGCCAGCTCGAACAGCAGGGCGTTGTCGCGGCAGGTCTTGCCGACGTTCACCAGGCTCATGTTGGCGCTGCCCAGCAGGCCCTGCCAGCCGTCCGCGGTGCGGAATTCACCGTTGGCCACCAGGCCCTTCAGGGCCGGCTTGTTGCACCAGGCCGGGGTCGGCGTGGTGGGCGGCGTCGTCGGTGGCGTGGTCGGGGTGGTCGGCGGGGTGGTGGGAGTGCCCGGGTTGGTGGGGTTCTGCGTCTCCGGCACCTTGGTCGCCCGCAGGGCGGCAATCTGCGTGGCCATGGCGTTCAGCGCGCGGGCAGCGTCGGCCTGGTTTTCCTGGCCGCAGGCCTGGTTGGCGCAGCTGCTGTCGACCACGCGCGGCGAGGAGAACAGCGGCGCCTGGGCGCGGGCGTTGAACACGTGGGGGTAGCCCATGATGGTGGAGAACTGGCCCTGCACGCCGTAGCCGCGGCTCCATTCGAAGGTGCCCTGGTGCCAGCTGGACTGGTAGTAGCCCTCGGTCATGTCCTGCTCGTAGGAGTGGCGCAGGCCCATGTTGTGGCCGATCTCGTGGGCCATGGTGCTCAGGCTGCAGTCGACGCCGGTGATGGCGTAGGCGCTGTTGGCGGAGCCGGATTGGAAGGTGCCGCTGTTCTTCGGCCCGGAGAGCACGTAGCCGATGCCGCACACGCCGTAGCCCTGGCCTTCCTGGGTGCGGCCGATGAGGTGGACCATGTCGGCGCCATAGGTTTCACGCAGCTGCTGCACGCGGCTGTCGGCGGCGAAGGCGGCCAGGTCGCGGCTGGAGACGGTGGGGTAGCTGGCCCAGTCCAGCAACTGGCGGTGCACCAGGCGCAGGCGCAGGTCGACGTTGCTTTTCTTGTAGGCGTTGTTGGCGTACTCGATGTAGCTGGCGATGCGCGCATCCATGTCGCGGCCGTTGGGCAGCGCCTGGGCGTCCTTGGTGTAGAGCACCAACAGGTCCACGGTGCGGGGTTCGGCGGCGTGGGCGGCCTGTACGGCGACGGCCAGCAGGGTGCCGATGAAGAGTCTTTTCATGGTGGGACGTTCCTTGTGGGATCAGCCTTGGGCGGGCGGCGGCAGGGGCGGCAGTTGCTTGGCGTCGGGGGTGATGATCGGGTCCGGCGTGGCGCGCATCAGCAGCTCGTTCTGGTCCGTCACCTGGGTGGCGCCGGTGGCGTTGTCCACCACGAAGGACAGGGTCTGCTCGGTGGTGGCGAGGGTGATGTGGGTCTCCAGGCGGCCCTTGACCACGGTCAGGGTGTCGGCGTCGCTGCCGCCTTCCACCGCGCCGGTCCACACGGCGGTGGTGCCGGTGTTATGGGTTTGCTCCAGCGTGGCGCGCAGCGGCTCCGGCTGGCCCGGCACGCCCAGTTCCAGGGTGCGGCCCACGGCGAAGGTGCCCAGCAGCTCGGGAGCGACCTGGGTGCGGTACACGGCCAGCCCGTCCTGCTCGGCGGCCTGCAGGGAATCAGCCGTCCACAGGGCCAGGGGCGCGTCGGAGGCGCTGTCCGGCGCTGCGGCGGACGATGGATTTACCGCGGCCTGGCCGCTGGTCTGGACCGCAGCCTGTGCGCCGGCTGTGCCAGGCAAGGACGGGAGGGACACGCTGCCCGCGCCGGTCGGGGCCGAGGCGACGGGCGCCTGCCCACTCTGCGCGGGGGTGTCCTGCAGCAGGACGGCGAGCGTCGTGCCGGCCGTCACCAGGGCGACGGCCGGGTAGAGCCAGATTTTCCGCATGGGTTCTCCTTTCATGCACCCGGCCTGGGCCGGGTAGTGGTGATCCGCCTGGGCACGTCCGTGATGCGCAGGCGGGTTCAGTCGACGAGCAGGCAGGCTGGCCATTGAACTCAATGACGAGGCCAGGGGCTGTTCAGTCGAGTTAGTGAAGTAGCGCCCCGATCAGGTGGGCACTCCTTATTCAAACGCGTGACGTCGGTTTGAATTGAAAAGTGTGTTTTCTACTATCAGATTGCCAGCGTATTAAGTTGCGCAAGTTCAACTAACAGACACAGTGAAAAAGTCAGGCGCAATAATTGGAGCTGTTTCGCAACGGGTTGTAATCAAAGGGTTTTGTCGAACAATTACATCGGTGATGGCGACGTGTTATCAGCTGTTTGCTGCGGGATGTCGCCGGATTTCGCAATTACCCACGATTGGCGCCGGGGCTGTCAAACCAGCAATGTGCGAGAAATCCCAATTATTCCGACGGCCATTGAGTAGCGGGTTAAGGTGGCGGCTGGTTCACTTGCGGAAGTTGAACGCGTTCAACTTTATTTATGCCGCTCAACGTTCCCACGCTCCCGAATATCGACGTCAGGCAGCACAGCAGCGCAATGGTGTGATCCGGCGCCTGGCTAATAGCGAAAGCGTATTTATGCCCCATGCAGGCACTGTGATATCAATTTTCTGGCGTCAATAAATCGAACAACTGGCCGTTACCCCTCGCAACGGTCGAATCTGTTCCACGGTTCGTCAGGGATGCTCTTCCGTGGTTTCGCTGCCACCCGGCTGTGCCGGGTGAAACATGGGAAGGTGGTCATGCCCCGTACGCTCCTCTACCTGGCGGTTGCCCTGGTCACATCAGGTGTCACCTTCGCCGTCCTCCTGCGCGATACCCCAGCGGTCCCGGCCGCTACCCAGCACACCCCATCACCGACACCTCCGGCAGCTCCGTTGCCCGTCGCCCCGGCCATGGCGGGCGCTACGGTGGCGGCCAGCCCGATGCCAGCCGCCGTGAACGTGGTGCCGGCACCCCACGTCGCCTCGGTGCCGGTGGTGGACGCCCCCGCCGACACCCTGGTCGAACTCTGGGACAGCCACTCCCTGGTGCCCGAGCAGCAGCAGGAGATGACCCTTTACCGCACCCAGGTGGCGACCACCTCCCTGGGCGAACTGGCCGTCGGCAAGACCCTGCAGCTGGGTGTGCCCGGCCGCCAGGCACCGCTGCGTGCAACGCTGGACGAGACCCACAACACCGGCGGCGCTGCCGTCTGGAGCGGCGCGGTGGAGGGTGGCCAGCCTGAAGACACCCTCACCGTGGTGAAGGGCCAGCTGGAGACCCACATCACCCTCGCCACCCGCGATCAGACCCTGTCCATGGTGGTGGACAACGCCACCGGCAGCACCCTGGTGACCGACCAGAACCAGTTGCTGATGCGTGCCACCCCGGACGCCCTCGTGACCCCCGATTCCACGCCGTTGCAGCCCCTCCCGCCGCCGACCCGCGGCTGAGCGCTACAGGAACGATGACCATGAAGAAACTGCTCGCCTGCCTGGCCCTGCTCCTGCTGGCCCCCTTCACCCAAGCCGCCACCACCGAACCGCGCACCGTCGACATCCTGGTGCTCTACACCAAGGACGCCCAGGCGCTGCCAAACGGGCGGGACATGAACGCCCGCATCGCCAGCTACATCGAATTCGCCAACAACGCCTACAAGAAAAGCAACGTCAACCTGCGCCTGCGCCTGGTCAACGCCCAGCCGCTCACCTGGGCCAGCTACCCGACCATTTCCGACAAGGACCTTTCCGCCTTCGCCGCCGACAGCCGCGTGCAGCAGCTGCGCGAGACCTATGGCGCCGACGTGGTGCAGCTGATCAGCCGCACCCAGGTAGGGCAGGGCTATGGCGTGTGCGGCATCGGCTACGTGCTCTCCGGGCCGAAGAACAGCGGCACCTTCCAGAACGGTGCCTGGGCCAGTGCCTACGGCATCACCGGGGTGGACTGCAGCCTCAGCACCATGGCCCACGAGATCGGCCACAACATGGGCCTGCGCCATTCCTATGAGCAGGACCAGACCGAGGGCTACTACACCTACCTGGCCCGGGGCATCCACCAGGGCACCTACGAATGGGGTCGTGGCTACGGCGTGCAGGGGCGCTTCTCCACCATCATGGCCTACCCCCAGGTGTTCAACGCGTCCGTGCAGGCCCCGCTGTTCTCCACGCCTACCGTGGTCGATACCACCTGCGCCAACCAGGCCTGCGGCCGTGCCAGCTTCGCCGACGCCGCCCGCGCGTTGAACGACATGGCCGCGCAGATCGCCGCCCTGCGCCCGACCAAGGTGCCCGAGACGGTCAACCCGACCTCGACGCCCACGACCCCCACCACGCCGACCACACCCACCACGCCGGGCACCACGGCCTGGTGCGACAAGCCGGCGCTCAAGGGCCTGGTGGCCAACGGTGAATTCCGCACCCTGGACGGCTGGAAGGCCCTGCTCAACCTGGCCAAGCTCAGCACCCTCAACGTCGGCAAGACCTGCCGTGACGACGCCCTGCAGTTCGAGCTGCCGGCCGGCCGCGACGACGTGCTGGCCACCTCGGTGGGCGCGCTGAAGGTCGGCGCCACCTATCGGCTCAAGGCCAAGGTGATGCTCAAGGGCACCAACCTGCGCGGCAACGTCTACCTGGGCATGCTTCACGAAGAAAACGCCGGCATCAGCTACAGCACGGCCAACGGTGTGATCAAGTCGGTGACCAGCAGCGAGTTCACCCCCATCGACATGACCTTCGTCTACCAGCCGCCGGCCAGCGTCATCCGCAACACCTACCTGGGCCTGGTCAGCGTCAACCGCCTGGCCGTGCTGCTGGATGAGGTGGAACTCAGCGAAGTGACCCCCACCAACCCCATCACTCCGACGACCGCGGCCGCTTTTGGCTGGAACTTCGACAGCGCCATCGGCGAGTGGGCGGGCTTCTACGGCAGCACCCGGCTGACCGCCCTGGCAACCACCGGCAAGTCCCTGGAGGTCTATGCCCGCAAGGCCGACGGCACCGGCGCCAGCCTGCTCCTGGCCGGCAAGGTGCAGCCGGGGCTGTCCTACCGCTTCGCCGCCGACGTGATGGTGAGCCGCACCGCCAGCGTGGCCGCGCTGGCCTATGCCTACCTCTACCTGGAAGACACCGCCGGCAACGGCCGGTTGCTGTCCCTGGGCGTGGTGAACACCCAGGGCGGCGCCTGGGGCAAGCTGCAGCAGAGCTTCCAGGTGCCGGCCGGAACCTACCGGCGCATGGAGCTGATGGTGCTCAGCACCCGTGCCGACCAGTCGCTGTACCTGGACAACGTCAGCCTCAACCGGCTCTGACGCCGGCAGTCCGGCGCCCGGATCAGGGCGCCGGCTGCATCTGTACCTGGGGCATCACGTCCCAGGGCATGGAGTCATCGGCTCCATCGGAGACGTTCGAGCAAAGGCTCGACAGGATGAGCGGGGTACCGCAGGGGGCCGTGTGTTCACCCGCTCGCTCCTGCCGGCAAATCTTGGCAGTTGCAAATAGCCGCATGCCGCAGCGCGACTTGCTCAAAACGGCGCTCTCTCCAGCGCTGCCGCCTTCCACCTTCAGGCTCTCGGCTTCCAGCTCTCTCACCTGGCCTATACCAAATCCACCAATGCCACTATCGGTGGGCTTGGGGTTATCGCCACATAGATTTCGCATTGCCTCCCTAGCATCTGCCTCGTCGAGTCGTATCACGCTACCTGCGTTACGCCCACCGTTCTACGAGGTCATGTCATGCATCACGCCGCCCATCTCCAGGTCCACGACATCCATAAGCGCTTCGGCAGCTTCACCGCCCTGGATGGGGTGTCGCTGGATATCGCCGAGGGCGAGCTGGTGTGCCTGCTGGGACCTTCCGGCTGCGGCAAGACCACCTTGCTGCGCTGCATCGCCGGGCTGGAGCGCCAGGACAGCGGCAGCCTGCACATCGGCCCGCGCGACATTTCCACCCTGCCGCCCCAGGCCCGTGACTACGGCATTCTTTTCCAGTCCTACGCGCTGTTCCCCAACCTCAGCGTGCAGCAGAACATCGCCTACGGCCTGGCCGGTGCCAACCGCGACGAAGCCCGCCAGCGGGTGGCCGAGATGCTGGAGCTGGTGGGCCTTGCCGGCAGCGAGAAGAAATTCCCCGGCCAGCTGTCCGGCGGCCAGCAGCAGCGCGTGGCCCTGGCCCGTGCCCTGGCGCCGTCGCCGTCGTTGTTGCTGCTGGACGAGCCCATGTCGGCCCTGGACGCCCGCGTTCGCGAGCACCTGTGCACCGAGCTGCGCCAGCTGCAGAAGCGCCTGGGCATCACCACCCTGATGGTCACCCACAACCAGGACGAGGCCATGCTCATGGCCGACCGCATCGCGGTGATCAACCAGGGCCGCGTCGAGCAATACGGCACCCCGCGGGAGATCTACGAAAGCCCGGCCACGCCCTTCGTCGCCGAGTTCGTCGGCCAGGGCAACTGGCTGCCGTTCCAGGGGCGCCAGGATGGCCACGCGCGAGTCGGCGAGCTGAGCCTGCGCCTGCCGGAAGCCGCAGGGGGTGCCGAGCAGGGCCGCCTGTTCTGCCGCCCCGAAGCCATCGCCATCGACCCGCAACAGGGCGACGACAACCGCTTCCGCGCCCAGGTGCGCGAAATCACCTTCCTCGGCAACCGCTGCCGCCTGAGCTTCGAGCTGGAACAGCTGCCCGGCCATCCGCTGCTGGCGGAGCTGGACCCGGCGCTGCTGCCGCGCCTGGGCGGTGCCGATATCTGGGTGGCCTTGCCGTCGCGCAGCCTGCAGGTGTTCGCCTGAGATGGCGCGGGTGATGGAAATGCCGGCATCGCTCAAGACCGCTCCAGTGCGGGCCGCACGCAGCGATCTGGGTGACCGCCTGTTCGTGGTGGGCGGCAAGCTGCTGCTCCTGGTGCTGCTGACCTTTGCCGTGCTGCTGCCCCTGGCGGCCATCTTCTGGCGCGGCTTCAGCGGTGAAGCCGGGCAGGGCGGTGGCCTGGTGGCGGCGCGTGAGCTGCTGGCCAGCGCCAACTTCCACTGGCTGCTGGGCAACAGCCTCAAGGTGTCCCTCAGCGTCGCCGCCATCGTGGTGCCGCTGGCTTACCTCTTCGCCTATGCGCTGCAACGCACGCTGATTCCGGCCAAGGGCCTGTGGCGGGGCATTTCCCTGCTGCCGCTGCTGGCGCCGTCGATGCTGCCGGGCATCGCGTTGATCTACCTGTTCGGCAACCAGGGCCTGCTGCGCGGCTTGTTGCCGGACAACATCTACGGCTTCTGGGGCATCGTCCTCGGCCAGGCCATCTACACCTTCCCCCATGCGTTGATGATCCTGCTGTCGGCGCTGTCCCTGGCCGATGCACGCCTGTTCGACGCTGCCTCCAGCATGGGCGCCGGGCCCTGGAAGGCCTTCCGCAGCATCACCTGGCCGGCCACCCGCCAGGGCGTGTTCGCCGCCTTCTGCCTGGTGTTCACCCTGTGCATCACCGACTTCGGCGTGCCGGTGGTGGTGGGCGGCGACTACCAGGTGCTGGCGCTTGAGGCCTACAAGGCCGTGGTCGGCCAGCAGCAATTCGGCCGGGGCGCGCTGATCGGCATGATCCTGCTGCTGCCGGCGTTGCTCAGCTTCGGCGTCGATGCCTGGCTGCGCCGCGGCCAGGGCGACTCCATGAGCGGTCGCGCCCAGGTCTATCACCCGAAACCCTCGCGGCTGCGCGACGCCTGCTTCCTGGCCCTGGTGCTGCTGGTCTGCCTCGCCCTGCTGGCGGTGCTGGGCATGGCGGTGTACTCGTCGCTGGTGAAGTTCTGGCCCTACAACCTGTCGCTGTCCCTGCGTCACTACGCCTTCGAAGAGAGCGCCGGTGGCGGCTGGCTGGCCTATCGCAACAGCCTGACCATGGCCAGCTGCACCGCGCTGTTCGGCGGCGCGCTGATCTTCACCGGCGCCTACCTGATGGAGAAGACCCGCGGCCAGGCCGGCCTCAACCAGCTGCTGCGCATGCTCAGCTTCGTGCCCATGGCGGTGCCCGGGCTGGTGCTCGGCCTGGGCTACGTCTTCTTCTTCAACCTGCCGGCCAACCCCCTGCACGGCCTCTACGGCAGCATGGCGCTGCTGGTGGTCTGCTCCATCGCGCACTTCCTCACCACCGCGCAGATGACCGCCACCACCGCGCTGCGTCAGCTGGACGGCGAGTTCGAAGCCGCCGCCCTGTCGCTGAAGATGCCCCTGTACCGCCACTACCTGAAGGTGACGCTGCCCATCTGCCTGCCGGCGCTGCTGGACATCGTCCGCTACCTGTTCGTTTCGGCCATGACCACCGTGTCCGCCGCGATCTTCCTCTACAGCCCGGACAGCGTGCTCGCCGCCGTCGCCGTGCTGAACATGGACGACGCCGGCAACGTCGGCGGCGCGGCTGCCATGTCCACCCTGATCCTGCTCACCTCGGCCGCCGTCTCGCTGCTGCTGGCCGGGGCCTCGCGCGGTTTGCTGCGCCGCTCCCAGGCCTGGCGCCAGACCGCGCCCGGCCACTGATCCACGGAGAACACCATGCATTACCAGACCCCCACCTACCTGCAGGCCGCCATCCTCGACTGGGCCGGCACCGTGGTCGACTTCGGCTCCTTCGCGCCGACGCGGATCTTCGTCGAGGCCTTCGCCAGCTTCTATGTGGAGATCAGCCTCGAGGAGGCGCGCGGCCCGATGGGCATGGGCAAGTGGGACCACATCCGCACCCTGTGCGACGTGCCGGCCATCGCCGCACGCTTCGAACGCCGCTTCGGCCACCTGCCGACGGATGAGGACGTGACCGCACTCTACGAGCGCTTCATGCCCCTGCAGATCGCCAAGGTCGGTGAGCATTCGGCGCTGATCCCCGGCGCCCTGGAGGCCATCGCCGCCCTGCGCGCCAGGGGCCTGAAGATCGGCACCTGCTCCGGCTACCCCAAGGTGGTGATGGACAAGGTGGTGGAGCTGGCCGCCGAAGCCGGCTACCGCCCGGACCACGTGGTCGCCACCGATGAAGTACCCAAGGGCCGCCCGAGCCCGGCCCAGGCGCTGGCCAACGTCATCGCCCTGGGGCTGGACGACGTCGCCGCCTGCGTGAAGGTGGACGACACCGAGCCGGGCATCCTCGAAGGCCGCAGCGCCGGCATGTGGACCGTGGCGTTGCGCTTCTCCGGCAACTTCCTCGGCCTGGATTTCGACGCCTACCAGGCCCTGCCGGCCGCGCGCCTGGCCGAGGAGCGCGCTCGCATCGACGCGCTGTTCGCGTCGAGCCGCCCGCACTACCTGATCGACACCATCGCCGATCTGCCGGGCGTGATCGACCTGATCAACGCACGCCTTGCGCAGGGCGAAACCCCCGCCAACGCATAACCACAGCAAGCCAAACCTGACCCCAGCACACCAACCAAGGAGCTCCACATGTTCAAGCGTCTCGCCCTCGCTGCCGCCGTCGTCGCCGGGTTCTCCCTGCAGGCCCAGGCCGCCACCGAGCTGACCGTCTATACCGCCCTGGAAGCCGAGCAGCTGAGTGCCTACAAGAAGGCGTTCGAGAAGGAAAACCCGGATATCGAGATCAAGTGGGTGCGTGATTCCACCGGCATCATCACCGCCAAGCTGCTGGCCGAGAAAGACCGTCCCCAGGCCGACGCCGTGTGGGGCCTGGCTGCTTCCAGCCTGGCCATCCTCGATGCGCAGGGCATGCTGGAGAAGTACGCACCCAAGCACCTGGACGCCATCGGCGCCAACTACCGCGACGCCGCCAACCCGCCGGCCTGGGTGGGCATGGACGTGTGGGCCGCCACCATCTGCTTCAACACCGTCGAAGCCGAGAAGCTGGGCCTGGAAAAGCCGGTGAGCTGGCAGGACCTGACCAAGCCGGAATACAAGGGCAAGATCGTGATGCCGAACCCGGCGTCCTCGGGCACCGGCTTCCTCGACGTCAGCGCCTGGCTGCAGACCTTCGGCGAGAAGCAGGGCTGGCAGTACATGGATGACCTGCACCAGAACATCGGCCAGTACGTCCATTCCGGCTCCAAGCCGTGCAAGCTGGCCGCCGCTGGCGAGTTCCCCATCGGCATCTCCTTCGAATACCCGGCCGTGCAGCTGAAGCGCCAGGGCGCGCCGCTGGACATCGTCCTGCCGAAGGAAGGCCTGGGCTGGGAAATCGAAGCCACCGGCGTGATCAAGGGCACCCAACACGCTGAGGCCGCGAAGAAACTCGCCGACTTCTCCGCCAGCCCCGCCGCCATGGAGCTGTACAAGGAGAACTTCGCCGTTCTCGCCCAGCCGGGCATCGCCAAGCCGCAGACCGAACTGCCTGCCGACTACGAGCAGCGCCTGATCAAGAACGACTTCGCCTGGGCGTCGAAGAACCGCGACAGCATCCTGGCCGAGTGGCGCAAGCGTTACGACGGTAAGTCCGAGAAATTGCCGCAGTAACAAGCCCGACCTCCGCTCCCACCCGCTCCACACCTTCTCCCAGCGGGGAGAGGGTTGTGGGGAGGGCAGGGGCGGCACTGTTTTCCTGGAGAACTCCATGCCCATCCAAGACACCGATATCGCCATCGTCGGCGCCGGCATCCTCGGCCTGTCCCACGCCTATGCCGCCGCCCGGCGCGGCCTCAAGGTCAGCGTGTTCGAACGCAGCGACCGGCCCCTGGGCGCCTCGGTGCGCAACTTCGGCCAGGCCCTGATCACCGGCCAGGCCCCCGGCCCCATGTTCGCCCTGGCCCGTGAGGCGCGGACGATCTGGGCCGAGCTGGCTGAGGTGGCCGGATTCCATATCCGCCGCAACGGCTCCCTGCTGTTCGCCCGCACCGAAGCGGAAGAGGAACTGCTGGAGGCCTTCTGCGCCACCCGCGCCATCGAGCACGGCTACCGTGTCGAACTGCTGCGTGGCGAGCGCCTGCACGACCTCTACCAGGGCCAGTTCAGCCACCACCGCGTGGCCCTGCACGGCCTGGACGACCAACAGCTGTATTCCCGCGAAGCCATCCCAGCACTGGTGAACTACCTGCGCGACGAGCTGGGCGTGACCTTCCATTTTTCCACCCTGGTGCGCGACGTCGAGCAGAACCGCGTGCACACCAGCGCCGGCAGCTGCCGCGCCGAGCAGATCATCGTCTGTTCCGGCCACGACTACCTGACCCTGCTGGCCGAGCAGATCGCCCCGCTGCAGCCCAGCGTCTGCCGCCTGCAGATGCTTCGCGCACGCCCGGCGGTGGACATCGGCCTGCAGCACGCCGTGCTCACCGGCCTCAGCTGCGTGCATTACGGCGCCTTCTCCGACCTGCCGGAAGCCGAGGCCATCCGTGGCCAGATCGAGCAGCACACGCCCGAGCTGGAGCAGCACGGCATCCACCTGCTGGTCAGCCCCACGCCCTATGGCGAGCTGATCATCGGCGACTCCCACGACTACGGCCGCGACGCCTCGCCCTTCAACGCCGAAGCCGTGGACAACCTGATGCTCGACCTCGCCGAACACACCCTCGGCACCCGCCTGCAGGTGCTCGAGCGCTGGCAGGGCGTCTACGGCGCCCGTGGCCCCGGCCCGTTCTCGGTGCTCAAGGCCATCCCCGGCGTCACCGCCGTGCTGATGCACACCGGCCTCGGCATGAGCATCGGCCCGGCCCTGGGTGAGCGCACGGTGGCGTCGTTGTTGGGGTGAAGGCGGTCGGGCGCGGTACTTTAAAGCCCTTGCTCCCACCGGGTGGAGCGGTGGTTCTGCAGCGGGAGGCGATCGGTTTTTTGCTTGCGAAGGCAGCCATGGAATAATCGCCTGCTCGGGACCATCGTTGGAGAGCGCAGGTGCAAAGGACTGTCAGCGTCTTGGATTACATAGCGGCATCACTTGCTGATGCTCAGAATTTAATGCCGGACCTCTCCGGGCTTTGTCGAGAACTGAGCCTGGATGACATTTTGCAGGGACGGCTGTCAGAGCTGGCAGCCCGGAAAATGCACGCGGCACGTAAAAGCAAGGAAAGCAGAGACACTCGAGTCGAGGAAGAGAAATGGCCGGTGCGGGTGACGCTTTTCCCTCTGGTCTATGGGCGTCGTGCCGAGCACGCGGAGCTCGATAAAAAGCTTCCTGAACAGATCGCACCGATATTCTTCAATGCACTCTTGAGCCCCGATGGCAGTCTTGCTCTGGATGAAAAAGACTGCCTACCGTCGATTCCCAGGAATTTACTCGAGCCTACCTTTCTGCCTGTATCCATTGGCGCCCTCGATGATCTGGATAAGGCACGCTCCCAGTTGCCACAGCAACCAGACAATTGGCATGCCTTGTTGAAGGTCACCCACGACCTGTTGCAGCAAGTCTCCGGGTACGACTGGGGGACGCTGGAGATCGAACAATACGAATTGCAGGAGAATGCTGGCATTGCCCTCGCTGATGGAAACAGAGGGGCTACTCAGCACATCCAGGCTTTGGTCGGTGAATTGCGCAAGGACAGCGGAGCTCAGGCGAAGACCCCGCTCCTTGCTTCCCTTATGGAGGCCGCCGTACAACGCCCTTTGCTCGAGCTGGAGGCCCAGCTGGACCTCGGCACTGAACACCTTGGGCAGATGGAGTCTCGCTACGGACTGTCCGACTCGCAACGGGAATCGCTGGCGCATTTTTTTGCTCTGCCCGACGCCGTCACGGCGGTAGATGGACCTCCCGGGACCGGGAAGACCACCTTGCTACTGAGTGTGATTGCATCGCTGTGGGTGCGCAGAGCGCTAGAGAAAAGCGAACCGCCATTAATAGTCGCTAGCTCCACGAACAATCAGGCGGTGGTGAACATCCTTGAGGCATTTGCCAAGGTTAAGGAGCCGGCGGGCGAACTGGCCGGGCGTTGGCTCGATGACGTGAAAAGCTACGGCCTGTACCTGCCAGCAAAGAGCCGGGAAAACAACACCTTCAGTTTTCCTGTTCACATGCTCAAGGGCATGGCGAAAGATTCGAGCTACGAAGCCAAGTCGTTCGAAACGGTAGAGGGATTAGAGAGCGCTCGCCGCAGCTTTCTGAGCAAGGCTCAGCAGGCCCTGGGCGAACTGGCGGCACCTACCCTCGAGAGCGTGGCGGCGGCGTTGCATGCCCGTTTGAAGCAGCGATGCGACATGATCACCGTGGTGATGCGCAAGCTCATCACGCTGACTCGGCTCTGCAAGGGCCTGCCTCCTACAACGGAGCGCATCCTGGCGCTGGAGCAGTCTACAAGAGCACTGCTCGAAAGCTCTCAGACCAATCTTGAGCGACTTATCGAGCAGAAGAAGCACTGGCACGCCATCAACCTTGCATGGCAGCAGCACTGCCATGATGAGAGCTGGTGGATAGGGCTGTTATCCCGTCTTGGTATCACCACATCTCGGCGCCGTCGTGATGAACTATTTCGGGCGACGGTCATGCAAAGCCATGACTGGATTGCCCAGCACTTGCTTGAGATGGATTTGCGCCAAACATGCGGTGGCTGGTTGACCGAGCGAATCAAAGCGATAGCTCATCGGCAGGTTCAGGCTCAGGCAGAACATGATCTGCATCGTAAAACGATGGAAACCCTCCGTGAGCTGCTGAGTTTCTTGAGCGATTTCTGTGGCAAATCCAAGCGCCTCAGCCTTGAGGGTGTGCAATCGGCCCTGGATGTAGGTCCACGTTTCGAGGCCTTCAAGCTGGCCACCCACTATTGGGAAGCGCGCTACCTGATGGAAGTGGATGCGTTGCTGAAAAAATACCGCAAGGTGGAGGACAGTAAATCGGCGGACAGGCTCGAGCTGCAATACCGACGCCTGGCCAAACTGTACCCCTGTTCGGTTGCGACCCTGCACAGCTTGCCTTCGCGCTACACGGGATGGAGTGGCGTCGTGCAACCGATGTTCGGACGTATGGATCTACTGATTGTTGACGAGGCTGGGCAAGTGCCGCCTGAAATCGGTATGCCGGCCTTCGCATTGGCCAAGCGTGCATTGGTGGTGGGCGATGTGAATCAGATCTCTCCCGTTCATGGCCTGCCAGCCAGCATCGATAGGTCTAACGCGCACCGTTATGGCCTTCTCCAAGCAGGCTGGGAAGGTTTTCGGAAAACCGGCATGGCGGCCTCAAGCGGCAATGTGATGCAGATTGCTCAGCAGGCAACGCCCTTTGCAAAACACCCGCAGCGTGGTTCTGGAATGTTTCTCTGCGAGCATCGCCGATGCTGGCCGGAGATCATTGCAATCAGTAATGCCCTTGTTTATCAGAACTTGCTGCAACCTTGCCGTGATGACGACGGGAGCCGCTTGTTCTCTCCGACTTTGGGCTATGTCCACCTGGCTGCACGGGACGAGCGGGTCGGGAAAAGCCGCCGTAATCTGGTCGAGGCTCAGGCCATCGCTCGCTGGCTGAGACGCCGCAGAAGCGAAATCGAAGCGGCATTCGCAAGTGAGGGCAAGCAGTTCGGTGAACTGGTGGCGGTGATCACACCCTTTGCTGCTCAGAGCCATGCAGTCAGGCGGGCACTGGATGAGCACCTGGGGAGTGGACATGGCATCACGGTTGGCACCGTGCACAGTCTGCAGGGCGCAGAACGGCGCCTGGTGATCTTCTCCCCTACATACGGCGTTGGCACGGCACCGGGGAGTACGATGTTTGATAAGGATTACGGCTCGTTGCTCAACGTCGCTGTGTCACGTGCTCAGGATGCATTCCTGGTGTTTGGCAACATGCATCTGTTTCAGCCGGGGCACAGCAACCCTGCATCTGTCATGGGACGGTTCCTTCTGGAAAACGAGAAGCACGAGCTGAAGGATGTCGATGTCGAGCTTCTGACGCCATCCATGGGGCTTGCTCCGACCGTACTGATCAGGGACCTCGAAGGACACCGGAAGACACTGCGATCAGCTTTTGAAGGTGCCCGTCGCAGGCTGATCATCGTGTCCCCTTACCTGTCTCGAAGCGCCCTGAAGGCCGATGCGATAGAGGAGCAGATACGACACGCATGCCAGAGGGGTGTAAACGTTGTCGTGATCTCCAACAGCCGTCTAGCGGGCTCTCGGAAAGACTTCGGCGAGTGCATTGACGACCTCGAGGCAGCAGGGGCGAAGTACTGTGATAGTCAGGGACAGTGCGTTCACAGCAAGCTCTTGCTGGTCGATGAACAATGGCTCACGGTCGGCTCTTTCAATTGGCTTTCTTCCGTACGTGTCGCCAGTGATTACCGTTATCACGAGTCGAGCATGCGCTACGACGGCGAAGAAGCGTTCGTCATGATCCAGCGGAGTCTGACGGACCTCCGTGAGTTGATTCGTCCTCACTCAAGGGGCACTACCGTTCATTGAGTTCTACCTGTGGCGCCGGCCGACCAGGCTGGCTATTTTCTCGGGTCCGCTTTGGCGCAGAGGTTCTTTGGGACGTTCATCCACTTTGCTGGCGATCACATCCCATATCTGCCGTAGCCGTTTGACATGCAGGTCATCGCGGATCACCGAGACCAGGGCTTCGACCTGATCGCTCAGGTCCAGGGCCACTTCACCGTGCCCTTTTCGACGTTGCCGTGAGGGCAGGGACAGTGGCGGCGTGCCGGCCGGCGGCATTGCCGTCGATGTGCTGTCCGGGTCCAGGATTCTCAGCAGGCGGGCTTTGAGCACAGGGCTGTCGAGCATCTTTTCCAGATCGAAGATGGTGCGGATGTTGATCTGCCGCAGCTGCAGCGTCTTCTCTGGGCCGACGGCCAGGATCAGCTGTGCTTGAGCTACCCAGTCGATCACCTCGTAGAGCCCGTAGGGCGTCTCGACGAATATCTGGATCGGGTTGATGGTGGCGAGGTTCTGCACATCCTCTATCTCGAACTCCTCCAGGCGAAACTTCATGAAGGCGTCGATGCCGAGTATCACGTCGAGGGGCAACTCCTCCTGCAGGGCGCGGCTGTGCTCGCTGACGCGCTTGAGCCGGATCCAGGAGAACTTGGCGATCACGACATCGATGAACAGTGCCGGGTACATGCCCACCAGAAATGCCAGGGCGATGGCGAACCTGTCCGCGTTGAGCGCATGGAAGATCTGGCCACGGTAGAGCACCGTGGCCACCAGTACGCCGAGAACAAGGTGCAGTGTGGAGCGGAAGAACGAAATGGGTGACAGGTCGAAATTCGCCACCCGGCGAATCAGGTACTGCGCGCTCCAGATGTAGCCGCCAAGAAAGGCAAAGCAGATCACCGAGAGCAAGTGACGACTCTGGTCCGCCATGGGGCCTTCGAGGAACAGCGCGGCCTGGTTGAACGCCGCCGGCTCCGCCATGACCGCGAGAATTCCCAGCGTGGAGGTGAACACGTAGAGGAATACCGGTAGTACGTAGTCGTAGGGCCGTGCGCGCTTCTTCAGCAGTGGGTTGGGTTCATGGAGGTCGACGGGGCTGTACTTGTATTTGACCAGCTCGAAGGAGGGGATGATCAGCGGGTCGCCGGCCTCACGGCGGGCGAAGCCGAACAGGTTCTCCAGATCGCTGATGATCTCGTAGCGCCGCGCGCGAATGTTGCTGCGACCGATGAAGATACCGAGCGGAAGCAGGCCGCCCAGGACGAGGGCGACGAACATGGAAAAATAGCTAGGCATGCTTTCCTCCTTGAAAGACGCCGACTCCCTCACTCCCGGCTGGTTGCCCTTTGGATTTTCAGAGCCCTCATCCCGCTTGGCAAGCACTCCGCAGGCGCGAAGTGCCGGCTGCTAGCACCGTTTGCGATGGGCTTATAGGGAAAAGCTCGTAAACCGCCTGACCTGTTACACCACCGATACGGGGAAGCGCTGCGAGCCCAGAATGGTCGCCCGGGCCGTAGCCCGGGAGCCTCAGAGAAAACTCACATCATCGGTCTTCACCAATCGGGCGAACGGCCCCGACAATGTCAGGTTGTGATGGCGGATGATCGCGGCGGCGTCCAGCGCGGGGGTGTCCATGCAGCTGTGGGCGTCTTCCGCCAGCACCACGCGGTAGCCCAGGTCGGCGGCGGCGCGGCAGGTGCTGTCGATGCAGTACTGGGTCTTCATGCCCACGACCACCAGCTCGCCGATGGAGGCATCGCGCAGCCAGTCGTCCAGGCGGGTGCCGGAGAAGCAGCTGGGGCGGTTCTTGTCGAAGATGCGGTCGCGGGCAGGGTCCACCTCCAGGCGCGGGTGCAGTGCCCAGCCCTTGCTGCCTGGCGCCACCGGCGAGCCTTCCGGCCCGGCGAAGCGTGCGGCGAAGATCGGCGCACCGGCAGCGCGGGCACGGGCGATCAACTGGTTGACCCGGGTCAGCAGCAGCTCGGCCTGCCAGGGCTTGTCCGGTCCTTCATAGAGCGCCACCTGCATGTCGATGATCAGCAGGGCGGATTTGCGCGGGTCGTGCATGGCATTTCTCCTTGAATGCCAGCGCCGCCGGGGCAAAAGAAAAGGCCCCGTCCATCGCTGGCGGGGCCTTTGGGGTTCCTTGCGTTATCCGCTACGCACACCCACTCGCCCCGCACATGGCGGTGGTAGTGGTAGTAGTGGTACGGCGTGCGGATGCGTTCATGGCGTCGATAGTGCTGGGGGGCTTGTGCGGCTGTCAATCGGCGCCGACAACTCTCAGCAAGGGGGCCGCCGCCGAGCTTCGGGCCGGCACCTGCAAGCCCTTCTCATGCTCCGCCAGGACCTTCTTGACGATGTCCATCACCTCGACGTTGGAGTCCTCCATCAGCGCCAGCTGCTCGAGGGTGGTGTCGAGCCGGCCCTGGGCGAAGGCGTCGATGGCGGCGGCGCCGGCGTGGTGAACCTGTTCGTGGGGGCGTTCGATCAGGCGGAACTGGAGGTTGCCGCGCAGCGCGGCGTTGCCGTTGCCGTAGTACCAGCGGCCGAAGGGGCATTGTTCCTCGGTCGGCAGAGTGCTGGCGTCCGGTTCGCCGCTGAGGATGGCGTCGTAGACCGAGGCCTTGAGCGAGAGCTCGGCGAGGTTGGCCAGTTCGATGCCGGCGCGGAAGAAGGATTGGCCGATCTCGTGGTGCATGCGCTGGGCCTGGCCGTGGACGTCGAGCATGGCGCTGCTGGCTTCGGTGGTCATGGTGTGGAAGTGGTTGGCGCTGTCGACGTGGAGGCGGATCTCGTCCTGGGCGGTGTGGATCACCGCCTGGATGTCCGCCGTTTCGCGGACGATGTCCTGGGTGGCGCTGGCGGTTTTCTCGGCCAGGTCACGGATCTCCCCGGCGACCACGGCGAAGCCGCGACCGGATTCGCCGGCGCGGGCCGCTTCGATGGCAGCGTTGAGGGCCAGCAGGTTGGTCTGGCTGGCGATGCTGCCGATGAGGCCGACGATGCGGTCGATCTCGCCAGCGCGCTGCACCAGTTCCGAGATGCGCTGGTTGAGGGTGGCCAGGCCGTTTTCCATGCGCTGGGATTGCTCCTGCAGCACGCCGAACTTGAGCTTGTTGTGGATGGCGGCGCTGGCGACGTCCTGGGCGCGCTGGTGGTTGTCGTCCAGGCGGGCGTTGAGGTAACTGAAGGAGTCGCCGACATGGCCGATGGAGCGGCCGAATTTCAGCAGGTTGCCGGCCAGGCCCTTGTAGAACGCGAGGTCCGTTTGCAGCCGGGTGTCGTCGCGGCTGGCCTGGAGGGCATCACGCAGTTGCGTGGCTTCGTGTTCTGCGGCGTCGAGGCGGGCGAGGAGGGCCTGGTTCTGCTGTTGCAGCCGCTGGTGGCGGCCGGCACTGACGAAAAGCATGTCTCACCTCCGGTGAGCGAGTGGAATTGCCTTTACCTGTCAGTTTTCGTGCCAGCGCCAGCCGCCCGCAGTCACTGGGCTGCAGGCGGGTGCGGTCATATCGACCTGTTGTCGGGATGACTCGAATGCTGTCGCATTGACAGCATGCGGGCTTCAGGCGATGCGCAGGAGGATGTCGCGCACGCGGTCCAGGGCCGGGTCGATATCCAGGGTTTCGATGGCGCCGAAACCCAGCAGCAGGCCGGACTGGGGGGCTTGCTGGTGATAGAAGGGCGCCAGCGGGTAGAGCCCCACCTCGACCTTGCGCGCCTGCTCCATCAGCAGCGGCAGGTCGATCGGCACCTTGCACAGCAGCGCCATGTGCGCCCCGGCCACTGCCGGCACGGCGTCGAACCAGGGCGCGAGATCCCCCGCCACCCGCGCCAGGATGCGTTCGCGACGGCTGCTGTAGACGGCGTGGCAGCGACGGATGTGCTTGTGCAGCGAGCCTTCATCGATGAACTTGGCCAGGGCCCATTGGGGCAGGGTGGAGCTGTGCCAGTCTGTGATCTGCTTGACCTTGATCAGCGGCTCCAGCAGTACGCCGGGGAGGATGGCGTAACCCAGGCGCAGCTCCGGCAGCAGGGTCTTGGAGAAGGTGCCGACATAGGCCACCACGCCGTGCTCGTCCATGCTTTGCAGGGAATCGGTGGGGCGCCCTTCGTAGCGGAACTCGCTGTCGTAGTCGTCTTCGATGACGATGGCGCCGAGTTCGCGCGCCCGCTGCAGCAGCGCCTCGCGTCGTGCCGGGCTCATGGGCATGCCCAGGGGGAACTGGTGCGAGGGGGTGACGTAGATCAGCCGCGTGCCATCGGGGATGGCGTCCACACGCATGCCTTCGGCGTCCACCGGGATGCTCGCCACCTGGGCGCCCTGGATGCCGAACAGCAGGCGCGCCGGGGTGTAGCCGGGGTCTTCCATGGCGACGACGCTGCCGGGTTGCAGCATGACCCGGGCGAGCAGGTCCAGGGCCTGCTGGGCACCGCTGCAGACGATCACATCATCCCCCGTGCAACGCACCCCACGGGCGAAGCTGATGTGCCGGGCGATGGCCTGGCGCAGGGCTTCCACCCCTTCCGGCTGGCCGTAGAAGCCACGGGCGGAGGCCATCTGCCGCAGGGCGTGCTGGGTGCAGCGGCGCCAGTCGTCATGGGGGAACTGGCTGCGTGCGGTGGCGCCGCCGATGAAGTCGTAGCGCAGGGTGCCTTCCAGGGTCGGGTGGCGGAAGGGGATGGGGACGTCCTGCCAGTGACGGATGAAGTCCGCTTCGGCCAGTTCCGAGGCGAAGCGGCTGCGCACCCGCGTTGCCGCCCGGGCGTTGACGAAGGTGCCGCTGCCGATGCGGCCCACCAGGTAGTCCTCGTAGGTGAGCTGGGCGTAGGTGTCGGCCACCGTCTTGCGCGAGATGCCCAGTTGCTCGGCCAGCAGGCGGCTCGGTGGCAGCCGGGCGCCGCTCGCGAGGCGGCCGTCCTCGATGGCGTCGCGCAACTGGCGGTAGAGCTGCTGGGCGAGGTCCTTGCGGCCATTGATGACGATGTGCAGTTCCATGGTGGCTCCGGCGGGTGGTGGCGGGAGATTACCCATGGGGCGGGGTGGAGAGAAGGCTTTCGCTGCGCCCCGTGGCGATGCGTTTCGTCGGGCCGGGTGGGCAGGAGGCGGGCCTGCGCTAAGGTGAAGGTCCGCATGCCCGTCGGGCATCCACCTGCGAGGGAGCGGCCGTTGAATCCAGGCGGCCGCCCCGCGAATGGAGGCACAGCCATGAACAGCAGCAACCAGCTCACCCACCGCGATCACATCATCACCGCGCACCTGATCGAGCACCCGGGCATTCCCACGCCCTGGGCCGGCGGGCTGCACATCACCGCGCCCGATGGCAGCCGCACCCGGCGCATCCCACTGCCCGCCAACTCCGCCTTCCTCGCCGAGGAAGACAGCGCCCGGCGGGCGTCCCTGGCCCACGGTCGCTGGCTGGTGGACCAGAGCCTCGACCACGGCCATAAACCCGTGTGACCCCTGCGGCGCCGTCGCTTTCCGGCGGCGCCGCGCTCCGCTCGTCCAGCACTCTGAACCCCGCACGCGCCTGGCCAGTCGTTACTACAACCCCATAGAGCCAGGAGAACACCATGGTCGCTTTCGAACCGCAGTCCCGCGAAAACGCTGCCCGCCCCCATAACGTCGAGGGCTGGGAACGCTTCCTGTGCATCGCCGGTGGCCTGGTGATGGTCGGCACAGGCCTGCGCCAGGGTGGCCTGGTGGGCTGGCTGCGCGCCGGCACCGGGGGCGTGGTACTCGCCCGTGGCCTCACGGGGCAGTGCCCGGCGAAACGGGTGATCGCCGAACGCCGCGACGAGATCGAAGCGCTCAAGGCGCGCATCGAAGAGGCCGCCGCCAAGCTGGCCGAGCTGCATCGCAACGCCTGAGTCGGCCCATCGCGAATGAATTCGCTCCCACGGGTGTGTGCCAAGGCACAGTCCCGTAGGAGCGAGCTCCGCTCGCGAAGCGCTTGTGCGGTGCTGGTGGGCTGAGGCGGAGCGCCGCCCGGCCCACCCTACAACCTTCCCTGTCTCGGACCTTGCGGGTGCACGCCTGTAGGGTGGATGACGCTTTTTTCATCCACCAGAGGTACCCGGCATGGCGCCGAATGGTGGACCGATGGAGCGTGGTCCACCCTACGGCGGTGCTGCGCACCGCTGGGCGACTGAAGACGCCCCTACAACCTTCCCTGTCTCGGACCTTGCGGGTGCACGTCTGTAGGGTGGATGACGCTTTTTTCATCCACCAGGGGTACCCGGCATGGCACCGAATGGTGGACCGATGGAGCGTGGTCCACCTTACGGCGGTGCTGCGCGCCGCTGGGCGACTGAAGTCGCCCCTACGCCTCCTGCGGGTTTTGGGCCGGGGGCGTGTCATCGTCAGGTTCGTGGATGCGATACCAGGCGACGTAGAGGGCGGGGAGGAAGAACAGGGTGAGCAGGGTGGCGATGATGATGCCGCCGATCATGGCGAAGGCCATGGGGCCCCAGAACACTTCGCGGGCGATGGGCAGCATGCCCAGGCTGGCGGCCGCGGCGGTGAGGAGGATGGGCCGGGTGCGGTGGTGGGTGGCTTCGATCACCGCGTCCCAGGGGTTGGCGCCCTCGCGTTCGAACTCGTCGATCTGGGTCACCAGGATCACCGAGTTGCGGATGATGATGCCGATCAGCGCCAGTACCCCGAGGATGGCCACGAAGCCCAGCGGCGTGCCGGTGGGCAGCAGCGCGAGCACCACGCCGATCAGCCCCAGGGGCGCCACGCTGGCCACCAGGAACATCTTCTGCACGCTTTGCAGCTGGATCATCAGGAAGGTGGCCATGAGGAACAGCATCAGCGGCACCACCCGGCCGATGGGGCCCTGGGCCTTGCCGCTTTCTTCCACCGTGCCACCGGGGGTGATGCGGTAGGAGGCGGGCAGCTTGGCGGCGAAGTCGTCCACCTCGGGCTTGAGCCTGGCCATCAGGTCGGTGGGCTGCATGTCGCCGTGGACGCTGGCCTTGAGGGTGATGGTGGGCTTGCGGTCGCGGCGCCACACCAGCGGTTGCTCCAGTTCGTAGCCCACGGTGGCGAAGGCCTTGAGCGGGATGGAGGTGCCGTTGGGGGTGACGATCTGCAGGTTTTCCAGGGTCTCCGGCGAGTTGCGTTCGCCCTCGGCGGAGCGGCCCACCAGGTTGACCAGGTAGATGCTGTCGCGCACCTGGGTGATGGTGGCGCCGGTGACCACGCCGTTCATCATCTGCGCCACATCCTCGGAGGAGAGGCCCAGCTGGCGCGCCTTGTCCTGGGCGATGTCGATCTTCAGCACGCGCCCGGGCTCGTTCCAGTCGTAGATCATCTCGCCGACGTTGGGGTTGGCATCCAGCCGCGCGGCCAGCGCCATGGCGTAGTCGCGCACCTTGTCGATGTCCGGGCCGCTGACCCGGTACTGGATCGGCCGGCCCACCGGCGGGCCCATCTCCAGGGGCTGCACGTAGCCGCTGATGCCGACGAACTCGTCGCGCAGGCGCTGCTTGAGGCGGGCGGACAGGCGCTGCCGGGCGTCCATGTCCTTGGCGACTATCACCAGCTGGCCGTAGTAGGGGTTCTGCAGTTGCTGGTCGAGGGGCAGGTAGAAGCGCACCGCGCCTTCGCCGATGTAGGAGCTCCAGCGCTGGATGTCGTCATCGCCCTTGAGCTTGGCCTCGAAGCGGTCCATCACCGCGCGGGTCTCGGCGATGCTGCTGTTCTGCGGCAGGTTCAGGTCCACCAGCAGCTCGGGGCGGTCGGAGGAGGGGAAGAACTGCTGCTGGACGAACTGCATGAGGAACAGCGAGCCGCCGAACAGCGCCACGGTGAGCAGGATGGTCGCCCAGCGGTGCCCCATGGCCAGGCGCAGGCCGCGGTCCATGAGGCGGGTCATGCGGCCCTTCTTCTCTTCCTTGTGCTTGAGCGTGGCGGGCAGCACGTGCACGGCGATCACCGGGGCGAAAAGCACCGCGACTATCCACGACAGCAACAGGGCGACGGCGATCACCGCGAACAGGGTGAAGGTGTATTCGCCCGCCGAGCTGGCGTTGAGGCCGATGGGCACGAAGCCGGCCACGGTGACCAGGGTGCCGGTGAGCATGGGGAAGGCGGTGGAGGTGTAGGCGTAGGTGGCGGCGTCGTGCCGCGAATCGCCCAGCTCCAGGCGGGTGACCATCATTTCGACTGTGATCATGGCGTCGTCCACCAGCAGGCCGAGGGCGATGATCAGGGCGCCGAGGGAGATGCGCTGCATGGTGATGCCGCTGTACTCCATGAACACGAAGACCAGGGCCAGCACCAGGGGAATCGAGCAGGCCACCACCAGGCCGGCGCGCACGCCGAGGCTGATGAAGCTCACCACCAGGACGATGATCACCGCCTCGAATAGCGCGCTGGTGAAGCCGCCGATGGCCTTCTCCACCACCTCGGCCTGGTTCGACACCTGGTGCACGCCGACGCCGATGGGCAGCTCGTTGGTCACTTCCTGCATGCGCGCATGCAGCGCCGCGCCGAAGGTCTGGATATTGCCGCCGTCGCGCATGGCCACGGCCAGGCCGATGGCCGGCTCGCCGTTGAAGCGGAACAGCGAGGTGGGCGGGTCCTGGTAGCTGCGCTGGATGCTGGCCAGGTCGGCCAGGCGGTAGAAGCGGTCGTTGATGCGCAGGTTCACCGCCTCCAGGTCCGCCTGGGTGCGGAATTCGCCGGAGGTGCGCACCGAAATGCGCTCGGCGCCGGCCTCGATCACCCCCGAGGGCGTGACGCTGTTCTGTGCCTGCAGGCTCTGCATCACCTGGCGCTGGTCGAGGCCCAGGGCGGCCAGCTTGCGGGTGGAGAAGTTGAGGTAGAACACCTCGTCCTGCTCGCCGATCAGCTGCACCTTGCCCAGGTCCTTGACGCTGCGGATGTCCAGGCGCACGCGCTCGACGTAGTCGCGCAGCTGGCGGTAGCTGAGGCCGTCGCCGGTGAAGGCGTAGAGGCTGCCGTAGACGTCGCCGAACTCGTCGTTGAACGCCGGGCCCTGCAGGCCCTGGGGAAATTCGCCGCGGATGTCGTCGATCTTCTTGCGCACCTGGTACCAGATGTCGGGGATCTCGGTGCCGTCGGTGGTGTCCTTGAGGTAGACGAAGACGGTGGATTCCCCCGGGCGCGTGTAGCTCTTCACGTAGTCGAGGCTGTCCAGTTCCTCCAGCTTCTTCTCGATGCGGTCGGTGACCTGTTCCAGGGTGTCGTTGACCGTGGCGCCGGGCCAGCGGGTCTGGATGACCATGGTCTTGATGGTGAAGGCCGGGTCTTCCTCGCGGCCCAGCTCGAAGTAGGAGAACACCCCCATCACCAGCGCCACGGCCATCAGGTACCAGGCGAAGGATTGGTGCCGCAGCGCCCATTCCGAGAGGTTGAAGCCGCCCTTGGCATCACTCATGGCCGATCCCCTTCATCCAGTTTCACCGCTTGGCCTTCCTTGAGGCTGTTGACCCCGGCGCTGACCACCCGCTCGCCGTCGGCGAGGCCCTTGCCTATCAGCACGCGATCGCCTTCGCGGCGCAGCACCTGCACCTCGCGGCGGTGCACCACGGCGGCGTTCTCGTCCACCACCCAGACCTGCCCACGATCCTCAGGGGCGCCGGGCTCGGCGCGCACCAGCACGCTGGCGGGCAGGCTGACGCGGGGTGCCACGGGGCTGCTCAGCTCCACCCGCACCGTGGTGCCGAGGCGGAAGCTTTCCGGGGTCTGCTCCAGGCTCAGGCGCACCCGGCGGGTCCGGGTGGCCGCGTCGGCCTGGGGCGCCATTTCGCGGATGTGGCCGGTGGTGCTGGCCTCACCCTGCAATTGGGCGACCACGGTGAAGCGGGCGTCTTCGGGGATGGCCCCGGCGAGGTCGTCCGGCAGGTCGAACACGGCTTCGCGCACTTCCGGGCGGGCCAGGGTCACCACCTCCTGGCCGGCGGCGACCACCTGGCCGGCCTCGGCGCGCCAGGCGGTGACCACGCCGTCGAAATCGGTGGTCAGGCGGGTGTAGGCGAGCTGGTCGCTGGCCTGCTGTTCTGCGGCGCGGGCCTGGTCGAGGCTGGCGCGGGTGGTCTTCAGGCGGGTGCGGGCCGCGTCGAGGTTGGCCTTGGCGCCAACGCCCCGGGTGAACAGCTCCTCCTGGCGGCGGGCGTCGGCCTGGGCGTCTATCCACTGCGCTTCGGCGCTGGCGCGATCGCCCTCGCTGGCACGCAGGCGGTTCTGCTGGTCGGTGGGGTCGAGGGTGGCGAGCAGGGCGCCCTCGGCCACCTTGTCGCCGACATCCACCGCGCGGGAGGCGATACGCCCGTTGGTGCGGAAGCCCAGGGTGGTTTCGTAGCGCGCCTGGATGGTGCCGGCGAAGTGGCCGACGCTCTGCTGGTGCTGGCTCTGCACCACCAGGCTGAGCACCGGGCGGGGCGGTGGTGGTGGCTGTTCCTTCTCGCCGCAGCCGGCGAGGAGCAGGGCGGCCAGGGGCAGCAGGCAGGCGCGGCGGGTGGCGTCATTCATGGGGCACGCTCCCTTCGACCTGGGGCTGCGGCGCGGCCTGGTCCTCACGCACGGCGGCGGCCTTGTCGGGCTCTGCCGCCTGTTCGGCCCGGGCAATTTCCACGCGCTGGCCGGGGTGCAGCAGCTGGCCGCCGGCGATCACCACCTTCTGGCCCGCTTCCAGGCCCTTGCCCACCAGCACCTTGCCGCTGGCGTAGCGCACCGCGCCGACCTTGTGCAGCGATACCCGCTGCTCCGTGTCCACCAGCCACACCGCCGGCTGGCGCCCGGATTTGGACAGCGCCGACCAGGGCAGTAACACGCCATCGCCGCTGCGGGGCCTGAGCAGCGTGGTGACCACGGCGCCGAGGTTCATCTGTGGCGGCACCTGCTCCAGCGCCACCTTGACCTTGAGGGTGCCGCTCTGCGGGTCGATGGTGGGGGTGATTTCGCGCACCTGGCCCTTGGCGCTGATGTCCGGCTGGCCGAGGAGGGCGACGACCACGTCCTGGCTCTCCAGCTGCTGGTCGAACAGTGATTCGTAGACGTTGAACACCGCATCGCGCTCGCCTTCACGGGCCAGGGTGAAGATCGGCACCGTGGCCTGCACCACCTGGCCGACTTCCGCGTGGCGGGTAGTGATCACCCCATCGGCGGAGGCCTTGAGCTCGGTGTAGGCCAGCATGTCGCGGGCGTTGGCGGCCTGGGCTTCGGCCGCTTCCAGGGCGCTGCGGGTGGCGCGCAGCTGCGCCTGGGCCTGGTCGAATTCGCTTTGGCTGGTGTAGCCCTTGGGCAGCAGCTTGCGTTGCCGCTCGAAGTTCAGTTCGGCCTCCTTGAGCTGGGCGCGCTGGGCTTCCACGGCGGCATTGGCGGTGTCGAGGTTGCTGAGCTGCTCCTGCGGGTCGAGGCGCGCCAGCACTTGCTGGGCCTTGACCTGATCGCCCACGTCCGCCAGGCGCTCGATGATCTTGCCGCCGACACGGAAGGCCTGTTGCGCTTCGACGCGGGCCTGGATGTCGCCGGTGAGGCGCACCTCGGCGCTGAAGTCGGCGGCCTCGATGCTCTGCACCAGCACGCGCTGCACCGGCTTGGGTGCCTCGTGTTCCTGGCAGCCGGCGAGCAGCACGGCGGCCAGCAGAAGGCCGGGGGCCATGCGGGTATTCATCGGTGACGGGGTATGCGGCGGGATCATCCCTGGACCAAGCCTCCTGTTGCGAAAGCGACGTGAATGGCGCCGAGCGTGCAGCGAAGCGGCGGCGTCGATGGCATTTCGAGGGAAGCGGCAGGAGGAAAGTTCAAGTCGGGAAAGGAGGGATTGCAATGAACTCGCGGGCGCTTGTGCCAGTCAGCTCAGGTATACCCGCCAACGGAGGTCATCGTCATGGCGCACTGGACCATCACCTACAGCAAGGACAACAACACCGCGACGCTGGACAGCAAGGCGACGAGCAAACCCGACATGGAAGATGCCAACCGCGAACTGCTGGAGTGGGCCCGCGCGAATCTGCAGGCCGGTGAGTTCGCGGAGAGCGAGGACCCCAGCAGCGAGCCGGCGATGCAGTTGCTCAAGCGCTACGGCATCACCCTGACCGGTATCTCGCGGTCCTGACCGCGGCGCTAGCCGCTCGCCTGGTCGTGAAAGCGGCGGGCGGGCGGGTAGCGCAGCTCCTGTTCGACACTGCCGTCTTCGCTGTGCACCTTTACCGTCCCCGCACGGTTCTGCATGAAGTTGCCGATGCAATCGAGCAGCTCGGATCGTTCGCTGGCGGTCTTCGACGGGCGCGTTGCACCTTCCTTGCGCAATTCCCACCCCTTGTCCGTCGGGGAAATGTGATAACAGCCCATGTAGATCTCCAGTTCATTCCAAATCGACGGTCTTATCGCCGTTCGCGCACGCAGGCGCCTCCCAAGCACCTATAGAGCAGGGCTACGCCGCACAGGTTCCGATCTTTGTGCATGGCGATGCCGGGCGGGCTCAGAAGCCTTCGAGCCGCTCTTCGTCATTGGCGTCCGTGGCGTTTTCCAGCATCCGCTCCAGTTCATCGATCAGCGGCCCGCAGAGTGTGTCGAACTGCTCGCGGCTCGCCCAGTGCCGGGGGAACAGGCCGGAGACGACGGTCAGTTGCCCGCTGCGCAGGTCACGGAGGGAGAGCACCACCTCATCGTCGCGAAACTTCACCACGCACATATGGCTGTCCAGCCGTGCATCCAGCCTCTTCTGCAACTCTTCGCCGGAAGGTTGAAACGCCATGGCTACATCCAAGTACAAGTTGATCCATCCAAAAAATAAGCCCGACGCATGCCGCAGCGACCGGGCCTCAAGTTGGTATACACGTGAGTAGTAACTGAGAAGGCCGGGAGGCCGTGTGAGTTCAGCTTGAATAGGGGGGCGGACGGGCCCGTTCGTCTGTTGGAATGTTTTTAATATCATCGAGATGCCGCGTTGATATCAGGTTGTTTCTGCTGATGAGCAACAGTTGCCGATATGTCTTTGGAGTTGTTAGGGGTGGCTCTTCCAGGTGCTGTATGAACGTGGCGTACATCCCCGCAGGCGCCGTATTGGGTCGAAAAGGCGGTGATCAGCCGATATTGCAGGATCGCGCCCTGCACCCCTGTCGCGCACGACGCACCACATTGAACCCCTCGCACTCCAGACGCATTGCAAGTTGCCCGAATCGTGCATTTTGCTCGTGCAAGTTGCACAGGTAATACCTGTTTGAAGTGCACCGGTTCACCGGTCTTTTGGGTTGTTTGCCATCAGCGCGATATCGAGACGTACAACTTTTATCGTGAAAAAGGCCGCTGATCTGCAAGAACGGCGGAATAACTTCTACTGGCATGTTTATCGCTAGCCGCTAGTGCTCCCCTGGGGTGTTTCGGACCTTTTCCAGGCCTGTTTTCAAGGCTTCTGGAGGTATCAGGATGATCACTTCGCTTGCACATCTGACCCTGTACTCCCCCGCGCTCGCCGAGGGAGCCGTGCGGCTCGATCGCCGCTCCGTGACCCTGGACTTCGGCGTGCTGCAGTTCGATGGCTGGGCTGCGCTGGATGGGCTTTGCGGCCATATCAGCATCGAGGGTGCGACACCGGAGAATTGGAACCGCACGCGATTGATCGAACTGGAGCCCCTGGACCCCAGCCTGGACAAGGCGATTTTCGAGGTGATGGTCGAACGGCCATCGCCAAAGGGGGCGGACGGCACATCGGTATTCCCGGTGCGCATGCTCTGACCCACGGCATAGGGCACGGCCCGAATTCACGAGGCCGGCATAAGGCGTAACAAGGAGTGAAGCGATGAAGGCTGCATTGTCTGGCAAGGAACTGGATCTGTTGCTCGCACGTGCCATCCCCAGTTGCAAGGTGGAGAGCAGGACGCTCACCGATGGCACCTTCAACCTGATGGTGCACAACCCCGCGACCCACGAGCACTTCACCGTGGCCGGCCTCAATCATGGGGATTACCAGGACCTCGGCGCCGTGCTCCGCCTCGGCAAGCAGGTGTTCGAAGACATGGTGCTGCTCCAGGCCGGCAGCAGCAGCCGGCGCATCATCAAGCTCGCCAGCGCCCAGCAGGCTGAGGCCCGCCAGGCGCTCTGACGCGTGCCGCCGGGGCCGTTCGCGCCCCGGCTTCCCTCAGGATCCCCGAGCGGATCAACTCCCTTCCAGCACGAATATCCCCACCTGCGGCTCCGGGCTCAGCCAGTGGCGGGCCAGGTGCCAGCCGGATTCGGCCGCCATCTCGGCGATGCCTTCCAGGCTGTACTTGTGGGAGCACTCGGTGTGCAGGCGTTCCCCGGCGGCGAAGTGGAAGCGCCGGCCGGCCGCACGCACCTCCTGGTCCTGATGGCTGACCAGGAACATCTCCATGCAGCTGTCCTGCGGGTTCCAGCGGGCCAGGTGGGTGAAGGCGTCGAGGTCGAAGTCGCCGCCCAGCTCGCGGTTGATGCGGGTGAGCAGGTTCTTGTTGAACTGCGCGGTGATGCCGTCGGCATCGTCGTAGGCGGCCTCCAGGGTGGCGACGTCCTTCTGCATGTCCAGGCCGAGGATCAACCGCGCCTCGCGCCCGAGGAAGCGCCGCACCGAACGCAGGAAGCGCAGCGCCTCCGCCGGGGTGAAGTTGCCCAGGGTGGAGCCGGGGAAGAATGCCACCCGCGCCCGTGAGGCCGCTGCTGGGGGCAGGTGCGGCAGGTGGGTGAAGTCGCCGACCTGGGGCAGCACCCGCAGCTCGGGGTAGGCGCCTTCGAGCATGGTTGTGGCCTTGCGCAGGGCGGATTCGCTGATGTCGATGGGCAGGTAGAGGCCGATCTGCGGCGCCGCGTCGAGCAGCAGGCGGGTCTTCAGGCTGGCGCCGCTGCCGAACTCCACCAGCGCCGCGCCACGGGGGATGACCGTCGACAGCTCTTCGGCGATCTCGCGCAGCAGCGCCGTCTCCATGCGCGTGGGGTAGTACTCGCGGGTGCGGCAGATGGCCTCGAACAGCTCGGAGCCCGTGGCGTCGTAGAAGTATTTCGGTGGCAGGCTCTTGGTCGGTGCACCCAGCCCGCTGCGCACGTCTTCGGCAAAGCCTTCGTGCTCGCTGGCGTCTTCACCAGTGCGGGCGTCGCGGGCCAGGCGCAGCCCGGAGAACATCCAGCGTTGTGCCGGGTAGAAGAAGTTGCGGTAGCTGGGCCGCGCATGCCCGGCCGGGGTGATGCTGGCGCCGCCACGCAGGACCATCTGGCTGACCATGAACTTGCCGTTGTACTCGCCCACGGCCCCGGCGGAGGGGTGGAAGCCGGGGTAGGGCGTATAGGCGCTGGCGGTCCATTGCCAGGCGCAATCTTCCACCTGGCCGAGCAGGCCGGCGCGGGCGGCGACTTCCCACTCCGCCTCGCTGGGCAGGCGCGCATCGGCCCAGGCCGCGTAGGCACAGGCTTCGTAGTAGCTGATATGGGTGACGGGGGAGGCGTCTTGCAGCGGGTGCAGGCCGCCGAGGCCCATCTCCATCCAGCCTTCATCGCCGCGTCGCCAGTACATCGGGGCTTCCCAGCCTTCTTCCTGCACCCGCGCCCAGCCTTCCGAGAGCCAGAGGTCGGCGCGGGAATAGCCGCCCGCCTCGATGAAGGCCAGCCACTGGGCGTTGCTCACCAGGCGGTCGGCGATCTGGAAGGGTTGCAGGAACACCTTGTGACGCGGCCCTTCGTTATCGAAGGCGAAACCCTGACCGTCGTGGCCGATCTCCACCAGCCCACCGGCCAGGGCAACGAAACGCGCGGGCCGATCACTGCCCGGCTCGCGCCAGCGGGGGGAGTAGGCGGGCTGCAGGGGCGAGAGGCTGAACAGGTGCAGCACATCCATGAGCAACAGTTCCTGGTGCTGCTGCTCGTGGGCCAGGCCCAGTTCCACCAGCGCGCTGATCTCGTCCGTCACGCCGCCCTGCAGCAACACATGCATGTTCTCGTCGATGTAGCGCCGGTAGGCCATCAGCCGGGCCACCGGTGGGCGGGTCAGCAAGCCCCGTTGCGGGCGAGGCTGGCGCGGGCCCAGGGCTTCGTAATAGGAGTTGAAGAGGTAGGCGAAGGTGGGGTCGAAGACCGTGTACTCGGGCAGGCGCGGGGCCAGCAGGAAGGTCTCGAAGAACCAGGTGGTGTGGGCCAGGTGCCACTTGGCCGGGCTGGCGTCGGGCATGGACTGCACGACCATGTCTTCGTCGCTCAGGGGGGCTACCAGGGCTTCGCTGTGCTGGCGGACTTGCAGGTAGCGATCGAGCAATGCGGTGCTGTTCATCGGCCTCTCTCTTCAGTGCTGTTGGCAGGACTGTTGGATGCGCGTGATGGCGATGCCCAGGCGACGGGCAGGGCGGCGGGCCCCGAACGGGGTTATAGGGTCTGATGCTTTGTGTTCTAAGAAAGTTCGTGTGGTTTTCGTCGAGCCCATTCAAGGGATGACGGGCGTCGATCTAATCTTGATTTCATGTCGAGGAAAATCATTTAACTGATTGATAAATAGGTGATTTATTTTGATTTTATGGCGGCCATGATGCGCTTTTCGCCAGGATTCCACGGCCGCGAGCGGCACCTGCACGAAATGGGACCTGGAATAGCCGAAACGCGGGTGGAAAGACCGTATTTCCTCTCTAATGGCTTTAGATATATGTCGTAACTATATGAAATATATGGCTATAAAAATCTTAATGTGAATTCTAGGTTTGTCTGGAAAAGGGGCTGGCGCTTGGAACACAGGCCGTCGAACAGCCTGAATCTTTGCGGCCATGGGTCGGTCCACCCTGAACACGCCAAAACAGGAGAGACGCCATGAGCAGCAGCCAGCGCAAGCCCTATACACCCCGCGAGATCGATGACATCGAGGACCGCATGGGCTCGATGGAGCAACTGGATTTCAGTGACCGCAAGGACGAGCGCCAGGGCAGGGTGGGTGACCTGCGTCCCGAGGAAGAGGTGGAGCGCGAGTTCCCCGACCGTCGCGTGCGTGAAGCCGGCATGAGCGGTGGCGAAACCCTGGGGCGCAGCCTGCACGAGGACGGTGTTTCAGCCGACGACCTCAGCCCCGAGACGCTGATCGATGAGAACGAGACCCGCACCGGTCGTGGCCAAGGCGGTGTGCTGCCGGCGGACAAGGACCTGTCGGTGGTGGGTGGTGCCGACATCGGCGCCGGTGATGGCCTGGACGAGGCCGAGGAAGCCCGTGCGCGGCCGCTGGACGGCAAGCCCTGGGATGGCGAGGCGGAGTAGCCCGCAGACTCCGGGGAAGCCTTGCGTAGGATGGGTAGAGCAACGTGAAACCCATGCGGTGTCGACAACAGGACGTAGCCTGGGCTTCAGCCCGGGAACGCTCCTAGCCAAGCCCCCGGACTAAAGCCCGGGCTACGGGGTCGTGGCCTTGCGGTGGTGCTCGCCGATCGCCGCGAGCCCGCCCAGGGCGTATACCAGCATGTGCTCCAGCAGCGGCTGCGGCTCCGTGTCGAGGCCGGGCAGCACGGTGGTGCTGAGGCTGTCGTGGGCGATCAGCAGGAACAGGCACGGCGAGAAGATATTCAGCGCGCTGCGCAGTACGGCCGGGTCGTCCTCGGGCAGGTTCAGTAGTTCGCCGATGATGCGGCGGGTGGCGCGTGCCTTGGGGAACGACTCCTTCTTCAGGACGGCCGGCAGCAGCGGGGAGGGCGAGAGCAGCTCCCGCGCCAGCACCTTGGCCGGCCAGGCCAGGCGTGGGCTGCCGAGGCTGGCCAGCAGCTCGGTGATCAGCCGGCGCAGCTTGTCCTCGCCGGAGAGTTCGCTGGCGGTCAGGGCTTCCAGGGTCTCCAGGGTCATGATGCGCTGGTGGGCTTCCAGCAGGACGGCGGTGTAGAGGCCGTCCTTGCCCTCGAAGTGATAGTTCACCGCCGCCACGTTGGCCTGCGAACGGGCGCAGATCTCCTTGCTGGTGGCATTGGCGAAGCCGCGTTCAGCGAAAACCTGGCCGGCGATCTCGAGAATCTGCTGGCGCGTGGCCTGGCCATCCTGGCGAGGCGCGCGGCTTGGGGCCTGCTGCTCGGTAGTTGTCATGGAGCCGACTCTTCTTGTCTTAGTTTAAATTCAAATTTGACTTTGCTTTTGGCCTGTCCTAGCGTCTCTGGGGCCGACATCGCCTTGCCTGGGCGGTGAGATATGTGATCCACCCGCACCTGGTCCTCATCGAACCCAACGATGCAGGTTAACTTCAATGCAAACACGTGTGATGGTGCCATTCAGTTATTTTTCCTTGCCCATGCAGAAGCAGTTCCTGCGCAATCGCGAGGCGATCCGCGGCAAGCCCTATGCGCGCTTCTTCAGTGGCGACATGCGCGTCCCGCTGTCCGCCATGCGCCTGCTGCAGCAAGGGCCGCTGCCCCTGGAGCAGACGCTGACCCCCTCGGTGGACGACATCAATCGCCTGCTCGACCCGGACTATGCCAGCGCAGAGGCCGGGTACGCCCTGCTGGACGGGCCGATGGCCTATGTCCAGAGCCGCAAGTTCTTTCCGGGCTGCACGGCGCAGATGTTCGAGTGGTGGTTCCTCTGGCATCCGCTGGAGGCCGAACGCTACATGCTCTGGTTCCCCTATGCCCATGTGAAGAACCCCTGCCTGAACGCCCATAAGCTCTGTGACACCGACCGCTGCTTCAAGCACCGGCTGTATGGCAACAGCTTCTGCGCCACGGAATACGTCGGCTCGCGGCTGATGGACCTGAAGATCGACTTCCACGACCCGGCGGAGCTGGGCCTGGACCCGGCGCTGTACCGCGAGGCGAAGATCGATGGCAGCGTCAGCGCATTGATGAGCCTGGCCCAGGAGCCGGATGTGCCGGTGTCGCTGATGGTCCATCTGTTCAAGGAAACGGAGGAGGGGATGTGGCTGACCAGCCGTTACTGGGTCGGTGCGCATCCATCGATGGCGCGGTTCCCCGGGGCGGAGCGGGCGGAACAGCTGCTGGCGAGGCTGGGATTGGATGCCGCCGGGCTGGAGGAGCTGGCGTTCGAGTTCGCGGTGCATGACCTGTGCGAGTTCAACCATCTGGCGAGCTTCCTGCCGGAACTCTACCGCGAGTTTTCAGGCCACCCGGCCTGACGTTTGAGCGACCCGCGATCCCTGCGGGTCTCGTTCTGGCCTCAAGCGGTGGGGGAGGCGCAGACACCGTTGATCAGCAAGTTGATGAAATCGTCGATGTCCTGTTCGGCGCGCAACTGATCGGTGAGCAACCGGTACCAGCAGAAGCCGAAGATCATATCGAGCAGCAGATCCTGGTTGATGTCCTTCGGCAGCTCGCCGCGATTCACCGCATTTTCCACCAGGCGCTTGGGCACTTCCCGGCGCCGTTCCATGAACTGGTCCTTGAGCTCTTCGAGCGTCTCCGGGTCCAGCTGGGCTTCGGCGATGACGCTGCGGAAGGCCAGGCCGCAAATGGTTTCCCGCCAGATATTCCAGAGATTGTGCAGCAGAAAGGAGAGATCTTCGCGGAATGAGCCCAATTCCGGAAAGACCCTGACCTGCTCGCTTTCCTTCTCGTAGACCTCCGCAATCAGCGCGGCCTTGTTCCGCCACCAGCGATAGATCGTCGGCTTGCTGGCGCTGGCGCGTCGGGCAACGGACTCGATGCTCAGTCCGGCATAGCCGCTTTCCATCAGTATTTCCGTCGTCGATTTGAGGATGGCTTTGTGCGCATGCGGGCTGCGCAGCGAGCCGATGGAGCTCCTGGAGCGGGTTCGAGTCAAGGCAAAGTCCCCATAGAAAATGTATTGACAAACGGATTCTAAGGTATAGGCTCGTTTTTACGAAACGATACGGACCGTTTCGAGTAGTTATTCTGTAACAGAATCCCTCTTGAGATGAGGGGACCAGGTCGGCGGTCACATATCACAGGCAGATAGACCCTAGGCTACCGGTTTCCCAATCTCATAGGTAACTGAAGCAAAATTGTTTCCTAAAATAGATACGGTACGTTTCGTATCTTGTTGAGAGGGTGAGAACAACCAGTAGATACCCGCGCAGTGCCTTCAAGGCCTCAGCCGCGCTGAAAACAGCGCGCGCAAGCGCGAGACTTCGCGTGATGTACATCGGTGCCCGGGTGAAAGCGGACGCCGTGGACGCGTGCGGCGAGCGAATGGAGTTCTCGCTCCCGACTATCAGAACAACAACAAGCAAGACTTTCTTTTCGAGGTGATTTGCGTGCTGCCTATCCCGGACGGCAAGGGATGGCTCGTCTCAATGAAAATGTGCTCAAGAGGATATAGACCGTGCAAAAGACAGGAATAGTCAGCTACGGCTACGGGTTGCCAGTGTGCCGCCTGAAAGTCGAGGACGTGCTTAGTGTGTGGCGTAATGCCGACCTGAGATTGGTCAAGGAGCAGTTAGGAATAACCGAGCGTGCGGTGCTGCAGCCGGACGAGGATGTCATCACCCTGGGTGCCCAGGCGGCACAGCAGGCGCTGGAGCGGGGCGGCATCGCCGAACTCGAAGCCCTTTACCTGGGCACCTGCACCAACCCCTATGAATCCCGCGCCTCGGCGGCGGTGATTCTGGAAATGCTCGGCAGTGGCTACGACGCGTTCTGCGCCGACGTCCAGTTCGCCGGCAAGTCCGGCACCTCGGCGCTGCAGATCGGCCACGCGCTGGTCGCCTCGGGCATGGCCCGCAACGCCCTGGCCATCGGCGCCGACACCATCAACCGCAACACCGCCCCGGGCGACCTCACCGAAGCCTATGCCGGCGCCGGTGCCGCCGCGCTGCTGCTGGGCCGCGACAACCTGATCGCCGAGTTCGACGGCAGCGTCTCCTGCGCCGCCGACGTCGCCGACAACATCCGCCCCCAGGGCGAACGCTACATCCGCTCCGGCATGGGCCTGGGCTCCGACAAGAACAGCATCGGCCTGGAAGAGCAGACCGCCCGCGCCGTGCACAGCCTGTTCAAGAAGCTCGGAACCTCCAGCAGCGACTACGACTACGTGGTGTTCCAGCAGAACCTGGTCTCGACGCCGTATTCGCTGGGCCGTCACCTCGGTTTCGAGCCGCGCCAGATCGAGCCCGGCATCTACGCCGGCAGCGTTGGCGACACCGGTTCGGCCAGCCCGCTGCTGGGGCTGATCAACGTGCTCGACCAGGCGCGGCCGGGCCAGAAGATCCTGCTCTCCTCGTATGGGTTCGGCGCCGGCAGCGATGCCATCGCGCTGACGGTCACCGACGCGATCCTCGCCTACCAGCAGCGCGCCAAGCCGCTGCGCAAGGTGCTGGAGAACAAGGTGTACGTGGACTACGGCACGTCGATCAAATACGAATTCAAGTATTTGCGCGCCGACTACGCCCTGACCGCCTACCTCTAGAACAGCCCGTACCTGCAAGGAGCACAACCATGACTGCACGTCGCGTTGCAATCGTGTCGGCCGCCCATACGCCGAAACCCGGCAACTCCCGCGTCCGGCAGACCTTCAAGGAAATGATCGTCGAGTCCGCCTACCAAGCCATCCACGCCGCGAAGATGCACCCGCGGGAGATCCAGGGTGTCGCCTACGGCTACCACGGCGAAGGCATTTCCGAATACGGCGGCCTCGGCCCGACCCTGTCCGACGCCCTGGGCATCAGCCCGGCGCCCACCTTCATGAGCACCGCCAACTGCACCAGCAGCTCGGTGTCGTTCCAGATGGGCCATCAGATGGTCGCCTCCGGGGAGTACGACATCGTCCTCTGCGGCGGCTTCGAGAAGATGACCGACCACTTCAACTACGCCGAGTACATCGGCTCGAGCACCGAGTGCGAGTACGACTACTTCCTCGGCATCTCCCACACCGATGCCTTCGCCCTGGCCACCGCCGAGTACTTCCACAAGTACGGCTACGCCGGCCGCGAGGCGGACGTGCTCGCCAGCTTCGGCCGGCAGATGCGCATCTACGCCCACAACACCCCGGGCGCCACCCGCTTCGGCCAGCCGATCCCCAGCCTCGAGGAGCTCAAGCGCACCGAGGCCTGCGGCTCCATGCTGGCCTGGGGCGAGGCGAGCGGTTGCGCGATCCTGGTGGCCGAGCACCTGGCGCACAAATACACCGACAAGCCGGTGTTCATTCGCGGCTGCGCCTACACCGGCGTGTCGCATTACTACGGCACCCGCTACCACAACCCGACGCTGAAGTACCCGGGCCTGCCCCAGGACGTCGGCATGGCGGTATCGGCCAACTCCATCGCCTGCGCCGAGCTCGCCTACAAGAAGGCCGGCATCACCGCCAAGGACATCGACGTCGCCCAGGTCTACGACCTGCTCGGCGCCGGGCTGATCCAGATGGAATCCATGGGCGCCTGCAAGCCCGGCCAGGCCGGTGATTTCGTGCGCGAGGGCGGCATCGCCCTGGACGGGGAACTGCCGCTCAACACGGATGGCGGCAACATCGGTCGCGGTCACGCCTCGGGCGCCGACGGCATCCTCCACATCACCGAACTGTTCCGCCAGTTGCGCGGCGAGTCCCAGAACCAGGTCCCCGGGGCGCGCATCGCCGTCTCGCAGAACCTGGGGGGCTATGCCGCCCACAACTCGGTGATCGTCCTGTCCAACGACTAAGGAGTGTCGACCATGTCTCTCTACCCCGAACAGATCCACCGGATGACCACCGCCAGCATGCTCCGCGAATGGCGCGAGCATGGCGGCAAGTACCGGCTCGAAGGCACCCGCTGCGACGAGTGCCAGGAGATCTTCTTCCCCCGGCGCACCGTCTGCGGCGCCTGCAACTCGCTCAAGGTCAGCGCCTATCGCTGCCAGCGCACCGGCCATATCGAAGTCATGGCCAATGCCGAGAACCCGATTCTCGCGGCCATGGGCTATGGCGAAGTGGTGCCGCGGCATATCGCCATGGTGCGTCTCGACGACGGCCTGGTGATCGCCTCGGAGATCGTCGACGTCGTCGACCAGGCCCAGCTCAAGGTGGGGGCGCGCGTGAGGATGGTGGTACGCAAGCAGGTGCGCGAAAGCAACCTGGCCTGGCAGTACGCCTACAAGTTCGTGCTCGACCACTGAGTGTTCCGCTCGCGGAGCCTGCATGGGCTCCGCGGCAGCCATAACAAGAACCTTTTTCCGGCGTGCGGTTTAACGCCCTTTTCTCCTGCTGACGCCTCCTGGGAAGTGCTGGCCCCCGCCAGCGCCGACGGGCTTGGCTGTGCCTGAAGAACGGGTTTGTACCCACCGAATGAACAAATTTTGAACGATTAACGAGGATTCATCATGTCGACTCTTTGCCAGCCCCACGTACTGTTCCCGCAACACAAGATCACCCAGCAGCAGATGATCGAGCATCTGGAAAGCCTGCACAGCGACCACCCGCGCATGGCCCTGGCCAAGCGCATGATCCTCAACACCGAGGTCAACGAGCGCCACCTGGTGCTGCCCATCGACGAGCTGGCCATCCACACCGGTTTCACCCACCGCAGCATCGTCTACGAGCGCGCCGCCCGCGAAATGTCTTCGGCGGCCGCCCGCCAGGCGCTGGACAACGCCGGCCTCAAGCCCGAGGACGTGCGCATGGTCATCGTCACCTCCTGCACCGGTTTCATGATGCCGTCGCTCACCGCGCACCTGATCAACGACCTCGGCCTGCCAAATTCCACCGTCCAGCTGCCCATCGCCCAGCTCGGCTGCGTGGCCGGTGCCGCCGCCATCAACCGCGCCCACGACTTCGCCACCCTGAAGGACGACAACCACGTGCTCATCGTGTCGCTGGAGTTCTCCTCGCTGTGCTACCAGCCGGACGACACCAAGCTGCACTCGTTCATCTCGGCAGCCCTGTTCGGTGACGCGGTCTCCGCCTGCGTGCTGCGTGCGGACGACGAGGCCAAGGGCTTCCGCATCAAGGCCACCGACTCGTTCTTCCTGCCCAACAGCGAGCACTTCATCAAGTACGACGTGAAGGACACCGGCTTCCACTTCACCCTGGACAAGGCCGTGATGAACTCCATCAAGGACGTCGCCCCGGTGATCGAGCGCCTCAACCAGGCCGGCTACCAGCAGAACTGCGCGGAGAACGACTTCTTCATCTTCCACACCGGCGGCCGCAAGATCCTTGACGAACTGGTCCGCCACCTGGACCTGCCGTCCGAGCGTGTCTCGCTCTCGCGCACCAGCCTGTCGGAGGCCGGCAACATCGCCAGCGTCGTGGTCTTCGACGTGCTCCGCCGGCAGTTCGACAGCTCCCCCAAACCCGGCAGCAAAGGCCTGCTCGCCGCGTTCGGGCCGGGCTTCACCGCTGAAATGGCACTCGGTGAATGGGCAGCCTGAGTACCCTCGGGCACGGTGGCGCGGGGTAACCCGCGCCACCCTCTTTCTCCTTAGTTGAGGAGGGCAGGCCATGCGCAAGCAGGCAAGCGATACGGGCTGGGATGCCCGCTACGAAACACGAATGGTGATCCTGCTGTCGCTGAGCTTCGGCCTGGTGGGGCTGGATCGCTTCATCATCCTGCCGCTGTTCCCGCTGATCATGCGCGACCTGCAGCTGGACTATCAGGACCTCGGCAACATCTCCGCGGCCCTGGCGCTCACCTGGGGCGTCTCCGCCCTGGGCATGGGCTGCCTGGTGGAGCGGCTCGGCGCCAAGCGCGTGCTGGTGGTCTCGGTGCTGGCGTTCTCCCTGCTCTCGGGCTTCTCCGCCCTGGCCGGGGGCGTGCTCGGGCTGATCCTCCTGCGCGGCCTCATGGGCTTCTCGGAAGGCGCGTTCACGCCCACCAGCATCAGCGTCACCACCCAGGTCTCGCACCCCCGGCGCAGCGGCTTCAACCTCGGTGTGCAGCAGGCGGTGTTCCCGATCCTCGCGCTCGGGTTCGGCCCACTGATCGCCGCCGGCCTGCTGGCCTGGCTCGGTTCCTGGCGCTGGGTGTTCGTCAGCGTCGCCATCCCGGGGTTCATCCTCGCCTGGCTGCTGCAGCGCACCTACCGCCCGGTCCCGGCGCTGGCCGCCACCACGGCGGAGCGGCCCTGGCACCTGTGGCTGGCAGCACTGGGCAGCGGCAACGTGCGGCGCAACATCGGCATCATGTTCTGCATCCTCACCTGCCAGTTCGTGCTCTGCGCGCTGCTGCCCAGCTACCTCACCGACCACCTCGGGCTGTCGCTGGAGGCGATGGCGCTGGTGATCTCGGCGATCGGCTTCGGCGGCTTCGTCGGGCAACTGGTCATCCCCGGGCTGTCCGACCGCTTCGGGCGCAAGCCGATGGTGCTCCTGTCGTTCTGCGCCAGTGCGGCACTGGTGGCCACCTTGATCGTCACGCCAGCGCAGCCCTGGTTGCTGTTCGGGGTGCTGTTCTGCATCACCTTCTTCAACTTCAGCCTCATCTGCCTGACCGTCGGCCCGCTCACCGGCGAGTCGGTGGCACCACACCTGCTCACAGCGGCCACCGGCATCGTCATCGGCTTCGGGGAAATCCTCGGCGGCGGCCTGGCGCCGATCCTCGCTGGCTACCTCGCCACCCACCACGGCCTGCCGGCGATCCTCTACCTGGCGCTGGCCGGCAGCCTCAGCGGCCTGTGTCTGGCCTTCGGGCTCAAGGAGCGTCGCGCGCAAACAGCGCGCGGCACAGAGCTACCGGCCAACCGCGCATTGTTAATAAGGGAGTAATTGAAATGGGCGACTACCTGAAAGTCCTCGACATCGAACACAGCGGTGGGCCGCGCATCGGCCTGCTGGGCGACGACCCCGCGCATACGGTGCGCGTCCACGGCGAAAGCAGCGGCCTCTACCAGACCCTGCAGGACTGCGCGCGCCGCCACCAGGACCACCTGGCGCACCTGCGCCACCTGCCGGGCCCGACGCACACGCTGCCCGCCCTGCGTCAGGAAACCCGCCTGCGTCCGCCCGCCATGCCCGACAACCCGCTGCTCACCCACGTCAGCGGCCTGCCGCTGGGTGCGCGGGATGACGCGGGCTGGTTCTACAAGGGCAATGGCCGCGTCCTGCGCATCGACCGCGATGACCTCGAAGTGCCGTACCACGTCCAGGCCATCGCGGCGGACGCCTGCCTGGTCTCCATCTACCTGGTGGGCTCGCGGGGCCAGTTGCTCCACATCGGCGTCACCCTCGGCCACGACCTGCACGACCCGCTGCAGGGCCAATCCGCCCGCGCCCACCTGCTGGAATGCGCGGTGGCCTCGGAACTGCTGCTGGGCGAGCTGGACGAACCGCTGCACCTGCGGCAACGCATCGAGCGCAATGGCACCTGCTTCAGCGAAACCCACCTGCGCCTCGACCCGCAGGCCTGGCGCGCCTCGCGGGAAGCCGGCGAAGCCCTGTTGGAACAGCACCCGCAGTTCCTCCAGCCGGGCATGGTGCACTACCTGTTCAGCCGCCTCGACAGCGAGATCGTCGCCACGCACCTGCAGCACGGCGACTGCCTGGAACTGAGCTGCCCCATGCTCGACATGCGCCTCGAAAACCGCATCGTCGAAGAGGAACTGCGCCACCTGCTGCCGCTTTCGTCGCGCCGCCGCGCGGGGCAGGGCAGAGCGGCCTGAGGCGTGGTGCATCCCACAAAAAACGCCGCATTCCCATGCGGCGTTTTCATTCGAGCTCAAGTGGAAGAACCGGCAGGGTGAACGCGTGCCGTAGGGTGTGCCGTGCGCACCTCCGCTCGGTGCTTCCGGCGAGCTCCAGGTGCGCGCAACACACCCTACGTCCAAGGTGAATCACGACAGTCCTGTAGGGGGGGCGGGCGGCGTTCCGCTTCAGCCCACCGTTCCTGTCCGGCACACGCAACAAAGAAAACGCCGCACTTTCATGCGGCGTTTTCATCAGGCCTGGCGAATCGAGCCGGCGAGCACCTGTTCGAGTCCCTGGCGGTAGGTGGTCACCTCGAATTCGGGGAACCGCTGCTTGAACTTGGAGGAGTCGAAGAGATTGTCGTGCTCGTAGCGCGGCAGCAGCTCCCTCAGCTCGCGCACCTGGCGGGACACCAGGCCGGCGGCCAGCAAGGTCCACTTGCCGAGCACCTTATAGGAGGGCTCGCGGCCAACCCACTCGGACGCCAGGGCCACGAACTGCCGGTAGGTCAGCCGGTCGTCATCGCAGGGCAGGTGCCAGGTCTGCCCGAAAGCATCCGGCGCATTGCCCAGGGCCGCCAGCGCGCGGCTCGCGTCCGGGGTCCAGATCAGGGTGCGTCGGGTGTCATCCCGCACCGGTACGCGGGGCGTCTGGCCCGCCTTGAGTTTGTCGATGACCAGGGTGTTGGTGATGCTTTGCGTCTTGTCCGGGCCATAGAACTCAGGGGCCCGGCCGATAAGCACCGGGATTTCTCCCCGCGCCATCTCCTCCAGCACCATCGACGCCATCTTCGCGCGCACCCGGCCTTTGCGCCCGACCGGCTCGAACGGCGTCGCCTCGGTCAGTGGGCGGGCGTCCTGTGGGTACATATAGGTGTTGTCGAAATAGACGAACCGAGCCTTGGCCGCACGGGTAGCCTCCAGAGCGTTCTTCAACATCACCGGGAACTGCGTCTCCCAGAGCTGCGTATCCGGCGGCAGGCCCGCCGTGAAATACACGGTGTCGCTCCCCTCGACCGCCCTGGCCGCCTGCCCGGCATCGAGCAGGTCCGCCGGCAGCAGTGTATCGGCGTCATTGACCTTGCGCGGGCTGCGGCTCACCAGCCGAAGGTCCGTCGTATAGGCGCGGTTCAGCTCCCGCGCCAACTCCACCGCGATCTGGCCGGTGGCACCCAGGATGGTTTGCATGGGGTCTCCTCAAGTCCGTAGCGCGCCCGAAGACGAAGGGCACGGGGCGCTGGGTCGAACCCTAAGGTTCAAGTCCGGTTCAAGGTCAAGCCGCGCCGAACCGCCATTCACGGCCGTATTGGCGGGGATAAACATGCTGAATGGTAGTTGGCCGGCCAGCGGGCGCCGCCGGGGCCGGAAACGCCGCACCTCCATGCGGCGTACTCGCTGCTGCCCTAGAAGAACCGCTTCCAGCTAGGTCCATCACTCAGCGCCGGGTCATCGTGCGCCGCCATGAAATGCGGCAGGTCCCGCCGCGCGATCCACAGCTCCCCCTGCCAACGCAGGGCGCCGACACGCTGGTTCGCCCAGGTCATCAGAATGCGTCGCGGGCTGGCATCGACCTCGCGGTGATAGTCGTACAGCGCCGGGATCACCTCATCGCTGAGCCACTGGCTCAACGCGCAATGCTCCGGGTGCCCGAAGCGATACAGCGCCCGGTAAAGCCCGGCCTCGCTGATCAACTCCAGTTCCTCGCAACGACCGGTGGCAAAGCGCAGCATCGCGAAACGGTGCTGGTGGGGATACAGGCGCTTGGTCAGCCGATAGGGCCGGGCAGCGGCGATCATCAGGGCGAAATCGATGGCGACGAACCAGGGGCGGTTGTCGATCATCACCGCGCGCAGTTGATGGCAGTGGCGTTGAAAGGTGATGGGGGTGGATGCGTCATGCATGGTGCAGCTCCAACGTAAGGTCAGGTAGCTGTCGCCATTCGCTGTCAATCGAAGGGTGACAGGGCACGCGGGGTTGACAGACCGGTACGTTGGAACCGGCAGGCCACGAGGACCTCCCCGCGCGACCTGCCATAAAGCAGAGCAGTTATGAAAACTGCATGCGTGCTGATGCCTGCAAAAAACATTCGCCGTTTTTCGCATGCACCAACTGGCGCAATCGCGCCAACGTATGCGGGCTGTCAAACCCGACCACGGGATTTACCGTGGCTGGGGGAGGATAGGGAGGGGGAGGGTTTAGGGCAAGGGGAGGAGGTGCCTTGCGGGTGATGCGTTGTAGATGGCAGTTCGCGCCGAGCCTAACCATTGGCAGCTAAGGCATCAGCTATCAACGGCCGCAATCGGCCAAAAGTAGTCATCGAGTGGCCGGGGAAAGCCGGGACAATTCAGCAAATAATACAGGTGAGCATTCTGCGCTAGGTACGTCGGTACACTCTTGACAAGGTGGGTATCCCGAATAGCCTGCACGTGGATAGCGAGCAGCTGCAAGCCTATATTTAAACAAGACGAAGAAAATTCGCGCATGACCAAGACGCTGTTATGAATAACGGAAGCTTAACCATGACTGAAGAGTGGATTCTCCAAACCAAGGAAACTCGCAGAGTATTTTCTAACGCGGCATGGGTTCCTTTGAGAGCAGCTATAGAGAAAAAGGAAGGAGATGTAAAACAGGTAGGCCATGTCAGTGAATATTTCGGTTGTGGCTCCGTTGCATTTCCGCCAGAGCATCGAGCGCTGGTTGAGAAGAATCTTGGCTGGAGCGACATAGGAATTGGACATTCGATCGCCCCGCATGCGTACGAAGATGGATATTATGCATCAATCGATCAATATCAATACAATGATAAAGAGGCGATAGGCTTTAATTTAGTTTATGAGCAGCCGCAACCTGTCATTGGAGGCAGTAAATGGATATTGAGCCCTGATCTCATCGTTGCGCTACGCCTCATCAAGGAAGGTGATAACTGGGTTAGGCCTGAAGAAAATTTCATAGTAGTAGCTCGCGAAACCTTTGATTCGAACGGCGAGCATAGTCTTATTGAAATAAAAAGGGAGTTTCTAATTGACTATTTGGCAGCTAGAAACCTGTCACTCCGCTTGGCATATTATCGACAGCGAGTAGAAAACGTCGCCGCATTGCAGAGTAGCGTTTATTTAAATTTGCAAACGCGAAGTGAGGAAAGAGATAACGGCAGGTTCGAGCTAATCGTTAGGGATCTCAATGATGTGTTCGGAGGAAGCTGGGCGATGTTTCGTGCCTGGAGGACCGACGTTGATGAGGATGAAGACGCTCCGGTGATGGGCCCTGAAAATGATACGAACACAGGCCATGAAAGCTCCGATGGGTATCATGGAGGCTATAAGGGTGTTCGGGTCGAGGGGGAATTTTGGCGGGAGGAGTGGGTCGACCACCAATCAAAAAGTCAGCGAGTTCGTGGAGATACTGACCCGAACCTCCCTCAGTTCATCGTTGAAACAGATGGAACTCGAATGCCGTCACGAGCGCTTAAGAGCGAGGAAATCGGTCGTTGGTTGTGGTTTCGGGCGAGCGTTGTCACTGAGCTTCTGAATAATCGCGGCTTTAAATTAAAATGGTACACCGGCGAAACTGGGGCAATTCAGTCCACGTCGGGGTATAAAACTCACTTTGGGATCAATAGCGCTGACCTGGTTACCGTCTACGCCTATGACGTCGCACGCTTGGCTTCGTGGGAGCAACATGTTTGGGCAGCACATAATATTGCACCTGAAGGGAAAGTCTCAAGCGAGTTGCTAGAATCGCAGGTGAAGGCAAAACCAGCATCTACACATGCGGTTGAAGAACTATTCTTTGGAAGCATGAGGCTTCTAGAAAATGGATTTCGGGAAAAATATAATATATCCCTATTCACCCATGATATTGATGACGCCGAGACAGGGCAGCAAATATCTAGATTTGCGAGCAGAGATACAGCAACCCTACTCAGATTAGCCAAAGACATTATTCGAGTATTCTCCGACAGGCTCAACGTACGCGAACTACGCAAGCTTTCTACGCATGCAGAGAAAGATAAACTTGGCTCGAATAAATTGCTACAAAGCATTTTGGCTCAGAGCATTGGAATCGAAGGCGCCCAGAAGGTGTTTACTGAAATTGCCGGTGCCTATGATATGCGCGTAGGAGACGCACATCCTACTGGTTCGAAAGTTAAAGACGCGATTAAGCTCGCGGGCGTAAATGAAGATAGCTCACCTTTGCGACAAGGCGAGCAGCTTATTCACAATGTTGGACGGTCAATTTGGTACATAGGGAAATTCTTGTTTGGCGAGACTGGCGGTCCAGACGAATAGCACTCAAGTGATCATGGGCCGATTCTTTCTATCCCTCGTCTCTGCTAGCGCCTGGCAACTGTACTGCTCGTAAGATTCGCGCAGAGGCTTGACATACTGAGTGATAGTACAGTGAAAGACAAGGGCTAAGTCGAATGACTATTTTCGGCAGGCTCCGGCCTGTAATGACCAAAATTTAACAAGGAAGGTATATGGCAACAACAAAACCAGGCTTTTTCTTTTCTTCCACTCAAAGTGTTGATGGACGCCTTGGCGACGCTTTCACCTTTATATGGGCAAATTATGCAGGACTGCGAGAATTATGGTGGCAAGTGAGGGGATTTAAAGATCAATTCCCTGATTTGCATATTAAGGACATCGAGCAGAAATTTTTGTCTGGACTGCCGATGCCGGGAGGGATTGACTTAAGGCATGCCTTCCTTAATTCAACTTGGGACACTCACGAGCAGGGATTTTCAAAGTGGCTTCTATTCGAATGCTGCACACTTTACGAAGGCTGGGCCGAGAAGGTGTGTCATGATCTGTTCTCAAAACGAAAAGCCGAAAAACATGTCAAGAGTTTGCAGTTTCCGTATGTGAATGCCCAAAGCCCTGGATATATGGCTGTTGTCAGTGATGCAAACAGCAGCACGTCTTCGCTTATGGTTAAAGAGTTCTTCCCTACACTGAGGTCCTCAAAACTAAACTGCTGGCCAAATATTAACTCATACCTAATTGCATACGGCTATTTTAAGAAATGCCGAAACTCAATTATTCACTCTGAAGGGCTGTGTACGCAGTCTATTGTGGATTTGCAGACGGCGCTGACTTTAGAGCAGGGCAAAAAGCCATCTCCATTCAAGCACAACTTCTCCTTGCCAGCCCAAGTTGCAGGAGAGAAAATTTCGCTTAATCTTCGAGATTGCATATTGTTTTCGACTATCGTCCGAAAGCTCATTTGTACTTTTGATGCTGCACTAAGTGTGTCAGCGCAAAGCGAGCGTTTGCTTGAACAGCGCCTGCGAAACCTAACCAGTAAAAATGATAAGTGGCGAAATCTTCCTGCGGATCCCCGGAGATATGAGCAACGAATTCATCGCATGCTTACGGCCGCTAAAATCCCGGAGCCGCAAAATCTATCGAATATCATAAATTGGATGAAAGTGGAAAAATTGATCTAAATAACTCAGTTAATCTAATTTGCGATAAGGATAAGAAGGTGAGTCGCCTCTATTTTGTAGATATGTGATGCCCGCTTTTGGCCGAAGGGGCCGCTTAGCGCCTAGAGCCCCCTCGGTCACCAAAGCGCCACTGCTGTCGTAGTTGACTACGTATAGCTAGTACTCAAGAGCAACTAAGTCCTTTATTGGTCAGTACTCGATTCGATAACCACGCCTCACCAGACAAGACCCTTTTCATTTAATTTACACGGGCCCTCCAGATCGCTCGTCAGGCCCCCATCGTGTTCAAAAAACTCAAAGGCATCCTCGTCATCCAGCCCAAACCCGCTGGTGAAAACAGCTATGGCGACCATCTCCGTGGTGGTGCGGACGAGACCTGGCCTGAGGCCCTCAACCGTTTCGAGTCGTTCTGCCGGAGCCTGCATGCGTTCTACGACGAGGAGGGGGAAACCTATGAGCTGTACTTCGACGAGTACTTCCAGGACGGCACGCTGTTCGAATGGTCGGGCGCTGTATCCGACGAGGACCTGCTGAGCGCCGAGACGCAGCATGCGTTCGCGATGCCGGAAGCGTTGAAGGCGCTATTCAGGAAGCGCTTCGCCATCTACGACGTCATTGCGGATCGCGGCCGCTGGGGTGACCGTCGCATTCTCGAAATCTACGGGCGTTCGACCTCGACCTCCTACCAATGCCTGCACGCGTTCTGCCCGGCGATCGCCTGGAACTTCGGCGATTACTTCGTCGAGGAGGAGTTGTCGAAGGAGCAGATCGCGCACCTAAGCGCCAACTACTTCTGCTTCGGGCGCTGGTCGGACGATGACCACTACTGCACCTATCTCCTGGTGGACCGCCATGGCAACTGCGGGCGATTCCGCTTCCACACCGAAGACTATCCCGGCACCGTGCAGCGGCTCGAACCGCTGCTGAAGGGCCAGCCCCTCGATATGACGCTGGATGCGCTTCTGGTTTGGGCGATCAACAACTCGATGGAATACCTGCTCGAACGCAACGATCTGCCCAGCCCGTATGGGAAAGAGGTTTGAGGCCCCAAACGGGGCAGGCGATACGGCAAGGACTCACGTCGTAGAGCGCTTTGATCGAGTCGGCCCATGAAGCAGGTACCAGGCAGGTGCTTGCTTGAGCTTGCCGCCCAAATCGACGCTGAAATTTCTTCAGTCACCCAGTTGATCCATACGGGCGCCGCGTAAAGAATGGCGCAGCCGACGGCACAAGCTTCGTGCCCACGAAGCCCGCAACGACACGGCGAACCTGAAAGGAGTCAGGTGATATGGAAGTCGATCCGAATGCTTCGTTGAAAGAAGCCGTCGCACAGTTCTATACCTGCCATGGCTTCCCAATCGATGGCGGCGTCAGCGCCGAGCGCTGGTCACCCGTGGGCTGCCGCGACCTCAAGGTTTATCTGCCGAATTTCGAGTGGCGCCGTCGGGCGCTGCCGCTCCATGACATCCACCACGTCCTCACCGGCTATCCATTCCGGCCAACCGGCGAGTTCGAGATGGCTGCCTGGGAATTCGCCGCAGGCCGTTACCCCAACCCACTCAGCACACTGTTCTGCCTGCCGTTGGTGAGCATGGGGGCCTGTGTCGTACCCAGGCGCAGCTTCTCGGCGTTCGTGCGTGGCAAGTACAGCCGGACGCTGTACCAGGGGTACGCCTATCCGGAACTGCTTGAGAGGAGGGTGGCGGACGTCCGCGCCGAGATACTGCCTTCCGCTCCCGTAGCCGCGACGCCTCGGCATTACCTCGAATACCTGGCCCTGGTTGCCTGCTCGGCAAGCTTGATCGCGCTGCCCCTGCTGGGTATCGCCTTTGTCCTATCGGAGATCTTCTGATGTCCACTCACGCAGGTGCTGCCTCCGGCGCGTTCAAGGTCAACTCCCTGGTACTGGACAACGGGGCCAGCCCGCTGACGGGCACCATCGTCTGGGACACATGGCGGTCGCTCTGGAACAGCTTCATCTTCACCAGCGCCTTGGTGCTGGCACCGCTCTATTTCAGCTGGGGCGCGTTTCTGGTCTTCCTGCTGCTCAGTGCGGCAACTCTCTGCGCGGGGCACTCGGTGGGGTTCCACCGGCGGCTGATTCACCGCAGCTTCAAGTGCTCGAAGGCCACGGAACGCTTCCTCGTGTGGATGGGAACCATCGTCGGTATCGGCGGCCCGTTCTGGACCATCCGTACCCATGACACCCGCGATTGGTCCCAGCGGCAGCCGGCTTGCCACGACTACCTCGCCCACCGCCAGGGATTGCTCAAGGACGCCTGGTACAACCTGCACTGCAAGTTCGTGCTCGATCATCCGCCGGGCTTCAATCCGGGGCCGGAGATCGCCAACGATCGCTTCTACCAGTTCCTGGAAAAGACCTGGATGCTCCAGCAGCTTCCCATCGGCATCGCTCTTTACCTGATCGGTGGCATGCCGTGGCTGGTGTGGGGCGTGTCGGTCCGGGTGGCAGCCTGCACCACCATGCACTGGTTCATTTCCTACTTCGCTCACACCCGGGGCCCCCAGACCTGGGAGGTGGATGGCGCCGGCGTGCAGGCCCATGACGTGCCCATCGCCGCCATCCCCACCTTTGGCGAGAGCTGGCACAACAATCACCACGCATTCCCGGCTTCAGCGCGCCATGGGCTGTATCCCGGGCAGATCGACCTGGGCTGGCACTTCATCCAACTGCTCCAGCGTCTTGGTCTGGCCTGGGATGTGAATGTGCCGAGCAACCTGCCGCCTCGGGAGGGGATCACTGCACTGAAGGTGGGGGCTGAAGAGGTTATGTGTCGCAATGACTAGATGATCGGCAACAGGCCTGTGCAAAAACTAGAACTCAATCAACAGGAGAGCGGAACAAATTCCGCCACATACAAGTGCCCTCATGAAAGAAGAACCAAAGAATCCTGTGCTGGAAACCCCATGGCACAAGTCATCTTTTCTTTTCATTATCATTTTTTTCATTTCAATCAATGGGTACGGGCTCATTGCTCTAATCTCGCTGGTCATGGCTCTGTTGAATCTGAAACATGACAATTGGTACAGATTCCTATGGCCCTGGATTTTCGTCCTGATGTTCAGTTCTGCGGTTCTTGTAGGTTTTGCAACCCGAATCATCGCCGAGAACTACACATACGAGGCGTCAGAGTGATAAGTCTGCTTGGGAAGGCAAGAGAGAGTTGCTGGATGGCTATAGGCAGGCAAGGGGCGCGTCAGGGTAATGGGGAGTGACTCTATGCTGCAGCCGCCCACAAGGATGGGGTCTACATGACAGCCGGTGATGCATCCAAGCTAATCCGAGAGGCCGCGGCACGTTTTGCTGACGCGAATATTGTTTGGAGAAGAGCACGTATCGGATTGTTCGGATTTTGGGTTGGAGATGACCCACTAAAGGAAATGGAAACACCTTTGCAGCGGGCGCAGCTCTCTGAGGATGCTTGGGCGCAACTGCACAGTGACAGGCAAAATCCTTATACGTGCCTTGTCGAGTTCATGTCTCTTGGCGGGGTAGTTATCCGCTGGGAGCAACATATTCTGGATATTCAACTTCCCAGTGGGGAGAGGCTTGGTCTCCCCGAAGTCACGTTCAAGCAAGCAAAGCGCACTGTCTGATCGCGTTCAAAACGCTCAGTCCAATTACCGGCAACTTAGCTGAATCGTTAGCGTCAGATCGATCTGACGTGAGTGCCTGCTCCTGGCAGAGAGCAGGCACTCAGCATCCTCTCTCAAACCACAAAGAACCCACTCGTCCCATCCCGCCCCAACTGCTCCACCAACCCAAACTCCCAATCAAGGTAGGCCTGCATGGCCTCGCGCGGGTTGTCGGTGCCTTCGTACGGGCGGCGGTAGCGGTCGATGCGGGGTGACAGCAGGCCGTTTTCGCCGGCTTCCACCGGCAGGCCGGCGTCGGCCCAGGCGGTGTTGCCGCCGTCGAGCAGGAAGGCGGGTTTGCCGGTGAGGGCGGCGACTTCGTCCACGGCGAAGCGGGCCAGCAGGCCGCTGCCGCAGGTGAGTACGTAGCGTTCGGCCTTGGGGGCAGCGGCGAGGGCTTCACGCAGTTGGGCGCGCAGTACCCAGCGGGCGCCGGGGATGTGGCGTTTGACGTGGTTGGCGCTGGTGGTGAAGTCGAGCACTGCCGTGTCGCCTTGCTCCAGCCAGGTGGCCAGGGTCTGCGGGGCGATGGCTTCGACCTGGGGCAGGGCGGGCAGGGCGGGGCGCCAGGCGCCGCTTTCGCTGAAGTCCGACGCGGCGAGCCCGTCGAGCACATGCACCTCCCAACCCAGTTGCGCCAGCCAGGAGCCGGTCATGTTGGCGCGGGTGCCGTCGTCGTCGGCGAGGACGATGCGCGCGCCGCGCACGCTGGCGTAGTGGTCGGTCTCCTGCACCAGTTGTCCACCGGCGACCCAGCGCGCGCCGGGCAGGTGGCCGGCGCGGTATTCCTCTTCGGTGCGCACGTCGAACAGGTAGGTGGTGCGGCCGGCCTCGGCGCGACAGTCGTGCAGCTGTGTGAGGCCGGCGCGGCGCACACCGGCCTTGTCGGCCACGGCGCGGGCGTTCTGTGCGGCTTGTTCGTGGGTGGCCTGGCCGACCTCGGCGAAGCGCCGCTGCTGGCCATGCTCCAGCGTCTGCCCGGCGAGGGTCCAGCCGATGGTGCCGTTGCGCAGGGCGGCCACCGGGTTGGGGATGCCGGCGTTCACCAGGGATTGGGTGCCGATGATGCTGCGGGTGCGCCCGGCGCAGTTGACGATCACCTGGGTGGCTGGGTCCGGCGCCAGTTCGCGCACGCGCAGCACCAGTTCGGCGCCGGGCACGCTGATGGAGCCGGGGATGTTCATGGTCTGGTATTCGTCGAAGCGGCGGGCGTCGAGCACCACCACGTCGGCCTTGGCGTCCAGCAGCGCCTTCACCTCTTCGGCGGCGAGGGAGGGCGTGTGGCGCTGGCTTTCCACCAGTTCGCCGAAGGCCTTGCTGGGTACGTTGACGTCGCGGAACAACTCGCCGCCGGCCTCGCGCCAGCCGGCGAGGCCGCCTTCCAGCAGGGCCACGTTGCTGTAGCCCAGTTGCAGCAAGCGCTCGGCGGCGCGCTGGGCCAGGCCTTCGCCGTCGTCGTAGAGGGTCACGGCGGTGTCGCGGCGGGGTACGCGGTCGAGCACTTCCAGTTCGAGCTTGGACAGCGGGATATTGGCCGCGAACAGCGGGTGCGCCTCGGCGAAGGGGGCTTCCTCACGCAGGTCGATGAGGGCGACTTCCTCGGCGGCCAGGAGGGCGGAACGGATGGCGGCGAAACTGCGGCTGGGGATACGGCTCATGGTGCCAGGCTCTCTTTCGACAGGTCCCAGATATTGGGCAGGTGGAGGTTGGAATAACCGGAGATGAAGGGCTTCTCGACGCCGCCCTCGGCATAGACGGCGCGGCGCACCGCGCCGATGTTGGCGCCGTACACGTGGATGCTGATGGAGGTGCGGTTCTCGAAGGCGTTGCGCACCTGGTGGATGTCGCCCACCCGGGGCGACACGGCGACCACATCGCCGGGCTGCAGAGATTCCGCCGCGCCCTGGGGCCGCAGGCTGCCGTCGGCGTTGCGGGAGAAGCCCTGGCTGAGCTCGGCGCCGCGCAGCATGCCGATCAGCCCCCAGGTGCGGTGGTCGTGCACCGGGGTCGATTGGCCGGGCCCCCACACGAAGCTGACGATGGAGAAGGCCTGGCGCGAGTCGGCGTGCAGCAGGTACTGCTGGTAGCGCTCCGGGCTGGGCTGGGCGTAGGCGTCCGGCAGCCAGTCGTCGGTGCTCACCAGGTCGCGCAGCAGCGCGGCGCCCTGGTCGAGTATCCGTGGCTCGTCCGGTGCCTGGGCGAGGAGGTCGGCGAGGTCGACGATGAAGCCGCGTAGCCGTCCGAGGTTGGGCGTTTGAGACATGGTTCCCTCGATGTCCGTGAGTGCGCAGCGGTAACCGCTACCGTGCCGGGGCAAAAGATATTATTCTTCTTGCGTATTCTTCCAGCCATTTATTATGCGAATAAAGAATGAAGATAGATGATATCGATGCATTCGTGGCCGTCATCCGCAGCCAGTCGATCAGTCAGGCGGCGGAGTCCCTGCAGCTCACCCAGCCGGCCATCACCCGGCGCGTGCAGAACTTCGAGGAGGCCCTCGGCGTCAGCCTGCTGGACCGCAACACCAAGCCGCTGAAGCCCACACCCATGGGCATGCGCGTGTACGAGCAGTGCCGCTCGGTGCTGCGCGAGATGGACGCCCTGCGCGAACTGGTGCTGAGCGATTCCTCCCCCAGCGGCGCGCTGCGCCTGGGGGTGCCGCAGACCATCGGCGACGTGGTGCTGCTGGATGCCCTCAGCCAGCTCAAGGCCCTGTATCCGGACCTGCAGACCCAGGTCTCCACCGGCTGGGGCAGCCACCTGCTGGGCAAGATGGAGAACGGCGAGCTGGACGCCGTGGCGGCGTTGTTCCCGGCGGGCAAGGTGTTCCCCGAGGGCATCGTCGGGCGCTCCCTGGCGCGCATGGACCTGGTGGTGGTCGCGGCCAAGGGCGAGGTGCGCAAGCGCTCCTGCAAGCTTGCCGACTGCTACCAGCGCGGTTGGGTGCTGAACCCCGATGGCTGCGGCTTCCGCGCCGGCCTGCAACGCGCCCTGAGCGACGAGGGGCTGTCGCTGCGCATTAACCTGGAGACCTTCGGCACCGAGCTGCAACTGGGCCTGATCGCCAATGGCCTGGGCTTCGGCCTGGTACCGCGCCCGCTGCTGGAGAACAGCCGCCACCGCGAGCGCCTGGAAGTGGTGCCGGTGAGCGACTTCAAGCCGGTGATCGACCTGTGGCTGATCCACCCGCGCTTCCTCGGCAACCTGCAAGCGCCGGTGGGGCTGTTCGGCGAGACCGTGGCCCAGCGCGTGGCGCACCAGGCGGAGGAAGGGGCTGCGGCAGGCTCATAACCAAAGCATCTTGCATGTAACTGCATAGGTTAGATGCGCAATTTGTATATTAGATTAGAACCAGATCGAATTTCACTGCGGTTTTTTAGATGGATAGCATGTGGGTCAAGCCAGGCTGCAGCGGGCTCGATCCAATCTCCCGCCTGCGGCCCCCGACCATTGGAAAGGCCCTGAGCGAGGAGAAGGAATGTCCCGGCGAAGCAACGCCCTGGTGCCCCGGGCACCACACTGACGGCCCTGCTGGCGCCCCTGCGCTGGAAGGGCTGGAGCAACCTCGGCCTGCGCCTGGTCAGCCCGCTGGTGCTGCTCCTGCTCTGGGAGCTGGCCTCCCGCACGGGGTTGCTGCCGGCGCGCATCATCGCCGCACCCAGCGCCATCGGCGACACCCTCTGGCAGATGATCGCCAGCGGCGAGCTGGCCGGGCACCTCGGGGTGTCCCTCAAGCGCGCCCTCAGCGGGCTGGCCATAGGCGTGTCCCTCGGCACCGTGCTGGCCCTGCTGGCCGGCCTGTCGCGGCGCGGCGAGCTGATCATCGACTCCCCGGTGCAGATGCTGCGCACGCTGCCGTTCCTGGCCATCGTGCCGCTGTTCATCCTCTGGTTCGGCGTGGGTGAGACACCGAAGATCGCCCTGATCGCCCTCGGCACCACCTTCCCGGTCTACCTCACACTGTTCTCCGGCATCCGTGGCGTCGACCCCAAGCTGGTGGAGGCCGGGCGCATGTTCGGGCTCAGCCGCCTGGAGCTGGTGGCCCACGTCATCCTCCCCGGCGCCTTGCCGTCCTTCTTCGTCGGCCTGCGCTACGCCTTCGGCATCAGCTGGCTGGGCCTGGTGGTGGTGGAGCAGATCAACGCCAGCGCCGGTCTCGGCTACCTGGTCAACGACGCCCGCGACTTCATGCGCACCGACGTGATCGTCATCTGCCTCATTGTCTACAGCGTGCTGGGCCTGTCCATCGACGCCCTGGTGCGCCTGCTCGAACGCCTGGCCCTGGCCTGGCGCCCCACCTTCATAAGGAACTGATCATGGATGTTGCGCTGCAACGCCTGCGCCCGCCGGTGCGCGTGCGCGGGCTGACCCGTCGCTTCGCCGGCCAGGCCGTGCTCGACGGCCTCGACCTGGAGCTGGGTGCCGGCGAATTCGTCGCCCTGCTGGGGCGCAGCGGCTCGGGCAAGACCACCCTGCTGCGCGCCCTGGCCGGGCTGGACGCGGTGGACGGCGGCACGCTGGAAGTGCCCGAGGCCCACGCGGCGGTGTTCCAGGAACCCCGGCTGATGCCCTGGAAGCGCGCCTGGCGCAACGTCGCCCTCGGCCTGCGCGGCGCCAACCCGCAGACCCGCGCCCTGGCCGCCTTGCAGGAAGTGGGGCTGGGCCATCGCCTCGACGCCTGGCCCGGCACCCTGTCCGGCGGCGAGGCGCAGCGCGTGGCACTGGCCCGCGCCCTGGTGCGCGAGCCGGAGTTGCTGCTGCTGGACGAGCCCTTCGCCGCGCTGGATGCCCTGACCCGCATCCGCATGCACCAGCTGATCATCGAGCTGTGGCGCACCCACCAGCCCTCGGTGCTGCTGGTCACCCACGACGTCGACGAGGCGGTGCTGCTGGCCGATCGCGTCGTCGTGCTGGAGGCCGGGCGCATCGCCGAGCAGATCCCCGTACGCCTGCCGCGTCCACGGGAGGTGGCCAGCCGCGGCTTCCAGGAGCTGCGCCAGCACCTGCTCACCCTGCTCGGCGTCGAAGCGCCGGCCAGCCCCTTCGTCCACACCCTCGCACGGACCGCCCAACGATGAGCCTCGACCTGAAAACCGCCAAGGAGACGGCCTGCGTGCCCGACCTCGACTCCCCGGCCTTCGCCGACCTGCTGGCCCAGCTCAGCGACGAGTTCGCCGCCAGCGCCGCCCATTACGACCGCCACGGCGAATTCCCCCACGCCAACCTGCGCCGGCTGCACGAACACGGCCTCATCGCCCTCACCGTGCCGCGCCGCCTCGGCGGCAGCGAGGCCAGCCTGGCCCAGGCGCGTCGGGTGATCGCTGCCGTGGCGCGGGGCGAGCCGTCCACCGCCCTGGTGCTGGTGATGCAGTACCTGCAGCACGCGCGCCTGCAGAACAACAAGGCCTGGCCCGAGCACCTGCGCCTGCAACTGGCCCGCGAGGCGGTGGAAGAGGGCGCGCTGATCAATGCCCTGCGCGTGGAACCGGACCTGGGTACCCCCGCCCGTGGCGGCCTGCCCGGCACCATCGCCCGGCGTGTGCCCGAGGGCTGGCGCATCAGCGGGAGGAAGATCTACTCCACCGGCATCCCCGGGCTCACCTGGTTGTCGGTCTGGGCGCGCAGCGACGAGGCCGAGCCCCGCGTCGGCACCTGGCTGGTGCACCGCGACACGCCGGGTATCCGCATCGAGGAAACCTGGGACCACCTGGGCATGCGCGCCACCTGCAGCCACGACGTGGTCTTCGACGACGTTCTGGTGCCCGACGAATACGCCGTGGACATCCTCCCCGCCAGCCAGCCGCGCCCTTCGGAACTGGACTCCAGCGGCGTGCTCTGGCTCGCGGTGCTGCTCTCCAGCATCTACGACGGCGTCGCCCGTGCGGCCCGTGACTGGCTGGTGGGCTGGCTGGCCGAACGCACCCCGGCCAACCTCGGCGCACCGCTTTCCAGCCTGCCACGCTTCCAGGAACTGGTGGGGCGTATCGACGCGTTGCTGCTCTCCAACCGCGTGCTGCTCGACGCCGCTGCCGAAGGCCGCATCCCCGCCAGCGAGGCCACTCAGGTCAAGTACCTGGTCACCACCCAAGCCATCGCCGCCGTGGAACTGGGCGTGGAAGCCATCGGCAACCCGGCCCTGGCGCGGGGCAACCCGCTGGAGCGGCACTACCGCGATGTGCTTTGCAGCCGCATCCACACCCCACAGAACGACGCCGTGCTCGGTGCCGCCGGGCGCGCCGCCTTCGCCTTGCCCAGCCGTGGAGGCCAGGCATGACCGCAGCGCGTATCGCCAGCCAGCTGGATGCCGGCTTCAACGCGCTGCTGCGTGAGCGCCTGCCGGGCGTGGAGGTGCTGGACCTGCCCCGTGGCCTGCCGCGCGCGCTGCCGGCCGGTGTGCAGGCCCTGCTCGCCGCGCCGCACCCGGCCTTGCGCGACGCCGCCGAGCCGCCGCCCGGCTGGCCCTTCGGCCTGGGCTTCGTGCAACTGGTGAGTTCGGGGCTGGATTTCTTCCCCCGCTGGCTGCTCGACGGCCCGCCGGTGGCCAGCGCCCGGGGCGCCACGGCCAGCAGCATCGCCGAGTTCGCCCTGGCGGCCATCTTCGCCGCCGCCAAGCAATTGCCCGAGCTGTGGATCGACCACGCCGGGGCCTGGCAGCAACGCCCACTGGCGTCGCTCGCCGGCAGCACCCTCGGCCTCTACGGTTTCGGCAGCATCGCCCGCGAGCTGGCGCGCAAGGCCCGTGCGCTGGACATGCAGGTGCTCGCCCTGCGGCGCTCGGCGCAGCCCTTCGGCATGGACGGCGTGCAGCGCGCCGCCGACATCCACGAGCTGTTCGCCCGCGCCGACCACCTGGTGCTGGCCGCGCCGGCCACCGCCGAGACGCAACAGGTGGTGAACCGCGAAACCCTGGCCTCGGCGCGCCCCGGGCTGCACCTGATCAACGTCGCGCGTGGCTCCCTGGTGGACCAGGCCGCGCTGCTCCAGGCCCTGGACGAAGGGCGTCTGGCGCTCGCCAGCCTCGACGTCACCGAGCCCGAGCCGCTGCCGGCCGGGCACCCGTTCTACAGCCATCCCCGTGTACGGCTGAGCCCCCACACCTCGGCCAACACGCCGCAGGTGTACCGCAACCTCGCCGCGCTCTTGGCGCGCAACCTCGAACGTTTCCAGAGCGGACAACCGCTGGAAAACCTGGTGCAAGCCGGGCGTGGCTACTGAGCCGCCGGCCCTTCAAGGAGAAACCGCATGACCGCCAGGCTGACCGGACTCACCGGCACCCCACCACCCACGGCCTACTCGCTGCCCCGCGACGGCCACACCGTGTTCCGCTGGCAGGAGCCCCCCAGCAACCCACGATCGAGGCCGAACGCCTGCTGCGCAAGCAGCGCCTGGCCGGTTCCTTCCGCCTGTTCGCCCGCCACGGTTTCGACATGGGCGGTGCCGGGCACATCACCGTGCGCGACCCGGAGTTTCCCGATCATTTCTGGGTCAACCCGGTGGGCGTGTACTTCGGCCATATCCGCGTCTCCGACCTGCTGCTGGTCAACCCCCACGGGGAAATCGTCGAAGGGCAGGGCGCGCTCAACCTCGCCGCCTTCGCCATCCATGCCGCGCTGCACGAGGCCCGGCCGGACGTGGTCGCCGCCGCCCATGCCCATTCGCTCTATGGCAAGGCCTGGTCCAGCCTCGGGCGCCTGCTCGACCCACTGACCCAGGACGCCTGCGCCTTCCACGGCAAGCACGCGCTGTTCGACAACTTCACCGGCGTGGTGCTGGAAGCCAGCGAGGGCGCGCGCATTGCCGCCACCCTGGGGCCGAGCAACGTCGCGCTGATCCTGCAGAACCACGGCCTGCTCACCGTCGGCCGCACGGTGGAAGCGGCGGTGTGGCGCTTCATCGCCCTGGACAACGCCGCCCACGCCCAGCTGCTGGCCGAGGCCGCCGGCACGCCGCGCCCCATCCCGCCGGAGGTGGCGCAGCACACCGCGCGCCAGGTGGGCACCGAATTCGGCGGCTGGTTCAGCTTCCAGCCGTACTGGGACCGCCTGTTGCGCGACGAGCCCGACTTCCTCGACTGATTGCAAGGAGCACTCATGAACCGCCGTCACTTCCTCCAGTATTCCGCCCTGGCCGGGCTCGCCTGCACGCTGCCCACGGCCTTCGCCCGGGACTGGAACGGCCTGGGCCTCAACGTGGCCACCTACAAGGGCGCGGCGCCCACCTTCTTCGACGAGGCGGGCATCGAACGTCCGCCCTACGCGGTGAAGTACGCCGAGTTCAACGGCGGCAACCTCGGCTTCGAAGCGCTGATCAGCGGCACCCTGGACCTGGCGCCCATGAGCGAGATCCCACCCATCTTCGGCATCAAGAACCAGGCGCCGGTGAAGCTCATCGCCGTGCTCACCGGCGACGTCAACAACCAGGCCTTCGTGGTGCCCAAGGGCTCGACCATGCAGTCCCTGGCGGAGCTACCGGGCAAGCGCGTGGGCTACATCCGCTCCACCTCCTCGCACTACATGCTGCTGCGCGCGCTCAAGGAGCAGGGCCTGACCCTGGGCGACATCCAGCCCTTCGCCCTGACGCCCCAGGACGGTTTCGCCGCCTTCCAGAACGGCAACCTGGATGTCTGGGTGACCTTCGGCTACTTCATCCAGCTCGCCGAGCTGCGCAGCGGTGCGCGGGTGCTGCGCACGGGGCAGGGCTACCTCTCCGGCAACTACGTGATCGCCGCCAACCAGCGCGCCATCGCCGACCCGGACAAGCGCGCCGCCATCGAGGACTACGTCCAGCGCGAATACCGCAGCTGGCAATGGGTGCAGCACAACCCGGAAGCCTGGGCGACCAAGAGCGAGAAGATCCTCGGCATCCCCCGCGAGGTCTTCCTCGCCCAGTACAAGGCGCAAAGCGGGCCGCGCGTGCTGCAGGCGGTGGACGATGCGGCCGTGCGCTCGCAGCAGGAGGTGGCCGACACCTTCTTCGAAGCTGGCGTGCTGCCGCAGCGGCTGGACGTGGCGCCGTTGTGGGACCGGAGCTTCAGCTGGGGTTGAGCCGCTGCAACACGCCGGGTTTCACCCGACCTACAAGAACTGCCAAGGACCTGGCTCCATGCCCTTCAAACCCTCACTGTTCGCTCTGGCGCTGCTCACCGGCAGCAGCGCCCAGGCCGCTGATGTACTGGCCGATGTCCGTGCGCTGCACGAGCGGCTGCTGGTACTCGACAGCCACCTCGACACGCCCATGCAACTGGCGCGGCCCGGCTGGGATATCAGCCAGCGCCACCGCTACGCCGACGACCTGTCCCAGGTCGACCTGCCGCGCATGCGCGAGGGTGGGCTGGATGGCGGCTTCTTCGCCGTGTTCACGCCCCAGGGCCCGCGCACGGCGGAGGGGCGCACCCTGGCCAGCGAGCACGGCCTGGCGGTGATCACCCGCATCCGCGATATGGTCGCTGCGCGACCCGGTGAGTTCGCCCTGGCCACGCGGGCGGAGGAGGTGCCCGCCATCGTCGCCTCGGGCCGCCGCGTGGTGCTGATCAGCATGGAAAACGCCGAGCCCCTGGCGGCCGACCCCGGCCGCCTGGCCACTTACCGGCGCCTGGGGCTGCGCATGCTCGGCCTGGTGCACGCGCAGAACAACGCATTCGCCGATTCGGCCACCGCGCTGCCGGAATGGCACGGCCTCAGCCCGGCGGGGCGCGAACTGGTGGGGGAGGCCAATCGGCTGGGGATTCTCATCGATGTATCCCATGCCTCCGATGCGGTGTTCGACCAGGTGCTGCTGCTGTCCCGCGCCCCGGTCATCGCCTCCCACTCCGGCGCTCGGGCCATCGGCCCGCACCCGCGCAACCTCGATGACGCGCGCCTGCGCAGGCTCGCGGAAAAGGGCGGGGTGGTGCAGGTCAACAGCTTCCCCAGCGATCTCGTGCCACGTGCGCCCAACCCGGAGCGGGACAAGGCCCTGGGCCCGCTGTACCGCGAGTTCCGCCTGGCCGCCAGCCTCTCCCCGGAGCAGGTGGCCGACCTCGCCCGGCGCATCCGCGAAACCGAAGCCCGCTACCCGCTGCCACCCACCCGCCTGGACGACTTCATGGCTCACCTGCTGCACATACTCGAGGTGGTCGGCCCGCAACACGTCGGCATCGGCGCCGACTGGGACGGAGGCGGCGGCGTGGAAGGCCTGCGCGACGTCAGCGACCTGCCACGCATCAGCCAGCGCCTGCTCGCCGCCGGTTACAGCGAGCAGGACCTCGCTGCCATCTGGGGTGGAAATCTATTGCGAGTGCTCGGCGCAGCCGAGGCCGCCGGAACCGCTCCGTAGGATGGGTAGAGCTCCGCGAAACCCATGCTGCTGCCGTTATTGATGGGTTTCGCTGCGCTCTACGCCATCCTACGGGTGCCCTCAAGGCGGCCGGTGACGAGACGGTAGCCCGGGCTTCAGCCCGTAGGTTGGTGCCGAGCGCAGCGAGGCCCAACGGTGTGATGCTGGGCCTGGTCATGTTGGGCTTCGTACCTCAGTCCAACCTACGGTGAGTGCCTCGGCGCTGGCTTCGTAGGATGGGTAGAGGTACGAAACCCATGCTGACGTCGCTGATGGGTTTCGCTTCGCTCTACGCCATCCTACGAGGGAGCGCGCCAGCCTCGGCAACTCAATCCATCACCACGTGGGGCAGGAAGCGGCTGGTGTCCTTGGTGATCAGGCTGTCGTCCTCGCGGATGCCCATGCCGGAGGCGGTGTCGCCCACGATCCAGGAGCCGATCAGGGTGTAGCTGTCGCCGAAGCGGGGCAGGGGAGAGAACTGCTGGAGGATGTAGGGGGCATCGGTGTAGGGGCCGTCCTGCACCACCACTTCGTCCTGCGGGGTGCGGATCTCGATGTTGGCGCCCTCGCGGGAGAAGAAGGGTTTGCGCACCCAGCCCTTGGGTACCGGCGCGCGCGGGTCGTCGTCCACTTGCGAGGGCAGCAGGTTGGGGTGGCCTTCGTTGAATTTCCACAGCAGCGGCAGGATGCCCTTGTTGCTGATGATCGACTTCCAGGCCGGCTCGACGAACTGGGTGTCGCACCCCGGCACGGCCTTGCCGAAGGCTTCGCTGAAGATGTGCTCCCAGGCGTGCAGCTTGAACAGGCGGGGAATCCACTGCCCCTGCAGGTCGACGAAGCGCCCGTCGCCGGTGAGGCCGATGTCCTCGATGTCGATGTGCCGCGCGTCGATGCCGGCCAGGCGCGCCATCTGCGCGAGGAAGTCGGTGGTGCCCCGGTCTTCCACCGAGCCGGAGATGGCGGAAAAGTGGAAGGGGATTTCCTTGCCGAAGGTGCCGAACGCGCGGATCAGGTCCTCGGCCAGGGTGTTGAACTGGTCGGCCTCGGCGGGCAGCACGCCACGGCGTATCTGGTCTTCCAGCCAGAGCAACTGCACCGAGGCGCATTCGAGCAGGGAGGTGGGCGTGTCGGCGTTGATCTCCAGCAGCTTGGCCGGGTCCGTGCCGTCGTAGCTGAAGTCCATGCGGCCGTAGAGGTGCGGGTGCCCCTCCCGCCAGGAGGTGCGGATCAGATCGAAGAACGCCGGCGGTATCGCCAGGCCGGTGAGCAGCTCCTCGCTCGCCACCACGCGCTCGATCACGTCGAGGCACATCTCGTGCAGCTCGCGGGTGGGTTGTTCGATATCACGGGTCACCTGCTCACGGGTGAACAGGTAGTAGCCGCGCTCGTCCCAGTAGCGTTCGCCGTCGATGGTGTGGAACAGGAAGCCTTCACCCTCGACCTGTGCCTGCCAGCCCGGGCGTTCTTCGATGCTGATCTTCTTCATGAGCGGTGTTAGCCCCCGAATCCCGAGCCGCCGGTCTTGCCACCCCAGCCGCCGCGGGCGTTGGCCTGGGAGCCGAAACCGCCGCGGGAGATGGTGGAGGCCACCGCCGAGCCGCTGGTGCTCGCTTTGCTGCTCAGGCTCTTGCCCAGGGTCTGCTGGGTGTAGGTCGAGGTCGGGCTGTTGCGGGCCTGGTTGGAGCGGCTGAAGGTCTTGCCCTGTTCGATCTGCCGGGACAGCGTGGAGGTGCTGTAGCTACCCCGGGCATCGCGGTAGCGGTAGATCGGCTGGGAATAGTAGTGGTTGCCGCCGTTGCCCATCATCTGGCCGATGAGGATGCCGGTGACCAGGCCGTTGTCGCTATGGCCGGTGCTCTGCACCACCTGCTGCTCGGCCTGTTCATAGGTGCTGCGGGACACTTCGTTGGTCATCGACAGCTCGAAGCCCCCCAGGCGCGGCATGAACTGGCCGTTGGAGGTGGGCTGGCAGTAGTCGGGCACGAAGTCGGCGTCGCAGGCGGCCTGGCTGTCATAGGTCGGGGCGATCTGCTTGTGGTCGGCCATGGCGGTCATGTACGCGTCCGAGCAGACGTCGACGGGGAACTTGTCGGCGACGCAGGCCTGTACGTTCTTGAACGTCTTGGTCGCGGTGATCTGCATGGTGTCCTGCGGGTCGTTGCACCCCGCCAACGCCAGCGGCAGGGTGCCGGCGAGCACCAGCTGGATGGAATTGCGCTTTCTCATAAAGGTCTCCTTGCGCTGCCGGTGATCAGGTCGAAGGGGTCATGCAGGCGGAGTTGAGCAGGCCGATGCTGATGGCCACGGCGCCGGAGTAGATGGCGGCGGCATGTTCGCCACGGGCGATGCGGCCGGGCAGGTCCTTGAGCACCAGGCTGGTGACGAAGAACGCCAGCAGCTGGACGATGGCGGCGATCACCACCCAGACCACGAAATCGAGGACGCTGACGCTGTAGGTGATGATGTTGCTGGCCGGCAGGGCGAAGCCGATCAGCGAGCCCGCCAGGGCGATGGCGGCCGCGCTGTTGCCTTCGCGGATGAGGGCGAACTCGCGGTGCGGGGTGACGCGGGTGTAGATGAACTGGAACAGGGCGAACAGCGCCGCTGCGACCAGGATGTAGATGACGAAGCCGATGACGGCGGTGGAGTTGAGCGACATGCGGAGCGCGTCGAGCATGGTGGATCTTCCTTGGTCAGAGAACTTGGATGTCGGTGATCTGCAGTGTCACGCCCACGGCGGTGGTCAGGGCGATGGCACCTTCTTCGTCTTCCTCCACCGAGAAGAGCAGGAACTCCCTCCGGTTGAGCAAGCCGATCTCGCGGGCGTAGAGCATGCTTTGATGCTCGACGCCGTAGCTGGCGTCTGGGCTGACGACGTATTCGTGCAAGGGCACCAGTTCGGTCTGGCCATCTTCGCTGCCCCACTGGCGGCCGTATTCCTCGCCCTCCAGCTCGTAGACCTGCATGCCGATGCGCGCGTTGGGCCCGGCGAGGCGCAGCAGCTCCTCACGGCTGGCGATGGGGGTGACCTGGTGGTAACCGAACAGGATCACCGCCTCGATATCGCTGTCCTGCGGGCCGTTCATGATCACCTGCAGGAAGTAATCCTCATTGTCCAGGTAGTAGCGCTTGATCCGCGTGGACTGGCCGAGCTCGATGGTGCCGACGGCCCAGATCTTCTCGTCGCCGGGGAGGGTGACGTGGGATTGGCCTTCGAGCAGCGTCGCCAGCGAAGGGTCCAGGCAGAGCATGCGGCCAGACGCCAGCCCCAGGGGGCGGCTGTCACTGGGGTGGCGGCGCGCGTCGGCCGAGGGCAGCGGCGGCTCCAGGCCCAGCCAGCGCTTGAGTTTGCTCATAGTGCGTTCTCCTCCAGGCGTTCACTGGCGATGTAGAAGATTTCCCCACCGCGGATTTCCAGCGCGTTGGCGGGGTTGATCTCGAAGCGGCTGGAGCCTGAGGCGCGGTAGCCGATGAGGGTGGCGCCGTGGTCCTGGCGCAGGCGGATGTACAGCTCGCCGCAGGTACCACTGAAACCCTCGGGCAGTACATGGCGGAACTGGGTGGCGCCGTCGCCGACGCACAGCAGCTCGGTGACCACGGCGCTGGAGCCCGGGTCCTGGGAGGCGCGCACCAGCATCTCGATGGCCATGTTGGAGGTGCACTCCAGCTCGGGGGCGTAGCGGCGGGCGAGGGCGGCGCGCTCGGAGTCGTTGAAGTGCGCGACCACATGGGCGCGCGTGCCGATCGCCTTGATGGTGAGGACGATGGCCAAGGTCAGGCTGTCGGAGCGGGTGTGCACGAGGATGCGCTCGGCGTTCTCGATGCCGGCGCGGCGCAGCAGCACGGGGTTGTCCAGCGAATCACCACGGACGAAGGAGGCGCGCCCGGGCAGAGGGTTTTCCTCGATCAGCGCGTCGCAGATCACCAGGCTGTCGTCCCGCGTAGCTTCATCCTGGTACAGCAGCTCGACGATGCGCTCGCTGGCTTCGCCTTCCCAGCCGATGAGGACGGTGTGGCCCTTGAGGTTGGAGTAGTCGCCCAGGCCTTTCATGTTCTTTCTCCAGAGTTCGCCGACCGAAGCCGATGCCTTGCCGATGACCGCAGTGAGCAGGGCGATGCCGCCCAGCATGATCCACAGTGCCGTGACGAGTTTGCCGAAGGCGCTCTTGGGGGAGAGGTCGCCATAGCCCACGGTCGTCGCGGTGGTGAAATAGAAATAGGTGAAGTCCTGCCCTTGCAGCAGGTGCTGCTCACCGGCCAGCGCCAGGAGCAGGTAGGACGCCAGGTAGTGGATGGCCAGCAGCGAGCCGATGCCGGCCCAGCCGAAGCGCTGGAAGAAAGCCGAGGTTTGGTGCCGCAACAGCAAGATCAGCGACATGGAATCAACTCCATTGATCCTTTTCGAGTGGTTCAGGGGGCGGGGTCAGTGGGCGGTTTCGAGGAGCGACTTCGAGTGCATCAGCCAGGCGACGATGCAACCGGCGACGGCTCCGGCGATATGCGATTCCACCGATATCCCCGGGGTGGGGATGAAGCCGAAGACCAGGCCGCTGTAGCCGGCGAGCGCCACCAGGGCAACCAGCAGGCTGGCGATGCTGCGCTGGTACCAGGCGCGGGCCAGCAGGTAGGTCCAGAGCCCGAAGATCAGGCCACTGGCGCCGATGTGCAGGCTGTTGCGGGCGAACAACCAGACCATGCCGCCGCCGAGGATGCTCACCAGCAGGGCCACGCGGACATAGCGCCCGAGCCCCTCGGTGGACACCAGCCAGCTGAGGATGATGAAGGGTGGCAGGTTGCTCAGCAGATGAGCGAAGGAACCGTGCAGGAAGGGCGCGAAGATCAACCCCTGGAGCCCGCTAAGGGTACGCGGGAGGATGCCGTGATGGACCAGGCTGTTGGCGGTGAGGGTATTGAGCACCTGGACCACGGCCATGATCGCCGCCAGTGCCAGGATGACCCTGAGTCGCTTGCCTGTTTCCATCTGCGTTCCCCGAACTCCATTTGCGGGTAGGTGGTGGGCAGGCGACCGGGGTCGCCTGCCGGGCGCGGATTCTACTGCGATCCGTCCGGGGTTTGCTTGGCTTTCAAGCGGGCCAGTACATCGGTGCCGCTGCCGCTCTGGGCGCCGATGCCGGCTTCCTGCAGGCGACGCTCCAGGTCACCGCCGTTGGCAGCGGTCTGCAGCTCTTCGGCGGCGGCCAGACGGGCATCCTGCTCGTCCTGGCGCTGGCGCAGGCGGTTGAGGCTGTCCAGGGCGGACTCCACCTTGCCGTTGGCGCCACCGGTGGCTTCGGCGGTCGCGACGCGTGCCTTCTGCACGACTTCGCGGGCCTTGGCCATTTCGATCTGCTGCTTCAGGCTCTTGAGCTGGCCTTCGGCCTTGTTGACCTGGGCGTGGAGGAGGTCGGCCTGCTTGCCGAACTGCTCGGACTGGTTGCGCTCCTGGTCACGCTGGGCCTCGATCTCGGCGATGCGGTTGGCGCATTCCAGGGCCAGGCCTTCTTCGCCCTTGTTCAGGGCCGAGGTGGCCTTGGCTTCCCAGTTGGCGACGTCGCCGTTGAGGCTTTCCAGGCGTTGCTGCGACAGTTTCTGCTTGGCCTTGATGTCCACCAGGCCGTTCTTGGCCTGCAGCACCGCGCGGTCGGCGTCACGCATTTCCTGCTCGAGGATGCGGATGGCGTTGGCGTCGACGATGGCTTCGCCGACTTCGGAGGCGCCGCCACGAACGGCGGTGATGATCTTCTTCCAGATACTCATGAAAACTTCTCCTTGAATGGATTCGGTCAAGCCTTGAAGTGGTCTTCGAAGGCTTCGACGGCGCGGATCACGTTTTCCGCCAGGGTGTAGATTTCCTGGACGATGACGGTAAGCGACGAGGCGGCGCTGAGGGCGCCGAACATGGAGTACACCTCCTGGCCGTCGATAACCTCGACGCCGACCGAGGACAGCGGGAACAGGTCGCGGGTACGCAGCACCAGCGCGTTGAATTCGTTTGCATCCTTCACCAGGTCAAGCGGCACCAGGGTGGCGTCGACCATGATGTGGTCACCCTCGACTGCCAGGTAGATCGGCAGGTCGCCGTACTCGCTCATGGTCAGCCTGAGCCCGGCCTGCTCGCCGTCGATGACGCTCAGCAGGATCTCGCCAGACGCCACCAGGGCCAGTTCGGCGAGGGCGTTGTGCAGCGAGCTGAGGGTCCAGTTGCTGTTCTCGGTCATGTAGTCCTCCAGTTTGACTCGGCCACCCAGGAAGGGCTGCCGTAAAGCTCTCTCGATGCCCTTCAGGGCGTTCACGTTCTCGGGAAGGATCCAGAACTCACGTTTCACCAGTCCCGCTTCGCGGAGCCGGTTGCGCATATCCCGGACGTAGTCGGCCGAAGACTTGCCGGTGCTTCCGGTGGTCTTCTTGCCTGCTTTGTCCGTCGTGGTCTTGCGAGGCATCTGCATTCCTCCTCAAGGGTGTGGCGAGCAAATTACTGCGATTTTCGTCGGCGCGCAATTACTTACATGAAAGATTTTTTCATCTTTCATGTAAGGGAGATATTTGGATTCCGAAGTGCCAGGAATGACCCCGTAGGATGGGTAGAGCGTGGCGAAACCCATGCTGCAATTTGCAGGCGTGTGCCGGTGTTGATGGGTATCGCTGCGCTCAACGCCATCCTACGGCCGCCATCCCATTCCGCAGCTCCCACCTAGCCAACCCCGCGCCGCCCGTGCCCTGTGGCGTGCGGGCATGATGTTTCAAGATGATTATGCGTTTTGTGCAGTATGCGAATCTTAAAACATGAAACATTTTAATATTTGCATATGCTCAAAATGTATTTCTCTTATCAAATTCCGCCCCATAGGATGGCTCCATATAGAGCTATTTCGTAGCTCGACAGCATTGATTGATAACCGGATGCGATATCCGGCAGCAGCCAGGGAAGGGCGCCATCGGGCGATCCGTGCCCGGTGGAAGGGAATCAAGGAGAGTGCCTGCAATGCCTTTGACCAGACGACAGCTCATCGCCCGTATCGGTGCCGTGGGGGGCTACCGGGCCGCCACGGCGGCCATGGGCATGCTCGGGGTGATGAGCCCGGCCCTGGGCGCGAGCCAGGAGAATTACGCGGCGCTGCAGCCGGCCAGCGGCCTGGGGCAGGGCGCCAGCGTCACCGTGGTCGGTGCCGGCATCGGCGGGCTGGTGGCGGCCTACGAGCTGCGCAAGGCGGGCTTCACTGTGACCCTGCTGGAGGCCCGCGAGCGGGTCGGCGGGCGCAACTGGACACTGCGCAAGGGCGATCGCGTCGAGTACACCGACGGCACCACCCAGGTCGCCGAGTTCGACGAGGGTTTCTACTTCAATGCCGGCCCCGCGCGCCTGCCCAGCCACCACCAGCTGATGCTCGGCTACTGCCGCGAGCTGGGCGTGGAGCTGGAGGTGTTGGTCAACACCAGCCGCAACGCCCTGGTGCGCCCGGACCTCTCCGCTCCGCCGATGCAGATCCGCCAGGCGGTGAACGACAGCCGCGGCCACCTGGCCGAGCTGCTGGCCAAGGCGGTGAATCGCCAGGCCCTGGACCAGGAACTGAGCGCGGATGACCGGCGCAACCTGCTGGGCTTCCTCAAGACCTGGGGTGATCTGTCGGAGAAGCTCGAATACCTCGGCTCGGCCCGTTCCGGCTACAAGGTCTGGCCCGGTGCCGGCGACCAGCTGGCGCAGAAGAACGAGCCGTTGCCGCTGCGCACGCTGCTCAACCCGGCCCTGGGCACGGCGCTGATGATCGACGAGTACCCGGAGTTCTCGCCCACCATGTTCCAGCCGGTGGGTGGCATGGACCGCATCCCGGCGGCCTTCCAGCGCCACCTGCAGTCCTCCCTGCGCCTGGGCGCCGAGGTGCGCTCCATCCGCAACCATGAGGACCGCGTGGAGATCGCCTACCTGGACCGTCGCAGCGGCCGCGAGCAGCGGGTGACCAGCGACTACGCGGTGATCGCGCTGCCGTTGCCGCTGCTGGCGAAGATCGACGCCAACTTCACCGCGCCGGTGCGCCAGGCGATCTCGGCGGTGCAGTTCGGCTACGCCAACAAGGTGGCCTGGCAGTCTCGGCGCTTCTGGGAGACCGACTACCAGATCTACGGCGGGCTGTCCTTTATCAACCAGGAGTCTTCCGGGCTCTGGTACCCCAGCGGCGGCTTCAACCAGGCCGAGGGCATCCTCATCGCCGCGTACAACAACGGCGAGGTGGCGCGCAAATTCGGCGACAAGGGCATCGACGAGCAGATCGCCCTGTCGCGCCAGGCCGTGGAGCTGCTGCACCCCGGCCACGGGCAGAACCTGCGCAAGCCGCTGGCCATCGCCTGGAACCGCATTCCCCACAGCCTCGGCCCCTGGATCAGCCACGAGGTGGCGGAGCCGGACTACGGCCTGCTCAACCAGGCCCAGGGCCGGGTGCACCTGACCAGCGACGGCCTCGCCCACAGCGGCGTGGGCATCTGGCAGGAAGCCGCCGCCGGCGCTGCCCGGCGCGTGGTGCGGAATATCTTCGAGCGTGCGCAAGGCACGTCGCAACACCGGCAAACGGCCTGAACCACGCCGCGCCGCATCCATAACCAGAACCTAGTTGCCAGGTAGCGGACCTCCGAGGCTGGCGTTGAAAACCTTGGAGCTTTCGCGATGCTTTTCAAACACGCCCTTCTGGGGTTGGGGGTCCTTTTCGCCGCCGCTGGCCACGCCGCGGAGATCGAGCGGGTGCCTTCGACCTATCCCAACTCGCCGATCCTGCAGTCGGCGACCCTGCCGGCCGGCACGGCGCTGACCTTCGTCTCCGGCATCCTCCCTGACCCGGCCGATCCCAAGGCCGCCAAGGATGACCTGCGCGCCGCCGGCGACACCGAGGCACAGACCATCGCCGTGTTGCGCAAGGTGGAGGCCGCCCTGGCGCCGCGCGGGCTCGGCCTGGGCGATGTGGTGCAACTGCGGGTGTACCTGGTGGGTGACCCGAAGCTCGATGGGCGCATGGACTTCGAGGGCCTGCAGCGCGGCTTCCGGCAGTTCTTCGGCAGCGAGAAGCAGCCGCTGAAGCCGACCCGCACCACGGTGCAGGTGGCCGGGCTGGTGTTGCCCGGTGCGTTGATCGAGGTCGAGGCGGTGGCCGCCAAGGCCCGCTGATCCACTCCCTCCCCATTGAACGAGCCAGATGCGGCCGGGTTGCGGTCGCCTACAGGAAGTCCCGTGATGCGTAACGCCTTCAGCAAGACCTTCTCGCTTTCCCCGATCAGCGCCGCGCTGCTCCTCGCCCTGGGCGGCGAGGCTGTGGCCGCCAGCGACCCGACCCTGTCCACGGTGGTGGTGACCGGCGTGCGCGGCAGCCAGCAGCGCACCGTGACCGACAGCCCCGCGCCGGTGGATGTGATCTCCGGTGAGCAACTGAAAACCAGCGGCCAGAACGGCCTCAAGGACATGCTCACGCGCCTGCTGCCGTCCTTCAACGCGCCCACCATCAACGGCGGTGGCACCGCCTTCCTGGTGCGCGGCATCAGCATGCGCGGCCTGGGTGGTGACCAGGTGCTGATCCTGGTGAACGGCAAGCGCCGCCATAACACCGCGATGATCAACAACAACGCCCGGGTCGGCACCGCCGCCGTGCCGGTGGACCTGGACCTGATCCCCACCGCCGCCATCGAGCGCATCGAGGTGCTGCGTGACGGCGCCGCCGCCCAGTACGGCTCCGACGCCATCGCCGGGGTGATCAACATCATCCTCAAGAAGGACGCGGAAGGCATCACCTCGGACAGCTCCCTCGGCCAGTACTACAGCGGCGACGGCACCACTGGCCACGAGGCGGCCAACTTCGGCTTCGGCCTGGGGGAGGGCGGCTTCTTCAACCTCTCCTTCGACGCCAAGGTGCAGGAACCCTACGACCGCGCCGGCGCCGTGCGCGGCAACTTCGGCACCCTCGCCAACGGCCAGCCGGACCCGCGCATCACCCAGCGCCACGGCTGGGGCGAGGAATACGGCCTGGGCCGCGACCGCACCTACAGCAGCGCCTACAACCTGGAGCTGCCCCTGGGCGAGGACCTCAAGCTCTACTCCTTCTCCACCCTGAGCTACCGCGACGGCAAGAAGGTACTCGGCCACCGCGCGCCCACCGACATCACCGCCACCAACTGGCTGCCCAATGCGCCGTACCCCAAGGGCGGCCAGGCCACCCGCGAAGTGGAGGAGACCGACTACCAGTTCCTCGGCGGCATCAAGGGCCTGGCCGCCGACTGGGACTGGGACCTCTCCACCACCTACGGCCGCGACAAGGCCAAGCTCTACACCGACAACAACATCAACCTCTCCAACGACCCGCTGCGGAGCCAGCGCCGCTTCCACCTGACCGACGAGATCTTCGACCAGTGGACCACCAACCTGGACTTCAGCCGCGCCCTGGACATCGGCTGGAGCAGCCCGCTGGAAACCTCCTTCGGCATCGAATACCGCTGGGAGAAATACGAGCTCACCGAGGGTGAACCCAACTCCTACAACTACGGCAGCTACGTGATCCCCAGCGGCCCCAGCGCCGGCACGCGGCCGGACCCGGGCCTGTTCTCGGTCAACGGCACCACCCCCGAGGACGCCGGCGACATGATCCGCCACAGCGGCGCCGCCTATGTGGACTTCGGGCTCAACATCACGCCGGAGTGGTACACCGCCTTCGCCCTGCGCCACGAGAAGTACAACCAGGACATCGGCGAGACCACCAGCGGCAAGTTCACCACCCGCTACGAGTTCGCCCCCGGCTATGCGGTGCGGGCGGCGGTGAGCAACGGCTTCCGCGCGCCGTCCCTGGCGCAGAACGTGTTCTCCTCCACCAGCTCGGTGACCATCTTCGGCAGCGGCGGCTCCACCACCACCGCGCGCACCAAGCAGATGCGCCCCGGCTCGCCGGAAGCCATCGCCCTCGGTGCCGAGACCCTGGAGCCGGAAACCTCGCGCAACTACAGCCTGGGCTTCACCGCCGAACCCACCGACCGCCTGCGCCTGACCGCCGACTTCTACCTGATCGACATCGACGACCGCATCCTGCAGACCGGCGTGCTCACCGGCTCCGCGGTGTCGGCGATCCTGGTCGCCAACGGCCTGTCGCCGAACCTCTCCGGCCAGTACTTCGCCAACGCTGCCGACACCCGCACCAAGGGCGTCGACCTGGTGGCCGAGTACCGCCAGCCGCTGGACGAATACGGCACCGTGCGCTGGAGCCTGGCCTACAACCACAACAAGACCACCATCCGCGACCTCGCCGAGACGCCGTCCGAGCTCTCCAGCCTGGGCGCCGGCTACGTGCTCTTCGACCGCCAGCAGCAGACCGACCTGACCAAGGCCACGCCCAAGGACAAGTGGATCCTCAACACCAACTATAAGGTGGACGACTGGACCCTGAACCTGACGCTGACCCGCTACGGCGAATACACCGAAGGCTCGAACATCCCGGCCAACGACCGCACCTACAGCGCCAAGTGGATCACCGATATCGACGTCGCCTACGACGTCACCCAGAACCTCACCGTGGCCCTGGGCGCCAACAACCTGTTCGACGAATACCCGGACAGCATCGGCATCGTGCCCTGGGCCGGCACCTACGAGTACGGCATGTTCTCGCCCTACGGCCTGGGTGGCGGCTACTACTACGGCCGCGTGAGCCTGGCGTTCTGATGATGGGCAAGGGCCGTGTGCTGATGGGCCTGCTGTGCCTGGCGCTGGGTTCTGCCCCGCGCTGGGCGCCGAGGCGCTGCGGGTGTCGAGCCAGAAGAACTCGCTGAAGGTGCTGTTGCAGGCCGCTGGCGAGCTGGACGAAGTGCCGTACCCCATCGAGTTCGCCTCCTTCGGTGCGGCGGCGCCCACGGCCGAGGCCCTGAGCGCCGGCGCGGTGGACATCGGCACCCTGGGCGTCGCGCCCTTCGTCTTCGCCGCCTCGGCCGGTGCCGGGTTGAAGACGGTGGGCGTGGTGCGCCTGAAGGTCACGCCCACGGCGGTGGCCATCGTGGTGCCCGAGGGCTCGCCCCTCACCGACGCGGCGTCCCTGGTGGGCAGGCGCATCACCACCACGCGGGGCTCCATCGGCCATTACCTGGCACTGGCGGCCTTGCGTTCGGTGGGCCGCAGCGGGCGCGATGCGCAGTTCGTGTTCCTGCAGCCGGGTGAGTCACGCAGCCTGCTGGCCAATGGCGAGGCGGATGCCTGGGCCACCTGGGACCCCTACACCAGCATGGTGCAGATGGAGGGCGGCACGCGGGTGCTGGTCAGTGGCGAGGGGCTGTTCGCCGGCAACATGTTGCTGGTGGCCAACCCGGCGGCGATCCGCGACAAGCCCGAGCAATTGCGGGACTTCCTCCAGCGTGTGGGCCGCGCCTGGGACTGGGCCAATGCCCATGTCGAGGAATTCTCGACGCTCCAGGCGCAGCAGAGCGGCCTGCCACTGGAGGTGCACCTGCGCTCCAACCGCTACTCGCAGCCTCGGCGGGTGGACGTGGACGAGGCCCTGGTCAGGGACCTGGCCGACACCGCGCAGCTGTACCAGGACGAGGGCGTGATCGGCCCGGGATTCGAAGCCGAAACCCAGGTGGATCGACAGTTCAACAGTGCCCGATAAGTTGGCCGAAATCGCATTTAAAGTTGCTGTTTTCCGCAACTTTGAACTGTAATTTTCATAATCTTCATGCGTGGCGTTAATAGTTGTTCGGGTTGATTTGAAATAACCCCGTATTAATTGGAAACAAAGTTTTGATGCTAGAGAAAAACGATATTTCACAAGCCCTTGGCGCTTGTTGAATATGCAACTCAGGTGATCGTTCGATCACGCACACATAACAGGCAGGGACGCCTGCTGTTAATCCGAATGACAACTTTCAGGGATACGCAAGGAGTCTTCATGCTGACCATTACCACGGTCGAAGAACTGACCGCAGCGCATATACACGATGTTATCCACGCCCGCACTTACGGCATTCTCATCAAAGGCTTCGCTTCGGCCGATACCGTGGCCCTGGCGCTCGACCGCCTGAGCCGCCACGAGCTGCGCGGCGCCTTCAGCGAGCAGACCGAATTCGTGCGCCTGGGCAAGGCCTATATCGAGATCGGCGACGAGGCCAGCCGCCTGGAGTATCACCGCCAGGCTATCACCAACATCCGCAAGATCCGCAGCGTGTTCAGCCCCCTGGCGTCGCCCATCGACGAGCTGCGCCTGCTGCTCGACGAGGCCTGGCCCAAGGGCGCGCGGCTGCTGGATGTGAACGGCGAGAAGTGCTTCGTCGGCATCGCCCGCTTCCAGGGCAATGGCGTCGACCTCACGCCCCACACCGACAACCTGGAACGCAACGCGCCCCAGGACCACGAACCGAAGCTGCTCACCCAGCTCTCCACCAACATCTACCTGCAGATACCCGAAGACGGCGGCGAGCTGGAGATCTGGGGCATCCACCCCGACGAGATCGAGTACGACCGCCTGCGCGGCGAGCGCGCCTATGGCATCGAGCGCCACCTGCTGCCGCCGCCGGATCTGGTGATCAAGCCCGAGCCCGGCGACCTGATCTTCCTCAATCCCCGGCTGATCCACGCGGTGCGCCCCTCGGCCACCGCCACCCGGGTCACCCTCGGTGTATTCATCGGCTATTTCGGCGACGACCAGCCCCTTGCCTACTGGAGCTAAAGACATGAGCGATGTGGAAGCGATCAACCTCAAGGCCTATTTCAACAAGGGCGGCGAAGAACTGGATTTCACCGGTAAGCACTGCGTGCTGGCCGTGAGCGTGGGCCAGGAATACCACGAGGAGCAGAAGCTCAGCTCCACCGTGCACCTGATCAACAAGTCCGGCTTCAGCCGGGTGAAGGTGGTGGTGGCCGACACCCTGCAGCGCCACAACAAGCACGGCAAATCCCCGGGGGAGGCGCTCTCTGCCTCCATCCGCGACGGCGATGCCTGGCTGGCGCGCAACCGCAAGTACCTGGCCGGCCTGGAAGCGCCGGTGACCATCAGCCGCTGGAACCAGGAGCTGGCCTCCGACCGCTACGCCGAACTGCGCCAGCAGGTGAACCAGCTGTACCGCGAGAGCGAGGACCTGCGCGGCGCCATCGAAGCCACCATCGGCGTGTTCATCGAGCGCCTCCGATTGCGCGACCCGGACGCCGACACCGAGCGTGCCGCCGCCCAGTGCCGCGAATACATCCTCGAAGAGGTGCCGATCATCCTCCCGCTCTGGGCGGAGGAGGGCTACGACTACGTGATCTACCCGCAGCAGATGACCAACGCCATGGCCACCGCCCGGCGCCTGCTGATCGAACCCCATGCGCCGGACCGCGTGCACTGGCTGCCGCTGAAGTTCAAGAAGCGCGGCATCCCGATCCCCTTCACCCTGCCGGGCGCCGTGCACCCGGCTTGGGCCGGGAGTGCGATTGCGATCTGAGGGCGGCTTGCGCCGCCATCGCGAATGAATTCGCTCCCACAAGGCACGATCGTTCCCTGTAGGGGCGAATTCATTCGCCCAGCGATGCCCAGCATCGCCAACCCACCTCGGCACACGACTGGGAGGTTGATGAATTACACGTGGGAGCGGATTCATCCGCGAATAAAGCGCACCCAAAACGGCCCCACGCCACACGGACGATGGCCTCCAACCTGAATGACGGATAGGAGTTTCCATGAGCGTTTTTGCGCAACAGCAACGCAAATGGTGGGCCTTGCTCGGTGTGAGCATCGCCAGTTTTCTCGGCTGCGTGGATTTCACCATCGTGAACACCGCGCTGCCGGCCCTGCAGGCCGACCTGAATGCCTCGGTGGGCGGGCTGCAATGGGTGATCAACGGATTCATCCTGGCGCTGTCCAGCGCCATGGTGCTGGTGGGCCGCCTGGCCGACCTGCATGGCCGCCGACGGGTGCTGAACATCGGCCTGGCGGTATTCGGCCTGGCTTCCCTCGGGGCCGGGCTGGCGTCCGATATCGATACGCTGGTGGCGGCGCGGGTGGCCCAGGGGCTGGCCTGCGCGGTGCTCTACACGGCCTCCGGCGCCATCGTCTCGGCCACCTTCGCCAGCGAGGAACAGGGCAAGGCCTTCGGCGTGCTGTTCGGCGTCAACGGTGTCGGCCTTGCCGTGGGGCCGGTGCTCGGCGGGGTGATCACCAGTGCCTTCGGCTGGCAGTGGATCTTCCTGGTCAACGTGCCTTTCGTGCTGCTCAGCCTGGCGATCATCGCCCTGGCGGCGGACGAGTCCCGGGCCGAGCAGGATGGCGCCCGGCTCGACTGGGCCGGCGCTGCATTGCTGCTGGTGGGGCTGCCGAGCCTGGTGCTGGTGATCGTCCAGGGCGGCGCCTGGGGCTGGGCCTCGGCCACCACCCTGGGGTTGGTCGGCCTGGCGGTGCTGGCGTTCATCGCCTTCGTCGCGGTGGAGCTGCGGGTGCGTGCGCCCATCGTCGACCTGCGCCTGTTCGCCAATCGCCGTTTCGTCGCGGCCGTCAGCGCCAGCTTCGGTCTGGCGCTGTTCTACTGCGTGGCCTTCTTCGTGATGCCGCTGTACCTGTCGCTGATCCGTGGCGAGAGCGTGCAGGCCAGCGGGCTGTTGCTGCTGCCCACCACCCTGGGCGTGGCGCTGCTCTCGCCGGTGGTGGGGCGCCTGGTGGACCGCAAGGGCCCGGCGCTGCTGATCCAGGCCGGGCTGTTGTTCTTCGCCTTGTCCGCGTTGCTGCAGGCCGGCTTCAGCGAAGGCACCTCACTGCCGCACCTGCTCGGCGCCTTCGCGGTGATGGGCCTGGGCTGGGCCTGCATCCTCGGGCCGTCCACGGTGCTGGGCATCTCCTCGGTGCCGCAGCAGGTGGGCTCGGTGGCCATGGGCTCGCTGATGACCCTGCACAACGTCGGCGGCGGCCTCGGCCTGGCCGTGGGCGTGGGCATCTACCGCGGCTTCGCCGCTCACGAACTGGCCGGCGCCACGGGCGTGCCGGCGGATACCGACTGGCTGGCCCGTGCTGCCGCAGCGCCGGAGCAGGGCGTTGCACTGCTGGGCGAGCACCTGGTGCAGGCCCCGGAGGTGCTGCAGGGCTGGGTGCACGGCGCCTTCCTACAGGGCTACCAGGCGGTGATGCTGTTCCTCGCTGCCAGCGTGCTGCTGGTGTGGGCCAGCGTTGCCGTGCTGCTGCGGGCCAAGGCCGCTGCGCCCGTCGAGGCGGCTGCCGAGCAGGAGCCCAGCCATGGCAAGGCGTGACGGCCGCCTGCGCCTGGGTGCCTTTCTCTCCGGCTCCGGCGCCCACGCCGGCAGCTGGCGGCACCCCCGGGCGGATGCCGACGCCTCGATCAACTTCGAGCGCTACCGGCACTACGCCCAGACCCTGGAGCGCGGGCGCTTCGATGCGCTGTTCCTCAACGACAACGTGGCGGTGGGCGAGCTGGACCCGCGCGTGTTGCGTAGCAGCGCGTACAGCCTGCGCTGGGACCCCTTGACCTTGCTGCCGGCGCTGGCGGTGACCACGCAGCACATCGGCCTGATCGCCACCGCCAACACCAGCTACAACGAGCCCTACAACATCGCCCGCAAGTTCGCCTCGCTGGATCACCTGTCCGGCGGGCGCGCTGGTTGGAACCTGGTGACGGCGCTGATCGGCGGGGAGAACTTCAACCGCGCCGAGCACCTGCAGCATGCCGACCGTTACCAGCGCGCCGGGGAGTTCTTCGAGGTGGTCACCGGGCTCTGGGACAGCTGGGCGGACGACGCCTTCCCCCTGGACAAGGCCTCCGGCACCTGGCTGGAGCCGGCGCGCATGCGCGTGCTCGAACACGAGGGCGAGCACTTCCGCGTGCGCGGCCCGCTCAACGCACCACGGCCCCTGCAGGGCTGGCCGGTGATCGCCCAGGCCGGCTCCTCCGAGGCTGGCCGCGCCCTGGCGGCACGCACCGCCGAGCTGGTGTTCACCGCGCAACAGACCCTGGAGGAGGGCAAGGCCTTCCATGCCGACATCCACCGCCGCCTGGCCCGGGCCGGGCGCGGGGAGGATGAACTCAAGGTATTCCCCGGCCTGGCCCCGGTGGTGGGGCGCACGGCCAGCGAGGCCGAGGAAAAGCACGAAGAACTGCAGGCCCTGGTGGACCCGGAGGCGGCGCTCAAGGCGCTGTCCTTTCTGCTGGACATCGGCATCGACCTGGAACGCCTGCCGCCGGATGCGCCGGTGGTCTTGCCTGACCCGCTGCCGCTCACCGAGCGCCACAAGAGCCGCCAGCAACTGGTGGTCGACCTGATCCGCCGCGAGAAGCCCACCGCCGCACAGCTGCTGCGCACGCTGGGTGCCGGCGGTCATCGCCTGCTGGTGGGCACGCCAAGCCAGATAGTCGAGGAAATGGCCTGCTGGTACGAAGAACGTGCGGCCGACGGCTTCAACCTGCTGTTCACCCACCTGCCCGGCGGGCTGGAGGACTTCGTCGACCTGGTGATCCCCGAACTGCAGCGCCTGGGCCTGTTCCGCCGCGAATATGAAGGCCGCACCCTGCGCGAAAACCTCGGCCTGCAACGCATCGCCAACCGGCATTTCGCCTAGCCGCTCCCGGTAGCCCGGGCTTCAGCCCGTGGGTAGAGCGCAGCGAAACCCATCAATCGCCGTCAACGTCGCCAGGATACGGGCATGTAGGTTGGCGCCGAGCGCAGCGAGGCCCAACGGTGCAATCTCCAACCCCGTACCGTTGGGCTTCGTACCTCAACCCAACCTACGACTTGGGTTACGGCTCGCCACCCGCGCAAGCAAATCGAGCCCTGCGCACATCACGAAATACAACAACGCCACGAAGAGGAACACCTCGGTCGGGTGCACCATCACCCGGTTGCTCACCTGGGTGGCGACGAAGGACAGCTCGCCAACGCCGATGACGTAGCCCAGGGAGCTGTCCTTGATCAGCGACACCCACTGGTTGAGGAAGGACGGCAGCATGATCGGCAGCGCCTGGGGCAGGATGATCAGCCGCAGCACCTGCCAGGGGCGCAGGCCCAGGGCGCGGCCGGCGTCCCACTGGCCGTGCGGCAGGCTCTGGATGCCGGCGCACACCGAGTGCGCCAGGTAGGCGCCACCGATCAACGACAGCGCGCAGACCACGGTCGCCAGCGCCGGCACATCCACCTGGAACAGCACCGGCAGCAGGAAGTAGCTCCAGAAGATCAGCATCAGCACCGGAATGGCGCGGAAGAAGCCCAGCACCGCCAGCAGCACCAGGCGCGACCGGCCTTCGAGCACCGCCAGGGCGATGCCCAGGACCAGGCCCAGTGCCGCCGAGGCGATGCCCGAGAGCAGCGACAGCAGCAGGGTCAGCGCGGCGCCGCCCAGGGGGCCATCGGGCCAGGCACCAAGCAGGAAGTAATCGAGGTTGTCGAGAATCACCGAGAAATCCATCTCAGGCCTCCCCGCGCACGTGGCGGCGGTGCTGGTGGATCAGCGTGCCGGCCACTTCGATGGCGATCGCCGCGCCCAGGTAGAGCAGGGTGGCGATGCCGAAGGCCTGGAAGGTCTTGAAGGTTTCCGTCTCCACCTGGCGCGAGGCGTAGGACAGCTCGGCAAGGCCGATGGCCATGGCCAGAGAGCTGTTCTTCAGGGCGTTCATGTACTGGCCGAACAGCGGCGGCAAGGCCGTGTGCAAAGCCTGGGGCAGGATGATGTAGCGCCACACCTGGCCCGGTCGCAGGCCCAGCGCCATACCCGCTTCACGCTGTTGCGGGCGCACCGAGGCGATGCCGGCGCGCAGCTCTTCGGCGATGAAGGCGCTGGTGTAGAGCGACAGGCCCAGCGCGGCGGCGAGGAATTCGAAGGAGGGCCAGGCCAGCGTGACCGAACCCAACGCCAGCTCATGGGGCAGGTTGAGCCAGAACACCAGCTCCTCCGGCAGCAGCGCGGGCACGCCGAAGTACCAGAAGAACAGCTGCACCAGCAGCGGTGTGTTGCGCAGCACCGAAAGGTAGCTGCGTGCCGGCCAGGACAGGCGGCCGGGCAATTGGCGGCCGACGGCGACCAGGGCGCCGAGCAGGGTGCCGATGACGCAGACCAGCAGCGAGGTGCAGAGGGTCAGCAGGAAGCCGTCCAGCAGCCAATGCAGGTAACGGGGAGCGAGGAGGTCGCCGAACATTGTCGAGGTCTTTCAATGGGTGATCCCCGCATAGGCGGGGATCGGGGAGGGAAGGCGTGCGGTGTGGTCGGTGGGCTCCAGGCGCGGGCCCACCGGTTCATGGCGCGATCAGTGCACCGTGCCGATCTTGTACAGGCGCGCCAGCGGGGTCTTGGTGTCCGGGCCGAACCAGGTGTCGTAGATGGCCTGGGCGCGGCCCTTGTCTTCCAGCTCCTGCAGGGTCTGGTTGACGTACTCGGTCAGCGCGGTTTCACCCTTGGGAATGCCGACGCCGATCAGGTCGCTGGAGATGGTGAAGGGCGGGACTTCGTACTTGTCCTTGTCTGGCACGTTGGCCAGCAGGCCGATCAGCTTGGGGCCGTCCTGGGTGATGGCCTGGACCTGGCCGTTGCGCAGGGCGGTGAAGGCGAAGGGGGTGTCGTCATAGGCCACCACCTTGGCGCCGGGGAATTTCTCCCGCAGCACGCCTTCGTTGACCGTGCCCTTGTCGACGCCCACGCGCCATTTGTTCAGGTCGTCGGTGTTCTTCAGGGTGCCTTTCTTGACGATGAACTGCTGCCCCGAGGAGAAGTACGGAATGCTGAAGTTGACCTGTTCGGCGCGCTCCGGGGTGATGGTGAAGTTGGCAAGCACCAGGTCGACCTTGTTGGCCACCAGCAGCGGCACGCGGTTGGCCGGGTTGGTGGGTTGCAGCTGCAACTTGACCCCGAGCTTGTCGGCGATGGCGCGGGCGTAGTCCACGTCCAGGCCGGCCAGTTGCTTGGTTTCGCCATCGACGAAGCCGAAGGGCGGGTTGCTGTCGAAGGCCGCGACGCGCAGGACGCCGGCCTTGCGGATGTCATCGAGGCGGTCCGCCTGGGCCAGGCCGGAGAGGGTGGAAAGGGCGAGTGCGAGGGCGGTGAGGGCAGTCAGCTTCTTCATGAATATCCAGCTCCTTTGGCGGGCCCTGGCGCACATGGCCGGGCTCCGCTCATCTGTCGGGGGCGGTCGCTTCCGGGTGGGAAGCGCCGCCGTTCGCCGGAGGGGGTTGCCCGCTGGCGAGGCGATTCTGGCAGGGGGCTGAAGCGGACAAAAAAGAATTAATTTGTCTTTTTAAATTCGATAAATGAATAAGCAGGAGCGGCGCGGGCTGCGCTGAAAGTGGCGGGCTAGAGCGGTTGCCTGGCGCGGCTCAGGGCGCCGGGCGTTGCGGCTGCACCGAGTGGCCGAAGTTGGCGCCCATGCGCACGCCGGTAGCGGCCGGCGTGGCGAGGCCCAGCTGGTTGGCCGGGCGGCGTTCGATGGGCACCTGCAGGGCGGCCTGGTTGCGGCGGGCCGCCTCGGCGCCATCCGGGTTGGCCAGGCGCTGGCTCAGGCAGTCATAGGACAAGGCCTTGTAGCCGTTTACTTCGGCACTGATGCAACTGCCTTGCGGGGTTCCTTCATCGGCGCTGGCCAACAGCGGTGCAAGGGCGAGAACGAGGCCGGCGAGGGCGATGCGTGCGGGCATGATTGCCTCCAGATGCTGGATCATTGCCGGGAAATCTACGGTAAAAGCGCCGTCATCGCTGCGAAGTCTTTTTTGCAACGCCCGTCACACAATCGACATGAACAGACCTCAGGATTGCCTTCCTGGGTCAAGCCAGCAATGCATCGACACGCAGTACGGGTCGGAAGCCGCCTATGTCAATGGAAGCCGTGGCGAGGGGCTGCCTCGCGCCAGCGGTGCTGATCGTCCTCTTCGTCGCAGCCTGCTGCCTGGCGGCGTTGCCATGCATGGCGCTCGCGGGTGAGGGCCGGGCCGAAGAGGGCCCGCTGGAGTTCGACCTGCCGGCGCAGGACCTGTCCCAGGCCCTGGAGCGCTTCAGCGAGCTGACCGGGATGGCCATCCTGGTGGACCGCGAACTGACGCGCGGGCGGCGCTCGGCGTCGGTCAACGGCCGGCTCGGCGCACGCCAGGCATTGGCCAGATTGCTGACCGGTACCGGGCTCATGGCCCAGCACAGCGAGGGCCGGGCCTTCACCGTGTTGCCGGCCAAGGTTTCGACGGCGCCTGCGGGGCGCAACCACGGTGCGGCGACGCGCTGGGAACAGGGCAGCTTCGCGGCGGCCCTGCAGGGCGCGTTGGCGAAGGCCTTGTGCCGTTCACCACTGACCCGGCCCGGTGGCTACCGCGCCGCGTTGCAGCTCTGGATAGGCCCCGTCGGCCGGGTGGAGCACAGCCGCCTGCTGGGGCCCACCGGCAACCTGCGGCGCGATGCGGCACTGGTGGAAAGCCTGCGTGGCCTGATGATCGACAGGGCGCCACCGTCATCCCTGCCCCAGCCGGTCACCGTGCTGGTGGTTCCGGAGGCGGCCGCCAGCATGGAATGCAACAAGTGGGAAGGAGCTGCGGGGGCATGAATAACAAGGAGCGTGGCACCATGCTCAGGCTGTTTCTGGCTTCCTACGAGGAGTTCAGGACGCGCCTGAAACGGCGCCTGGGGTCGGATGACCTGGCCAACGATGTGCTCCACGAAACCTACCTGCGCCTGGATCGCATGGACGAGCCGGAAGGCGTGCAGAAGCCCGGTGCCTACCTCTATCGCATGGCCCTCAACGTCGCCGCCGACCGCCGTGCCCAGGACGCGCGCCTGCTCACCGGCGAGGAGGTCGAGGACCTGCTGCACCTGGCCGAGGAGCACCTCGACCCGGCGGTGATCGTCGGCGGGCAGATCGAGATCCGGGCGCTGGTCACGGCGCTGGCGGAGCTGACGCCACGGCGTCGGCAGATCCTTATCGCGGCGCGCATGGAAGAGGTGCCGCACCTGGAGATTTCCCGGCGTTTCGGCATCTCCACGCGCATGGTGGAGAAGGAGCTCAAGGCCGCGCTGGGCTATTGCGCAGCGCGCCTGGAAAGAAAAGTGGTGCAACGGTTCGGTCCCGGCGCCGGAAAACAGTCATAGGGTCGAGGGGCTGAACGAGCGCCCCGCGATCACTCCCGAGAACAGCTGCGGTTGAACGACGACGCCATGACAGCACCCGATTCCGGCACCGCCGGGCAGACCCGGCTGGAGGAAGAAGCCCGAGCCTGGTTGCTCCGCCTCACCTCCGGCCGCGCGACCACCCGTGACGCCGAGGCCTTCCGCCTGTGGTGTGCGCAAAGCGAGCGCCACAGCGCAGCCTTCACCCGTGCCCGGGCGTTGTGGCAGGCCCTTGCGCCCGCCGCGCTGGCGCTGCAGCAGCCTGCGCCGCTGGTGGCCAGCCTGCCGCCCCGGCGCTTCGGCCGGCGTGCCTTCCTCGGTGGTGCCATCGCCGCGTCCCTGGCCGTGGTAATGGCGCGCCCCTGGTTGCCGGACGCGCTTCCCGGCATGGGCGCCGACTACAGCACCGCAGTGGGCGAGCAGCGTCGTGTGGACTTCGCCGAGGGGCTGACCCTCGAACTCAACACCCGTACCCGCATCAACCGGCGCCCCCTGGGCGGCGGCGTGGCGGGCATCGAACTGCTCGAAGGCGAGGTGGAAGTGCTGGCGAAGGCGCCGATTCGCGTGGTGGCCGGGGCCGGCACCCTGGATGCCGCCGGTGCACGCTTCAACGTCCGCGCCGTGGGCGAGGCCATCTGCGTCACCTGCCTGGAAGGCAGCCTGGCGGTGGAGGTGCGCGGGCGCAGCCTGCTGCTGCCGCCCGGCCGCCAGCTGACCTATGACGCAGGCGGCCGCAGCGAACCGATCGCCTTCGACCCCGCAGTGGTCATGGCCTGGCGCCAACAACTGCTGGTGTTCGACGACGCGCCCCTGGCCACGGTGATCGACGAGATAAACCGCTACCGCCCGGGGATGATCCTGCTGGTCAACCAGGAACTCGGCCGGCGCAAGGTCCAGGCCCGCTTCCGCCTCGACCAGCTGGCCGAAGTCGCCGCCCTGATCCGCGACGCCTACGGCGCCACGGTCACCGAGTTGCCGGGCGGGGTGGTGCTGGTCAGTTGATCGGTGCCACGCGTATGCAGCACGTAGGTTGGGCTGAGGTACGAAGCCCAACGTAGCGATGTCGAGCACCGCACCGTTGGGCCTCGCTGCGCTCGGCGCCAACCTACGGTTTGTGCACCCCAACAACGCAACGGCCCGGATAAACCGGGCCGTTGGCGTTTCAGGTGGCTTCATCCTCCGCGGGTGGCGGCTTGCGGGGCTCGCGCAGGTGGTCGAAATAGAACAGCACCAGGCCAAAAGCGATGATGAGACCGATGATGACCAGGCCGATATGAGCGTTCTGCATCGCGGATTCCAGTTCCAGGAAAGCATGGGCTCAGGGCTGCGGGGGATTGTCGGCCAGGCGCCATTGGCGAGGCCAGCGGCGTTGCGGCAAAAGGCTGTAGGGAAGGGCGGAGCGAAGGCGGGGCCGCCAGGACAGCGGCCCCGCGTGCGGGTCAGACGAAGCCCTGTTCACCAAAACCACGGGGCAGGCGCTGGCGGCCGGGCAGGGCGGCGAGGTGTTGCTCCCAGCTGCTGCGCCAATCGTTGGCGGCGTTTTCGGCCTTGGCCTTGCGGGCGGCACGCCGTGCGGCATTGCGCGCGGTGCGACGGGCCTCCTTGAAGACTTCGGTGTTGCGGCAGGTGCGGCACTTGACCCGTGCCAGTTCAGTGGTGGAAACCAGGTTGTTGCCGTGATGACCGCAGGCGAGGTGGCCGGCGACCTTGTAGTGAGTGACCATCGGTGGGTCTCCTTATGTACGGCCGCACCGCGCCGATACCTCGGCCACGGTTGGCACGTTAATGGGTCCTACCTGGTTTTCGACTGCGGATGGGGTTCCGTGGTTCGGTTTATCGAAGCGGCGGCAGGGCTGCAGGCCACGGATGCCGGGCCAGCGAAAGATCGGAATCGAGCTGGTGGCCTGGGCGTAAGGGCAGTAGATTCGCAGCTCTCATAAGGAGCATCTGGCATGGACAACCCCTATCAATCCCCTTCATCGGCTTCCCCGGCGGAGCTGACTGCCGACGGATCGAGCAAGAACCCCATTGCGCTGCGCCTGGCGATTATCGCGGCCGGCGCCATCCCGTTCCTGGTGCTGCTGTGGCACAGCGGGGAAATCTGGGAGCTGCTCAGGACCGGGGGCATCTCCCTGTTCGGGGCCGCCGGGCTCTACCTCTTCGCGCTCCTCCTCACCCTCGCCGGTGCGCTGCTGTTCTTCTCACGCCGGTCGGCGCTGTGGCTGCTCCTGGCCTGCCTGCCTTACCCGCTGTATGGCGTGGCGACAGCGGTGGATCGCCCCTCGCAGCTGTTCGGCATCCTCTCGCTCGTCTGCATCGCGGCTTGCCTGGCGTATTACTGGCGGCTCAAGAGAGCGGCCTGACTCATTCGGTCTTGAACCTGATCCGGTTCACCCGGTACTCGATCATGCTGCTGTGGGCCACCATGGATTTCAGCCATTCATCCGCCACTTCCTTGCGGGTGAATGCGCCCATGGAGGCGACGCGTTTCCAGTTCTTCTCCTCGCGCAGGCGTGACTCCAGGACATAGACCGCCTCCAGGCCCGGGTCCTGGTACCAGGCCAGCGGGGCGTCCTTGCGCTGTTCCAGTTCGCGCAACTGCTTGAGCAATGACTTGGCCTTGGCCTCCCATTCCCGCGCCTTCTGTTCCGCCTGGGCCTGAACCAGAAGCGCCAGGTCGCGTTGGGCGCGCAGCTGTTCGCTGCTTTCGAGGGTTTGCTGGGCTCGCTCATTTAACGTTACGGCCTCGGCGTTACGCTTTTTCGCCTGGCGCTCGCGGTAGGCGCGTTGGCGCTCGGCGTTGCTCATGGCGTTGCCGGTGGCGGGGCGGCCGCGTTTGCGGGATTCGGGGGTGTTCATGGGGCCGTTCCTGGGGAGACGGCGCAATTCTAGTTACGTAACGGAAAAAAGAAAGCGTTACGTAACGAAAATATCCCGTGGCGACAGGCACGCCGCCACGGGAGATCCGCCTCTAGAGATACCCCTGCAACAGCACCCGCCGTATGCGCCCATCCAGCGGGGTGGTGCCGCCGCCGGGGAGGGGCAGGGGGCGGCCGTGGAGGCCCATGCCTTCGCTGACCAGCACGGCGTCGTCCAGCAGGCAGAGGTTGGAGGGGGTGTCCAGGCCGGTGGCGAGGACGCGGGTGGTGCCGGTGGCCAGGTCGCAGTGCAGCAGGCGGCCGCTGAAGCGCTCGAAGCCGCCGTGGCGGGCTTCGCCTTGCCAGTCCGGGCCGAGGGGCTGCAGCAGGGAGCGGCACAGCTCGAGGATCAGCAGCCCGCCGCCCGGCGTGAGGGCCAGGCCGGTGGGCAGTTGCAGGCCGGTGATCAGCGGCTGGATGCGCCCGTCCTCTGGCCAGACGCGGATCACCTGGCCGGCCCGTTCGACGAAGTCGACGCCTTGGCGCGTCGGGTCCAGCCGGCGTTCGCCGGAGAACAGGCTGACCAGGACTGCACCGGTGGTGGGCTCGTACACCAGGGTGACCGGCACCGCGTCCTGGCCCTGGTCCATGTCGGGTATCTGGGCGACCACCCGTTCACCCTGGTCGTCGAACTCCACCACCTGGTTGGTATCGGGCTTCACCGAGAGCCAGGTGCGTCGCCTGGGGTGGAAGCACAGGGCGTTGAGGTTGCCACGGCTGTGGAACACCGCCGTGGGCGGGTGCTGCGCCAGGTCGAGCACCCGCGAGCCTTCGACGTAGTCGGTGAGGCTGGCCAGGCAGCGGCCGTCGGCGCAGGCGATGTCCGAGAGCCCCATGATCTCGTCGCGCAGCATGCGCACCTGCATGTTCATGGAGCGGTAGCCCTCGGCGACGAGCTCGGCGGCCAGGTAGGCGCCGGGGCTGCCCGGTGCAGGGCGCAGGCGGCTGATACGGCCGCTGAAGGGCGCGTCCGGGTGGCCCGAGCCGGCTTCCACCAACAGCAGGCTGCCGTCGGCTTGCAGGCACAGGCCCCGAGGGTTGAGCAGGCCTTCGACGACCACGGTGGAACGGCGCAGGTCTTCCTGTGGGGAGGGGGGGATGGTCACGGTCATGGGTGCCTCCTGCTCATGGCTGCCAGGGCGTGCTGGTGAGGTAGGCCTTGAGCAGCGCCCGCTGGCTAGGCGACATGGAACGCACCACCGGCATGTACAGGGTGGTGCCGCGATAGGCATCGGCGGTGCGCGCGACGATGGCCGCGCGGGCGTTCCAGATGGCGTCCTGCTGGTTCAGCGGGATGAACCGCGACATGGCCGGGAAGGCCAGGTAGTGGAAGCGCAGCACGGCCGGGTAGACCTGGTCCCAGGTGGGAACACTGCCAGCGGGGATGCCGAAGTCGGTGATGGAGTAGATGCGGAAGTTGCTGAAGCTGCTGCCGTCCTCCAGGGAGTATTCCAGGTTGGTATAGCCCGCCTGGGCGGTGGTGCCGGCCTTGCAGCTGATGGGGATCTGGACGCTGGTCTGGCCCTTGGCGATGGCGAACGTGGCGGGGTAGTCGAGCAGGTCCCAGTACTTCGAATCCTCGTAGCTGCCAGGGGAGGAGGCGGCCAGGGTGATGCTTCCGGCGGCGGGCACCGGCCCGCCCAGGTAGCGCACCTGCAGGTCGAGGGTAACGCCTTCCGGGTACTCGTCCATGTACAGGTTGCGCTGGTCGCAGTAGAGCCGGTAGGTCATCTCGCTCACCGCCAGCTTGGTGCCGGCGACGGTGTTGGGGGCGGAGAGGCTGAGGGGCGAGCCATTCACCTGGGTGAGCTGCGTGGCATTGAGGGCCTGGTCGAGGATGCCGCCGTAGAGGTAGTAGTCCAGCAGGTAGGGGTTGCTCGACGGCAGGGTGACCAGGGTGGTGCCGCCGGCGCTGATGCTCACCGGGCCGTAGTCGATGTTCGGGCCGATGGGGCTGGTGATGTCGGTGCGCACGGCGCGGAAGGTGGCCTTGGGGATCAGGTTGAGCATGTCCAGGCTGAGCAGGTTCTGGCCCTTGAGGGCGACCACCTCCGCGTAGCCGGTGCCGCCGGTCTTGCCGTTCACCAGTTGGCGTCCGACTGGGCAGATCAGCGGCTCGCCGGCGAAGGCCGGGGCGAGGGTGCCGACCACCCGGCCGATGCTGGGGTTGGGGGTGTACTGGCCGGCGGCGTAGTCGGCGTCCAGCTGGGGCGTGGTCATGCCAGGGCACATCTCGAACATCACGAAGCGCACCACGATGCCGGTGGCGCCCGGCGCCTGGATGATGGACTTGAGCATGGCGCTGTTCTGGTTCCAGCTGACGACGGCGCTCAGCGGGAAGGTGACCTGGAAGGTGCCGGACAGCGGTGACGAGCCCGGCGCATCGGTCTCGCCCACGAGCAGCCGCTTGGCCACGTCGAAGCTGCTGGCCACCACGTCGGCCTGGATCACCAGTTGCGGGTTGCTGGTGCCGCCGATCTGCAGGCCGCCGATGTAGATCTGCGTGGTGATGCCGCTGGTGGGGTCGAGGTCCACCATCATCGGGCCGGAAACCGGCGGCTGGTTGGTCACCGGGTCCTTGGAGCCGAGCAGGTAGACCGGTTGCCCCACCAGGTCGCCGGTGGTGCTGATGGCGCCCGGCGTGCCCTGGGAGCTGATCAGCACGTTCTGCATGTCCACCACGTGCTGGCCGTAATGATTCCAGCCGCCGGCGGTGTAGTAGTCGCCATTGGGGGCGTTGATCAGTTCGTTGAGCTGGTCGTCGCTGTAGCTGGCGGCTTCGGCTGCCACCTGGGAGTTGGGCAGGTCGAAGAGGTTCAGCGTCTGCGAGCCGCCGGTGCCCATGGGAATGGTCGGCGAGTTGTTGGGCAGGCTCACGTCGGTGCGGATGCCGCCCCAGAAGTTCAGTCGGGGTCCGTTCAGGATGCTCATGGGGTCATTCCTCGTCCTTGTGGGGTGCCGTTGCCGGCGCCTTGGCGAATTTGAACAGGTAGGAGAAGTCCGATTTGTAGGGGCTGTGCACCGGCGTGGCCATGGAGTGGCAATTCATGCAGCTGCTGTTGGGCTGGATGTAGCTCTCCATGGTGACGTTGGCGGACAGCGCCGGAGTCGGCTGGCCCAGCGGGTTGCTGGGGTTGTCCGGCATCAGCGGGCGCTGGGTGGTGACCAACTGGTAGTAGCGCAGCACGTTGCTGCCGAGGTTCTGCTGGTAGAGGCCGTTGACGGCGGCCGTGGTGCTGGCAATGGGGGTGACGCGGCTGAGCGGGTCCGGGGTCTGGAAGGTGGCGCCGGGCTTGGGCGTGCACACCAGTTGGCTGCCCTGCTGCTGCCAGTTGCAGGGCGACTGGTTGACGCTGGCCGCCGGCGCGCTGGCGTTGTAGTAGCTGTAGGTGCCGTTGCCGGCAGAGGAACCCGGGACGTTGTCCACCTGCTCGAAGGTGGACCAGATCCACTGCGGGTAGCCCGGCGCCTTGACGATGATGTGCAGGCCCACCAGCCCCAATGTGGCCGGGGCCGTGCTGCCGGTGGGCTGGCCCTGGGCATTGAACTGCGCCACCTGGGCCTGGGTGGTCAGGTAGCGGCTGGCGTCGTCCTGGCTGGTGAGCACCCGCCAGGCGGCCTTGACCTCGGTGGCCTGGGCCGGGAAGGCGATGTTCTGCGCCCTGGACACGGTGTTGGCGTTGTAGAAGCCGTTCTGCACGATGTAGTCGTAGGAGGCCTGGTTGGCGGAGATGTCGTAGTAGGTGGGGTTGCCCTTCTGGTCGATGAGCCAGCCGCCGACGGCCTGGTCCACGGCCTGCACCACCGAGGTGTTCTTCAAGGCGGCGATGTTGATGATGCCGAGGCTGCGCGTGCCCAGCGGCGAATTCCAGGGACCGGGGTTGGCACCATTGGGCAGGAAGATCTCGCTCACTGTCTTGTAGCTCTGCCAGACCCTGGGGCCGGCCCCGCCGAGGGGCTGGCTGCAGTCCGGCTGCCCGCGCTGGCCGGCCATGGCGGGCCAGTTGAGGGCGATGAACAGTCGCCAGCTGTAGTCATCGAAGGCTTGCTGGCTGGCGTTGGCGGCCGGGGCGGTGGTGGGGGGCTGGCACTGTGCGTTGGTCGGTGCGGGCGTGGTGGGGACTGGTGATTGCTCGCGCAGGTTGCAGCTGGCGCAGGCGAGGGCCAGCAGTGCCAGCCCGGTGAGGCGGAAACTTGGATTCATGGCGGCTCTCCTTGCCGGTCAGGGCTTGCGGGACTGGAGCTTGTTCCACTGCGCCTCGGCGCCGTTGTCCTGGGACGCCGGCGGGTTGAACAACTGGCAGGGCTGCGGGTTCACCGGGCACTTCTTGGCCACCTGGTCCCAGGTCTGCGCCGGGTCCGGCTTGTCGGTGCGGAAGTTGACGTAGTTCTGGCTGACGATGGGCGCGTTGGCGACGCTGGCGTCCCCGGAGAAGTAGAACGACTGCGGGTGGCGGAACAGCGGCTGGCCAGGCCCTGCGCGGGTGGCGTCCTTGTGGAAGGCGTAGCCGAACAGGATCGGCCCCTGGGGCGACTGCACGTCCAGCGCATAGGCCTGCACGCTGCCGCCCAGGTTCTGGCTGCGGGCCGGGCTGTAGGGCAGGTGCTGGACGAAGTCCTGGCGTGCCGGGTGGTTCATGGGCGAGAAGGAGCAGCACTCGGGCATGTCCTTGGGCCGGTCCTCGTAGGTGAGGAAGAACGCCTTGTTGCCCAGGGAGACGAAGGAGCAGGTGTAGTTGTTGTCCTTGATCGGGAAGATCGGCAGGCAGTACTTCTCGTAGTGCTCCATCATCGCGCCGTAGCCGTCGCCATCGGCGGGGATGTAGGTGGTGTCGTAGTAGCTGGTGCCCTTGGAGACGGTGTAGTCGGCCGGCTTCAGGGTGCTGGGCGGGTTGCTGTAGGGCGGCGGGTTCTTCTCGTAGTTCTGGGTGACGCGGAACATGGTCCAGTCGCTGATCCAGGTGGCGGGGAAGAACGGATCGCTGGGCTCGCCGGGCTTGCGCTCGGCGATGCAGTTGCCGTTGCTGGCGTCGCAACCGAGGGTGTTGTGCACGCCGTTGGTGAAGAACACGTCGCCTTCGTCATCGGCGGCGAGGGCAGGTTGGCCGAGCAGTGCGAGGGGCAGCAGCCAGGCGAGCAGACGGGCTTTCTTCATGGGGACACTCCTTCGTAACGGGCAGGGCGGGCGAGCGGTGCCGGCCCGCCTGCGGGTTCCAGGTCTACGACGGTTCAGGTCAGGGGCCGGGGCGGGTAGTTGAGCTTCACCAGCTCGTTGGCCCAGCGTTCCAGCACCGCGCGCCGGCTCTGCGGCAGGTCGCGGGTGATGGGCATGGCCAGGGTGCTTTCCTCCTGGTAGGGCTTGCTGACCAGGCGGATCAACTGGTCGATGGCGCCCTCGATGCGCTGCAGGGAGTTCAGCGGCATGTACTTGTCCATGATCGGGTAGAGGTAATAGAACGGCTCGAAGATGCGCGGGTAGATGAAGCCCTCCCAGATCTGCACCCGCGCATCCTGTTGGATGCACACCTTGTTCCAGGCCGCGACGAATTCGCCCATCAGCCCGGGCTCGTCCGGCAGCACCCGCAGGGGTGCGAGGAAGTCGGTGTAGGCGGTCGGATAGTCGAAGCTGAAGGGCACCGCAGGCGCTGCACCGGGGCCGTCCTGGACGAAGAAGCGCAGGGTCGGGAAGCCGGCGGCGATGGCCTTGACCGTTACCTGGGCGATGCCGTTGGCGTCGGTGGTGATCTGCGTGAGGCTGTAGTCCACCGTGGCGCCGTTACCCAGCACGCCCGTGCGCGGGATGGACGGGACGAACTGCAGGCAGGGCGCCAGGCTGACGCCGGCCGGGGTGGCCTTGACGTGCTGGTAGTTGATCGTGGCCGTCGGGGTGTCGCCCGCCGGCAGCATGTGCTGCAGGCTGCGGCCGGCGCCCTCGCTGACCAGGCTCGCCGGCGCCTGGGTGCCGGCGAACTGTGGCAGCAGGGTGGCGTTCTTGTTGCGGTTCGCGGGGTCGTCTGCGATCAGCCCGAAATCCACGTCATTGCCGAAGGCCAGGAAGTAACTGCTGGTGGTCAGCATGTAGGGGTTGTTGTATTCCGCCACCCACAAGGTGGTGCCGGCCGGTGCGGGCAGGCCGTCGTACTGCACCATGATCTGCAGGACGCGGGTGTCCCCGACGTCGATGAAGGTGCCGCTCTCGATCACTTCGGCGGTCCACATCTGCTGCTGGGCGGCGAGCATCGGGCTGGCGCCCTGGGTCTGCAGGGCCAGGGTGCCGGCCTGGGTCCTGGCCACGGCATCCTTCACGGGCAGGTCCACCAGGCCTGCACGCTTGTCGAAGGCGGCCTGGGCGTACTGGGCGTAGGCGAGGTCGGCCAGGGGCTGGAACTGGCCGTTCTGCTGGATGCCGACCTGGAAATCGCCCAGCTGGAGCTTCTCGCACTCCGGCACGGTCGCCTCGGTCGCTTTCAACGGCTGGAAGGGAAAGCCGGTACCGAGGTCCAGGGACAGCAGGTCGCCCTGGGCCTGGGCGGAGATCACCCCCAACTGGATAGTCGCTCCCGGTCTGCCCCCCGGGATCGGGAAGTCGCCGACCGGCTCCAGCCGGCGACCGGCAGGGGCCGTGGGGTACTCATCGGCGAACCACAGGCCCAGCACGCCGGCGGTGCGACTGTAGGCCGGGTTGAAGAAGATGTCGGCGACGTTGTCCAGCCCCTTCTGGTACATGTCCTGCAGCGCCTGCTGCTGCACGGCCAGGGCCTTCAGGCACTGCTGGCAGTCAGCGCACTGGGGATCGGTCGCGCAGGTCTTGCAGCCGGGCCCGTCGGTACGGGTCACCACCTTCGGGTAGTCGTTGAAGATGCCGTTGCGGTCGTAGTAGGTCAGGTAGGTGGTGAAGCGGAACATCAGGCCCTTGGCGTTCTGCGCCTCCATCTGTTGCTGCAGGGCCTTGAGCAGGGCCGAGTCGCCCAGTTGCCACTGCAGGTTCTCGCGGGGGAAGCAGGTCTGCCAGGTGGTGGTGACCGTGTTCAGGCCCTGCACGGCCCCCCAGTTGAAGTTGAGGAAGCGGTCGAGCATGCGGTAGGCGCGCTTGGCCGTGAGGCCGCAGGTGGCGTCGCCCAGTACCAGGCGGTCGAAGTACAGCGCGGTGAAGGTGTTCTGCCAGGGGCTGATGTCGACGAAGCGCGCCGGGGTGGGCTTGTCGCTGCCGAAGGGGTTGCCCAGCAACTGGAAGCCCTTGCCCACGATGGGGTCTTGCTCGATGTAGCTGTTGGCCTGCAGTTCGCCGCCGATGATGAGCGAGCGGATGTCGTTGTAGTCCACGGTGCCGCAGGCGTTGTCGCCGAACAGGTCCCATTCCGCGGGGATCTGCGGCAGGCCGCTGTTGGCGCTGTTGTTGGGCACCTGCAGCACGTAGTCCGGCACCTGGGCCTCGGGCAGCGGGGCGATCATCCAGGGCAGCACCTTGTCCCGCGCGTTGGCGGGGTTGATGCCGAAGCTCTCCAGGAAGGGCCAGTTCAGGTCCATCTTCGCCGCGTCGTAGAGCGGGTAGATGTCGTTGTTGTTGGCCGTCGGCGGGTTCCAGAAGAAATGCCCGTTGAGGTAGAGGCGGGGGAAGTTCAAGACGCTCATTGCTGTACTCCTTGACGCTTCCACTGGGCGCGTTTCAGCGACCAGACGAAGTCCAGTTTGTTGTAGCCGGCGAAGGCCGAATCCGGCAGCGGCTCGGTGGGGTAGACGATCCCGTCCTGCTGCGGCAGCGCGAAGTTGAAGTAGCCCTTCTTCGCCGAATAGGCCGCGGTGTCGTGGCAGGCGAGGCACGAGGACTGGCTCTGGAAGGCCGACTCCAGCTGGGAGTTGGCCAGCAGCTTGGGTGCACCGCCCGCCGTGTGCTGCACGCCGATCAGCTCGTACTGGGCGAGGGCCGGGTACTGCGACTGGAAGCTGGCGTTGACCGGTTGCGCGGCGCTGGTGGGCCCGGTGCTGTTGGTCATGGGTTTGGGCGGGATGTCGTTGGTGACGGTGTACTTGCTGTTGTTGCGGTTTTCGAAGGTGGTCCAGGCCCAGTCCTGGGTGAGCTTGTTGATCACGTGCATGCCGCTCAGGGCCGCGTAGCCCACCTGGTACTGGCTGCCGTTCTGCAGGTAGTAGGCCTGGGCGATGTAGTAGCCGTCGTTGGCCAGGGTCTTCATGAAGGCCTGGTCGTTGCCGATCCAGATCCATGAGGTCTTCAGCTCCCAGGCGGCGGCGGGAAAGGCCAGGTTGCCGGTGAGCGCGGCCTGGCCGTCGACGTTGTAGACCCCCTTGTCGACGATGTAGCCGAAGGTGTCCCTGCCCATCAGCAACTGGAAGCGCACCGGCTGGCCCCTCTGCGCCGCCGGCACATTGCCGCCCATCTCCAGGATCAGGCCGTCGACCTGCTGGGTGCTGTCGAGGTTGTGGAAGGTGCGCGTGGTGTCCATGCCCATGGCCTGCGCGGCCTTGATCACCGCGACCGGCGTGGGCTCGCGCTGTTCATAGGGCAACGGCTGGCTGCCGTCGGGCAGGAAGACCTGGTCGGTGGGCTTGAGGCCCTCCCAGACGCGATCGGTGCTGCCCTTGATCTCCGGCTGGTTGAGGCAGGTGAACCAGTTCCAGGCCATCGTCTCGGGGGATTGTTCGAATGCCTTGCGCACCTCTTCGGGCTTGCCTCCGTACTCGAAGAAGGCGGTGCAGTCGAAGGCGGGTTGGCTCTGGGCCTGGGCCAATCCGGCCAGGGCGCTCAGTACTGCAAGGGGGAGGGCTCGTTGCATGGGGTCTCCTTGGCTATGGCCTTGTCGAGAGTTCGGTGCCCCAGGAAGTACTGCAGGAGCAACTGTTTTACCGCGGTGACCGGCAGCCGGTCCGGTAAAGGCAAGTCGCAATCGGTGATGAGCAGCGGGCCATCCTGGTCGCTGCGGGGAAGGCGGCCGTGGCTCCCGCGTACCAGGCGGGTGTCCAGCGGGATCAGGTCCATGTAGTAGCGGAACCCCAGTTTCTTGCGCAGCAGGCGCCGCGCCACCCGGAGTTTCGGCAGGGTGATGGCAGGGTCGATGAACAGCTCCAGCGGGTCGTAGCCGGGCTTGCGGTGGATGTCCACGGTGCGGGCGAAGTCGGGCGCCTTGTCGTCGTCGAACCAGTACTGGTAGTCGAACCAGTGCCCGGGGGCGGCGATCGCCACCAGGTCGCCGCTGCGCGGGTGCTCCAGCTGCCAGGCGCGCTGCTGGGCACGGTCCAGCACCCGTTCGATGCCCGGTTCGCATTCCAGCAGCGTGCGCACCCTGGGCAGGTCCTGTTCGCGGCGCAGGTAGATGTGCGCGACCTGGTGGTCGGCCACCGCGAAGGCGGCGCTGGCGCCCGGGTCCAGCAGCTCCCAGCCGAGGGACTGGCGCACCTGCAGCCAGCCGTCGGCGCGCAGCAGGCGGTTGATGGAGATGGAGCGCTGCACCGCCTCGATGCCGTATTCGGACACCAGCATCACCGCGGCGCCACGCTCCTGGGCGAAGGCCAGCAGGCGGCCGACCTCGGCATCGATGGCCCGCACCTCGGCGGCGATGCCGGGGTGGTCGGGGCCCAGGCGCTGCAGGTCGTAATCCAGGTGCGGCAGGTAGACCAGCTGCAGGTGCGGGCGGTTGATCTCGAACTCGGCCATGGCGCAGTCGACTATCCAGCGGCTGGAGCCGATGCCCGCGGCCGGCCCCCAGAAGTGCTGGAAGGGGAAGGTGCCGATGCGCTGCTCGATCGCCTGGTGCAGGCCATCGGGGCGGAGTAGAGGCCGAATTCCTTGCGCCCGTCGGCGGGGTAGTGGGGGCGCGGGGTGATGGAGGCGCCGACATCGGCGTAAATGTTGTACCACCAGAACAGCTGGCTGCAGCGGAAGCCGGGCAGCTCCCGGGCCAGCACCTCCCAGACCTTCTCGCCCTGGACCAGGGCATTGGGCTGCAGCCAGAAGCGCACCTCGGCCTGGTCGCGGAAGTACCAGCCGTTGCCGACGATGCCGTGCCCGGAAGGCGGCAGCCCGGTGAGCATGGACGACTGCACCGTGGTGGTGACCGCCGGGAACACCGGCTGCATGCAGGCCATGCGGCCACGGCCGAGCAGGGCGTTGATGTGCGGCGTGTTCTCGCCCAGCAGGGCGGGCGTGAGGCCGACCACATCGACCAGCAGAAGGGGCCTGGGCTCAAGCATGTCGTACCTCCCGCAGCGGCTCGCAGGCGAGGGCGCCATGCCGTTGCAGCTGTGCCTGCACCCAGTCCAGCTCGGCGGCGATGCCGCTCGCCAGGGCGGCTTCGGAGCCGGGCCGCAGGGTTTCGGGAAGCACCATCCAGCTGTAGGTCTCCACCTCCAGCGCCGGGCGGAAGTCCGGGTGCTGGGCCAGGTATTCGAAGACCCGGCCCAGGGCCTGCTGGCTGCCGCCGAGTTCCGGCAGCTGGAAGCGCTCGCTGAACAGCGGCACGTGGAAGTGCACGCGCAATTCGCTGCAACCGGCCAGGGCCGGGTCGAGGAGGGCGGCGGGCAGGTCCGCCCAGGCCAGCAACTGGCCGCTGCGGTGGCGCGCCTTGACCTGGTGCAGGTAGGTGACTTCGGCAAAACCACCGAGCACGGCCAGCACCTGCTCGCGGCGTTGCTCATCCCCGGGAAGGCGGCACACCAGGGCGTTGGAGAGCTGGATCTTGCCGATGGTGACACCTGCCTGGCGCAGGGATGACAGGGACGCGTGGCAGTCCTCGAACAGCACCGCCTGGTGGCAGACGTCGAAGCACAACGCCAGGTGGTCGTGGTTGGGGTCCCGGGCCTGCCAGTGGGCGAAGAAGGCCAGGGCCTGGTCGGTGTGTTCCAGCACGCAGTCGGGCTCCATTTCCAGGCACAGGCGGATGTTCTTGCCGGTCCTGCGCTTCAACTGCGCGAGGGCTTCGGTCAGTTGCAGCAGGTGCATCTCCGCGCGGGCCAGGTGTTCGATCGACCAATCGGCGGCATAGCCCAGGGGAACGCTGGAAATCACGCCCTGGTCGCAGTCCTCGGGCAGCGCCTCGGCCAGCAGCGCGGCCAGTTGCAGGCTGTAGTCCAGGCGCGGGGATTCGGACCAGTCCGGCCGGTAGACACCGCTCTTCACGTGGCCGCCATGGAAGCGCCCATGGGGGAAGCCGTTGAGGGAGGTCAGGCGCAGGCCGCAGTCTTGCAACAGTGCGAGGAACGCCGCGCGCGGGCCGGGCTGCTGCAGCTCGGCGGCGGCCCGGGCGCTGATCCACAGGCCGCTGTCCTGGCGCTGCAGTCCGCGTTGGCGGCGCACGGCCTGGAAGGGCCCGGCGATGGAAGCGCGCAGGGCGGCCAGGTCATGGGCCGGGTGCACGTTGCCGCAGTAGCCGAGCTGGGTCGGGGTCCATCCCATGGCGGGGCTCATCGCACTACGGGCTCCTGGCCACGCAGGGCGGAGTTTTCCTGCCACTGGCGACGCTGGTCGATGGGCAGCAGGGTGGCGACGGCTGTTTTATCCAGCTGGCCGCTCTGGGCAAAGAAGTCCACCGGGTTGTCGAACAGCACCTGTTGCACCTGGGCGTCGCTGAAGCCTGCCTGGCGCATGGCTTCGCCCGTCTTGGGCACCTTGAGCGGGTCGCTCACGCCCCAGTCGGCCGCGCTGTTCACCACCATCTTCTCGGTGCCGTACTGCTGCAGCAGGGTGACCATGCGCTGCTCGGACATCTTGGTATTGGGGTAGATGGAGTGCCCGCGCCAGCAGTCGCTGTCCAGCACCAGGGGCAGGGTCAGCTCGTTGAGGTGGTCGATCAGCACGCGGTCTTCGGCGATGCCGACCTCGCGGATCACCGCCAGGGTGCGCTTGGTGCCGCCGATCTTGTCGCGATGCGGGGTGTGCACCAGGACCGGCAGGTCGAACTGCCTGGCCAGGTCCAGCTGCAGGGCGAGGAAGCGGTCCTCTTCCGGGGTGATGTCGTCGTAGCCGATCTCGCCGACGCCGACCACGCCGTCCTTCACCAGGTAGCGGGGCAGAATGTCCAGCACCTCGTTGGCCAGCCCGTAGTTGTTGGCTTCCTTGGGGTTGAGGCCGATGGTGCAGAAATGGTGGATGCCGAACATGCTGGCGCGGAAGCGTTCCCAGCCCAGCAGGGTGTCGAAGTAATCCACGAAGCTGCCCAGGCTGGTGCGCGCCTGGCCTTGCCAGAAGGCCGGCTCGATCACCCCGGTAATGCCGGCGGCGGCCATGTTCTGGTAGTCGTCGGTGGTGCGGCTGACCATGTGGATGTGCGGGTCGAAATACGTGGGCATGGCGACGTCCTTTTGCTTTTTTGTCAGGTTCGTAACGGGAAATCACTGGGCAGCCAGCCGGGCGGCAGGCGGCCCTGGCGCTGATGCTCGGCCAGGCGTTGCAGCTGTTCGGCGTCCAACTGCTGCCAGGCGAGCAGATGGGCGATGCCCGGCGGCGCGGGGCGGTCGGCGGCGAGGCGTTCCTCCAGCATGTCCAGGGCCAGTTGGTTGAGCGTGGGGCCACGGCGTGGGGCCAGGCCCTCGACCTGGCGCAGGTCCAGCTCCATGCCGACGCCCTTGAGCATCAACAGGTGGAAGGCCCGCTCGGGGTAGTGGCGGGCGGGGTAGGGGTTATGCAGGGCGAGGGCGGCGAACACCTCGCAGCTGTTGGTGCGCCCGGCGAACAGGGCCAGTTCCAGGCAGGCACCCTGGCCGTCGAGCCAGTCCAGGGCCCGCAGAGCGGCAGCCTTTTCCTGGTCGTCGCCCCAGTCGAAATAGCGTTGCAGCAAGGCTTCGCGGCCCGGCCCGGCGTCGGCTTCCAGGGCTTGGGCGAGCAGCAGGGCACGGGCCAGCCCGGCTCGGGTCCAGGGCAGGCCGGGCATGGGCGCGTCGCCGACATGGCGGCGGCAGGGGCCGCTCAGGAGCATCAGCGTCTGGGCGTCGGGCTGGGCGGCGAGGCGTTGTTGCGCCTGGTTCCACCAGTCCAGGGATGCGCCGCTCAGTTCATCGAGCAGGCTCTGGCGCAGGTCGGCGATGCGGTCGGTGCCGAGTTGGAGTGTGGTCGTCATGTCGGCTTCACCCATTGCTGCAGGCGCGGCAGGAGCAGGAACACGCCCACGCAGGCCAGGCTGCCCAGGGGCTGGCCGGCCAGGGCCAGGACCATGGCGTCGATCAGCGGCAACGCGGTGAGCCCGGCGCCGATGAAGGCCCGCACGTTGCGCCGCTCGGGGTTCGCCAGGTGGCGGCGGTAGCTGAGGCCGAGCCAGCCGAGCCAGAGCGCCAGCAGCGGCCAGAACCACAGGCCCTGGGCATAGACCGCCAGGGCCAGCGGGCTGAGCATGAGCAGCACGGGGGCGAGGCTGGCCAACTGGTTGAGGTGTTCCTGCCGGGCCACGTAGGTCAGCCCGCTGATGTAGGTGCCCAGCAGCAGGGCGCAGAGCCACAGCGGCGCCGGAGGTGCAGCCAGGCTGGCGGCGGCGGTGAGGTAGAGCGCCGCGCGGCAGCCGCCCATGAGCCAGACGCTGTGGGCGTGGCGCTTGTGCAGCAGGTTGTAGGCGACGATCAGCCCCAGCAGCAGCGCGGCACTGCCCAGCAGCCAGCCGGGGTGCTCCAGTTGCCGGCTCAGGCCCAGCAGCGCGGCGGCGGCCAGCAGCAGGAGCGCCGCGCTGGCCAGGGCCACCTGTTGCCGGGTGACCAGCCCCAGGGCGATGGGCCGGGGGTTGTGGTGGCGGCTGTCCCAGTCGGCGTCCATCAGGTCGTTGAGCAGCATGCCGGCCAGGTAGAGCGCCGAGGCAGCGGCCAGGAGCAGGGCCCAGGCCAGGGGGGAGGGTGGGGCGAGGGCGCTTGCACTGCTGGCCAGCAAGGCGGCGGCCAGGGCGTTGGTCCAGACCGTGGGCAGGTTGGAAATGCGCCCAAGGGTCATCCAGGTCTGCAGGCTCGGGGTTGGCTGGCTCATCGTGCGCAGCCCTCGGTCCAGGCGGGCTCGGCGACCTGCAGCTGGGCCAGTTGGCGCAGCGCCTGCTGCATGCTGGGCATGTCGATGTGGTGCACGTCCACGGCGTGGCCGATGCGTTCCAGCATGGGGATGGAGAGTTCGCCGCCCAGGTGCTGGCGGAAATCCTCCAGCCCCTGCACTACGCGCAGGTTGCCCTGGTCATCGGCCAGGGTCAGTTCCGGGGGTGACAGGTTGAAGCCGAGCCGGGTCAGCAGGTCCAGCAGGCGTTGCGCTTCGCTGGGTGCGAGCAGGCCCAGGGCCTTGGCGTACAGCGCATCCAGGGCCATACCCACGGCCACCGCTTCACCATGGCGCAGGCGATGGTGGCTGAGTTTTTCCAGCTTGTGTGCGGCCCAGTGGCCATAGTCCAGCGGGCGGCCGTTGCCACGCTCGAAGGGGTCGCCGCCCCGGGTGATCTGCTCCAGGTGCAGCTCGGCGCAGCGGCGAATGGCGTGGCGGCTGGGATCGTGAGCGAAGGCGGCGAGGGCGTCGGCGTTGTGTTCCATCCATGCGAAGAACGCGGCGTCCTTGATGGCCGCGACCTTGACCGCTTCCGCCAGCCCGGCCAACTGGTCGCGCCGGGACAGACCGAGCAGCAGCTGGAAGTCGTTGATCACCGCATCGGCGGGCTGGAAGGCCCCCAGCAGGTTCTTCTGCTCGAAGGCGTTGATGCCGTTCTTCACCCCGATGCCGGCGTCGTTCTGCGCCAGCACGGTGGTGGGGATGCGGATCAGCCGCACACCACGGTGGAAGGTGGCGCAGGCATAGCCCACGGCATCCAGCAGAGCGCCACCACCCAGGGCGAGCACGTAGCAGTGGCGGTCCAGGCCCTGTTCGAGCATCTGCCCGTAGAGGCGCTGCAGAACCTCGGGCGTCTTGCAGGCTTCGCCTGCTGGCACCGCCACCGGCCCGGCCAGCAGGCGCAAGTCGTCGGCGCGGGATTGGAAGTAGCGGGTGATCTGCTGCTCCAGGGCCGGGTTGCTGCGCAGCAGGCCCTCGTCGGCGAAAACCATGACCGTCACCGGGCGCTTGCCGCTGGCCATCAGCTGTTGCTGCAGGCAGTCGTTATGGACGGCGAACAGGTGCTCGGTGAACAGCACCGGGTAGCGGTAGGTGACAGTGAAGGCGCCTTCCAGGTGGGCCGGTTTCGCTGTGGCGGCAGAGCGCTCGCGCCGCCATGCCAGCAGCCCGCGCCCGGCGAGGAACAGCGCCGGCAGCAACATGCTGGCCAGCACCGCCAGGAGCATGGCCTGGTCCTCGGCGATGTAGCTGCCCAGCGCGCTGTAGACCAGGGCCAGGCCGGCGTTGGCCAGGGTGGTGATGACCAGGAAACGGCCCAGCGGGTAACGCTGCATGCCGGCGGCCAGCACCGAGGTTTCCGCCAGTACGGGCACGCCGCGCAGGCAGATCAGCGACAGGGTGTTGAGCCGGTTGGCCAGGCGCCCGGCCTTGCGCCAGTCCTCGATATCCAGCAGCCCGGAGGCGATGCGGAAATACCCGGCCCCCAGCCAGTAACCCAGCAGCGAACCCAGGCACAGGCCGATGAAGATCACCAGGTAGCCGCCGACGGCCCCGAGCATGGCCACTGCCAGCAGCGACACCATGCTCGACGGCACCGGCAGCACCACATCGAGGGCCAGCAGCGCCACCAGCAGGACGGCGAGATTGAATGCGCGGACAGGGTCGGCAGGATGCTGGCCGAGGCTTTCCAGCAGGTGCTGCATCTGCTCTTCGAAGAGCAGGAAGCTGATGATCACCAACCCCGCGAACAGGGCAAGCGACAGGCAGAAGTGTTCCAGCGGTCCTCTCCGCGAGAGGACGTGACTCATCAGGCGCTTCATCAAGATCCCTTTGCTCAGGCTGATTTCCTTATCGCTGTCGAGGTCCATGCCTCAACAGCGCCAGCCTTCACTTCCTAATGCCCGGCTGGCTTCGCTTATCTACGGCGACTGCGTAATTGCAACGTAGACAGTGGGGTTATTTTTGCAAGCAAGCGGATGGCGGCGGCAAAGACCGAAGACGGCGCGTTGAAAGCTGCCCGGGCGATCAGGAAATGGCGGGCGCAGATGCAGGCCACGAAATCCGGGACCTGTGGTGAAGCGCGAATTCGTTTGTGGAACGCAGCGTCAGGTATCCGGTTATGGATAGCGAAGCGCTGATGAGGAATGGCTCTAGAAAGTTGCAGCGCGGCTGACTCAGGGGTGTTACAGAAGCAGCAGATGCGAACGATGGACGCGGCTGAAAACCAAGGAGCCGACATGGCGAAGTGCGCACCTGGAAAATCGGATCAGCAGATCGACGTGGTGAGATCACCAATGGAGGTTGTCGAAACGCAGTGAGGAGCAGAAATGATCGAAACGGTGAAAGTGGCCATTTTGAGCGTTGAAATCTGTGCCCTGGGCGCCTGCTGGGAAAATACGAAATTACCTATAATGTAGATTATGTTAAATCACATATTAATAGGTTAGGCCGATGAACTCATCAGCCCTCCCTGCTTCATCAAATCGCCGATTTCCCGTCCTTGGGATCCTCGCCAGTTGGACGAACGCTAGAGATGGAAATCGCCCGCTGCTTCCGGCTGGTACAGCACCTTCCTGATTTCGATCCGGCGCGTCCGATCAGCCACTCGCCAATCGATTACATCGCCTTCCTGGTAACCGAGGATGGCGGCGCCGATGTCGGAACACACGGAATGCTTCCCTGCGCTGGCGTTCGCGTCTTCGGGATACACCAGGGCCACTTCGATCTCTTCGTCGTCCAGTCGCAGCAAGGCCCTGGAGTTCATCGTCACGACATTGCGCGCCACCTGCTGCGGCGTGACCACCAGGGCTCGCTCGAGCTCATGTTCGAGTTCCACGACGGCCGGCCCTTCCTCGAGCACGATCAGGCTTTCGAGCCTGGCCTTGTCGATCTCGGTGATATAGATCCCGGTGGAATCGCCAAGGGCCCCTTCGCGCAACAGCTGGAGGTAGCGCCCCGCCGTCATGGCGAATGACTTCAATGCCGGCGTTTCGCTCTCGAGCTGGAAGCCGCTGCGCAGAAAAGCGTTCAACGACCGCGTGTTGTCCGGGTGGATCTTGGCGACGAGCGTCTTGGCCCGCATGTCGAGGAAGGCCAGCTTCATGCCCTCGCGGATGGTGCGGGCGCCAAGGTTACGGCCCCATTCGCCGCGGTTGCCGATGGCCAGGACCATTTCGCAGTTCGCGCCGGTCTTGATGAGGCGGACGAAGCCCACCGGGGTGTCGTGCCTGTCGAAGGCCATGAAGAAGCGGCCGTCGCGGTTGAACAGATGGGTCAGGATCGGGGCTCGAGTCCGCTCGATGGCCTGCTCGATGGTGCGTGAGACATCATCGGAATCGCTCAGGTAACGGGTGACGCGCTCATCTTCCAACCAGTCCATCAACGTCAGTGCATGGGCCCGAGTGATTTCCGGGCACAGCGAAATGAAAGGCTTGTTCATCTTCACCACAGCTCTTCGTCAAGGATGAAAGCCCTTCATGGCTTCGGCCATGACGGTTCTTTCGGCGACCCGCGACTTTACGGGAATGCCGAACGACTTGCGTACCTCTGTTTCGACATTAAGCGCTTCCCGACAGGTGAACGCGGTGCCCAAAGGGCTCCAGCACACCCGCCCCGCCCTGCCCCCTACGGCCTGCTCAGAGCAGGTCGCCACCACGACCAATCAATCCCGGACATCCCGGCCTGCCAATCTTTTCGGCACATGAATATTCCTGAAAAGTATTTATCGACGAAATATAAGAGCGAATAGGATATAAGCCGATCCGACGGGCAGCGCCTTTTCTGCGCCTCTTCCCCAAGGACTGCTCGACAGAGACTTGCCCAAGCAAGCGCCTTCCCGCCCTGCGTTGCACACCCATTCATGCGCCCTGCCCCTGCAGGACGCTAGTCTGCAACGAGGATTGATCCATGAGCTTCGACCTTTTCTGGTTCCTGCCGACGTCCGGCGATACCCGTTTCCTGGGCCGTTCCGAGACTGGCCGCCCGGCCACCAACGCCTACATGCGGCAGATCGCCGTGGCGGCGGAGCAGCTCGGCTACGACGGCGTGCTGATCCCCACCGGCGCCAGTTGCCTCGACCCCTGGGTAACCGCCGCCAGCCTGGTGCCCGTCACCCAGCGCATCAAGCTGCTGGTGGCCCTGCGCACCACCCTCGGCAACCCCACCGCCACCGCACGCCAGGCCGCGAGCCTCGACCAGGCCAGTGGCGGGCGCCTGCTGCTCAACGTGGTGCCGGGTGGCGACGCCACCGAGCTGGCCGCCGATGGCGTGTTCCTTGACCACGACGCGCGCTACGCCGCCTCGGACGAGTTCCTCACCATCTGGCGCCGCCTGCTGCAGGGCGAAACCGTCGACTTCGACGGCGAGCACCACAAGGTCCGTGGCGCGCAGAACTTCTTCCCGCCGTTGCAGAAGCCCTACCCGCCGCTCTACTTCGGCGGCTCCTCGGTGGCCGCCCACGAGCTCGCCGCCAAGCATGTGGACGCTTACCTGAGCTGGGGCGAGCCGCCGGCGGCGGTGGCCGAGAAGATCGCCGACGTGCGTGCCCGCGCGGCCAGGCATGGGCGCACCGTGCGCTTCGGCGTACGCCTGCACGTGATCGTGCGGGAAACCGAGGAGGCGGCCTGGGCCGCTGCCGACGAGCTGATCAGCCACCTGGACGACGCCACCATCGCCGCCGCCCAGGCCAACTACGCGCGCATGGACTCCGAAGGCCAGCGGCGTATGGCCGCCCTGCACCAGGGCCGGCGTGACCGCCTGGAAGTGGCGCCCAACCTCTGGGCCGGCGTCGGCCTGGTACGTGGCGGCGCGGGCACGGCCCTGGTGGGCGACCCGCAGACCGTCGCCGCGCGGCTGCAGGAATACGCCGACCTGGGCGTCGACAGCTTCGTGCTCTCCGGCTACCCGCACCTGGAAGAGGCCTACCGCTTCGCCGAACTGGTGTTCCCGTTGCTGCCCGGCAAGCGCAAGGTCACTGTCGACGGCAACTTCACCGGCGGTGCCTTCGACGTCCGTGCCGGCAAGGGCCAGGCCGCCTAGCAAGCCCCGCTCACGGGTGATAACTGAAAATTCCGACCCTGCACTCATCCACGGAAGGGGAACATGTGCCGCTAGAGTCCCCAGGCCGGCAGCATTCGCTACGGTCCCATTCGCTACCGCCAGAGGAGCTCCAGATGCCATTCGTCAATGTCCGTATCACCCGTGACGGCGTCACCCGCGAACAGAAGGCCCAGGTCATCGCCGAGATCACCGAGACCCTGCAACGGGTCCTGGGCAAGGCACCGGAATACGCCCATATCGTCATCGAGGAGATCGACACCGATAACTGGGGTTATGCCGGTGTCACCACCACCGAGTACCGCAAGAGCCAGCCCAGTTGAGGGCGAACGGCAGCAAACGCGCAGGGAGGCCTGTGCCTCCCTCGATCGAGCGGCTGCGCCGCCATGGGCTCGAGCGGCCAGCTGCAAGTGTGCAGCGCCCCGCCGCCTGGCTAGCGCGCCAGCAATGACTCGCGCAAACGCTCGAACGCCGCCGTGGCATAGCCCTCGCGCCAGACCAGCAGCGTATCCACCGGCATCACCGCCAGCGCGGTGAGCGCCGGGCTCTCCCGGTACAGCGCGAGCACCGAGCGCGGCACGATGCCGGCGCTGTCCCCCGCGCTGACGCAGGCGAGGATGGCGTGGTAGGAACCCACCTCGCGCACCTGCAACGGCGTACCTTCACTACGGTGCTCGGCCAGCCAGCGCTCGGCGAGCAGGCGGTAGGTGCAGCCCCGGGCGAAGCAGGCCAGCGTGCCGACACGGATGTCCCCCGGCGAGGCCGCTGGCGGGTGGTCCGGCGGCAGCACCATCACCAACTCTTCATGGAACACCGGGCTGGCGCACAGGCCGCGTTCCAGCGCCTGGCCGGCGAGGTCTTCGCGGTGCAAGGCATCGGGGTGGGCCACCAGGGCGCAATCGAGGCGGCTGGACAGCACCCCCTCGATCAACGCCTGGCTGGTGCCGGTGGACACCTCCAGGGACACCGCCGGGCACTCGCGGTGATAGCGCGCCAGCACCGCCGGCAAGCGGCTGGCCGCGGTGCTCTCCATGCTGCCCAGGCGCAACGTGCCGCTAGCCAGGTCCGGATGCATGGCTTGCCGCGCCTCCGCCGCCAGGGCCAGCAGGCGTTCGGCATAGGCGAGGAATTCACGGCCCTTGTCGGTCAGCGCCATGCGCTTGCCGTCCCGTTGGAACAGCGGCACGCCCAGCTCATCTTCCAGTTGCTGGATGCGCGTGGTGACGTTCGATTGCACCCGTTGCAGCTGCTGGGCGGCACGGGTCACGCTCTGCTCGGCGGCGACGGCGCGGAAGATCTCGAGGCTGGTCAGGTCCAATTTCAATCTCTTTTGGAGAACAAGTTGATCTAAATATTCTCTTTATGAGATTTTGCGTCAAGCCAACCATCGACCGAGAGGCCTGCCGAACATGTTGCTCACCGAACTGCTGGGGATCGACATCCCCCTTATCCAGGCGCCCATGGTGGGGGTTTCCACGCCGAAGCTGGCCGCCGCCGTGTCCAATGCCGGCGCCCTGGGCTCCATCGGCATCGGCGCCAGCACGCCTGAGCAGGCGCGGACGATGATCCGCGACACCCGCGCGCTCACCGCCAAGCCGTTCAACGTCAACCTCTTCTGCCACCAGCCGGCCCAGGCCGACCCGGCGCGCGAGCAGGCCTGGCTCGAGCACCTGCGCCCACTGTTCGCCGAATTCGACGCCGAGCCGCCGACCACCCTGCGGGAGATCTACCGCAGCTTCCTCGATGACCCGGCCATGCTCCAGGTGCTGCTGGAAGAAGCCCCGGCGGTGGTCAGCTTCCACTTCGGCCTGCCGCCACAAGGCTGGATCGACCCGTTGAAGGCTCGCGGCATCCGCCTGCTCGCCACCGCTACCAGCCTGGCCGAAGCACGGCTGATCGAAGCGGCCGGGGTCGACGCCATCGTCGCCCAGGGCGTGGAGGCCGGCGGCCATCGCGGCGTGTTCGAGCCCGAGCAGGATGCGCTGATCGGCACCTTCGCCCTCACCCGCACCCTGGCCAGCCAGACCCGCCTGCCGGTGATCGCCGCCGGCGGCATCATGGACGGCGCCGGCATCCGCGCCGCCCTGCAGCTGGGTGCGAGCGGCGCACAGCTCGGCACCGCCTTCATCCTCTGCCCGGAATCCGCCGCCAACGCCGCCTACCGCGAGGCCATGAAAAGCCCACGGGTCGAGCGCACCGCCCTCACCGCCGCCATTTCCGGCCGCGCCGCCCGGGGCCTGCCGAACCGGCTGTTCAGCGATGTCGGCCACCCCCGGGCCCCTGCCCTGCCCGACTACCCCATCACCTACGACGCCGCCAAGGCGCTGCACGCCGCCGCCTCGGCCAAGGGTTGCGACGACTACGCCGTGCAATGGGCCGGCCAGGGGGCGCCCCTGGCCCGCGCACTGCCCGCCGCCGAACTGGTGGCCACCCTCGCCCGCGAACTTTCGTGATGATGTAGCCCGGGCTTCAGCCCGGGGCGCCTGAACCAAGGGAGGCCCAGCGCCTCCCTTTCACTTCCCGTCCGGACTTTGGCCGGACTCGCCGTGGCAAGGCGCGGCCAGCTTGGCCATGCTGAGCAGGCCCATGACAACGATAAGAGGTGGCCGCCATGTTCGAGTTCTACCATGCCCATCCCAGCGTCAACCGTGCCCTGCAGACCCGCCGATTCCAGACCCTTCCCGCCACCGGCGCCCTGGGCGCGGATGTCAGCGGGGTCGACCTGAAACAGCTGGACGAGGACGGCTTCGCCGAACTGCGCCAGGCGCTGCTGCACCACAAGGTGCTGTTCATCCGAGACCAGCAACTGGAAGTCGAGGACCTGGAACGGGTGACCCTGGCCTTCGGCGAATTCGGCCGCGAGCCCTATGTGAAGTGCATGCCCGATCACCCGAACGTGGTCCATGTGGTCAAGGAAGCAGACGAGAAGACCCCGGTGGTCTTCGGCGGCGCCTGGCACACCGACTGGTCGTTCCAGGAGAAGCCGCCGGCCTTCACCCTGCTCTACGGCAAGGACATCCCGCCCTTCGGCGGCGACACCTTCTTCGCCAACCTGGCGCTGGCCCATGACTGGCTGTCGCCGCCGCTGCAGGCCTTCCTCCAGGGGCTGGACGCCATCCACAGCCCGGAGCGCGCCTATGGCGTCGGCGCCGCGCACAACAAGCTGCTGGAGAACATGGACATCCGCTTCGGCGAAGCCACCGATGGCGAGGTGCGCCGCCATCCGCTGATCACCCGCCACCCGGAAACCGGGCAGCGGGTGCTCTTCGTCAACCCGGCCTACACCAGCGGCATCGAAGGGCTGCGGCCCTCGGAGGCAACGGCCCTGCTGACCCACCTGTTCAGCGTCGCCGCCCAGCCGACCTTCACCTGCCGCATGCGCTGGAGCCCCGGCACCCTGGCCATCTGGGACAACCGCAGCACCTGGCACCTGCCCATTTCCGACTACCACGGCATGCGCCGCGAGATGTACCGCACCACGGTGGTCGGCGAGGCCCCCAGCCGCTAGCCCCGCAGCGGGGGCTGCTCGCCGGCCGCCCCCGCGCGCCCGTCAGTCGCTGTAGTAGCCGGTCACCACCAGGTAATGGCCGACCTTGCGCAGCAGCGCGTGCTTGTACTCCACCTTGCCGGTCACCGGGTTCTTCCAGCGGTACTCGTAGTCGCCCTTGTCGGCCTTGGTCATCAGCTCGAGGATCGGCGCACCCACCGGCTTGCCTTCGGGGTCGTCGATGGTGGCGAAGTCCACGCCAACCAGGCGCAGGTTGTAGCCGTGGGCGACGTAGCGGCGGTCCTGCAGGTCGATCACGAAGAGGTACAGGTCGTCCTCGCGGAAATCGGGCGACAGCGCATTGATCGCCTTGATGCTCCCCGCCGCGTCGGCCTCCATCGCCTTCACCGCGCGGGCCATGAACTGGTGGGCCTGCTCGGGCGTGGCCCGGGGCAGGTAGTGACCGACGGCGATGATGCGCTCGCCGACCCGGCGGAAATACACCTCCTTGCGCTCCACATGTCCGTCGCGCCAGTTCTTCCAGCGGTATTCGGCGGTCTGCACGCCCTGCTGCTCGGTGGTGGCCAGCACCTTCTGGAAGGCGTCGCGCAACTCCGGTTCCAGCACCTGGGACACATCGCGGCCGATCAGCACCGCCGAGGGCCCGCCGCTGGCCAGCATCACGCCGTGGGTGTCCACCACGAACACGTAGCGGTCCTCCTCGATGAACTCGCCCTGGCGGCTGAAGACGGCCAGCGCCGCATCACCGTGCGCCTGGTAATAGTCGACGGCGCGGTCCAGCAGCGCCCGCGCCTTCATTGCATCCAGCGCCGGGTCGGCATGGGCCAGGCAGGCGAACAACAGGCCGAAGGCCAGGGCAATGCGTCGGATCATGGGTACTGCTCCTTGCGCCCACAGGGGCGATGGCGGCGACCACCTGGCCGCAATGAATGATGGATGTACGCCTATGCATTCTTGCCCACTCCACGGATATCGCCAGAACAGGGAGGCAGCTGCGACTCGAGCTGGCTATGCCCGTTGCCAGCCAGGGAAGCGCTCCGCAACCGGGTGGACAGCGCACCGCCACGCTCTTCGCGCGCCTGGCATGCAGCGGCGGAGGCGACGGTTGCGAGCGCTGAAGCACTGAAAAGCACTCTTTCGAGGGACATTGCCGATGGTCGATGCGGCGATCTGTTCGATGGCGTGACCGGCGATTTGTCTCTAACCTGAGACACTTTCAGGGAAGAACCACGGGCTGCAGGATGCAGGCAGTCGATTATCCGAAGCACGCGGGCCAGGTCGACACGCCGTCGAGGGCTTGCGGCTTCCCAAGAACAAGACAAGAAACGGATGTCCGAAGAAAACAGTTCCGAACGCATCATCGTTGCCGACGATCACCCCGTATTCCGCGATGGTCTGCGGCGTATCGTCCAGCGTGTACTGCCCACCGTGCAGGTGGAGGAAGCCGGCAGCATGGAGGAAGTGCTCGCCCTGGCCAATGAGGGCGCTGCGCCCAGCATGTTCATCCTCGACTTGCTCTTCCCCGGCCAGTCCGTCGAGGCCATCGGCGCACTGCGCCAGGCCTTCAAGCGCAGCTCCATCGTCATCGTTTCCATGGTCGACAGCCAGAAGGCCGTCGATGAAGTCATGGCCGCCGGTGCCGACGGCTTCATCGGCAAGGCCATCGCCCCCGACGAGGTCGGCGAGGCGCTGCTGGCCATTCGCGAGGGGGATTTCGTGGTGCGCTTCGGCGAAACCGGCCTGCTCGCCCACGACGCCGAACTGACCCAGCTCACCCCGCGTCAGCAGGACGTGCTGCGGCTGATCGCCAACGGCCTGTCGAACAAGGAAATCGCCCGCGAGCTGGACATCTCGCCCTTCACCGTGCGCATCCACGTCTCCTCGCTGCTGCGCACCCTGGGCGTCAACACCCGCGCCGCCGCCGCAGCCAAGGCCGCCAAGGCGGGGATCTAAACCCCACTTATCCGATATCGCCACTAGGTAGCCCGGGCTTCAGCCCGGGAGCAGCGATATCAGGCCCCGCTTCGGGCCCTCTCTATAGGAGCGGCTTCAGCCGCGAAAGACCTTCTGCAGGCACCTGGCTATGCGTGGGCGGACACCCCATCGCGAATGAATTGGCTCCCACGAGGCGGGCATGTGTGTGGGCTTCAAGGTCGCTTGGTGGATGAAAAAAGCGTCATCCACCCTACACATCGGTCAGCGCCGTGGTTCGGGTTGGGCACGGCGCCGTAGGTTGGCGCCGAGCTCAGCGAGGCCCAACACAACCATGTTCGGCCCCGCTTCAGGCTCTCCCTGTGGGAGCGGCTTCAGCCGCGAAAGACCTATCGCCAGCCCATGGCCATGCGAGCGGCCGGACACCCCATCGCGAATGAATTCGGCTCCCACGAGGCGGGCATCCGTGCGGCCTGCAAGGCCGCGTGGTGGATGAAAAAAGCGTCATCCACCCTACACGCCGGTCAGCGCCGTGGTTCGGGTTGGTCACGGCGCCGTAGGTTGGCGCCGAACTCAGCGAGGCCCAACACAACCATGTTCGGCCCCGCTTCAGGCTCTCCCTGTGGGAGCGGCTTCAGCCGCGAAAGACCTATCGCCAGCCCATGGCCATGCGAGCGGCCGGACACCCCATCGCGAATGAATTCGGCTCCCACGAGGCGGGCATCCGTGCGGCCTGCAAGGCCGCGTGGTGGATGAAAAAAGCGTCATCCACCCTACACATCGGTCAGCGCCGTGGCTCGGGTTGGGCACGGCGCCGTAGGTTGGCGCCGAGTGCAGCGAGGCCCGACACCACCCCGCTTAACTAGCCGCGGCCTGCTCCGGCATGCCCAGCTTCAACGCCATCAACACGGAGCGCAGCTCGGCCGGGTGGATGGGTTTGGAGAGGATGGGGATGTCCGGGTCGGCCACCGATTCCTGCACCCGGCGTACTTCGTGGCCGGTGATGACCACTGCCGGCACCTTCCAGCCGCTGCGGGCGCGGACCTGGTCGATGCAATCGGCCCCTGACAGCTCGGTGTCCAGGTCGAAGTCAGTGATCACCAGGTCGCATTGCACATCGCCCGGCGGCAGCGAGGGCCGCGCCTCGACGATGCAGCCCCATTTCTCCAGCAACGTGGCGGTGGCGCGCAGCACGTTGCCGTCGTCCTCGATGAGGATCACCCGCAGGCCGTCGAGCATGCGCAGTGGCGCGCGCCGTGCCGGCAGCGGTGCATGGCGTGGCGCCTCGCTGGCAATCAGGCCGCCAATGGACACGCTGGTGCCCCGCCCCAGGCGCGAGGCGATGCGGATCTCCAGCCCCATCAGCTCGGCCAGGCGCTTGACGATGGCCAGGCCCAGGCCGACGCCTTCGATGTCCTTGTCGCGCACCTGGCGCACCCGGTAGAACTCGTCGAAGACGTTCTCCAGGTGCTGCGGGGGAATGCCCCGGCCCTGGTCGTGGACCTGGATGACGAAGCGCCCTCCACGGCGGCGGCAGCCGATCAGCAGCGGCTTGCCCGGCGCGTACTTGAGGGCGTTGGAGAGGATGTTCTGCACCATGGTCGCCAGCAGATGCGGGTCGCTCAGCACATGCAGCCCGCGCGGCACCCGCAGGCGGATGCGCACCCCGGCCCAGCGCGCGGCCTCGGCATTCTGTTGCACCAGGTCCTCCAGCAACTCCCCCAGCGCCACCGGCTGCGCCCGGGGCACCACCTTGCCGCCGTCGAGGCTGTACATGTCGAGGATCGAGCGGAACAACTGCGACACGCTGTGCAGCGACTTGTCGATGCTGTCCACCAGTTGCCGTTCCTCGTGGCCAAGGTCGGCATCGCGCAGGCAGGCGGTGAACAGGCTGATGCTGTGGATCGGCTGGCGCAGGTCGTGGCTGGCCTGGGCGAGGAAGCGCGACTTGGCCAGGTTGGCGGCGCTCTCCGCCTCGGTGGCGCGGCGGGTCTGGCCCAGCAGGATGTTCACGTACGCCGGCACGATGATGGTGGTCACCACCAGCGTCAGCACCACATAGGGCTGTTCCTGCCAGTAGGAGTTGAACAGGGTGATCACCCCCAGCGCCGCCAGTGCCAGCAGGGTGGACACGGCCAGGTAGCGCGAGCCGAAGCGCAGGCCGTTGCCCACCGTCACCCACAGCAGCAGGCCGTAGGCCGGCAGCATCGCCGCCCCGCCCACGCCCATGGAAAACCCGATGCCGGCGTAGTCGTGGACCATGGAGAACAGCCGCCGCGCGGGGTAGTTGCCGGGCCGCCGCACAATGGCCATCAGCAGCACGAAGGACACCACCAGAAACAGCGAGTTGTAGACGAGGATGGGCACTGCCAGCTCTTCGGGCATGCGCCCCATGAGCTGGACAGCCGCGGTGTAGAGCGTTGCGAGGCTGGTGATCACCAGGCGGACGACCGCCTGGGAGCGTTCGGTGTCGATGGCGCTACTGCGGGGAGCGGTCATGCGGAGTCCTGTCCGTTCAGGGTGCCCGGTTGAACGGGCCTCGTCCTTTTTTGAGGGTGACACCTTATGCGCCACCCTCCCGCATGATCAAGCACGCCGGCTTGCGGCTGCCGCTCCCCTGACCAATGGCGCCGAGCCACCGTTGATCATTCTTCCCGAACCCTTCCCGCCGCCATGGGCCGTAATTCCTGTAACCCCACTGTTCTGGAGAACCCCATGAAACTGAACACATTGACTGCCTTCCTGCTCAGCGGCTGCCTGGCCGGAGCCTCCCTCACCGCGCTGGCCGAAACCGATGGCGGCACCGGCCCCACCGTGCCCGGCCCGAGCACGCCCGGCTCGCCCACCGCGCCTTCCACCGACAGTGGCAGCGGGACCGGCTCCGGCGCCCAGTCACCGGGCAATGGCATCGGCGGCCCGAGCGCACCGGGCGGAACCGGGTCAGGGACCGGCGGAGCCGGCAGCGGCACCGGAGGCCAGGGCGGCGCCCCCACCCCGGGCACCAATGGCACCGGCACGGGTACAGGAACCGGCACTGGCACCGCGCCTGGCGGCACCGGAACCGGCGGTTCGGGAACGGGCGGCGCTGGCACCGGCTCCGGGACCGGCGGTGCGGGCACGGGTACCGGCGCTCCCGCCGGCACCGGCGGTACAGGCGGCTCGGGCTCCTCGGGTGGCAGCGGCAGCGCCACCGGCGGCTCCAGCGGCAGCCAGTGACCAGCCTGCGGGCAACCACGCTTCCCGCGTGGTTGCCGCGCCTGCCGAAGCGGGCCCAACAGCGTCAAGGTCTTCTCCCTGGCGCTCTAATCGATGCCCGCCGCCAGGGCTCGAGCCTCAGCGGCACAGTCGCGACCGCTGTCCAGACCCTGGCTGCGCGCGGTTGCGAGTTCCTTTCGGGCCATGGCGAAATCGGCCTGGAAGGTCGGATCGCTGTGCAGGCGTGCCACGGCGGTGGAACCCACCTCACGCCCCTCACGGATATCGCTGTACCAGTGCACGTTGCACACCATGCGGCTCTCCGAATAGGCCCGGCCACGGGCCCAGATGGCGTCGGCATGTTCCGGAGCCAGTTCGCTCAGCACCAGTGCCCAGGCCCAGCCAATCGCGCTATGCCCGGATGGATAGGAACCATCCTTTGCCAGCTTCGGCTCATCCTCCGGGGTGCAACTGGGCTGCTGGTTCAGCACGAAAGGCCGAGTACGGCTGTAGCGCGTCTTGGCGCTGTAGGTCGCCAGGCCGGCGTCGGCCAAGGTCCGGCGCAGTAGCCTGTACAACGCCGGTGTCTGCTGCTCGCTGATGGGCGCACCCAGGGCACAGGAAAAGGTCCCGGCGGCAGCGGGGAATTTCAGGTCGGCATCGCGGATAGCCAGCTCCCAGCGCGCACTGCCCCGCAAAGCCTGGCTTTTTGCGGCCAGTGTCTGGTCCAGCAGGAACGCCGGCGTGCCAGCAGCAGGCGGTGGCGGTAGCAGCGCCAGGCTATTGGGCAGGTCTTCCTTCTGCAGGTAGCCCACCAGGTAACCCGGGCGGAATTCCGGGATCGCTTGCTCCGGGTCAGCTTGCCTGGCTTCGCTTGGGTTGATGAGCGTCAGCAACAACAGGCTGGCCAGACAGTTCGATACGTGACGTTGCATAGGAATAGCCTCTTTATATTTATAGGTGCGAGCCATTGCAGTGGTTTCGTTATTGAATCGCCGAAATTAACTACCGGATGACCCACGAGTAGTTGAACATCAGGCGTGTATCGTTGGTGTCGCGCTGGAAGTTAACCGCGTGATTGGAACGAAAGACCGCACTGCGCAAGCGAACACTGACGTCCTTCAGCGGACCGTTCTGCACGACATAGCGCAGTTCATTATCCAGCTCCCAGGACGTGCCGATCTTGCGAGTTCCGATGATCTCGGCATGGTCGCCGAACATATAACGGCTATTGAGACTAAGGCCGGGTAATCCCAGGCCGGCGAAGTCATACCCATAGCGCAATGCCCAGGAACGCTCCTTGGCATTGGCGAAGTCGCCGAGTATCGACAAGTTGATCAGGTTGGCATCCGAGCCCAGGAGGTAGGCGTAGCCGGTATCCCCCATCATCCGCTGGTAGGCCACGCCGAGACTGTGGCCGGCGTAGGCATACCCGAGAAACCCCTGCAGGGCCCGGTTGTCGATCTTGCCGCCCTTGGCGCCTCCATGGTCGCGCATGTAGCTCAAGCGCAGGTCGCTGCTCAGGGCTCCGGCACCCAGGGCGCCCTTGTGGCTCAGGACGAAGACTTGCTGGCGGTAGATATCCTCCAGTTGGGCGATGTGGTAGCGACCCAGCCAGTGCGCCTGGAATCGGTAGTCGACCCCGGCCGTGTCGAAGTGCGCCGCCGTCGCGCCATGCCCCTGGAAGCGCCGGTTCAGGGTGTTCAGCCGCAGTGGCGTGTACTGCGTGGCGTTGCGCTGCATGACCCGGCTCAAACGCCCTGCGGTCAGCTCCAGGTTCTCGAACTCGGCGGAGGTCAGCAGCCCGCCTTCGAACAGCTGCGGGAATAGGCGACCATCGTTGGGTTTGAGTGTCGGCAGGACCGGCGGCGCGAGTGACCCGAGCTTGAGCTGGGTCTTGCCGGACTTGATCTTCCCGGCCAGGGCGAGCTTCGAATAGTCATCCTTCGCACGGCCATTGCGGTCCACCTGCAGCAACCCGGTACCGCTGCTCCCCGGCGCCGAGTCCAGCTTGACGCCGAGCATGCCGATGGCATCGACGCCAACGCCCATGCTGCCTTCGGTGAAGCCCGAGTCCAGGCGCAGGATGAAACCCTGTGCCCACTCCTCACGGTCGGCAACACGGCCCTCGCGAAAGTCACGATTGAAGTAGTAGTTGCGCAGGTCCAGCCGAGCGCTGCTGTCGTCGATCAGATCGGCCGCTGCCGGCATGGCCAGCGCCCCTGTGCAAAGCAGGATCGAGTAATTGCGTCTTTGAAGTGGCAAGCATCTTGAAAGCATTGCATCGTCCTCTTTTATTGTTGTTCTTGGAGCAAGGCGACGTGTGGCGTTTTTATTGAAGCGTTGCAGGTTTATTCACTTGCGCGGCAGGTGCAGGTGTAACTCTGGCTCGACAATTTCCAGGTCATTAAGGGGTTTTATTGACCGCGTGACGCCTTGAACTGACGAGGCCGAGGCTAAAGTGCAGGCAAACTTAAACAAGAACCATCAAGCCCATGAATGAGGCACTACGTGAATCAGTCCGATAATTACCTGTCCGCGCCAGGCAAGTGTCATATCAGTGGAATATCCAAGTGATCTTTTATTGCGAGCGTTGTAAGTAATTTAAGTTTTGCCGTAAGAACTTACTTACTTGGAAAGCCACCCTAATTGTCTGCTTATTCATAGGGGGCAGTGTGAGTACTGGCACGCGAGGACTGCGCGTACGGTGTCAGTGCAGCGAGTGATGGCGAAATACTAGCCATCGTCATCCCTTCCCTTTAGTCTCCCTCCACCCGCACCCACCTTCCCATCCTGCGGGCCCTTCGAGGACTCACCATGCAGCGGACCCTGGCTATCGCCCGCAAACTTTCCCTGTGCCTGGCATTCGGCCTGGCCGCCACCCAGGTGCACGCTGCCGGCGCCCTGGCCATCGACAGCAACCAGGGCCTGCAATACGGCTTCGCCTACGACTACCCGGACCTGTCCCAGGCCCAGGACCGCGCCCTGAGCGAGTGCGGCAGCAACTGCGAAGTGGTGCTGAATTTCGAAAGCGGCTGCGCCGCCTACGCCGCCGACCAGGTCAATGGCTCCACCGCCTATGGCTGGGGCGCCGACTTCAACGCCGGCAACGCCCAGTCCCGCGCCATTTCCGAATGCCAGGACCGCGGCGGCAACGCCTGCCTGGTGCGCAGCTGGGGCTGCAACAGCGAGTGATAGCCAGGGCGCCGTCGGCTGGCCCGATGCGCGCCCATTGCCCACTTTCCCGGTTATTCCTGCCCGCACGGCCCTGCGGCAAAACGCCACGAGCGGCCACTCCCGAGCGGCCCATCGACCTGCTAAAGTCGCCGCCCATGAAATTCACCCGCACCGAACGCCCGCTGATCGCCTGGATGCTCTACGCAAGCGTCCTGTTCAGCCTGTTCGCCTGCGGTATTCACCACGGCCAGATGAGCGGCCTGGCCCTCAGCGGCCTGGGCGGTGCCTTCTGTTCGGCCACCGACGCCGAAGGTGCCGGGATCGACGACAGCGGCAAGCAACTGCCCCAGCTCGCCTCCCAGTACAGCTGCCCGCTCTGCTCCTCTTTCGCCCCGGCCGTGGCCCTCAGCAGCATCGGCTGGCAGATCGACGCCTTCCTCGGCGTGCCCGCGACACCGATCGAAGCCCACAGCTGGCCGCAACCGCCGCCGCGTGAACTCTGGCCTTCCCTCAACCCCCGCGCCTCCCCCACCTCTTCCTCGCTCGCCTGACCACTTGGCGCCTTCGCGCCGGATCCCCTGTGCACGCTCGACTAGGAAGAGCCGATGAACCCGAAACACACCTGCCTGGTGCTGCTGGCCTGTGCCTGCTCGCCCGCCTACGCCCAACACGCCAGTAACGCCCTGGAACTGCCCGCCAGCACCATCAGTGCCGCCGGGGAAAAGCCCGGCCTTGATCTCGACGCCGCTGCCGAAGGCACCTCGCGCCTGGGCCTCAGCCCCCGCGAGAACCCCGCCTCGGTGGCCATCGCCGGCCGCGAGAAGATCGAGCGCATCGGCGCGCGCAATTCCCTCGATGTCGCCAACGCCCTGCCCGGCGTCAACGCCTCGGCCCCGCCCGGCTGGGGCGGCTACGTCGCCTACCGCGGCTTCAACGGCGCCCAGGTCAACCAGCTGTACAACGGCATCAGCCTGCAATACACCAGTGCCAACCGCCCGGTGGACGCCTGGATCTACGACCGCGTCGAGCTGATCGGCGGCCCCTCCTCCTTCCTCCACGGCAGCGGTTCGGTGGGCGGCAGCCTCAACTACGTCACCCGCCTGGCCAGCCGCGAGAACAGCGGCGAGGCGCGCATCCGCTATGCCCGCTTCGACGACCGCGAGGTCTCCATCGGCATCAACCGCGTGCTCAACGACGGCCCCGGCCCGCACCACTACGCCCGCCTCGACTACAGCCGCAACGACGGCAACGGCTACATCGATCGCCAGGAGCGCGGCGCCGGCAACTTCGCCTTCTCCCTGCTCAGCGACCTCACCGACAACCTCTCCCACACCCTGGCCATCGAGTACCTGGAAGAGAAGGAAGACAGCCCCTACTGGGGCGCGCCGACCCTCAACCCCAAGGCCGGCGAACTGAAGATCGACCGCCACGATCGCTTCTCCAACTACAACGTCGAAGACGGCCGCTACGAGCAGCGCACCCGCTGGCTGCGCTCCATCACCGACTACCGCTTCGATGACGCCAGCAGCTTGCGCAACACCTTCTACCACTACGAAGGCCAGCGCGATTACCGCAACTTGGAGACCTACCGCTACACCGCCGACAACAGCGCCATCCAGCGCACCGGCGCCTACCTGCAGCGCCACGACCAGGAGCTCAACGGCAACCGCGTGGAGTTCCTGCACAAGGCCGAATTGTTCGGCCGGGCCAGCGACTGGGCCTTCGGCCTCGACTACAGCGTCAACCAGCAGGCGGTTTACCCGCGCTCCTCCTCGGCGATCTTCGACACCGTGCAACCCGGCGCCTTCGACCCCGGCCATTTCGACGACATCCCCGGCATGGCCGCCGGCCTGGTCAAGGCGCGCAGCAACGAAGTGAAGACCACCTCCGCCTTCGCCGAGAACCGCCAGCAGCTCACCGACGAGCTGGCCCTGGTCACCGCCCTGCGCTACGACCATATCGAGCTGGACGCCACCAACCACGGCGCCGTCAGCGCCAACGCCCCGTCCTCCTTCGAGCGCCGCTGGGACGCCGTCACCGGGCGTGCCGGGCTGGTCTGGCAGTTCACTTCCGACGCCAACCTCTACGTGCAATACAGCACCTCGGCCGAGCCGCCGGGCGGCACCCTCACCGGCGCCAGCTTTACCCAGGTGCGCGACTACGACCTGAGCACCGGCCGCCAGGTGGAAGTGGGCAGCAAGCTGGACTTCGACGAAGGCCGCGGCTCGGCCACCGTCGCCGCCTACCGCATCGTCCGCAAGGACTTCCCCATCGCCGACGCCACCAACCCCAACAGCACCATCCAGGCCGGCCAGCAGACCTCCGACGGCATCGAGATCGCCGCCTCCTACCGGCTCACGCCCACGCTCACCGCCGAAGGCAATTTCGCCTGGGTCGACGCGCGCTTCGACGAGTTCAACGAAGTGGTCAGCGGCGCCAACGTCTCGCGCAAGGGCAAGACCCCGGTCAACATCCCCGATCGCCTGGCCAACCTCTGGCTCAGCTACGAGCTGGCCGAGGACTGGCGCACCGGCGTCGACGCGCGCTACGTGTCCTCGGTCTACGCCAACAACGCCAATACCCAGTGGGTGCCCTCCTACACCCTCTACGGCGCCTTCGTCGAACACCGCCTGAGTGCCGACACCAAGGTCACCGCGCGCCTGCGCAACCTCACCGACGAGGTCTACGCGCGCTTCATCCACCAGACCGGTGCGCAGTACTACCTGGGCGAGCCGCGCAGCCTGGAACTGGCCCTGGACATGCGCTTCTGAGGGCCGCCGGATGAAACGCCACCTGTACCTCTGGCACCGCTGGCTGGGCATCGGCCTGTGCCTGTTCATGGCCCTGTGGTTCGTCTCGGGCGTGGTCATGCTCTTCGTCGGCTACCCGAAGCTGACCCAGGCCGAGCGCCTCGCCCCGCTGCCGCCCCTGGCAGCGGGCTGCTGCGTGGAGCCCGGCGTGGCGCTCGCGGCCAGCGGCCGCAGCGAAGCCCCCTCGAGCCTGCGCCTGGTCAGCATCGCCGGCGAGCCGCGCTACCTGCTCGGCTACCGCGACGCCAACCTGGCGGTGGACGCCCGCGACGGCGTCCTGCTGGGCGCCCAAGGGCCGCTGCAGGCCCTGGCCAGCGCGCGCAGCTTCAGCGGCGCCGAAGCCCATTACCTGGAAGGGGTGGACGAAGACCTGTGGAGCCACAGCCGCGCCCTGGATGCCGACCGCCCCCTGCACAAGGTGCGGGTGGACGACGCCGCCGGTAGCCTGCTCTACCTGTCCTCGCGCACCGGCGAGGTGGTGCGCGACGCCGGGCGCATGGAGCGCGGCTGGAACTACCTGGGCGCCTGGCTGCACTGGCTCTACCCGCTGCGCGGCGGTGTGCTGGATGGCCTCTGGGCCAACATCGTCATCTACCTGTCCCTGGCGGCCACGGCGATGGCCGTGCTGGGTGCGGTGGTCGGCCTGCTGCGCTGGCGTTTCTCCAGGCCCTACCGCAGCGGTTCGCGCTCGCCCTACCCGGCCGGCTTCGCCCGCTGGCACCACCTCACCGGCCTGGGCTTCGGCCTGCTGCTGATCGCCTGGATCTTCAGCGGGCTGATGTCCATGCGCCCCTGGCACCTCACCGAAGGGCGCTCGCCCCTCACCGCGCGGGATTTCCAGGGCGGCGAGCTGCGAGGCGGCGCCTTCCATGTGGGGGTGAACGAGGCCCTGCAACGCTTCCGCGAAACCGGCCTGGAGCCGGTGGAACTGCAATGGCGGATGCTCGGCGGCGCGGCCTACCTCGGCGCCCTGGATGCCCGGGGCGACAGCCGCGTACTGCCTCTGAACGGCGCAGGCCCGGCCCTGGCGCTGCTGCCACGCAGCATCCTGGAAGCCGCCGCACCGGAGCCCGTGGCGCAAGCCGACTGGCTGGAGGCCTACGACGCCTACTACTACCCCCGGGGCGAAGCCAGCATGTACGGCGGCCAGCCGAAGCGCCTGCCGCTGCTGCGCCTGGCCTTCGACGACCCCGGCCACAGCTGGGTGCAGATCGACCCCTACAGCGGCGCCGTGCTGGATGTGCTGGACGACAACCGTCGGGTCGGGCGCTGGCTGTTCAACCTGCTGCACAGCTGGGATTGGCAGCCGCTGCTGGAACGGCCGTTGTTGCGGGAGGTGCTGATCATCGCCTTCAGCCTCGGTGGCCTGGCCATCAGCGTCAGTGGCGTGGTGATCGGTTGGCGCCGGTTGCGCCCCAGGCGCAGGCCGGTGCGTTCCCGCGTGCCTGCGAGGGCGACTGCGCGCCAACCGTGACGCGCAGGCCGCTCATCCCTGACGAGCGGTCATAAATCCACCACCCCGGTGCAGCGCCCGGAATCCGGGGCCTGCACCCATCCGCACCCAGGTTATCCACAGAATAATCCACGGTTTCTGTGGGTAGCACCGGGTTGCACCGCGTTCCTGGGCGGGGCCGTAGCCTGGGCTTCAGCCCAGGGAAACAAACCGGCTCAAGCGCTCAACCGCCCCCGCAGCCGCCCAAGCATCCCCAGCAGGCTGCCGACCTTCTCCCGCTCGCGCTCCTCGCGGGGCGCTTCGGCCTTGCGGGCCAGGGGCTGCTGCGGTTGCGCATGCCAGGCCTGGGCCTGTTCGGCGGCGGCCTTGAGGCCCTTCTCGAACAACCCACGGCGGATCGGCTTGGGCAGGTAACGGAAGATCTGCGCCTCGTTGATCAGCTTGAGCAGCGCCTGGGTATCGCGGAACGGTGTCACCACCAGGCTCAGCAGGCGCGGGTGGGCCTGGGCCAGGGATTTGAGCAGGGGCGCGGTGTCTTCCCCGGCAAACGTCAGGTCGCCCACCAGCAGGTCCACCGGCTCGTCGTTGAGCAGGCCCACCGCCTCGGCCAGGTTGCGCGGGCGCAGCAGGCGATGGCCGCCACCCATGCAGAAGTCGGCGACGCTGGCCAGGGTTTCCGGGTCGTCGTCCAGCAGCAGCACGCTCAGCGCGACGGCCGTACTGGCAGCCGGCGGCGCGACCGGGGCCGGCACCTGGCGCCCGGCGATCTCCGCCGCCTGGCGCAGGGTGAAGGCCATTTCCTGCGGGTCCCAGGGCTTGGTCAGGTAGCGGAAGATGCCGCCGCTGTTCAGCGCTTCCACCGCCGCATCCAGGTCGGAGTAGCCGGTGAGCAGGATGCGCAGGCAGTCCGGCGCCATCTCGCGCACCTGGGTCAGCAGCTCGGCGCCGCTCATCTGCGGCATGCGCTGGTCGCTGACGACGATATGCACCGGCTCCCTGGCCAGGCGTTCCAGGGCACGCAGCGGGTCGCTCTCGGTGAGCACTTCGTAGTCACGGCGGAACTGCATGGCGAGGCTGCGCAGGATGCGTTCCTCGTCATCGATGAACATCACGCGGATGGGCGAAGTCATGGGGTCAGGCGCTCCGTTTCATTTCACGGGCCTGCACGCGCGGCAGGCGGATGAGGAAGCGCGTGCCGCGCCCCACTTCAGAGGCCACGCGAATGCTGCCGCCGTGGTCCTGGATGATCTTGTAGCTGATGGACAGGCCCAGCCCCGTGCCCTCGCCCACCGGCTTGGTGGTGAAGAAGGGATCGAAGATGCGCCGCACCACGTCCGGTGCCATGCCGCAGCCGCTGTCCTGCACCGAGATGCACACCCAGTCCGCCTCGGCCCAGCTCTTGATCTGGATGCGGCCGAAGCCGACCGTGGCCTGGGCGGCGTTGGTCAGCAGGTTGAGCAGCACCTGGTTGATCTGCGACGGCGCGCAGGCCACGCGGGGCAGTTCGCCCAGCTGCTGCTGCACCTCGGCCTTGTCCTTGATGTGGTTGCGGGCGATCAGCAACGCGCTGCGAATGCAGTCGTTGAGGTCCACTTCCTCGCTCATGGCGCGGTCCAGGCGGGCGAAGTCCTTGAGCCCGGCCACCAGCTCGCCGATCTGCTCCAGGCCATAGAGGGTGTCGCCATAGAGCTGGCGCAGGTCTTCTGCCAGCAGCTCCGGCGCCACCTGTTCGCGCATCGCCGCGGCGGCATCCAGGGCATCGCCCAGGCGCTGCTCGTCGCAGTCCGGATCACGCAGGCAATCGGCCAGGGCCGCCTGGCTGCGGGCCAGCTCGGTGAGCGGCGCGGTGAGCTGGTCGAGCAACTGCACGTTGTTCTTCACGTAGCCCAGCGGGGTGTTCAGCTCATGGGCGACGCCGGCGACCATCTGGCCCAGGGAGGCCATCTTCTCCGACTGCACCAGCTGGGCCTGGGATTCCTTGAGGTCCACCAGCGCCTTGCGCAGCACCTGGTTGCGCTGGGCGATGCGCAGCTCCATGGCCTTGAGCAGGTCGAGCACGGTGCCCAGGCCCTGGTAGCGGCCCTCGCCGTCCACCAGGATGAAATCCTCGGTGATGGGGTATTGCAGCTCGGCGGTGATCTGCTTGGCGGCCTGCTCCAGGCTCATCTCCAGGCTCAGCACCAGGGGCGTGGCGTTCATCACCTCGCTCACCGGGCGGCGGCCCCAGAGGTCGCGACCGAAGCGCTGCATGAAGATGTCCTGCAGCGTGTAGCGGCTCACCAGGCCCAGCGGCCGGGCCTCGGCGTCCACCACCGGCAGGGAGAGGAAGGTCTTGTGTTCCGGGGTCAGCAGCCGGTCGGCCACATCGCTGATGCTCATCGCCGGTTCCAGCCCCGCAACGGGTTTGAGCAGGCGCGCCAGACTGCTTTCGGCTGCCATGATCCAAGGCTCCTTCCACTGAGAATGGGCGCCATTCAAGCAGTGCCAGGTTGCCATCATGTGACAGCTGTCTCATTTCCCTTACACCCGGCTTCGCAGGCCAGTCGCCGGGTTGGGCGTAGGGTGGACGACGCCCCACCCGTCCACCATCCGGGCTCGCCGGAAACACCGCTGGTGGAGGTAAAAAGCGACCTCCACCCTACACAGCGGTCAAGCCCCCTCGGGCTGGCGGCTTTGTGCATGGGCGACCTTCATCCGGCTCACCGTTGGGTTCGGCACCAACCTCGGACGGGTGGAGGTCGCTTTATCGGTCCACCATTCGAGGTCATGCCGAACACCGCTGGTGGATGAAAAAAGCGCCATCCACCCTACACCCCCCCTCATGCTCCAGCGGGGCTGGCGGCTTTCACGATGCCTACGATCAATGGAAATCCCGGCTGCGCACATCCAGCCCGGCCAGCAAGGGCGTGAGGTCGTGCAGGCGGCGGGCGATGAGGTGGCGCACGCCGTCCTTGCTCTCCAGGCGTCCGTCCACCTGCAGCATCTGCGAGCCCACCAGCACGCGGCGCTGGCGTACGGCGATGTCGTTCCAGACCACCACGTTGACCATGCCGAACTCGTCTTCCAGGGTGACGAAGATCACCCCGCTGGCGGTCTGCGGGCGCTGGCGGCCCTTGACCAGGCCGGCGACGCTCACCCCCTGGCCGTGCTCGGTGGCGGCCAGGTCCCGCGAGCTGCGGCAGCGCCGCTTGGCCAGGGCACCGCGCAGCAGGGCCAGGGGATGGGGGCCGAGGGTGGTGCCCAGGGTGTCGTAGTCGGCGTACAGGTCCTCGCCACGGCTGGGCAGCGGCAGGTCCACGGGCAGTTCCGCCTGCTGCGGCAGGCCGGCGAACAGCGGCAGCTCCTCCTCCACCGCCGCCACAGCCCAGCGCGCCCGATGGCGATGGCCGGCCAGGCCACGCAGGGTGCCGGCATCGGCCAGGCGTTCACGGGCGCGGGCATCCAGGCGAGCGCGGTGGCAAAGGTCGGCCACGTCGTCGAAGGCGCGCAGGGCACGTGCAGCGGAGATACGCATGGCCGCCTCCTCGTTGAAGCCCTTGACCATGCGCAGCCCCAGGCGGATGGCCAGGCGCCCGCGCGCATCTGGCTCCAGGTCGCAATCCCAATCGCTGTGGCGCACATCCACCGGGCGCACCTCGATGCCATGGCGGCGGGCGTCCTGCAGCACCTGGTCGGGGGTGTAGAAGCCCATGGGCCAGCTGTTCACCAGGGCACAGGCGAAGATCGCCGGCTCGTGGCACTTGAGCCAACTGCTGGCATAGGCCAGCAGGGCGAAGCTGGCGGCGTGGGACTCGGGGAAGCCGTAGCTGCCGAAGCCCTTGATCTGTTCGAAGATGCGCGCGATGAACTCGGGCTTGTAACCCTTCTCCAGCATGCGCTCGGTCAGGCGGATGCGATGGGGCTCCAGGCCGCCATGGCGCTTCCAGGCGGCCATGGAACGGCGCAGCCCATCGGCCTCCTCCGCTGTGTACTTGGCCGCCACCATGGCGATCTGCATCACCTGTTCCTGGAACAGCGGAACACCCAGGGTGCGTTGGAGCACCGTCTGCAACTCCTCGGAGGGGTAATCCTCCGACTCCTCCTTGTTCCGCCGCCGCAAATAGGGATGAACCATATCCCCCTGGATCGGCCCCGGCCGCACGATGGCCACCTGTATCACCAAGTCGTAGAACTCTTTGGGCCGCAGGCGCGGCAGCATGGCCATCTGCGCGCGGGATTCGATCTGGAACACGCCAATGGTGTCGGCGCGGCTGATCATTTCGTAGGTGGCGGCGTCTTTCTCAGGCAGTCCCGCCAAGGTCAATTTCCTGCCCCGATGCCGCTCGATCAGCCCGAAGCAACGGCGCAGGGTGGTGAGCATGCCCAGGGCCAGCACATCCACTTTCAGCAGACCCAGGGCGTCGAGGTCGTCCTTGTCCCACTGCACCACGGTGCGCTCGGCCATGCTGGCGTTCTCCACCGGCACCAGGGTGTCCAGCGGCGCTTCGGAGATGACGAAGCCGCCCGGGTGCTGCGACAGATGCCGGGGAAAACCGATCAGTTCATGGGTCAGCGCCAGGACGCGGCGCATCACCGGGCTTTCGGGATCGAAGCCGGCCTCCAGCAGACGATCCACGGGCGGTGCGTGGTCGCTCCAGCTGCCGCAGCAATCGGCCAGGGCGTTGACCTGGTCCGACGGCAGGCCCAGCACCTTGGCGATATCCCGCACCGCCCCGGTGCCGTGGTAGGTGCTGGCCACGGCGGTGAGTGCAGCGCGGCCGCGGCCGTAACGGCGGAACACGTACTGCATCACCTCTTCGCGGCGCTCGTGCTCGAAGTCGACATCGATATCCGGCGGCTCCTTGCGCTCCTTGGACAAAAAACGCTCGAACAGCAGGTTGAAGCGGCTCGGGTCCAGCTCGGTGATGCCGAGCACGAAGCACACCACCGAGTTGGCTGCCGAGCCGCGCCCCTGGCAGAGGATGTCTTTCGAACGGGCGAAGCGGACGATGTCGTGCACCGTGAGGAAGTAGCTCTCATAACCCAGCTCCTCGATCAGCGACAGCTCGTGCGCCACCGTCTCCAGCACCTTCGGGCTGGCGCCCTTGGGCCAACGCTTGGGGATGCCCTCGGCCACCAGATGGCGCAACCAGCTCACCGGCGTGTGCCCTTCCGCCACCAGCTCGCGAGGGTACTGGTAGTTGATCTCGCCGAGGTCGAAGCGGCAGCGCGCGGCGATCACCCGGGTCTCGGCCAGCAGCGCCGGCGGGTAGAAACGCTCCAGTACCGCCCGCGAACGCAAGTGCCGCTCGCCATTGGGAAACAGCCGCTGCCCGGCCTCGGCCAGGGTGCAGTGGTGGCGGATGGCGGTCATGCAGTCCTGCAGGGCGCGGCGGCCCCGGGCATGCATGTGCACATCGCCGGCCGCCACGGCGGGAATGCCCAGCTCCGCCGCCAGGGCCTGCAAGCGGGCCAGGCGGCTGGCGTCATCGGCGCCGCGGTGCAGTTCCACCGCCAGCCACAGGCGGCCGGGGAAGCGCGCGCGCAGCCAGCGGCCTTCCTCTGCGTCCGCTGTCTCGCCGGGCAGCCAGAGGGCCAGCAGGCCATCGAGGGCGTCGTCGAAATCCTCCGCCAGCAGGCGGTATTCGCCCTTGGCGGCGCGGCGCCGGGCCCGGGTGATGATCCGGCACAGGTGCTGGTAGCCGGCCAGGTTCTCCACCAGCAGCACCAGGCGCGGGCCGTGCTCGATGGCCATCTCGCTGCCGACGATCAGCGGCAGCTCGCTGGCCTTGGCGGCCTGCCAGGCCCGCACGATGCCGGCCAGGGTGCATTCGTCGGTGATCGCCAGGGCCGCGTAGCCCTGCTGCTTCGCCCGCTCGAACAGCTCGGCGGCGCTGGAGGCCCCGCGCTGGAAGCTGAAGTTGGACAGGCAGTGCAGCTCGGCGTACCCGGCGCTCATGCGAACCACCCGAGCAGGGTGAAGGGCCCGATCTCCCCCGCCGGGCACCAGGCCCAGGCGCGGCGGCCGTCGCGGGTTTCCAGCTGGTAGTAGTCGCGGCGCTGGTCGTCGCCATCCCACCAGCCGGATTCCACCCGCTCCGGCCCGGCGAGGATGCGCGGCGCGAACTCGCGCAGCGGCTGGCCCTCGCGCAGCAGCCAGCCGGGCCGTGGCGGCCCCTGCAGCAGCGGCCCGGCCTGGCCGTCCACCCCCAGGCGCCAGGCATGTTCGGGGCGGTGGTCGGCCTGGGCCTGCAGGCCGCGCACGGCGTCATCCCCCAGGCGCGCGCGCAGGCGTTCGCGCAATTGCTCCCAGGGCAGGTTCTGCTGCGGGCGCGGGTCGAACAGCTCGCGGTGCTCGGGCACGAAGCGCGGCAGGTCTCGGGCCTGCAGGCGCATGCCGCGCACCGGCGCCACCACCTGCAACTGCTCCAGGCGGCCACGGGCCAGCTCGAAGAGCATCACCGGGTCGCGCTCGGCCCCCAGCAGGCCAACCGGCACCTGGCTGTCCGCCTGGCTGGCGTGTTCCAGGTGCAATACGAAGCGCTGCACGCCGCTGTCGCGCCCGGCGAGGAAGGCGGCGAGGTCCGAGGTGAGGCGGCGCAGGGGGAACAGCAGCGCCTGGTTGGATTCCACCTCGAAGTTCAGCTCGATACGGCCATTGAATTCATCTGGCGGCAGGTAGCAGTCCAGGACCACGGCACGGCTGCCCTGCAGTTCGTCCAGGTGCTGCAGCACCCGTGCGGGGAAGCGCTTGGCCAGGGTCTCGCGCGGCAGCGCCATCACCTGTTTCAGGCGGCGCAACCCCATGCGCCCCAGGGCCGTGGCCACCTCGGGCTCGAAGCCGGCACGCTCCACCGGGAGACGCTCCAGGGCCTCACGCAGGGCTGTGCCCTCCGCCACCGCCAGGCCGTCGTGGGCGTTGGCCAGGATGCGCGCCGCCACCGGGTTGGGGGCCACGACGATGCGATGGCGGAAGCCCAGCGCCGTCAGCTCTTCGCGCAGGCGTGCCTCGAAACGCGGCCAGGGGCCGAACAGGCCGAGGCTGGAGGCGATCTCCACCAGCAGCACACGGGGGTAGCGCAGGCTCACATGGGAGCTGAAGCCATAGCCCCAGGCAGCGAGAAAGCGCTGCCAGTGCTCGATCTCCGCGGCGTCGTACTCGGCCTGGGCGAAATCGCGGGTCAGCGCGTGGGCGGCGGTCAGGCCCATGCCCGCGCGCAGGCCCAGGGCCCGGGCGGCGGGGTTCACCGCCTGCAGCACGCGGCGCTGGGGCGTACCGGTGAGCAGGGCCAGGGGCGCCTCGGGGTCGTCGCGGCGGCGCAGTACGGCGTCCAGGGCCAGCTGCGGCAGGAGGATGCAGGCCCAGCGCATGTCAGTGCCCCGCCAGGGCCAGGCTGGCGGCCGGCGCCAGGCCACCCCGGCACTTGAGCACCCGCACCCGGCCGGGGCCGTCGAGGGCCAGGCGCAGGGCCGCCGGCGAGGGGTTGTGCGCCTCCTGCTGGGGGCGATAGGCGAAGGCCAGGGTCTGCCCGGTTTCCGCCGCCACCTGCAGCCGGCGCAGGGCGCGGTCATCCGCCTGGCGTGGCCAGCAGAGCACGGCGCCGCAGCTGCCCGAACGCAGGCACTGCTCGGCCGCCCAGAGGGCGTCGCGGCCCTCGGCCTCGACCAGCACCAGCCAGCGCAGGTCCACCCCGGCGGCCTGCCAGGCCTGGGGATACGGCAGGTACGGCGCGCCCACCAGGGCCACGCGCTCGGCGCTGGCGGTGAGGCGCGCCAGGGTCGGCCAGAGCAGTTGCAGCTCGCCCAGGCCGGTGCCCGGCACGAGGATTTCGCTGAGCGCGGACTCCGGCCACCCGCCCGCCGGCAAGGCCGCATCCAGGGCCGCATGCCCGGTGGGCTGGGCACCGCTCGGCTGAGTGCTGGCCTGGCCTTTCCAGACCCGGCGCTCGTCCAGCAGCGCATCGAGGGCGACCACGGCGCCCATCAGGCGTCGCTCCGGCTGGAAGCGCCCGTTACGGCAGGGGGAAAGGAGGCAGGCATGAAGGGCTCGGCATGAATAACTGTATTTATATACAGTAATCCAGTCCTATTCCTACGGCAATGCACGCCACTTGCCGTAGGACGGGCGGCCCATCCCTGGCGCGAATGCCCTGTACAAAAAGTGAGCGGAACCGGAGGAAAGGCTAACGGGGCGCCAATGCCTTGGGATAGCCTAGGCGCTCACGGCATGCAGGATGAGCCCGTCGATGCAGCAGCCCCACGAAAGCGCCACCGGCCTCGAAGACGCCGACCAGCGAGCCCTGGTACGGCTGATCTTCAGCTCCACCGCCCTGACCCTGGCGTGCTTCTCCGTGCTGCAGTTCATCGCCGGCAACCTCGTCCTGTCCTTCCTGGAAATGGCCACCGCGATCCTGCTCGGCTGGGCCTGCCAGCGCATCCGCCACGTCCAGGTCCTCACGCCCTGGCTCTATGCCTATCTGCTGCCCACCTTCAGCTTCCTCATCTACATCATCGTCATGCCCGACGCTTCGCCCACGGCCTTCGTCTGGATCTACCTGATCCCGGTGCTCTCCTACCTGTTGCTGGGCAAGCTGCGCGGCTTTCTCCTGGCCATGCCCTATCTGGCCGTGGCGGTCATCGCCTACCTGCTGCGCTTCCCCCCGGCGGCCGACGCCAAGGGCCTGATCGACCTGGGCAACGCCATGCTCTGCGGGCTGCTGATCATGGCCTTCGTGCACATCTACGAGGCCCGCCGTGCAGTGGCCCACGCCCAGTTGCGGCGCCTGGCCCACAGCGATGCGCTGACCGGCGTCGCCAGCCGCGACTTCTTCCAGCGCGCGTTGGAGCGCAGCATCGAGGAGGCCAAACGGGGCGGTCTCAGCCTGGTGCTGGTGGTGCTGGACGTGGACGATTTCAAGCAGGTCAACGACCGCTGGGGCCACGATGCCGGTGACCAGGCCCTGCGGCACATCTGCCAGCGCCTGCAGCAACGCCTGCGTGCCACCGACCTGATCGGCCGCCTGGGCGGCGAGGAGTTCGGCCTGCTGCTGCGCGAAACCCGACGCGACGCCGCCGCGCATCTGGTCGAGGCGCTGCGCCTCGACCTGCAGCAGTCGCCCCTGCACTACGGCGAACAGGTGATCCCCCTCTCCGCCACCTTCGGCCTGGCCGAATGGCAGGCCGACGGCCACAGCGGCGACGAGCTCTACCGCCGTGCCGACAAGCGCCTCTACCAGGGCAAGGCCCTGGGCCGCAACCGTCTGGTGATCAGCGACTGCGTGCCCTGATCGTCCGCGCCATTTCCGCTATGACCGGGTTCCCCTAGACGCCCCTAGGGGCCACCCCGATTTCGACGAAGCGCTTCACCTCCTATGGTTCCGGGTATCCATCCACTACCGGGACGTTGCCGTGCTGGCCTATTCCGTTCTCTGGTTCGCCCTCCTCCTCGGCCTCGCCGGCCTGGGGCTGGAGATGCCCTGGGTCGCGGGTGCCGGCATCGCCCTCGCCGCCGTCGCCGCCCTCCTCCTGCGCCCCCGCGCCCCGGTGGTGGTGGAAGCGGCGCCGGTGGATGTGGCCCCGCCACCCACCGATTGCCAGCCCCTGCTCAGCGCCGTGTTACCCGCCTGGGAGCAGAACATCGGCCAGGTGCGCCAACTGGTCAGCGGCAATGTCAGCAAGCTGTTCGAGCGCTTCGCCAGCCTGGCCCAGCGCCTCGACCAGACCCTGCAACGCTCGGAAAGCGTGATCGGCGGCGCCGGGGTCACCGACAACCTGCGCCAGGCCCAGCAACGCCTGGACGAGGTCACCACCGCCTTCCACGGCGCCACCGCCCACAAGAACGAACTGCTGGCCACCATCGGCCACCTCAACAGCTACGCCAGCGAGCTGCAGAGCATGTCCAAGCACGTCCAGGACATCGCCAGCCAGACCAACCTGCTGGCCCTCAACGCCGCCATCGAGGCGGCCCGGGCCGGTGACTACGGGCGCGGCTTCTCGGTGGTGGCCGACGAGGTGCGCAAGCTCTCCAGCCTCTCCGCCGAAACCGGCCAGCGCATGGTCGAGAAGGTCGGCGAGATCAACCAGGCGATCCGCTCCACCGTCAGCGCCGCCGAGGAACTCTCGGTCAGCGAGGAGAACAACCTGCGCTACCTCGACCAGGTGGCCGGCGACATCATGCAGGGCCTCAGCGCCAACCTCGACGAGCTCACCGACACCTCCCGCGACCTGCAGCGCGACGCCCGCACCACCCAGGCGGACATCCAGGACATCATCGTCAGCCTGCAATTCCAGGACCGCTCCGACCAGATGCTCGACCACCTGCAAGGCGACCTGGAGCGCCTGCAACGTGCCCTGCGCGAGCAGGACCCGATCCTCGGCCAGCCGCAGCGCTGGCTCACCGAACTGCGCCGGCAGTTCACCACGGACGAAGAGCGCACCGGCCGCCACGGCCAGCCTGCGCAGAACAGCGAAGTCACCTTTTTCTGATCATTGGAGGCCCCATGGCCAAGACCATCCTGATAGTCGACGACTCCTCGTCGATGCGCCAACTGGTGAAGATGACCCTCGGCGGCGCCGGCCACCAGGTCATCGAAGCCGTCGACGGGCGCGACGCCCTGACCAAGCTCAACGGCCAGAAGATCAACCTGATCATCAGCGACGTGAACATGCCCAACCTCGACGGCATCGGCCTGGTCAAGGAAATCAAGGCCCACAAGGACTACCGCTTCACCCCCATCGTCATGCTCACCACCGAAAGCGAGCAGAGCAAGAAGGCCGAAGGCCAGGCCGCCGGCGCGCGGGCCTGGATCGTCAAGCCGTTCCAGCCGCAGCAACTGCTGGCGGCCGTCGAAAAGCTGGTGGGCTGAGATGTTCAGCATCGCCTTCGACACCGCCGCCACCCCGGCCCAGCTCGCCCTGAGCGGCAGCCTGACCATCTACGAGGTGGCCCAGGCCCACGGCGAGCTGCTGGCCCTGCTGGCGGCCAATGCGCGGGTCGAGGCCTGGCGCCTGGACCTCGCCGAGCTGGAAGAACTGGACAGCGCCGGCGTGCAGCTGCTCCTCGGCCTGCGCCGGCAACTGGTGCTGGCCGGCAACACGGTCGAAGTGGTGAACCTGCAAGGCGCCGCGCTGGAAATCGTCAGCCTGCTGCGCCTGGACGTGCTGCTGCCCGGTGAGCAACCGGCCGCGGCCTGAACGGAGGCGCCCCCATGCTCAATGGCGAACAGTGGAGCCAGCTGCTGCTGGGCTTCATCGAGGAAGCCCGCGACCTCGGCAAGCAGGCCGAGGAGTACCTGCTGCAGCTGGACCAGCAGCCCGAGGACGCGGCGGCCATCAACGGCCTGTTCCGCGCCATGCACACCCTCAAGGGCTCTGCCGGGCTGTTCTCCCTTACGCCCCTGGTGAGCTTCACCCACCACCTGGAAAACCTGCTCATGGCGGTGCGCGACGGCCAGCGCGCCCTCGACCCGTCGCTGGTGTCGCTGATGCTGCGCTGCCTCGACGAAATCGTCTCGATGATCGCCCTCATCGACCCGGAAACCGGCGAGCTGCCGGTGGACGAACAACACCAGACCGAACTGCTCGCCGCCCTCGCCGCCCACCTGGGCACGGCCGCGCCGGCGGCCAAGGTGCCGGGTGAAGCGGTGCCGCCGGCCGATGGCAACGTCGCCGAAGACGGCGCCTGGCACATCTCCCTGCGCTTCCATGCCGACCTGCTGCGCAACGGTTTCGACCCCATCGCCTTCGTCCAGTACCTGAGCCGCCTGGGCGATGTGCTTAACCTCCAGGTGATCGACGATGCCCTGCCGCCCCTGGCCGAGCTGGACCCGGAAAGCTGCTACCTGGGCATGGAGATCGATCTGCTCAGCGACGCCGCCAAGGCCGAGATCGAGGACGTCTTCGAATTCATCCACGACTTCTGCACCCTGCGCATCCTGCCGCCCAACAGCGCCCTGGACGATTACATCCGCCTGATCCAGGAACTGCCCGAAACCGACGAGCGCATCGGCGCCATCCTCGTCGCCAGCGGCCTGCTCACCGAGCACGAACTGGCCCAGGGCCTGGCCCTGCAGGCCGGTGCCGCCGAGCTCAAGCCGGCCCTCGGCGCGGTGCTGGTGGAGGAAGGCATCGTCGCGCCGCAAGCGGTCAATGCCGCCCTGGCCAAGCAGAAGAGCTCGCGGGAACGCAAGGTCCAGGAAAGCAGCCAGATCCGCGTCGCTGCGCACAAGCTCGACGAGCTGATCAACCTCGTCGGCGAGCTGGTGATCAGCGCCGCCGGGGCCCAGCTGCAAGCGCAGATGCACGGCAACGCCCTGTGCCTGGAAGGCGCGCAGACGGTCAACCAGCGTGTCGAGCAGATCCGCGAGGCGGCGCTGAAGCTGCGCATGATCGAGATCGGCGACACCTTCAACCGCTTCCACCGCGTAGTGCGCGACGTCAGCCAGCAGCTGGGCAAGGACATCCGCCTGGAGATCCGCGGCGCCGACACCGAACTGGACAAGTCGGTGATCGACAAGCTCGCCGACCCCCTCACCCACCTGGTGCGCAACGCCATCGACCACGGCATCGAATCCGCCGAGCAGCGCCTGGCCGCCGGCAAGAGCGCCGAAGGCCGGTTGAGCCTCAACGCCTACCACGAGTCGGGGATGATCGTCATCGAAGTGGCGGACGACGGCCACGGCCTGAACACCGCGCGCATCCGCGAGAAGGCCATCGCCCGTGGCCTCATCGACCCCCAGGCCAACCTGCCCGAACACGATATCCAGCGGCTGATCTTCGCCGCCGGCTTCTCCACCGCCGACAACGTCTCCGACCTCTCCGGGCGCGGCGTCGGCATGGACGTGGTGCGCAGCGCCATCGACGCCCTGCGCGGCAGCATCGAGATCGACTCGCGCCCCGGCCTCGGCTGCACCTTCCGCATCCGCCTGCCGCTGACCCTGGCGATCATCGACGGCTTTCTGGTGAGCCTGGGCGAGGAACACTTCGTGGTGCCGCTGGACATGGTCACCGAGTGCCTGGAGCTGGAAGCCGGGCAACTGGCCGATGCCGCCTACGGCTACCTCGACCTGCGCGGCCGCCCCCTGCCCTGCATCGACCTGGCCGCGCATTTCGAGCTGCCGGTGCAACGCGGCAAGCGCCGCAACATCGTGGTCGTCAGCCTCGGGCGCCAGCAGGCCGGGCTGATCGTCGACAACCTGCACGGCGAGCTGCAAACCGTCATCAAGCCGCTCGGCCTGCTGTTCCAGCACCTGGAAGGCATCAGCGGCTCCACCATCCTCGGCTCGGGGCAGGTCGCCCTGATCATCGATATCGCCAGCCTGTTCCGGCACCTGCAAGGACGCGTCGATGCCGACGCACGTACCCCGTCAACCCAACCGCGCCCCGACCTCGCGGGCTCGTAGGAGAACACCGCCATGCAATTCATCAGCAACCTGAAGATCGGCGTCAGGCTGATCGCCGGATTCTCCCTGGTGGTGCTCCTGACCGCCGTGGTAGGGGTCCTGGGCATCGTCAACCTGGGCAAGGTCAATGACCTCTCCGACCAGATGTACAGCCGCGAAATGGCTGCCCTGGAAACCATGATGAACGCCAACATGGACCTCATCTACATGGGCCGCCACCTGCGCAGCAACCTGCTGTCGTCTTCCCAGCAGGAGCGCGACGCCACCGCCGCGCAGGTCCACGAGGCGATGAAGAACCTGCACGAGAACCTCGACAAGGCGCGCGGCAGCTTCGACAGCGAGCAGTCCCTCGCCAAGCTCGCCGCCCTCGACACGCAACTGGCCGAATACGAGAAAATCGTGCTGCAGATGCTCGAGGCGAATAAAAACGCCGCCCTGGCGCAGGGCACCGAGGCCACCGCACTGATGCCGCAGCTGCGCGCCCAGGGCAATGCCGCCGACGCCACCATCAGCGAGTTGGTGGTGCAGAAGAAAACCCGCGCCAAGGACGCCAACGACAGCATCACCGACATCTACCTGGGCTCGCGGACCCAGATGATCGTGCTGATCCTCATCGCCGCCGTGCTCGGCTTCGCCATCGGTATTCTCGTCACCCGCTCCATCTCGCGGCCGTTGAACCGCGCCATGGGCGTAGCCAACAGCCTGGCCGAGGGTGACCTGACGGTGAACGTCGAATCCGACAGCCGCGACGAGACCGGGCGCCTGCTGGCCTCCATGCAGCACATGACCGAGCGCCTGCGCAGCGTCATGGCAGATGTGCGCAGCGCGGCCGACTCGCTGTCCTCGGCCTCCGAGGAAGTCAGCGCCACCTCGCAATCCCTCAGCCAGGCCGCCACCGAACAGGCCGCCAGCGTCGAGGAAACCACCGCCTCGGTCGAGCAGATGTCCGCCTCCATCGCGCAGAACACCGAAAGCGCGCAGATCACCGACGGCATCGCCGGCAAGGCCGCCAACGACGCCGTGCAGGGTGGCCAGGCGGTGCGCGAGATGGTCCAGGCCATGAAGCAGATCGCCGACAAGATCGGCATCATCGACGACATCGCCTACCAGACCAACCTGCTGGCCCTCAACGCCGCCATCGAGGCCGCCCGCGCGGGCGACCATGGCAAGGGCTTCGCGGTGGTCGCCGCCGAGGTGCGCAAGCTCGCCGAACGCAGCCAGGTGGCCGCCCAGGAGATCGGCGGCGTCGCCAGCAACAGCGTGCACCTGGCCGAGCAGGCCGGCGCGCTGCTCGACCAGATCGTGCCCAACATCCAGAAGACCTCCGACCTGGTGCAGGAAATCACCGCCGCATCCCAGGAGCAGACCACTGGCGCCGCGCAGATCAACATCGCCATGGGTCAGATGAACCAGATCACCCAGCAGAACGCCTCCGCCTCCGAAGAGCTGGCCGCCACCGCAGAGGAAATGAACGCCCAGGCCAGCCAGCTGCAGGAGCTGATCGGCTACTTCCGCCTGGACAACGCCGCCCACGCCAACAAGCTGCCGGCGGTGCGCAACGACCGTGGCCCCGGCAACGTGCGCGAACTGCGCCGCCCGCCGGCACCGCGCAAACCGAACCAGCCGCTGGCCGACGAAGGCCAGTTCGTCAGCTTCAACTGAGGAGGCGGCATGAACGAAGCCAAGGCCATGGTGCCGGTGGCCCTGCCCACCAGCATCCAGCACCTGTCGTTCCGGGTGCGCCAGGCGCGCTACGCCCTGCCCATCGACCTGGTGCGCGAAATCATCGAGTACGGCCAGGTCACCACCGTGCCGATGATGCCGCCCTTCATCCACGGGGTGATCAACCTGCGCGGCAACGTGGTACCGGTGCTGGACCTGGCGGCACGCTTCGGCTTCGAGCTGAGCGTGCCGAACAAGCGCACCTGCATCGTCATCATCGAACTCAACCTGGATGAGCAGCAGCAACGCATCGGCCTGGTGGTGGACGCCGTCGATGCGGTGCTGGACATCGAATCCGACAAGGTCGAGCAGGCGCCACCCTTCGGCGCCGGCATCCGCACCGACTTCATCGCCGGCATGGCCCGCGACGAGCGCGGCTTCACCATCATCCTCGACGTGCGCCGCGTGCTCTCGCTGGACGACATCCGCCAGTTGAGCCTCGCCCAGCAGGCCGGCTGATGCCCACCAGCCACCTGCCCAAGCTCAGCGACAGCGACTTCCGCCGCCTGCAGCAGATGATGCTGGAGGCGTCCGGCATCCGCATGGCCGAGCAGAAGCGCACGCTGATGGCCGGCCGCCTGATGGGCCGCCTGCGCGCCCTCGACCTGACCAGCTACGGCGACTACATGAAGGTGCTCGACGACCCCGCCTCCCAGGAGGAGCGGCGCACGGTCATCGACCTGCTCACCACCAACGAAACCTACTTCTTCCGTGAGCCGCAGCACTTCAAGCAGCTCGGCGAATGGGTCACCCACCAGCGCCGCCCGCTGCACCTGTGGAGCGCCGCCAGCTCCTCCGGCCAGGAAGCCTTCAGCATGGCCATGACCCTGGCCGAGAACGCCCGCACCCAGGACTGGTCGATCTTCGCCAGCGACCTCAGCCGCCGCGTGCTGGAAACGGCGCGCCTGGCCACCTACCCCATGGAGCAGGCGGAGAACTTCCCCACCGGCTGGCTCAAGCGCCACTGCCTCAAGGGCGTGGAGGAAAGCGAGGGGCTGTTCCGCATGAGCCAGGCCCTGCGCCACCGGGTGACCTTCGCCGAACTCAATCTGACCCGGCCGATCCCCAAGGAGATCGGCCCCTTCGACGTGATCTTCCTGCGCAACGTGCTCATCTACTTCGGCCAGGAGGAAAAACGCGCGATGGTTGCGCGCCTGGTGGAGCGCCTGCGCCCGGACGGCCTGTTCTTCATCGGCCATGCGGAAAGCCTGCATGGCTTCAACCTGCCGCTGCGTGCCGTGCGGCCTTCGGTATTCCAACGCACATGAGCCCGCTCAGCAAACCCGCCCCGAACCCGATCAAGGTGTTCATCGTCGACGACTCCGCCCTGGTGCGGCAGGTGCTCACCGCCTGCCTGGACAACCACCCCGGCATCCAGGTCATCGGCCAGGCCGCCGACCCGCTGTTCGCCCTCGACAAGATGCGCAAGCAATGGCCCGACGTGCTGGTCCTGGACGTGGAAATGCCGCGCATGGACGGCATCACCTTCCTGCGCAAGATCATGGCCGAGCGGCCGACGCCCTCGATCATCTGCTCCACCCTCACCGAAGCCGGCGCCGCCATCACCCTGGAAGCCCTCGCCGCCGGCGCCGTGGGCGTGTTCACAAAAGCCCGCCAGGGGCTCAAGGACAGCCTGCAGCAGCTCTCCGGCGACCTGATCCGGCAGATCGAACTGGCCGCTCGCAGCCGCCCCCACGCCATGCCGCGCAGCGCGCCGCCGCCGGTCAAGGCCACGCCGGCAGCGGCGCCGGCCGAACCGGCGGCACGCCCCACCGGCTACGCCACCACCGACCGGGTGGTGGCCCTGGGCACCTCCACCGGCGGAACCCAGGCCCTGGAAGTGGTGCTGCGGCAACTGCCGGTGGATTGCCCCGGCATCGTCATCGTCCAGCACATGCCGGAGAAATTCACCGCCGCCTTCGCCCAGCGCCTGGACACCGTCTGCGAGATCGACGTGCGCGAAGCCCGGCACATGGACCGCGTGCGCCCCGGCCTGGCCCTGGTCGCCCCCGGTGGGCGCCACATGCAGCTCAAGCGCAGCGGCGCGCAGTACTTCGTCGAAGTGCTCGACGGGCCCCACGTCAACCGCCACAAACCTTCAGTTGACGTGCTGTTCCGCTCCGTCGCCCGCCACGCCGGGCACAACGCCCTGGGGGTGATCATGACCGGCATGGGCGACGACGGTGCGCGGGGCTTGCTGGCCATGCGCGAGGCCGGCGCCCGCACCGTGGCCCAGGACGAAGCCAGTTGCGTGGTCTTCGGCATGCCCAAGGAAGCCCTGCGCATGGGCGCCGCGCAAAGCACCGAACCCCTGTCGAAACTTTCCGAAGTCATCATTCGCTACTCACGGGGGCAAACACCCGACAAGACCGCCGAAGCCGCCAAATAGAAGGCCGCAACCCCTGAAACGAGCCGGCAGGATGCTGGCCCGGTGCTACCGTCCGTCCGGTCGATCCGGGCGAACCTTCGTGTCGGATGCTACTCCGTACCTGTAGGCGTGCTCTTTTTCAGGGCGGCCTGCACCTGGAGTAATGCATGAACGACGCGTTGCGCAAGGAGCGCCCATGACCTGTCGCCTGTTGCTGGCCGACGACCACGCACTGATCCGCGTTGGCGTCCGCGCCATGGTCAACGACCTGGAGGGTTACGAAGTAGTTGGAGAAGCGGAGGACGGCGAACAGGCCGTCGAGATGGCCGAGCGACTGAAGCCGGACATCATTCTCCTCGACATCTCCATGCACGGTGTGGATGGCCTGGAGGCCCTGCAGCGCCTCGGCACCCGTGTGCCCGAATCCCGCGTACTGATGCTGTCGATGCACACCGATGCCGAGGTGGTGCTCTCCGCCCTGGAGAAAGGCGCCTACGGCTACCTGCTCAAGGACGCCGCCATGGTCGAGCTGGCCCTCGCCCTCAAGGCCGTCGACCGTGGCCAGCGCTACCTCAGCTCGGCCATCGCCCAGCCGGTGATCGACCAGGCCCTGTCCCGCCAGCACGGCAGCGAAGACCCCGGCCTCACCCAGCGCCAGGTGGAGATCCTCCGCCTGATCAGCCGCGGTGCCTCCACCCGTTCCATCGCCGACGGCCTCGGCCTCAGCGTCAAGACCGTGGAGGCCCATCGTGCCCAGATCATGAAGCGCCTGGACATCCACGACATCCCCGGCCTGGTCCTCTACGCCGTACGCAAGGGCATCATCAGCCCGGACGATTGAACCCAGCCGCACGATGGTGAGGGCTGTGTAGGGTGGATGTCGCTTTTTACATCCACCAAACGGAGCTGCCGGCACCTACGGATTGCCGCCGAGCCACGACGCCCCTCAACGCACCCTCGTAGGGCGGGCCGGGCGGCGCTCCGCTTCAGCCCACCGCTCTTCTTGCTGTCGAACGCCCCTCGCCCCATCGCTCATTTTGTCTTTTTGGGTGCACCCGCCCCTCCAGGTGCGCGCAGCACACCCTACGGCGGGGCTGGCCACTTCTCGCCATCCCTGCAAGCGCGAATTCATCCGCAAAGCGGCTGCGCCTCAGCCCAGCCACAGCACCCGCCTGCGTAGGAGCGAGCTCTGCTCGCGAACCCGTTGTGCGCCCGACGCATCCGGCGAAAGCCGCCGTTAGGAGTCGGCACGCTCCTGCTGGACGGCATCGCCCTGGGCCACCTCTTCGTCCGGCCCCTCGCCGAAGGTGGCCCGCAACCAGCGCCCCACCTGGCAGGCGGCCAGGGCGCGGGTGCTGCAGGCGCCGCTGTCCAGGGCCTGGCGCAGGGCGTCGATATCAGCGCCCTCGACATAGGCGATGGCATCGTCCATCTGCCGCGCATCGCCGAAGCCGCCGGCCTTCATCTCCGCCAGCGCATCGGCACGGCTCCAGCCCTGCACCACGGTGCGGTACATGGCCGCCATCAGCCCGGTGCGGTCGCGACCGTGCTTGCAGTGCATCAGCACCGGCCCCTGGGCTTCGGCCCGGCGCAACACCCGCAGCACGCGGAGCACATCCACGTCATCGACCCGATCGGCATGCAACGGAATGCTCACCCGGCGCACCTGGGCATCACCCAGCCACTCGGCGTCGTCCTCCTTGATGAAGCTCACCACCGTGCGCACGCCCAGGCGCTGCAGATGCGGCAGGTCGCGGGCATCCGGCAGTGCGCTGCGGAACAGCGAAGGGGTCATGCGGTACAGGTTGAAGCCCGGGTCCAGCGACACCGCCCAGGCCTGGCGCGACAGCATGGCCGCCGGCTCCGGCACCTGGCTATTGCCCTGGGCCAGCGGCACGGCCAGCGAAGCGACGGCCAAGAGGCCTGCGAAAAACAGCGAGAGTCGGGGTCCGGGCGTCATGGCGCATCCTCCAGAAGATGGCCATACCCTGGAGCAACACCCGTAAAGGCTGGATCAAGAAGACGTGAAAAATTTGTCGGTTGGCGGCGATGACCGATCGCGAACCCAGCGCGCACGTGACGACGTGCTTTCGTAGGATGCGTCGGGCGGCGTTCCGCGAGCGAAGCGAAACCCATGCGGCGGAGCCCGCCCACCAGCCCAGCGCACATGCCATTTCACTGGATGTCCGACAATCGCCACACCACGCCGGGCCAAGCTGATCTAGAATCAGCGACGGTCCCCACCGCAGTCCCGTTCATGGATATCCAAAGCCGCACCCTGCTCCTGCGTTCCCTCCTTGCCCAGCTCAGTGAGGACGCCCCTCGTGATGCCGCCGTTCTGGAAGGCGACCCTGCCCGGGTCATGATCGGCTTGCGCGATCTCGCGGAGCTTGGCCTGATCAGCGGCCAGCTGTCTCACGGTGAGCAGAGCGACGGCCAGGGCCTGCTGCTGGTCAGCGCCACCGGCATCACCCTCACCCGCCGGGGCGCGGCCTTCAAGGCTGAACCCTGATTCCCCGCCCGGCCCGTTGGGCACTTCTAGAAACTACCTGCGTTGCCATCGCGGCGTTAAGAACAGGCTCGTGCGCGAGTCCGATCAAAATGCTCATTTACACGGCGTAACCTGCGCTTTTTCGCCTGTTTTGCCTTGCATTGACGGCTTCGCCTACGTTGTTAGAGGCACCCGTCAGTTGGCCGAAGACAGCTCCGTGCCCTTGCTCGCAGCCATCGACTCATAGGGACGGTTGTCGAACTGGCGGTACTTCTCCAGCCACTCCGCATAGGCCTGGCCATTTCCCGCGTAGCTGCCGGTGCTGGAATAGCGCAGGCCATCCGACCCCACCAGGCGCCGTTCGATCATCGCCGGGTAGGCCGGGTGCTTGCTGGTGGTGAACAGGTAGACCGAGCCGTCGCGCTCGTTCTTGACGATGGTCACCAGGTCCGACGACGAGTAGCGGACCTCCGGCAACGCCAGCGCCTCGTCGAAGGCCGCCTGCCACTGCTGCACGCTGATGGGCTGGGGGAGCGGCTGCACGGACTTCTGCTCATCGGCGACGGTTTCGCCCGCGCCGAACAGGCCGAGCAGCATTGCGAATAACTGGTTCATGGTCTTGCTCACCAGGAAAGGATCACAGAGGTTCAGAGGGAGGCTGGACGAGGACGGTTCAGGGAAAATTCGCAGGCCAGGCACGCCGGGCCCTCCAGCCAGGCTGGAAGGCGTGGCGCACAGCTAACCCGAAGCCCATGACGGAATGATGACCAAATGCCATCCAGCCGGCCTGGCGCTGAACTATTCACCCCAGCGGGGTTCGATCTCTTCAGCGAGGCCACGCCATTCACGTGTTCCGCCGCCCCCGACTACCCCCACAAAAACCCCATTCGGAGGACTGCCCATGTCCGCCCCCGGCGCCCGCCCTTCTCCCCTCGCCCGCCTGCTCGCCTTATTCCTGCTGCTGCTCGGCCTCGCGTTGCTCATCGGCGGCATCCGCCTGGTCTGGGTCGGCGGCTCCTGGTACTACCCGCTCACCGGTGGCGCCCTGCTGGTGGCCGGTTTCCTGCTGTGGAAAGGCCTCGGCTCGGCCCTGCTGGTGTTCGCCGTGACCTTGGCCGCCTCCACCGCCTGGGCGCTCTGGGAGGTGGGCCTGGACTGGTGGCAACTGGTGCCGCGCCTGGCCCTGTGGTTCGGCATCGGTGTGCTGTTGCTGCTGCCCTGGGCGCGCGGTGGCCTGGCCGGCGGCACCTCGCGGGCCAATGGCGGTGCGCTGCTGGTGGCGGTGCTGCTGGCCGGCGCCGTGGCCTTGCTCAGCCAGTTCACCGAGCCCCACAACCTGGAAGGTGAGATCGGCCGCGGCAACCCCCTGGCAGTGCAGAGCGAGCCGCCGATGCCGGAAGGCGACTGGCAGGCCTACGGGCGCAGCAACGCCGGCGACCGCTACTCGCCCCTGGGCCAGATCACCCCGGAGAACGCCCATAAGCTGGAACTGGCCTGGAGCTACCGCACCGGCGACCTGCCCGGCCCGGACGACCCGCAGGAAACCACCGCCGAGAACACCCCGCTCAAGGCCAACGGCATGCTCTACGTGTGCACCCCGCACAGCCAGGTGATCGCCCTGGACCCGGACAGCGGCCGCGAGATCTGGCGCTTCGACCCGAAGATCAGCACCCAGAACGCCGACAGCTTCAAGGGCTGGGCGCACATGACCTGCCGCGGTGTCGCCTACCACCAGGAAGACAGCCCCAGTGACAGCAAACGCTGCGAGCGGCGCCTGTTCCTGCCCACCGCCGACACCCGCCTGATGGCCCTGGACGCCGATGACGGCAAGCCCTGCGAGGAATTCGGCGACAAGGGCTCCATCGACCTCACCCGTGGCATCGGCAGCTTCACCCCGGGCGGCTACTACTCCACCTCGCCACCCGGCGTCAGCCGCGACCTGGTGATCATCGGCGGCCATGTCACCGACAACATTTCAGAAGACGAGCCCTCGGGCGTGATCCGCGCCTACGACGTGCACGACGGCCACCTGGTGTGGAACTGGGATGCCGGCAACCCCGACGACACCGCGCCGCTGCCCGAGGGCCGCACCTACACCCGCAACTCGCCGAACATGTGGTCGGTGATGAGCCTCGACGAGAAGCTCGGCCTGCTCTACCTGCCCATGGGCAACCAGACCCCGGACCAATGGGGCGGTCGCCGAACCAAGGCCTCGGAAACCTACAGCGCCGGGGTCACCGCCCTGGAGATCGCCACCGGCAAGGTGCGCTGGACCTTCCAGATGACCCACCACGACCTCTGGGACATGGACGTCGGCGGCCAGCCGAGCCTGGTGGACCTGCCGCCGCAGAAGGCCGGCGAGGCCCCGCGCCCGGCACTGATCGCCTCCACCAAGCAGGGCAGCCTCTACGTGCTCGACCGGCGCACCGGCGAGCCCATCGTCCCGGTCAGGGAAACCCCCGTGCCCCAGGGCGCCGCCAAGGGCGACTTCACCGCCCCCACCCAGCCCATGTCCGCACTCAACCTGATGCCACCGCCCCTGCAGGAGCGCGACATGTGGGGCGGCACGCCGATCGACCAGATGCTCTGTCGCATCGCCTTCCGCTCCCTGCGCTACGAGGGCATCTACACCCCGCCCTCCGAGCAGGGCAGCCTGGTCTACCCCGGCAACTTCGGGGTCTTCGACTGGGGCGGCATCGCGGTGGACCCGGAGCGCCAGATCGCCTTCCTCAACCCCAGCTACATGGCCTTCACCTCGAAATTGGTGCCAGAAGGCAGTGCCACCGATGAACCTGCGCGCAAGAGCGAGATCGAAGGCGTACAGCCGAACAAGGGTGCGCCCTTCGGCGCCCTGTTATCGCCGCTGCTCTCGCCCCTCGGCCTGCCCTGTCAGTCGCCGCCCTGGGGCTACGTCGCGGCCCTGGACCTGACCACCATGAAAGTCGCCTGGAAACACAAGAACGGCACCGTGCGCGACAGCTCGCCGATCCCCATCCCGCTGCCCATGGGCGTACCCAGCCTGGGCGGCAGCGTGATGACCGGCGGGGGCGTCGCCTTCCTCGCCGGCACCCTCGACCAGTACCTGCGCGCCTACGACGTGCGCAATGGCAAGCAGCTCTGGGAAGGCCGCCTGCCCGCCGGCGGCCAGGCCACGCCCATGAGCTACACCGGCAAGGATGGCCGCCAGTACGTGCTGGTGGTCGCCGGTGGCCATGGTTCCCTGCACACCCGCCAGGGCGACTACGTCCTGGCCTTCGCCCTGCCCAAGGAATGATCGATGCCGCGTAACGTCCCACTGCTGTTCTGCGCCATGACCCTGCTCGCCGGCTGTGCCGGCCGGGCGCCCGTCGACACCTCCCAACTGCTGGTGGGCTGTAGTGGCGAGACCTGCCCCGGCATCCAGCGCTTCGCCTTCGACGGCACCCAGGGCCGGCTGACGGAAAAGCCGCTGCAGACCCTCGCCAGCGCCAACCCCTCGTGGCTGGTGCTTTCGCCGGATGGCCACCAGCTGTTCGTCACCAACGAGAACCCGCCCAAGGGCCGCGACCCGGCCGGCCAGGTCAGCAGCTTCGCCATCGGCGAAGGTGACGAGCACAGCCTCACGCCCCTGAGCCAGGTGGCGAGCAAGGGCGCCGAGCCCACCCATGCCAGCCTCAGCGAGGATGGCCGCTTCCTCTTCGTCGCTCATTACGGCAGCAAGCCCACGCCCGGTGGCAGCCTGGCGGCCATCCCGGTCAGCGCCCACGGCACCTTTGGCCCGGTCGCCCAGCTGGTGCGCCAGCCTTTCTCCCGGCGCGGCTCGCAGCGCCAGGGCTCCTCGCACATGCACGCGGCGGTGCCGGCCGGCGACTTCCTCTTCGTCACCGACCTGGGTGCCGACAAGGTCTACGCCTACCGTTACGACGGGGATAAACCGAAGAAGCCGCTGCAGGCGGCCAAGCCCGGCGCCTTCGCCCTGCCCAAGGGCAGCGGCCCGCGCCACCTGGTGTTCGACCGCAGCGGCAACCGCGCCTACCTGACCCTGGAGCTGTCCAACCAGATCGCCATCCTCGGCCGCGACGAGGCCAAGCTGGAACAGCAGGGCCTGGTGGACCTGGACCCGCCCGGTGCCAACGCCCAGGGCGATCGCCGCTTGGGCGCCCTCCAGCTGTCGCCGGACGGGCGCTTCCTCTACGTCGCCCGTCGAGGCGTGGAGAACCAGATCGTGGTCTATGCGGTGAGCGCCGCCGACGGCAGCCTCAGCGAGGTGCAGCGCCACGCCAGCGGGGGCGATGAGCCGAGGGAATTCACCTTCGCCCCGAACGGGCGTTTCCTGCTGGTGGCCAACCAGAAGAGCGACAGCCTGGTGGTGTTCAGCCGCGACCCGCAAAGCGGCCTGCTGGTGGAGCAGGTGCAAAGGATCAGCACCCCGGCCCCCAGCGCCCTGCGCTTCGTGCCCTGAGCCTCAGGCAGCCAGGGCCAGGCCCTGGCATTGCTGCGCGCAGTCCTCGCAGACCTGGGCCAGCCGCTGGCAGTGCGCCAGGTCATGGCGCCGGCATTCGGCGGCGCACAGCCGGCAGATACTCGCGCAGAACCTGCCGAAGCCCACCACCTGCGCGCTCTCACGCTCCACCAGCTCCTGCATCAGCAGGCAGCTGTCCGCGCATTCGCGGCTCAGCTCGATGCAGCGTTCCAGGTACTCCCCGCCCTCATCCAGGCGACTCGCGGTCACGCATTGCGCGCATTCGTCGGCACACACCACGCAGGCATCGGCACAGGCTTGGGCTTCGGCATTCATAGGCTTCTCCAGGCAAGGGGCTCCTGTACTTCGGCCGCGCCGTTGCGCGGCGGTTCAGGGGATTTCTCGGCGCCGTAGCTCCCGTAGGTTGGGCTGAGGCACGAAGCCCAACGCAGCAGAGCCGAACCCCGCTCCGTTGGGCCTTGCTGCGCTCGGCGCCAACCTACAGGCGTGCCATGGCCGCCTGAACATCCACCCGAACCCATCATCGGGCTCCGGGTCACTAACAGGGTTACCGCGATCCCGGAGGTTTCCCATGCTCGAAGACTGGCTGCCCTACCTGCCGCTGCCGGAGCTCAAGGCCCTGCTCACCGCCGCAGCGGTGGTGCTGATCCTGAGCCTGGTGGCGCGCGGCGTGATGCGCGTGCTGGTTCGCCTGGCCAAGCCGGTGCTGTTCCTGCGCGAACTGCTGCAGCGCGTGCGCCGGCCGCTCTACCTGCTGCTGCCCCTGCTGGGCCTGCAGACGGTATGGAGCGCCGCCCCCGACGACCTGCTGTTCATCGGCCCGCTGCGCCAGCTCACCTCGATGGCCATCATCGGCACCTTCACCTGGCTTGGCCTGCGCGCTGTGGACGCAGTGCAACAGGTGATCCTGCTGCACAACCCGGTGGACATCAGCGACAACCTGCGCGCCCGCCGCATCCAGACCCAGACCCGCGTCCTGGTGCGCACCCTGAGCTTCTTCGTGCTGCTGTTCGGCGCCGCCACCATGCTCATGACCTTCCCCACCGCGCGCCAGTTCGGCACCAGCCTGCTGGCCTCGGCGGGCGTCGCCGGCCTGGCGGTGGGCTTCGCCGCCAAACCGGTGCTGGGCAACCTGATCGCCGGCCTGCAGATCGCCATCACCCAGCCCATCCGCCTGGATGACGTGGTGATCGTCGAGAACGAATGGGGGCGCATCGAGGAAATAACCGGCACCTACGTGGTGGTGCGCATCTGGGATGACCGGCGCCTGGTGGTGCCCTTGCAGTGGTTCATCGAGAACCCCTTCCAGAATTGGACCCGGGTCAGCTCGTCGATCACCGGGGCGGTGGTGCTCTGGGCCGATTACGAGATGCCGCTGGACCCGCTGCGCCAGGAGCTGGACCGCCTGTGCAAGGAAGTGCCGCAGCTGTGGGACGGCCGCGTCAGCGTGCTGCAGCTGGTGGACACCACCGAGCGCTCCATCCAGCTGCGGGTGCTGGTCAGCTCCATCGACTCCTCCCGCAACTGGGACCTGCGCTGCTACCTGCGCGAGAACCTGCTGAACTTCATCGCCCACCGCTACCCGCATTGCCTGCCGCAGCTGCGCGCCGAACTGACCCGCAGCGAAGCGCCGGAACTCGGCGGGCGGCACCCGGAACCCATCGTCGAGCCCGAGCGCCAGCCGCCAGTGTGACTCAGCCGTTGGCCGCCGCGCCTGGCAGCCGCGCGGCGATGGCCTGGTGCAGGCGCTCGTAGTAATAGGGCAATTGCAGCAGCACGTGCTGGGCGGCGGCCTCGCGCACCTGGTTGCGGTCACCGTCGAAGCGCAACTGCTCGCTGACCACCCAGGGCTCGCCGTCCATCAGCATGGCGCAGGCGACACACACCAGGCCGTCCAGGGGGCCTTCGGCCTCGGCCATGCCGGTGTTGGCCAGGGCCACGCTGGCCTCGCTGTTGGCCAGGGCGCCCAGGGCCATCTCCCGCGCCACCTCTTCGCTGGTCAGCCCGTAGCGGGCGATGGTTGCAGGGTCCACTCCCAGGCACTGCTGCTTGGCGGTGGGCGAATAGGCCACGTAGCCGCGGTCCAGCACCGCGCCGCAGCCGGGCACGCCGGCCAGCAGGGAGGCCATCAGCCCCCCGGTGCAGGATTCGGCGGTCACCAGGGACAGCTGGTACTTCTCGAGGAAACTCACAACCTGCTCGACGCTCTGCATGACGGCCTCCGGGTATCGCTGTGCCTGTTGTAGAGGCTAGGAATACCCCCGCGTCCCCGAGTTCCCCCAATCCACCGTCCCAGGCGACGGGCGCGCATGTCCTTAGGACGTGGTCATGAGTCACCGGCTCTGCCTGTTTGAGGACTCAACAGGATGAGCGCGTGCCGTAGGGTGTGCCGTGCGCACCGCCGCACGGTGCTTCCGGCGAGCTTCAGGTGCGCGCAGTGTTCAGCCGGGTGACATAGGTGACAGGTGTCGGGAGACATAGGTAACGCATTTAGGCTTACGGAATCCTTCGAAGAGGAGTTCGAGCGATGCCGTGGCAGGAGTGCACCACCATGTCGATACGACGTGAATTCGTATTGTTGGCCCAACACCCGCAGAGCAACATCCGGGAGCTCTGTCGACGCTATGGCATCAGCCCCAAGACGGCTTACAAATGGCTGGAGCGATATCAAGAACTGGGTGATTCCGGCCTGCAGGATCAGTCCCGTCGTCCGCTGACGAGTCCTGGACGCAGCAGCGCCGAGCTGGAGCGAGAGGTGGTGCGCCTGCATCACCAATTCCCTTATTGGGGCGCTCGCAAGCTGCTCCATCTGTTGCCAAAGGCCATGGATCGCCCTCATCACAGCACCCTCGATGCGATTCTTCGGCGCCATGGCTGCCAGGTGCGCTATCACGCCGAGGACGTACAGGCGCCAGCTACCCATCGCTACGAGCACAAGCGGCCAAACGAGCTCTGGCAGATCGACTTCAAAGGCAACTTCCATCTTTCGGACCGCAACTCACCACGTTGCCACCCGCTGACGGTACTCGATGACCACTCACGCTTTGCGCTCTGCCTGGAGGGCTGTGAAGGGGAACGCCTGGAACTGGTGCGCCCCAAGCTGGCCGCGGTTTTCCGTCGCTATGGGCTGCCATGCCGGATAACGGCCGACAACGGCCCGCCCTGGGGCTCAAACATCGAGGGCGGCCTATCCGCCCTGGAAGTCTGGCTGATGCGCCTGGGTATCGATGTCAGTCATAGCCGCCCTTATCACCCGCAGACGCAAGGCAAGCTCGAGCGTTTCCATCAAACCCTCAAGCGTGAGCTGCTGCATCGCAGCTTCAGTGACATGGAGCACTGCCAGCGCGTGATGGACCAATGGCGAGACCAGTACAACCAACAACGACCTCATGAGGCACTGGGCCAGTTACCACCGATATCGCGCTATCAGCCAAGCCTAAGGGCGTACCCGGAGCAATTGCCGGAAATCGAGTACGAGCCGGAGGACAAGGTGCTCAAGGTGGCAGGGACCGGGCAAGTGCAATTCAAGGGGAAAAGCCGTTTCGTCGGTGGTGGATTGTTGGGTGAGCGAGTCGCCATCCGCCCCACCGGTGTGGATGGTGTCTACGATGTGATTTTCATCCATAAGACAATCCGCCAGTTCGACCTGAGAGAGAAGAAGTAACGACCATCAACCCGTTACCCATGTCTCCCGACAAGCGTTACCCATGTATCCCGGCTAAACACGCAGCACACCCTACGTCCCTAGTTAGCGGCGGCTGCATGCTCCGAGGTGTCCTGAGGGCGTGGATGTTTACCCACGATGCTCCAGAGGGTGGGCCGTGCGGCGCTCTGCTTCAGCCCACCGCTCTCGACGACAACCGCCATCGCCAAAGTTCCCCGACAGCCGGCCGGAAGGAAAAAAAGTCGAAACTTCTCCGCGCTGCGTCCAGTCAGGGTTTATGTGGGGATGTGACGTCTGTGCCCGGTTTTCAAACTCATCTTTCCAACTGGCATCGGCGTTTGTGCGATGCAGGAACGATGGCCCGCGCATGGGTGGCGAGGACGGCATCCCCGTATCAGGGAATCTCGGATAGCGGAGGATGATATGGGAAATGCTGTAGCGAGCGCTCAGCTCGGGGGTTTGAGTTCCATGACCAATCGCCCCCAGCTGCATGTTGAAAGCCTGCACACCAACAAGAAAAGAATTCTCTTCGTCACCTCGGAGTTCGCCGACCTGGTCAAGGTCGGCGGCCTGGGGGACGTTTCTGCTGCCTTGCCCCGTGCCCTGGCTTCCCAACATGACGTTCGCGTCCTCATCCCCGGTTACCGACAGGTGCTGGAGAGCGGCCACCCGATCCGCGTGATCGGCCGGGTGCCGGGGCACGCCGCCCTGCCCGCCTGCCGCATCGGCCGCATGGACCTGCCCGACGGCCTGATCGTCTACGTGATCATCTGCCCCGAGCTCTACGAGCGCGAAGGCACGCCCTACGGCGACGCCAACGGCCGCGATTGGCCGGACAACCACATCCGCTTCGCCCGCCTGGGCCTGGCCGCCGCCGAGCTGGCCGCCGGCACCGCCTGCCTCAGCTGGTGCCCGGAGCTGATCCACGCCAACGACTGGCCCGCCGGCCTCGCCCCGGCCTACATGGCCTGGCGCGGGCAGACCACGCCCAGCGTGTTCACCATCCACAACCTCGCCTACCAGGGCCTGATCGACCCGCAATGCAGCCCCGAACTGGGCCTGCCGCCGGAAGCCTGCAGCCACGAGAGCATGGAGTTCTACGGCAAGCTGTCGTTCCTCAAGGCCGGTATCGCCCACGCCAACCACGTGACCACCGTGAGCGAGAACTACGCCCACGAGATCACCACCGAGGACTTCGGCTGCGGCCTGGAAGGCATGCTCAAGCACCGCGTCGACCAGGGCCAGCTCAGCGGCATCACCAACGGCATCGACGAAAGCTGGGACCCGCGCACCGACGAGCACCTGGTGGCCAGCTTCAGCGCCCAGCTGTGGCAGGGCAAACGCGAGAACCGCGAATACGTCGAGAAGCTCTTCGACCTGGAGCCCATGGACGGCCCGCTGTTCGCCGTGGTCTCGCGCCTGGTGCAGCAGAAAGGCATCGACCTGACCCTGGAGATCGCCGACGCCATCGTCGCAGGCGGCGGTCGCATGGCCATCATCGGCCGGGGCGAACCGGCCCTGGAAGCGGCCATGCAGGACCTCGCCCAGCGCCACCCACGGCGCATCGGCGTGCACGTGGGCTTCAACGAGACCGACGCCCGGCGCATGTTCGCCGGCAGCGACTTCCTGCTCATGCCCTCGCGCTTCGAGCCCTGCGGCCTGAGCCAGATGTACGCCCAGCGCTTCGGTTCGCTGCCCATCGCCCGGCGCACCGGCGGCCTGGCCGACACCATCGAGGATGGCGTCACCGGCTTCCTGTTCCGCGAGGCCGATGCCGCCAGCTACCTGGATGCCGTGCAGCGCGCCCTCAACGTCTACCGCCACCCCGATCTGCTCAATGCCATGCGCTGCCAGGCCATGGCCTCGCCGCTCTACTGGCGGCAATCGGTGAAGCCCTACGACCGGCTCTACAAGCGGCTGCTCAAGGCCACTTCGGTGGCGCTGCAGGCGGAGGGCCCGGCTTGATGTTTCCCCTCACGCGCAGCCATGGGGCGCTGCTCGAGGAGGACGGCACCACGCGCTTCGCCCTCTGGGCACCCGACGCCCGCTTCGTCGAAGTGGAGCTGGCCGACGGCAGCCGCCACCCGCTGCGTGCCCACGGCGAAGGCTGGCACTGCTGCCACCTGCCCGTGGGCGCCGGCACCCTGTACCGCTACCTGATCGACGAACGCCTGCGCGTGCCCGACCCGGCCTCGCGGGCCCAGGAGGACGGCCCCCACGGCTTCAGCCGGGTGGTCGACCCCGAGGCCTACCGCTGGCGCCACCCGGACTGGCGCGGGCGGCCCTGGCACGAGGCGGTGATCTACGAGCTGCACGTCGGCCTGCTGGGCGGCTTCGACCGGGTCGAGGCCCTGCTGCCCGGGCTCAAGGAACTGGGCGTCACCGCCATCGAACTCATGCCCCTGGGGGAATTCCCCGGCGCGCGCAACTGGGGCTACGACGGCGTGCTGCCCTTCGCTCCGGACAGCACCTATGGCACGCCGGAAGCCCTGAAGCGGCTGATCGACAGCGCCCATGGCCTGGGCCTGATGGTGTTCGTCGACGTCGTCTACAACCACTTCGGCCCCGACGGCAACTACCTCGGCCAGTACGCCAGCGCCTTCTTCAATGCCGAACGGCAGACGCCCTGGGGCCCGGCCATCGACTTCCGCCAGGTGCAGGTGCGCGACTTCTTCTGCGAGAACGCCCTGATGTGGGTGCTCGACTACCGTGTCGACGGCCTGCGCTTCGACGCCGTGCACGCCATCGCCGAGAAGGATTTCCTCACCGAACTGGCCAGCCGCCTGCGCGCGGCCGCCGGCAACGGCCGCCACCTGCACCTGGTGCTGGAGAACGAAGACAACGACGCCGGCCTGCTGGAACAAGGCTACGACGCGCAGTGGAACGACGACGGCCATAACGTGCTGCACGCGCTGCTCACCGGTGAGCACGAGGGCTATTACGCCGACTTCGCCAGCGACCCCACCAGCAAGCTGGCGCGCTGCCTGGGCGAGGGTTTCGTCTATCAGGGCGAAGCCACCCGCCGCGGCCACCTGCGCGGCGAACCCAGCGTGCACCTGCCGCCCACCGCCTTCGTGCTGTTCCTGCAGAACCATGACCAGGTGGGCAACCGCGCCTTCGGCGAACGCCTGGCCAGCCTGGCCGAGCCCGACGAACTCAAGGCCGCCACCGCCCTGCTGCTGCTCAGCCCGATGATCCCGCTGCTGTTCATGGGCGAGGAATGGGGCTCACGCCAGCCCTTCCTGTTCTTCACCTCGCACAACGAGGAACTGGGCCGCGCGGTGCGCGACGGCCGGCGCAACGAGTTCCGCGAGTTCGCGGTGTTCGCCGACGAGCAGATCCGCCAGAGCATTCCCGACCCCAACGCCCTGGGCACCTTCACCGGCTCCATTCCCGACTGCGCCACCTGCACCGAGCCCGCCCAGCAGGCCTGGCGCGTGTACTACCGGCGCCTGCTGGAACTGCGCCACGCGCATCTGGTGCCGCGCCTGCCCGGCAGCCAGGCCATCGGCACCCGGGTGCTGGAGGAAAAGGCCGTCTCGGCCAGTTGGCGCCTGGGCGACGGCAGCCTGCTGCGCATCGACCTCAACCTCGCCGCCGAGCCGGTACGCGCCCCGCTGCCCCGCGAAGGCGCGCGGGTGATCTTTTCCCACCGCACGGCCCTGGACGACTACCGCCAGGGCCTGCTGGCCGCGCGCAGCGTCGCCGTAACCCTGGAGGACAGCGCATGAGCGACGCCCTGTTGGCTGAACTGGCCGGTGCCGCCGGCCTCAGCATCCACTGGACCGACGCCGACGGCCGCCCCCAGCAGGTGGCGCCCGAGGCCCAGCGCGCGCTGCTCGAAGCCCTCGGCTACCCGGCGCAGAGCGAGCAGCAGCTGCACGCCGCCCTGGCCCACCTCGAACAGCAGCGCAGCCAGGCCGCCCTCGCCCCGCTGCTGACCCTGGACCAGGGCCAGCCGCTGTCCCTGGCCCGCCACTTCGCCGCCGGCACCCCCTTCCAGCTGCAACTGGAGGATGGCGCCCGGATCGACGCCCGCCTCGACCACGAAGGCCGTCTGCCCGCCATCGCCGCCTGCGGCTACCAGCGCCTGCTGATCGGCGACCAGGCCCTGACCCTGGCCGTGGCGCCACCGGCCTGCCAGAGCGTGGCCCAGCTCAGCGACCACCAGCGCCGCCACATCTGGGGCCTCACCGCCCAGCTGTACTCCCTGCGCCGCCCCGGCGACGGCGGCCTCGGCGACACCCAGGCCCTGGAGGAACTGGCCCGCAGCGCCGCGGCCAAGGGCGCCGATGCCATCGCCTTGAGCCCGGTGCACGCCATGTTCAGCGCCAACAGCTACAACTACAGCCCCTACTCGCCTTCCAGCCGCCTGCTGTTCAACGTGCTGCACGCCGCCCCCGGCTGCATCCTCGGTGAACGCGCCCTGCAGGAAGCCATCAGTGCCAGCGGCCTGGGCGCCGAACTGGCGCGCCTGGAGGCCGAGCCGCTGATCGACTGGCCCGCCGTGGCCGCCAGCCGCCAGGCCATCCTGCGCCAGCTGTTCGCGGGCTTCGCCGGCCCGGAGAACGCCTTCAGCGCCGACTTCGCCAGTTTCCGCCAGCACGGCGGCGACGCCCTGCTGCAACACTGCCGCTTCGAGGCCCTGCACGGCTTCATGAGCCGCAGCGGCCTGCCCACCGACTGGCGCGTGTGGCCCGAGCAATACCGCGACCCCCACCACGAGGCCGTGCAGCGCTTCGCCGCCGAGCACGAACAGGAAGTCACCTTCCACGCCTTCTGCCAGTGGCTGGTGGCCCGGGGGCTGGATCGGGTGCAGAGCGCCGCCCGTGGCGCCGGCATGAAGATCGGCCTGATCGCCGACCTCGCCGTGGGGGCCGACGGTGCCGGCAGCCAGGCCTGGGCGCGCCAGGCCGAATTGCTGCCCGCCGTGACCGTGGGTGCGCCGCCGGACATCCTCAACCGCTCCGGGCAGAGCTGGGGCGTCTCGGCCTTCTCCCCGAAGGGCTGCAACGCCACGGCTACCGCGCCTTCATCGAGATGCTCCAGGCCAACCTGGCCCACGCCGGCGGCATCCGCATCGACCATGTGATGGGCCTCAAGCGCCTCTGGGTGCTGCCCCAGGGCGCGCCGCCGGAAGCCGGCGCCTACCTCAACTACCCGCTGCAGGACCTGCTGCGCCTGCTCTCGCTGGAATCCTTCCGCCACCGCGCCCTGGTCATCGGCGAAGACCTCGGTACCGTGCCCGCCGGCCTGCGCGAGGAACTGGCGCAGCGGATGATCCTCGGCATGCGCGTGCTGCTCTTCGAGCAAAGCGACGGCCGCTTCCTGCCGCCCCACAGCTGGCCCCGCGACGCCCTCGCCACCACCACCACCCACGACCTGCCGAGCATGCGCGGCTGGCTGCTGGGCCGCGATATCGAGTGGCGCGAGATCACCGGCCAGCGCAGCGCCGAGCACAGCCACGGCGACCGCGAGACCCGCGCCCGGGAAAAGCTCGCCCTGACCACCGCGCTCTACGCCAGCGACCAGTCCCAGGCGCTGCAGGGCGAACGCGACAACGACGAGCAGCTGGATGCCTGCATCGGCTTCATCGGCCGCACCCCCGCGCCCCTGGTGCTGCTGCCCCTGGAAGACGTGATGGGCAGCGACGAACAGCCCAACCTGCCCGGCCCCGGTGACCACCACCCCAATTGGCGGCGGCGCTGGGCGGAACCCGCCGCGACCATGCTCGACGGCCCCGCCGCCGAGCGACGCCTGCACCGCCTCGACGAAGCACGCCGCCAGGTGGAGGACCAGGGCCATGAGTGAGATCCGCGCCACCCAGCGCCTGCAGTTCCACCGGGGCTTCACCCTCGACGACGCGGTGCCCCTGGTGCATTACTTCGCGCGCCTGGGCATCAGCCATCTCTACGCCTCGCCGCTGCTCACCGCGCGCAGCGGCTCCACCCACGGCTACGACGTGGTCAACCCCACCCGGGTCAACCCCGAGCTGGGCGGCGAGGCGGCGCTCAAGCGCCTGGTCGCCGCCCTGCGTGAACAGCGCATGGGGCTGATCCTCGACATCGTCTCCAACCACATGGCCGTGGGCGGCGACGACAACCCCTGGTGGCTCGACGTCCTCGAATGGGGCCGTGGCAGCCCCTACGCGCAGTTCTTCGACATCCAGTGGCGCTCCCACGATCCGCTGCTGCGCGGCCAGCTGCTGGTGCCCTTCCTGCGCAGCGACTATGGCGAGGTGCTGGCCGCCGGGGAGATCGCCCTGCGCTACGACGCCGACAGCGGCAGCCTCTATGCCCAGCACTTCGACCACCGCTTCCCCCTCACCCCGCCCAGCTATGGCGAGCTGCTGCGGGCCAGCGATGCCCCCGTGCTCAGCGAGCTGGCCGCGCGCTTCGAGGCCCTGGAGGGGCAGCCCGAGGCCTGGCAACAGGCCGCTGAACTGCGCCGCCAGCTGGCCGCCGCCGCGCCCCGCGACGAGCCCCTGCTGCGTGCCCTGGAGCGCTACCACCCCGACACGCCCGAGGGCCTGGAACGCCTGCACCAGTTGCTGGAACGCCAGCACTACCGCCTGGCCAGCTGGCGCACCGCCGCCGACGACATCAACTGGCGGCGCTTCTTCGACATCAATGAGCTGGGCGGCCTGCGGGTGGAACGCCCCGAGGTGTTCGAGGCCACCCACGCCAAGGTCTTCGAGCTGATCGAAGCCGGCCTGGTGGACGGCCTGCGCATCGACCACATCGACGGCCTGGCCGACCCGCGCGGCTACTGCCGCCGCCTGCGCCGGCGCGTCGAGGGCCTGCTGGACAAGCGTCCGCGCGCCCTGCTCGGCCAGCACTTCCCCATCTACGTGGAGAAGATCCTCGGCCCCGGGGAGTGCCTGTCCCGCGACTGGCTCGTGGACGGCACCACCGGCTACGAATTCATGAACCAGGTGTCGCTGCTGCAGCACTCGCCCCTCGGCGAGCTGCAGCTCACGGCCCTGTGGAGCACCCTCAGCGGCCGCTCCGGGCGCTTCGAGGACGAGGTACGCGAAGCCCGCCAACTGGTGCTCACCAGTTCCCTGGCGGGCGACCTGGAAAACCTCGCGCAGAACCTGCTGCTGGTGGCCCGCGAGGACATCGCCACCCGCGACCTGACCCTGGGCGCCATCCGCCGCGCGCTGCTGGAGCTCATCGTGCATTTCCCGGTGTACCGCACCTATGCCGGCGCCCTCGGCCGCTCCGAACAGGACCGGCGGGTCTTCGAGCAGGCCCTGGCCGGCGCCCGCAGCACCCTGGGCGAAGCCGACCAGCCCCTGCTGCAGCACCTCGACCGCTGGCTGGGCGGCCAGCCCCTGCGCGAGGTGCCGCCGGGGCCGCAACGCACGCTGCGGCGCAAGGTGCTCGCGCGCTTCCAGCAGCTCACCTCGCCAGCGGCGGCCAAGGCCGTGGAAGACACCGCCTGCTACCGCTCGGCGGTGCTGCTCTCGCGCAACGACGTGGGTTTCGACCCGCAGCAGTTCAGCGGCCCGGTCGGTGACTTCCACGCCCAATGCCTGGCCCGCTCGCAGCATTTCCCCGGCAACCTGCTGACCACTGCCACCCACGACCACAAGCGCGGCGAAGACAACCGCGCACGCCTGGCGGTACTCAGCGAACGCTCGGCCTGGTTCGCCGCCCGCTGCGAGCACTGGCGCCGCCTGGCCACGCCGCTGCGCGAGGTGCTGGACAACCAGGGCGCGCCCAGCGCAGCAGACGAGCTGATGCTCTACCAGTGCCTGCTCGGCAGCTGGCCGCTGGACCTGGACGCCGACGACCGCCACGCCCTCAACGCCTACCTGGAGCGCCTGCTGCGCTGGCAGGAAAAGGCCCTGCGCGAGGCCAAGCTGCACAGCAGCTGGAGCGCGCCCAACGCCGCCTATGAAGTGGCCTGCCGCACCTTCCTCCATGACCTGCTGGCCCGCGACACCGCCCGCGAGCTGCGCATCGAGATCGCCGCGGCGGCCAACGCCATCGCCCCCGCCGGCGCCCTCAACGGCCTGGCCCAGTGCCTGCTGCGCATGGCAACGCCGGGCATCCCCGATCTCTACCAGGGCACCGAATTCTGGGACTTCAGCCTGGTGGACCCGGACAACCGCCGCGAAGTGGATTTCGCCCGGCGCATCGACGCCCTCACCGAGCTGGCCGACCAGCCCGGGCTGATCGCGTCCTGGCGTGACGGCCGCATCAAGCAATCACTGATCGCGACCGTGCTGTCGGTGCGTTATGCCCGCGCCGAGCTGTTCGCCCGGGGCGACTATCAGCCCTTGCCGGTGGAAGGCGCCCATGCCGGGCAGGTGCTGGCCTTCGCCCGCAGCCACGGCGGCGATTACCTGGTGGTACTGGTCCCGCGCCTGGCCAGCGAGCTGCTGGGCGAGGCCGTCACCCCCCATATTCCGCCCGAGCGCTGGGCCGACACCCGCGTGGTGCTGCCCGCCGCCATCGGCGACAGCCCGCTTACCGGCGTGTTCTCCCGGGCGCCGCTGCACCCCATCGAAGGGTGCATCGCCCTGGCCGAGGCGCTGGCCGACTTCCCCGTCAACCTCTTGTGTTTCAGACCTCATCAGGAGCAGCAGCCATGAGTGCAGATGAACAGCGCATCCGCGAACTCGCGTACCAGATCTGGGAATCGGAGGGCAAACCCAGCGGCCAGGACGCCCGCCACTGGGAGATGGCGCGCAAGCTCGCCGAATCGGAAACCCGTGGCGAACGCCCACCGGCCCCCAAGCCACGGCGGGTGAACAAGCCCAAGGAAGTGCCGGCCAGCGCTCCGGCCGAAGCGGTCGCCACCCCGGCGCCCACGCGCAAGCCACGGGCGCCCAAGGCCGCCGCCGAAGAGAAACCGGCACTGCTGAAGAAACCCCGCGCCACCAAGGCCGCCGCCAAGCCGCCGAAAGCCTGATCCACCCCTGAAGACGAACCGAGCCGTGTGAGGAGAGACACCAATGAGCAGGCAACGCTCACGGATAACCGAAGGCCACCCCTTCCCCCTGGGCGCCACCTGGGACGGGCTGGGGGTGAACTTCGCGCTGTTTTCCGCCCATGCCACCAAGGTGGAACTCTGCCTGTTCGACGCCAAGGGCGAACAGGAACTGGAACGCATCGAACTGCCCGAATACACCGACGAGATCTGGCACGGCTACCTGCCGGACGCCCACCCCGGGCAGATCTACGGCTACCGCGTGCACGGCCCCTACGAGCCCGACGCCGGCCACCGCTTCAACCCCAACAAGCTGCTGGTGGACCCCTACGCCCGCCAACTGGTGGGTGGGCTGCGCTGGTCCGAGGCGCTGTTCGGCTACACCATCGGCCACAAGGACGGCGATCTGTCGTTCGACGAGCGCGACAGCGCTGCCTTCGTGCCCAAGTCCAAGGTCATCGACCCGGCCTTCACCTGGCCCGAGCACAAGTCCGTGCGCGTGCCCTGGGATGCCACGGTCATCTACGAGGCCCACCTGCGCGGCACCAGCATGCGCCACCCGGCCGTGCCCAAGCACCTGCGCGGCACCTGCGCCGGGCTGATGAACGCCGAGCTGCTGCAGCACATCCGCTCCCTGGGCATCACCAGCATCGAGCTGCTGCCGATCCACGGCTTCGTCAACGACCAGCACCTGCTGGAAAAGGGCATGAACAACTACTGGGGCTACAACAGCCTGGCGTTCTTCGCGCCCCACGCCGCCTACCTCGCCAGCGGCCACATCAACGAGTTCAAGGAAATGGTCGCGCACCTGCACGACGCCGGCCTGGAGCTGATCCTCGACGTGGTCTACAACCACACAGCCGAAGGCAACGAGCTGGGCCCGACCCTGAGCATGCGCGGCATCGACAACGCCACCTACTACCGGCTGATGCCCGACAACCGCCGCCACTACATCAACGATTCCGGCACCGGCAACACCCTCGACCTCAGCCACCCCTGCGTGCTGCAGATGGTCACCGACTCGCTGCGCTACTGGGCCACCGAGATGCACGTGGACGGCTTCCGCTTCGACCTCGCCACCATCCTCGGCCGCCACCCCCACGGCTTCGACGAACGCCACGGCTTCCTCGTCGCCTGCCGCCAGGACCCGGTTCTGAGCAAGCTCAAGCTCATCGCCGAACCCTGGGACTGCGGCCCCGGCGGCTACCAGGTGGGCGGCTTCCCGCCCGGCTGGGTGGAATGGAACGACCGCTTCCGCGACACCGTGCGGGCCTTCTGGCGCGGCGATGGCGGGCAGATCGCCGGGCTCGCCAGCCGCCTCACCGCCTCGGGCGACCTGTTCAACCAGCGCGGCCGGCGGCCCTACGCCTCGGTCAACTTCGTCACCGCCCACGACGGCTTCACCCTGCGCGACGTGGTCAGCTACGACCACAAGCACAACGAAGCCAACGACGAAGGCAACCGCGACGGCAGCGACAACAACTACTCCTGGAACCATGGCGTCGAAGGCCCCACCGACGACGCCGACATCCGCGCGCTGCGCCTGCGCCAGATGCGCAACATGATGGCCACGCTGCTGCTCTCCCAGGGCACGCCGATGCTGGTGGCGGGCGACGAGTTCAGCCGCACCCAACAGGGCAACAACAACGTCTACTGCCAGGACAACGAACTGGGCTGGGTGGACTGGGAACTCGACGACGAGGGCCGCAGCCTGCTGGACTTCACCCGCCGGCTGATCAGCCTGCGCCGCGCCTACCCGATCCTGCGCCGGGGCCGTTTCCTGGTGGGCGAGTACAACGAAGAACTCGGGGTCAAGGACGTCGCCTGGCTGTCGCCCTGCGGCAACGAGATGACCGAGGAACAGTGGCAGGACGGCAACGCCCGCTGCCTGGGCATGCTCATGGACGGCCGCGCGCAACCCACCGGCATCCGCAAGAGCGGTGCCGATGCCACCCTGCTGCTGTTGCTCAATGCCCACCACGACGTGGTCAACTTCCGCCTGCCGGAAGTCGCCCAGGGCACCGCCTGGACCCTGCTGCTGGACACCAACCGCCCCGACGAACGCTCCCTGGAGCGCTTCGAGTTCGACACCGAGTTCACCCTCACCAACCGCTCGCTGCTGCTCTTCGAGCTGCAACGGGAGATCGGCTGATGCAGGGTGCCCCGGCCGTTCCTGCCGAGCGCCTGGAAGGGTGCCTGGCGGAACGCCCGCGCCCGGGCGCCGACGCCCGCGAACTCGGTCATCGCCTGGCCGCACTGGTGGCGGCGGGCCTCGACCGCCTGCCGTTGCCCGGCGCGGGCGCCACCCTGGCGCGCTGGCAGGCCCTGGCCCGGGTCGCTGCCCGCGACCTGGGCCTGTGCAAGCTCTACGAAGGCCACACCGACGCCCTGGCCATCCTCCATGAACTGGGCGCCGACGCTCCGCCGGCCGGCAGCACCTGGGGCGTCTGGGCCGCCGAACCGCCCCAGGCGCGGGTGCGCATCAACGCCCGCACCTCGCAGCAGGACGTGCGCCTGGACGGCACCAAGGCCTGGTGCTCGGGTGCCGCCGTGCTCAGCCACGCGCTGCTCACCGGCTGGAACGAGGAAGGCCGGCAGCAACTGGTGGCCGTGGCCCTGGACCAGCCCGGCGTGCGCGTCGGCGAAGGCGGCTGGAACGCGGTGGGCATGGCCGCCACCGGCAGCGTCGCGGTGCACTTCGAGCAGGCCCGCGCCCACTGCATCGGCGCCGCCGGAGGCTACCTGGAGCGCCCCGGCTTCTGGCACGGGGGCGCCGGCATCGCCGCCTGCTGGTTCGGCGCCGCCCAGGCCCTGGGCGAGGCCCTGCGCCGCCATTGTGCCAAGCATGACGAACCCCACGCCCTGGCCCACCTGGGCGCCCTGGACGCGCACCTGCATGGGGCGGCCTGCGCCCTGCGCGAATGCGCCGCCTGGATCGACCGCCACCCCCGCGCCGACGCCGAAGGCCAGGTGCGCCGCCTGCGCGCCCTCTGCGAAAGCGCGGCCGAAGCGGCCCTCCTGCATGTCGGCCACGCCCTGGGCGCGGCCCCCTATTGCCTCGACCCCTACCTGGCCCGGTTGCTCGCCGACCTGCCGGTGTACCTCCGCCAGAGCCACGCCGAGCGCGACCTCGCCGTACTCGGTCGCCTCGCCGCCCTGGCCCCACAAGGGAGCTGGATGCCATGAGAGCCCACCTCATCCATGGCGACGGAACGCCGCTGCAGGCCTGGAACGCCTCGCACCACCTGGGCCTGGTGCCCAGCATCGATTGCAAGCGCCTGGTGCCGCCGGAAGCCCGCGCGGTGATCGTCGCCCCGCACCCGGACGACGAGGTGCTCGGCTGCGGCGGCCTGTTGCAGTTGCTGTTCCAGCTGGGTCGCCAGGTGCTGCTGATCTCGGTCACCGACGGCAGCGCCAGCCACCCCGGCTCGCCCTACTGGACGGCGCACCGCCTCGGCATCGTGCGCCCCCAGGAGAGCGCCGAGGCGCTGCACCGGCTGGGCATCCCCGTGGCCGAGCTGAAATGGCTGCGCGGCGGCTTCCCGGACACCGGCGTCGAGCGCCACCTGGGCGAGCTCAAGCGCTTCCTCACCACCTACCTGCAACCCTCGGACGTGGTCTTCACCACCTGGCGCGAGGACGGCCACGCCGATCACGAGGCGGTGGGCCTGGCCACGCTCGAAGCCGGCATGGAAGTCGGCGCGCTGGTCCATGAAGTGCCCATCTGGGCCTGGCACTGGGCCGCCCCCGAGGACCCGCGCATCCCCTGGGAACGTGCGCGCAAGGTGGAACTGGACAACTGGACCCTGGCCCGCAAGCGCCATGCCGTGCAGGCCTTCGCCAGCCAGCTGTACGCGGACCCGGACGGCGGCCAGCCGGTGCTCACCCCCGCCAGCCTGGAACGCCTGCAGCAACCCTTCGAGCTGGTCTTCCTGTGAGCGTGGCCGACAGCTATTTCGACACGCTCTACCAGGACAGCCGCGATCCCTGGGCCTTCCGTAAGCGCTGGTACGAGAAGCGCAAGCGCAACCTGGTGCTGGCCGCCCTGCCCCGCGGCTTCTACGACAAGGTCTTCGAGCCCGGCTGCAGCAACGGCGAGCTGAGCCTGCGCCTGGCCGACCGCTGCCATGACCTGCTGTGCTGCGACACCTCCGGCCGCGCCATCGAGCTGGCCGCCCAGCGCCTGGCCAACAAGCTCAACGTGCGCCTGCAGCAGGCGCGCCTGCCGGAGCAATGGCCCGGCGGGCGCTTCGACCTGATCGTCCTCAGCGAGCTGTGCTACTACCTCGACGCCGCCGACCTCGAACGCCTGATCGGATGCGCGCTACGGGCCCTGAACCGTGGCGGCACCCTGCTCGCCTGCCATTGGCGCCCGGTGATCGAAGGCTGCCCGCTGACCGGCGACCAGGTCCACGCGCGCCTGCATGAAGGCCTCGGCATGCCGCGCCTGCTGCGCCACGAGGAGCCCGACCTGCTGCTGGAGGTCTGGTGCCACGACGCCACCTCGGTGGCCGAGCGCGAAGGGCTGCGGGAGCGCGAAGCATGATCGGCGTCGTCATCCCCGTGCACGATGAGGAACAGTTGTTGGGCGCCTGCATCGACTCGGTGCTGCAGGCCGCCGCGCACCCCGAACTCGGCGGCGAAACCGTCCAGGTGCTGGCGGTGCTGGACGCCTGCAGCGACGGCTCCGCCGCCATCGCCGAGGCCGCCGGCATCGCCACCCTGGCCATCGATGCGCGCAACGTCGGCCAGGCCCGCGCCACCGGCGTGCGCTGGCTGCTGGACCGGGGCGCGCGCTGGATCGCCTGCACCGATGCCGACAGCATCGCCGGCGCCAACTGGCTGGCCGCGCAGCTGGCCCTAGGTGCCGATGTGGTCTGCGGCACCGTGCGCATCGCCCAGTGGGACGGCATTCACCTCGACGCCCAGGCGCGCTACCACGCCCACTACCAGCAGCACGACGACCACCGCCACGTGCACGGCGCCAACCTCGGTTTCAGCGCCGAGGCCTACCTGCGCGCCGGGGGCTTCCCGCCCCTGGCCGCCCACGAGGACCTGCACCTGGTGCGCGCCTTCGAACGCAGCGGCGCGCGCATCTCCTGGAGCAGCCGCCCCGCCGTGCACACCAGCGCCCGCCTCGACGCCCGCGCCCCGGAGGGCTTCGCCGCGTTCCTGCGCGGGTTGCTGTAGCAGCGCAATGGCCCAAGGCTCCACTCCCATGCCCCCGTAGCCACCGCCACCTCGGACCGTCCCGAAATGTGGACCACGCTTCATCGGTCCACCATTCGAGGTCATGCCGAACATTCGCGATTGGCGCCACACCGTGCGCCGGGTTTCACCCGACCTACTTGGCTGCTCAGCCCTCGATGCCCGGCCTCACCTTGATGTGCGCGTCGTCCTCCCCGTTGCGCGCAGCACACCCTACGGCCCTGCACCGCGCCTCCCTGGTGCAGGAGCGAATTCATTCGCGCTCGGTGTCACAACCACACGCCGGGCCTAAGCCCGGGCTGCGCCACGAGCCCAACGGGCAGAAAACCTGAACCGCTCCTATGCCGCCCAGTCGGAACTAGCACAGGTGCCGCTCCGGCGCCTGCCGTTTCCCATGCCTGGTCGCCGACGAACAGCGGCCCGGCCCCGAACAGGAGCCCTCCATGAAGGCAGTCGTATTCCATGGCGTGGGTGACATTCGCCTCGACGATGTCCCCGAGCCCACCCTCCAGGCTCCCACCGACGCCATCATCCGCCTCACCGCCTCGGCCATCTGCGGCACCGACCTGCACTTCGTGCGCGGCACCGTCAGCGGCATGGTCAAGGGCACCATCCTTGGCCACGAGGGCGTCGGCATAGTCGAGGCCCTGGGCAGCGACGTGCGCAACCTGCAGATCGGCGACCGGGTGGTGGTGCCCTCCACCATCGCCTGCGGCAACTGCTCCTATTGCCGCGCCGGGTACTACGCCCAGTGCGACCTGGCCAACCCCAACGGCAAGCAGGCGGGCACCGCCTTCTACGGCGGGCCCAAGGCCACCGGCCCCTTCCAGGGCCTGCAGGCGGAGAAGGCGCGCATCCCCTACGCCAACATCGGCCTGATCAAGCTGCCCAGCGAAATCAGCGACGACCAGGCCATCCTGCTGTCGGACATCTTCCCCACCGGCTACTTCGGCGCGGAAATGGCCGAGATCACCCCCGGCGACACAGTGGCGGTGTTCGGCTGCGGCCCGGTGGGCCAGTTCGCTATCGCCAGCGCCAAGCTGCTGGGGGCCGCCCGGGTGTTCGCCATCGACCACCTCGACGACCGCCTGCGCATGGCCCGCCAGCAAGGTGCCGAGGTGATCAACTTCGATCTGGAAGACCCGGTGAAGACCCTGCGTCGCCTCACCAACGGCATCGGCGTCGACCGCGCCATCGACGCCGTGGGCGTGGACGCCGAGCACGCCTGCCACGACCACCACGGCGCCGGGCGCATGCGCCGGGAAATGGCCGAACTGACCCCGCGCACCCACCCCGACGGCGATAACTGGCACCCCGGCGATGCCCCGAGCCAGGCGCTGCAGTGGGCCGTCGAGGGGCTGGCCAAGGCCGGCACCCTGTCGATCATCGGCGTCTACCCGCAGCAGGCGCGCAGCTTCCCCATCGGCCTGGCGATGAACAAGAACCTCACCATCAACATGGGCAACTGCCACCACCGCAAGTACATCCCCACGCTCATCGAGCTGACCCTGAACAAGCGCGTGGACCCGGCGAAGATCCTCACCCAGGTCAAACCCATGAGCGATGCCATCGAAGCCTTCAAGGCCTTCGACCGCCGCGAGAACGGCTGGATCAAGGTGGAGCTGCACCCGCAACGGCAGCAGCCGGCCGGCGACAGCGGCGAGGAGATCATCAAAGGCGAGGAACAGCTGGAGCGGACCCTGTCCGCATCCAAGGGCCAGGCTCGTTAACGGGGACGCGGTGATGGCAGAGATCCGTATCGGCATTTCCGGCTGGCGCTACGCCCCCTGGCGCGGCGACTTCTACCCCAAGGGCCTGGTGCAGAAGAAAGAGCTGCGCTTCGCCTCGCGGGCGGTCAACAGCATCGAGATCAACGGGTCCTTCTATGCCCTGCAGACGCCCGAGCGCTACGCCGGCTGGGCCGCCGACACCCCCGAGGACTTCCTCTTCAGCGTCAAGGCGCCGCGCTACATCACCCATGTGAAGCGCCTGCGCGACGTGCAGCAGCCGGTGGCCAACTTCATGGCCTCGGGGCTGTTCCACCTGGGCGACAAGCTCGGGCCGCTGCTCTGGCAGTTCCCGCCCAGCTTCGCCTTCGACCCCGCGCTGTTCGCCGACTTCCTCGCCCTGCTGCCGAGGGACAGTGACGCCGCCCGCACCCTGGCCCGCCACAGCGATGCGCGCCTGCACCAGGCCGGTTACCTCGACATTCCCAAGGGCCGGCCCCTCCGCCATGCGGTGGAGATCCGCAACGACAGCTTCCGCGACGAGGCCGTCATCGCCCTGCTGCGCCAGCACGGGGTGGCCCTGGTGGTCGCCGACACGGCGAAAAAGTGGCCCTACGCCGAAGACCTCACCAGCGACTTCGTCTACATGCGCCTGCACGGCGACAAGCAGATCTACGCCAGCGGCTACTCGCCCGCCGCGCTGAAGGCCTGGAAGAAACGGATCGAAGCCTGGAGCCAGGGCAGCCAGCCCGACGACGCCCGGCTGATCAGCGCCGAGCCCCCCGCAAAACGCGCCAGCCGTGATGTGTATTGCTACTTCGACAACGACATCAAGGTGCGCGCGCCCTACGACGCGCGCCACCTGCTGGAGACCCTCAAGCTGGCCACGCACCTGCAGACCGAACCCGGCCAGGCCCTGGAAGGAGCCGACCTGTGAATACCGTCACCACCGCCCCGCTGCCCGCCACCGACCTGCTGCCGGCCGTGCACCAGCTGCGCATCATCACGGTGAACGCCCACAAGGGCTTCACCGCGCTGAACCGGCGCTTCATCCTCCCCGAGCTGCGCGACGCCGTGCGCACCCTGGGCGCCGACCTGGTGTTCCTGCAGGAGGTGCTCGGCACCCACCAGTCCCACGCCAGGCGCTTCAGGAACTGGCCGCCGACGCCGCAGTACGAATTCCTCGCCGACAGCATGTGGACCGACTTCGCCTACGGCCGCAACGCGGTGTACCCGGAAGGCGACCACGGCAACGCGCTGCTGTCGAAATTCCCCATCCTGCGCTACGAGAACCTGGACGTGTCCATCGCCGGCAACGAGGAACGCGGCCTGCTGCATTCGGTGCTGGATGTGCCCGGCCACCGCGAGGTGCACACCGTCTGTGTGCACCTCGGGCTGCGCGAAGCCCATCGCCGCGAGCAACTGGCACTGCTCTGCCGCCTGCTGGACAGCCTGCCGCCCCTGGCGCCGGTGATAGTCGCGGGCGACTTCAACGACTGGCGCGTGCGCGCCGACGACATCCTCGCCAGCCGCGGCATGGTCGAGGCCTTCGCCAATGCCTATGGCACCCCGGCACGCAGCTTCCCGGCACGCTGGCCACTGTTGCGCCTGGACCGCGTCTACGTGCGCAACGCCACCAGCCATTCGCCCCAGGTGCTGCTGCGCCGACCCTGGTCCCACCTGTCCGACCACGCCCCTTTGCTTGTGGAGGTGCACCTGTGAAATTCGACTGGCGTGAAGGCAACCAGGTCGAGTTGCTGATCAATGGCGAGGACTTCTTCCCCGCAGTGTTCGAGGCCATCGACAAGGCCCGCCACGAAGTGCTGCTGGAGACCTTCATCGTCTTCGAGGACAAGGTCGGCCTGCGCCTCAAGGAGACCCTGATCGCCGCCGCCCGGCGCGGCGTGCGCGTAGAGCTGACGGTGGACGGCTACGGCACCGCCGACCTTGGCACCCGCTACATCCGCGAGATGACCGAGGCCGGCGTCAACCTGCACATGTTCGACCCGCGCCCCCGGGTACTGGGCCTGCGCACCAACCTGTTCCGCCGCCTGCACCGCAAGCTGGTGGTGGTGGACGGCGAGCTGGGCTTCATCGGCGGCATCAACTTCTGCGCCGACCACCTCGCCGACTTCGGCCCCATGGCCAAGCAGGACTACGCCGTGGCGGTGCGCGGGCCCATCGTCTGCGACCTGCACCACGCCTGCAGTCAGTTGCTGGCCCACAGCGCCAGCGAGGTGCATAGCCTGCTGCCGGAATCGCCGGAAAACCGCGCGGCCGGGCAGGCGCGCATGCTGCTATCGATCCGCGACAACGAGCGCCATCGCAACGACATCGAGGAGCAGTACCTGCGCGCCCTGCGCTCGGCCCGGCAGCGGCTGGTGGTGGCCAATGCCTATTTCTTCCCCGGCTATCGCCTGCTGCGAGAGCTGCGCAACGCCGCCCGCCGTGGCGTGCAGGTGACGCTGATCATGCAGGGCCAGCCGGACATGCCCCTGGTGCGCCTGTGCTCGCGACTGCTCTACAACTACCTGCTGCGCGACGGCGTGGTGATCCACGAATACTGCCAGCGGCCGCTGCACGGCAAGGTGGCGCTGGTGGACAGCGAATGGGCCACGGTGGGCTCCAGCAACCTCGACCCGCTGAGCCTGTCGCTGAACCTGGAGGCCAACCTGATCATCCGCGACCCGGCCTTCAACCAGCAGTTGCACGACCACCTGCAGCAGCTCGCCGACGCCAAGTGCAAACGCGTGACCCTGCAGCGCATCACCCGCGGCCACTGGTGGCGGGCGCCGCTGATCTTCCTCAGCTTCCACTTCCTGCGGCACTTCCCGGCCATCGCCGGCTGGTTCCCCGCCCACTCGCCGCGCATCAAGTCGCTGCAGCCCCTGGAAGAGGCCGGCGCCGAGCCGGTCTACGAGCAGGAGAAGAGCTCATGAGCGCAGGCAAGGCCACCTGGAAGACCTGGGCCAAGCGCGGCCTGACGGCGTTCTTCTTCTGCCTGGTGCCGGTGCTGCTGTTCATGCTGGTGAAGAACCTCGACTGGCAGGAAGTGCGCCAGGCCATCACCAACTACAGCGCCACCACCCTGGCCCTGGCCGGCCTGGCCTGCGCGGCGAGCTACGCCACCTACTGCTGCTTCGACCTGGTGGGCCGCCACTACACCGCCCACAAGCTGCCGGCCTGGCAGACCATCCCGGTGACCTTCGTCTGCTACGCCTTCAACCTCAACCTCAGCTCCTGGGTGGGCGGCATCGCCCTGCGCTACCGCCTCTACTCGCGCCTGGGGCTGGATGTGCCGACCATCACCAAGGTGCTCAGCCTGAGCCTGATCACCAACTGGCTGGGCTACATGCTGCTGGCCGGCTGCGTGTTCTCCTTGCGCCTGGTGGACCTGCCCGAGGGCTGGAAGATCGGCGAGACCGGTCTGCAAGCGATCGGCTTCGCCCTGGTCGCCGCCGCCCTCGCCTACCTCGGTGCCTGCCGCTTCGCCAAGCGCCGCAACTGGCGCTTCCGCGACCAGGAGCTGACCCTGCCGAGCCTGCGCATGGCGCTGATCCAGGTCGGCCTGGGCATGCTCAACTGGTCGCTGATGGCGCTGCTGATCTGGATCCTGCTGCCCAAGGAGGCCTTCTACCCCTCCATCCTCGGCATCCTGCTGATCAGCAGCATCGCCGGGGTCATCACCCACATCCCCGCCGGGCTCGGCGTGCTGGAGGCGGTGTTCATCGCGCTGATGCAGCACCAGATGTCCAAGGGCACCCTCCTCGCCGCGCTGATCGGCTACCGCGCCATCTACTTCCTCCTGCCCCTGGCCATCGCCTGCGTGGTGTACCTGGTGCTCGAACGCCGCGCCAAGCAGATCCGCAAGCAGGATTGGGCGCACACGAGCAAGCCGGATGCCCCGGAGCCGGGGAATTGATGGGCTTCGTGGCCTCTACCCATCCTACGGGCATGGTGCTTCGTAGGATGGGTAGAGCGAAGCGAAACCCATGCTGATCCGGGCGAACACCGCGCCAGGCAGATCCGCGCACACGAGCAAGCCGGACGCGCCGGAGCCCGGGCGATTGATGGGTTTCGTGCCTCTACCCATCCTACGTGGGCACCGTGCCAGCGGGTCGAATAACGCTTCGTAGGATGGGTAGAGCGAAGCGAAACCCATGCTGCCGGTCTCCCCGGCTAGAACCAATCCCGACGCTCATCGAAGGCGGCATGCACCAGGGCGATGAGGCGGCGGACTTCCTCGCGCTCTTCTTCGCCGGCGCGCACGGCGAGCCAGGCCTGCATGTCCATGCGCGGTTCGAACAGCGCCGGCAGGGCCATGAGGTTCTTGTCCAGCTGGCCGACGTAATGGGGCAGCAGGCCGATGCAGGCGCTCCACTGGATCATCTGCCGGAGCATTTCGTAGGAGTTGACCCGGGTAACCCCGGCGCGGCGGTCGGCGATGGCCAGGTTCCAGGGTTGCAGCGCCTCGATGCCGGCGTAGCCCTGCAGGTCGACGAGCATGTAGTCCTCCAGCTCCACCAGGCTGCGCGGGCGGCTGGTCTCGCGGGAGTAGCGCTTGGCGACGTGAGGCAGGTATTCCAGCTGGGCGAGGCACTCCAGGTGGGCGCTGGCAAAGCCCGGCCAGGGTTCGACGTCGTCGGGCGGGGCCAGCCAGACGCGCAGGTCGGTGTCCGGCGCGGGGGTTTCGCCCTCGTCCAGGCGCGCCAGTTCCAGGCGCACGTTGGCGTGCTGGCGGAGGAAGGCCAGCAGGTCGCGGCCGAGGATGTCGTGCAGCAGCGGCTCGGCGACGGCGATGCGCACCAGCGGCTGGTCTTCGTTTTGCGCCAGGCCCGGCGACAGCACCGCCAGGCGCGCCACCAGCTGGGTGCGCAGGCGCCGGCCCTCGGGGCTCAGCACCAGGGCGTTGCCCTGGTGCAGGAACAACGGGTGCCCGGCCCAGGCGGCCAGCAACCCGAGCTTCTTGCGCAGCAGCGTCGGCTTGATGCTGAGGCTGCGCGCCGCCTGCATGAAGCAGCCGCAACGGGCCGCCACCACGAAGTAGTGCGCCGCCTCTACGTCCAGGCCGAAGAAGCCGTCGTCCGCCGCATGCCCGCCTGCAACGGCCGCGCCATGGGTCGTCGCCTGTTCGTTCTCCTGAAATGCCATATGCCCTCCTCCGTAAGGTTGCGGCGCGCCGGGCCTCCCGCCCGGCGCTGTGTCAGCGGCCCTTCTCCAGTGCCTGGTTGAGGCTCGCCCCGTCGATGCTCAGGGTCGCCGAGCTGACCATGCCGTCCATGTAGGCCCGTGCCACCTGCTCCTGGCGCTGGGCACGCAGGGCCTGGCGCAGGCGGTCGCGCACCTCGTCGAGGTTGGCGCTGCGCCCGGGCTGCTGCTCGGTGAGCTTGAGGATGTGGTAGCCCGCGTCGCTACGCAGCGGCTCGGAGACGCTGCCCACGCGTTGGCGGGCAAGCACCTGGCGCATCGCCGGAACGAACTGCTGCAGCGGCTGCAGACCAGTGTCGCCGCCCTGCTCGGCCGTGCGGGCATCCTGGGAATACTGGCGCGCCAGGGCAGCGAAATCGGCGTTGGCCGCCGCCGCGCGGCGGGCCAGCTCGATGGCCTGCTTGCGCGCCTGTTCTTCCGCCGCACCGGGACCGACGGCGAGGAAGATCTGGCTGACGCGGTACAGCGGCGGGGTCACCCAGTTGTCCTTGCCGGCCTCATAGGCGGCCTGCAACTCGGCATCGCTGGGGTAATCGGCAGGCACCTGGCTCACCGATTCCAGGTAGGTGCGCAGGAGGATCTGCTCGGTGGCGGCGCGGGTCATGAGCTGGATTTCCGGGCGCTCCTCCCAGCCCTGGGCCTGGGCCTGCTGCAACAGGGCCTTCTCCGCCAGGCGCCCGCGTATCCAGCCTTCCAGGGCGCCACGGTCGGCGCGCAGCTGCTCGCGGCTGGCCGCCGGCAGGCCATCCAGTACCGCCTGCAGTTCGCCCTCGCCCAGCGCCAGTTCACCCAGGCGCGCCACTGCCCGCTCTGCAGGAGCGGCCTGGCTGGCCGCCCTCGCCTGCTGCACCTCGGGCACGGCCTGCACCGCCGCCTCGAGGCCGCTGCCCGGGCGCAGCCCGAGGGCCAGGCCCACGGCCAGCGCCACGGCAGCAAGTGCACCGAAACCGAGCATCCAGCCCTTGGCGTTCATCCGGCTCACGCCTCGCTGTCTGCGGTTTCGACCGGCGCCGGGGTGGCGGCGGCCTGCTCGCGGGCCATGGCCTGGCTGTAGTCGCGCAGGTAGGCGATGAATTCCTGCAACAGGCGGTCCCACAGTTCCATCTGGCTTTGCAGGTGCTGCGGGCTGACCCCGGCGGCGACGATGGCGTCCATTTCCAGCACGAGGAACTCGCCCTGGCGCGACAGGCGGGCGAAGCGGCGGGTGGCGTTCCACACCTCGGCCATGCCCGCCGGCAGCTCGCCCTGGATGCGCAGCGCGCAGCTGAAGCAGTAGTCGAGGTAGGCGCCCGGCTCCTGGGCCGGGTTGCCGAAGCGCACGGCGAAGCCGATGCCCTGGCTGGCGCTGAGCAGTTGCACCACGCCGCCCTGTTCGCTGCGGTTGACGCGGTAGCCGGCGGCCTGCAGGCGTTCGGTGAGCTGGTCGGGGCTGATGCTGTGGATCATGTCGATTGCGGTCATTGCGCTACTCCTTGTCTGCGGTTGGCGCCGGCACTGCCGGCGCCCTGGATCACTGCCCGGTGGCGGGCACCATGGCGGCGTCGAACTGGTTCTTGTAGAGCGCGTCGCCGTAGACCTGCCCCAGTTCCTCGAACTTCACCCGGGCACTGCCGGCGAAGGGCTGACGGATCTTCATCACCTCGGCGACGTCGATCTTCTCGTAGGCCTCGAGGATGCCCTTGGCCACCTGGTACATCTGCTGGTTCTTGGTGGTGCACTGCTGCACCTGCTCATCGCGGGTGGCCAGCTCGGCGGTGAGCTGGGCGCGGGCCGATTCGATGCCACGGGCGCGCCCCAGCAGCTCTTCGTAGGCCTGCTTGAACTTGCCCACCTGCTCGTTGCTGGCGGCCACCTGGGCCTGGGCGGCGTTGCGCAGGCTGTCCTGCTGGCCGCTCAGTTGCTCGGCCTGGCCTTTTGCCTTGGCCAGCTCGGCGGTGAGCTGCTTGATCTGCGCCTGGGCCGCCGTCAGCTGGCCTTCCGCCGCAGTACGCGCGGCGGCGGCCTGGGCCTGTTCGCTCTGCAACGCCTGCAGTTGCTGGGTGGTGGTGCGCAGCTGGGCGCGCAGGCGCTCCTCCATGCCGTCGGCCGAGGCCGAGTTGGCGACGCAGGCCCCCAGCAGCAGGGCCAGGCCCAGCTTCAGCGGTGTGTGCGATCGGGTGTTCATGCTCTCGCTCCTTGGCCACACGCGCATCAGAAGCGCGTGTTGACCTCCAGTTGCAGGACGTCGATGTCGAAGGGCGCGCCGTACACCTCTTGCGCGCTCAGCCAGCGCACGCTGCCGACCACGTTCTTGTCGAAGCCGTAGTTGGCGCCGAGGAACCAGCCCTTGGCGTTGGTGCCGCCGAGGTGGAAGGACGAGTCGTTGAAGCCGTCCGGCAGGGCGTCGGGCTCGATGCGCTTGTAGCCGGCGTAGAGGTTCCAGTCGCCGTGCTTCTTCAGGTCCAGGGCGTTGCCCAGGGTGAACTGCAGCATCCAGGCGGTATCGCCGCTTTCGATGTTGCCGTTGGCATCGACGTTGCTGGCCAGCTGGCCGGCGGAGCGCTTGCGCATCTCGCCTTCGTCGTAGCCGAGGTTGCGCACGTAGTGGGCCTGGCTGCGCAGCTTGAAGTCGTGGAACAGCGCGGTGTCCCAGGCGAGGTTGAGGTCCACCAGGTTGAACTCGGAGGCCAGGCCGACGAACTGCGGCTGCGGCGTGGTGGTGGGCCGGGTGGGGTCGATGACGACGTCGCGCAGCAGCATCAGGGTGTTGCCCTTCTGCATGAAGGCAGGGCGCGATTCGTCGGTGTCGCAGGCCGGCTGCCCCGAGTACAGCGAGCAGGGGCTGGAGCGCTTGCCTTCGATATCGTCGAAGCGGTAGTAGGCCAGCGCACCCTTGACGCTGTTGTCCGCGTCCAGCTGCCAGCGGGCGCCGAACTGGGCGCCGTAGAGCCAGTTGTTCTCGCTGCTTTCCTTGTCGAAGCCGTTGCTGCTGGCGGTGTCGGAGGTGTACTCCACCGGGAACGCGCCGACGGTGCCGAACAGCCCCATGTCGCGGTCCAGCGGCTGGTCGAACACCGCCGCCAGGCCGTCGAAATTGAGGTCACCGGAGTACAGCAGGTCGGTGGTGTAGAACGGGTTGGGCATGCGCCCGCCGGTAAGGGTCAGGCGCTCGTCGGGCTTGTAGGCGAGGTAGCCCTGGTCGAGCCAGAGGTCCTTCTTGCCGAAGCCGCCGCCCAGGGTCTGGGTGGTGGACACCGGGCCGCTGTCGGAGCCGGTGCCGACGCGCATGACCGCCGTCCAGCTCGGCGAGAGCACCGCGCGCATGCCCAGGCGGGCCCGCAGGCGCAGCAGGTTTTCGCGGTCTTCGCGGGTGTTGAGCAGCGGCGGCAGTTGCGTGTTGGTGTTCTTGTTGACGTCGTAGGGGCCGCGGTCGTTGAGCCGCGCGAAGTCGGTGATGCGGTCGCTGTTGGTGTCGGCGAAGTAGCGCGACTCGCTGCGCAGGCGCACGTCGCCCTCCAGGCTGATGCGCGACACCCAGTCGGGGAAGGTGTTGGGCGCGGCCCAGTTTTCCTGCTTGGCCTGGGCCATGACCTCGGCCTTGACCTGATCACGGATCTGGTCGCGGACGATGGCCGGCACGTATTGCACACGCACCTCCCCCGGCTCGCCGGCCGGGGCCGCCGGAGCGGACGCGGCGGCCTGGCGGGCCTGCACGGCCTCGGCCTCGGCCTGCTGGATCAGCGCCTGGGCCTGCTCCTGCTTGAGCACGCCCTGCTGCACCAGCAGGCGGATCAGGTTGATGGTGGCGTTCTCCGAAGGTGCCGGCGGTTGTGCCAGCGCCGGGCCGGCCAGGCCGGCGACCACGGCACCAATCCCCAGCGCCAGTCGGCTCATTCTGCAGATCATGGTTCTACTCCTTGGCTGTTCTTGAGTGGCGCGGCCTAGCTGGGCCGGCGTCCTTGCAATGAGAGGCGGACCGGCATCGACATCGAGGCCGGCGGGCGTTCCAGGGGTGGCGAGCCGCGCAGCGCGGCCAGCACCTTGGCGTCGAGTTCCGGGTCGCCGGTGGAGCGGGTCAGCTCCACGCGGGTGACCTGGCCGCTCTGGTTGATCCACACCTCCAGGTTCACGCGGAACGCCAGCGAACGCAGTTCGGGGCTGTCGCGCATCAGGCGCTGGAAGGCATAGGAGAGGAACTGGCTGTAGGTGCCGTTGCCCAGGCGCCCACTGCCGCTGCCGGCCATGCCGCCACCCTTGCCGGCGCCGATGTTGAAGGCGTCGGAACCGGCCTGGGCGTCGCCATCCATCTGCATGGGGTTGGCCAGGTCATCGGCGGGTGTCGGCGGTGCTTCTTCCTCCGGCTTGACCTCTTCGGGCTCGGGGGTGGGCTCCGGCTCCACGATCTTTTCCTCCACCGGGGTTTCCGGCTCCGGTGGCTTCTCCTGCACCGGCGGTGGGGGCGGCGGCGGTGGCAGCGGGATGATCGCGGGGATCTTCGGCGCCTCGCGGCGTATGCCGCTCATGTCGTTGGCCCACTGCCAGAGCAGCCAGGCGAGGCCGGCGGCGACCAGCGCCCCCACGCCCCAGACCAGCGGCCGGCGCCATTTCGGCTCGGCGCTGCGGACTTCGGCGAGCCCGCTGTCCGGGCCCTTGCTGGGAAAGGTGGTCATGGTCAGCCCTGGTTCGGTTTGCCGGTGACCAGCCCGACCTGGGAAAGCTCCAGGCGCCGCAGCAGGTCGAGCACTTCGATGACCTTCTGGTACTGCACCGTGGCGTCGCCGCGCACGATCACCGGGAAGTCGGGGTTCAGCGCCTTCTCGGTGCGCAGGCGGTCCTCCAGCTCCGGCAGGGTCACCGGGTAGGCATCGAGGAACACTTGGCCGCCGTCGTTGACCGAGATGGCCTTGGTCTTCGGCTGCGCCAGGGAGATGGCCGCGCTGGCCTTGGGCAGGTTGATCTGGATGCCCGAGACCTGGGCGGTGGCGGTAAGGATGAACATCACCAGCACCACCATCAGCACGTCCACCAGGGGTGTGATGTTGATGCTGTCGACGGCGGCGTCTTCGTCGTCGTCATGGCTGCTGCTCAGGTTGGCCATGGCTGCGTCCTCAAGCGGTCAGCGGTGCGCTGCCGGCATGGAAACCCCGCCGGTGCGCCGTTTCGCTGAACTGGGATTCGCCGTGCACTTCGGCCAGGCGGGTGACGAATTCGTCGACGAACACCCGCATGTCGGCGCTGACCTCGCGGTTGCGCGTGGTCAGGCGGTTGTAGCCGAACAGCGCGGGGATGGCGACGAACAGGCCCATGGCGGTGGCCAGCAACGCGGCGGCCATGCCGGGGGCGATGGCGTTGATGTTCACATCGCCGGCCATGGCGGTGCCGAGGAACACCACCATGATGCCCAGCACCGTACCCAGCAGGCCGATGTAGGGGCCGCCGGCGATGGCGTTGGACAGCGTCGAGAGGCGCGAGGACAGCTGCTGGTTCTCACGGGTGCGCACGCCGTCCATGGAGGCGCGGATGGCTTCGATGGTGGCGGCGGAAATGGACGAGGTGTCGGCGCCCTGGTCGCGACGGGTGCGGATCTCCTTCACCGCCACCTGGTACAGGCGCCAGAGCGAGGAATCCACCAGCCCCTCGTTGAGGGCGCGGTCGTCGGCGAGCATTTCCAAGCGGGTGCCGACGCGAGCGAACTGCTCGCGGAACAGCTGGTTGGAGCGGGTCACGCGGGCCACGCTGCGGCTCTTGCGGATCATGATCACCCAGGACTGGATCATCATCAGCACCAGGACGGCGATGATCACCCAGGCGTCCACCGGCACCGCCTTGAGCAGGAAGCCGAGGCTGCCGAAACCGAAGCCGGACTGTTCTTCATCCACGCCATAGACCACCAGGCGCGATTCGGCGCCCTGGGCGGTGGCGTCGGCGAGGATCAGCGCCGCCGGGCGCGCCACCTTGGACAGGCGCAGCTCGTCGATGGCGCCGGCGAAGGCACCGAAGGCGGCCGGGGCCGGGGCCGGGGTCTCGGCGGTGGCGCCTTCGACGGGTGCAGCCGGTGCGGCCTGGGTGTTCGGCAGGTCGGCGCCGATGGCGATCACCGAAGCGAAGGCCGGCAGCGACAGTGCCAGGCTGCCGGATTCGCGACCATTCACGTACAGGCGCAGGGCGCTGCCGTCGGCGCTCAGGGCCAGGTGCTGCCACTGCCCGGCGGCCAGGGCCTGGGTGGCCTGGGCGCGCTGGCCGTTGACCTCGACGAAGGGCAGGCCCTGGGCCAGGCCCAGCAGCAGCGTGTTGCCGCCGTCGCGACGGGCCAGCAGCAGCTGGTCACCGGCGGACTGGTCGGCGCGCACCCAGGCGCTGAAGGTGAAAGCGCCACCGGCCGGCAGGGCCAGGGACGGGCTGGCCGGCAGCATCAGCGGCTGGCCGTTGAGCTGGGCGGCGCGGCCGATCACCCCGTCGATGCTGCTGGCGGGCGGCGTCTGCCCGTGGTTGCCGTAGGCGGTGGTGTCACGGGGGGGCGCGCCGACGGCGCCGTCGAAGTGGTAGACCAGGCTGTAGTCGGGATCGAAGGTCAGCTGGCCGTTGCCGGTGGCCGGGGCCTTGGCGTTGCCGTAGTACATCCAGATGTCCTGGCGCTGGCCGCCTTCCACCTGGGGCACGTCGACCCAGATCAGCGCCATGCCCATCAGCGGGTCGAAGCTTTCCACCTGGTGGTTGAGCACGGTCTTGTCATCGGCGGCGACGAAGCGGATGTCCGAGCCGTTCTCGTTGACCCCGTCGAAGCTGAAGTTGCCGGTGTGCAGGCGTACCAGCAGCGGCGTGCGCCCGGCGGCCTGGTCGATGGCCGCGCCCTGGGGCGTGGTGTCGACGGAAATCTGCTTGCGGTAGAGCCAGTCGTCCTGCCACCAGGCACTGGCGATCGCCGGGTACATAAGCCCCAGGCTGATGAGCGCGGTGAAGATCAAGCGTTGCATGTGTGTCACTCCGAAGTCTGTGCCTGTGGGGTCAGAAGTTCGCCTGCACGCTGAAGTGCACGCGCGGGTCTCGTTTTTTGGTGTTGGGGCCGTCTTTCAGCGGGTAGCCCCAGTCGAGGCTGCCGGACAGCCATTCGCGCAGCGTGGCGCGGGTGCCCAGGCCCACGCTGGCGAGGCTGTAGCTGTCTTCCTGGTCGGGCAGCGGGTCCTGCAGGGAGAGGTGCGCGCCCTCGGCGAAGGCGTAGAAGCGCCAGTCCTCGACATGGCTGCCCAGGCCCTTGCCAAGGAAGCTGACCAGCGACGGCGTGCGCAGCTCCTGGGAGAGCAGCCAGCCGTCGTCGCCGGTGCGCTCGGCGGCCAGGTAGCCGCGCACGCTGGTGGCGCCGCCGGCGGAGAACTGCTCGTTGGAGACCAGCGGCCCGGAGGCCAGCTGGAAGCCCAGCTTGGAGGCCGACTGCCAGTCAGCGCCGAAGCCGAAGGTGTAGGTGGCGTCGCCCTTGAACACGGCGAAGCTGGGGTTGGCGCGGTAGCGCTTGTAGTCGAACTCCTCGGCGTCGCTGCCGTAGCCGAGGAACTCGCGGGTGCCGGCCACCAGCGACAGGCCGAGGCCCAGCTGCGAGGCCTCGGTGTAGCGGTAGCCGTTGTAGCCCAGGGTGATGGGGGCGTACTTGAGCGGCACCTTGTCTTCGGCGCCGCCGAACTGCAGCGACTCCTCGAAATCCTTGAAGTCCACGCCCACCGACAGCGAGTGGGCCCAGGGGCCTTCCGGCGGCAGGCCGTAGATCAGCGAGGCGCCGTAGGAGTGGCCCTTGCCGAGCACGTTGCTGCCGCCGATGGTGGCCACGTCGCTGTCGGACTGGTAGCCGGAGAACTGCAGCGTCCAGCGCTCGTCCAGGGGCGCGGCGTAGGAGCCGGACCAGACCTCGGCGTTGTTGCGGTCCTCGGGGGCGGTGAAGTAGGTCAGCGAGGCGCTGTGGCCGCGCTGGAAAAGGTTGTTGTAGCCGAGGCTGACCACGGAGCGCAGCTTCTCGGTGTCGGCGCTGTAGTCGTTGTTCAGGCCGACGCTGGCCTGCCAGGGGTTCTTGTCCTCCACCTGCAGGTCCACGTCCATGGTTCCTGGGCGCTGGCCCTCGCGTACCAGTGGCACCACCTGGCGCCCGGGGTTGCGGTTGATCGCCGCCAGTTCGCCCTGGACCTTGGCGAAGTCGGGCACCTTGCCCTCCTCCAATGCCGGTACGTCATCGAGGATGGCCACCGGCGAGTAGTGCTTGGCACCGACCACGCGCACGCGGCCGACCTTGGTTTCGCTGACCTGCAGGTAGACCACGCCGCCTTCGACCTGCTGCTCCGGCAGCTCGACGAACACCGACTGGTAGCCCTTGCCCTGGTAGCGCTGCTGCAGGGCGTCGCGGGCACCCTCGATGTCGGCGAGGCTGCGCTGCGGGCCGAGGAAGGGATAGACCGCCTCCTCGATGTCGCGGGCTTCCAGCACCGTGTTGCCGCGCACCACGTATTCGTTAACGTCGACCAGCCGCGCCGGAGCGTCGGCGCTCGCCACCGGCTGCGCCCCCTCCTCCGCGAACACCGGCGCGGCGTGGATCGCCAGGGCCAGGCAGGCCGGCGCGAACGGCAGGCTCAGGGCCGCGGCGACGCCTCGTTGGTTGAATGACAGATGACCCACACAGCCCCCTCGTGAAATGGCGCCCGGCATCCCCGGGCTGCCTTCCGTGCAGGCGTGGCCGCGCCGAACGCGCGCACCCCACCGCATCAGTGAACGTTTCGTTGTTGGTTCGCAGGCCGCCTCAGCGTTGCCTTGCGCCGGCGGCGGGCCGGGCCAGCCAGGTGTGCAGCTGGGCGAAGTTCAGCGAGAACTCCGGCATCTGCATCAACCCGCCGGAGAACACCTCGCCTATCACCCGCTCGATCAGGCGTACCGCCTGGGGGTTGTCCAGCACCACGCCGAGATCACGGACGAAGGTGGCAAAGCCCCAGACCCGCTGGTTCAGCTCGAGGCCGACGAACCAGCGGAACAGCAGGTTGTAATTGAGCTGCTCGTAGAGCTGCTTCTCGCTGGGCAGCGAATAGAGCAGTTGCAGCAGCAACGCATGGAGCAAGGCCGGCAGCGGCACCTGCAGCTGCTGGGTGGCCGCCCAGCCCTGGAGTTCGGCCAAGGCCTTGCCCATCACCTCGTCGATCTGCGGTCGCAACAGGACCAGCGAATGGCCGGGCGGGATGTAGCTGGACACTTCCTTGAGGGCGCTCTGCCAGTCGTCCTGGGACACGATCCAGACCCAGGGTGCGCCGTAGCGGTAGACCGAGACCGGCTTCTTGCGGGCCGCCTCGACGATTTTCGACAGCCGCTGGTCAAGCTCCTGCATCCCCACTTTCGAGTAACCGTCCATATTCCCCATCGCCCTTGTTCCAGTGGCCTCGGCACGCCCGCAAACCGCGGGCGAAAGTCGTCGCCATCCCTGGCGACACGTTCCCTCTCGGCGATATCCCTCGCCGTTGACGCTCCGTACATCACCTTGACCGGGGCCGGACGGCACCACCGAACTTTTGTCATCGAATCTTCATGAACGGAGGACGGCGGGAAGGGCCTGGCGGGGTGAAAAGCGTCTGGAATGGGCATTACAGGGAAGCCACGCCCACCTCCGCCCGGTGGATGCGAAGAGCGGCATCCACCCTACGCACGGCCCTGCCCCGCGCCTCGCTCAGCTTTTCGTAGGATGGGTAGAGCGCAGCGAAACCCATGCGGCGGATCTCGCAGCACCTTCCAGGATCGCCAAGGGCTGCGCTCGGAAACGTGCTGTCCGGGGCACCCGGAACCTCTGCCATCTCGGCCGAAACGGCTCGCCTGAAATGAAGAAGCCCGGCTGATGCCGGGCCTCTTCATGGGGGTACGTAAAGGGCTTAGCGACGAACGCCCAGGCGATCACGCCGCACCGCCTCGCGGGCGGCACGGAACAAGTCGCTGGCATCGGACAACAGCAAATAGGCCGCGTCGGCCACATTGGCCAGATCACGCCCATCGACACAGGAGCCCTCCATGCACGAGAGACTGGCGAGCAAATCTCGCGCAGCAACCAGGCGGTACTCGGCTGTCTCCTGGAGTTCCATGTAGGACCGGCTGCCATCGAGCAAGAGGACAGAAGCACCGGAAGGGTTGGCGGAGAGCGGGCGCAGGTCAGCCATGACGAACACCTCCATCACTGCAACGGTGGCTGGGTGCGAATACAGAAGAAATGAAGCTACCGAGAGCCGCGCGAGTCATGACGTGATGCTCCTAGAGTGAGAGCCATCACCCCTCGCGGCCAAGCGAAGGAAATGGGTGACGGCTGTACGCAGGTTGGCCGACCGGGACTCTAGGTGCCCGGCACACCCGAAGGTGTCCCGCGCACAGCCGCCATAACACGACGTCGCAGGCATGAAAAAAGCGCCTGCAATCGGATGGTCGGCGCCTGTGCGCCTAGAGAGTTCGACCGGCCAAGGTCGGCTGCGGGATTGACCGCAACGGGCGGACTATATGAGGCAGTGGGAAAGCCTGCAAGGGCAGTTTTGCATGTGAGTGGAGGAAGCACCGTGCTTGAGCGCTTGCTTTAAAACCACAAAAAGCTAACGCAGAAAGAGCGTTTTCATTTGAGCATGGGAAGCCAGGTTCTTAGGACGTGGTCATGAGTCATCGGTTTTGCTTGTGAGGATTCAACCGGAGGACCCGGCAGGATCGTAGGGTGTGCCGTGTGCGCACCGCCGCACGGTGCTTCCGGCGAGCCACTGATAGGGTGAAAAGCGTCTGGAATGGGCATTACAGGGCGCCCATGCCGGCCTCCACCTGGTGGATGCGAAGAGCGGCATCCACCCTACGCACGGCCCTGCCCCGCGCCTCGCTCAGCTTTCGTAGGATGGGTAGAGCGCAGCGAAACCCATGCGGCGGATCTCGCAGCCCCTTCCAGGATCGCCAAGGGCTGCGCTCGGGACCGTGCTGTCCGGGGCACCCGGAACCTCTGCCATCTCGGCCGAAACGGCTCGCCTGAAATGAAGAAGCCCGGCTGATGCCGGGCCTCTTCTTCTGGTCACGCTATTCATGAGTGAGCGGGTGATCTGAACGTTTTTGATCGGTTTGCTGCTTTCAATATCAGCGAAGTCTGAGGTCGGTGGAAAATGCCGGGCTCATTCAGGCCGTTCCTGGAATGTACTGATGTTTCTGAACTCATCCGTTATCAATTCTGCAAAGGCATCCCGTGCTCGATGCAATCCAATATTCTTGTTCCAGATGAAGTAATTCTGTATTGGCGTCAGGTCGTCGAAGGCATAGCCTTTTATATTGCCAATCTTCTTGTACTGCTCGAACACGCCAGAGGGAACCAGAGAAACCCCCGCACCTGCACTGACGCAGCCAAGAATGGTTCCATAGCTCGCGATGCTGGTTATCGGTGTTGATACCTGTGCGGCCTTTAGCCAGCGCTCAAGGGCATGGCGATAAGGGCAGCCTTCAGGCCACATAAAAATATTCAGATTGTTGACATCATCAGCAGAGGTGATTTCGCCTATGGAGTCTGATGCGATCAGTATCAAGGGCTCTTTGTATATTTCCAGCTGGGCAATGTCAGCGTGGTCGCTCTTTACGGCGATGATTGCGCCATCCAACTTGTGCCCAATAATCTCGGCGACTAATTGTGACCACGTGCCGGTACTGAACTGCATGTGCACACTCGGGTAGTGCACATGGTAACGGGACAGTAGAGCAGGTAGGCGGCCAGTCGCGGCTGATTCGATAGCGCCTATCTTGAGCACCCCGGCTGGTGTCGCCTCAGGGTCAAGCGCTCTTTTCGCCTCTTGGCAAGTATCGAGAATCTTGTTCACGTAACCGAGAAGCAACTCACCGGAAGGGCTTATGATCAGCCCCCGACCTTTACGTATAAAAAGACTCACTCCAAGTTCCTGCTCCAACAGTTTTATCCTGTTGGTAATGTTGGAGGGGACGCAATGCAATATCTTGGAGGCTTTGACAATACTTCCCTGCTCTGCAGTCACTTTAAACATTTTGAGTTGCGACAGTTCCATTGCTGCACCGACGATTCATTTAAAGTGAATAGTGGCGTGATTATAAATTACTTGTTTGGCGCGTACAAGTGACCTAGCTTCGTGCCCGCCCTTAACTTGAAGCGACAACACGTCCGCTCACACACTTTATGGAAGAAGGTTAAGCAATGAATTCTATTGTTATGGAAAGCAATATAGTTGTGCCCCAGCATCAACTATCCATGCAGCAATTTGGCGAGGCATTTATTGAAGATCTTCCCAAGCACTTTGCAGCCTTGAAGATACCTGGCCGAGTGATTTGCGGTGATCAGCGTAAAGCTGCAATTCCTGCACACGTGGATCAGGTGCCCGCTATCCAGTTGGCGATGCATGAAGTGCTAGGCCATGAAACAACTCAAGCGTCGCAGGATTGGACAGAGAAGAGCTTCAATGCGTTTTTAGAGAAAGCGGTTGTCGATGAAGGTGTGCTGAAATTCTTCAATGGCTGGAATGAAACCCATAAGACCACAAGCCTGGTTTCAGCAAAAATAATCATGCGACTGGCTGCTGACGCAGGCGCGATTCCTGCTCACCAGCAATCCCTGTACAACAATGTCATGGCACATATGCATGAAGTGGCCAAGGATGACTTCGGTCTCGGCCATGAAGGGCACGATGGCATGTACGGATACATGACGTCCGCGTTCGGCGCTTCGCGCTGGGTCGAAAGTCAATATGTCGTACCCGGTTGCAATGAGTTTTCAGGCTTCCTCTACAGAGTAGGCATCGCAGAAAACAAATCGCCTTTGAATTCCCATGAATACAAGCGCTCCATGCTGGAGGCCATGATGACGTCGGTGGCGTCAGAGCTCTGGAATGGTCGTGAATATAACTATATTGCGCAATATATCGAGGAGAAGCTAAACGCCGTCAATCCAGATCTTCGCGCTGACGTGAAGGCGCTTCGGAATGCCAAGGGTTATGTCATGGGGCATTCAGGAGAGGTGGAGAACAGGCATGGATTGCATGCGTTGGCCGCCGCTCAGGCCTATTGCCGATTCGCCGACTTGGAGTTTGATATCCATCGCCTGAAAGAAATCATGATTGATTATAACGGCCGTGTTGGAAAGGCATTCAGTAGCTTGCACGAGGCGTTAACTGCTTGATCGTGTTTTAAAACTGCTTGCCGCTGATGCGATGCGGCTGCGCATCAGCGGTTTCGCTCATCTGATCTCTGCATGGATACGGCTTCGGGAGATGATGTGAACAGTGGAAGGTGAAGAGATGTTTTCATGACCGTTGAATACACCCTCGTCGCATTGGGTTTTTTTGCATTCTGCGGCGGTTTAATCGATGCAGCAGTTGGAGGTGGGGGGCTTGTTCAGGTGCCTGCCCTGCTTCATGCGCTCCCTCAGCAAAGCCTGGCGACGGTCTTCGGAACCAATAAGCTGGCCGTGCTGCTAGGGAATTGCTTTTCCATATCCCGCTACCTGAGACGCATACATATTGCTTGGAAATTAATTCTTCCAACCATGATTGCTGCCTTTATTTTCTCTTTTCTAGGTGCTTTCTCTGTTTCATTGATACCTAAAGAGGCAATGGAGTACGTCGTCTTTGTGGTGTTGATAGTGATGGCTGTCTATACCTTTGCCAAGAAGGACTTAGGCCGAGTTCATCGATCTGTCGAACATGGGCCAAAAGAGATTGTGCTGGGCGTTTTCTTTGGCGCGATACTGGGGTTTTATGACGGCGTATTTGGCCCTGGCAGCGGGAGTCTTTTGCTGTTTGTTTTTGTAAAGTACTTCGGCTTCGATTTTCTTAATGCGTCGGCTTCGGCCAAGCTCGTTAATTTGGGCACCTTCAGTGCTGCGCTCTTCTTCTTCGTACCCTCAGGTAATGTGCTCTGGCTTATCGGTGGCATGGTGAGCCTGTGCAATATCGCCGGCGCCCTCACCGGCGTGTTCTTAGCACTTCGTTATGGAAGTGGATTCATTCGGATTTTCTTCCTGGTTTTATTGGTGTTCCTGATAGGGCGCATGGGGTTCTCAATTTTTATTGAGGCCCCGTGACATAGACTCCCCCGTTCACGCAGCTCGCTACTGGCGATAGCCGTAACCCCCTCTCCTCACTATGGCGCCGGGAACTTCGCTCAAGCCCTTCCCCGCCCGCCCATGTAGGGCAGCAGAGACTAGCCAAGGCACCCTTGTAGGAGCCAATTCATTCGCCAAGGACCGCGCAGCGGTCCCCTGAGCCGCACTTAAATCCTCGCCAACCTCGAGCGTACGGCGCTCCGCTTCAGCCCACCGATCTTGGCGTGTTTCGAGGCCCAACTGCGGTTGCCCCCACTCCCCCAACAAAAAAAGAGCGGCAGTCGCCTGCCGCCCTCGGGAAAGGGGTACCGCCCCGCAGGGCGGTGAAGGGGTGGGATCAAAGCGTCAGGTTGCGCTGTTCCTCCGGGGTCAGCTGGTTGCGTGCCTGGTCGTCCAGTTGGCCGGCGCCGAGCACCTGCACGCTGCTGCCGGGGTCGTAGGTCGGCGTGCGGCTGGCGCCCTCGTTGGTGGGCTCCACCCGCTCGTTGCCGAAGCCCAGTACCTGCACCGTGAAGATCGACGGCTGGCGCTGGCGCGAGGCGGCCTGCTGGTCGCGGGCCACGCCTTCGGCGGCGTCGCTGGCGGAGCTGGCCGCCGAACTGGCCGAGGACAGCGCGCCGGTGTTCACCGCAGCCACCACCGGCACGCCGTTGGACTTGCCCTGCACCTGGATGTTGGCGGCGTTGACCACCTGCAGCGCGGCGATGTTGACGTTGCCGGAGACGCGGATGCCCGCCTCCCCCGCATCGATGGTGCCCAGGGGCGCCAGCAGGTCGATGTCGCCCGACGGCACCTCAGCGATGGGGGCCAGGGTGGCGATGCCGGCGCCGGTACTGGGCACGCTCGGCGACAGGGTGACGTTGCCCCAGTTGTCGTAGACCCGGCGCGGCGGTGTGTACACCAGGGTGGTCTTGGAGCCACGCCCGGCGTTGATGTCGCCGGCCGAGGACCAGGCCAGGATGTCCCCGCCGAAGGTGGTCATGATGCGGCTCTGGCCCAGCAGCACGCTGCCATTGGCGAACAGCTGGATGTCCCCCGCGCCCTGGGTGATGACCCCGGCGGTGGACGGCGGCGCCTCGCCCTCGATGCCGAACACCTGCTGCCCGCCCGGGGTGAGCATCTGGATGCCGCCACCGAAGTTGGTGTGCACCCCGGCCCCGCCGTACATCGTGATGTCGCCCTGGTAGAGGATCGGGTTGCCGGCCACGTCGTGGGTGGGGAACAGCGCGGCGATGGCGTTGCGGCCCCGCAGGTAGCTGCCGAAGCGCGGGCTCTCCGCATCGTTGTACTCGCGGCCACCGGCACGCAGCTCGGCGAAGTAGATATCCCGGGCGAACACCCGCTGCTGCTCCGCCGGCAGCGCGGCGTAGTAGGCGCGTGCTTCCTCGCTCGTGCCGCTGAAGCCGAAGCGCTCGGCCAGCCAGGCCGCCAGTTCCACCTCGTAGGTCTTGGCCACGCTGCCACCCGCCAGGCTGCCGCCGGCCTCGACGCGGTTGGCCGGGTCCAGGTAGCGCTGGGCGAAGGCCAGGTAGTCCGGGCCGCTGCCGACGCCGGCCTGCATGACGATGTCCGCCCCCGGCCGGTTGTCGCCCGGCACGATGGCGCCGAGGCTGGTCACCGCGGCCTTGTCTTCCATCAGGATGTTGCGCCCGGCACTGATCTCCAGGGTGCCGGGGCCGGCGACGTTGAAGGTGCTGTAGAGGATGTCGCGGCCGGCCGAGACGATGGAGATGTCGGCCGGGTCGTCGTGGATGAAGAGGTTGCCGGTGCTGGTGGCCAGGCCTGCGAACTGCGGCAGCAAGGTGCCGGTCAGTTGGCCGCTGTTGACGATATCGCGGCCGGCCATGATGCGCGCCGGCCGAGACGCTTCGTACCAGGTCTCGCCCGCCCTCGGTGCACTGGCGAAGGTGATGATCTCACCGGTACGCAGGCCGATGATGTCGCCGTTCAGGGCGTAGAAACGGGCCGGCTCATCGGCACCGCGGTAGGCGCTGCGGGTCCCCGTGCCACCAAAGGCGAACAGGCTGCGCCCGAGGACCCCGGCACCCGACAGGTCTCCTTGATTGGCGCCTCTGGAATCGAGGTAGTAGAACGCCGGGTTGAAGGGAGTGGCCAGGCTGGAAACCGGTGCATTGCTGGGCGTGACGGCATAACCGCCGGCATAGATCGAGTCGCCTGCCAGGAATTCCAGCTGCGCTCGGCTGCCGGGTGCCAGCAACAACGAATAGTGGGTGGTGTTCAGGCTGTTGTCCGTCCACAACGCCGATGGGCCGTAGTAAAAGCTGCCGCCCGGTGCTGTGGCACGCAGGATCGACGGGTAGACGAAGCGGCCATCGGTGGCGGAGAAGTCCAGGCCGCTACGAACACTGTCGTTGGAGCCCGCAGGAAGCTCACCGACCTGCGTCGAGGGGGTGAGGTTGCCGCCTGCGGAGAACAGGTCGATGGCCGTGTGGTCGGTCCACAGGCTGAACCAGGAGCGGCCAATGCTCTTGCCGCCATCGAGATCCACCGGCTGCCAGTTGCGTGCCTGGGTCCGCCCTGCATCGGACGCCGCGCCAAGCACCAGATCACCCCGTGCGTCCAGGCTGATGGTGGCGTCTCCCGGCACCAGTATCAGGCCGCCGGTGGCGCTGGCCATGGTGGCCTTGAAGGGATCGTAGGCACGGCTTTCGCGGGGGTCCTGCAACATCTGCATCGGCCCAGTGACCTGCTCGATGCCGCCGAAGGAGCCCGCACCGGCACGCACGGCGCCACGCAGGTTGGCCAGGCTGCCGTTCAGGTCATGGCGTTGTGCGACCGGGCGGCTCCGGTCGTCCAGCATCGCGCGCGCCGTCAAGGCCGGGTTGAGCCCACCGCCGACCTTCAGATCGAGGTCGCCACCGCCGGTAAGCACCAGTTCACCGTCCACCCTACGCCCGGTCGAGCCCACCGCCAGTACCAGCCCCTGGCTGCGGGTGGCGATGAGGTTATACAGGGTGCCCCGGGCCGCCAGCATGCCGGCGTCGCCGCCGACACGTACATCGAGGTTGCCGCCGCCCAGGGTTCCGAACCCGGTGAAGCCGGTGAAGGCGACGTTGTCCTGGAAGGGCATGTAGGTGCCGAAGTTGATCCACCAGGCGGTGGGCACCTCGCCGTTGACTCCACCGCCCTGGCGCCACAGCCAGCTGCCGACGCTTGAGCTTTCAGGCTGGTCGAGTCCGCCACTGCCCACCAGCTTGGAACCGAGGATATCGCCGGTCAGGTCGCCGCCGACGGAAAGCAGCAGGTTGCCGCCATGATCGGGGTACCAGGCGCGATAGAGGCTGCTGGAGCCGCCATTGACCAGGGCTTCGTAGCTGCCGCCGTTCTTGCCCAGTACCGTCGTATCGAGCGTGCCGTTAGAAAGCTGAGTGAAGGCCCGTGGCTGATTGAAGACTGCTGACGCTGCCAGATCCAGGGAAGAGGTGCCGGCCGTATAGATGCCGTACAGGGACTGCATTTTGAAATCGCCAGCACTGATCAGGTCCAGGTCGCCGGTACCGACCCGGAGCACGCTGAAGCGACTGGTTCCCAGTGCGTATTCATATTCCGTTGGCGCCTGCGTATTTCCACCGCTACACAAACTGGCCCAGGCGCAGACCTCGTCCTCGGAGATGGCGAACTCCAACGCGACTTCCGCCACGGGCCTCCCTGCCTGGGAAGCGTCCCCATAGAACACCGTGGAGCCCTCGGCAGTCAGCAGGCGCGGTGACGCCGCTGCATTGCACAGGCTGGCCCAGGCACAGACCTCGTCCTCGGTGATGGCGAATTCGGCTGCCACGTCCGCCACGGATTTACCGGCGTGGGATTCGTCCCCGTAGAAGGTCATGGAGCCTTCGGCCGTCAGCGTGCGCGGAGCGGTCGTTGCCTTGCACAGGCTGTCCCAAGCGCAGACCTCATCCTCGGAGATGGCGAACTCCGCTGCCACGTCCGCAACGGGCTTGCCGGCATGGGACTCGTCGCCATAGAACACCATCGAGCCTTCTGCCGTGAGCACTCGCCCACCTGTGGGCTGCCCGGGCTTGGCGGTCACCAGGTAGCCGTAGTGCGTATCAGCCACGCGAAGCTCACCCCGCTCGGCGTAGGGGTCCACCAGGCGGGTGTCTGCCGCCTGCAGATCGGCGCCTGCCACGGCGCGCAACGACCAGGACTGAGTGCCTTCGGCCAGCATCTGCGCGGCGGCCCAGTTGCGCCCTTTGCCATCCCCGCCACGCAGGTTGATCTTCTCCACACCGGCGGCGAGCTTGACGTCGGTTCCGGCTGGGATGAGCGCCCCCAGGGCCAGGGTCAGGCTGCCGGCCTGGATCACCACATCCGGATGGCTGCTGTTGACAGCGCGCAGCGGATTGTTCGGCAACGCCACGCCCTTGGGCCAGTTCATGCCCGTGACCGCCGTGTCGCCCACCAAAAGCGTGCCGGCGCCGAGGATCATGTCCTTGGCCAGGGTGATATCGGCGGAGAGTCGCGTACCTGCCGCATAGGCCAGGCTGTTGTCGGCGTTGCGTATATCACCGGAGAGCACGGTGCCGGCTGCCAGCGTCAGGGGCTGATCCAGCGTCGCAGCGATCGGCAGGCGCGTGCCGGACGCCAGGGTCATGGCCTTGATGGGCAGGTCGTAGTTGAGCACGGTCCCCGCCGGGAAGGCGGTGCCATCCTGCAACTCGATACCCGCGCGCGGCACCACCACATCGCCATTGAACATCTGCTTGCCGGGCGTCAGCACCCAGCCGGCGTCGTCCTGGGTTTCCGGCGGCGGCATGAAGCCGTCGTTGACGCTGCCGAACACGGAGAGGTCGCCACCGGCGCGGATCACCAGGTTGCCCACCTCGCCCGAGCCGTAGACGCCATTCAGCTTCTGGGTATGGGGATTGAGGCTTTCGTAGCGATGGCCAGAGAGGTCCAGATCACCCTGCACCACCAGGTCGCCATCAGCGGTCTTGCTGACGATCTCGACGCCCGGGCGCAGGTGGAAGGCATCGGCATAGGTGGCGTTGTTGAGGCCGGCCAGCTTGCCGTTGACCAGCGCGCCATTGGCCAGGGCGTTGCCGATGAAGGCCAGGCTGTCGGTGTGCTTCTGGTTCAGGTAGTCCTGGTCGATCTGCTGGTATTTGTGCCCGTTGACGGGATCGGTGACCTCGCGTGCGTCGTCGTAGCGCTGCACGCCGTTCACCGCGATCAGCCTGGCGCCCTGGATGTCCAGGCTGCCGCTGGCGTCAATGGCGATATCGCCGGCGGTGGCGCCACCCAGACGCGGCGCGTTCAGTTCCAGGGTGCCACGGGCCTTGCCATCATGGCCGCTTGTAGCGGCGGTGCCGTGGCGCAGGTCGATGCGCGCGCCATCGGCCAGGGTCAGCAAGCCGTCGCTGGAGCCCAGTTCCACTGTGGCGCGGTTGGGTGAGTCGATGATCTTGCCGTAGCTGTCCACCCGCAGGCGGGTGCCGTGGGCGTCCAGCAACGCCGTGCCGCTGATGGTCAGGCCCTGCTTGCCGGCCAGGCGGATGGAGCCCACCCGCTCACCGCTGGCATCCACGGTGCCGTTGACGGTGAGCGTGCCGCCATCCACCGAGACGTTGATCTCTCCGGCCCTGAGGCCATCGCCGATCACCAGGTCACCCTGCTTGAGCTGGAAGCTGCGGGCCCCGAATACCTGGCCCTGGTTGAGCCGCTGGTTGAGGGAGGCGAAATCGTCGCTGAGGCTGCCAGCGCCTAGACGCTGCGCACGGATATCGACGCTGCCGGCCTTGAATGGCACCAGGGTGCCGCCAGCGTCGTAATAGCCGCTGCTACCACCGAGGATGCTGCCGCGCAGGTCGACGACCCCTGCATCGGCGGCCAGGGCAGTGGCCTTGAGGCTGCCGCCCTGGTTGTTTTTGGCCGACAGGTCGATCACCGAGCCGGCGGCCTGGCGGATATCGCCGTTGCGGCTTTCCAGGATCAGGTCGCCGCCCCAGCTGTACTTGTTCACGTCGTTGAAGGTGACCTTGCGCCCGGCCAGGTCGATGCGCGCGGCATCGGTGAGGGTCAGCTGTTCCTCGGCCTTGAGGCTCAGCTTGCCGCTGGGCAGCACCACGGCGCCCTCCAGCAGCAGATTGCGGCCGCTGAGGGACAGCTCGGCACCCAGGGCATCACCGCCGATGCTGGGCACTGCATTGCCGTTCGGCGCACTGACACGGATATCGCCGCCGGCAGTGATGTGGTTGACCGAGCCCGCACCGCCGGTCATCACCGGGGTGCTGATGTTCAGGTTGCCGCCGCTGTACTGGAAGCCCTTGCCGGTGACGTAGCCGTCCTGGCGCTGATACACCGACAGGCCGCCCTTGTGGTTGGCGGTGATGCGCTCGCTGGCGTTGAGGTTGACGTTGGCAAAGCCCACGGCCAGACGGTCGCGGATCGTGGCAGCGGTGGGTTGCGTATCCGGCTGATAGCCGAACTCGATGCGCTCGGCGTCGATCACCAGGTTGCCCGCACCGGTGCCGGCACCACCGGCGATGATGGAGCCGGCCTCGTTGTGGGCGCCGTTCCAGATCAGGTTGGAGGTGTGGATGCGCGCAGTGTCCCCCGCCTCGCCCTTGCCGTAGAGGGCCGGGGTGGTCAGCACCAGTTCCTTGAGCCGCGACTTGCCGTCGGCACCGTAGGTATCCAGGCTGGCGTTGCCGAAGAAGTTGAGCGAGTCGCGAGCGCCCAGCACCAGGGTTTCCAGGGCCGGCGCGCCGGTGCTGGTATCACCGCGCAGCAGGCGGTCGAGCACCTGCTGGTTGAGGGTCAGGCCGCTGGGCAGCAGGTTGCGGGCGGCGAGGTCGGCCAGCGCCTCGGCGCTGCCGACATTGATGCCGCCCACTGCCAGGGTCAGGTTGCGGGTGCCATAGTTCACCGCCTCGCCCAGTTCGAAGGCGTTGTCGGTGGCCGTGGCGATGGTGCCCTCGGAGTAGAGCCCGGTGGTACCGCTACAGATGCCATCGCACACGCCGATGCGGATGCTGCCCGGGGCTTTCTGTGGCTCCTGCGGGTTGGCAGCGTCCGGGGCCAGCATGTTCAGGTAACCGTTGGAAACCGCCAGCACGCTGTTGCGCCCCGGCTTGTAGATGTAGCCATCGCGGGAGTCGCGGGGTGCATCGCCCTGGCCCAGGGTGTTGATGCTGGCGCCCTGCTCCACCGTGATGCCACCGGTGGGCCCGGCGGTGACCAGGAAGACTTCCGGGGCCTTGAGGGTCGCGCCGCTGCGCAGTACCAAGTTGGCGGTGCGGGCCACGCTACCGCCCGTGCTGCTGGCACCGTCGTCGAACTGGATGAAGTTGCCGCCCTGGCCGTAGAAGGAGCGCGCATAGGCGCCGATGTTGAGGCTGCCGGCACCGATGGCGTTGAGGGATTCATCGGTCAGGGTCACGCCGTTGAAACCGGCGGTGGCGCCCTGCCCGGCCCTGACGATCTCCAGGTTGCCCGTGGAGGTCTGGGTGATGCTGGAGGTGCTGCCACGCCCGCCCTCCCCGCGCGCCTTGAGCAGTTCGCCGGCGAAGCTGAAGCTGGGCCGGTCGGTGGTGTTGTTCGCAAAACTCAGGTTGAAGGCCTTGGCGTCCCTGGGCATCAACGCGGCGGGAATGCCCAGGCGCGCCGCGTCGGCCTGGAGGAACTGGCTGAAGCGGGTCTCGTTGTACTGGGAGTAGCGGCGCAGCACATCGGCCGGGGTGAGGATCACCTGGCTGGCCAGGCTATCCCGCGCGCCGCTGGCCAGGCCGAGGGTGCCGGCGGTGGACCAGGAGCCATTGCGCATGGCCTGGGTGGCGATGACGCCGCCCTGCCCGGCCAGGCCGTTGACCTCCACGCGGAAGGCCCCCGGCAACAGCGCGTAGGTGGATGGCAGCAGCGTATAGGTGCCCGCCGGCAGGCCCGGCACGCCGGCGCCGAGGGTGATCTGCTGGCCTACCCGGGGGTCGACCGCACCGTCCTCACCCCCTTGGGGCGCATAGCCGGCCTGTACGCCAGGCACGATGGCGTAGACCGGGTTGCTGCCCAGGGCCGGCAGCAGGAAGCCATCGGCACCGTATTGCATCAAGGGGCTGAAACGCGCGTCGGTGGAGCCACCGCGACCGGAGACGAAGCCGGCACCCACCAGCTCGCCGCTGCCGGAAACGTCCACGACCGCACCTTGCTCGACATTGATGACCTGCCCAACGAGGTCGACCTTGCCCGGCATCAGGCTCTGCCCTTCCTTGAGCAGGCTGTTGGACAGGGAGACACCGTCGTAGAGCCAGGTCTTGCCGTCCACCGTGCCGCCGTAGGGGATCACCAGGCCGGCGCCGCTGACAGAAGTCAGGCTGCCGGGCAGCAGGTTGACGATGCTGGCAGGACGGGTGGCGTCGCCCTGGTAGCCGAGTATCAGATCGCCCAGCGGCGCACGCAGGATGCCGCCCTGGTTGATGACGTCCGCCTGCAGGCTGAGCGAGCCGAAGGCCGAGTAGGGAACGGACGGCAGGCCGCTACCGCTGCGGGCGATGTCGATCCTCGATGCACTCACCTGCCCTTTGACACCGGTACCCGGATAGATCTGGGCGGCGCTCATGGCCAGGTTGCCGGGCACTTGCAGGCGCATGGCGCGGGCGTCCTCCGTGCTCAGCAGTCGCATGTCCCCCTGGCTGCTCAGGTGCATATCGGAGAAGGCACGGCGGTCTACTACCTGTGCGCCCCTCTGCAGCATCACGATGCTGCCCCGGGCGCCGAGCCTGACGGAATCACGCACATCCAGCAGGCCTCTGGCCGATAGATTCAACTGCCCCGTGGCAGGGCGCTGCGAACTGCCGACGCGGATGGCGGTGTCCGTACTTGCGCTGTCAGCAGGCGCCCCCAATGCCCCGGCCAGGCGCAGGTAACCACCGCGCAGATCGACCACGGAACCTGCAGCAGCTGTCTCGGCCTGGCCGTAAGTACCGGCATAGAGGTTGAGCGCGTTGGCCATGTCCAGGTTCACAGTGCCGTCGAAGCTGAGCAAACCGGTGCTCAGCAGGGAGAGGTTGTCGAAGCCCCCGCCCACCACCTGATCCACGCCCAGCCGACCGTGTCCGTATTGCAGCCAGGCGGCGCCCTGGCCCGGCTCAACGCCGGTCGGCAGCGTTTCGCCCTGGTGTTGCGCCAGGACCAGCTCCCGAGCCTGGCGTACCGCATCGGTCGCCCTGGGGTCGTTTATCCGATAGGACGGGGCGCCGAGTGCAACGGAGAGGCTGCCCCCGATGCCCCTGCGCCACCGGCCTCGGCCTTGAACTGGCCATCCAGATAGAGCCCGCTGGTGGACGCGAAGGCGATGCTGCCGCCATGGCTGGCCACGGGGGTGGCGCCCTGCCCCGGGATGTCCAGCACGGCCTGGGCACCGGATGCGTCCAGGCGCGCGCCCTGGCGCACCACCACGAAGGCGTCGGTGGCGGTGAGGCCGCCCGTGGCGTGATCGATCTCACCGCCGATGACGATGCTGCCGCCGTCGCGCACCGTGCCATAGCGATTGCCACGGCTGTCCACGGCCGTAACGGCGCGGGCGGCGGCATCCAGCACGGCGTTGTCGCCGATCCAGATGGACTGGTAGGTCTCCAGCGGTTTCTGCAGCTCGGTATCCGGGGCCGAAACGATGATCGATCTGACCGAGATCCGTCCGCCCCAGGCGTTCAGGGTCCCGTCCACCGTCACTTGGCCGATGCCGGCCAGGCCGATGGATTGGCCCGGGTCGACATTGAGCATCGCCCCCTTGCCCACCAGCAGATGGGTGGTGGCGATATCACCCGCCGCCGTGATGCCGCTACCGGCGCGCAGCGACAGGCTGGCGCCCTGGCGCTGGGTCAGCACGCCCTTGGCGGCGTCCTCCAGGTAGAGAGGGGGCGTCCAGGTTTCCAGGGCGTCACGGGGCGCGCCGCCCGCGGCCAGGTTGGTCGCCCCATCGCCCTGCCGGTACACCGGCATGCTCACATCCACCCGGGTGCCATCGGCCACTTCCAGGCCACGGTTGCCCGCCACCTCGTAGGCGGAGAAGCCCTTGTCGAAAAAGTCGCCACGCAGCAGCAGGGTACCGGCATCGGCCGAGGTGGCGCTGTCGCTGATCAGCACCTTGCCGGCCTGCAACGCCAGGGTTCCACCGCCCTTGACGCCCTGGCCGCGCAGCTCGCCGCCCAGGCCCAGTACACCTGCGCCACTGTCGGTGTTGGCGTTGGCCGCCAGGGTCAGGTTGCCGCCCTTGCCGCCTTGCAGCTTGCCGCTGGCCTGCAACGCGGCGCCGGAGGAGACGTCCACCAGGCTGCCGCTACCCAGTAGGGTGCTGCCGCTGCTGCGCAGGGAGACGCTGCCGCCATCGAGGTACGCCAGCGCACGGCTGTCGTTCGGGTCCAGTAGCAGGTTGCTCCACAGGCCGCTGGCATCGAGCCTGGCGCCAGCGCCGAGGGTGACTGAGGCCACACCGCCCAGGGTGGTATCGGCCTTGCCGTTGGCGGTGATTTGGTTGAGCACGTTGCCCAGCTCGATGCTGCCGCCATGGGCAGTGATGTCGGCGTTCACTTCCACCTTCGGACCGAACAGGATGACATTGCCCGCCGGGGCCACCTGCAGGTCGCCATCGACGCGGATGCCCTCGCTGGCGGCCACCTTGACCGCCCCGAGGTTGAAGCCGTTGAGCTGGGCGCTATCGAGGTACAGGGTGCCCTGGCGGCCAGCCGGCAAGGCCGAGCCCAGGTCCAGCCCATCGGCGATGCGGGCGCCGCCCTCGCCGAGGATCACGTTCTTCAGGGTGTTGGCATCGGCGCCCAGGGCGTACTCCAGGGTGCCGCTGCTCTTCACGTACCAGGGGGTGTAGCCGCCCACCACCAGCTGGGCGCCACGGGCCACGGCCTTCTGCGACTGGCTGTAGCCGTCGAGGCCGGATTGGGCACCTTGGGTCTGGCGCTCGCCCTGGTAGGTGTCACTGGCCAGGGTGCCTTCCAGCACGGCGTTGCGGGTGCCGATCACCAGGGTCCCGGCGTCACGGCCCACGGTGTAGCCGCCTTCCTTGCGTTCGGTCGAGGCGATCAGCGGGTTGTAGTAGTAATCGGTCTGGCCCCAGCGCTGGCTGTGGTCTTCGTAGCCCTTGTAGAGGCCGGTGTAGAGGATGTCCCCCGGCGCGCTGGAGAGCTCGTAGAGGCGCCCGTCGGCGCCCTTGAGCCAGGTCTGCTTGATAGTGCCGGCCTGCACATCCAGGGTGCCGCCGGAGAGGTTGATCTGCGAGCCCGCCTGGGTCACCACCTCGTTGCCGGTGAAGCTGACGGTGCCGCCCTGGGCCATCCACTCCGCCACGCTGTGGCCCTGGGTACCCAGGTAGCCGCTGACTTCCAGGAGGCCGCCGGCGGTGTACCAGCGGTCGGTGGCGTAGCCGTTGGTGCCGGCGGGCACGAACACCAGGTCGCGCACATCGACCCACACGTCATTGTTGTTCAGGCCGCCACCGTCGCGGTTGACCGAGGAATCGCGCTGCTCGTTGCCCTGCAGGTTGACCTTGACGCTGTTGGACGCCATCGCGACCTTGACCCCGGTGGCGCCGGAGACGTCGATCACCGCGCCATCGCGCACCAGGCTGCGCTGGCCGGCGTTGACCGCTACCTGGCCACCGGTGGCCAGGGTGATGGAGCCTTTCTGGAAGTCCACGGTGCCGCTGCTGTCGATCTGCACCAGGGACAGGTCGCGACGGTAGGCATCGCCGGGAATGACCTTGCCGTCCTGGGTCACCGCCGGCGCGATCAGCGCATCGCGCTGGCTGTCCAGGGCCGTGGCGCTGGCGTCCAGCAGGATGGCGGTGGTGCTGCCCTCGCCCAGGGTCACGCTGCCGTTGGCGCCGGTTGCCGTGAGGTGCACCGTGCCACGGGCATCGGCCGAGGTGCTGGCCAGGGCCGCGCCGTTCTGGCGCACCTGGTGGCCGGCCAGGGTCACATCGCCGCTGGCAGCGAGGATGACCCCGCTGTTGGTCACCGTGCCATTGCCGCCGACGGTCACCTCGTTGCCACGGGTGGTGGAGGTTGGGCTGCCGTCGGTGCCGTAGCCCTTGCGGATGGTGAAGCTGTCACCCGCCGCCAGCAGCGCCTGGCCCTTGGGCGTGGCGATGGTGCCGGCGTTGTCCACTTCCTTGCCCAGCAGCAGCACGTAGCCGCCACCAGCAGTGGAAGTAGCCGGTGCGGCGGTGTTGAGCTGCGCGCCCTGCTCCACGCGGATGGCGCCCTGGGCGTTGGTGAAGGCCGGGGTGCTGCCGCTGTAGAGGCCGCCGGTCTTGAACTGCTCGTCGCTGAAGTCGGTGGCCGCGGCCACCAGGTTGCGCACGTTGACCTGGCTGCTGCCGCTGAACACCACGCCATTGCCGTTGAGGATCATCACCGTGCCGTCGCCCTTGATCTGGCCCTGGATCTGGCTCGGCGCCGTGCTGTTGTTGACCTTGTTCATCAGGGCCCAGCTGGCGTCCTGCTGGAAGGCCACGGTGGTGTCGCGGCCGACGTTGAAGGTCTCCCAGTTGAGGATGGCCTTGTCGGCGGTCTGCTTGATGGAGACCAGCACCTTGCCGTTAGCGTCGGTCTGCACCGGGCCCTCGGCGTTGATGAACAGCGGCTTGCCGTCCGGGCCGATCACCACATTGAGGCCGTTGCCGCCCAGGCCGTTATGGAGGGTCTGCGGCCCGCTGGAGGCGGCGGCGCGGCCTGCTGCCTGCGCGGCCTGGGCCGCAGCGATGGCGGCCACCGTGTTGTTCATGTTGGCGAAGCTGCGCCCCAGGCGCTCCTGCACCCGTTGCTGCTGGGCCAGGGGCGGCGGCGTGCCCGGCGCCGGGGTGGTCGGCCGAACGGCGCCCGATGCCTGCGCCGCGCCCTTGGAGGCGAACCAGGATGAGCTGAACGCCTGCTCCGCCTGGGCGCCACCAGTCAGCAGCATCAGAGCGATGGCCTGGGCCAGGGGCTTGAGCGGCAGGAAGGTGTCGTGGCGGGTGGCGGTGCGGGAAGCGGGCTTGCTCGGCTGGGAACGCATCACTACGGATCCTTGTGTACTCGCGAAAGACGGGCGCATCGCCCTCCCTTGAGGTGCGCGCCATGGCTATACCCCAAGGCGGTGCCAGCGGCCTCCGACCGAACTTTTGTCATGCAAAGTTCATCTGTCCGGCAGGCGGCTGAAACAGGAAAACCGGCAATGGCGCGAGGCCATTGCCGGTTCGTGGAGCGGTGCCTGTTTAGAGGCTTAGAGCGGACGACCGATCTGGTTGCAGGCAGTGGTGTTGCCGATGGCCAGGGAGTTGGTCGGGGTGTAGAAGGTGCTGCGAATAGCAGTCTTCCAGTCGTCGGTCAGCGGGATCAGCTTGTTGGCGATGATCTCGTCGTCGTTGTTGTTGAGGTCATCGGTGTTGTAGTGACGGCCAACGAAATCACGGATGGAAGTGCGGTCGGCGGTGTCCTTGTAGCACTGGCTGAACACCAGGTTGGTGTAGCCGACGATCTTGTAGCCGCTGGCGGGGTTGGCCAGTACCGGTACCCACTTGGAAGGATCGGCGCGATCAGCAACAACCGGCGGAGCGATGGTGCTCAGGGCAGTAGTGACGTTACCGATGGTAGGCAGCAGGCCATTGACCTTGGCCACTACGGCGTTGTTGGTGGCATCCACGTCTTCCGGGCCGACGTAGCCGATGGCGCCTTCGGTGGAAGCGACGGTGCTGGCCAGGTTGGCGCTGCTGGTGGCAGCGATCCAGGAAGCCGGCTCGGCGCCGACGTTGGCGGTGGTGAAGGTGCTGTTGGTGGTGAACTTGGCCGAGCACTGGCTGTTCAGGTGACGGGTGAATATCTCGGTGGTGCCGCTGCTGCCGGCACGGTAGACGACCGTGATGGCGGTAGCCGGGTAGCTGGCGTTGACCTGGTTCCAGGTGGTGATGGTGCCCGAGAAGATGTCGCACAGCTGAGCACTGGTCAGGTCCAGGTTGTTCAGCGCGGCGCCACCGGCCAGGGTCAGTTTGTAGGGGATGGTCACCGAGGTGGCGGCCGAGGGAACCTGGACCAGCGGGCCCCAGTTGGCGGCGCTGCTGGTGGGAACGGCCGGGGACTGGTGAGCGGCCTGGTAGGTGGAGATCTCGCTGGCGGACAGGATGGAATCGCTGCCGGCGTAGTCGACGGTGATGCCGGAAGCCAGGCCCAGCTTGGTGGAGTCGTTGGTCAGCACGGCGGATTTGCCAGCGCCGCTGCCCACGCCGATGTAGGCGTTGAAGCCCGACGACAGGACGGTAGCGGTGTTGTACAGGTTCTGCGGCAGAGTGGCGCCGCCACCGACTACGGCAGCCATGGCCTGGGCGGAGCACAGGCCGGCGACGGCCATGGAAATAGCGAGAACATTGCGCTTGAACATGAAGAATCTCCTTTCATCGTGTCTGGACGTTGAGTGGTTCGCTCTTGCATCACGCTGCGGCCTGGCCCCGAGCAACATTCCCCTGCTCGTCGGTGGGCTGGCCACGAGATAGACGTTCTCAACTTCCGGTGACAGAGAAAGGAAAAAACCTCGGGAGCTTGCGCAGATTTTTTCCAGTATTTCTCGGGAGTTAGCGAAACTTTCCTGACATGTCGGCCAGTCCCTCCAGCCATTTCCCATGGGGTGTGGATCGCCCTCTCCCGCCATTGCTGAGCCGGGCTGTCGTTGCATGACGGAAGGATGAACCCGAGTGAAGGAAAAGCAGGGCTCAGGTGTGGGTGGCGCAAGAGTGACCATTGGAGAGGTTCACGCGCAGCAGCCTGTGGTACGAGGCTGGAGAATGTACAAAGAAGGAGGAAGCGGTTAGCCCATCCCGACTCGGGGGCGTCGAAGAACCATGACTCGGCGCTTTGGGGCAGTTCCAGAGCACGTGCTTGATGCGTGAGAATATAAGAACGGCCCTGAAAGGGCCGTTCTGAACAGTGAATTACCCAATTTCAGGTTAAATTTCGATCTCGTAAATCTCCTTACCCAAATCGTAATCCTTCATAAAGTTCGCAATGGTCGAATACGTTGCCGTCTTGATTTCTCCGCCATGTTCCTCGGGAAAGAAGTCCTGAACGAACATAGAGCCAAGCACTCGCTTCACGCTGCCGATTTTTATAGCCTGCGGCTTGAAATAGGTTCGCTTGTTTGCAGTTAACTGCGCGCGATCACTCGTGCCATAAATAGCACTAAAAAGAACGTTCAGCGTGAACCCCGTACAGTTCTGATACCGCTCAGAATCCATCTTCGCAACAACGGAGTAATTGGAGTTATGCAATTTTCGATAATCGGAGGAATCGATTATTTGCAGCAGCTTCTCCTGGAGTGATGGCTTTGGAATTATCACGCCCGACTTCAATGAGTAGACTCCAGCATAGAAGTCCAAAGGAAAGTCACTTATCAAGTCGCTGATATTTTTCTGACCTTCGCGCTGATACAAATTATAAACCTGGTAGCCTTTCAGCTTCCGACCGTCTTGGGCGGTGATATCCGAATAGACCCAGAATGCCACATGAGTATATTTGACCCCCTCGGGCAGCTCGCTTTCCGGCCTACCGACCCGAGATACGATCGCAACTCTAGCCCCTCTTTCAGCAAGGCTTTTTTCCACTTTCTTAGAAAAGGAAATCAGTTGCTCGGCCGTGTACTGGTCATTGTTTTCAGTCGCATCACCCTGGTTGGAGAAACCTTGTGCAATGGCAAGGTATGGAAACAATAACGCCAAGAAAGGCAACGAATATTTTTTGAACATTGAACTCTCCTACTCCGCCTTCGGCGCAGGGCCCGCTGAAACCGTCTCGTCGGAGACGTGCAAAGGTTTGGAATCACCAGTAGCGTCCAACAGGGTATCGCCGGCTGTGTCCGCTGCCTTTCCAACGGCGCCTACAGCTTTCAACGGCAAGGCCACGGCACCCGTGACGACTTGGCCTGAAGCCACCGCCCCGTGAGTTGCTGCGGAGGCGGCATGTCCCGAGGCAGCGGCTGCATGCTGAGTAGAGGCTGCGGCATGTTGATAAGGCCCGCCTGAGCAGCCCAACAACACGAGCGAGAGTGCGGTAATACTTACTTGATTGGCATTCACTTCGATTATTTCCTTTTGCTGTTAATTTAGCTCCGCACCAAATTCTTGATGATTATTGCTCGCACAGAGCCACCATGATGCGATAATTAATAAACCAACTTGTAACATTCAAGGAAAGAGCAAAAAGCAGGCGCATAATACGAATTAGCTCGCACCCCTGCGCCAACTCGACCACCTATCCTCTCTCACTCATGAACTTATGAACTTATGAAGCGAGACTCTAAGTCATACCCAGAACAGAAAATAGACGGCACGCGCCTGATTTGCGTACGGCGCCATCTTGATTTGGCAATGGAAATTTCCTAACACCAAGGAGGCCGGCGTAAGACTCTCTGACTTCCATTACCCCCCTGAGCAACCACAACACCAAGGACAATAGAAAACAGCAGCCACACCCAACCAGCCTCGACCAACCAGCGGAGTTGACGATATGAATTAAACCTATTGTGACGCCACACAGACAAAACGCTTAATTGCTTCGCCAGCAGAAAAACACTTCACATTTATACTTGCCCCGCAGGGGGCAATGACGTGAATCCAATTTCAAAATACAAATTTTCCGCCCCAAAACTCCATCGCTCAAATCAGCAACTGCAAAATCGCAATTAAAATCCCTTCCATCTAGCGAAAAATGCTGTTTTTTTCCGAATCCGGATCACCGCCTCCCAACCCTGAACCCCACAACTGTTAACATTAAAGTCGCCCCCTGGGACCTGAATCACTTCCTTCCTCATGAAGTCATAAACAAGCAAGAGTAATTTGTACTACTGCTCCCAGCTCTATTATCACCACCAACAAAATCCCCTACAGCCATACACGGCTCCTTCAGAGCTGCAGGAACCTTATTAAACTGGACCGGCATACTCAGCTCGCGGTCGCTCCAGGCAATGGCGTGAGAAGTACGCAGCAGCAGGCGCAACGATGGCCATGAAAGGCAACCGGTACGCCATGATCCTTGAACACTGGGTATCCCTCAGCGACCACCGTCGAACCGTGGCCGGGAAAAGACAAGTGACTGCATCGCCAACGCGTGCCACCGCTATTCCGAAAAATTTCATGTCAGCAGAGCGCTGATATAACCGTACCGTCGCCAGTGGTATTGGCGCCTAGACAAATGATTCCGTTCATCAATTACGTCCCAAGAACTAGTTTAGCTAAACCTCCAAAGAGTCTCATATCTAATGGAATGCGCACGATTCAACATCACTGCAGCGCAACCAGCCTTCAGTTACCACCTTTCCTTTATAACGAACTTTCACCCACGACCCGTAGGTATTCTTTGAAAAGCTGCGAACCAAATATTTATCATCCTGCACTAGGTATTTTTTTGAGAGCTGCTGTACAAACGGTTCGGAATAGACAAAAGCACGCCTGGACAAAACAGTTCCAACAATGGGTGTTCGACCTTTAAAATCTTCACTATCAGACACCAAATAATCAGAAACCACCCCATCAAAATCGAACGCCCGTCTAGATATATACCCGCAACCAATACACGCGTCTTTAAACGCCAGACCGAATACCCCCCTCTCAAATTTATATATATCCTCTACCCATGCCGACCCGCCTCTATATGAGCTGATCAAGTACCCATCCTCTTTACGATAATTACATATGCTCCCTTCGGAAAACACAACCTCAGACAGAGCATTACCTTTCAGATCGTACCTAAAAACCTTCGAACAAGAATTAACCCCTCCGCCCGCTGGAATAGTCATCACCACTTCATCCACACCATCACCATCAATGTCATCCAGCGTGACCGACGTATATATATCCTCCGTATCCTTTACAACAGCCAAAGGAACTATCACGGACATTTTACGCCCAGCCTGCATGACAGATAGCGTGAGTGGACTGACAGACTCTACATCTAGCAGAATTTGACTATCTGAATTAGCCGCACCTGAAGAACATATCAAAGCAAAAAAAATCAATAAAACTTCAAGATATCTCATCCCAACCCCCACTCACTTATTATTCTCCCAAATATTTTTTCCCTCTCCGCAAGCCCATTATCCCCACCATTAACCGCCAGAGTTACTAGCCTCACGTTCCGAGGTTCATTTTCTATCAGAATATTTATATCTCCCTTGGCGTCGTATTTTTTATGTACACCGCCATTTTTCCTCCAGAACCAGCATGAAGCATCCACTGCCAGATACATATCCTCTGCAAGAAGATATGGATTAGACACGAAATCAAAGCCCTTAAAATCCGAGTACAACTTATAGTTTTTCTTCCAAGTCAATTGAATCAGGCCTTTGCCCTTGTATTTCGGACCATCGCCCAGCTCTGTATTACCATTCTCAACAGCATCGGGATGATTGCCAGGGTTGTATCTTTCTCCAGACCCGAACTCAACCGCAGTCTCAAAATGCGCACACTCATGAAAGCACTGAGAAATAAAATGCGCTTGCTGGTAAGGAGTTTCTATTCCATATCTTCGAAGAGCACCATTTAAAATATCTATAAAATCATATTTATTGAATTTATAAATATTCGGGTATCTCTCAGGAAATGCGTTAACAAAATTCGCACCACCTCCCACCCCCGTAAACCAGTCCCCAATTTTTCCGGTGACTTCTTCCAAAAACTCAACTGTAATTCGATCTCTGGAAGCTAGAGAAATACCGAATATTAGAGGGTGCAAACACGAAACGGTCCCAGAGGCTGGGAGTTTTCCGCTAGTCACAATATCTCCCCACCACCCTAACTCTCTTATCCGCTCCTTCTCCGCCACCCAATTCAAGATAGGTGTCGATCCCGTATGCCCCAGCACCTTATCCAGTGCATCCCACTTCCGTTGTTGATAGAACCACTCACTTTCGTAGTGAATGACCAATTGAGAAATGGACTGGGCGTAGGCGGGAACCTTGAGCGCCTTCTGAATCTCGTCAGTGGTGATCTTCCCATCACGATCTGCATCGATGATTTCGAAGAGCCGCTCTCTTACCGGTCCTTTGTCTGATGCATCGGCCAGGGGCTTCCACTGCTCCATTTCCTTGCCATCAAAGTAATCGCCCATGTTCAACAGGAAGTGGGCCAGGGCGTTCTGTGGCGGGTCGTCGTTGTAGATGACTTCATAGCCGTCCCACGACCAGGGGTTGACCCAGGGCGTTACACCGATTTCATCGCAGATCCACCCCATGGGGATGTCCTTGCCCGCTGCGTCGATCAACAGGTCATCCAGGCGATACCAGTTCCTGGCCTTGGACGTCTCAGTGGCGGGTACGGTGATCTTTCTATCTGCCGACAGGCCGTCCAGTTCGGTACGCGGGATCAGCAGCTTCGCACCGCTCGCAACATGGGGGTCGCCAAGGTTCGGCGGAGCCGAGTGGCTGTGGCCTGGCTGGTGGACGACGACCGTCGTGCCCTTTTCCAGCTTCAGCCAGGTTCTGGCTTTCTCGGGCATTTGGTCTGCCCATTGGCGGCTTCGAGCGAAGAAGGCCTCCACGTTTTCACAGGCGAAGACTTCCAGGTGCAATCGCTCCTGCGGGGCCTCCTCATTGCTCTCCTGGTAGGGGCCGAGGTGACCGATAAGGTCGCCGGCCTTGATCGGGCGGGGCCTGTCCAGCACCACGACCTTCCCCCGTTCGGGTACGCGCTCACCCTCCAGCGAAGCGAGATGCACGTACTGGACGACGCTTTCCAGCTTGCGGAAGTCGCCTTCTCCACTGATGGTGATTTCCGTGCCGCTGGGCAATTCGAAGATCTTGTCGCGGGAGGTGTCCGGTGTGGGTCGCACCCGCAGCGCATCACGGGTCGTATTGACCCGATAGGCTCCACCGCCCAGGTCCAGCAATGCGCTGAAGCCGACATAGCCTTGCAAGGTGCCGTCTGGGTTTTGCAGTTTCACCGGCCCCTTGATGCCCTCGACTTTGCGATAGGCACCTTCACCGCTGACGGTGATGGCAGTGCCTTGCGGTAGAAAGCCGATGGTCTTGCCCTGAGTCGGAGCGTGCCTGAGGTTGAGGCCTCTTTCGCCAGCACGGACAGGACTGAAGTCTGTATCCGTCTTCACCCGGTACTGGTTCGACTCCGGCCAGAACGCTGGCCGTGGTTTGTCAGGGTCCGCCAGGTAGCTCGCCCAGTCCGCGAGGTGCATGTACAGGCTGTAGAAGATTAGGCTGGGGGGCGTGTCGGCGACGCCTTCGATCTTCGGGGCCTCCAGACGGTGGCAGACCAACACGAAGCCCGTGGCGAAGGGTGCCTTCATGATCACGCCTGGTGCCGGGAAGAACGTGGTCTTAGGCGTTTGCTCGGGAATGCGATAGGCGATCACCTCACCATCGGCCAGGCAACGCACGAAGCTCTGGCCTTGAGGGCCCGCCGTGCCCGCCGTGCCTGAATCGAAATGCACCCCGCCATGCCACAGGCCATTGCGCCCCAGCGGAAAGTAGCCCGACTGTGCCTTGGCCAGCGTGGCCAACTGCTGGAAGACGGACGAGGTATCGCCAAAGGGGTGACTCCAGTTCTTCACCGCCGGCAAGTCGCTTGGCGGCGGCGGTTCTGGCGTCGGAGTCGGTGCGGGAGACACCGCGGTCACCGATACGGTGGAAGGCGCGGGAGGTCCGTCGCGCCAGCGACGGTACTCATCCCTCATCGCGTCATAGAGATCGAGAATGAACAAGGGGCACGCTCCTAACGGCATAGGTACGAGAAGCCTGTGAGGCTGGCGGTGGTATGCCCCGCATGCAGCCAAGGTCCGCAACCACATGAGTACAAGATGGCGAGCCTGCATCCGGGGCAAGACAGTAGGCTGAAAACCCCGATGGGCTGGGAATAGGGAAAAGCCCCCAAAGGGCTCGGGAAGCGTCCGAAGCAGGCATCGGCGCGCGGGAACTATCTGATGTACAGGACGAGGCTCGCCTTGTTCAGTGGGTCCCGCGTACGCGGGGATGTCGGTGCACTGGAACTTCCCTGCTCGCCTCGTCACCCTCGCGAACGCGGGGGCCCATTCGACGGAGAGCTCGCTACTGCACCAGTTGGTTGATCTCGATGATGGGCAACAGCACGGCCATGACGATGGTCAGCACCACGCCGCCCATGACCACGATCATCAGCGGCTCCAGCAGCGCGGTCATGCCCATGGCGCGGCGTTCGATGTCGCGGGACAGGGTCTGTGCGGCGCGGTCGAGCATGGGCGGCAGGGAGCCGGTCTTCTCGCCGCTGGCGATGAGGTGGATGAGGATGGGCGGGAACACGCCGCCGGCCTTGAGCGCGCTGGCCAGGCTGATGCCCTCGCGCACGGCGAGGGTGGCGTCGGCCACGCAGGCGGCCAGGCGGTCGTTGGCCAGGGTTTCGCGGGCGGCGTCGAGGGCGCGCAGCAGCGGCACGCCGGCGCTGCCGAGAATCGCCAGGGTGGAGGCGAAGCGCGCGGTGTTCACACCCAGCACGAAGCGCCCCAGCAGGGGCAGGCGCAGCACCCGGGCGTGCCAGGCCAGGCGCGCGGCGGCGTCGCGCAGGTACATCCGCCAGCCCCAGAAGGCCCCGGCGATGCCGGCGAAGCAGACCACGCCCCAGGCACGGACGAAGTCGCTGGCCTGGAGCATCACCCGGGTCAGCGCGGGCAGGTCCTGGCGTGCCTGGGAGAAGGCGCTGACCACCTGGGGCACGACGAAGCCGAGGAGGAAGACGACGATGCCGATGGACACCAGCCCCACCACCGCCGGGTAGATGAAGGCGGTGAGGATCTTGCCGCGCAGGTTGTTGCGCTCCTCGATGTAATCGGCCAGGCGCTCCATCACCTGGGCCAGGTTGCCGGATTCCTCGCCGGCGGCGATCAGCGCGCGGTAGATGTCGGGGAAGTCGCGCGGGCGTGCCGCCAGGGCTTCGGCCAGGCGCATGCCGCTGCGCACGTCGGTGCGCACCGCGCCCAGGGTCTCGGCGATATGGCGGCGCTCGGCCTGGTCGACGGTGGCCGACAGCGCCGACTCCAGCGGCAGCCCCGCCGCCAGCAGGCTGGCCAGCTGGCGCGTGGCCCAGGCCAGGTCGCCATCGGACAGCCGCGGCGCGAACAGGCCGCCAGCAGCGCTGCCACCGCCCTCCTCCTCGGCCAGCTCCAGGGGCGTCAGGCCACGGGTGCGCAGCAGGCCCATGGCGCCGCGCGGGCTGTCGGCCTCCAGGGTGCCGCTCTCGATGCGGCCGCTGGCGTCGGCGGCCTCGAAACGGTAGCGGTTCATCAGGCGTCCCTCGTGACGCGGAGGATTTCCTCGGGCGTGGTGAAGCCGCCCTGCACCCAACGCTCGCCGTCCTCGCGCATGCTGGCCATGCCGGCGGCACGGGCGGCCTCGCGCAGGCTTTGCTCGGCCTCGCCCTGGTGGATCAGGCGGCGGATGTCGTCGTCGATCACGAAGAGTTCATGGATGCCGGTACGGCCGCTGTAGCCGGTGTTGTTGCAGGCGGCACAGCCCACCGCGCGCCACTGCCCGGGAAAGGCCGGGTCAGGCTCGCGGCACTGGTTGCACAGGCGGCGCACCAGGCGCTGGGCGAGCACGCCGAGCATGCTGGACGCCAGCAGGAAGGGCTCCACGCCCATGTCGGTGAGGCGGGTGACGGCCGAGACCGCGTCGTTGGTGTGCAGCGTGGCCAGCACCAGGTGCCCGGTAAGCGAGGCCTGCACGGCGATCTGCGCCGTCTCCAGGTCGCGGATCTCACCGATCATGATGATGTCCGGGTCCTGGCGCAGGATGGCGCGCAGGGCCAGGGCGAAGCTCATGTCGATGCGCGCGTTGACCTGGATCTGGCTGATGCCCGGCAGGTCGTACTCCACCGGGTCTTCCACCGTGAGGATGTTGCTGGTGGCGGCGTCCAGCCGCGCCAGGGCGGCGTAGAGGGTGGTGGTCTTGCCGCTGCCGGTGGGCCCGGTGACGAGCACGATGCCGTGAGGCTGGCGGATCAGCCGGTCGAGCTGTTCCAGCAGCGTCGGCGCCATGCCCAGGGTTTCCAGGCGCAAGCGCCCGGCCTGCTTGTCCAGCAGGCGCATCACCACCCGCTCGCCGTGGCCGGTGGGCACGGTGGACACGCGCACGTCGATGGGCCGGCCGGCCACGCGCAGGGCGATGCGGCCGTCCTGGGGCAGGCGTTTTTCGGCGATGTCCAACTGCGCCATGATCTTGATCCGCGACACCAGCGCCGCGTGCAACGCCTTGCGCGGGGCGACCACGTCACGCAACGCGCCGTCCACCCGGTAGCGCACCACCGAGTGGGTCTCGAAGGGCTCGATATGGATGTCGCTGGCCTCGTCCCGTGCGGCCTGGGTCAGCAGGGCGTTGATCATGCGGATCACCGGCGCGCCGTCCTCGGTATCGAGCAGATCGGTGACCTCGGGCATGTCCTGCAGCAGGCGATCCAGGTCCACCTCGCTCTCGGCGGCGCCGACCACCGCGGCGGCGCTGCCGGTGTCGGCGTAGGCGCTGGCCAGCAGGGTTTCCAGCTCGGCATCGGTGACCCGCTGGATGGGCGTGGCGCCGTGGCGACGGCGCACTTCGCCGATGGCCCAGCCGGGGGTGCTCGGGCTCACCAGCAGCCGTGCGCCCTCCCCCTCGCCCTGCAGCAACAGGCGCTGGGCGCGGGCCCAGGCGTAGGGCAGCGCGCTCATGGCTGCTCGCCCGGGCGCAGCGGCACGGCGCGCATGGGCCGGGGCTGCGGGGCCGGCAACGGCGCGGCCGGGTTCAGCGGCATGGCCTGCTCGGCCGGCGGCAGTTGCGGCGCCTGCATGTCGGTGAGGGGCCACTTGTGCTCCGGCTGCATGGCGCCCTGGGCACGGCGGATGAAGTCGTAGCGGTTCAGGGTGATGCTGCGCCCCACGCTGTCGTCGCGGATGATGTAGGGCCGCAGGAACACCATCAGGTTGGTCTTGGTCCGCGAGCGGCGGTCGCCGCGGAACAGCGCGCCGATGCCGGGCAGGCTGCCGAGGCCGGGCACCGCCTCGCTGCTCTGGATGAAGCTGTCCTGCAGCAGGCCGCCGAGCACCATGATCTGCCCGTCGTCGAGGAGGATGCTGGTGTCGATGGCGCGCTTGTTGGTCACGGTGCCGGCGTCGTTGTCGGCGCGCTCGTCGACGCTGCTGACCTCCTGGTAGATGTCCAGCTTCACCGTGCCGCCTTCGGAGATCTGCGGGCGCACGTTGAGGCGCAGGCCCACCTCCTCGCGCTCGATGGTCTGGAACGGGTTGTTGCTGGTACCGCCGCCGTTGGTGACGTAGTTGCCGCTGACGAAGGGGATGGTCTGGCCGACGAAGATGCTCGCCGCCTCGTTGTCCAGGGTCAGCAGGTTGGGCGTGGACAGCACGTTGGTGCCGCCCTTGCTCTTCAGGGCGCGGGCCAGGACCTTGAGGTCGAGCACGCGGCCGATGCCGGGGATGTCCACGCCGCCGGAGACCTTGCCGATGCTCAGGCCGCCCGGCAGTGCGTCGATGCTGTTCTTGGCGCCGGTGTTGATGCCCGCGCCGCCGAGGTTGGCGCCGCCGATCCAGCCGTTGCCGGCCAGGTTGCCGGCCTGCCACTGGATGCCGAACTCGCTGGTGTCGTCTTCGCTGACTTCGACGATCAGGCTCTCGATCACCACTTGGGCGCGGCGCTGGTCGAGCAGGTCGATGACTTCGCGCAGGTTGCGGTACAGCGGGTCGGGCGCGGAGATCAGCAGGGTGTTGGTGGTGGTGTCCGCCTGCACGGTGACGCCGTTGGCGGAGAAGGCCACCGCGCCCTCCTGGCCGCCCTGCCCCTTGGCCGCCGACAGCAGGCCGCCGCCCGACTGCCCGTAGCCGCCGGAGCTGCCGCTCTGCCCGTTGCTGCTGGTGGCGGTGCCGGAGCTGGAACCGCTGCTGCCGGTGCCACTCTGCGTGCTGCCCCCCAGGTTGCCGCCGTTGAGCTGGGCACGGCTGCCGTCGCCCTGCCCGGCGCTCTCGCCCTCACCGGTGAGCAGGCCGCGCAGGGCCTGGGCCAGCTTGTTGGCCTGGGCGTTGCGCAGGTAGACCACGTGCAGGTTGCTGGGGTTGCCCTGGGCGCTGTCGAGCTTGGCGATCAGCTGCCGGGCCAGCTCGCTGCGCTCCGGGCTGCCGGTGCGCAGGATGATGCTGTTGGAGCGCGGGTCGCCGATCACCGCGACCTTCTGCGCAACGTCGTTGCCCGGGCTCTCCATCAGCTCGGAGACCATGGCGGCGATGTCGGTGGCGATGCCGTTCTGCACCGGCACCACATCGGTGTCGATGGAGCCGGGCACGTCGATGTTGGCGATGATCGCCGCGACCCGTTCGAGGTTCTCCGCGTAGTCGGTGACCACGACCGTGTTGTTGCCCGGGTAGGCGTTGATCGGGTTGTTCGGCGAGACGATGGGGCGCAGCACCGGGATCAGGTTCACCGCGTTCTCGTACTGCAGGCGGTAGGTGCGGGTGACCATGCCGTTGCCGCCGGGGCGGTCGGCGTCGCTCACCGGGCCACCGAGCAGCTTGGCGTCCGCCTCGGGCACCACCTGGCTGACGCCACCCACTTCCACCACCGAGAAGCCCTGCATGCGCAGCGCCGCCAGGAGCATGTCGTAGGCGGTATGGGCCGGCACCTCGCCCTCGGACACCAGGGTCAGCTGGCCCTTGACCCGGGGATCGGCGAGGAACTGCCGGCCGGTGGCGCGGGACAGCGCCCGCAGCACCGCGGGGATGTCCGCCTCGACGAAATTCAGCTGCACCGGCTGGTCGCCCAGCCCGGCGCTGCGGGCCTGGCGCGGCGGCGTGCCCGTGCGATGGGCGGCCTGTTGCGCACGCTGGGCCTGGGCCGCCCGTTGCTGGCGCTCCGCCTGGGCCTGGATGCGCTCGCGCTCCGCCAGTGCATCGCCCTGCCCCACCTGGGCCATGGGCCGGCCCAGTTCGCTTTCGGCGGGGATCACCGGCGGCGGCGTGCCACCGGACTGGCTGCAGGCGGCGAGCACCGCCGCGAGGGAAATCGCCACCCCATGCCGCAGCGGTCGCCGCAGCCCTTGTCCATCGAACCGCTTCATGAGGATTCCTTAGCGCCTGGCGCCTGTTCCATGCCGACGACGCCGGAAAGCCGCGCGTCCGTCTGTTCGCTCTGTGTCCCGCCGTCGCGCCGCAGCTGCACCTGGCGCAGCTCCAGCGGCAGGCCCGGGGTCACGCCCAGCAGCCAATCCATCACCCCTTGCGCGGGGGCGCCTTGCAGTTCCAATCGCCAGTGCGGGCCTTCCGCGCGCAACTGGTAGTGGCCGGCCAGACCGTTGTCATCCAGCCCCTGGCGCAGCAGCGCTTCCAGGGATGCACCGGGTGCCAGGGCTGCGGGCCCCTGCACCTCGGCAAGTACCGCTTCGAGGGTGTGCGCCTGGGCGCGCAGGCGCGGCAGCTCGGCCTGCCAATGCTCGATGCGCGCCAGGGAGGGTTCGATCAGGGCGAACCACAGCAGCATCGGCGGCAGCACCAGGGCAGCCAGGCGCAGGATGCGCCGGTCACGCGGGCCCAGCCGCTGCCAGCGCTGGCGGGCCTGGGCCGTCTGCTCACGCCAGGTGCCCCGCAGTTTCAGCAGGCGTTCATTCATCACGGCCGGCCTCGCTTTTCAGCGCATCCGCCGGCAGGCGTTTCAGGCTCCAGCCATCGGCGCCGATGCCAGCTTGCAGCCCGGCCTGGGCCAGGGCCGCCTGCCAGGCGGGGTCCGCCGGGGGCTTGCGCACGCCGGCGCGGGGCGTCAGGCGCAGGGTCTCGCCGTCGTAATCGATGGACTCGATGGCGCCCAGGGCGAAGGGCATGGCGCCAACGGCCTGCTGCACCATGGCGGCGAAGCGCCCGGGGCCGTCCTGGGTGCCACCGGCCAGGCGCGCGTCGCGCTGCTGGCGGGCTTGCTGCAAGGGGTTGAGCACCACCGGCAACTGCGGGAAGACCTGCTTCACCCGCTGCGACATCTGTTGCTTGAGCGCCAGGCCCTGGCTGGCCATCTGCGAGGCGTGGAGGTTGAGGCCGAGGGTCCACACGGCAGCAGCCAGGGCGCAGCAGGCCACGGCCCGACCCCAGCGCCGCGGCCCCTGGGCCGGGCCCGCAAGCCCCAGCAGCAGGTTGCAGGCGGGCACCGCGCCGGTCCAACGGCGGCTGGCGGCCACGGCCTCGCCCGGCAGGCCTTCGGGCACTTCGCCGGGCCAGTCCGGCGCCACGCCGCTCTCCAGCAAGCGCGGCAGGCAATCTTCAGGCAGGGGATGCACCCAGCCGCCCTGTGCACCGTCGCGCACCAACAATTGGCCGTCGCGCAGCTGCGCACAGGCCGTGCCCTTGTCCGCCGCCAGGAAGAACGGTGCGCCATAGAGGCCACGGGGCTCCAGCGCGCATTGCCGCAGGCCGTGCAACAGGCGTTGCAGGCGCTCGCGTTCCAGCCAGACGAGCTGCACCCGGCCATCGGCCTGACGCGGGCCGTGCACCAGTTGCAGCCCCTCGCAACCGCCGAGCACCAGGCCATCTGCTGCGCAACGCACGGCATCGCCCAGGCGCGCAGCGGGCAACGGCGGCAGTTCGAGGCTGGCCAGCAGGCTGTCGTCGGGGTGCAGCACCAGTTCCACGGCCTTGCCCCGGGCCTGGCGACCCAGCTCGGCGAGGCTGGCAATGCCTTGGTTATCCAGGTTGCCCTGGCGGTCCAGCCAGGCGTACTCCACCTCGGCCTCGGGGCGCAGCCCGTCCAGGGCTGGCAGGGCGATCCGCAGCAGCAGCGCGCTCATGCGCCCACCCGCGACCAGACGATGCGCGGCTGGCTTTCCTCGGCACGGAACAACAGCGCCTCCACCGGGCTGCGACGCTCACCAGCACAGGCCAGGCCGCGCACCAGGAACCACTCGCTGGTGATGCCGATGCGCACCAGTTCGGTGGTCATGTCCGGCATGCGTAGGCGGTTGAGCACGTCGCCACTGTTGATGAACCACTGGCCGCGGTCGCGCTCGGCGATCAGCGCACGGGCGCGCTCCAGGCCAAGGCCGGGTACTCGCGCGGCGATCACCTCGGCGCTGGCGGTGTTGCCGTTGACCCAGGTGGGCATGGGCAGCAGCGTGACGAAGGGCGCCAGGCGTTGCAGGGCATCGGCTGGCACGCCAGGCAGGTCGGCCAGGTCTTCGAGGCGACGCAGCATGGGGCGCTTGGCTTCGAAGGCGCGATTCTGCGCTTCCGGTGAGGTCAGCCGGCCGCTGTCGAAGCCGCTGTTGTTGGCCGGTTCGCTGCGGGGCGGGTAGATGCGGTAGGCATAGGCGTCGATCACCCGGCGGGCGATGCGTGCGGCGGCCTCCTGGGGCACCCCCAGCAGCGCGCAGAGTCGCTCGAAGGTGGCCATCTCCAGGGGGTCGAGCTGCTCGTCACGCACCAGGTTGCGCAGGTTGAAGCGGCCCTGCTCGTCGAGAATCGCGCCCTCGAAGGCAGTCCCCTCACCCAGGCTGAGGTTGCGCAAGGGCTGCGCCCAGGCCTGGTCGAGCCGGGTGGCGGGTTCGCGCAGGCGCTCCTCCCACAGCCGCTGGCGGCTCCACTCCAGGGCGCCGCGCGCGGCCCAGGCGCCCTGCAGGCGCTGGTTCTCGCTTTCCACCGCGCGGGTGATGCGCGTCTGACGGGCGATCATGCCGGCGGCGATCACCGCCACTACGGCAGCGATCAGCAAGGCGCTGATCACCGCCATGCCGCGTTGGCTGGCCAGGGGATGCATGGCGCGGCCTACAACTGCCAGGAGCCGATATCGGCATTCACGCCCTCGCCCTCGGGCTGGCCGTCGGCGCCCAGGGAGAAGATGTCCACCTCGCCGTTGGCGCCGGGGTTGAGGTAGTTGTACGGGCGGCCCCAGGGGTCGTTGGGCAGGCGTTCGAGGTAGGAGCGCCAGTTGCTCGAGGTGGCATTCGCCGGGCGTTCCACCAGCACCTTCAGACCCTCGTTCTGGCTGGGGTAGCGGCCCTGGTCGAGGCGATAGAGCTTGAGCGCCTGCATCAGCCCGCCGATGTCCTGGCGCGCGGCGGTGGCGCGGGCCTGGTCGGGGCGGTCGAGCACCTTGGGCACCACCATGGCGGCGAGAATGCCGAGGATGACCACCACCACCATGATCTCGATAAGGGTGAAACCTTGCTGGCCATTCCGGCCGCGAACCGGGGAGCTGAACCGCGCGATATCCATCTCGACACTCCTTGGGTTTGCATCGGGCCGCGTCTCCGGGAGCCGGGCCTGTCCTTTCGCCCCGGATTGTTCCAAGCGCATATGTCACTGGTATTGAAAATCCTCGGGAGGATTTCCCCAGCACCGCGCCACGATGCCCACGCCATGGGGCCTGCGACGCGCTGCCACGGAGAACGGCGGCCGCGTTCTCCGGTGTTTCCGTCAGCGTTTCGTCAGACGCGGCCGCTAGGCTGGAGCCTTCTTCCCTGCCCTGTGACCCCCGCCATGCGCAAGGCCCACGCGATGCACCGACAAGCGTCCGGTTTCACCCTGATCGAAGTGCTGGTGGCGCTGGCCATCGTCGCCGTGGCCATGTCGGCGGCGGTGCGTGCCGCTGGGCAGATGACCCAGGCCGATGGCCTGCTGCGCGACCGCTCCATCGCCCTGCTGGCGGCCCAGGGGCGCATGGCGGAGCTGCGCCTGGAGGGGTTGCCGGGCAATGGCCGCAAGGTGCTGGAATGTGATCAGGGGCGCTTGCGCTTGAGCTGCGAGCAGCGCGTCACCCCCGTGGGCGACCTGCTGCAACTGAGCATCCGCGTGCATGACCGCGAACGCGGCGGCCCGCCCCTGGCACGCCTGGAAACCCTGGTAGCGCGCGACCGCCTGCAGGTGACGCCGTGAACTCAACGCAGGGATGGCAGCGGCGGCGCCTCGGGCAGGCGGGCGATGGACAGGCGCTGGGTTTCGCTGCCCCGGGCGATGATCACCGCGTCCCCCTCAATGGCATCCAGGCGCACGCCTTCGCCCAGGCTTTCGCCGGTGAGGAAGGCGCGCGGCGGTGCATCGTCGATGGCGAGGATGGCCACGGCGCCGCGCTCCCCGGCGAACAGCCCGGTGAGGCGCACGTCCAGCTGGCTGGCACGGCTGGCGAACCACTGCGCCGCATCGTGGGCAGCGGCCGGCACCGGCTGCGGGGCTTCGCTGCGCGCCTGGGCCTGCTGCGGCGTGGGGTCCCCCAGCAACAGCCCCCAGGTGACCAGGCCCGCCAGGGTGGCCGCCAGCGCGGCGCCCTGGACCCATGCGGTGGGGTTGAAGCGGCTGATAAGGCGCATCCGGCGGTCCTCCAAAAATTCCTGGCCCCGACGCTAGCAGCCGATCTTCACGGTTTTATTTCACCTCCTCCCGAGGTTGCCGGGCGGTCGCAACGGGGCTTCACCCTGATCGAGCTGATGGTGGTGCTGGTGATCGTCGGCATCGCCACGGCCGCCATCAGCCTGAGCATCCGCCCCGATCCGGCGCGCCTGCTGCGGGAAGACGCCAAGCGCCTGGCCCTGCTGCTGCAGACCGCCCAGGACGAGGCCCGCGCCGACGGCCGCGCCATCGCCTGGCAGGCGGACGCGCGCGGCTACCGCTTCCTGCGCCTGGGCGACGACGGCGCCGATGAGCGTGCGTTCGCCGGCGACCCGCAACTGCGCCCGCGTACCTGGCAGGTGCACCCGCTGGATGTGCGCCTGAGCAGCGGCCGCTGGCTGCTGATCGACGCCGAGTGGATAGGCGAGCCGGCGCGCATCGAGCTGTCCGATGGGCGCAACAGCGTCAGGGTCGTGCGTGAACCATCCGGCCGTATCGAGGTGCAGTGATGACGAAGCAACGGGGTTTCACCCTGATCGAGGTGATGGTGGCGATCCTGCTGATGGCGCTGGTGTCCCTGGTGGCCTGGCGCGGGCTGGACAGCGTGAGCCGCAGCGACGCCCACCTGCAGGCGGCGGCCGAACGCAACGACGAGCTGCTGCGCGCCCTTAACCAGTTGCAGCGCGACCTGGCCCAGCGCGCCACCACCGAACTGCTGGAACCCCTGCGCCCGGACGCCGACGCGGATGCAAAACCGATCCGCTCCGGGCCGCCGGCCCTGGTATTGCGCGGCGGAGGCAATGGCCCGCCGCGCCTGGAACTGGTGCGCGTCGCCCCGTCCCGCCCCGGCCGCCTGCTGCGGGTGCGCTGGTGGGTGGAAGGCGACACCCTCTACCGCGCCGCCTCCACCCCCAGCACGCGCTACCCGCTGCCGGCTCCCGGCAAGGGCGTGGCGGTGATGAGCGGCGTAAGCGAGTTCGACCTGCGCACCTGGCGCCCCGGCAAGGGCTGGGCAACCCTCACCGGCACCCCGGTGGAAAACCCCCGGGGCCTGGAGCTCACCCTCACCCGCCAGACACCACAAGGCACCGAGCATTACCGCCAGGTGATGGGGCCGTTCGAGTGAAACCCGGGGCACACCCCGTGAGCGAATTCATTCGTGATGGACTGTCCGGCCGCTCGCAGCGTTGTGCCGGCGGCGGATCTTTCGCGGCTGAAGCCGCTCCCACAACGTGGAGCCGTCCTGGCACGGATGTAGGTTGGGTTGAGGTACGAAGCCCAACGCAGCAGAGCCGAACCCCGCTCCGTTGGGCCTCGCTACGCTCGGCACCAACCTACGGCGCAGCGCCACCTTGTAGGTCGGGTGCAACCCGACGTTCCGGTTGATCCAAGGCACGATTCGTAGGGTGGATGACGCTCCACCCATCCACCATCGCGGCCCCGTGCAACACCGCGGGTGGAGGTAAAGAGCGACCTCCACCCTACGCAGAGCCCGCCCTTTTGGCCCGGTCCGACATCGCTCCGTTGGGCCTCGCTGCGCTCGGCGCCAACCTACGGAACAGCGCCAACCTATGGCAAGGTGGGTTTGAGGATCAGCGCGCCGAGCGGTGGGAGGTCGAGCACCAGGGAGTGGGGTTGGCCGTGACTGGTGTCGTCTTCGGCGTGCGCTTCGGCGAGGGTGCCGGCGTTGCTGCCGGCATAGGCGTCGGTGTCGCTGTTGAGCAGCACCTGCCAGGTGCCGGGCAGCGGTACGCCGATGCGGTAGCCGAGGCGCGGCACCGGGGTGAAGTTGTGCACCACCAATAGCGGCGCGCCGTCCTGGCCCTTGCGCAGCCAGGCGTAGACGCTGTTGGCCTTGTCGTCGCCGATCAGCCATTGGAAGCCTTCGGCGACGCCGTCCAGCTGGTGCAACGCGGGCTCGGCGCGGTACAGGGCGTTGAGGTCGCGCAGCAGGCTCTGCACACCCAGGTGCTCGCCGTAGCGCAGCAGGTACCAGTCCAGCTCGCTGTCGTGGCTCCATTCGCGCCATTGGCCGAACTCGCAGCCCATGAACAGCAGCTTCTTGCCCGGGTGGCTCCACATGAAGCTGAGGTACAGGCGCAGGTTGGCGAATTTCTGCCAGCGGTCGCCGGGCATCTTGTCCAGCAGCGAGCGCTTGCCGTGCACCACCTCGTCGTGGGAGATGGGCAGGATGAAGTGCTCGGAGAAGGCGTAGAGCAGGCCGAAGGTCAGCTGGTGGTGGTGATGGCTGCGGTTGACCGGGTCTTCGCTGGCGTACTTCAGGCTGTCGTGCATCCAGCCCATGTTCCATTTGTAGGCGAAGCCCAGGCCGCCTTCGCGGGTGGGCCGGCTGACCCCGGGCCAGGCGGTGGATTCCTCGGCTATCACCAGGGCGCCGGGCGCCTCGGTGGCGACCACGTCGTTGAGGTGCCGGAGGAAGTCGATGGCCTCCAGGTTCTCGCGGCCGCCGTGGCGGTTGGGGATCCACTCGCCGTCCTTGCGCGAGTAGTCGCGGTAGAGCATCGAGGCCACCGCATCCACGCGCAGGCCATCGATGTGGTAGGCGCGCAGCCAGTGCAGCGCCGAGGCCAGCATGAAGCCGTGCACCTCGGTGCGGCCGAGGTTGTAGATGTAGGTGTCCCAATCCTGGTGGAAGCCCTCGAAGGGGTGCTCGTACTCGTACAGCGCCGTGCCGTCGAAGCGGCCCAGACCGTGGGCGTCGGTGGGGAAATGCGCCGGCACCCAGTCGAGGATGACGCCGATGCCGGCGCGGTGGCAGGCGTCGATGAAGGCGGCGAAGTCGCGCGGGCTGCCATAGCGCGATGTCGGCGCGAACTGCGACAGCGGCTGGTAGCCCCAGGAGCCGCCGAAGGGGTGTTCCATGATCGGCAGCAACTCGATATGGCTGAAGCCCAGCTCCTGCACATAGGGGATCAACTGCTCGGCCAGTTCGTGCCAGCTGAGCACGCGGCCATCGTTGCCGCCCTCCTTGCGCCAGGAACCGACATGCACCTCGTAGATCGACAGCGGCCGGTCATGGGCCTGGCCGCGCTGGCGGCCGTCCATCCAGCCCTGGTCCTGCCAGTGGAACTCCAGCGGCGCGGAAACCACCGAGCCGGTGGCCGGCGGCAGTTCGGTGGCCAGGGCCACCGGATCGGCCTTCAGCGGCAGCACGCCGTGCTGGCCGAGCAGCTCGTACTTGTAAACCTCGCCCGCCTGCAGGCGAGGCACGAACAGCTCCCAGACCCCGGCCGGGTGGCGCAGGCGCATGGGATGACGGCGGCCATCCCAGCCATTGAACGCCCCGACCACTGAAACCCGCCGGGCGTTGGGTGCCCAGAGGGCGAAACGCACGCCGGGCACGCCTTCGTGCTCGGTGAGCTGGGCACCGAAGACCTTGCCCAGTTCGCGATGGTTGCCCTCGGCGAACAGGTAAAGGTCGGTCTCGCCCAGCAACGGACCGAAGCTGTAGGGGTCTTCGGTTTCCTGGAAGCCCTCGCCCCAATGGATGCGCAGGCGGTAGCGGTGCAGGCGCTCGGGCCGGGCGATGAACAGCCCGGGAGTGGCGGATTCCACCAGGCGGCCCATGGACTGGCCACTGTCGCCGTCCAGCAGTTCGACGCCCAGGGCACCGGGCAGGTAGGCGCGGATCACCGGCCCCTGGTCATCCTGGTGCGGGCCGAGGAAGGCGAAGGGGTCGCCGTGCTCGGCCCGTACCAGCGCCTCGATCTGGGCGCGGTCGGCGCCCTGCCCCATGGCTACATCGTTCATTGCTTGCTCCCCAGGAGATGACGGCCCAACTCCACCAGCCCCAGCATCGGCACATCCAGCCAATCGGGGCGGTAGCGGGCTTCGTAAAGGATTTCGTAGGCGGCCTTCTCGATGCTGAACAGCGCCAGGGCGGCGACTTCGCCGTCACGCTCGTGCCAGGCATGGGGCAGGCTCGCGGCGGCCAGCCGGTAGGCTTCGTGGAAGGCGGTGCGCGCCTGGCTGCGGTAGCTGCTGGCGATGCGCTGGCGGGCGCTGGCGGCCTCGCTGGGGGCATCGGCGCCCTGGGCGTTGCGCAGGGCCATGGCGGCGGCGTAATCGAAGGAGCGCAGCATGCCGGCCACGTCCTTCAGCGGGCTGTGGCGGGCGCGGCGTTCTTCTAGGCTGCGGGTGGGCTCGCCCTCGAAATCGATGATGAAGGCGTCGCCCCGGGCCACCAGCACCTGCCCCAGGTGCAGGTCGCCATGGACGCGGATGCGGATGCCACCGGCGCTGTGCCGGGCCAGCTTGCCGACCACCTCGAGCAGCCCGGCCTGGTGGCTGCCCAGCCAATCGGCCAGCGCCCGGGCGGACTCGGAAAGGCCCTCGCGGGATTCGGCCACCCGTTCCAGCGCCTCGTGCAACTGCAGGCCGACGCTGTGGGCCCAGCCGTTGGTTTCCGCGATATCGCTGCTCCGGTAGCCGAAGTCGGGGTTGTCGCTGGGGCGGGCCAGCACCTCGTGCATCTCGCCGAGGCGGCGGCCGAGCATGCGGGCGAAGGCTTCCAGTTCCCCCAGTGCGCTGTGCGGGCTCTCCTGCCCGGATGCGCCGCCGGCCAGTTCGTCGCGCACGGCGCGCTCCAGGGTGTTCAGGGTCCACTGCCAGGCATCGCCCTGGTTGCTGAGGAAGGCCTGCAGCACCATCAGCGTATGCGGCGTGCCGGCCTCGTCGACGCGGCGCACCTCGCCCAGCAAGGGCGGGATGTTGGCGAAGCCGTGTTCGGTGAGGTAGCCGCCCATCTCGGTTTCCGGATGGATGCCCGGCAGCACCCGGCGCACCAGCTTGAGCACCATGCTGTCGCCGATCACCGCCGAACTGTTGGATTGCTCGGCAGACACCAGGCTGACGTCGCCGTCCAGGTCGCCGATGAAGTCCACCAGGCGCGAGGTGGGCACGAACTGCAGCTCGCTGCCCTGCCAGCGCAGCACCTGGCCACGGCTCAGCTGGCGCACCACCTGGCGCACGAAGCCCGGCAGGGTGAAGGCGTCGGTGAGCAGGCCCACCTGGCGGCCCCGGTGCAGGCGCGCCAGGGCCAGGTGTTCGGGCGCAGCGCTGCCGGCCTGGTGCTCGGTGACGAAAGCCAGGGGCAGCTGGTAATGCTCGCGGCGCTCGCCGTCGCGGCACTCCACCTCGGCCAGTACGCAGAGTTCGTCCGCCTCGCCGAAGGGCACGGCATAGAGCAGGTGCACCTCGCCCGCCGCGTCGCCGGAGAACCAGCGGCGCCTGGGCAGGTAGGCCGCCAGGGAATCCTTCATCAGGGAGCCGCTGGCGCCCTGGAGTAGCTCTTGCAGGTCCTGCTCGATGACCAGTGTGTGCAGCTCGGGCCGCTGTTGGTTCGCCATGGCGTTGTCCTCAGGTGGCGGCGCGGATGCGCCAGATGCCGAAGGGCTGGTGCCAGGGCTCGATGCGCATCCACTGGGTCTTGCCGTACCAGGTCCAGGTGTGGCCGTTCATCAGGTCTTCGCCCTGGGTGGCGGCATCCTCGGGCAGGCCCAGCTCCCACAGCGGCAGCTCGAAGCTGGCCTCCTGGGCGTTGTGCGGGTCGAGGCTGATGGCAACCAGGATGAAGTTGGAGCGGTCGGCGGTGCGCTTGCCGAAATACAGGATGCTGTCGTTCCAGGCGCTGTAGACCTGCAGCCCGAGGTGCGTCTGCAAGGCCGGGTTGGCACGGCGGATGCGGTTGAGCTGGGCGATCTCGCCGACGATGTTGCCGGGGGCGCGGTAGTCGCGTTGGCGCAGCTGGTACTTCTCCGAATCCAGGTATTCCTCCTTGCCCGGCACCGGCGCCGACTCGCAGATCTCGAAGCCGGAGTACATGCCCCAGAGGCCGGAGCCCATGGTGGCCAGGGCGGCACGGATGAGGAAGGCGGCGCGCCCCTGGCCGTGCAGCGGGAAGGGGTTGATGTCCGGCGTGTTGACGAAGAAGTTCGGCCGGTAGCAGTCGCACAGCGGCGGCTGGTTGAGCTCGGTGAAGTACTGGGCGAGCTCCTCCTTGGTGTTGCGCCAGGTGAAGTAGGTGTAGCTCTGGGTGAAGCCGACCTTGCCCAGGCGCGCCATCACCGCCGGCCGGGTGAAGGCCTCGGCGAGGAAGATCACCTCGGGGTGGGCGGCGCGGATATCGGCGATCAGCCACTCCCAGAACGGCAGCGGCTTGGTGTGGGGGTTGTCGACGCGGAACAGGGTCACGCCCTGCTCCACCCAACCCTTGACCACGTCGCGCAGGGCCAGCCACAGGTCGGGCTGGGCATCACGGGCGTAGAAGTCGACGTTGACGATGTCCTCGTACTTCTTCGGCGGGTTCTCGGCATGGCGGATGGAGCCGTCGGGGCGCCAGCTGAACCAGCCGGGGTGCTGGGCCAGCCACGGGTGGTCCGGGGAGCACTGGATGGCGAAGTCGAGGGCGATCTCCAGGCCATGCTCGCGGGCGGCCTGGACCAGGGCCTGGAAGTCTTCGCGGCTGCCCAGCTGCGGGTGGATGGCCTCGTGGCCGCCTTCGGCGCTGCCGATGGCGTAGGGGCTGCCGGGGTCGTCCGGGCCGGCCTTGAGAGAATTGTTCGGGCCCTTGCGGTGGGTGCGGCCGATGGGATGGATGGGCGGGAAGTAGAGCACGTCGAAGCCCATGGCCTGGATATCCGGCAGCCGCGCGATGACGTCGCGGAAGGTGCCGTGGCGCTTGCCGTCGTTGGCCGCCGAGCGCGGGAACAGCTCGTACCAGCTGGCGAACTCGGCCAGCTTGCGCTCCACGTCCAACGGGTACAGCGCGCTGCGCACGCGATGGGGATGGGCCTCGACGCGGGTCACGGCGGCCACCGTCTCGGGGGCCAGCAGCAGGGCCACGCGTTCGTCGATGGATTGCGCTTCTTCCAGGCGTTCGAGCAGCGCCTGCAGCGTGTCCACCTGGGCCGCCGGCGCCTGTTCCAGGGTCTGGCGTAGCAGCAGCGCGCCTTCCTGCAGCTCCAGCTTGATGGGCACGCCGGCGCCGTGTTTCTTCGACAGTTCGTAGCAGTAGCTGCCATAGAGGTCCCACCAGGCTTCCACGGCGAACACCACACGGCCCATGCGCGGCGGCACGAAGCTGGCCTGCCAGTGGTCGTTGCCGAGGAATTCCAGGGGCACGCGCTGCCATTCGGGGTCCTCGACCGGGCGCCAGAGCAGCTGGCCGGCCAGCTTGTCGTGGCCGTCGGCGAAGATCACCGCCGTGACGGTGCGGGCCTCCCCCTCGATGGCCTTGGCGGCGAAGCGGCCGCCTTCCAGCTGCGGCTCGACGGATTCGATGGCGATACGCGGGAATGCCAGGGCCTCGTCCAGCTGCAGCGCTCCGGAAAGACGCGCGGCGGACTCGGCGGGTGTGCTCGGGGACATCGGTCTGGCTCCTTCTGACCGGCGCATGGAGGCCGGCTGGGGCCGCGCCGGGTTGCGGAAGTGGTGTGCTAGTTCCGAACCCCCTGCGCGGGCAAAAGTTCGAACTTTCGCAAGGGGCCGCCGCTGCCGTGGCGCTCTGGCACAAGGCCAGCGCGGGGCCGGGTTCCATCACGCGGCACAAGCCATGGCCCGGTGGTGCCCGGAGCGGGCATAATCTGCGGCTTTCATCCAGCGGCTCCGCTTTCCATGCGCATTCACGTCACCTTCATCGATCGCGTCGGCATCACCCAGGAAGTCCTCGCCCTGCTCGGCGGGCGCAACCTCAACCTGGATGCGGTGGAGATGGTCCCGCCGAACGTCTACATCGATGCGCCGACCCTCAGCGCCGAGGTGCTGGACGAGCTGCGCGGTGCGCTGCACAAGGTGGAAGGCGTGCGCGAGGTGACGGTGGTGGACATCCTCCCCGGCCAGCGCCACCGCCTGCAGCTGGACGCCCTGCTGGCGGCGATGACCGACCCGGTGCTGGCGGTGGACCAGGACGGCCGCGTGCTGCTGGCCAACCCGGCGCTGCTGGCCCTGCATGGCGGCGAGCTGGAGGGCGCGACCCTGGCCCAGCTGTTCGCCGACGACAGCCTGCACAATGTGCTGCGTGAACAGGGCTTCCGCCTGCCGCTGCGCGAGGTGACCCTCAAGGGCCAGGCGCTGATGCTCGATGCCGTGCCCATCACCGAGGGCGAGCACCTGGCTGGCGCGCTGCTCACCCTTTACCTGCCCAACCGCATCGGCGAGCGCCTTTCGGCCCTGCACCATGACCATGCCGAAGGCTTCGATGCGCTGCTGGGCGACTCCCAGCCCATCCGCACCCTCAAGGCCCGCGCCCTGCGCGTGGCGGCCCTGGATGCACCCTTGATGATCAATGGCGAGACCGGCACCGGCAAGGAACTGGTGGCGCGGGCCTGCCATGCGGTCAGCGCGCGGCACAACCAGCCGTTCCTGGCGCTTAACTGCGCTGCATTGCCGGAGAACCTCGCCGAAAGCGAGCTGTTCGGCTACGCACCGGGTGCCTTCACCGGTGCCCAGCGCGGCGGCAAGCCGGGCCTGCTGGAGCTGGCCAACCAGGGCACGGTGTTCCTCGACGAGATCGGCGAGATGTCGCCCTACCTGCAGGCCAAGCTGCTGCGCTTCCTCAGCGACGGTTGCTTCCGCCGTGTGGGTGGCGACCGCGAGGTGAAGGTGGACGTGCGCATCCTCAGCGCCACCCACCGCAACCTGGAAAAGATGGTGGCCGAAGGCACCTTCCGCGAAGACCTGTTCTACCGCCTCAACGTGCTCAACCTGGAAGTACCGCCGCTACGCGACCGCGACCAGGACATCCTCATGCTGGCGCGCTTCTTCATGCAGCAGGCCTGCACCCAGATCCAGCGCCCGCCGTGCCGCCTGGCCCCGGGCACCTACCCGGCGCTGCTGGGCAACCGCTGGCCGGGCAACGTGCGCCAGCTGCAGAACGTGATCTTCCGCGCCGCCGCCATCTGCGAAAGCAGCCTGGTGGAAATCGGTGACCTGGACATCGCCGGCACCGCCGTGGCGCGGCAGAACGACGGCGAGGTGAGCAGCCTGGAAGAAGCCGTGGAGAACTTCGAGCGCGCACTGCTGGAAAAACTCTTCACCAGCTACCCCTCCACCCGCCAGCTGGCCGCCCGCCTGCAGACCTCCCACACCGCCATTGCCCACCGTTTGCGCAAGTACGGGATACCCGGCAAAAGCTGATATAGCACTTCAACAAATATTTATATCCATCTGTTTTTATTGATTATTTTATTAAAAACACCACGTAGGATGGGTAGAGCACCGCGAAACCCATCGAGAATGTGCTGCAGCACAGCATGGGTTTCGCTTCGCTCTACGCCATCCTACGGCGCATAACCTCACTGGATCTCTACATAAATCACATAACCTATTGATTTATAAATTATCTTTCTATGAACTCACCCGATCCGTATCGATTTCGCTACAGCGTAACGACTCCGTAACAACCCGCCACGCACCCCGCCGTCTCTGCCCCTCCCTGCGCACCCCTTGGAAAACCCCTATTTTCTGTAGCGTTTTCGCTACAGCCTTCTTCGCGAAAGACGTCTCGAATAGCGCCCAACCCCTTGTTTTCACTGGGTGAAAGCATCCTGGCACCGCCCTTGCTATGAAGCCGACCAGACAGCACAGGGCGACGCCCCGTGCGGGGGTCCATAGAGCGCCTGGCAAAGAACCGGGCCACAGCACCGAGGAGTTCCGAATGAGCGAGTTGCGTTTTACCGCCGAACACGAATGGCTGCGCCTGGAGGCCGATGGCCAGGTGACCGTGGGCATCACCGAGTACGCCCAGGAGGCGCTGGGTGACGTGGTCTTCGTGCAGCTCCCGGAGCTCCAGGCCTATGAGCAAGGCGCCGAAGTGGCGGTGCTGGAGTCGGTGAAGGCCGCCAGCAACATCGTCATGCCGCTGGACGGCGACGTACTCGAGATCAACGAAGCGCTCAACGACAGCCCCGAACTGGTCAACGAAGACCCGCTCGGCAAGGGCTGGTTCTTCCGCATGCGCCTGGCCGACAACGCCGTGCTGGCCGACCTGATGGGCCGCGCCGCGTACGAAGCCCTGATCAAGAACGCCTGAGGAGCCTGACCATGCCCATCCAGACCAACGCCCTCGGCACCGCCAACGAGTTCATCGCCCGCCATATCGGCCCGCGCGAGACCGACATCCAGGCCATGCTCGACCTGCTCGGCCACGCCGACCTGGAATCCCTCAGCGCCAGCGTCATCCCCGACAGCATCAAGGGCACCAGCGTGCTCGACATGGGCCCGGGCCAGAGCGAGGCCGACGCCCTCGCCGCGATCAAGGCCATCGCCGGCAAGAACCAGCTGTTCACCAACTACATCGGCCAGGGCTACTACGGCACCCACACGCCTTCGCCCATCCTGCGCAACCTGCTGGAAAACCCCGCCTGGTACACCGCCTACACCCCGTACCAGCCGGAAATCTCCCAGGGCCGCCTGGAATCGCTGCTCAACTTCCAGACCCTGATCAGCGACCTCACCGGCCTGCCGATCTCCAACGCCTCCTTGCTGGACGAAGGCACCGCTGCCGCCGAAGCCATGACCTTCTGCAAGCGCCTGTCGAAGAACAAGGCCAGCAACGCCTTCTTCGCCTCCCGCCACTGCCACCCGCAGACCCTCGACGTGCTGCGCACCCGTGCCGAGCCCCTGGGCATCGAAGTGGTCGTAGGTGACGAGCGCGAGCTGACCGACGCCGCGCCCTACTTCGGCGCGCTGCTGCAATACCCGGCCAGCAATGGCGACCTGTTCGACAACGCCGAGCTGGTGGAGCGCTTCCACGCCGTCGGCGCCCTGGTGGCCGTGGCCGCCGACCTGCTGGCCCTGACCCTGCTCAAGGCGCCGGGCGAATTCGGTGCCGACGTCGCCCTGGGCAGCGCCCAGCGCTTCGGCGTGCCCCTGGGCTTCGGTGGCCCGCACGCGGCCTACTTCGCCACCCGCGATGCCTTCAAGCGCGACATGCCGGGCCGCCTGGTCGGCGTCTCCATCGACCGCCACGGCAAGCCGGCCCTGCGCCTGGCCATGCAGACCCGCGAGCAGCACATCCGCCGCGAGAAGGCCACCAGCAACATCTGCACCGCCCAGGTGCTGCTGGCCAACATCGCCAGCATGTACGCCATCTACCACGGCCCGCAGGGGCTGACCCGCATCGCCAAGCGCGTGCACCAGCTCACCGCCATCCTGGCCCAGGGCCTGGCCAAGCTGGGCGTCACCGTCGAGCAGCAGAGCTTCTTCGACACCCTCACCCTGGCCACCGGCGCCCGCACCGCCGAGCTGCACGCCAAGGCCCGCGAGCAACGCATCAACCTGCGCGTGGTCGACGACCAGCGCCTGGGCCTGTCCCTCGACGAGACCGCCACCCAGGCCAGCATCGAAGCACTGTGGACCCTGTTCGCCGACGGCCAGGCCCTGCCCGCCTTCGCCGAGCTGGCCGCGACCATCCCCAGCCGCCTGCCCACCGCGCTGCTGCGCGAGTCGGCGATCCTCGCCCACCCGGTGTTCAACCGCTACCACTCGGAAACCGAGCTGATGCGCTACATGCGCAAGCTGGCCGACAAGGACCTGGCGCTGGACCGCAGCATGATCCCGCTGGGCTCCTGCACCATGAAGCTGAACGCCGCCAGCGAGATGATCCCGGTCACCTGGGCCGAGTTCGGCAACCTGCACCCCTTCGCCCCGGCCGAGCAGTCCCAGGGCTACCAGCAGCTAACCACCGAGCTGGAAGCCATGCTCTGCGCCGCCACTGGCTACGACGCCGTGTCGCTGCAGCCCAACGCCGGCTCCCAGGGTGAATACGCCGGCCTGCTGGCCATCCGCGCCTACCACCTGAGCCGCGGCGACGACCAGCGCGACATCTGCCTGATCCCGCAATCGGCCCACGGCACCAACCCGGCCACCGCCAACATGGCCGGCATGCGCGTGGTGGTGACCGCCTGCGACGCCCGCGGCAACGTCGACATCGCCGACCTCAAGGCCAAGGCCGAAGAGCACCGCGACCGCCTCGCCGCGATCATGATCACCTACCCCTCCACCCACGGCGTGTTCGAGGAAGGCATCCGCGAAATCTGCGAGATCATCCACGCCAACGGCGGCCAGGTGTACATCGACGGCGCCAACATGAACGCCATGGTCGGCCTCTGCGCCCCAGGCCAGTTCGGCGGCGACGTGTCCCACCTGAACCTGCACAAGACCTTCTGCATCCCCCACGGCGGTGGCGGCCCGGGCGTCGGCCCGATCGGCGTCAAGTCGCACCTGGCGCCCTTCCTGCCCGGCCACGGCCACATGGAGCGCAAGGAAGGCGCGGTGAGCGCCGCGCCCTTCGGCAGCGCCAGCATCCTGCCCATCACCTGGATGTACATCCGCATGATGGGCGGCGCCGGCCTGCGTCGCGCCTCGCAACTGGCGATCCTCAACGCCAACTACATCGCCCGTCGCCTGGAAGAGCACTACCCGGTGCTCTACACCGGCACCAACGGCCTGGTGGCCCACGAGTGCATCCTCGACCTGCGCCCCCTCAAGGACAGCAGCGGCATCAGCGTCGACGACGTGGCCAAGCGCCTGATCGACTTCGGCTTCCACGCCCCGACCATGTCCTTCCCGGTGGCCGGCACGCTGATGATCGAGCCGACCGAGAGCGAATCCAAGGAAGAGCTGGACCGCTTCTGCGACGCCATGATCCGCATCCGCAACGAGATCCGCGCGGTGGAAACCGGTGCCCTGGACGCCAACGACAACCCGCTGAAGAACGCCCCGCACACCGCGGCGGAGCTGGTCGGCGAGTGGACCCACCCCTACAGCCGCGAACAGGCCGTGTACCCGACCGCCAGCCTGGTGGAAGGCAAGTACTGGCCGCCGGTGGGCCGCGTCGACAACGTCTTCGGCGACCGCAACCTGGTCTGTGCCTGCCCGTCCATCGAGGCGTACCAGGACGCCTGATCGGCACGTGATCGTGGGGGCGGGTTCATTCGCGGATGAACTTGCCCCCACGCACCGCCTTGCGCTTCAACGGTCGGGCCGCGAGGCCCGATCCCTCCCAGTGTCTACGCTGACCAATAACAACGAGCGCGATCCAGGCTCAGGAGCGACACCATGTCCCTCAGCGTCTTCGACCTGTTCAAGATCGGTATCGGCCCCTCCAGCTCCCACACGGTCGGCCCCATGCGGGCGGCCGCACGCTTCGTCGACGGCTTGCGTCGCGAAGGCCTGCTGGCGGGCACGGAAACCCTGAAGGTGGAGCTCTACGGCTCCCTCGGCGCCACCGGCAAGGGCCACGGCAGCGACAAGGCCGTGCTGCTCGGCCTGGAAGGCGAGCAACCCGACACCGTGGACACCAGCGGCATCGACGAGCGCCTGGCGCAGATGCGCAAGAACGGCGAACTGCGCCTGGGTGGCGAAAAGACCATCCGCTTCGTCGAGAAGGATCACCTGGCGATGATTCGCAAACCCTTGCCCTTCCACCCCAACGGCATGATCTTCCGCGCCTTCGACGCCGCCGGGCTACAACTGCGCTCCCGCGAGTACTACTCGGTGGGTGGCGGCTTCGTGGTGGACGAGGAAGCGGCCGGGCACGACCGCATCGTCGAAGACCAAACCCCGCTCGCCCACCCCTTCAAGACCGGCAAGGAACTGCTCGCCCACTGCGCCACCAGCGGCCTCTCCATCAGCGCGCTGATGCGTGAGAACGAAAAGGCCTGGCGCAGCCCCGAGGAAACCAGCGCTGGGCTGCAGCGCATCTGGCAGGTGATGCAGGACTGTGTGAAAGCCGGCTGCCGCAAGGAAGGCATCATGCCCGGCGGGCTCAAGGTCAAGCGCCGCGCCGCCGCGCTGTTCCGCCAGCTCAGCGAGCGCCCGGAAGCCGCCCTGCGCGACAGCCTGACGGTGCTCGACTGGGTCAACCTCTACGCCCTGGCGGTGAACGAGGAAAACGCCACCGGCGGCCGCGTGGTCACTGCGCCCACCAATGGCGCGGCGGGCATCGTCCCGGCGGTGCTGCACTACTACGCGCGCTTCGTGCCCGGCGCCAATGACGAAGGCGTGGAGCGCTTCCTGCTCACCGCCGCCGCCATCGGCATCCTCTACAAGGAAAACGCCTCCATCTCCGGCGCCGAAGTGGGCTGCCAGGGCGAGGTCGGCGTGGCCTGCTCCATGGCCGCCGGCGCGCTCTGCGAAGTCATGGGCGGCACCGTGCAGCAGGTGGAAAACGCCGCCGAAATCGGCATGGAACACAACCTGGGGCTGACCTGCGACCCGGTCGGCGGCCTGGTGCAGGTGCCCTGCATCGAGCGCAACGCCATGGGCTCGGTCAAGGCCATCAACGCCGCGCGCATGGCCCTGCGCGGCGACGGCCAGCACTTCATCTCCCTGGACAAGGTCATCCGCACCATGCGCCAGACCGGTGCCGACATGAAGAGCAAATACAAGGAAACCGCTCGCGGCGGCCTTGCCGTGAACATCATTGAATGTTGATCGACAGCAGCTTGAAGCTGAAAGCCGGAAGCCTGAAGAGCACAGCGGTTCCTGCTCTCCCTTCCAGCTTCTGGCTTCAAGCTTCCAGCTAACAGAAGGAATCCCCATGACCCTCGCCAAAACCCCGCTGCACAGCCTCCACCTCGAACTCGGAGCGAAAATGGTTCCCTTCGCCGGCTACGACATGCCGGTGCAGTACCCGCTCGGCGTGATGAAGGAGCACCTGCACACCCGTGAGCAGGCCGGGCTGTTCGATGTGTCCCACATGGGCCAGATCCGCCTGCGCGGCAGCGACGCCGCCAAGGCCTTGGAGAGCCTGGTGCCGGTGGACATCATCGACCTGCCGGTGGGCCTGCAGCGCTACGCCGTGTTCACCGACGCCAACGGCGGCATCCTCGATGACCTGATGGTGGCGCGCCTCGGTGCGGACGAGCTGTTCCTGGTGGTCAACGCCGCCTGCAAGGACCAGGACCTGGCCCACCTACGCGCCAAGATCGGCGACCGCTGCGAGATCGAGCCGCTGTTCGAGGAACGCGCCCTGCTCGCCCTGCAAGGCCCGGCGGCGGTCAACGTGCTGGCACGCCTGGCGCCCGAGGTGGCGAAGATGACCTTCATGCAGTTCGGCAGCGCCCGCCTGCTGGGCGTCGAGTGCTACGTCAGCCGCTCCGGCTACACCGGTGAAGACGGCTACGAAATCTCCGTGCCCGCCGACAAGGCCGAGGCCCTGGCCCGCGCCCTGCTGGCCGAACCGGAAGTCCAGGCCATCGGCCTTGGCGCCCGCGACTCGCTGCGCCTGGAAGCCGGCCTGTGCCTCTACGGCCACGACATGGACACCGCCACCACCCCCATCGACGCCAGCCTGGCCTGGGCCATCTCCAAGGTGCGCCGCGCCGATGGCGAGCGTGCCGGCGGCTTCCCTGGCGCCGAGCGCATCTTTGCCCAGCAGCGCGAAGGCGTCGCCGCCAAGCGCGTCGGCCTGCTGCCCCAGGAGCGCGTACCGGTGCGTGAAGGCGCCGAGATCGTCGACGCCGACGGCACCGTCATCGGCCGCGTCAGCAGCGGCGGCTTCGGCCCCACCCTGGGCGCCCCGGTGGCCATGGGCTACGTCAACGCCGCCCATGCCGCCCTCGACAGCGAGATCTGGGCCGTGGTGCGCGGCAAGCGCGTGGCGATGAAGGTCGCCAAGACCCCCTTCGTGCCGCAGCGCTACTACCGCGGCTAACGCTTCACCCTCGATGCCCCGCAGGCTCCCCCAGCCGAAGCGAGGCCCTCAAGGCGGCGGTGCAAACCGCCGCCTTTTCTTTTTCCGGCACTCCGACCCAAGGCAGGGCCTATCCCGGAATGTGGGTGGAGGTCGCTCTTTACCTCCACCGGCGATGCCCGGTGTCACAACCCAATCCCGAACCGTGCCACACCGCCGTAGGTTGGCGCCGAGCGCAGCGAGGCCCAACGGTGGTCAATGGGAAGGTGCCAAGGCTGTTCGCGAGCAGAGCTCGCTCCTACGGGCCTCGCTCCGAAGGACGATCCTTGGCACGAATCCGCGCCGCCTGGGTGCTTCTTCGCGAATGAATTCGCTCCCACAAAAGCGGGCACAGGTGGGCCTCCGCAGGCTGCTCAAATCATCACATACAAGATTACAAATCTCTCGTAACTCATTGATTCATATGAAATTGAAAAACATAGAATTTACTTTAACTTCTGCCGTCATCCACTTGAAAACAGGCGATTCAGGCGCCGAAACCTCGCCGTAATACTTCTGGCATATCACCGTCATCTCGCCGTCACACGACTCGGGCAGATTCGCCTCTCACCAATCCTGGGGAGGACCATGAAATGCCCTGCAAGAAAAACCTGATCCAATCGCTGACCCTGGCCGCTCTGGCCATCGCCATCTCCGCCTGCAGCACCCCGCCGGCCGCTCCGGCCAAGGTCGAGGCGCTGAACAACGAAGACTGGTACCAGGTCCGTACCGAGAAGGAACTGTTCGTCTTCGACGACTACGCCACCTACCGCGGCTATATCGAGAACGGCACTGCCCCGCTGAAGAAGGCAACCGGCAAGAAAGACGGCTTCGACCGCGACATCACCCTGATCCTCAAAGCCGAAGACCAGGGCAAGGAAGCCAAGACCAGCGCCCAGCGCTTCCTCGACGTGAGCCTGCCGCCGGCCCTGCCGTTCTACGGCGAGCTGCGTGACGAAGACGGCATCATTTACGTATTCAGCCGCTACGGCGACATGATCGACATGTACAAGATCGGCGAACCCACCTTCAGCTACGTCGACATCGGCGGCGGCCCGCAAGGCCAACGCGTGGTCTACGTCCTGACCAAGGAAGAGCCCAAGCCCGAGAAGCAGATCGCCCTGTTCCACAGCAAATACAACATGTGATCCGCTAAGCACGGTCACCCAACGGCAGCGCCTTGGCGCTGCCGTTTTCATTTGCACGGAAAATGCCGGCGGTGGGAGCGAATTCATTCGCGAAGGAACCCGACACCAACCCACCCGGGAACACCCGTAGGGGCGAATTCATTGGTGCTGTCTGCGTTAGCTGTTGTGGTTTTAAAGCAAGGGCTCAAGCACGGCCCTTTCCGGGCCCCAAAGGGTTTGTGCCACCTCCACCGCATGGGTTTCGCTCCGCTCGCGGAACGCCGCCCGACCCATCCTACGAAAGTCCGTGCGCACCACGTGGTGATGCGCTGGACGAAGAAAGGTGGGGGCAGCCGCCAACGCCCCTCCAGGAGGCCGAACGCAGTCGTTGCGCCGGGGGACGAGCGGCATGGATGCCGCGAGAGGCGCGCCAGGCCATGGATGGCCCATCGCGCCGGCCCCCAGACGACGCTTGCGGCGAACGCACTTCAGTGCGGCCCGAAGGGCGAGCGTAGCGAGTAACGGCGATGGAGTGAGGGAACCCCGGCGAAGCCGGGGCCGGATGATGGGGCAAGCGTTTTTGGTTCCTTTTTTGTGGTTCGGCATCCCGACGACTGAAAAAAGGGACTCGCCCGGGTGGGCGAAACCAGAAGTACCAACAAAACTCGGCAATCAGCTGGGCTCAAATCCTCTAGCAACACTTAACGCAGACAGAGCCAATGAATTCGCCCCTACAGCGTCGCGCCTACAGGCCAATCAGTGCTGGTAGCGCTTGCGGTATTCGCCGGGGGAAACGCCGAAGCGCGCCTTGAAGGCCGTGGAGAAGTAGCTGGAGTCCGAGAAGCCCCAGGAGTAGCCGAGGGCCGAGAGCTTGTGCTCGGCGGCGCCCAGGCGCAGGGACTCGGCGCAGAAATCCAGCCGGCGGTTCTTGATGTACTGCGCCACCACCAGGCCCTTGCGCGAGAACATGCGGTACAGGCCGCGCACCGAAACCCCCACCTCGCGAGCCAGCAGCTCGGGGCAAAGCTCCTCGGAGCGGATGTGCGCATCGATGAAGTCCAGGGTCTTGCGGAACGCCCGCTCATGGGGATCGGCATCCCCTTCGGCGGCACTGATGGCCGGGCGCAGCAGGCTGACCACCGCCTCCAGGGTCGCCTCGCTCTCGTGCTGGCTGAGGCACTCGTGCTGGCTGGCCTCGAGGATCAGGCGATGGGTGAGCAGCGCGATGGGCGAGGTGGCGGCGATCTTCTGCGCGCAGCGCACGCTGCCGTAGCGCAGGTTCTGCTCCACCAGGTGGCGCGGCAGGATCAGCGACAGCTGCCGGGAGTTGGCGCCGTAGGTGAAATCGCTGGGCAGCGAGGAGTCGATCAGGGTGATGTCGCCAGGGGCCAGGCGCACGCGGTTGCCGCCCTGCTCCATGTTCGACTCGCCCTGCAGCTGGAAGGCGGCGAAGAAGTGTCGGCTGTCGCTCTGCGCCACCTCATGCTCGGTACGGTAGAGCCGGGCCTGGGCGACGTCGACGAAGCTGAGCTTGATCGCGCCGGATTTGTATTCGCGGACCGCCCCGGAGAATTCCTCCCCGAGGGTCTTGGCGCAGAAGCGCCCGCAAACCTGGTTGATCCGCTGCAACCATTCGTCGAAGCGGTCGGTTCTCAGTGCACGTGCAGTCATGGCCATGGAGCCTCTGGCTAGCTTTCTTATTGTTATTCAAGGCCGCATCGAGGCGACCTTCGTTCATTCTTCCTCCGTGCCATCCCGCAACCTGCGGTGCGGCCCGGCGGATCACGCCAAGCACTTCGCCCTCCAGGGCATTTCGAGACAGGAGCCCTATTTAAGCCCGCCGAACCGCCGATAGAAACTTTCGCCGACATCCGGCAGCGGGCCGTCGGCGGTTTCCAGGGCGCCATTGAGCCATTCCTCGGCCTTGGCTTGCACCAGGCGATAGATGTTGCGGCACAGCTGGCGCGCCGCGCGGCCCTCCCAGTCGCCCGGCAACAGCTCGTCGGGCAGCTGCGGGTCGCGCAGCAGCAATTTGCGGTACTCGTGTATGAGCAGGGTTCGTGCCAGGAAGCAGTCCTGCGGCTGCAGCGCCTCCTGTTCCCGCAGCGCCTGCCAGAGCGGGCGGAACAGCTGGATGAATTCGCTGTAGTGGGTCGCCAGCTCGTCGATGTTCCAGCTCTCGCGAACCTGCATGCGCAGGGCTCTGGACGCCAGGACGTCCTGGGCGGTGGTCTCGAAGACGATGGTTTCCTCCAGGGCGTCGAGGTCCTGCAGGGTGGCGTTCACGTCCATGCGGTCACAGCGCGGGCAGGCCAGCACGATGGGGGAAATCGCACCAAAACCTTGCCACTCCAGCTCCTCGCGCACCTGTTTGCGCTTTTCCTGGGGCAGCTGCGAGAGCATCACCAGGCACCAGGAGCCGTCCCAGGCCGGCAGGCTGGAGCTGTACACGCGCTTGAAGGCCTTCTCGAAACGCCGCCGCCCGGTGCCGGTGAGGCTGTAGTAGCTGCGCCGGCCGACCTTCTCGGCGGTGAGCCAGCCTTCCTTGGTCAGGCGGAAGATCGAAGTGCGGATCAGCCGCTCGTTGACGCCGATGGGCTCCAGCAGCTGGATCAGGCTGCCCAGCCACACGGTGCCGCCATGGGGCTCGATGGCATCGCCATAGAGGGTGATGATCAGCGAGCTGGCGCGCAGCGGCGTCTGCTCCTGGAAGCGGGTGATGAGGTGCTGCAGGGGAGCGAGGGACGTCATGGGCGAACCGGGCGCTGGAAAGTTGCCGAATATACCCGCCGCATCGGCGCGCTGACCACAGTCGCACTCATGCCGATTCCCCCTTGGGACGCAGGCCGTCGACGCGGTTGCGTGGGCGATCGGCCTCCACCGCCGCCAGCGGCTCGCAGGCCACCATGCTCGCCATGCAGCGCCGCGCCAGCGCCTGGTACTCCTGGGTGCCGCGCTGTTTCCAGGCCACCTCCTCGTCGCTGAGGCGGCGCTTCACCTGCGCCGGCGCGCCCATGACCAGGGACTGCTCCGGGCACTCGAAGCGCGCCTTGACGAAGGCGGCGGCGGAAACGAACGAACGGGCGCCGATCAGGGCGCCATCCATCACCACCGCATTCATTCCCACCAGGGCGTCCTCGCCGATGCGGCAACCGTGCAGCACCGCGCCATGGCCTATATGGCCGTTGCGCTCCACCACCGTGTCGCTTTCCGGGAAGCCGTGCATCACGCAGGTGTCCTGGATGTTGGCGCCCTCCTCCAGGACGATTCGCCCGAAGTCGCCACGCAGGCTGGCCAGTGGGCCCACATAGCAGTTGGGGCCGATGATCACGTCGCCGATCAAAACCGCCGAAGGGTGCACGTAGGCGCTCGGGTCCACCACCGGAACCAGGCCGTCGAGGCTGTAGCAGGTCATGGCTCGACACCCCGCGCGACGGGCTGTAGAGGGAAAAGGCGGCTCATGGTCGGTCCTCGCAGGGCGATGCCGCAACGGAAAGCGATGCGACGGATGACGCAACTTGTATCACATCATTTTTATCGGATAAAGCAGGTAATCGCGTATCGGTTGGTGCGAGGCCCACGCCCGCCTCGCGAAATCCGCATGAATACTGGATAAACCTCCCGGGAAAGGGCAGCAGGCCAGCACCCGGATATCCATCGAAGCATGGAAAGACACCTCATTAGAGACACATAAATACGATTCAATACTTATTGTTTTGTATCGCTTCATGCGTATACTCCGGAAAAACGCCAGCCCGCCCAATGGACGAACGCCTGGCAATCCAACAACAAAGCCCGGCCCAGATGCCGCGCGTGCACCCTGAGGGCCCGCTCCATGCCCGAGACTCTTGCCGTCCTGCCCCCCGACCGGGGCGTGCGCCTGATCACCCTGCAGCGCCCGGAGGCGCTCAACGCCCTGAACACCCGGCTGCTGGGCGAACTGGCCCAGGAACTGGACGATGCGGAACGCGACCCGCAGACCCGCGTGGTGGTGATCACCGGCAGCCGCAAGGCCTTCGCCGCTGGCGCCGACATCAACGAGATGGCCGAGCGCGACCTGGTAGGCATCCTCGACGACCCGCGCCAGGCCCACTGGCAGCGCATCACCCGCTTCCCCAAACCCCTGATCGCCGCAGTCAACGGCTTCGCCCTCGGCGGCGGCTGCGAACTGGCCATGCACGCCGACATCCTCATCGCCGGCGAGGACGCCCGCTTCGGCCAGCCGGAAATCAACCTCGGCATCATGCCCGGCGCCGGAGGCACCCAGCGTCTGCTGCGCGCCGTGGGCAAGTCCCTGGCCATGCAGATGGTGCTCAGCGGCGAGGCCATCGACGCCCGCCACGCCCTGCGCGCCGGCCTGGTCAGCGAAGTGACCCAGCCGGAGTTCACCGTCGAGCGCGCCCTGGCCATCGCCCGCGTCATCGCCGGCAAGGCACCCCTGGCCCTGCGCCTGGCCAAGGAGGCGCTGCTCAAGGCGCAGGACACCGACCTCGCCAGCGGCCTGCGCTTCGAGCGCCACGCCTTCACCCTGCTGGCCGGCACCCGTGACCGCAAAGAAGGCCTCGCCGCCTTCCGCGAGAAACGCACCCCCGAATTCACCGGCCGCTGACCCGGCCGCCCACAACTCGACTCCATAGAGCGCACGCCATGAATTTCGAGCACATCCTGTTTTCCATCGAGGCCGGGGTCGCCACCCTCAGCCTCAACCGCCCTGAACAGCTCAACAGCTTCAACGCCGCCATGCACGGCGAGGTCCGCGAGGCCCTCAAGCGCGTGCGCCAGGACCCGGAGGTGCGCGTACTGCTGCTCACCGGCGAGGGCCGCGGCTTCTGCGCCGGGCAGGACCTGGCCGACCGCAACGTCGCGCCGGGCGCCGAAATGCCCGACCTGGGGCTGTCCATCGAGCGCTTCTACAACCCGCTGATCCGCGCCCTGCGCGACCTGCCGCTGCCGGTGATCTGCGCGGTCAACGGCGTGGCCGCCGGTGCCGGCGCCAACATCCCGCTGGCCTGCGACCTGGTGCTGGCGGCGCGTTCCGCGAGCTTCATCCAGGCCTTCTGCAAGATCGGCCTGGTGCCCGACTCCGGCGGCACCTGGAGCCTGCCGCGCCTGGTCGGCATGGCCCGCGCCAAGGCCCTGGCCCTGCTGGGCGAGCGGCTGAGCGCCGAACAGGCCGAGCAATGGGGGCTGATCCACCGCGTGGTGGACGACGCCGAGCTGCGCGACGAGGCCCTGAAGCTGGCGCGCCACCTGGCCACCCAGCCCACCTACGGCCTGGCCCTGATCAAGCGCGCCCTCAACGCCAGCCTGGACAACGGCTTAGACCAGCAGCTGGAGCTGGAGCGCGACCTGCAGCGCCTCGCCGGCCGCAGCGAGGACTACCGCGAAGGCGTTGGCGCCTTCATGGAGAAACGCACCCCGAGCTTCAAAGGACGCTGAGCCCATGCACGCCCTGAACAGAGAAACCCCGGTGGCCGTGATCGGCGCGGGCGCCATGGGCGCCGGCATCGCCCAGGTCGCCGCCCAGGCCGGGCACCCGGTGCGCCTGTACGACACCCGCCCCGGTGCCGCGGCCCAGGCCATCGCCGGTATCGACCGGCAGCTCGCCCGCCTGGTGGAGAAAGGCAAGCTGGAGGCCGACGCCCAGGCCGCCACCCTCGCCCGCCTGCACCCGGCCGATGCGCTGGAAGAACTGGCCGACGCCGGCCTGGTGATCGAGGCGATCGTCGAAAAGCTGGAGATCAAGCGCGAGCTGCTGCAGCGCCTGGAAGCCCTGTGCGCCCCCGACTGCATCCTCGCCAGCAACACCTCGTCGCTGTCCATCACCAGCCTCGCCGCCGGCCTGCAGCACCCGGGCCGCGTGCTCGGCATGCACTTCTTCAACCCCGCGCCGCTGATGGCGCTGGTGGAGGTCGTCTCCGGCCTCGCCAGCGACCCGCCCCTGGCCGCCCGCCTGTTCGCAACCGCCCGCGCCTGGGGCAAGCAGCCGGTGCACGCGCGCTCCACCCCTGGCTTCATCGTCAACCGCGTGGCGCGCCCCTTCTATGCCGAAAGCCTGCGCCTGCTGCAGGAGGGTGCCGCCGACTGCGCCACCCTGGACGCCTTGCTGCGCGAGGCCGGCGGCTTCCGCATGGGCGCCTTCGAACTCACCGACCTGATCGGCCATGACGTCAACTACGCCGTCACCTGCTCGGTGTTCGACGCCTACTACGGCGACTTCCGCTTCCAGCCCTCGCTGATCCAGAAGGAGCTGGTGGAAGCCGGCCGCCTTGGGCGCAAGAGCGGCCGGGGCTTCTACGACTACGCCGAAGGCGCCGAGCGCCCACAGGCGGCGACGCTCGCCAGCACCGCCACCGTGGACGCCTGCGCCATCGAAGGCGACCTCGGTGTCGCAGCCCCGCTGGTGCAGCGCCTGGAAAGCGCCGGCGTGCGGGTCACCCGCCGTGACGGCGCCGGGCTGCTGCGGGTCGGCGACGCCACCCTGGCGCTGAGCGACGGCCGCCTGGCCGCCCAGCGCGCCCGCGAGGACGGCCTCGACAACCTGGTGCTGCTGGACCTGGCCCTCGACTACGGCCGCGCCGAACGCCTCGGCATCAGTTGGGCGGCAGGCACCACCCAGGCCGCCATCGACGCGGCGGTCGCCCTGCTCGCCCGCGCCGGCATCGCCGCCAGCCCGCTGGCCGACGTCCCCGGCCTCGCCGTGCTGCGCACCGTGGCCATGCTCGCCAACGAAGGCGCCGACGCCCTGCTCCACGGGGTCGCCAGCGCCGCCGACATCGACCTGGCCATGTGCGCCGGGGTCAATTACCCGCGCGGCCCGCTGGCCTGGGCCGACGCCATCGGCCTGCCGCAGGTGCTGCGCACCCTGGACAACCTGCAGGCCGCCTATGGCGAGCCGCGCTACCGCCCCTCGCTGGCCCTGCGCCGCCGGGTGGCCGAAGGGAGGACGCTGCATGACCAACCGTGAAGCCCTGTCGCTGGCCGAAGCCTGCGCCAGCACCCTGTACGAACGCGACGCCGCCAGCCAGGCCATGGGCATGCGCCTGCTCTCGGTGGCGCCCGGCGCCGCGCGGGTCGGCATGAGCGTGCGCGCCGACATGCTGCAGGGCGTCGGCACCTGCCACGGCGGCCATCTGTTCGCCCTGGCCGACTCGGCCTTCGCCTTCGCCTGCAACACCTACAACGAAGTCACCGTGGCCATCGGCTGCAGCATCGACTACGTGGCCCCGGCGCACCTGGGGGACACCCTCACCGCCCAGGCCACCGAACAGAGCCGCAGCGGCCGCACCGGCAACTACGACGTGCGCATCGAGAACCAGAACGGGCAGCTGATCGCCCTGTTCCACGGCAAGTCCTACAAGGTGCGCGGCACCCTGCTCGACGAGGAATCCCTGCATGAATGACGCCCTGATCATCGACGCCGTACGCACGCCCATCGGGCGCTACGCCGGCGCCCTGTCCTCCGTTCGCGCCGACGACCTCGGCGCGGTGCCGATCCGCGCCCTGATGCAGCGTCACCCCGAGCTGGACTGGGGCGCCATCGACGACGTGATCTACGGCTGCGCCAACCAGGCCGGCGAAGACAACCGCAACGTCGCGCGCATGGCCGCCCTGCTCGCCGGCCTGCCGGTCACCGTGCCCGGCACCACCCTCAACCGCCTGTGCGGCTCGGGGCTGGACGCCATCGGCAGCGCCGCCCGCGCCCTGCGCTGCGGCGAGGCCGGGTTGATGCTGGCCGGCGGCGTGGAATCCATGTCCCGTGCGCCCTTCGTGATGGGCAAGTCCGAGCAGGCCTTCGGCCGCAGCGCGGAACTGTTCGACACCACCATCGGCTGGCGCTTCGTCAACGGTCTGATGAAGCGCCAGTACGGCATCGACTCCATGCCCGAGACGGCGGAGAACGTCGCCGAGCAGTTCGGCATCAGCCGCGCCGACCAGGACGCCTTCGCCCTGCGCAGCCAGCTCAAGGCCGTCGCCGCCCAGGCCAATGGCCGCCTGGCGAAGGAAATCGTTCCGGTGGAGATTGCCCAGCGCAAGGGGCCGTCGAAGTGGGTCGAACAGGACGAGCACCCGCGCGGCGACACCACCCTGGAGCAGCTGGCGCGCCTCGGCACGCCCTTCCGCGAGGGCGGCAGCGTCACCGCCGGCAACGCCTCCGGGGTCAACGACGGCGCCTGCGCCCTGCTGCTGGCCAGCACCGATGCCGCCCGCCGCTTCGGCCTGAAACCCCGCGCCCGCGTGGTCGCCATGGCCTGCGCCGGCGTCGAGCCGCGCATCATGGGCATCGGCCCGGTGCCGGCCACGCGCAAGGTGCTGGCGCTCGCCGGCCTGTCGCTCGCCGACATGGACGTGATCGAACTCAACGAGGCCTTCGCCGCCCAGGGCCTGGCCGTGCTCCGCGAGCTGGAGCTGGCCGACGACGACCCGCGGGTCAACCCCAATGGCGGCGCCATCGCCCTGGGCCACCCGCTGGGCATGAGCGGCGCGCGCCTGGTCACCACCGCGCTGCACGAACTGGAAGCCCGCGCCGGCCGCTACGCCCTCTGCACCATGTGCATCGGCGTCGGCCAGGGCATCGCCCTGATCATCGAAAAACTGTAACCGCCACACCGGACCGGGAAGGCCGGGAGTATCCTGCCTTCCTGCACTCAGGCGCCCAGCGCCACGCACAAGAACAATACGAGTGATGAAATGAACATGATCGCCAATGCCGCCTTGCTCGACCCGATGGAAACCGCCAGCGTCGACCAGCTCCGCCGCCACCAGCTGGAGCGCCTGCGCTGGAGCCTCGACCACGCCTACCGCAACGTGCCGCTGTACCGTCAGCGCTTCGACGAACTGGGCGTGCACCCCGAAGACCTGAAAAGCCACGACGACCTCGCCCGCTTCCCCTTCACCGGCAAGTCCGACCTGCGCGACAACTACCCCTACGGCATGTTCGCCGTGCCCCAGGAAGAGGTGGTGCGCATCCACGCCTCCAGCGGCACCACCGGCAAGCCCACCGTGGTCGGCTACACCCAGAACGACATCGACACCTGGGCCAACGTGGTGGCGCGCTCGATCCGCGCCGCCGGTGGCCGCAAGGGCGACAAGGTGCACGTCTCCTACGGCTACGGCCTGTTCACTGGCGGCCTCGGCGCGCACTACGGCGCCGAGCGCCTGGGCTGCACCGTGATCCCCATGTCCGGCGGCCAGACCGAGAAGCAGGTCCAGCTGATCCGCGACTTCCAGCCGGACATCATCATGGTCACCCCCTCCTACATGCTGAACCTGGCCGACGAGATCGAGCGCCAGGGCCTGGACCCGCACAAGCTGGCCCTGCGCCTGGGCATCTTCGGCGCCGAGCCCTGGACCGCCGAGCTGCGCCGCGCCATCGAGGAGCGCCTGGGCATCACCGCCCTGGACATCTACGGCCTCTCGGAAATCATGGGCCCGGGCGTGGCCATGGAATGCGCCGAAACCAAGGACGGCCCGACCATCTGGGAAGACCACTTCTACCCCGAGATCATCGACCCGGTGACCGGCCAGGTGCTGCCGGACGGGCAGATGGGAGAGCTGGTGTTCACCTCCCTGTCCAAGGAAGCGCTGCCGATGATCCGCTACCGCACCCGCGACCTCACCCGCCTGCTGCCGGGCACCGCGCGGCCCATGCGGCGCATCGACAAGATCACCGGGCGCAGCGACGACATGCTGATCATCCGGGGCGTCAACGTCTTCCCCACGCAGATCGAGGAGCAGGTGCTCAAAGTCCGCCAGCTGGCCGAAACCTACGAGATCCACCTCTCGCGCAACGGCAACCTCGACAGCATGGAAGTCCACGTCGAACCCCGCCACGGCCTGGAGCCCCTGGACGAGACCCAGGAACTGGCGCTGTGCAGCGAGCTGGGTCGCCACATCAAGACCTACATCGGCATCAGCTCGCGCATCGTGCTGCGCCCGGCGTACTCCCTGAAACGCTCCGAGGGCAAGGCCTGCCACGTCTACGACAACCGCGCCAAGGCGTGAGCCGCCCACGCTTTTAGAATGTGGAGGGGCACAGACAGTCCTCGGAGTTTGCGGCCGCCGCTCACTCCGGACGTAGGGTGTGCTGCGCGCACCTGGGCTCGCCGGAAGCACCCTGCGGCGGTGCGCACGGCACACCCTACGGCTCGAGCTCATCCTGTCGTGCCCTCAGTTCGAGTCGTCACAGGCAAAGCCGATGACACATGACCACGCCCTAAGGGCGTGACTGCTCACGTTCAAATGAAAAGCCCCGCCGAAGCGGGGCTTTTTGCCGTGCTGGAACCACTCAGACGGCGGTCGGCGGCTTGATCAGGCTTTCTGCGGGAATGCCGAACACCTCGTGCAGCTTCCAGATCATCGGCAAGGTGAGGGAGCGCTTGCCATTGAGCACTTCGTAGACCCGGTTCGGGCGCCCGATGGCGGGCACCAGGTCGGCGACGGTCAACCCCGACTGCTCCATGCGGAACTTGATGGCCTCCACCGGCCCGGGCAGGTCGACCGGGAAGTGACGCGCCTCGTACGCCTCGATCAAGGTGAGCATCACCTCGAAGAAGTCGCCTTCGGGCGTGTCCGGCTCAGGCTCGTTCTCGAACAGCGGCGCCACCAGCTCGAGCGCCGCGCGGTAGTCATCGTCAGTGCGAATCGGGCGGATGTTCATGATCCCGGGCCCATCTCCACAGTGTTGGCATCGATGGCGTCGTACTCCCTGTGAGTACCGACGAACTTGATATAGAGCGCACCGAAGCGGTAGGCAACCGCCACCACCAGCCGATAGTCATTGCCCTTGATACTGCCTCACAACCTGCAGCCGCCGCGCCGCTCGTCGGAACAGCCCGGGCATTCGCCCAGGAATTGTCTCAATCGCCAATCCTGAATCGACTACCGGATGAGACCGGCACGTGGACCGCCACGCGCCACCGACCAGGAGATCGCTCATGAGCTATGTAGATGGATTCGTCGTTCCCGTGCCCACCGCCAAGCGCGAGGCCTATATCGCCATCGCCCGCATCGCCGCCCAGGTGTTCAAGGACCATGGCGCCCTCAGCGTCGTCGAGTGCTGGGGCGATGACGTGCCGGAGGGCAAGGTGACCTCCTTCCCCATGGCGGTGAAACGCAAGGACGACGAGACGGTGGTGTTCTCGTGGATCACCTGGCCGTCCCGCCAGGCCCGCGACGAGGGCATGAAGAAATCCATGGAGGACCCGCGCCTGCACCCCGATCCCGAGAAGATGCCCTTCGACGGGCAGCGCATGATCTTCGGCGGTTTCGACGTGATAGTCGACGCCTGATGCCAGGTAGCCCGGGCTTCAGCCCGGGGACTTCTTCGCGAATGAATTCGCTCCCACAGGGAGTCGATGCGCAGCATCCACTGGACGAAGAAGTCGGAGCATCTAGAACGGTGGGCTGAAGCCCACCCTACGCCTGTAGCCCACCGGATCAGGGCTACGGCGCCGGGGATTGCAGCGCCACCAGCACGCCGTCGGCCCAGCGCAGGCGCGAGGCGAGGCGGCCGGAGTCCTCGCGGGCGGGCGCGGCCAGTTCAGTGGCGCCTTCCGCCAGGGCCTGGGCGTGCAGTTCTGCGACGCGCGGGGTGACCAGCAGCACCTCGATGGCTTCTAGACCCGCGCCCATCAGCCCTTCGCCTTCGTGGTCATTTCGAACATCCCCTGAATGATGGGTTCGAGTGGAATGTGAGGGCGCTCAGCCCCGCACAAGCCCGCGCAGCGAGCTCACCAGCCAGGCGACGGCCATCAGCTCCAGCGCCACCAGCACGCCCACCAGCTCACCGAGCTCGGCCGAGAACAGGGGCAGGCACAGCCCGCCATCGGCGCAGGCGAGGAACGGACGCAGCGCAGCCACCAGCGCCACCACACCCACCCCGCAAGCCAGCAACGCCAGAGCCAAGTGCCCGAACGCCTCCGACGAAGGCGCCGAGAACGACCACGGCCTCGGCCCACGCCAAGCCACCAACGCCGCGCCGGAACCCGGATTGAAACAGAAGGATGAACACCCGCGCCTGAACATGAAGGCCTCCAATGCCAATGGCAGGCCGGCAGTATGCAAAGGCGCGCAGCGCCGGTCTTTTAAGCTTTGGGGGGCAATTGTTAAAAAGAGTAAAGGGAACGAAACAACGTAGTCATTACCGAAATTTTGAATCTCTTTCCCCTTAGCTGGAAGCTTGAAGCCTGAAGCTGGAAGAAAAAGCCAACAAGCGCCCCAGCCCACGACTCTGGCTCTGGCTCTGGCTCTGGCTCTGGCTCTGGCTCTCAGCTTCCAGCTTCCAGCTTCCAGCTTCCAGCTCCTAGCTTGCCACTTGAAGCTTGCCACTTGCCGCTTTTCCAATCCGACACTTATTTTTTAATTTGATATTTGTTTTTGTATCATTTAAAACTAGCGCCATGGCCAAGCCACCCCACGAACCCGCATGGCTGGAGAACGGCATGTACGCACAATTGGTTGAGACCGGCGTGAAGCGCGTGAAGGCGCTGGAGGAGATGTCCCCGGAAGAGCGCGCCTTCCAGGAAAAGATCGATGCGGAAATCAAGATCGAGCCGAAGAACTGGATGCCGGACGCCTACCGGCAGACGCTGATCCGGCAGATTTCCCAACACGCGCATTCCGAGATCGTCGGCATGCTGCCGGAAGGCAACTGGGTGACCCGCGCGCCCACCCTGAAGCGCAAGCTGCAGCTGATGGCGAAGATCCAGGACGAGGCCGGCCACGGCCTGTACCTCTACAGCGCCATGGAAACCCTCGGCGCCTGCCGCGACGAGGAAGTCGCCAAGCTGCACAGCGGCCGCGCCAAGTACTCGAGCATCTTCAACTACCCGACCCTGAGCTGGGCCGACATGGGCGCGGTGGGCTGGCTGGTGGATGGCGCCGCCATCGTCAACCAGGTGGTGCTGCAGCGCACCTCCTACGGCCCCTACTCCCGCGCCATGATCCGTATCTGCAAGGAGGAGTCCTTCCACCAGCGCCAGGGCTACGAAATCCTCCTGCACATGATGCGCAACGGCACCCAGGCGCAGAAGGACATGGTCCAGGACGCCATCAACCGCCTGTGGTGGCCTTCGCTGATGATGTTCGGCCCCAGCGACGAACACTCCCCCAACAGCGCCCAGTCCATGGCCTGGAAGATCAAGCGCCAGGGCAACGACGAACTGCGCCAGCGCTTCATCGACCAGACCGTGCCGCAACTGGAGCTGCTCGGCTGCACCGCGCCGGACCCGCACCTGAAGTGGAACGAGGAACGCGGCCACTACGACTTCGGCGACATCCAGTGGGACGAGTTCTACGAGGTGCTCAAGGGCAACGGCCCCTGCAACCAGGAGCGCGTCGCCACCCGCCGCAAGGCCATCGAAGACGGTGCCTGGGTCCGCGAAGCCGCGGTGGCCCATGCCCGCAAACAACAACAGAAGCGCGACGCCGCCTGACCAAAACCCGATTCCGCCGCTGAGCTAGCGAGCTAGAGCAGAACGAGGCGGAAGCAGACGCGGGCGCGGAGTTTACGACTGTAAATGAGCAAGTCCGGGTCTGTTTCCAACGACGTTATGCCGACGCGCAGCAGCTCATACCTGATGAGCAGGAGAACACAATGAGTGAATGGACCCTTTACGAAGTCTTCGTGCGCAGCAAGCACGGCCTCAACCACAAGCATGTCGGCAGCGTGCACGCCGCCGACGCCGCCATGGCCATCGAGAACGCCCGTGAGCTGTACACCCGCCGCAACGAGGGCGTGAGCCTCTGGGTGGTGCCATCGGCGCTGATCACCGCTTCCTCCCCCGATGAGAAGGAACCGCTGTTCGACCCGGCCGAAGACAAGGTCTATCGCCACGCCAGCTTCTACGAGCTGCCGGCCGAAGTCGGCCACATGTGAGGCCGCTCGCCATGAATACCAAACACGACCTGATCGAATACCTGCTGCGCCTCGGCGACAGCGCCCTGGTGCAGGGCCAGCGCCTTTGCGAATGGTGCGGCAAGGCCCCGGCCCTGGAAGAGGAGCTGGCGTTGATGAACGTCGGCCTCGATCTGGTGGGCCAGGCCCGCAACTGGCTGGAATACGCCGCCGAGCTGCTGGACGACGGCCGCGACGCCGACCACCTGGCCTACCGCCGCGACGAACGTGCCTACCGCAACCTGCTGCTGGTGGAGCAACCCAACGGCGACTACGCGGTGACCATCACCAAGCAGTTCCTCTATGACGCCTGGCACTTCCAGGTGCTGCACGGCCTCAGCAGCTCCAGCGACGAACGCATCGCCGGCATCGCCGCCAAGGCACTGAAGGAAGTCACCTACCACCTGCGCCGCTCCACCGAATGGGTGCAGCGCCTGGGCGACGGCACCGAGGAAAGCCATCGGCGCATGCTGGCGGCCATCCGCGACACCTGGCGCTTCACCGTCGAACTGGTGAACGGCGACGAGGTGGAGCAACGCCTGGCCGCCGCTGGCATCGCTCCGGCGCCGGACGACGTCGCCGCTGCCTGGAAGGCCAAGGTCACCGACACCTTCGCCAGCGCCACCCTGCCGCTGCCGGAGCCGGCCAGCTACTTCTACCTTTCCGGCCGCCGTGGCCTGCACACCGAGCACCTCGGCCTGCTGCTGGCCGAGATGCAGTTCCTGCAAAGGGCCCATCCCGATGCGTCCTGGTGAGCTGATCGCCAGCGACCGTGGCGCCCGCCCCGGCGCACCCGCCGACCTGGCCCGCGCCTGGTCGGTGCTCGGCGAGGTGATGGACCCGGAAGTGCCGGTGGTCAGCGTGGTCGACCTCGGCATCGTCCGGGCCCTCGACTGGCGAGGCGGCCACCTTCACGTGGTGGTCACCCCCACCTATTCGGGTTGCCCGGCCACCGAGGTGATCGAGCGTGACATCGAGCAGGCGCTGGAAGGCGCCGGTTTCGCCGCGCCGAACCTGGAACGCCGCCTGGCGCCGGCCTGGACCACCGACTGGATCAGTGACGACGGCCGCGAGCGCCTGCGCGCCTATGGCATCGCCCCGCCCAGCGGCAGCACCAGCAAGCGCGCCCTGCTGGGCGAAGCCCCGGAAATCCGCTGCCCGCAGTGCGGCAGCGTGCATACCGAACAGTTGAGCGAATTCGGCTCCACGGCCTGCAAGGCCTTGCACCGTTGCAAGGAGTGCCTGGAGCCCTTCGATTACTTCAAGTGCATATAGGAGAGCGAACACAGGCCGTTGCCACTGGCGCCGGTTGTATTCGTCCTCCATGCGGTAAAGCCGAAGGAGAACAACAATGAGCAAATTCCATAGCCTGACCATCAAGGAAGTGCGCCCGGAAACCCGCGACGCGGTGTCCATCGCCTTCGACATCCCCGCGAGTCTCAGCGACAACTTCCGCTTCACCCAGGGCCAGCACCTGGTGGTGCGCACCCAGCTGGACGGCGAGGAAGTGCGCCGCTCCTACTCCATCTGCACCGGCGTCAATGACGGCGAGCTGCGCGTCGCGGTCAAGCGCGTGGCGGGCGGGCGCTTCTCCAGCTGGGCCAACGAACAGCTGAAGGCCGGCCACAGCCTCGACGTGATGCCGCCCTCCGGCCACTTCAACGTGCCGCTGGACCCGGTGCGCCACGGCCACTACCTGGCGGTCGCCGCCGGCAGCGGCATCACGCCGATCCTCTCCATCGTCAAGACCACCCTGGAGACCGAGCCCAACAGCCGCGTCACCCTGCTCTACGGCAACCGTTCCAGCGCCTCGGCACTGTTCCGCGAACAGCTGGAAGACCTGAAGAACCGCTACCTGCAGCGCCTCAACCTGATCTTCCTGTTCAGCCGCGAGCAGCAGGACGTGGACCTCTACAACGGTCGCATCGATGCCGACAAATGCGGCCAGCTGTTCCAGCGCTGGATCGACGTGCGCGCCCTGGACGCCGCCTTCATCTGCGGCCCCCAGGCGATGACCGAGACCGTGCGCGACCAGCTCCGCGCCAACGGCATGCCGGCCGAGCGCATCCACTTCGAGCTGTTCGCCGCCGCCGGCAGCGAGCACAAGCGCGAAGCCCGCGAGGCTGCCCACGAAACGAACGCTGCGCAAAGCCGGGTGACGGTGATCAGCGACGGCCGCGAAGTGAGCTTCGAGCTGGCCCGCAACAGCCAGAGCCTGCTCGACGCCGGCAACGCCCAGGGCCTGGAACTCCCCTACTCCTGCAAGGCCGGCGTCTGCTCCACCTGCAAGTGCCGGGTGGTCGAGGGGGAAGTGGAGATGGACAGCAACTTCGCCCTGGAGGACTACGAGGTGGCCGCCGGTTACGTGCTCTCGTGCCAGTCCTATCCGCTGACGGACAAAGTCGTCCTCGACTTCGACCAGCTCTGAGGATGGCCGTCATAGCGTCCCTGGCGTTGTTGGGCGGGCTCGCCGTACAGAAACGTACTGTCTTCGCCCACCCGCCTAGCCAGGAACGCTCTGCCAACCACCCTGGGTAGAAAGCTTCACTCGCTTCACCTGCGTGCCGCACCGTCTCGACAACCACAACAAGAGAGAGCAGCCATGACCCCGCAAGACCTCGATCGCATCCGGCAGCACCCGGATTTCATCCAGCTGGTCAAGCGCAAGCAGCGCCTGACCTGGTCCCTCACCGCCGCCATGCTGGTGATCTACTACGGCTTCGTGCTGCTGGTGGCCTTCGCCCCGGGCCTGCTGGGTCGTTCCCTCAGTGGCGGGGTCACCAGCGTCGGCATGCTGGTGGGCGTAGTCATCATCCTCCTGGCCTTCGGCCTCACCGGTATCTACGTGACGCGCACCAACCGCGTGCTCGACCCGCTGAACGACAAGCTCAAGCAGGAGTGCGCACCATGAAGGCCCTCCTCGCTCTCACCGCCTGCGCCACCCTGCTGGCCTCCGGCAGCGCCCTGGCCGCCGATGCCGGCGCGCGGCCGCTGAACTTGCCCGCCATCTACATGTTCCTGGCGTTCGTCGTGTTCACCCTCGGCATCACCCGCTGGGCCGCCCTGCGCACCCGCTCCACTGCCGACTTCTATACCGCCGGTGGCGGCCTCACCGGCTTTCAGAACGGCCTGGCGATCGCCGGCGACATGATCAGCGCGGCGTCCTTCCTCGGCATCTCGGCGATGATGTTCATGAACGGCTACGACGGCCTGCTCTACGCCCTGGGCGTGCTCGCCGGCTGGCCGATCATCCTCTTCCTGATCGCCGAGCGCCTGCGCAACCTGGGCCGCTTCACCTTCGCCGACGTGGTGTCCTACCGCCTCGACCAGAGCCCGATCCGCATCACCGCCGCCTTCGGCACCCTCACCGTGGCGCTGCTCTACCTGGTGGCGCAGATGGTCGGCGCCGGCAAGCTGATCGAGCTGCTGTTCGGCCTCAGCTACCTGCAGGCGGTGTTGCTGGTGGGCGTGCTGATGGTCTGCTACGTCACCTTCGGCGGCATGCTCGCCACCACCTGGGTGCAGATCATCAAGGCCGTGCTGCTGCTCTCGGGCACCAGCTTCATGGCCTTCATGGTGCTGCGCCACTTCGGCTTCAGCACCGAGGCGATGTTCGCCGCCGCGGCCTCGGTGCACGCCAAGGGCGCCGCGATCATGGCGCCGGGCGGGTTGCTGTCGAACCCCGTCGATGCCATCTCCCTCGGGCTCGGCATGATGTTCGGCACCGCCGGCCTGCCGCACATCCTCATGCGCTTCTTCACCGTCAGCGACGCCAAGGAAGCGCGCAAGAGCGTGTTCTACGCCACCGGCTTCATCGGCTATTTCTACCTGCTGCTGATAGTGGTGGGCTTCGGCTCCATCGTCATGGTTGGCACCAACCCGGAGTTCCGCGACGCCGCCGGCGCCATCATCGGCGGCGGCAACATGGTCGCCGTGCACCTGTCCCATGCGGTGGGCGGCAGCCTGTTCCTCGGCTTCATCTCCGCCGTGGCCTTCGCCACCATCCTTGCGGTGGTCGCCGGCCTGGCGCTCTCCGGTGCCTCGGCGGTGTCCCACGACCTGTACGCCTGCGTGATCCGCAAGGGCCAGGCCAGCGAGCGCGAGGAGATGCGCGTATCACGCCTCGCCACCCTGGGCATCGGCGTGCTGGCGGTGATCCTCGGCATCCTCTTCGAGTCGCAGAACATCGCCTTCCTTTCCGGTCTGGTGCTGGCCATCGCCGCCTCGGTCAACTTCCCGGTGCTGTTCCTCTCCATGTTCTGGAAGGGCCTGACCACCCGGGGCGCCGTCGCCGGCAGCCTGGCCGGCCTGGCGTCGGCCATCGCCCTGCTGGTGGCCAGCCCGGCGGTGTGGGTCAACGTGCTGCACCACGAGCAGGCGCTGTTCCCCTACGCCAACCCGGCGCTGTTCTCCATGACCCTGGCCTTCTCCAGCGCCTGGCTGTTCTCGGTCACCGACCGTTCCGAGCGCGCCACCCGGGAACGCGGCCGCTACCTGGCCCAGTTCATCCGCTCCATGACCGGCATCGGCGCGGCCGCCGCCAGCCGCCACTGACTCCTCGGCCGCCCCCAGCTCCCGAGCGGGGGCGGCCCCACCCCCTCGAACACCGCCTCAAGGAGAACCACCATGAGCAACGTCACCACCCTGCAGAGCCTTATCGCCGGCCGCTGGATCGGCCAGCACGGCGCCCAGACCCTGCGCAGCGCCATCGACGGCAGCGCGCTGTTCCGCACCCATGAAGAGCACCTGGATTTCGCCGAAGCCGTCGAGTTCGGCCGCCGTCGCGGCATTCCCGCGCTGATGGCGCTGGACTTCCAGCAGCGCGCCGCGCGCCTCAAGGCCCTGGGCCTCTACCTCAACGAGCGCAAGGAGCAGCTCTACGCCCTGTCGCGCCACAGCGGCGCCACCCGCGCCGACAGCTGGATCGACATCGAGGGCGGCAGCGGCACCCTGTTCGCCTATGCCGGCGTCGGCGCCCGTGAGCTGCCTTCCGGCAACGTGGTGCACGAAGGCCCGGCCATGCAACTGGGCAAGCAGGGCCTGTTCGCCGGTAGCCATATCCTGGTGCCGCGCGGCGGCGTCGCCGTGCACATCAACGCCTTCAACTTCCCCATCTGGGGGATGCTGGAGAAGTTCGCGCCGAGCTTCCTCGCCGGCATGCCCTGCATCGTCAAGCCGGCCACCGCCACCAGTTACCTCACCGAGGCCGCCGTGCGCCTGATGCACGAATCCGGCCTGCTCCCCGAGGGCAGCCTGCAACTGGTGATCGGCGGCACGGGCGATCTGCTCGACCGCCTCCAGGGCCAGGACGTGGTGACCTTCACCGGCTCCGCCGACACCGCCGCCAAGCTGCGGGTGAACGCCAACCTGGTGCGCAATTCCATCCCCTTCAACGCCGAGGCGGACTCGCTGAACTGCGCCATCCTCGCCCCGGAAATCACCCCGGACGACCCGGAGTTCGACCTCTTCGTCAAGGAAGTGGCCCGGGAGATGACGGTGAAGGCCGGGCAGAAGTGCACCGCCATCCGCCGCGCCATCGTGCCGGCAAAACACATCGATGCCGTGGCCGAGCGCCTGCGCGAGCGCCTGGCCAAGGTGGTGGTCGGCGACCCGGCCGTGGAAGGCGTGAAGATGGGCGCCCTGGCCTCCCATGCCCAGCAGGCAGACGTCGCCGCGCGGGTGGAAACTCTGCTGGCCGGCAGCGAGCTGCTGTTCGGTGCCCGCGACGGCTTCGCCCCGCAAGGTGAAGGCGTGGCCGAAGGGGCTTTCTTCGCCCCCACCCTGCTGCGCGCCCGCGACCCGCACGCCGAAGGCGGCGCCCACGACATCGAGGCCTTCGGCCCGGTGAGTACGCTGATGGCCTATGACGACATCGACGAAGCCATCGCCCTCGCCGCCCGTGGCAAGGGCAGCCTGGTGGCCAGCCTGGTGACCCGCGACCCGGCCGTCGCCGCTTACGTGGTACCGCGCGCCGCCGCCCTGCACGGCCGCCTGCACATTCTCGACCGCGAGTCCGCCGCCGAATCCACCGGCCACGGCTCGCCGCTGCCGGTGCTCAAGCACGGCGGCCCCGGCCGCGCCGGCGGTGGCGAGGAACTGGGCGGCCTGCGCGCCGTGAAGCACTACCTGCAACGCGCCGCCGTGCAGGGCTCGCCCACCATGCTCGCCGCCGTCACCGGCGAATACGTGCGCGGTGCCAAGGTGATCGAAACCGAGGTGCATCCGTTCCGCCGCTGGTTCGACGAGCTGCAGATCGGCGAATCCCTGCTCACCCACCGCCGCACCGTCACCGAAGCCGATATCGTCAACTTCGGCTGCCTCTCGGGCGACCACTTCTACATGCACTTCGACGAGCTGGCGGCCAAGGAATCCCAGTTCGGCAAGCGCATCGCCCACGGCTACTTCGTGCTCTCCGCTGCCGCCGGCCTGTTCGTCTCCCCGGCCCCCGGCCCGGTGCTGGCCAACTACGGCCTCGACACGCTGCGCTTCGTCAACCCGGTGGGCATCGGCGACACCATCCAGGCGCGCCTGACCTGCAAGCGCAAGATCGACCAGGGCAAGAAGAGCGCCAAGGGCGAGCCCCAGGGCGTGGTGGCCTGGGACGTGGAAGTCACCAACCAGGACGGCGAGCTGGTGGCCAGCTACGACATCCTCACCCTGGTGCTCAAGCGTCCTACCTGAGCCAGGTATCGCGCAGCACCTCCCCGCAACTCCAGGTAGCCCGGGCTTCAGCCCGGGCTCACCCCTCTGCCCTACACCCGAACGATTCCCACGCAATCTGGCATGCACAGCCAAACGGTTGGCAAGCAGGCACAAGGCTGGCGCGAGGGCGATCCGTACCATCGCCCCATGGGCCGATCCGCGTAGAGCCCCCACGCCAACACCAACAACAACGGGAATCCCACGCATGCAAACTCTCACCCGCGTCACGCCGCTGTTCCGGCTGTCCACCCTCGCTTTATTGGTGGCCTGCGCCTCCCAGGCCGGGGCCTACGAGCTCTACGCCGACGAAGACACCCATCTCAATGCCGACCTGGAAGCCGTGTTCGGCGTCTTCCACAGCCAGGAGAACTACGCCACCACCGGCACCAAGTCGAAAGGGTCCTCCAGCTGGCGCGAGGGCTACATCAAGTACGGCATCAGCGGCGACCAGGGCCTGGGCGGCGCCGGTACCGGCTATGGCGCATTCAACCTGCTCAGCTCCGCCACCTGGGGAGATGGCGACGCGGCGGGCTTCACCGATGGTGACGAGCGCACCACCAAGATCGAGGACGCCTATCTGGGCTGGCGCTCCGGCACCCTGTTCGAGGCCTTGGGCGAGGACGGCATCGACTTCTCCTTCGGCCGCCAGAACATCTCGGTGGGCGACGGCTTCCTGATCAACGGCGACGCCCTGAACCTGGGCAACGGCCTGGCCGACGGCGAGTTCGACCGTGGCGGCGCCTACTGGCTGGCGGCGCGCAAGGCCTTCGACCAGACCGCCGTGCTGCGCATCGGCGGCAAGGACGGCTGGCGCGGCGACCTGATGTGGCTGAAGTCCGACAACCGTTCCCAGGCCAAGCCCGAGCTGTTCGTCGGCACCCTGGAGCACGTGGCCGAGCAAGGCACCGTCGGCCTGACCTGGATCGACATCCGCGACGTCGACGAGGAATACGCCTCCCCCATCCAGCTCGACCGCGACGGCATGAAGACCTACAGCCTGCGCGCCCAGGGCAATGCCGGCGTAGAGAACCTGTTCCTCTCCGGTGAATACGCCTGGCAGGACAAGAAGACCGCCGACAACGAGGACGCCTGGTACCTGGAAGCCGGCTGGACCTTCGCCGATGCGCCCTGGAGCCCCAGCGTCAGCTACCGCTACAGCCGCTTCTCCGAGGCCTTCGACCCGCTGTTCTTCGGCTTCAACCGGGGCTACGGCACCTGGTTCCAGGGCGAGGTGGCGGCCAACTACGCCGGCCCCTTCAACAGCAACACCCGCGTCCACCACGTGGCGCTCAAGGCCACTCCGCTGGAGAACCTGAGCATCGGCGCGCTGTACTTCGACTTCGACACCCTCGACCGCGACCTGGGCAACTTCGACGGCCGCGAGCTGGACCTCTACGCCGAGTGGGCGGTCAACGACAACCTGGTGATCATGCCGGTGGTGGGTGTGTACGAGCCCAGCCGCAGCGCCGACAACGGCGGCACCCAGATCGGCAGCAACGACCGCAACCTCTACACCCAGCTGGTGTTCGCCAGCCACTTCTGAGCCTCCGGCGGCGGGCCTCCCGCCGCCCTTCCCCCGAGCACGCCATGCGTACACCTTCCCTGAGCATCCAGAGCCGGATCACCCTGCTCGCCAGCGCCTGCCTGATCCTGGTAGTAGCGTTGCTGGTGGGGCTTTCGCTGTACCAGACCCGGCTCAGCACCGAACGCGTCAAGGCCTCCAGCGGCCGCATGCTGGCTAGCGCCGCCGAAGCCCACATGCAGGCCCAGGCCCGCGTGCAGGCCCTGCAACTCCAGCGCACCTTCCTGCAGACCTACGAGTACGGCCAGGGCCTGTCGCGCTTCCTCCTCTACCTGCGGGCGCGGGGCGCCAGCGGTGAATTGCCGGCCGCCGAATTGCGCCAGCGCGTCGCCGAGCAGATGCGCACCAGCCTCCTCGCCAAGCCCGACCTGCTCGGGCTTTTCGTCATCTTCGAGCGCGACGCGCTGGACGGCGCCGACAGCCAGTTCGTCGGCCAGGACCAGGCCTTCGGCAACGACGCCGGGCGCTTCTCCCTGTACTGGGTGCAGGGCAAGCCGGGCGAGCTGCAACCGGTGGTGGGCCCGGAGCAGATCCTCACCGACACCTCCCCCGGCCCCAGCGGCAGCCCCTACAACGCCTTCTACACCTGCCCCCGCGACAGCCGCCGCGCCTGTGTGCTGGAGCCCTACTTCGACGAGGCCTCGGGCACCCGCCGGCTGGTCACCAGCATCGCCTTCCCGCTGATCGTGGACGGCAAGCTGATCGCCGTGGTCGGCCTCGACATCAGCCTCGATGCCCTGCAGCAGAGCAGCCTGGACAGCAGCCGCGAGCTGTTCGACGGCGCCGGCCGGGTCAGCATCATCAGCCAGGGCGGCGTGGTCGCCGGGCACAGCGCCGATGCCGCGCAACTGGGCAAGCGCCTCGACCAGGTGCTGCCCAACGGTGCCGAGCCGCTGCTCGCCACCCTGCGCCAGGGGCAGCCCATCACCCAGGCGGACGCCGAACGCATCCGCGTGCTGGAGCCGCTACCGCCGATCACCGGCGCCGCGCCCTGGGGCGTGCTGGTGGACGTGCCGCAGCAGGTGCTGCTGGCCCCGGCCGAAGCCTTGCAGAAGGAACTCGATGCCGAGCGTCTGGCCAGCTCCGCGCTGGAGTTCAGCCTCGGCAGCGGCGCCGCCCTGCTCGGCGTGCTGCTGATCTGGTTCGCCGCCTTCCGCATCACCCGCCCGCTGCAGAGCCTGACGCGCATGCTGGAAGACATCGCCGAGGGCGAAGGCGACCTCACCCGGCGCCTGGCCGTGCACTCCCGTGATGAACTGGGCAAGCTCGCCGCCGCCTTCAACCGCTTCGTCGAACGCATCCACGCCTCCCTGGGCGAGGTGGCCTCGGCCACGGGGCAGGTCAACGAAGTGGCCCGCCAGGTGCTGCACAGCTCCAACGCCTCACTGCGCAACTCCGACGAACAGGCCCAGCGCACCAGCAGCGTGGCAGCGGCCATCAACCAGTTGGGCGCGGCCGCCCAGGAGATCGCCCGCAACGCCGCCGACGCTTCGCAGCAGGCCTCCGACGCCCGGCTGCAGAGCGAGGACGGCCGCCAGGTGGTGGGCAAGACCCTGGATGCGATGAACGCGTTGTCGACCCGCATCCAGGCCTCCTGCGGCAACATCGAAAGCCTCAGCGGCAAGACGGTGGACATCGGCCAGATCCTCGACGTGATCAAGGGCATCTCCGAACAGACCAACCTGCTGGCGCTCAACGCCGCCATCGAGGCCGCCCGGGCTGGCGAGGCAGGCCGTGGCTTCGCAGTGGTCGCCGACGAGGTGCGCAGCCTGGCCCACCGCACCCAGGTGTCGGCGCAGGAAATCCAGCGCATGATCGAAGAGCTGCAAGCCGGCGCCCGCGAGGCGGTGGGCACCATGACCGAGAGCCAGCGCTACAGCCAGCAGAGCGTGGAGATTGCCCAGCGCGCCGGCGACAGCCTCTCCGGCGTCACCCGGCGCATCGGCGAGATCGACGGCATGAACCAGTCCGTGGCCACCGCCACCGAGGAACAGACCGCCGTGGTCGAAGCCCTGAACATGGACATCACCGAGATCAACACCCTCAACCAGCAAGGCGTGGAAAACCTCCAGAGCACCCTGCGCGCCTGCTCCGACCTGGAGCAGCAGGCCGAACGCCTGCGGCAGCTGGTGGGCAGCTTCCGCCTCTGAGCCGTCGGGTTGCACCCGACCTACAGGGCCTGCTTTTCGTGAGCGAATTCATTCGCGATGCGGCGTATCCCGGTGAAGCCAGCGCATCGGCTTCACGCCGCCCCGCACAACCCCGCAGGGCGGGTGAAACCCGCTTCGCCGGCACTACACTTTCCCCTGCCCGCTGTGCCTGTACGCAAGCCCCTGGCACGGCGGCACAATGGCTGGCACAGGCAGACAACGGGTTGGCAGACAGAGCAATTTCCCTGGCGCAGCCACGAGGCAGACTGGGACTGCAGAAATCTGTCAACGCACCGCGATCCGCCAGACCAATAATTCAGGGAGCCCCCCTAATGCGAATAAACAGGATCCTCGTCCACTCAGCGCTGAGCCTCGGCTTGTCGCTGGCGGGGCTGAACGCCCATGCGGACCTTCCCGCCGACACCATCGGCCAGGTGACCTTGCCCTTCCCGCCGGAGCCGCACCGCGCCTACATCGTCGACGTCGAGTTCGAGAACTTCGTCGCCGGTCGCGTGACGGTGGTGGACCCGGAGAAGAAGAAGATGCTCGGCATGGTCAGCACTGGCTTCGCCGCGCCCTCGACCCTGAGCCGTGACGGCAAGCGCCTGTACACCGCCGACCTGTTCTATTCGCGCGGCACCCGTGGCACCCGCACCGACGTGCTGACCGCCTGGGACACCTCCACCCTGTCGCCGTCCTGGGAAGTGCTGATCCCCACCAAGCGCGCCGAGATGCTCACCCAGCGCTACTCCCTGGGCACCAGCAGCGACGACCGTTTCGTCTACGTCTACAACTTCACTCCGTCCACCTCGGTCACCGTGGTCGACACCCAGGCCAAGGCGGTGACCGCCGAGATCGCCATCCCCGGGTGCGTGCTCAACTACCCGGTGGGCAAGCGCGCCTTCGCCTCGCTGTGCGGCGACGGCAAGCTGCAGGTGATCAAGCTCGACGACAACGGCAAGGAAGTGGCGCGCACCCAGACCGCCTTCTTCGACCCCAACGCCGAGAAGCTGGTGGAGCGCGGCATCGCCCTGGGCGACACCTACTACTTCACCACCACCACCGGCACCGTGCGCGGCGTGGACGTTTCCGGCGACAAGCCGAAATTCCTCGAGCCCTGGTCGCTGACCACCGAGGCCGAGCGCAAGGCCGGCTGGGCACCGGGTGGCTGGCAGCTGCTGGCCGTGGCGCCCAAGCTCAACCGCCTGTACGTGCTGATGCACGACGCCCACGAGCCGATGAAATGGGAAGACCCGAGCCCCTTCGTCTGGGTCTACGACCTGAAGACCGGCAAGAAGGTCGCCACCCTGGAAGCGCCCAACCCGATCTGGAGCCTGGCCGCCACCAACGACGACAAGCCGTTGCTGCTGGGCACCAACATCACCGGCGGGCTGGAAGTCTTCGACCTGGCCAGCGGCAAGCACACCGGCACCATGGAAAAGATCGCCAAGACGCCGATCCAGATCCTCAGCCACTAGGAGGTCCGCCATGTACAGCGACCCGATCTTCGTCATCGCCAGCGCCCTCGCCGTCGCGGTGATCCTGGCCAGCGCCGCGACCCACAAGTTGCGCGCGCCGGCCCGGTTCCGCGACCAGGTGGAGGCCTACCAGCTGTTGCCGAAGGTGCTGCTCAAGCCCTTCGCCCGGCTGCTGCCGCTGCTGGAGGTAGCCCTGGCCTTCGCCCTGCTGGTGCCCGCCAGCCGCAGCCTCGCCGCCCTCGGCGCGGCCCTGCTGCTGGCCGCCTATGCCGGCGCCATCGGCCTGAACCTGTGGCGCGGCCGTCGCGACATCGATTGCGGCTGCTCCGGCCCGGACCAGTCCCAGCCCATCCGCCCGCAGCTGCTGCTGCGCAACGCGGTGCTGGTGGCCCTGGCGCTGGTCGCCACCCTCACCCCCGGCGCCCGTGAACTGGGCGCCTTCGACGGCTTCGTGGTGATCGCCGCGGCCGCCGTCGCCCTGCTCATCTATGCCGCGGCCGATGGCCTGCTGGCCAACAGCCCCCGTCTGCTCAAACTCATTGGAAGGTGAAATATGGAAGGCCTGATCGTTTCCAACATCCTGCTCTGGTGCCTGCTGCTCGCCCTGGCCTTCGCCGTGATGGGCCTGGTGCGCCAGATCGGCGTGCTCCATGCCCGCCTGGCCCCGGCCGGCGCGCTGATGATGGACAAGGGCGTCGCCGTCGGTGACGCCGCACCCAAGGTGACCGCCGCCGACCGCAGCGGCCGCCCGGTGAACTTCGGCTACGCCGGCGAGAAGAGCCAGCTGCTGTTCTTCCTCTCACCCACCTGCCCCATCTGCAAATCGCTGCTGCCGGCCATCCGCTCCATCGCCAAGGAACAGGCCGACCGCCTGGAGGTGATCTACGTCAGCGATGGCGACATGGATGCCCAGGCCGCGCTGATCCGCGAGTTCAAGCTGGAAGACGCCACCTACGTGGTCGGCCCGGAAGTGGGCATGACCTACCAGATCGGCAAGCTCCCCTACGCCGCGCTGATCGACAAGGCCGGCACCCTGCGCGCCAAGGGCCTGGTCAATTCCCGCGAGCACCTGGACAGCCTGTTCGAGACCGAGCACCTGGGCAGCGCGACCCTGCAGCAGTACCTGCACGCTGGCCATGCCCATGGCCACTCGCACTCCGCACAACAATAAGGAAGGGAGACTTCCATGAAACTGCTCGATCTCCTGTTCGAACGCTCCGCCCGGCACGTTGCCGACACCACCTCGCGGCGCAAGCTGCTGGCCCGCTTCGGCTCGCTGATGGTGGCCGGCGCCGCGCTGCCGGTGCTGCTGCCCATCGACCGCACCGCCAAGGCCCTGGCCGCCGAGGCGCCCCAGGCCGGCGACCCGGGCGACCCCACCAGCTGCGACTACTGGCGCTACTGCTCCATCGACGGCTTTCTGTGCAGTTGCTGCGGCGGCACCGTCACCTCCTGCCCGCCGGGCACCGAGGTGTCCCAGGTGACCTGGATCGGCACCTGCCGCAACCCGGCGGACGGCAAGGACTACATCATTTCCTACAACGACTGCTGCGGTAAGCACAGCTGCGCCCAGTGCGCCTGTACCCGCAACGACAGCGAGGAGCCGGCCTACCGTCCCTTCAACAACAACGACGTGAACTGGTGCCTGGCCGCCAAGTCGCACATCTACCACTGCACCATCTCGGTGATCCGCGGCGTGGCGATATGAACGGAGGGGTTGTCATGCGAGCACTGTTCATCGCCGCGCTGGCCTGCGCCATGGCAGCCCCGCCGGCTTTCGCCCGGGCGATCCCCGACCCGCACCAGCGGGCCGCGCCCGGCAACGAGGCCGAGCAGAAGCCCATCTCCCAGGCGGGCTACAGCACCCCGGTGAACTACCAGCTGCAATGCGCCGGCTGCCACCTGGGCGACGGCACCGGTTCCAAGGCCAACGACACGCCCCGGATGAAGGGCTTCGTCGGCAACTTCCTCAAGGTCGAGGGTGGCCGCGAGTTCCTCGTGCGCGTGCCGGGCATGTCCCAGTCCGCGCTCAACGACGCGCAACTGGCCGACCTGCTCAACTGGCTGATGCGCGAGGACGGCATGGCCGGCAAGAGCATGCCCGCCCGCTACGAGCCCTACAGCACCGAGGAAGTCAGCCGCCTGCGCAAAGTCAGCATGCTCAACCTGCCCGGCACCCGCGCCGAGCTGATCGAGCGGATGCGCCAGCAGGGCATCCCCATCGAGGACGGCATGGACTACTGAGCGCCCCGCCCCCTTTCGAGCCCGCCTTCATGGCGGGCTTTTTATTGGGCTGCGGTGGCCCATTGTGGGAGCCGATGGAGTGCCTGCTCACTCGCAGCAAGGTGCCGGCGGGGAGTCTTTCGCGGCTGAAGCCGCTCCCACAGGGAAAGCCCGCAGCGAGGCCGGACATCGCTGTGTTGGGCCTCGCTGCGCTCAGCGCCAACCTACATGCCCTGCCTGATCGACGGAGCCGACCGTTGTGTAGGGTGGATGGCGCTCTTTCATCCACCAAGCGACCTTCCAGCCCACACGCATGCCACGCCTCGTGGGAGCGAATTCATTCGCGATGGATCATCCGGCCATTCGAAGCCAGGTGCCGGCTGAGAGTATTTCGCGGCTGAAGCCGCTCCCACAAGGGAAGCCCGCAGCGAGGCCGATGGGCGAATGAATTCGCCCCTACAAGGGTTTGTGCCTCATACCACCAGGCTGAGCCAGGCGGAGGCCAGGAGCAGCAGGGCCATGGCCTGGTTGAAGCGCTGCTGCGCGGCGGCGCTGCGCCACAGGCGGGCGCTGCCGAAGCCGAGCAGTGCCCAGACGCCCATGCAGGGGATGGAGACCAGCAGGAAGGCCAGGGACAGCGTCACCACCCGCGCGGCCTTGTCGGCGCCCTCCCCGGCGAATACGCCGACCACCGCCAGGGCCATCATCCACACCTTGGGGTTGACCAGTTGCAGGCCGATGGCGCCGGCCAGGCCGAGGCGCGCGCCGGGGTCGGCCGGGTCGTCCAGCGAGCGCGCCTCGCTGCGGAAGATCTGCCAGGCCAGCCAGCTCAGCCAGGCGATGCCGGCCCAGGCCATGGCCCGTTGCAGCACGGGGTGGCTGGCCAGCGCCTCGCCCAGGCCGAGCCCCACCAGCAGCACGATGGCTGCGGCGGCGAAACAGGCGCCGAGGACGATGGGCAGCGCGGCGCCCAGGCCGAAGCGCGAGGCGTTGCTGAGCACCAGGATATTGGTGGGCCCGGGGGTGATGGAGGCGACGAAGGCGAACAGCAGGAAAGGCAGCAACTGTTCCATGGTCAGCCCACGCAACGAGGGTGAAGAGAAAGGGAAACGGACATCGGCAAGGGCTCCTGTGAAGACGAGCCCCATGGTCACCGCCGCGCCCGGCTCAGTCTGGAAGCTTTGAGCAGCGCTTGCGGTAGTCCGCCGGGGTCAGCCGGTAGGCACGGCGGAACCAGCGCCCGAGGTGGCTCTGGTCGGCGAAGCCGAGGGCGCTGGCGACCTGCGCCGGCGTATCGCCCCGGGCCAGCAGGGTGCGGGCGCGGGCCAGGCGCAGCTGGATCAGGTAGGCGTGGGGCGCCAGGCCAAAGGCGGCCTTGAAGGCGCGGGTGAGGCGGAAGCGGTCGACACCGGTGGCGCGGGCCAGGTCGTCCAGGCCGATCTCCTCGTCCAGGTGCGCGTGCAGGTAATCCCGCGCGCGCAGCGCCACCTGGGGCAGACGTGGGTCCTGTTGCTGGCGCAGGCGCCAGTGCAGGTGCCCGGTCATCTTCGCCAGCAGGTGGTCGATGCCGGCCTGGCGCAGCATGCGCACCTCGTTGCCATGCAGGGCGTGGAAGGCCTGCAGGGTGGCATGGGCCAGCGTCGGGTCGTGGGCCAGGGTGTCGGCGAAGCTCGGCTGGCAGCCGGCCGGCGCGTCCTCGAACAGCGCGTGCATCTCGCGCGCCACCCACTGCGGGTCGAGGTAGAGCATGGAATAGGTGAAACCGTCTGCGGTGGGCGCGTGGCCGTCGTGGATCTCGCCCGGCTCCAGCAGGAACACCTGCCCCGGTGTGCTGACGTTGCGCCGGCGCCGGCAGTTGAACTGCTGCACGCCCTGCTCGGTGACGCCCACCAGGTAGCTGTCGTGCCAATGGGGGTCGTAGGCGTGGCCCTGGAAATGGGCGCGGATGGTCTCGATGCCCGTGTCACCGTCCTGCGCGAGATCGATCCAGTTGCGGTTTTCCAAGGGGCTCTCCAAAGGCCAGGGTGCAAGCCTGCACCGGGCGTGGGTGAAAGGCCATTATCCGTCGTCGGAAAAACGCGTCTGGAAGATTTGTGCAGAAACGGCCCCTGGCGGGGCCGCCCGTGGATCAGGACTTCTGGCTGTAGCTCTGGATCAGGTTGGCATAGGCCGGCAGGTGGCCGCCGAGGATGCCGCCGAAGCCTTCGATGTCATTGCGCCAGTCACGGTGCAGCTCGCAGCCGACGCTGAACCAGTTCATCAGCTGGGCGCCGGCCTGGCTCATGCGGTCCAGGGCGGCGTCGCGCACCACCGGGTTGAAGGTGCCGGAGGCGTCGGTGACGACGAACACATCGAAGCCCTCCTCCAGCGCCGACAGGGTGGGGAACGCCACGCAGACGTCGGTCACCACGCCGGCGATGATCAGTTGCTTGCGGCCGGTGGCCTTCACCGCGTCGACGAAGTCGGCGTTGTCCCAGGCGTTGATCTGGCCGGGGCGCGGGATGTAGGGCGCATCCGGGAACAGGGCCTTGAGCTCCGGCACGATGGGGCCGTTGGGGCCGTTCTCGAAGCTGGTGGTGAGGATGGTCGGCAGGTTGAAGAACTTGGCGATGTCGGCCAGGGCCAGCACGTTGTTCTTGAACTCGTCGGGGGTGAAGTCGCGCACCAGCGACAGCAGGCCGGCCTGGTGGTCGACCAGCAGAACGACGGCGTTGTCCTTGTCGAGGCGGTTATAGCGGTAAGCCATGGCATTGCTCCTTGCTTCGGTTGGGCGCCGGCCTGGTGGGCCGACGGAAAGGATTCGAGATGGTCAGAAGGCGAAACAGGAGCAGCCGAAGGCGCCCCAGAAGCCCTGGAAGTCGCTCACCGGCACGCTGGAAAGGCGCGCCCGCTCATGGCTGTGGGCATGCACGCCGCACGGGCCGACGCACTGGTGCACCTGGGCCACCAGCGGCGCGCTGGGGCGCCAGTGGCCGGGCACCTTGGCCACCGGCGACCAGTCCGGCAGCACCGGCACGGTCGGCGGCGCCAGGTCGTCGAACTCGGCGGCGGCGTGCACCACCTTGCCGTCCACCACCGTGAGCACGGATTCGATCCACTTGATGGCCTCTTCCTCGACGCTGAAGAAGTCCGCCGAGAGCGCCACCAGGTCGGCCAGCTGGCCCACCTTGATCTGGCCCTTCTTGCCCTGCTCCGAGGAGAACCAGGCGCTGCCGTGGGTGAACAGCTCCAGCGCGGTGGCGCGGCTCAGGCCCTGGGGGTACAGCTCCAGGCCGCCGACGGTGCGGCCGCTGACCAGCCAGTAGAGCGAGGTCCAGGGGTTGTAGCTGGACACGCGGGTGGCGTCGGTGCCGGCGCCCACCGGCACGCCCTCGGCGAGCATGCGCTGAATCGGCGGGGTCTTCTCGGCGGCCTTGGAGCCGTAGCGCTCGACGAAGTACTCGCCCTGGAAGGCCATGCGGTCCTGGATGGCGATGCCGCCGCCCAGGGCGCGCACGCGCTCGATGTTCTTAGGCGTGATGGTCTCGGCGTGGTCGAAGAACCAGGGCAGACCGTTGAAGGGGATGTCGCGGTTGACCTTCTCGAACACGTCGAGCATGCGCGAGATGGATTCGTCGTAGGTGGCGTGCAGGCGGAAGGGCCAGCGCTGCTCCACCAGGTGGCGCACCACCGGCTCCAGCTCCTGCTCCATGGTCTGCGGCAGGTCCGGGCGCGGTTCGAGGAAGTCCTCGAAGTCGGCGGCGGAGAACACCAGCATCTCGCCGGCGCCGTTGTGCCGCAGGAAGTCGTTGCCCTGGCCGTATTTCACCGAGCCGGTCCAGCGCTTGAAGTCTTCCAGCTCTTCCTTGGGCTTCTGGGTGAACAGGTTGTAGGCGATGCGCACGGTGAGCTGGTCGGCCTTGGCCAGCTGCTCGATCACCTGGTAGTCCTCGGGGTAGTTCTGGTAGCCGCCGCCGGCGTCGATGGCGCTGGTGATGCCCAGGCGGTTGAGCTCGCGCATGAACTGGCGGGTGGAGTTGACCTGGTAGTCCAGCGGCAGCTTCGGCCCCTTGCTCAGGGTCGAGTAGAGGATCATCGCGTTGGGGCGGGCCACCAGCATGCCGGTGGGCTCGCCACGGCTGTCGCGGACGATCTCGCCGCCCGGCGGGTTGGGCGTGTCCTTGGTGTAGCCGACCACCTTGAGCGCGGCGCGGTTGAGCAGCGCGCGGTCGTAGAGGTGGAGCAAGAACACCGGGGTGTCCGGCGCGGCCTTGTTCAGCTCCTCGAGGGTCGGCATGCGCTTCTCGGCGAACTGGAATTCGTTCCAGCCGCCGACCACGCGCACCCATTGCGGCGTAGGCGTGCGGTCGGCCTGCTCCTTGAGCATGCGCAGGGCATCGGCCAGGGACGGCACGCCCTCCCAGCGCAGCTCCAGGTTGTAGTTGAGGCCGCCACGGATGAGGTGCAGGTGCGAGTCGTTGAGGCCGGGGATGACGCTGCGCTTCTTCAGGTCGACGACGCGGGTGGCGTCGCCGCGGAGGGCCATGGCCTCGGCGTCGCTGCCGACGGCGATGAAGCGGCCGTCCTTGATGGCTACGGCGGTGGCGCTGGGGTTGTCACGGTCCACCGTGTGCAGGCGGCCGTTGAAGAGGATGAGGTCGGCTTTCATGTCGGTTCCCGAAGTGGCGGCGAAAGAGGCGCCGGGCATGCCGGCGAAAGGCAGGGCGGACCAGAGCGCGCCCGCTGCGCCCAGCAGGGAGCTGTTGGCGAGGAAGCGGCGGCGGCCCTGGTTGGTGTCGTCGTTGTCCATGGGGTTCTCCGGTCAGCGGGCGTTGAGCCAGCCGGCGAACAGCCGGGTGGCACGGGGCATGAAGAGGTACACCACCAGCAGCACGATGCTGGCGGTGATCACCAGGTTGCTGCCCAGGTAGCTGCCCAGCCAGGGCAGGCGCGCGAAGGCCGGCTGCCAGAGCAGCGGCACCAGCAGGCTCAGCGGCAGGATCACCAGGAAGGTGACGCAAGCCTGCTTCCAGCGCGGCGGCTGGGGCGCATCCGGTGCCTGCGGGGTGAACCAGAACTCGCGTTCGTCCTGCACCTCGATGCGGTCGCCATCGGCCAGCAGCGGCTCGGCTTCGGCGATCAGCGCGCGGCGCTCGGTGGAATCCAGCCAGTCCTGCAGCTGCCCGGTGCTGGCGAAGCGCAGCACGCAGGTGAACAGCGCCAGGCCGGCCTCGTGGCCGCGCATCACATCGATGCCCAGGTGGCCCGGGTAGCCCCGTGCAGTGGTGATGGTGCGGCGCAGCCAGGCTTCGTAAGCGGCCTCGCTGCCCGCGCGGATACGGTGGCGTACCAGCAGGGTGACGACTTCCCGCGTGAGTTCATCGGGCATGTCCAGCTCCTGTCCAGGGGTTGAGCGCCGGCGGGCGGCGCCGGGAAATTCAGCGTAGCAGCGCGGTTGCGCCGTACCCGTCGAAGCGCGACACGGGTCCTGTGAATGGGCCGGCGCCGGCGAGCCATTGCGGGTGCCAACAGCGAGTCCCGCAGCGTTGATCGACGACCATGGTGCCGCGCCGGGCCAGGGGTTACTTGTATGCATGTGCTGGCTTGGCGCCGATGTGCCCTTGCGATGGCCAAAGCGTCAATTCCGGCCCCTCCAGGGGCTTTCGAACGGCGCGTGCTGGGCCAGAATGCACCGCCGTGATCGCCCCTCTTGCGCCGGGCGCGTGCCAGCGAGATGCTTGCGCGCCCCGCCACCGCCACCGCCACCGCCACCGCCCCGAGGCCCCGCGAATGCCCGACCTGCTGCAGAACTACCCGCTGATCTTCGGCGTCGCCCTGGTGCTCCTCGACCTGGTCCTCTGGCGCCTGCTGCCGGCCAATCCGCCGGCCTGGCGGGTGCTGGCACGCCTGGGGCTGTTCCTCGCCTACAGCGCGCTGATCATCGGTGCCGGGCTCAGCCCGCTGCTGCCACCGCCCGGTGCCGACACCGCCCAGGCGCTCACTGCCACGGTGCTGGAGATCGTCTGGTGGCTGTACTGCGCACGCACACTCACCGTGGTGCTGGGCCTGCTGCTGATCTCGCGCAACGGCCACACCGGGCGCCTGCTGCAGGACGTGATGGGCGCGGTGATCTTCCTCGTGGCCATCGTCGCCGCCGCCGGCTATGTGATGCAGCTGCCGGTCAAGGGCCTGCTGGCCACCTCCGGCGCCATGGCGATCATCGTCGGCCTGGCGTTGCAGAGCACCCTGGCGGACGTGTTCTCCGGGATCATCCTCAACACCACCAAGCCCTACCAGCTGGATGACTGGATCTCCATCGACGGCACCGAGGGCAAGGTCATCGAGATCGACTGGCGCGCCACCCACCTGCTCACCGGCCAGGGCAGCACGGCGGTGATCCCCAACTCGGTGGCGGCCAAGGCGAAGATCATCAACAGCAGCCGCCCCAACGACGCCCACGGGGTGGCCATCAGCCTGGAAGTGCCGGCCAGCGTGCGCCCGCGCCGGGTGCTGGACGCCCTGGAGAAGACCCTGCAGGGCTGCAGCGCCCTGCTCAGCTCCCCTGCGCCGAAAGTCTCGATCAAGAGCGCCGGCGCTTCGGTCAATGTCTACGAGGCCAGCGGCTTCATCGGCCCGAAGACCAGCAAGGTGGAGGTGCGCAACCTGATGTTCGACCTCGCCCACCGCCACCTGGAAGCCAGCGGCGTGGTGTGGAAGGCCGACGCCCTGCCCCAGCCGCGCCAGCGCCTGCTGCTGGACGAGGTGAAGATCTTCCGTGCCCTGGGCAACGAGGAGAAGGACCTGATCGCCCAGGCCATGGAGGCCCGCGACTACCTGGCCGGCCAGGTGGTGCTCAACGTCGGCGAGGTGGCCGAACACCTGCTGGTGATCGGCACCGGCGTGGTCTCGGCGGCGGTGCCCGACGGCGACGCCTGGGTCGAGGCCGGGCGCATGGGCCCGGGCGAGATCATGGGCGAGGAAGGCATCATCGATGACACGCCCTCCCGGGCCCGCTTCACCGCCCTCACCTCCTGCCGCCTGTACCGCATCGACCGCGACAACATCCGCACCTGCCTGGAGCAGCGCAGCGAAATCCGCACCGCGCTCAACCGCCTGCATGCCTTCCGCGAGCAGGCCAGCCACTCCCTGCTGCTGCAAAAGCCCGCCGCCCTGCGCAAGGGTGGCTTCCTGCAGTGGTTGCGCAAGCCGTAGACCGGGCGCCTGGCATTCCCGGGCTGAAGCCCGGGCTACAAACTGAACCGCGAAATACCCACGTCGCCCGTAGGATGGGTAGAGCACAGCGAAACCCATCACGCGAAGTTGCAGGACGCCCCGCAAATCGCAACACGAATACCGGCCACGCGGGTTTCACCCGCCCTACGTTCTGCAGTGGTTGCGCAAGCCCTAGAGCGGATGCCTGGCATTCCCGGGCTGAAGCCCGGGCTACAAGCTGAACCGCGAAATGCCCACGTCGCCCGTAGGATGGGTAGAGCACAGCGAAACCCATCACGCGAAGTTGCAGGACGCCCTGCAAATCGCAACACGAATACCGGCCACGCGGGTTTCACCCGCCCTACGTTCCGCCCCTGTCGGCGCCGCGAATCACCTATGGATTCGCGCTCACCGTGCAAATTGATGGGTTTCGCGTAGCTCTACCCATCCTACGAATTAGCCAAGCTTTTCTACACTCCAGACAGGAACCCTTCCGACTGGAGGAGATGGCCATGCGCATCGGCGTGCCCAGGGAGATCAAGAACCACGAATACCGTGTGGGGCTGACCCCGCAATCGGTCGCGGAGCTGCACCGGCTCGGCCACGAGGTGTGGATCGAGACCCACGCCGGTGCCGGCATCGGCTTCAGCGACGCCGATTACCAGGAGGCCGGCGCGCATATCGCCGCCAGCGCCGACGAGCTCTTCTACACCGCGCAGTTGCTGGTGAAGGTCAAGGAGCCCCTGGCCACCGAACGTTCGCGCCTGCGCTCGGACCAGACGCTGTTCACCTACCTGCACCTGGCCCCCGACCGGCCGCAGACCGAGGAACTGATGGCCTCGGGCGCCACCTGTATCGCCTATGAAACGGTCACCGACCACCTCGGCCGCCTGCCCCTGCTGGCGCCGATGTCCGAAGTGGCCGGGCGCATGTCCATCCAGGCCGGCGCCAGCTGCCTGGAGAAGGCGCGTGGCGGGCGCGGCGTGCTGCTTGGCGGGGTGCCCGGAGTGGCCCCGGGCAAGGTGGTGGTGCTGGGCGCCGGGGTGGTCGGCAGCCATGCGGTGGCCATGGCCGTGGGGATGGGCGCCGACGTTACCGTGCTGGACCGCAGCGTCGATGCCCTGCGCCGCCTGGACACCCTCTACGGCAACCGCATCGTCACCCTCTGTTCCACCCACGCGGCCCTGCGCGAGCAGGTGCTGGGCGCCGACCTGGTGATAGGCGGCGTACTGGTGCCCGGTGCCGCCGCGCCGAAACTGATCACCGCCGAGATGGTGGCGCTGATGGCCGAAGGCGCGGTGCTGGTGGATGTCGCCATCGACCAGGGCGGCTGCGCGGAAACCTCCCACGCCACCACCCACGCGGCGCCCACCTACAAGATCGACGGCGTGGTGCACTACTGCGTGGCCAACATGCCCGGCGCCGTGGCGCGCACCGCCACCCTGGCACTGAACAACGCCACCCTGCCCTTCGTCATCGCCCTGGCCAACAAGGGCACGTACAAGGCCCTGGCGGACGACGCGCACCTGCGCAACGGCCTCAACGTCGCCCATGGCCGCCTGGCCATTGCCGGCGTCGCCGAAGCCCACAACCTGCCCTGGACGGCGCCGGCGGAGCTGCTGAAGGACCTGGCGAAGCACGCCTAGGCCGCGGACGGGTAGCACCCGGTTGCACCCGTCCGTCCGCGTTGTGCTGTAAATATGACCGAGGGGGATTCACCCGTCACAACCAAAATGACATCATGCGCGCCGCCCGGCGCCATGCCTTCCCGTGTCGGGCCGATCGGCGATGGAATGCCCGCAGATACAACGCCCGCAACCCGGGCTCATGTCCCTTAGCGCCACGGCGCCCGGACCCTTCTCCGCGTCCTGCGGAACCCTCACAGCGTCCAGCCAAGGCCCGCTTCGTGCGTCGGCCCGGCCCTGGCTGTGTTCGCGGCCAGACGGCGACCCCGTACTCCGCGCTGTAACGACTATCCCGCAGCCTGGCAAAACCCGGCTGTCGATAACAGGCACACCCGCTGCCAGAACACGTGGATACCCTTGCGATGCCCAAAAACCTGAAGTTCAGCCACAAGATCCTCCTGGCAGCGTCCCTGGTGATGATCACCGCCTTCGCCTGCTTCGTGCTGTTCAACGATTACCGCCAGCGCCAGACCCTGCGCACCGACGTGCACAACTCCCTGCAGGACCTCGGCGCCCTCACCACCAGCAACATCAAGAGCTGGCTCGAAGGCCGCATCCAGTTGCTCGAATCCCTCGGCCAGCAGGTCGCTGCCAATGGCACCGAGAAGGAACAACTGGCCCGCTCCATCGGCCTGCCGGTGTATGGCCAGCGCTTCCAGCTCAGCTACTTCGGGGGTGAAGACGGCCTGATGTTCTCGGTGCCGGCGGGCAATCGCCCGTCCGACTACGACCCGCGCCAGCGTGGCTGGTACAAGGCTGCCAGCGCCGCCCAGGGCACCATCCTCACCGAGCCCTATATCGCCGCCTCCTCGGGCAAGCTGGTGATCACCATCGCCACCCCGGTGCGCGTCGATGGCCGCTTCGTCGGCGTCGCCGGTGCCGACATGGACCTGGACAGCATCACCCGCCTGATCAACTCGCTGAACTTCAAGGGCAATGGCCATGCCTTCCTGGTCAGCGCCCAGGGCAAGGTGCTGCTGCACCCGCAGAACCAGTACATCCTCAAGAACCTCAGCGACCTCTACCCCGGCGCCGTCCCGGTGATCCGCCCGGGCGTTTCCGAAATCGACGTGGACGGCCGCACCCAGTTCATCTCCTTCACCCCCATCGAGGGCGTGCCGTCCACCGACTGGTACATCGCCCTGGTGCTGGACCAGGACGCCGCCTTCTCCATGCTCGGCGAGTTCCGCACCTCGGCCGTCATCGCCACCCTCATCGCGGTGGTCGTGACCTTCTTCCTGCTGGGCATGCTGATCCGCGTGCTGATGCAGCCGCTGCTGGTGATGGGCCGCGCCATGGGTGATATCGCCGAGGGCGAAGGCGACCTGACCCGCCGCCTGGACGTGCATTCCCAGGACGAGTTCGGCGAACTGGCCCAGGCCTTCAACCGCTTCGTGTCACGCATTCACGCGTCGATCCGCGAGGTGTCCTCGGCCACCATCCAGGTCAACGAAGTGGCCAAGCTGGTGGTCAACGCCTCCAACTCCTCGATGCACAACTCCGACGAGCAGGCCCAGCGCACCAACAGCGTCGCCGCCGCGATCAACGAGCTGGGCGCCGCCGCCCAGGAGATCGCCCGCAACGCCGCCGATGCCTCGCACCAGGCCTCCGACGCCCGCGAGCTGGCCGAGGAAGGCAAGCAGGTGGTGGGCAAGACGCTGACCGCCATGCACGAGCTGTCCACCAAGATCAGCGCGTCCAGCAACCAGATCGAAACCCTGGCCGGCAAGACGGTGAACATCGGCCAGATCCTCGACGTGATCAAAGGCATCTCCGAGCAGACCAACCTGCTGGCGCTCAACGCCGCCATCGAAGCCGCCCGTGCCGGTGAAGCCGGTCGTGGCTTCGCCGTAGTCGCCGACGAGGTGCGCAACCTGGCCCACCGTACCCAGGAGTCGGCGCAGGAAATCCACAAGATGATCGAAGAGCTGCAGGTCGGCTCCCGTGAAGCGGTGGGCACCATGACCGAGAGCCAGCGCTACAGCCAGCAGAGCGTGGAAATCGCCAACCTGGCCGGCGAGCGCCTCTCCAGCGTGACCCAGCGCATCGGCGAGATCGACGGCATGAACCAGTCCGTCGCCACCGCCACCGAGGAGCAGACCTCGGTGGTCGAAGCCCTGAACATGGACATCACCGAGATCAACACCCTCAACCAGGAAGGCGTGGAAAACCTCCAGGCCACCCTGCGCGCCTGCGCCGACCTGGAGCAACAGGCCGAACGCCTGAAGCACCTGGTAGGCAGCTTCCGCATCTGACACAGACGACGGATGAACGACGGCCCCGCACATGCGGGGCCGTTTGCATTCAGGGGTAACCACGTCGGGTTGCACCCGACCTACATCCGACGCTCAACCTGTGGGAGCGAATTCATTCGCGATGGGAGTAGCCGGCAGTACCGTCGGTGCAGTCCTGCAACCTCGCCTGGTGGAGGTAAAAAACGACCTCCACATCCCGGGATGCGTCTGTGCTGACTGGGAGTGACGGTTCGGTAGGGTGGACGACGCTTCACCCGTCCACCATTCGCAGCACGGCGCGGCACCGCTGGTGGAGGTAAAAAGCGACCTCCACCCGGCAAAGCTCCGTGGAGTGGGTGAAGCCCGCGCTTCCGGCAAGCGTGTCGGGTTGCACCCGACCTACATCCAATGCCCAACCCCGACCGGCGCCGCTCCGTGGGGCGGGTGAAACCCGCGTGCCGCTACTCGTCCCCCATCACCCGGGGCGGCATGCCGATCTGGCCGCCGTGGCGCTGGCCCCAGTCGTCGAGCACCTTCAGCGCGTCCACCAGCGAGGCGCCCAACGGGGTGATGCGGTATTCCACCCGGGGCGGCACCTGCTGGTAGTCGCGGCGCAGCACCAGGCCTTCCAGCTCCAGCTCGCGCAGCTGCAGCACCAGCATCTTCTCGCTGATGCCGCCGATCTGCCGACGCAGCTCGCCGAAGCGACGCGTCTGGTCGCCGAGGCTGTAGAGGATCTGCGCCTTCCATTTGCCGCCGATCACCTTCATGACGGCATCCAGGCCCGGATTGCCGTGTTTCTCGTAACTGCTCATAGGCTCAGCATCCTGCTGTCGAGGCCGTTTACTGCGCTGCGGGCATCAAGTGCGCCCGAATGCGGCACTGGGTGGGTGTCTGAGGACATCTTCTGATTCCTCCGCAAGAGTCTTCTGAAATCCTTTCTATTGGGCACTCTGCGTCGAAGGCCCACCCTGACCTTGATCAAGTCGCACGCACAAAAACACCGGTACTTACATTTCGGGTGGTAGGCGGGTGATGCCGTCAGTGGGAGCGAACTCATTGCGATCAAGGCCCGCACTCCGTAGGGCGGGTGAAACCCGCGTACTTGATCGGCACCGCCGTCGGGTTGCACCCGACCTACATTAAGACGATCACCGCAACGCGCTGTGAAACGGCCTCACCCCGCCAGCCGCTCCGCGAGGAAGTCGACGAACACCCGCACCTTCTGCTGCAGGTGGCGGTTGCTGGCGTAGAGGGCGTAGATGCTGCGCCGGGCCAGCTGCTGGTGCGGCAGCACCTGTTGCAGCTGGCCGCTGGCCAGGAGCGGCGCGGCGATGAAGGACGGCAGCGCACCGATGCCGGCACCGGCCACCAGCAGGTCGCCGAGCATCAGGCTGTTGTCCACCGAGAGCCGCGTGCGCAGCTCGACGCCGCGCCCCTTGGGGCCGTCCAGGCGCCAGCCGCCGGGGCTGTCGGCCAGGCGGTAGGCGAGGCAGTCGTGGCTGCAGAGGTCTTCGAGCCGCTGCGGCGTGCCGCGCGCGGCGAGGTAGCCCGGGGAGGCGCAGATCACCTGCTCCACCTCCCCCAGGCGCCGGGCGATCAGCGTGGAATCGGTCAGGCTGGAGCGGATGCGCAAGGAGACGTCGAAGCCTTCGGAGACCGGGTCCAGCAGGTGGTCGTCGAGGGTCAGCTCCACGTTCAGTTGCGGGTAGAGCGCCATGAAGTCCGCCAGCAGCGGCGACAGCACCTTGAGGCTGAACGACAGCGGCGCGTTCACCCGCAGGCGCCCGCTGACCTCGCCCGCACCCTGGGCGGTGGCGCTTTCCAGGGACTCCAGCTCGTCCAGCAGGCGGCAACATTCGGCGAAGTAGGCGCGCCCGGTGTCGGTGAGGCTCATGCGCCGCGTGGTGCGCAGCAGCAACAGGTTGCCCAGGCGCGCCTCCAGTTGGCGCACCTGCTTGCTCACCGCCGCGGTGGACTGGCCCAGGTCGAGGGCGGCCTTGCTGAAGCCGTCGAGCTCGACGACGCGGCGGAAGGTGCGCATGGCAACGAGCAGGTCCATATTTTCCCTTTGGTTGAATGTCTTTCAGCGGATGCGCAGATTATCTCGCCAGACTCAACAAATACCATCGCGGCACTCATCACCACCCAGGAGTTCCGCCATGCACCTGCCCCGCCCCCTTTCCCGCTTCGCCGCCCTGCCCCTGCTGCTGGCCCTGGCCCAGGGCGCCCTCGCCGCCGAGGAAGTCGGCAAGAGCCCCTGGGGCGAAAAGGACGAGATCGGCCGCCTCAACCTGATCACCCCCGAATCCCGCGCCGCCATCCTCGGCCGCCTAGCCGGCGGCAAGGCCTACGACCTGGCCGTGGAGTACTTCATCGGCATGCCCAGCTGGCAGGCCGCCGGCGACCCGCCCTACCAGATGTGGATGACCCACACGCCCCACGGCAACCTGCTGGCCGACCCGATGGGCGTGGGCGAGGCGATGAACCGCCACGTCAGCTACACCGGCTCGGCGGTGTCCATGTACGCCCACATGGGCACCCATATCGACGCGCTCAACCACTTCGGCCTGGAGGGCAAGATCTGGAACGGCTATGCCGCCGCCGACCACCTGGGCGACCGGGGCTGGAACGTGACCGGCGCCGAGAAGCTGCCCCCCATCGTCGCCCGTGGCGTGTTGATCGACGTGCCCGCCGCCAAGGGCGTGGAGATGCTGCCGGACAGCTACCGCGTCACCCGCCTGGACCTGCGCCAAGCCCTGAACAAGCAGGGCGTGCGCCTGGAGAAAGGCGACGTGGTGCTGATCCGCACCGGGCGCATGCGCGACTACGAGAACGCCCAGCGCTACATGACCAACCCGCCGGGCCTGAGCCTGGACGCGGCGAAGTTCCTCATCGAGGAAGGCGGCGCCATGGTGGTGGGCGCGGACAACCTGAGCTTCGAGACCTTCCCCACCGAGGTGCCGGAGAACTACATCCCGGTGCACACCTACCTGCTGGCCCAGCAGGGCGCACCCATCATGGAGCTGGTGGACCTGGAAGGCCTCTCGCGGGACAAGGTCTACGAGTTCGCCTTCATCGGCGCCTCGTTGAAGCTCCGCGGTGCCGATGCCGCGCCGATCCGCCCGGTGGCGCTGCCGATCAACTGAGGCTCTCGGCGAGCTTCCCGGGCTGAAGCCCGGGCTACGAAGAAGGATACGGCGGTTTCACAGCGAGCAAGAGGCTGTGTCACTATCGCGCCTCCTTCGCGGCGCCCCTCGTGGGCGCCGTCGCTCCGTCGGTACAAGGAACCTCGCGCGTGGAAACCTCGGTCTTTCTGGTGGTAATGGCGGCGGCCGCCCTGCATGCGGGCTGGAACGCGCTGCTGAAGATCGGCCTCGACCGCTTGCTCACCGCCACCCTGATCCAGATGGCCGCGGGCCTGGTCTCCCTCTGCGCCCTGCCCTTCGTGGCCTTCCCGGTGGCCGCCGCCTGGCCCTGGATCATCCTCTCCGCCGTGCTGCACATCGGCTACAACCACTTCCTCGCCCGCGCCTACCAGTACGGCGACCTCGGGCAGGTCTACCCCATCTCCCGGGGCAGCTCGCCGCTGATGGTGGCGCTGCTGTCCCTGGCCTTCCTCCACGACGGGCTCGGCCACGCCGAACTAGCCGGCCTGCTGACCCTGGTCACCGGCATCTGGCTGATGGCCTGGCGCGGCGGGCGTGCCGGGGTCGGGATCAATCGTTCGATGCTGTTCTGCTCGCTGATGACGGCGGCCTTCATCGCCGGCTACACCCTCTCCGACGCGGTGGGCGCACGCAGCAACGGCGATGCGCTGTCCTATGCCGCCTGGCTGTTCGCGGTGAATGGCTGGGTGATGACCGGGGTAATCGCGGTGCAGCGCGGGCCGCGGGTGTTCCTGCAACTGGGCCCGTACTGGAAGAGCGGCCTGGCGGGCGGCGCCATGTCGCTGCTGGCCTACAGCATCGTCATCTGGGCGATGACGCGGGCGCCGGTGGCGCTGGTCTCTGCCTTGCGCGAGACCAGCGTGGTGTTCGCGTTGCTGATCGGCTGGCTGTTCCTCAAGGAGCCCATGAAGCCGATCCGCTTGCTGGCGTGCGCAGTGATCGCCCTCGGCGTGGTGGTGATGAAGCTGGGCTGAGCCCCTCATGCGAGGGGCTTGACCCGGTAGCTGTGACGCAGGCTGCGCCCCAGGACGGGGTCGTGCAGTTCGACGCTGAACCCTTCTCCCGGCAGCGGCTCGCCAATGAAAGGCAAGGTGCCGCAGAACATTGCCGTGCCGGCCGGCAGGCTGGCATCGCCGGTGCGCCGGGCGATGAGCTCGCGGGGGTCCAGCAACGTCGCCACCAGCCCGGTCTGGGACAGCTCGTCCCGCCCCTCCACATGGCGCCAGCAACGCAGCAGCAACTGGTCCCAATGCCCCGCCACCTCGTGGAAGCGCCACAGCTCGCGCCCCACCGGCTTGAGGCAGAGCTGGCGGGAGACGGCTACGTCGTAGCCCTCCACGCGGCGGTCCGCATGGTCGGAACCGATGCCGACGTAGAGCGCGGTGCCGGTGGAGAACAGCACGCACTCCACCTCGGCGGAAGAGTCGTTGCCCGGCACCTGGAAGTCCTCATCGGTGCTCAGCAGGTCGGCAGACAGCTCGAAGAAGCGGGGCAACTCCTGCGGCGGCGGTGCACTCAGGGTACGGGCCTGGGCGCTGGCCTGGTCGGCGTCGCGCCCGGTCCAGCCGGCGACCACCAGGCTGCGCACGTCGAACGCGAGGGACTCCCCACCGGCCACGGTGAAGTGCAGTGTCATGGCTAACTCCTGTCGATTGCGGTGATGCGGTGTTTCCCGCGCGGGGTGATGCCGAATCGTCAGGGGTGCGATCCAGGCGGGCGGGAAGCGATGAAGCTCAGATGCTAGGGGCGGGACGTTGCGGGCACAGAGGGCGAAGTCCGTAACCCTTGAAGGATGGCACCACCACAGGTGTGGACGGAGCCTTATGGCAGCAGCGGGAGGGACAGGACCCGGCGACGCGGGCCCTGGAGGTGGCTCAGCTCAACCGCAGCTGACGCCCTTGATCAGGTTGGTGTCGTCGGTGTCGATGTTGAGGCGGCGGGAGTTGTATTCCAGGGTCATCACGCTGCCCGGCTTGAGTACGCGCACGTCGCTGGCACCGGCGGCGTTCTTGGCCTGCTCCACCAATTCGGGGGTGGCGGCCTTGCCGATCAGCGAGCGCACCGGGCCGGACGAGCAGCGGCCGTCTTCCGAAGGAGCGGCGGCCGGCAGGCTCTCGGTGGCAGCGGCGGCAGGTTTCTCCGCCGGCGCATCGGTGGAGCTGCAACCGGCCAGCAGAGCGCCTACGAGCGCCAGGCCAAGGGTGATGGAAGTGCGAGACATACTGCGATCCTCATACAAAGTGAAAACGAAGCTGAAATCGGTGGCTGGGAAGGCCCGGGCCGCGTGCATGGGACACGCACCGCCGGCTCGCCGTTCCCGACGCAGGCGCGCATTGTAGCGCGGCTCCGGCCCGCTGCCCGTTGCGCTGAACGGTGAAATCCTTGCGGCATGTCACTGCGCCGGCCTTATGCAGGCTTAGCACATCCGTGGCGGGGTACACGCGTCAGCCGAGCAGCGCGATGTTGTCGTCGATGCGCGCCTGGATCGTGCGCACGGTGTCACGGGTGATGCCCTGAGGGAACTGACCCTCGGCGCAGGCGGTGAAACCACTGGCCACGTCGCAGATCCGCGCGATGACATCGGCGGCGTCCCGCGCCGAGAGGTCCGCCTCGTCCACGGCGAGCTTGAGCAGGTGCTGGCGGGTGATGCGCAGCGCTTCGCCCATCACATCCATCTGGTGGTAGCCGCCCGGCCCTTCGCAGAAGGTCACGTCGTAGGCCGGGGCCAGGGTCCACTGGCCGCTGGAAGCCATGCGGTAGGCGAAGTTCTTCGGGTGGTCGTCGCGGTTGTTGAACACCACGTTGAACACCATCCGCTCGAAGGCGCGCGCCTTCTCCCGCACGTCGTTGCAGCAGAACTGGGTCGCCCGCAGGAAGCTGGTGTAATCCAATGCGCCGGCTGCGCGGAAGTCCGCGCCGGTGAAGGCGGCCAGGCTCTGCATGGGGACGCGCATGCCCTGCTGCCGATCGAATCGTCGGCTGGCGAACGCAGCCCGCCCATTGGGTAGCTGGAAGTATTCGGTGTCCGGGGTGTCGATCGCGCATTCGCGCAGGCAGTGCGCGTAGACCGCCTCGGTGGCGCACACCTCGGGGTGCTCCCAGGCCGCCGGGAACTTGATCAGCCAGGCATCCAGGCCAGGTGCCGTCGCGGTGCTGAAGCGGCCGGACGCAGGGTCGCGATAGAGCAGGACCTTGGGCCGTGCGCCGTGCGGCGAGCCGCCCATGAGCATCAACTGCTGCAGGAACTCCCCGCCCTCGCCGTCGAGCACCTCCTGGACCTCCGCCGCCAGCTGCTCGAGGGGAATCTCTTCGGCGGGCAGCGGCGGTTCCGCTGCCGCCGGCTCGAACGACATCGCCCCCATGGCATGCGCGCCTATGTAGGTCAGGCGCTCCAGGGGGCCGACATGGGCGGGGTTGAGCCCACGGCGCTTGAACAGGCGGTCCATCAGCAACATGCCCCAACCATCGGGCAGCGAGTCGTAGACCGGCCCCGGCAGCGACAGCTGGTGATCGGGGAAATCCCTGCGCAGCCGTGGGCCTTTCAAGGGCAGACGCAGGGACGACAGCTCCAGCCCCGAGTCCAGCGCCTCTTCGCTGTACTCGAAGGCAATCAACGGGCGGCCGGTGAGCGCGGTCGAGGAAACCAGCGAACCCCAGCGCCAATGCGCGCCCCAGCCGTCGTAGTAGACGTCGACCCGCTTAGACATCGCCGGCTTTCCTTTTCACCCGCTGACGCTGGGCGCCTTGTTCATAGCGGAGGATGTCATCCAGGCTTTCCAGTTGCGGCATGAACAACAGCTCCAGCTCCTCGAGACGCCCCAGGACCATGGCCACGCGAACCACGCTGTCGAACGCGACGCTGCGCCCGGCCTCCAGATTGGACAGGGTGCCAACGCCGATACCGGCACGGGCGGCCACCTCGGCCTGGGTCATCCCCTGGATCAGGCGCTCCTGGCGCAGACGCACGCAGAGCAGTTCGACCACTTCCGCCGGTTTAACCAGACCTAAATTCATCATATCGAGTGTTAAACCCAGAAATCGCCTTTAATACGCATAATTATAGAGTTATATGAAAATTCAGAAAGCCCTATAACTTCATAAAAACACGTCTTATTGAAAAATAGCGCCAATAATCTTCGAAATACTGAATTTAGCAATTAGCGCCTAGCGCATGCTGGGCGAGCACAGCGTGTGGCGGCCTGCCGCTCGGCCCTGGGTAACCAGCACGCCCTCCCATGCAAGGGCCTAGCCGTGCCGCGTCTTGCGGATGAACACCACCACCAGCAACGCCGCCAGCAGCTCCAGCCCGGCCACCCCATAGAGCCCGCCGGCCAGTGCGCCGGTGCGGTCCTTCACCCAGCCGATGAGGTAGGGCGCGGCGAAGCCGGCGAGGTTGCCGACCGAGTTGATCACCGCGATGCCGCCGGCCGCCGCGGTGCCGGTGAGGAACAGCGTGGGCAGCGACCAGAACACCGGGAAGGCAGCGAGGATGCCCACCGCTGCCAGGGCCAGCGCCAGCATCGCCGCCACGCCATGCCCCATGGATGCGGCGCAGGCCGCCAGCCCGACTGCAGCCAGGGCGGCGGCACCGGCGCAGTGCAGGCGCCGTTCGCCGCTGCGGTCGGAATGGATGCCGTTGAGCACCATCGCCACCGTGCCCACGGCGAAGGGCAAGGCGGCCAGCAGGCCGATATCCAGGCTGCGCTGCACGCCCAGGTCGCGGATCAGCGTCGGCACCCAGAAGGCGATGGTGGCATTGCCGCTCACCAGGCAGAAGTAGATGGCCGCGCACAGCCACACGTGGGGGTTGCAGAAGGCGTCGCGCAGGCTCGAAGCCTTGCCCGGCGCGGCGGCGTCCGCGGCCACCTCGGCGCTCACCAGGGCGCGCTGCGCGGCGCTCAGCCAGCGCACGTCCGCCGGGCGCTCGGGCAGGTAGCGCAACACCAGCAGGCCGGCGAGCACCGAGGGCACGCCTTCGACGATGAACAGCCATTGCCAGCCGGCCAGCCCGCCGACATCGGCCATGCCCGTCATGATCAGCCCCGCCAGCGGCCCACCTATCACCCCGGCCAGGGCGAAGCTGGTCATGAACAGGCCATTGACCCGGGCACGCCGTGCGGTGGGGAACCAGTAGGTGAGGTAAAGCACCACGCCGGGGAAGAAGCCCGCCTCGAACACCCCGAGCAAAAAGCGCAGCGCATAGAACTGCATCGGCGTGGTCACCAGGAACATGGCGGTGGAGATCAGCCCCAGCAAATGGTGATGCGCGCCAAGGTGCGCCGCGCGCCGATGCGTTCCAGCAGCAGGTTGCTCGGCACCTCGAAGAGGAAATAGCCGATGAAGAAGATGCCCGCGCCCAGGCCGTAGACGGCTTCACTGAAGCCCAGGTCGTCGAGCATGTGCAGCTTGGCGAAGCCGACGTTGACCCGGTCCAGCCAGGCGAGGATGAACAGCGCCACCAGGAAGGGCACCAGGCGCCAGGTGATGCTGCGGTAGGCCCGCTCGCGCAGGAGTGAACGGGCCGGATCGGAAATGGACATGCGATCGCTCCCGGGGCGGCCAGGCCGCCCGCAGAGGTGAAGGGTCAGCCCAGGCAGCGCTCCACCGCGGCCCCCAGTTGCAGGATGTTGGCGTCCTGCCCGCCGAGCCCGCACAGGCTCAGGGCGATGCCGGGGCGTTCCGGCAATGGGATGGACAGCGCGCAGCCGTCGAGGAAATTGATGACGGCGGGGTTGGCCAGCACCCGCGCGTTGATGCGCTGGAAGGCGTCGTCATCGGTGATCTCCGCCAGGCGCGGCGGCGCGATGGAAACCGTGGGCATCAGCCAGGCATCCGCGCCCAGCAGCACCTCCGCCGCGCGGGCCTTCAGCTCGGCGCGCTCCAGCAGCAGCTCCAGGTAGTCGCAGGCGCTCTGCCGGCTGCCGCGCTCGATGCGTACCGCTACGCGCGGGTCGTAGCGGGCGCTTTCGGCCAGCAGGCGCTCGCGGTGCCAATGCCAGGACTCGGCCGCCGCAAAGCCGCCACCGGCATTGATCTCCGGCAGGCGCAGCAGCTCGGGGAAGCGGAACTCGACGATCTCCGCGCCCTGCTCCGCCAGGCGCGCGATGGCCCAGTCGAAGGCCTGCGCCACCTCCGGCGCGAGGTCTTCCAAAACGTAGTCGGGGGTGACGAAGAAGCGCTGCCCCTGCAGCGGCAGGCCGGCATCGCGCCAGGGCTGCGCGCCGGTCAGCAGCGCGTCCACCTGGGCGCAGCAGGCCACCGTGGGCGCCAGCGGGCCGATGGAATCCAGGCTCTGCGACAGGGGCACCATGCCCTCGCCGGGCACCCGCCGCGCCGTGGGCTTGAAGCCGGTGATGCCGCAGAACGCCGCCGGGATGCGCACCGAGCCGCCGGTATCGGTGCCCAGCGCCACCACCGACATGCCCAGCGCCACGCTGACGGCGGCCCCGGAGCTGGAGCCCCCGGCGATCAGCCCCTCGCCCACGGGCGACAGGGGCGTGCCGAAGTGCGGGTTGAGGCCAAGGCCGGAATAGGCGAACTCGGTCATGTTGGTGCGCCCGAGCAGCACGGCGCCGGCCTCGCGCAGGCGCGCCACGGCGGGCGCATCCACCGTGGCCGGGGCCTGCCATTCCAGCACCCGCGAACCGGCGCGGGTCACCTGGCCGGCGATGTCGAACAGGTCCTTGATCGACACCGGCAGGCCATCGAGCGGCGACACCCGCCGCCCCAGGGCCAGGCGCTGGTCGGCAAACGCGGCGGCGGCACGGGCACCCTCCTCGTCCAGTTCCATGAAGGCATGGCCGCCGCCGGCGAAGTGCTCCTGGGCGCGCGCCAGCATGGTTTCGGTCAGCTCGCGGCTGCTGGTGTGCCCGTTGGACAGGCGCGCGGACCATTCCGCCAGGGTGACGAGGCCGTTCATGCCTCCACCTCCAGCACTTCCACTGTGTAGCGGTGGCTGAGGGTGCGCTCCAGCACCGGGTCGTGCAGTTCGACGCAGAAGGCCTCGCCCGGGGCGATGGGCAAGAGCGCCTCGAGGGTGCCGCAGAACATCACGCTGCCCTGGGGCAGGGTCATGCCGCCGTTGCGCCGCTCGATCAGGTCCAGTGGGTCGAGCATGCTGCCGGCCTCGCCCTCCTGGTACAGCTCGCGCTGGCCCTCGCGCTCGCGCCAGCAGCGCATCACCAGGCTGTCCCAATGCCCGGCCACTTCGTCGAAGGACCACAGCTGGCGGCTCACCGGCTTGGCGCAGAGCTGCTTGGACAGGGTGATGTCCACCGCCTCCACCTGGCGGTCGGTGTGGTCGGAACCGACGCCGACGTAGAGGCCGTCCCAGGCGGCGATCAGCACGCACTCCACCTCACCGGTGGAATGGTCGCGGGGCAGCTGGATGCTCTCGGCGGTGGTCAGCAGCGAAGCCGCCACCTGGTAGAAGCACGGCACCTCGGTGGGCGGGCGGATGCCCAGCGTCTCCAGCTCGGCGATGTGCCGGTCGACGGCCACCCGGTTGCGCCCGGTCCAGCCGGCGATCACCAGTTCCCGGGGTTCGAAGGCGAGGCGACGCTCGCCCGCGACGATGAAATCCAGTGCCATGGTCATTCTCCTTGCGTGCATGAAAAGGCGCCGGGGCCCGTTGCCCCGGTTTCAGATGCTCCTGCCGATGGTGCTGCGGAAGGCTTCGATGTGATCGCGCATGGCCCGCTGCCCTGCCGCCACATCCCGCGTGCGGAAGGCCTCGAGGATGCGACGGTGCTCCTGGTGCACCGCTTCCTGGTGCCCGGCCGTGGCCAGCGAGAGGAACCAGAAGCGCGCCTGGCGCTCGTGCAGGCTGCGCAGCAGATCGGCCAGCACGCGGTTGCGCGCGGCCGCCGAAATGGCCAGGTGGAATTGCAGGTCCAGGGCGGACAGCGCCGCCACGTCCCGCTCGACGATCAGCGCCGGCACGCGGGCCAGCAGCTCGTCCATGGCGGCGATTTCCGTCTGGCTGGCGCGCTCGATGGCCAGGCCCACGCAGAGCACCTCGTTGCACAGGCGCACCTCGATCATCTCCAGCACCTCGTCGATGGACAGCGGCGTCACCAGCACGCCCTTGCGCGGGATGATCGACACCAGCCCCTCGGCCTCCAGGCGTTGCAGCGCCTGGTGCACCGGCGTACGGCCCAGCCCCAGGCCGCTGGCCAGCGCGGCCTCGTTGAGCACCTCCCCGGGACGAAACTCGCAGCGGATGATCCGCGCCTTGATGGCCCCGTAGGCGGCGTCGCGCAGCGAGAGCGAGGCAGCTGGCGTCGGGGCGGAAGGGGCGATGTCGAAGGCGGTCATGGCGGGGCCCGGTGGCTTGAAGTGGCCGTGATCCTAGGCTGAAGTTTCAAAGGCTCGACAGGTGAGGCCGTCCGCTTCTGCTGCCGGCCGAAGCCCCACCGGGCAATGGGAAAACGAGCACGCCGGGGTTTGACCGCCCGCCCCCGCTACGGCCTAATGCGCGCCCCGCCAGGCTTTGCCGGAGATGGCCATGAGCACCGAACCCAATGTGCGCCCCAGCACGCTGCACCTGCCCCAGGGCCCCTGGATCACGGTGCTCGACTGCCTGTGCGCGCATTTCCCGGCCATCGACCGCGCCACCTGGCTCGACCGCATGGCCCGTGGCCGGGTCACCGATGGCGAAGGCCAGCCGGTGGACGCCACGCGCCCCTACCAGCAGGGACTGTGCATCCGCTACTACCGCGAAGTGGCGCAGGAGCGGGAGATCCCCTTCGAAGAACGCGTGCTCTACCAGGACGAGCGCCTGGTGGTGGCCGACAAGCCGCACTTCCTGCCGGTGATGCCCGCCGGCGAATACGTCGAGCAGACGCTGCAGGCGCGCCTCACCCGCCGCCTGGGCATCCCCGGGCTGGTGCCCTTGCATCGCATCGACCGACACACCGCCGGCCTGGTGCTGTTCTCCCGCGACCCGGGCAGCCGTGGCGCCTACCAGGCGCTGTTCCGCGAACGCCGTGTGCACAAGCGCTATGAGGCGGTGGCCGCGCCGCTGCCGCAGCTGGAGTTTCCCTGCACCCTGCGCACCCGCCTGGAAGCGGGCGAGCCCTTCTTCCGCATGCAGCAGGTGGCCGGCGAGCCCAACACCGAAACCCGCCTGGAGGTGATCGAGCGCGGCCCGCAGCTGTGGCGCTACGCCCTGCACCCGGTAACCGGCCGCAAGCACCAGCTGCGCGTGCACATGGCCGCCCTCGGCGCCGGCATCCTCAACGACGGCTTCTACCCCGACCTGCACGACACCAGCGCCCCCGACGACCACGCCCGCCCCCTGCAACTGCTGGCCCGCGAACTGGCCTTCATCGACCCCATCAGCGGCGAGGCGCTGCGCTTCGAAAGCCAGCTGCGCCTTATGGATATCGCTTAACCCCGACGGGCTCCGCTGCGTTGGGCGTTGGGCTTCGTACCTCAGCCCAACCTACCCCGTGGGAGCGAATTCATTCGCGAAAGACCCAGCGCCCCACCCACGCCACCGGCTTGCACCCTGTAGGGGCGAATTCATTCGCCCAGCGGTGCACCGCGCCGCCGTCCGGAGCCCCGACCGGGCTCCGATCGCGAATGAATTCGCTCCCACAATCCAGAGCGCTCCCCGCCCCTACCCCCCTGACCAACACGATCTTTTCTTGACCGATCATTCAGGCGCGAGGATATTGCGGCCGTCATCCAAAGCCGATGGACGCGCCGTGAAGCTCCACTACGCTTGCTGGGTTGATAGCCATCAATCGAGACAGAAGGAAATTTCATGAGCCAATACGACGTGGTTGTGATCGGCGGTGGCCCAGGCGGCTACAACGCTGCCATCCGGGCGGGCCAGCTGGGCCTGAAGGTGGCCTGTGTGGAGGGCCGCGAGACCCTGGGCGGCACCTGCCTCAACGTCGGCTGCATGCCGTCCAAGGCGTTACTGCACGCCTCCGAACTCTATGAAGCGGCCAGCGGCAAGGAATTCGAACTGCTCGGCATCGAGGTCAAACCCACGCTCAACCTCGGCCAGATGATGAAACAGAAGGCCGACAGCGTGAGCGCCCTGACCAAGGGCATCGAGTTCCTCTTCCGCAAGCACAAGGCCGAGTGGATCAAGGGCTGGGGGCGTATCGACGGCCCGGGTCGCGTCGCCGTGAAAGGCGCCGACGGCAAGGAGCAGGTGCTGGAGACCAAGCACATCGTCATCGCCACCGGCTCCGAGCCCACCCCGCTGCCGGGCGTGGAGATCGACAACAAGCGCATCCTCGACTCCACCGGCGCCCTGTCCCTGCCCGAGGTGCCCAAGCACCTGGTGGTGATCGGTGCCGGCGTGATCGGCCTGGAGCTGGGCTCCGTCTGGCGCCGCCTGGGTGCCGAGGTCACGGTGGTGGAATACCTCGACCGCATCTGCCCTGGGCTGGACGTGGAAACCGGCAAGACCCTGCAACGCGCCCTGGCCAAGCAGGGCATGAAGTTCAAGCTCGCCTCCAAGGTCACCAGCGCCAAGAGCGGCAAGAACGGCGTCGAACTCAGCGTCGAGCCGGCTGCCGGCGGCGCGGCGGAAAGCATCCAGGCCGACTACGTGCTGGTGGCCATCGGCCGTCGCCCCTACACCCAGGGCCTGGGCCTGGAAACCGTGGGCCTGAGCGTCGACAAGCGCGGCATGCTCGCCAACGAAAAGCACCAGAGCACCACGCCCAATGTCTGGGTGATCGGCGACGTCACCTCCGGCCCGATGCTCGCGCACAAGGCCGAAGACGAAGCCATCGTCTGCATCGAGCGCATCGCCGGGCACAAGGCCGAGGTGAATTACGAGGTGATCCCCAACGTCATCTACACCCGCCCGGAAGTGGCCACCGTGGGCAAGACCGAGGAGCAGCTGAAGGCCGAGGGCCGCGCCTACAAGGTGGGCAAGTTCCCCTTCACCGCCAACAGCCGCGCCAAGATCAACCACGAGACCGAAGGCTTCGCCAAGGTATTGGCGGACGAGCGCACCGACGAAGTGCTGGGCGTGCACCTGGTCGGCCCCAGCGTCAGCGAGATGATCGCCGAGTACTGCGTGGCGATGGAGTTCTCCGCCTCCAGTGAAGACATCGCGCTGATCTGCCACCCGCACCCGACGCGCTCCGAAGCGCTGCGCCAGGCGGCCATGGATGTCAGCGGCTGGGCGATGCAAAGCTGACGGCGTGATGCCCATGAAAAAGGCGCCTACCCGGCGCCTTTTTCGTTTGCTTGAGACCTGGCCAGGAGTCATTGCTCCTCAGAGCCCGGCAGGACGAACTCGTGTCGCAGGGTGTGCCGTGCGCACCTCCGCACGGTGCCTCCGGTAGGCTCCCAGGTGCGCGCAGCACACCCTACTTCCACACCCCGAAGTCTGGCCAAGCCCCCTTGCCAAGAGGAAAGGTCGTGACCATTCGAATTGAAGCCCCAGAGGATGAACGCGTGCCGTAGGGTGTGCGCGCCTCAAAGGTCGGATCGGCACGGAGCATTTCGGCGCTCGCCGGACAGGCCGAGCGCGGGATCGGTGCGCGCAGCACACCCTACAAGAGCCCATCGGCGCGCGGGCTCGGCTCCCTGCACGGAGCCCGGCTGTTTATAGAAGCTGATGCTTGTGCAGCAGCCGGTAGAAGGTCGGCCGCGAGATGCCCAGCACCCGCGCCGCCAGGCTGAGGTTGTTGCCGTAGCGCGCCAGCGCATCGCACAGCGCCTGGTATTCCGCCCGCCGCTTGTAGTCGTCCAGGGTGCCGATCAGCACGCTGTCCATCGGCACGCTGTGCAGGCCCAGTTCCCCTGCCTCGATCTGCTCCCCCTCCGCCAGCGCATAGCCGCGCCGCACCCGGCTGGCCAGCTCGCGCACATTGCCCGGCCAGTGGTGGCGGACCATCGCCGTCAGCGCCTCTTCGCTGAACTGCCGCGGCTTGTGCCCGGACTCCAGGCTGTAGAGGTCGGCGAAGTAATTGGCCAGCAGCGCGATGTCGCCCTGGCGCCGGCGCAGGGGCGTGAGGCGCACCTGATGCGCCGCCAGCAGTTGGTAAAGCTCGGGGAGGAAGCGCCCCTGCTCGGCCATCAGCTCGATGTCGCGGTCGGAAGCCACCAGCAGGCGCACGTCCAGGCTTCGCGCCGGCCCTTGGGGCTGAGGCAGCTTGCGGGTGCGCAGGCAGTGCATCAGCGTGCGCTGCACCTCCAGGGGCAACTCGCCCACTGCATCGAGGAACAGGCTGCCACCGTTCGCCGCCTGCAGGCGCCCATTGGGGCCGAACAGCGCGGCGCTGCAACCGGCCTCGTCCAGCAGCCCGCAATTGAAGGCCACGAAGGGGCCGCCCACGCGCCGCGAGTAACGGTGCAGCGTGCGCGCCACCAGCTCCTTGCCGGTGCCGCTCTCACCGAGGATCAGCACCGGCTTGTCCAGCGGGCCGAACTTGGTCAGTTGCTTGCGCAAGTCACGCAGCGGCCGGCTCTGCCCCAGCAGCTCGTGCTCGGCGCCCTGGCGGCTGCCCAACCCGCGCAACCGGGCGATGCCGAACGCGCGGCCGAGCAGCCCCTGCAGCCGGGTGGAATCCACCGGGATTTCCAGGGTGTCGAAGAACCACTCGCCGGCGAAATCCTCCACCCGCTCCTGGGGCGCGATATCGGGCCCCAGCAGGCCGATCCACTCGGTGCCGCTGCTGCTGATCAGGGTCTTGATGCGTTCGGGGTTATCCAGGTGCTCATGGCGCAGGCATAAAAGGCCTACGTCATAACCGCCCGCCTGGGCCTGTCGTGATTCGCGGCTTTCCACAGTCCAACCGCTCGCCTGCAAGCGCGGCAATAGCTGTCGGCACTCCTCACAAGGGTCGATCATCAGCACGCGGCGGGTACTAGGAGTGATGGTGTCCAACATGTCCCATCCTTGGCGCCAATTTTTTGAATAATTCTTTAAAAACAAGGGTTTGGCGCGCCTGACTGTAACGCTAGCAATATCTTTGACGGGGTATGGAACCATTTCTTATAGGAAAGATCGCGAAAAGTTCTTAAAGCCGCGGCGCCGTCAGATGGCGCGGGTCTATGCCGAAAAGGCCGTGGGAAATGGGATTGCAAAAACATGACGCAACCGACAAAACACCCCAATCTGAGGACATTGGTAATAGCACCTTGCCAATATTCCTATTGATTGGCATAACGTAGGATTTTCCACACTGGTTACAAGGATGTATCTGATGCGAATCCTGCGTCGCACCCTGGTGCTTCTGCTCGTGCTCGTCCTCGTGGGCCTGGCGGTCGTCCTCTATTACGTCGCCAACCCCAACCTGCCCACCTACAAAGCCCCCGAGCAGCTGCACTACCTCGACCAGTGGGACGAACAGGCGCGTCAGACCTACTACTACACCCCCAGGGCACCACGGTTAAGGGCCTGCGCTACGACTGGTTCACCGCCCTCGAGCTGCCCTTCTCCAGCGACAAGTTCGCCCGCCCGGAATACCTCGGCCGCTTCGGCTTCCTCGTCGACCCCAAGCAGAAACCCACCGAGCTGAACCCCGGCAACCTGCCCGTGGGTTTCGCCAGGCATGAGGACGACGACACCGGCCAGCAGTACCTCGACATCAGCTGCGCCGCCTGCCACACCGGCGAGCTGCACTACAAGGGCCAGGCCGTGCGCATCGACGGCGGCGCCGCCCTGCACTCCCTCGCTTCCACCGTGCCCACCCTCAAGGGCGGCGGCTTCGGCCAGGCGCTGGGCATGAGCATGGCCTTCACCTACTACAACCCGCTCAAGTTCAACCGCTTCGCCAAGACGGTACTCGGCGAGGAATACCCCAAGGGCAAGGACGAACTGCGCAGCGACTTCAAGGATGTGCTCGACCGCCTGCTCGGCACCGCCTGGAACGACACCCACCGCGGCCTCTACCCCACCGAGGAAGGCTTTGGCCGTACCGACGCCTTCGGCCGCATCGCCAACAGCGTGTTCGGCGACGCCATCGACCCGGCCAACTACCGCATCGCCAACGCCCCGGTGAGCTACCCGCAGCTGTGGGACATCTGGAAGTTCGACTGGGTGCAGTGGAACGGCTCCGCCATGCAGCCCATGGCACGCAACATCGGCGAATCCCTCGGCGTGGGCGCCAGCCTCACCCTGCACCAGGAAAACGGCCAGCCGGTGCCGCTGGACCAGCGCTACGCCTCCAGCGTGCGCGTGCGCGACCTGCACACCCTGGAAGAAACCCTCAAGACCCTGAAGCCGCCGACCTGGCCGGAAGAGGTCTTCGGCAAGATCGACCTGCCCCGCGCCAGCCAGGGCCGCGCCCTGTTCGCCGAGAACTGCGCCTACTGCCACGCCCCCAACCCGCAACCGGTGGACAAGCGCCTCGCTCCCGACCGCGACCCGGAATGGAAGATGCGCATGGTCGCCACCGACAAGATCGGCACCGACCCCACCACCGCCGACAACATCGCCGACCACCGCTTCGACATCACCAAGCTCAGCTGGACCAAGGAACAGCTCTCCAAGCTCGACGTCGAACTGTTCAGCAAACCGCCGCTGAAAGACCTCGACTTCAGCAAGATCTCCAGCGCCAAGGGCCTGGCCTACCTCACCGCCTTCGTCGAAGACCGCGCCTACCAGGAAGCCGGCATCAGCGGCGAGGAACGCAAGCAGATGGACGGCTACGGCCTGAAGATCGGCGTGCGCGAACTGCGCGCCTACAAGGCCCGCCCGCTGGACGGCATCTGGGCCACCCCGCCCTTCCTGCACAACGGCTCGGTGCCTACGATCTTCCAGCTGCTCTCCCCCGTGCCCGAACGCGCCAAGGAGTTCTACGTCGGCAACTTCGAGTACGACCCGCAGTTCGCCGGCTTCCAGCACGACAAGTTCCCGGGCGGCTTCCTGTTCAAGACCTCGGTCACCGGCAACGGCAACCAGGGCCATGAATTCCGCGACGGCTGCCGCCAGAACGGCGTGATCGGCCGCGCCCTCTCGCCGGACGAACGCCTCGCGCTGATCGAATACCTCAAAGTCATGGGCAACCAGCCCCTGGAGGAAAAGCTCAGCCCCGTCGCGCCCAAACCCTGGACGCCCGGCCCCGCCTGCGAAGGCTGATAGACCGCTGTAAAACCCCTCCCCGCCACGGGAGGGCCTGGGAACGAACAACAAGGACTCAAGCTCCCATGCTCAAGCGCTTCTGGCTCTGGCTCGGCCGCCTCCTCGGCAAGCTCCTCCTCATCCTCCTGGTCGTCGGCCTGCTCGGCTGGGGCATCGGCTCGCTCTACTACGGCTGGAAGTTCTCCGGCCCCGTCTCCGCCGACGAACAGATCCCGCCGAACGAAGCCAGCGACGCCAAGGCGATCATGGAATCAGCCGTGCGCGTGGTCGAACAGCACCGCGACAACACCCGCGTCATGCGCGACGCCCACGCCAAGGCCCACGGCTGCGTGAAGGCCGAAGTCACGGTCGCCCAGGACCTGGCCAGCGACCTGCGCGCCGGCGTGCTCGCCGAACCGGGCAAGACCTGGCAAGCCTGGATGCGCCTCTCCAACGGCAACGCCTACCCGCAGTTCGACAGCGCCCGCGACGCCCGCGGCATGGCCATCAAGCTGCTCGACGTGCCCGGCCAGAAGCTCATGAACGCCCCGGACCACGCCACCGAGCAGGACTTCGTGATGTTCAACCACGACGTCTTCTTCATCCGCGACGTGGCCGAATACCGCAGCAACTTCGAAGCCCAGGCCAACGGCCAGAAGGTCGGCGCCTTCTTCCCCAGCCTCGACCCGCGCACCTGGGAAATCCGCCACATGCTGATCGCCCTGCAAACCCTCGCGCCGGCGCCGGCCAGCCCCACCGACACCGTCTACAGCTCCGTCTCGCCGTACAAGCTCGGCCAGGCCAACATCAAGTACCGCGTCATCCCCGACCCGCAATCCTGCCCCCAGTACACGCTGCCCAAGCAGAACACCGACCTGCCCAACTTCCTGCGCAACGCCCTGTACCAGCAACTCTCGCTGGACCGCGTACCGGCCTGCTTCGCCCTCCAGGTGCAGGTGCAGAACCCGCAGTACTACATGCCCATCGAAGACACCAGCGTGGCCTGGAGCGAGAAGGTCTCCCCCTTCAAGACCGTCGCCACCATCAAGGTGCCCGCGCAGGACTTCGATAGCCGCGAGCAGAACGAATTCTGCGACAACCTCTCCTTCAACCCCTGGCACGCCCTCCCCGAACACCGCCCCATCGGCGGCATCAACCGCCTGCGCAAGGTGGTGTACGAAACGGTGAGCGTGTACCGGCATGAACGGAATGGCGTGCCGCAGCCGCAGGCAACCTCATCTGGTGAATAAAAATCTACGCTCAGTCGTTGATAGTCATTAGTGCCGACAACGGTTAAAAATCCAAATATATAAGACGCATATATGCCCGACAACAACACCTGGCATCAATATAATGAACACTGTGATACTGGAGTAATTTTCGTACACGGTTTCTTTTCAAGCACCAATAGCTGCTGGATGAACCCTAAGAATAAAATCTTTTGGCCTGACATATTAAAAACAGACAGCCGCATACCTGAAATATCCATCTTTCTAGGCGGATACTTCACAGATGTCGACTCAGGAAGCTACGGAATAAGAGAGTGCGCCAACGAATTATTTGACTCTTTGCGCCGCAAATCATCATGCGGGAAGCGCGCACCAATAGAGCTAGATAAAATTATATTTGTATGCCATAGCCTTGGCGGCATTGTCGTACGGTACATGTTAGAAAGCTATAGAGAGTATTTTGCAGGCCACAAAATAGGATTAGCGCTATTAGCATCACCTTCAATCGGCTCCGATTATGCTGACCGACTTTCAAAGCTAGCTTCTTTTTACAAAAACCGAACAGGCAAACAATTAAAAAAGAATAGTGAGATATTGAGCGATCTCGATGGGCGCTTTAAAAGCTTCTTAGAAAAGCGAGAACTTAATAGCTTTTTTGGAGCCGAGGCCGTTGAGCACGTTGGATTCTTTCATATGCGCTGGCTGCCCGGATTCGAACCAATTGTTCTGCACAGCTCTGCCTCTAGATACTTCCCAAACACAAAAATCATACCAAAGACGAATCACTCAACAATCGTCAAGCCAACCAGCATAAATCACGGCAGCCATATATTTCTCGTAGACTTTCTGAATAACATTTTCTTCCCCAAAGCCGGCTTTCCTGAACACTCAACACCTCCCACTCCTAAAAACGACGAGCTGACGAAACACGGCCCATTATTCGATATTTACGACATAAACTGCGAGCCGTTCTATTTGACTCGCGACATAGACAATGAAATATCTCTCAACCTCTCACTGACTAGCTTTTGGTTATTTGGCCCCTCGGGATCTGGCAAAACATCGATGATCAAACGCCTACTTGCCAAAGACGCAGGAGAGTCGATTGAGATGTGTTTTTCCCAATGTTTGACAGGGGATTTCAGACAAGCTTTCCTGACAGAAATGATTGAAACAATACACATTTCCAACAATGATTACGAGAAAATTCCGGAACGAACATTTAACAACTTAGTTCGAATGATCTCGGAATCCATAAACGCACAGAAATCCCTTTACATTTATATTGATGAAGTTCCAAGCACTTCAAACGAAGCATCAGCAGAAACCCAACTTTCGCTATTAATCGAAGATCTTCTTACCTCTGTAAAACAGTTATCACAAGCAAATAATTTTCGATTCATTATCTCATCCCTAGGAAAGCCAGACTTCAAAAACTGCCGAAATTTATCAAAACTCAACAACTACCTCAGGGTTATTGAGTGCCGCACTTGGTCCGAAAGCGAACTTCAAAGTCTTACAAGACTAATTACTGACAATCTTGAATCGCTACACCCGGAAGACCTCCCCGAAAACCTTGCTCAACTAGCACATGGCTCACCACGCTTCTTGAAAACCTTTTTAAGAACAAAGCTACTGAAACCAAATATGAGCAATGAAGATCTGCTAACGATGTCAGCACATGGCCTCCAGCTCTAAGGGCGCACAATAATGCAAAAAAAAATCAAACCATATGCAATTGTGCCAAAAGAGCTCTACGTCACTCGAGAAGCAGATAGGCAACTGCGGCAGATAGTTGAAGACATGGGGCGCCCAGGATATGTTCTTGTATCTAGGCAAATGGGAAAAACAAACCTTCTACTTAACGCAAAGAGAGATTTTGACTCGAACGATAACTGCTTTTGCTATTTAGACGTCTCAAACTCTTTCTCAGACCTCCGCTCCTTTTTCCGCAACATCATCGACATAATACTAATAAGCAAAACACCACTACTAAATAGCACTAAAGAGCGAATCCAAGCATCAAGATCGAAATCCGAAGATCTACAGCCACACAAAGAACACGAGCTAGAGCTAAGAGAAGTATTAAACACTCTACCTGGAAAACTAATTATTTGCCTGGACGAAATTGACGCCTTAACCAAAGTCAACTACTCAGACAATGTATTCTCCCTAATTAGAAGCATCTATTTTTCCGGGAGAACTAATTTCCCACAATTCGAAAGACTAACTTATATTCTTTCTGGCGTAGCAGACCCGGCAGACCTAATAAAAAACAAGGCTATATCCCCCTTCAATATAGGGGAAAAAATTTACCTCAACGACTTCACTCTACTAGAGACCAAGCGCTTTCTTGATCAATGCTCCCTCCCTCTAAATGACGACATAATTGAAAGGGTTTACCACTGGACTTCTGGAAGCCCTAGAGCAACGTGGGATATATGTTCTGCAATTGAAAGTGACTTAGCTGACAACCCGCGCCCGAATATAGATTCTATAGATTCGCACGTACGAACTCTGTACCTTACTAATTTTGACCTACCCCCTTTCGACCATATAAGAGCAAGAGTCGAAATTGATCGAGAAATTAGAAGTGCCGTCATGACCATACATTACGGGAAAAGCGCTTCACTATCTGACAAAATAAAAGACAAACTCTATCTCGCGGGCATTAGCACCCCCAAGAAGAAAGATGGCTCCGTTGCTTTCAAAAACAAAATAATGAGTGAGTCTCTATCTGAGAAATGGATAACGGATATAGAACGCCAAACCTTAACCTTGGAAGAACGGGCGGCCAATAAACTCCACTCCAATGAGTACCAAGAAGCCATCTCTCTTTATCAAGAGTTATTAGCTGAATCTGAAAAACCCGATAGCATCATCACTGCAAAACTCAACATTGGCTTTTGCTTCACTCAACTCGAAGACTTTAAATCTGCACTTGAGGTATTTGAAAGCTGCGAGCTAGGAGACAATCCAAACCAATCGTTGATAGACTTCAAATCTTACTGGAGCGGCATATGCCTCCTATTTTCAGACAGAGTTAATGAGTCGATTGCTCAGTTTAGAAAAATCGCCTATCCAGTAGACGAGAAATATCACAGCAGTTTTTATTCCGAAGCCTGCATCAACCTTGCCAGCGCCTTAATGTCAACGAAGGAAAGGCTCTCCGATCTTGAGGATCACTCGGAAATTCCAGAGCTAATTCTGAAAGCAATTAGCGCAGAGGACGAACTTCAAAAGAGTGGAAAACCCACTCTCGCAAGAAACATTCTCTATACAGCCAACTACCAACTAAGTAGATATTACGGCGAACTCGGAAACATCGACCTCGGCATAGCCCACATTGAGGAAGCGCTCGCAATAGCATCAGAAAATGTAAAATGCACACTAACCCTAGCCAGAGCGAATCTAGAACCAAACCTAGAAGCCAAAAACGAACTATATAAGAAGTGCAGCAGTTTATATATATCGTCTCGCCTAGCACTATCAAAAAACGAACTACTGAATTCATTATATTTCAGCGAAAATGAATGCGCCGACCTTATAGCAAATCTAGTGCTCGCAAATGAAAGCACAGAGGCGAGCCGGCTTTTGTCGTATATTGACAGCGGAGAGCCAAGACAGCCTGTTAATGCCTGGAACCTAATACTAAAAGTCTTGCTCGAATTAATATCAAGAGAGCAATTTATATTTATCCCATTGATCACAAAACTCGCCCTCCCGTATACAAACCAAGCACCAGAAGAAGAACTAAAAAATCTTTTATCACTAAGTTTGCTACTCGAAGTAGACGAAGAACCAAACTCAGTAACAGCGGCTTACCAAGAGCTCTTAAGCCAAGACAGCTATGTACTTTCGGGCGTAGATTTCAGGCCAATATTTCAAATAATCTCAATCCCCTTGGCCGGAGAAGACTATGAAAAATGTCACAGCATCTTAGATCACGCAGATCGCGCATTTAAGCGCTCACTACAAAACAACATCCTAGACGAAGACACCGCTAAATTTGGCGCTCTTGTTTTAATCTACCTGCGAGTTAGATCCGGGGCTTTTTACGAGAAAAATTATCCGATAGACGAAAGTCTTATAAAATTCCTCCCAGTCATCTTAGAGGCAAATAAATTCTCCCTCCCTTACTTCCCTGATGACTTCGGTGACTTTTTTGATAGCGAACTGAGAAAACTTGTTCATGAGGACTTCTATCGCAGATACGAAACTCCACCCTCAACTCAATTAATTGCATCAAAGAAGATTGGTAGAAACGCCATAGTTAGAGTCAAGTACGCAGATGGGAAAATTGAATCCGGTAAATTTAAAAAATTCCTAGCGCAAATTGAAAGTGGTGAATGTGAGCTGATACCAGACTAACAAACATCCTCTTGCCCTCTCCGCCCCACCTCCCTATCCTTCGCCGGTCGCGGTAAATCCCGCGACCGGGTTTGACAGCCCGTTCCGATAGGCGCGATTGCGCCGCTAGGTGCATGCGAAAAACGGCGGACGTTTTTTGCAGGCACGTGCTCGCATGCAGTTTTAACTGCACTGCTTTATGGCAGATCGCGTGGGGAGACCCTCGGGTCTGCCGGGTCCTATCGCCGGTCTGTCAACCCTGCGCGGTCTGCCACCCTTCGTTTGACAGCGGATGGCGGCAGCTCCTGAACCAACTGATAGGAGCTACACCATGCACGAAGCACTCACCCCGCTCTTCTTCCACCGCAACACCTATCCCCTGCGCGCCGTGATGATCGACAACCAACCCTGGTTCGTCGCCGTGGATTTCGCGCGGATGATCGGTGCGCTGCGCCCCTATCGCCTGCCCCAGCGCATGGACCCGAACCAGAAGCGCTGGGTGCTGCTGGAGTACGCCACCGGGTTGCGCGAGGAGGTGGAGGTGATCAGCGATGCCGGGGCCTACAAGGCGCTGTACCGCTTCCGCCACCCGGAGCACCGCTGCATCGGCCAGTGGCTGAGCGAGGTGGTGCTGCCCACCCTGCACGACCGCCACCGCAACGCCGAGGCGGCGCCGCAACGGGCCCTGATGCATTGGGCCAACCAGCAAGTGGGCGTGCTCAAGTGGCAAGGCGATATCTGGATCGCGCGTCGCGACCTGCCGGTGTTTCTGGCCATCCATGACGAGCCGGAACTGCGCGACCTGCCGAGCTGGAAGGGCTTGCAGCTCCTGTAGGTTGGGCTGAGGAACGAAGCCCAACGTGGCGGGGGTCGTGGGTTGCGCCCTGCCCCCGCCTGTCGTGAATGAATTAGGGTCTGCGCAAGCGCGATGCTGCGCATCGCCGGGCGACTGAAGTGGCCCCTACATCCCGCATACGCAGCCTGGGCTTCAGCTTCACCGGAAGCACCGAGTGGAGGTGCGCGCGGCACACCCTACGGCACGTGGCCATCCTGTCGGGATCAAGTGAACTACCCTCGTGATAACCCGCACCGCAGCAAACGGCACAAGGTGATCGGATAGGCACAAACGAGGACGACGGAATGGAATCCATCAACAACTGGCAGAAACTCGACTACATCAGCAAAGCCATCGCCGCCGTGTTCATTCCTATTGCGATCGCAGTCCTGGCTAATGTCGTTGCCAACGCGAACAAGCAGCGGGACGCGGAAGTGAAGTTCGTGGAGCTGGCCGTCACCATCCTGAACGAGGACCCACGCGACAAAACAGACCCAGAGGCGAACAAGAAGATTAGAGGCTGGGCGGTGAAGATACTCGACGCGTATTCGGGGGTCACCATGTCGCAGGATGCAGCGGAGGCGTTCATTACGACCGCCCTTCCCACCACTTCCTCCAGCCCGGCGGATACCTGGGGAGTGATCCTGGGCGGAGATACGTCCCTGGATAACGCGCAGAAAACCGTCGGGACAATCAAACAGCGTGTCGGGCTGGATGCCCAGATATTTCGCCGGGCCGGCTCGTTCCGCAGCGTGAAGGTCTACCTCGACAACAACGAGGCCAAGCAGGCGTTGGCTCAAGCCAAGACGCTCAATCCCACTGCTTACCTGGTCAACATGGCGAAGTGGTGCCCTACGAGCACGCTCCAAGGTGCTTATTACGAGTGCCAGCTTCCCTGAGGCATGGTCTTGGAGGTTGGGCTGAGGGACAAAGCCCAACGTGGCGGGGGGCGTGGTTGCACCCTGCCCCCGCCTATCGCGAATGAATTCGCTCCCACGAAGGCGCGATGCCGGGCATCGATGGGCGGCTGAAGTCGCCCCTACACCCTGCGTGCGATCACGTGCGTAGCCCGGGCTCCAGCTTCGCCGGGAGCACCGAGCGGAGGTGCGCACGGCACACCCCACGGCAGGTGTTTGTCCTGTCAGCGCTCGGTTCGAACCCTGACGGCCTATCGCGAATAGGTGCGATGCAGGCGGGCAATCAGATCCAGACGTCGTTCTGCGCGGTGCGTTCGCCGCCTTCCTCGCCGGTGTTGAGCACACCACGGGGCTCGATGAGCATCATCTTCACCTCGCCTTCGGCGTAGGGCTTGTGCTCGACGCCCTTGGGCACGACATAGAGTTCGCCCGGCCCGAGCAGGACGGCACCGTCGCGCAAATCGATGCGCAGCTGGCCTTCGAGCACCAGGAAGGCTTCGTCTGTGTCGGCGTGGGAATGCCAGATGAAGTCGTCCTCGATGCGCACGACCTTGAATTGGTAGTCGTTCATTTCGGCGACGACCTTGGGGTTCCACTGCTCGCTGAACAGCGAGGTCTTCTGCAACAGGTTGATGCTCTGGTGGTTGGGCTGAACGGCCATGGTGCGGCTCCGGGTTGGGGGTTGAGCCGCGAGAGTAGCGAGGCCCGCCGTAGCGCTCTTGTACGATCCTGCAAGCTTCAGCGGCCGTGCATGCGCAGCCAGCGCGCCGGGGGCAGGCCGTAGCACTGGGTGAAGTGGCGGGTCATGTGGCTCTGGTCGAAGAAGCCGGCGGCCAGGGCCGCATCGGCCAGGCTGAAGCCGTCCAGCAGCATGCGCCGGCAGCGGTCGAGGCGGCGCAGGGTGAGGTAGCGGTAGGGGCTGGTGCCGTAGAGCGCGCGGAAATCGCGGGACAGGCTCCAGCGTTCGCGGCCGCTGGCGCGCTCCAGTTCGTCGAGGGTGACGTTGCTGCCGAGGTGGCTGTGGATGTAGTCCCGGGCGCGCTCGACCGAGGCGAAGTCGAAGGCCCGCCGCCCTCGCCGCCTGCCACCTACCGCCTGCAGCGCCTGGGCCAGGTCGAAAATGGCGTCCTGTTCCTCCAATGCCTGCAGCGGGCGGTCCATGGCCTGCATGAAGGTTTCGGTGGCGCGGTGCAGACGCAGGTCATCGGAGAGGCCGCCCGGCACGAAGGGCAGCGGCCGGCCTCCAAGCACCTGCTGGATCAGCACCGGCTCGACGTAGATCATCCGGTAGTGGAAGCCGGCCTCGGTGCCGGCCATGCCGTCGTGGAGCTCGTCGGGGTGCAGCACCAGGGTGCCGCCGGGCAGGCTGTGGCGCAGGCTCTTCTGGTAGCTGAAGCTCTGCACCCCGGACAGGGTGCGGCCGATGGCGTAGGTGTCGTGGCGGTGTGGGTCGTAACCGTGGCCGCCGAAGTAGGCCTCGATGCGTTCGATCCGCGCCGGGTGGTCGCTGCGCCGCACCCAGTCGCGCGTGCCGGGCTCGGTCATCAGGCGCGCTTCCTGGCCTTGGCGGGGCGCGAGGCGTTGAGCGCGACGATCAGGCGGGGGACGTCGTCGGCGCCCTCTTCCACCTTGCGGCGGTCATTGCTCATGGGGTTGTCTCCATTGGGTCGCGGGTTTGTGCCAGGGGCTGATTGAATACTAGCCAACCTCAGCGCGCCATAGGTTGCAGCAGGCATGCCCTCACCTCCTGGCCTCGGTGTGGGCCCACGGAGGGCGATCGACTGGGGTGGATCGCGCTTCATCGGTCCACCATTCGGGCTCGCCGGACACGTCGCTGGTGGATGAAAAAAGCGCCATCCACCCTACGCGGCCGTGAGTGCGAACTCGCCTGGAGGCGGCCGTGTTGCTGGTTCGGAGGCCTCGCGTTCGTGGGGGTTCCGGTGCATGGGGGCGATTGGCGAGCGTAGGGTGGACCGCGCTTAATCGGTCCACCATTCGGGCTCGCCGGACACGTCGCTGGTGGATGAAAAAAGCGCCATCCACCCTACGCGGCCGTGAGTGCGAACTCGCCTGGAGGCGGCCGTGTTGCTGGTTCGGAGGCCTCGCGTTCGTGGGGGTTCCGGTGCATGAGGGCAATGGGCGGGCGTGGGGTGGGCCACGCTTCATCGGTCCACCCTCTCGGCTCGTCGGTCACTTCGCTGGTGGATGAAAAGAGCGTCATCCACCCTACGCGGCCATAAGTTCGAGCTCGCCAGGGGGCGGCCGTGTTGCCGGTTCGGAGGCCTCGCGTTCGCGGGGGGTCCGGTGCATGGGGGCGATTGACCAGGCGTAGGGTGGAGCGCGCTTCATCGGTCCACCTTCCGGGCTCGCCGGTCACTCCGCTGGTGGATGAGAAGAGCATCATCCACGCAGCGCCAATGGAAGCGCCCTGTCCACCCAGGTGCGAGGGTGTCGCCGGGCCGGACCTTCGGGCGGGCCAGGCGCTGCCGGCTATTGAGCGAAAGCCGGCGATTGGCCATTATCCCGCCATGCCCGAAACCCGCTTGCTCTGCCGCGTCGCGAGGCGGCTCCGATAGGGAAATCCCATGAACAGAACCTTATGCCTCAGCGTCCTGGCACTTCTGCTGGCCGGCTGCGAGAGCACCGACAACGCCGCCCTGCGCCAACAGCAGCAGGACTACGAAGCCGCCCGCACCTACAAGGCCGCCATCGCACCGACGGTGGCCAGGCTGTCGCAGGCGTATGCAAGCCGCTACCCGAAGCTGATCCTCAAGGCCTATGACGACATCGTGCTGGTGGCCGGCGAAGTCGACAGCGCCCAGGCCCAGCAGGCGGTGTTCGCCGAGGTGTCGGCGATCCCCCATGCGGAGGTCTACACCTTCACCCTGGTCCGGCAGGACGGCTCCAGCGCCCAGCTGGCCAAGGATGCCGGGCTCAAGCAGCAGGTCAGCCAACTGCTCGCCGCCAGCTACCTCGATGTCTATGTGGTGGACGGCCGCCTGGGCGTGGTCGGCCAGGTGCCGGCTTCCAGTTACGAAACCCTGCGGGCCTCGCTGGCCGCCATCCCTTCCCGGGTGCCCGGCATCCAGCCCGACCCGCACCTGGTCATCAGCCTGAAGGGCGACCTGAGCACCTTCACCGCCGAGTCCTACAAGGACATGGGCGACTGGGCTCCCGCCAATGCCAAGGTGGCGCCTCGGGTCAGGCCCACCAGCCTCTCCGGTGCGGTCACCAGCACCGCCCTGGCGCCCATCATGCCCGCCGTCACAGCGAGCGCCGCACCTGCAGCCCCTAGCTACGCCTCGACGCCTGCTGCAGCGCCCGCCACCTCGCAAGGCAGTGAGTCGGGCATGGACACGGTGAAGATGGTCGGCGCCCTCGCCGGCGTCGCCCTGGGCAGCAAGGTGGCCTACGACACCGGCAACGCCGCGCAGGGCCAGCAGGTGATGCAGGCCGCCTTCAATGCAGCGGGCATCGACACCAGCAGTGCTTCTGGCAGCGCAGGCGCCTACTCGGGCGGCTCGATGGCGGGCGCCGGCACCCAGGGCGGCCCCAGCCCGCGCGTGGTGGCGGCCCAGCAGAAGACCTTCAGCTTCGCTGGCAACTGCCCCGCCGATGCGAGCGGCGTGCTGCCGGAGCTGAGCCACCCGGAGATACGAGGCAATGCTGGCGAACTGCAGAAACCCATCGTCGACATGGCCAGGTCAGCGGGTGGTTTCGACCAGGCGATCAGCCTGACCAGCGCCCAGAAGGACGAATACATCCGCGCCGCCACCGAAGCAGCCCAACAGGCATCGGACACCTGGGGCGGCGACAGCCCGCTGTATGACGTGAAGACCTGCCCGCAATCGGAAGGTATCTATTGCAGCGGCGTACAGGCCATGTGGCTGTACAGCGACATGGCCATTTACACGCAGTACGTGAAGGACGCGCTGGTGTGCCACAAGGCGCGCGGAACCAAGCTCTAGGGCTGGGAGCTCCGCGGGGCCAGGCTTACGGGGTCAACGACAGCGGTACGCCCCAGAGCGGGTCTTCCTTGCCCTGCTGGCGCAGCGGGGTGAGCTGCAGGGGCACGAGCCGGGACAGCATCTCCTGGTGCCTGTCGCTCAGGTAGCGCGGGGAGATGACGGAGGTGGCGAAATCCATGGGTGCCGGCCAGGTGTAGACGGTGAAGTTCTGCAGCGGGCACTCGATCTTCGTCGGGTCGGTCGCCCGGCACTTGGCCCGCTGGTACTGGGCGCTGGGGCTCTTCAGGTGCATGCGCGGAGCCAGCACCAGCTGCCCGCCCTGGACGGTGAAGCTGGCGAGGGCCTTGTCCGCCGGCAGGCGCGCCTGGACCTTGATCGACGGGACGTCGCGGGAGTCGGTCTGCTGGTAGTAGCCGGCCCCGCGCCCTGGGTGGTCTGGCTGTACTGCTGCTCGCCCCAGGCCACGCAGGCGCCGCTGGCCACGTGCACGGCGGTGCAGACCTTCTCGCTCTTCAGCTCGCTGCCGTAGGTGGCGTCCTTCCACACCTCTTCGCGGTAGTACTCGCGGTACATCTCGGTGGACAGGTACGCGGTGCCGTTGGGGCCTTTACCCGAGCCGACCGAGCCGACCGGGCCGCTGCGGGCGCCGACCTCGTCGAGCACCCCGCGGATCTGGTAGTCGTCGCCCCCGGTGAGCAGGTACTTGCCGGGCGGCAGGATGTGCACCTCGAAGGCCGTGAACAGGTTGCTGGGCTTGGGGTCGCGCTGCAGCTCGTTGGTCTTGAAGCGGCGGCCGAAGGTGATGTTCGGGTCGCTCTCGTTCTGCCAGATCACCGTGGGCGTCCACTGGGTCATGGTCAGCGCGTCGTTCAGCGTCTTGTGCGGCATCACGTCGGCCACCAGCACCACGGCCATGTTCGCCTTGAGCGCCGCGTCCACCTTGTCCAGCAGGGGCCCGTTGCTCGGGTCGTCCATGCCGTAGCCGCTGGTGTAGGGCTCGGGCACGCAACCGGCGAGGGAGAAGGCAAGCAGCAAGACGGAAGGCAGGGCAAGAAGCGGGCGAGGCAGTCGCATGCATCGATCCTTGATAGAGGCTGGAGCGGGTCCTGGACCGGTCATTTTCCATCGACACGGTATGGGGGCGAAATAGTGCAGATGAGCTAGATCAGCGCCCGCGAGGGGCTTAGAACATCTCGTCCAGCTGTTCGAAGAACAGGCGCCTGGCCGGCTGGTCGGGGATGCCCAGTTGGCGGATGAAGCGCTCGGCCGCATCCGGCGACAGCTCCTCGGCGAGGTTGCGGTGGGCGAAGGCGATATCCAGCCAGCGGTCGGCCAGGCCACCGCGCCCCAGGTCGATGAAGTGCAGGCGCTCCCGGGCATCGAGGAAGAGGTTGGCGTCGCACAGGTCGCCGTGGCTGAAGGCAAGGTCTTCGACCGGCACGCTGGCGTGGAGGTGGGCGATCAACGCCTCGGGCGTCGGCAGGTCGGGCCAGGTTTCCGGGTCCCAGTCGTCGGCGATCAGCCCCTGGCCCACCAGGTACTCCAGCTCGCGCAGGCGCACGGAGGCTGACGAGTCGAAGGGGCAGCCCTCCACCGGCACCGCCTGCAACTGGCGCAGGGCCTCACCGAAGGCCTGGTGCACGGTGGGCGCCTCCGCCATCAGCTCGGAGAGCGGCTGGCCGGGCACGGCGCGGGTGATCATGAACTCGTGCCCGTCGCCGGCGGCGCAGGCCACCACTTCGGGCACATGGAGCTTGCCGTCGAGCCACTGCAGGACGCTGGCCTCGCGCAGCACGCTGTAGGTGGTGGGCGCATAGACGGCGGCGCTCAGCTTGAGGAAGAAACGGTCGTTGCCCCGGCTGAAGGCGTGGACTTCGCACGGGGACTCACCGACGCAATCCCGCGTCAGGGGCGCGCCGTCGATGAAGCGCGCGATGGAAGAAGGAAGCACGAATGGCATGGAGCCCGCCTGTCGTTGATGGAAAGCGCGCAACGATAGCGCAGCCGCCGGGCACAGGAGGCGCGGAAATTGTGACAGGCCTTGAATGCGCAGCCCCGGCCCAGAGCCGGCGCGCCGCACTCAGTGCCCCACTGCGGCGGGCTCGCTGCCCTCCTCCTTGCCCAGCGAGAGGAACACCACCACCGCCAGGCCGGCCAGCAGCGTGGCGGCGGAGAGCAGCACCGCGCCGTGGGCTGCACTGAAGGCTTCGCGGCCGGCCTGGGCCAGCGGCGCGGCCAGGGTGGCGTCGAGGCGCTCGGCGGCGACCAGGGTGTCCGACAGCGAGCGGATCGCCTGGTCCTTCACCGCCTCGGGCACGCCGCCCGGCAGGTGGATGGCGGCGCCATAGACGCTGGAGAGCAGTACGCCGAAGGCGGTGATGCCCAGCCCGGTGCCCATCTCGTAGCCGGTGGCCTCCAGCGCACCGGCGGCGCCCGCCTTGCTGACCGGCGCGGCGCCCATGATGGCGATGGAGGATGCGGTGAGGCCGATGCTCAGGGCCAGGCCCAGTAACACCAGCAGGCCGATCACGACCAGCCCGGCCTCGCGGAAGTCGCTGAACCCCAGCCCGGCGAGGCTGATGGCCGAGCACAGCAAGGCGGTGGTCGCCACCCGGCGCAGGCCGACCAGGGACGCCAGGTAGCCCGCCAGCGGCCCGCCGACGCCGGCGGCGATCATCAGCGGCAGCAGGAACAGCCCGGCTTGCAGTGGCGTGCGGCCAAGCACCAGTTGCAGTTCCTGGGCGATGGTGAGTTCGGTGCCGGCCAGGGCGCCGGACACCACCAGCGCCATGATCAGCCCGGAGCGGATGGCCGGCCGCGCGAACAGGCTCAGGTCGAGCATGGGTTCGGCGCTGGTGAGCTGGCGGCGCACGAAGTCGGCCAGCAACAGGACACCCACCAGCAACGTGACGCCGCTGACCCAGGACGGCCCACCCGGCTTGAGGCCGGATTTGAGCGCATGGACGCTGGCGATGATGCCGGCGATCAACAGCAGCGCCTGGCCGATCTTCCAGCCACCGCTGCCACTGCCGGAATCACGAGGCACCAGTACATAGGCCAGGGGCCAGATAAGCAGCATCACCGGCAGGTTGATGAGGAACACCGAGCCCCACCAGTAATGCTCCAGCAGCGCGCCACCCACCAGCGGGCCGAGCGCCGCGCCGGCGGAGGCCACCGTGCCCCACAGGCCCAGGGCGATGCCGCGTTCCTTGGGCGACTCGAAGGCGCGGCGGATGATCGCCAGGGTGCAGGGCAAGGCCATGGCGGCGCCCACCGCCATGCCCGCGCGGGCGGCGATCAGGGCGCCGGCCGTGGGCGCATAGGCCGCCACGCAGGACATGCCGACGAACACCAGCAGGCCGGTGAGCAGCATGGGCCGGCTGCCGATGCGATCCGCCAGGGTGCCCATGGGCACCAGCAGGCCGGCCATGATCAGCGGGTAGATATCGATGATCCACAGCACCTGCTCGCCGCTGGCCCCCAGGGACAGGGTCAGCGACGGCACGGCGATGTGCAGCACCGTCATGTCGATGACGATGGGCAGGTACGCCAGGACCACCACCAGCAGGATCAGCCAGCGGTTGCCCGGAGGGTGGCTCGAACTCATCGACTCTCCACGCTGGGGTCGGCACCGCTCCAGCCGCCACCCAGGGCGCGGAACAGGTCGACCAGGGCGAGCTGCCGCTGGGTGCTGGTTTCGATCAGCGTGGAGTCGTTGACGAAGCTGCTGCGCTGGGCATCCAGGTAGCGCAGGTGGCTGTCGACACCGCCTTCGTAGCGGGCCTTGGCCAGCTTGAGGGTCTCGTTGCTGGTGTTGGCCAGGGCGCGGCGGGCCGCTTCCTCGCGGCGCAGCGTGTCGGTGGCGGCCAGGGCGTCGGCCACTTCGCGGAAGGCCGTCTGGATGCTGCCTTCATAGGCGGCCACGGCGGCGTCCTTGCGCACTTCGGCGAGGTCGAGGTTGGCGCTGTTGCGGCCGGCATCGAAGATCGGCAGCGACAGGGTCGGCATGAAGCTCCAGGAGCGCGAGCCGCCATCGAACAGGCCGGACACTTCGGCGCTGGAACTGCCGTAGCTGCCGGTGAGGCTGATGCGCGGGAAGAACGCCGCGCGCGCCGCACCGATATCGGCGTTGCGCGATTTCAGCCGATGCTCGGCGGCGAGGATGTCCGGGCGCCGTTCCAGCAACGCCGAGGGCGCACCGGGGGCGATGTCCTGGATCAGCAGCAGCTCGTCACGCGGGGCCTCGGGCAGTGCCTTGGCGGCGTCCGGCGTGCCGATCAGCAGCACCAGGGCGTTGAGCGCCTGCTGCTTCTGCCGCTGGTTGGCTTCCAGCTCGGCACGGGCTTGCTCCACCAGGCCGAGGGCTTCCTGGTGATCCAGCGCGGTGGCGGCACCGGCGGCGCGGCGCTGGGCGGTCAGGTCGAGGGAGTCCTCGCGGCTTTCCAGGGTCTGCCGGGTCAGGGCCAGGCGGCGCTGGGCGCCGTCATAGGTGAGGTAAGCCTGGGTGACTTCGGCGACCAGGGCGATGCGTGCGCTGCGGCCCGCTTCCTCGGTGGCCAGGTACTGCTCCAGGGCGGAGTCGGTGAGGCTTTTGACCCGGCCGAACAGGTCGAGCTCGTACTCCGGCAGGCTCACGCCCACCTGGTAGCTGCTGGTGACGGTGGAGGTGCCGGTGCTGGAGAGGCCCCCGGCACTCGCTGGCGATTACCCGAGGCACTGGCGGAAAGCCCCGGCACCCGGTCGGCGCGCTGGATGCGGTACTGGGCGCGGGCCTGCTCGATGTCGAGCAGGGTCTGGCGCAGGGAGCGGTTGTTGGCCAGCGCCTCCCCCACCAGCCGACGCAGGTCGGCGTCGACGATGAAGGTGCGCCAGTCCAGCTCGCTGGCGGCCTGGTCCTGTTTGGCGGCTGGGCCGCTCCAGTGCGCGGCCACCGGCGCTTCGGGGCGCTCGTAGGTGGGGGCCATGGAGCAGCCGCCCAGGGTCAGGGCGATCAGCAGGGCCGATGCGGTCAAGGCGTGTCTGTGCATGGTGCTCAGGCCTCCGTGGATTGTTGAGCAGGTGCGGAGCGACGCTTCAGCAGCGACAGCACCCAGACGAAGCAGATGGGCACGAAGATCACCCCCAGTACGGTGGCGCTGAGCATGCCGCCGATCACGCCGGTGCCGAGGGCGCGCTGGCTGGCCGCACCGGCGCCGCTGGCCAGGGCCAGGGGCACCACGCCGAGGATGAAGGCCATGGAGGTCATGATGATCGGGCGGAAGCGCAGGCGCGCGGCTTCGATGGCCGCCTCGCGCAGGCCGCGACCCTGCTCCATCAGCTCCTTGGCGAACTCGACGATGAGGATGGCGTTCTTCGCCGCCAGGCCGATGATGGTGATCAGCCCAACCTTGAAGTAGACGTCGTTGGGCATGCCGACCGAGGTCACCGCGAGCACCGCGCCGAGGGCGCCGATGGGCACGATGAGCATCACCGACAGCGGGATCGCCCAGCTCTCGTAGAGCGCCACCAGCAGCAGGAACACGACCAGGATGGCCAGGGCGAACAGTTGCACCGCCTGGCCGCTGGCGACCTTCTCCTGGTAGGAGAGGCCCGTCCACTCGTAACCGATGCCGGCCGGGGACTGGCTCACCAGGCGCTGGATCTCGGCCATGGCTTCACCGGTGCTGACGCCAGGTGCGGCGTCGCCGGCGATGCGGATGGTCGGGTAGCCGTTGTAGCGCACCAGTTGCACCGGGCCTTCTTCCCAGTGGGTGGTGACGAAGGCGGAGAGCGGCACCTGCTCGCCCTTGGCGTTGCTGACGTAGAGCTTGAGCACGCTTTCCGGCGTCATCCGCTCGCCCTGCTCGGCCTGCACCACCACGCGTTGCTGGCGGCCGGCGTTGGAGAAGTCGTTGATCACCGAGGAGCCGAACGCGGTGGACAGCGCGCTGCCGATGGTTTCGAAGCTCACGCCCAGGGTGCGGGCCTTCTCGCGGTCGATCTCCAGGCGCAGCTGGGGCGCTTCGGCCAGGCCTTCCATCATCGCGTAGAGGATCTTCGGGTTGCCGTTGGCCTGGCCCAGCAACTGGTCGCGGGCGGCCAGCAGGGCTTCACGGCCGAGGCCGCCACGGTCCTGCAGGCGCAGGGAGAAGCCACCGGAGTTGCCGAGCCCGTCGATGGGCGGCGGAGTGACCGCCATGATCGTGCCGTCGCTGACACCGGCGAGGCTCTGGTTGGTCAGCATGGCTTCGGCACCGGCCGATTGCTCGTCGCTGCGCACGGACCAGTCCTTCAGGGTCGGGAAGGCCAGCGCGGCGTTCTCGCCCATGCCGGAGAAGCTGAAGCCCATCACCAGGAAGGTGTTCTCCACCGCCTCGCGGGAGCCCAGGTACTGCTCCAACTGCTGGCCGGTGACGTCGGTGCGCGCACGGGTGGCGCCCGGCGGCAGCTGCACGTCGACGATCATGTAGCCCTGGTCTTCCACCGGTACGAAGGATTCCGGCAGGCGCAGGTAGAAGTAGCCAAGCACCGCCACCAGGCCGGCGTACACCAGCATGAAGCGCCCGGCACGTTTCACCAGGCCGCCGTTGAGGCGGGTGTAGCCCTGGGTGAGGCCGGTGAAACCACGGTTGAAGGCGCCGAAGAAGCCGCGCTTCTCATGGTGCCCCTTGGGGATCGGCTTGAGCAGCGTGGCGCACAGGGCCGGAGTGAAGGTCAGGGCGAGGAAGCCGGAGAACAGGATCGACACTGCCAGCGACAGGGAGAACTGCTGGTAGATCACACCCACGGAACCGGCCATGAAGGCCAGCGGCAGGAACACCGCCGACAGCACCATGGTGATGCCGACGATGGCGCCGGACACCTGGCCCATCGCCTTGACCGTGGCGTCGCGCGGGGACAGCCCCTCCTCGGCCATGATCCGCTCGACGTTCTCCACCACCACGATGGCGTCGTCCACCAGGATGCCGATGGCCAGCACCATGCCGAACATGGTCATCATGTTCACCGAGAAGCCCAGCAGGTACATGGCCGTGAACGTGCCCAGCAGGCACACCGGCACGACGATGGCCGGGATCAGGGTGTAGCGCACGTTCTGCAGGAACAGGAACATCACCAGGAACACCAGCACCATGGCTTCCAGCAGGGTGTGGATCACCTTCTCGATGGCCACGCCGACGAAGCGCGAGGTGTCGTAGGGCACCGAATACTCCACGTCGTCGGGGAAGTTCACCGACAGCTCGGCCAGGCGCTGCTTGATCGCCTCGGCGGTCTGGATGGCGTTGGCGCCCGGGGACAGCTGGATGGCGCCCGCGACCGAGGGTTTGCCATTGAGGCGCGAGGAGAAGTTGTAGCTCTCGCTGCCCACTTCCAGGCGGGCGACGTCGGCCAGCTTCACCGAGGAGCCGTCCTGGTTGGCGCGCAGCACGATGCGACCGAACTCGGCCGGGTCGTCCAGGGTGCCCTTCACCGCCAGGGTGGCGGTCAGTTCCTGCTCGGTGCTGCCCGGCGAGCTGCCAAAGGCACCGGCCGGGACCTGCACGTTCTGCCCACGGATGGCGTTGCTCACGTCGTCCAGGGAGAGGCCGTAGCCCACCAGCTTCTGCGGGTCGATCCAGACGCGCATGGCCGCTTCGGAGGAGAAGAACTGCAGCTTGCCGACACCGGCCACCCGACGCAGCTCGTTGTTGATGTTGCGCGCGGCGTAGTCGCCGAGGACGGTGGTGTCGCTGCGCTGGGCGCCTTCCTTGAAGTTGAGGGCGTAGATGAGCAGGAAGCCGGCGCTGGTCTGCTCCACTTCCACGCCTTGGGTGAGCACGGCCTGGGGCAGGCGCGACTCGGCCTTCTTCAGGCGGTTCTGCACGTCCACCTGGGCCAGTTCCGGATTGGTACCCGGCTGGAAGGTGACCACCACTTCGGCGGTGCCGTTGGAGTTACTGGTGGATTCGAAGTAGAGCAGGCTCTTGGCGCCGTTGAGCTCTTCCTCGATCACGCTGGTGACCGAATCCACCAGCACCTGCGCCGAGGCACCCGGGTAGGTGGCGGTGACGGTGATCTGCGGTGGCGCGACGTTGGGGTACTGCGCCACCGGCAACAACGGGATGACCAGCAGGCCGGCCAGGGAGATGAACAGCGCCACCACCCACGCGAAGTTGGGACGCTTGATGAAGAACAGAGACATGGATGATTCCTCGCGACTATCCCGGCCTTACTGGCGGGACGCCTGTTGCTCCTGGGTGGGGCGCGGCTCGACCTTGGTGCCCGGCTGCAGGCCGGTGAGGCCGCCGACGATCACGCGATCACCACTGGCCAGGCCCTGGCTGATCTGCCAGCGCGAACCCTGCATGGCGCCGGTGTGCACGGGGCGCGCCTCGACACGCTCGTCAGCCCCCACCACCAGCACCAGGGCGGAGCCATCGGGCGAGCGCTGCACGGCGCGCTGGGGCACCAGGATGGCCTGGGCATCACTGCCCTGGGGCGCGCTTACGCGCACATACATGCCCGGCAGCAGCATGCCATCCGGGTTGGCGAACTTGCCGCGCAGGGACACCTGGCCGGTGCCCGGGTCCACCGAAACGTCGGTGAACAGCAGCTCGCCCTGACGCTGGTAGTCGGTGCCGTCGATACGGATGCTCAGCGCCTGGCTGTCACCGGCGGAAAGCTGGCCGCCCTTGAGCGCCTCACGCAGGCGCAGGGCATCGGCCACCGGCTGGGTGAAGTCGGCGTAGACCGGGTCGAGTTGCTGGATGCGCGCCATCAGGGTGGTTTCGCCCTGCCCCACCAGCGCGCCTTCGGTCACCAGCGCACGGCCGATGCGACCGGAGATGGGGGCCTTCACCGAGGCGTAGCCCAGGTTGAGGCGCGCGGTTTCCAGGTCTGCCTGGGCCGAACGCACGGCCGCCTTGGCGCTGCGCAGGTCGGCGGTGGCGGTGTCGAAGTCCTGCTGGCTGACCGCTTCGATCTTCACCAGGGGCTCGTAGCGCTTGACCCGCGCCTGGGCTTCGAAAAGCGACGCTTCTGCGCGGGCCAGCTCGCCTTCGGCACGGGACACCGTGGCTTTCAGCGGCGCCGGGTCGATCTGGAACAGCAGCTCGCCGGCCTTGACGTCGGCGCCTTCCTCGAAGCGCTTCTGCACCACGATGCCCGCGACCCGGGCCCGCACCTCGGCCACGCGCACGGGCTCGATGCGCCCGGGCAGCTCGGTGGTAAGCACCAGCGGCTCGGTGGTCACTGCCACCACGTCCACAGGCCTGGCCTGCTCGGCCGCCGCCTCCGGCTCGCCGGACGCCCCGCAACCCGCGAGCGCCATGGCCACCACCCATGCACTGATTGTTCCTGCTGCACGCAACCTGCCCATGTAATTCACCCGGACGACTTGACTGGAAAGGCGCGCATGATCTTATCTAGATCGAAATGAGTCAATATTGTCTCATATGAATCTTTTGTTATTAATCATGTCCTCCACCGTTGAAGCCGGAGGTTTTTTCTGCACAATGCGCGCAATCCGAAAATCAAGACGGGATCCATCCATGTCGCTGACAGCTCAAGACGAACGACTTCTCAAGGCGCTGGCCGTCGCGTTCGTCGAGCGTCCACGTGCCACCTTGAAGGAACTGGCGGAAGCGGCCGGGGTCAGCAAGGCCACGCTGCACCGCTTCTGCGGCACGCGGGACAACCTGGTGGACATGCTCATCACCCACGGCGAGACGGTGATCAACCAGATTCTCTCGGCCGGCGACCTGCAGCAGGCCGAACTGCTGCAGGTGCTGCGCAGGCTGATCGCCGAACACCTGATGCACCGCGAGCTGCTGGTGTTCCTGATGTTCCAGTACAAGCCCGACACCCTCGACCCGAATGCCGAGGACGCCCGCTGGCAGACCTACTGCGACGCCCTGGACAAGTTCTTCCTGCGCGGCCAGCAGGAAGGCGTGTTCCGCATCGACATCAGCGCGGCGCTGTTCTCCGAACTCTTCCTGTCGCTGATCTTCGGCATCGTCGACGCCGAACGCCGCGGCCGCGCCGCAAGCTCCAGCTCCGCCGCCCTGCTCGAGCTGTTCTTCCTGCATGGCGCCGCGGCGCCGACCCGAGCCTGATGCCCCTGGCATTCCCGGGCTGAAGCCCGGGCTACGCACTAGGGGGTGGCGGCTTTCGTAGGATGCGTCGGGCGGCGTTCCGCGAGCGAAGCGAAACCCATGCGGTGGCAGAAACCCTTGGGCGCCAGGAAAGCACCGTGCTTACGCGTTTGCTTCAAAACCAAAGCAGCTAACGCAGACATAGGCAATTCATTCGCCAAGCGACGCATAGCGCCGCCAGCTTCGCGAGCAGAGCCCGCTCCTACAGACGTGCCAAGCGGAAGGATCTTGGCAAGGTCCGGCCCCGCCTGTTGGACTTCGTACCTCAGCCCAACCTACGGGTAGCCCCAGGAGCGAGGGCCGTGGGAGCGGATTCATCCGCGATGCAGCCACAACGAAAAACGCCGCCTCCCCGTTGTCGGGAAGGCGGCGTTTTCACAAGGGCGCAGCGGCAGTCAGCGCAGGCCGTCGACCATGGCGGCGGCGACGCTGATCACGTCCTGGCCGAGCTTCATGGAGCGCTTGCCGTCCCAGGCGGTTTCCCGGTTGGGGTTGTCGTCGTGGTCCTTGAACGGCATCTCGATGGTGAACGACAGGCAATCGAACTCCATGCCCACGGCGTTGCAGGCCAGTGTGGTGTTGGCCTTGCCGGGCTCGTCCTTCGGGTAGCCGTAGCGGGTCTGGAAATCGGCGCCGATATCCACCAGGCGGTTGCGGAACTCGTCTTCCAGGCGTTCCAGGCGCTTGCTGTAGCCGGGGTTGCCTTCGCAGCCGGCGGTGAACACATGGGGGATTTCCTCGTCGCCGTGGATGTCGAGGAACAGGTCGACACCCACCTTGCGCATCTGCTGCTGGACGAAGAACACCTCGGGGCTCTCGGCCTCGCTGGCCGACTGCCAGGCGCGGTTGAGGTCCTTGCCGGCTGCGTTGGTGCGCAGGTGGCCACGGAAGGCGCCATCGGGGTTCATGTTCGGCACCAGGTAGAGGTCGGCCTTGGCCAGCAGCTCTTCCAGCTCGGCATCGGCCTTGCCCTTGAGGCGCTCGATGATGCCCTCCATGAACCACTCGGCCATGTGCTCGCCGGGGTGCTGCTGGGCGATGATCCAGACCTTGCGCTGGGCCGCCGGGTTGCGGCTGACGCGCAACAGTTGGATGTCGCGGCCCTCGATGCTCTTGCCGGTGGCGAACAGCTCGGCGCCGGCATTGGCCAGGGCGTCGGCGATCAGGCGATCGTGGCGCTCGCGGCTGTAGGGCTCGAAGTAGGCGAACCAGATCTGCCCTTCACGGGGCTGCAGGCCGAAGTGCAGGCCCTTCTCGTCGAAGTGGCTGGGCACGCGGAACCAGTTGACGTGGTCGTAGGAGGCGGCGGCGTTGTAGCCGGTCCAGGCATGGGCATAGGCGGACTGCCCGGCGTTCACCAGGCTGAAGTCGTGACGCTGGCCGGGGGTGAGGCCCTCGACCTTGAAGTGGAACCACTGGAAGTGATGGCTCTTGAGGTCCGGGCGCATCGCCAACAGTACGTGCTGGGGGTTGCTGGCGTCCTTTACCTCGATATTGCCGCTATCGAAGTCCGAGCTGATTTTCATGGCTACCTCAAAGGCTGTGGATCAGGGTTGCGCGCAAGGATGGCAGGTCGGACATCCCTGGGAAACGCGCCAAGCGACAAAGAGTTGCGCAGATGGGGCTCAACGCGCCTCGAGTTGCGCCAGGCGCTCTTCGAGTTCGGCGACGCGGGCTTCCAGCTGCTCGATGCGTGCATCGCTGCCGGCACGGCTTTCACTGCGCTCCGGGGCGCTCTGGCGCGCGGCCAGCAGCTCTTCCAGGTCGCCCTTCTCGCCCAGCAGGTGCATGTAGCGGTCTTCGCGCTGGCCAGCCTGGCGCGGAATCAGCGTAACCAGCCCGCGGGCGACGAGGCGTTCGAGGTTGTGCTGCACCTGCTCGACATCGTCGAACTCATGCATGCGGCTGCTGCGGGTGAGCAGCTCGTTGAGGGTCTGCGGGCCGCGCAGCAGCAACAGGCCGAGCAGGATCAGCTGGCCATGCACCAGCTCCAGGGTCTTCTCGGCACGTTGCTCCCAGCGGTCGGCGCGGCTGCCCATGACCAGGCGCGCCAAACTGCGCCCTTCGAGGCTGCGCATGCCCTGCCCCACCTGGCCGGCGGTCAGGTTCATCACCGGTTCGCGGCTGGTCTTCTGGTTGCTGGCCAGCACCAGGGCATTGAGGGTCAGCGGGTAGGACTCCGGCGTGGTGGCCTGCTTCTCGATGAGGCTGCCGAGCAGGCGGACCTCGACGGCGGAAAGGGGCTCGTTGCTGAAGGGGGTTTCGATCTCGCTGGACATGTCGCCATCCGATGGTGGGAAAGGGCCATAGCCTAGCCTGAGTGACCGCCCCTTTACACCGCGACGAGATGGCGGCGGGCCCATCACACGCGTTGTTTTCCTCGAACACTCGATACGCCAGGAAGCCGAACAATCCGCTTGAACAGGCCAATCAATCGAATTAATTGATTATTGTCATTTAACGAAAAAGACTTTTACAGCGCATTTCAGCACCCTAAAAACACACCACAAATATATCTAACTCATTGTTTTTAAATATAATAAACACAACTATCGACGGCATCGATGTTGACCATTAGCCGTATCCACTTTTTTATCGATTTTCCATCCGTAACATTGGCCTCGTGTTCACTTTCAACCCCACTTGAAACCACGAGGCACCCAAAATGAAAAAGCAAATCCTTGCCAGCCTGTTCATCGCTTCCCTGTCCGCTACCGCGTTCGCCCTGCCCCAGGACGCCGCACAGCCCCAGCAGACCCTTGCCAGCGGCGCTGAGCGCACCATCAACCGCCTGGCCGAAGATGGCTCCGCCCGTACCCCTGCTTTCCGTGTTGCCGAAGACGGCTCCGCTCGCACTCCTGGCTTCCGCGTCGCTGAAGACGGTTCCGATCGCACTCCCGGCTTCCGCGTTGCTGAAGACGGCTCCGATCGCACCCCGGGCTTCCGCGTTGCCGAAGATGGCTCCGACCGCACTCCCGGCTTCCGTGTTGCTGAAGACGGTTCCGACCGCACCCCTGGCTTCCGTGTTGCCGAAGACGGCTCCGACCGCACTCCCGGCTTCCGCGTTGCCGAAGATGGCTCCGACCGCACTCCCGGCTTCCGCGTTGCCGAAGATGGCTCCGACCGCACTCCGGGCTTCCGCGTTGCTGAAGACGGTTCCGATCGCACTCCTGGCTTCCGTGTTGCCGAAGACGGCTCCGACCGCACCCCGGGCTTCCGCGTCTCCTGATCAGGCCGTTGCACAGCTTGCAACCCGACCCAGGAACCACGCGCGAGGTCTGAGCGATGTACCCAGCCCGTAAATGCTGAAGGCGCCCATAAGGCGCCTTCAGTGCATCTACCCTTCCCTCTTTCTCTATCCCGCGTTCATTCCTGCCCGACGCCTTCCGGCGATTGCAGTGGGCGCAGCGGAATCGGCTGCGACATGACAATGGATGTGCGCGTCTCGCCGAAGTGATTGATGCTGCCGACGAATCGCTCCAGGTGGCGGATATTGCGCGTCACCACCCGCAGCACGAACGAGTCCTGCCCCGTGACGTGGAGGCATTCCAGCACCTCGGGCATCTGCTGCAACAAGGCGACCAGCCGCGCCTTGTCCGGCTGGGGCGTGGTCATGCCGATCAGCGCCATCACCTCGTAGCCCGCCTGCTCGGCGGAGACGCAGGCGCGATAGCCCTCGATCACCCCGGCTTCCTCCAGCCGCTTGAGGCGCTCCGAGGTGGCCGGCAAGGACAGCGCCACCCGGTTGGCCAGCTCGGTGAGGGAAATCCGCCCCTCGGCCTGCACGGCCTGGAGGATTTTCCAGGATTTGGCATCAAGCTCCATGATTAAGGTCCTCACGGGTAAATACGAGAGCATTTCAGGCAAAGCACGATAACTACCGTAGCTTCTGCATTCAAAGCCGCTTCAGTGGCACGCAAAATAATGCCATCCCGCCACCTGCCCGGTACCGCCCGATGGACTTAGCGCTGTTCTTCAAATCCGCCTTGATCGGCCTCTCCATCGCCGCGCCGGTGGGGCCCGTCGGCCTGCTCTGCATCCAGCGCAGCCTGCTTCATGGGGCGCGCATCGGCTTTCTCAGCGGCCTCGGCGCTGCATTGGCCGACGCCTGCTTCGGTGCCCTGGGCGCCTTCGGGGTGCAGGCGCTGATCCAGGGCTTCGTGGCGCTGGCCACGCCCTTGGCATTGCTGGGTGCGGGTTACCTGGCGTGGATGGGCATCCGCCTGTTGCGCACCGCGCCTACTCGGCAAGCCGCCAGCCTGGCGGAGCCCGGCAGTGGCTGGCGGGCGCTGTCCTCGGTCTTCGCGCTGACCCTGACCAACCCCATGACCATCCTCGCCTTCGTCGCGGTCTTCGCTGGCCTGGGCGCCGGCGCCGCGCCCGGCACGGCGAACGCGCTGTTGATGGTCGCCGGGGTGTTCTGCGGTTCGGCGCTGTGGTGGCTGGCCCTGGCGCTGGGCGTCGCCGCCGTGCGCCACCGCCTGGACGGGCGCCTGCTACGGCGCATCGACCAGGTGGCGGGGCTGTTCCTGCTGGGCTTCGCCGCCTGGCAACTGGCGCGTGCGCTGGGGCACTGAAGGCGTTCCCACGTAGGTCGGGTGCAACCCGGCACGTTCATGCACAACGCCACGCGGGTTTCACCCGCCCTACGGTTATGCGCGCCTGTATGACCACAACACAAGGTGGGCTCCCATGGGGCCCGGAGCATTGGGCTGGGGCATTGCGTAGCCCGGGCTTCAGCCCGGGAGCGGAGTCGCCAGCCCCCCGTAGGCCGGGTGCAACCCGACACGTTCATGCACACAACCACGCGGGTTTCCCCCGCTCTACGGTCGCGCCCAAATGACCGCGGCACAGGGTGGGCTGCTGGCGCTTAGGCCATCTGCGTGATGGTGCGGCGGAAGCGCGTCAGGGCCGCGAGGAAGAAGGCACTGCCGATGCCGATGATGGCGAGGAACTGCGGCCAGACGATCTCCAGCCCCGCGCCGCGATAGAGGATGCCCTGGGCCAGGGCGACGAAATGGGTGGTGGGCGCCGCCAGCATGATCTGCTGCACCAGCTCGGGCATGCTCTCCCGCGGCGTGGTGCCGCCGGAAAGAATCTGCAGCGGCATCAGCACGAGGATGGTCAGCAACCCCAGTTGCGGCATGGAGCGCGCGACCGTGCCAAGGAAGATGCCCATGGAGGTGGTGGCGAACAGGTGCAGCGCCGCTGCCACCAGGAATAGCCCGAGGGAGCCCTCGATGGGCACCGCCAGCCAACCGCGCACCACGAACACCAGGCTCAGCGCCGCGGCCACCAGCACCACCGTGCCCATGGACCAGACCTTGGCCAGCATGATTTCGAAGGCCGACAGCGGCATCACCAGCAGGTGTTCCACCGTGCCGTGCTCGCGTTCGCGGATCAGCGCCGCGCCGGTGAGGATGATCGACAGCATGGTGATCTGGTTGATCACCTCCATCACGCCGCCGAACCAGGCCTGGGTCAGGTTGGGGTTGAACAGCGTGCGCACCGCCAGCTCCGCCGGCATGGCGCTCGCGCCCCGGTAACGGGCGACGAATTCGTTGACCTCGGTGTTGACGATGTTCTGGATGTACCCCGCCCCGCTGAAGGCCTGGCCCATCTGCGTGGCGTCGACGTTGAGCTGCACCGCCGGGTTGCGCCCGGCGAGCACGTCGCGCTGGAAGTCCGGCGGGATGTCCAGGGTGAAGGTGTAGAGCCCGGTGTCCATGCCCCGGTCCATACGCCCCTGGTCAATGAGTTCCGGGGTGCGGAAGTACGGCGGCTGGAAGGCATTGACCAACCGCGTGGAGAGCTGCGAGCGGTCCTCGTCGACCACGGCGATGGGCGCGTGGTGCAGGGTTTCCGGAATGCCGGTGGCGGAGCTGTACACCCCCAGGCTGAAGGCCCAGAGGATCAGCACCAGCATCGCGTAGTCGCGCTGCAGGCTGCGGAACTCCTTGAGCCCCAGGTGGAAGATATTGGCCAGGCTGCGCATGGGTCAGGCCTCCTGCTTCTTCAGCGAGAGCACGCTGAACAGGGTGAGCAAGGGAATGGTCAGCAGCAGCGGGACGAAGTAGAAGGCCAGGTCGGAGAACCCCAGCGCCTTGGAGAACACGCCCCGGCTGATGATCAGGAAATGGGTGGCGGGATAGGCCTGGCCGATCGCCGCCGCCGCCCCTTCCAGGGACGACACCGGGTGCACCAGCCCGGAGAACTGGATGGCCGGCACCATGGTGGCGATGGCCACGCCGAACACGGCGGCGATCTGACTGCGCATGAAGGTGGAGAGGAACAGGCCGAGTCCGGTGGCGGCCGTGACGTAGCACAGCGCCGCCAGCACCAGGGTGGCGAAGCTGCCCTTGAGCGGCACGCCGAACACGAACACCGCCAGGGCCACCATCAACAGGAAGCTGACCATGCCCATGGCCACGTACGGCAGCTGCTTGCCCAACAGGAACTCCAGCCGCGTGACCGGCGTGACATAGAGGTTGGTGATCGAACCCAGCTCCTTCTCGCGCACCACGCCGAGGGCGGTGAGCATCGCCGGGATCATGATCAGCAACAGCGGGATCACCGCCGGCACCATGGCCTTGAGGCTCTCCACATCGGGGTTGTAGCGGTAGCGCACCTCGACGCTGGCGGCAGCCTGGGCGCCGCCCTCCGGGGATTGCCGGGCCAGCTCGGCGAGGTAGCCCAGGTGCATGCCCTGGACATAACCGGCCACGGTGTTGGCGCGGGTGGGCATGGAGCCGTCGATCCACACACCCACGGCGGGGCTGGCGCCGCGCTTGAGGTCGCGGCCGTAGCCCGGCGGAATCTCGATGGCCAGGCTCAGCTCGCCGCTGCGCATGCGCCGGTCCAGCTCGGCGTAGTCGTGGATGGGCGCCCGCTCGATGAAGTAGCGCGAACCGGACAGGTTCAAGGTGTAGGCCTGGCTGGTGGTGGTCTGGTCGCGGTCGAGCACCGCATAGGAAAGGTCCTCCACATCCATGCTGATGCCGTAGCCGATGATGAACATCAGCAGCACGGTGCCCAGCAGCGCCAAGGTCAGACGGATCGGGTCGCGGCGCAGCTCCATGGCTTCGCGCCGCGCATAGCTGAACAGCCGCTGCGGGCTGAAGCGCTGGTCACGCGGGGCTTCGGCCTTGGCGGTGACGCTCGGCGCGCTGGCGGGTGCCGAGGCGGTGCCGGCAGCCTCTTCCAGGTAGGCGATGAAGGTGGCTTCCAGGCTCGGCAGGCCGCGCTCGGCCACCAGCGCCGCCGGGGTGTCGCTGGCCAGCACGCGGCCGGCGTGCATCAGCGAGATGCGGTCGCAGCGCTCGGCCTCGTTCATGAAGTGGGTGGAGATGAAGATGGTCACGCCATCGTTGCGCGACAGGTCGATCATCAACTCCCAGAAGCCGTCGCGGGCCACCGGGTCGACGCCTGAGGTGGGTTCATCGAGGATGAGGATCTCCGGCTGGTGGATCACCGCCACCGCCAGTGACAGGCGCTGGCGGATGCCCAACGGCAGCGCATCGGGCAACTCGTCGGCCACGCCGGCCAGGTCGAAGCGCTGGAGCATCTCCGCCACCCGCGCCTCGATGCGCTCGGCCGGCAGGTGGAACAGCTGCGCATGCAGCACCAGGTTCTGCCGCACGCTCAGCTCGCGGTACAGGGAGAACGCCTGGGACATGTAGCCCACCCGCCGCCGCGTGGCCATGTCGCCGGCATCCACCGGCTGGCCGAACAGCGCGCAACTGCCTTCGCTGGCGGGCAGCAGGCCGGTGAGCATCTTCATGGTGGTGGACTTGCCGCAACCATTGGAGCCGAGGAAGCCGAAGATCTCCCCGCGCTCGATGCGGAAGCTGACGCGGTCCACGGCGACGAAATCGCCGAAGCGGCAGGTCAGCCCGTCCGCCTCGATGGCCACCGCGCGTTCGCCGGCGGGCAGTGGCGGGATGACCAGGCGACGGTGGTCGCGGCGCTTCTCTTCCGGCAACAGGGCGATGAAGGCCGCTTCCAGGCTGTCGGTGCCGGTCTGCTGGCGGATCTCGGCCGGGCTGCCGGTGGCCAGCACGCGCCCGGCGTCCATCGCCACCAGGCTGTCGAAGCGTTCGGCCTCTTCCATATAGGCGGTGGCCACCAGCACGCTCATGCCGGGGCGGCCCTGGCGGATGCGGCCGATCAGCTCCCAGAACTGGTTGCGCGACAGCGGGTCGACGCCGGTGGTGGGCTCGTCGAGGATCAGCAAATCCGGGTCGTGGATCAGCGCGCAGCACAGGCCGAGCTTCTGCTTCATGCCACCGGAGAGCTTGCCCGCCGGGCGCTCGCGGAAGGGGTCGAGGCCGGTGCTGCGCAGCAGGTCGTCGATGCGCCGCTCCCGTTCCGCGCGGTCGTGGCCGAACAGGCGGCCGAAGAAGTCGACGTTCTCGAACACCGTCAGCGTCGGGTAGAGGTTCTTGCCCAGGCCCTGGGGCATGTAGGCGACGCGCTGGCAGATGGCGCGGCGATGGCGGGCGGAGCGCATGTCGCCGCCCAGCACCTCGATCTCGCCCTGCTGCATCTTCCGCGCCCCGGCCAGCAAGGCCAGCAGGCTGGATTTGCCGACGCCGTCCGGGCCGATCAGCCCGACCATGCGGTTGGCCGGGATCGCCAGGTCGACCTCGCGCAGGGCGAAGGTCTCGCCGTAGCCCAGGCTGACCCCGGCCAGGCGCGCGACGCTGCCGTTTGAGGCGTCCATCAGGGCACCTTGACCTGCAGTTGCTGCGGCCATTCCTGCTCAGCGTCCAGGCGCAGGTAGGCCATGCCGGGCACGCCGGTCTTCACTGCGGTCATGTGTTGTTTGAGCAGCGCCGGGTCGATGCGCGCCTTGACGCGGAACATCAGCTTCTCGCGCTCGCTGGCGGTTTCCACGGTCTTCGGGGTGAACTGGGCGACGCTGGCCACGTAGGAAATCTTGGCGGGGATCACGTACTGCGGCACCGCATCGATGATCAGCCGCACCTCGTCGCCCAGGTGCACGCGGCCGGCCTGGCCGGCGGGCAGGAAGAAGGTCATGTAGACGTCACCCAGGTCCACCAGGTTGAGCAGCTTGCCACCGGCCGGCAGCACCTCGCCCGGTTGCGCCACGCGGTACTGCACGCGGCCGGCGCGGGGCGCCTTGAGCAGGCTGTCGTCGATGTCCGCCTGCAGGCGGGCGACGCTGGCGTTGGCCGCCTCGATGGCCGACTGCGCCTCGATCACCTGGGACTTGGCCGCCTCGATGCCGGCCTGTGCGGAAATCACCTGGGAGCGCGAGGCCGCCAGCGCCGCCTGGGCGCTCTGCATCACTGCACGGTCATCGTCCAGTTGCTGCTGGGGCATGGCATTGCGCTTGACCAGGGTTTCGGTGCGAGCGAAGCGCTTCTGGGTCGCCACCAACTCCGCCTCGCGCTGGCTGACCACCGCCTTGGCCGTGGCCTGCTCGCTTTCGCGCTGGGCCACCAGGGCCTGGGCGGTCAACCGGGCGTTCTCGGCCTGGCGCACCTGAGCCTGGGCCTGGGCCAGCTGCGCCTTCAGCACCTGGGTGTCCATCTGCGCCACGGGCTGGCCGGGGGTGAGGAAGTCGCCCTCGTCGACCATGATCTCGGCCACGCGGCCGGCCAGCTTGGTGGCCACATCCACTTCGGTGGCTTCGATGCGACCGTTGCCGCTGGCGAAGCCCTCGCCGAGGCCGGCGGGCCGCAACACCCACCAGGCACCGGCGGCGACCGCCACGGCGGCCAGCACCGCCACCGCCCAGGTCAGTTTCTGCTTGCTTGGCTGCTTCATCTTGGTGTCCCGAATGGCTGGATTTCGATGGAAGAAATCATCCGCCAATCGGCAATGAGTCACTTTGACTCATGTCAGGTCAGGCCTTTTCAGGGCCCTTTTCGGCCGCCTTGGGAACCCGGAAATCCACCGGGCCGAAGCCACGGCAGGCGCAATCGAGTTGATGTATGATTGCGCGCCTCAATCACGGCCAACCACAAGCGAACCGGCGCCCAGGCGCCCCCGGACCGACCATGAACACCAACGAACCCATCAGCCCCGAGCAACAGCCCCAAGCCGAAGGCAGCACCGAGGCTGCGCCCCCCGCCAAGGCCGTGAAGAAACAGAACGTGCCCTGGTACCAGACCCTCAAGGGCCACGACCGCGGCCAGCGCCCCGGCGCGGCACCGCGCGGCTCGCGCCGCTCCATGGGCAAGCGCTGATCCGGCGCCCGGGCACAAAAAAAGCCAGCTGATGCTGGCTTTTTTGTGGGCGCTCGGCGGGGTTACTGGCTGTTCTTCACCAGGCTCATGCGCTTCTCGGTGAACACGCAGATGACGCCCGCGTTGTTGTACATCACCTCGTGATTGAAGTTGCAGTAGGCCGCGGCAACGCTCAGCGGCAGTTGCTCGTTGTTCCACTGGGTGGGTTTGAACCAGGACAGCTCGCCTTCCTTGCACTCGCGCGCCTCGGCGTCGGAGCTATAGGTGCAGAGGGACGATTGATCGACCTCGCCCTTGAAGCAACCGGCGAGGGGAAGGAAGCAGAGACCTGCCAACAGAAGTTTGGTGTGCACGCGCATGACAGCTCCGGGAATCGGCATGTGAGGGGGAATCCGTGCCGATTTGAACCAGCGCAGCGGCGCGGGTTCCCTGGAGCCGGCAAAGATTTCCCGCCCCGCGACGCCACTCACACGCCGCCCGCCATCCGTAGGAGCGAGCTCTGCTCGCGAAGCGCTGTGCTCGCGTGCCGCAGCCCTCGTCACCCTTGCCCCGGCAGAACCCCACTGAACGCGCGCATGCCCAGGCTTTGGTGGAAACGCAGCAGGTAGCCGTCCGGGTCCTGCAGCAGGAAGTTGCACTCGCCGTGCTCCTGTTCGTCCTGGCGGTACCAGCGCTCCAGCGCCCCACGCCGCAAGGGCACGCCGGCCGCCTCGATGCGCGCGATCAGGGCGAGCGCATCGGCACAGCGGATGGACAGGTTGAGCCCACGACCGAACGGCGCCTCCAGCGGTTCGACGCGCCATTCCGAAGCCTCGCCGTCATCCTCTTCCAGCATCAGTTGGGCCTCACCCAGGCGCAGGTAGGCGAAGCGATGCTCGGGCCGCTGGTAGGCGATCTCGAAGCCCAGCACGCGGCAGTAGAAATCCAGGCTGTGGGCGAAATCACGCACCAGCAGCTCCGGCACCAGGGCATTGAAATGCATGGGTTCCCCCCTCCATCGCCCGCCCTCCGTGGGCGGGGCGCGCCACCTTAGCGCAGCTTCCAGTGGCACCGAAAGTGGCTGGCACGGGTCTATAGTCCTTGCACCTTTCCCACCCATACCGGAGCCCCTCAATGGATACGACCCCGCACAACCTCGCCACCCTGTTCGAGCAGCTCGGCCTGGAGTCCGACCACCGCCAGATCGAAGCCTTCATCGCCGACCACCCCCTCGCCGACGGCCAGAAAATCCAGGACGCGCCCTTCTGGAACGAGGCGCAGAGCGCCTTCCTGCGCAACGCCCTGGTCCAGGACGCCGACTGGGCGGTGGAAGTGGATGAGCTGGCGGTGCGTTTGTCGAAGTGAGCCGGCGAACAGCCAGAGCAGCACGTGGCTCAGATGTAGGGTGTGCTGCGCGCACCTGGGACTCGCCGGAAGCACCGAGCGGAGGTGCACACGGCACACCCTGCGGCACGCGTTTGTCCTGATGGGTTCGGAACTCCGGCCCTCACCAGCAGCGCCGATAGCTCGGCAATACTCCTAGGACGCGATGCCTGAAGACCGAATGAAAAACGGCCCCATGGGGGCCGTTTCGTTTTGCTGCGCAGGTACACCCGCCCGATCAGAAGTCCTGCACGGTCGGGCGCAGCACCACTTCGCTGATGTCCACCTCGGCCGGCTGCTCCACCGCGTAGGCAATGGCGCGGGCGACGGATTCGGCGGGGATCGCCAGCTTGTAGAACTCGCCCAGGGCCTGGCGGCTTTCTTCGTGGGAGCTGCCCAGCTTCAATTCCGAATCCACTGCGCCGGGGGAGATGACGGTGACGCGGATGTCGCCGCCCACTTCATGGCGCAGGCCGTCGCTGATGGCGCGCACGGCGAACTTGGTGCCGCTGTACACGGTGCCGCCCGGGCTGAACACCTTGTGGCCGGCCACCGAAGCGACGTTGATGAACTGGCCGCTGCGCTGCTGCTGGAACCCCGGCAGCGCCGCTGCGATGCCGTAGAGCACGCCCTTGATGTTGATGTCGATCATGCGGTCCCACTCCTCCACCGGGGTTTCGGCGAGCGGCGCGATGGCCATCAGGCCGGCGTTGTTAACCAGCACGTCGATGCGGCCGAAGGCGTCGATGCCGCCCTGGACCAGGGCGCGGACCTGGGCCGCATCGGTGACGTCGGTGGCGAAGGCCACGGCCTTGCCGCCGGCGGCGGTGATTTCGCTGACCAGCGCGTCGAGACGGTCGACGCGGCGGGCGCCGAGCACCACCGAGGCGCCCAGGGCGGCCAGGTGGCGGGCGGTGGCTTCGCCGAGGCCGCTGCTGGCGCCGGTGATGACGATGACTTTGCCGTTGATATTGGTGCTCATGTCGGGTTCCTCAGGTTGGCTGCCGGCAGGAGGTGTTCCTGCTGTTGGGGGCCAGTATGGGAAGCCGATGACGACCAGGGAATGGAAGTATTAGGATTGCGGAATTCCACGAATCGGAACAATCCAAAGGTCATCCGCCATGCTCAATCGAATGGAGATGCTGCGCATCTTCTGCATCGCCGCCGAGTCCGCCAGCTTCCGCGAGGCAGCCACGCGCCTGAGCGCTTCCCCGCAGACCGTGACCCGGGCCATCAAGGAGCTGGAGCAACTGGTGGGCGAGCCGCTGTTCCACCGCAGCACGCGGCAGGTGCAGATCACCGCCTATGGCGAGCAGCTGGCGACCCAGGCGCGGGAGACCCTGGGCAGCTTCGACCAGCTGTTCCAACGCCACGCCCGCCGGGGCCAGGACGGCATGGCCGGGCGCGTGGGCATCACCGCGCCCCGCTCCATCGGCCGCCGCTACGTGCTGCCGCTGCTGGCGGAACTGCAACGCGAGCACCCGGAAATCGTCCTGGACATGCGCCTGTCGGACCAGATGACCGACTCCGTCGACGAGCAGATCGACATCGGCGTGCGCATGGGCTTCATCCGTGACCGCCGCTACATCGCCCGCGCCACGGCGCGCGTGCCGCTCTATGTGGTGGGGTCGCCGGAGTTGCTGGAACGCGTCGGCGCGCCCGAGGACATCGAGGCGCTGAACCGTGTGCCGACCACCGCGCTGATCGATGGCAACACCGGGCGCCTGTGGCCCTGGACCTTCGCCGAGGGCCGGCAGATGCAGCCGCAGCGCGCCGCCTTCACCACCGACGACCAGGAATGCGAATGCGCAGCGGTGCTGGCCGGCACCGGCTTCGGCCAGCTGCCCAGCTACCTGGTGACGCCGCATATCCGCAGCGGCCAACTGGTGAGAGTGCTCAACGACAACGAGTCGCCGGCCTGGGAGATGTTCGCCTATCGCCCCCAGCGCGGCCCGGTATCACCCCGGGTGCGCCTGGTGTTCGATCGGCTGGTGGAGCGGCTTTCCGATCCGGCCTGGGTTCCGCTGGAGCCCTGAATTCCCGATAAGCCGTGAGCGGGACGTCGCGGGTTGCACCCGCCCTACGAGTCGAACTTCGGCCCCCGTAGGATGGTGTAGAGCGCAGCGAAACCCATCGATCCGAGCCCGGAACACCGCGATCATCGGCGACCCCATCAATGCCGCTGTTCGGGGATCACTCGGCGATATCGATGACGACCTTGCCGAAGGCGGTGCCCTGCTCCACCGCATCGTGGGCGTCGTGGGCGGTCGCCAGGGTGAAATGACGCGGGTCGAGCACCGGCTTGAGCTTGCCGGCTTCCACCAGGCGCGTGGCGTCGGCGAGGACTTCGCCGTGGTGGGCACGGCCTTCGCCGGTAAGCATGGGCAGCAGCACGAAGATGCCGTTCAGGGTCGCCGCACGCAGGGACGACGGCGCCAGGCTGTGGGTGCCGAACGCCGCGCAGCTGACCACGTGACCACGGATGCGCACCGATTCCAGGGCGTCGTCGAGGGAACTGCCGCCCACGGTGTCGTAGACCACATCGAAGCCCTTGCCACCGGTGAAGGCCGCCACGTAATCGGCCGCCTTGGTGGTGTGGTAGTCGATGGGCGTGGCACCCAGGCCACGCACCATCTCGTGCTTGGCCGGCGAGGCGGTGGCGAACACCTCGGCGCCGAACGCCTTGGCGATCTGCACGGCGATATGGCCGACGCCGCCAGAGCCACCGGTCACCAGTACCGTCTGCCCGGAATGCAGGCGTGCACTGTCCACCAGGCCTTCCCAGGCGGTGAGGAACACCAGCGGCAGCGCCGCGGCTTCACGCATGCTCAGGTTCTTCGGTTTCAGCGCCAGCAGGCGCCAGTCCGCCGCGACGAACTCCGCCAGGGTGCCCTGCAGGCCGCGCACGCCGCCGACCAGGCCGTAGACCTCGTCACCGGCCTTGAAGCGCGTAACGCCCGCGCCCACCGCCTCCACCACGCCCGCCAGTTCGGTGCCCAGCACCGCCGGCAGCACCGGGTCGGCGTAGGGCGCACGGCCGGTACGGATCTTGTAGTCGATGGGGTTCACCCCGCTGGCCTTGATGCGCACCAGCACCTGGCCTTCGCCGGCGACCGGGCGGGCGATCTCCTGCTGGGTGAAGCGGCCGCTCTGGTAATCCTCGAGCACGAGGGCGCGCATGGTGACGGGGTTCGACATGGGATTCACTCCTTGGCAATCAGCTTCGCCGGGGCCTGGCCCGGCATCCGGCGCCCACTATAGAGCCGCCGCGAGGGCGAGGAAACAGGGACGCTGCCGCACCAGGGCGTCAGCGCAACGGCAAGCATCGACACCACTGATACTGACCATCAGCCCCTTTCAATTCTCCGATTGCCAGCGGACCGGCAAGATTCGCTCATCGGCCTTGTGCCCCATGAACCGAGACGACCGCCATGACCGCTCACTCGAAATTCGTCGACAGCAGCTACCTGGTCACCCATGTGACCCTGGATGAGTTCCATCTGCACTTCGAGACCGAAGTCGCCATCTGCCAGGAAGACGGCACCTTCGAGATGCTCCAGGCCCCGACGCCCATCGCCGAGCGCCGCGCCCTGCGCCAGTTGATCCGCAACCAGGCCGCCTGATAACAGCGGCCCGGTCGCGCCGCCTCAGGCCTTGACCTGGGCGGGGAACGGCAGGGTCCGCAGGCGTACGCCAACCGCCGCGTGCAGGGCATTGGCCAGCGCCGGTGCCAGGGGCGGAACGCCAGGCTCACCCACGCCCGTGGGTTGTTCGGTGGACGGCAGGATGTGCACCTCCACCACCGGCATCTCGTTCATCCGCAACACCTGGAAGTCGTGGAAGTTGGACTGCTCCACGGCGCCATCCTTCAGCGTCACCGCACTGTGCAGCGCCGCCGCCAGGCCGAAGCCGATGCCGCCCTCCATCTGCGCGCGGATCACGTCGGGGTTGATCGGCACGCCGCAATCCACCGCGCAGACCACGCGATCCACCTTGTAGGCACCGTCGGCCTTCACCGTCACTTCCACCACCTGGGCCACGTAACTGCCGAAGGATTCGTGCACGGCGATACCACGGCCGCGCTTCTCACCTTCACCGCCAGCCTTGAGCGGCTGCTTCCAGCCGGCCTTGCTCGCCACCAGTTCCAGCACGCCCCGGTGGCGCGGGTGTTTCTCCAGCAGTGCATGGCGGTAGTCATAGGGGTCCTTGCCGGCGGTGGTGGCGGCTTCGTCGATCAGCACCTCGGCGGCGAAGCCGGTGTGGGTGTGGCCCACCGAGCGCCACCATTGCACAGGCACCAGGATGTCGTCGGGGGTGGCCAGTTCCACCTGCAGGTTGGGCACGGCGTAGGAGAGGTTCGCAAGCCCTTCCACCGAGGTGTTGTCGATGCCGTCCTTGATCAGGAAGGCCTCCATGCCGGTGCCCTTGATGATGGATTGGCCGACGATACGGTGGTGCCAGGCCAGCAGCTTGCCCTCGGCATCCAGCGCCAGGCGCGCACGGTGCAGGTAGGCCGGGCGGTAGTAGCCGCCACGGGTGTCGTCCTCGCGGGTCCAGACCAGCTTCACCGGCGCCTTGATGCCCTGGTCCCGTGCGGCCTTGGCCACCGCCACCGCTTCCAGCGGGTAGTCCGACACCGGATTGGCGCGGCGGCCGAAGCTGCCGCCGGCGTAGAGCTGGGTGATGGCGACCTTGTCCACCGGAATGCCCAGGTACTTGGCCACGGCCACCTGGTCGCCGGTCTGCCACTGCTCGCCGTTCCAGATTTCGCAGGCGCCGTCGCCGAGCTTGACCAGGCAGTTCATCGGCTCCATCGCCGCGTGGGCCAGGTAGGGGAATTCGAACTCCGCCTCGATCAGCTTCGCCGGCTTGGCCAGCGCGGCGTCCACGTCGCCGCTGCGCGCGGCCATCAGCCCGGGCTTCCCGGCGCTCTCGCGGTACTTGGCGAAGATCTCGGCGCTGCCCAGCTTGAAGGCCTTGCTCTCGTCCCATTCGATGACCAGCGCATCGCGGCCCTGGCGCGCGGCCCAGGTGTTCTTCGCCAGCACGGCGACCCCGGCGCGGCCATGGGGCAGGTCACGGAATTCGACCACGGCCACCACGTTGGCGATGGCCTTGGCCTTGCTCGCGTCCACCTTCCCGGGCACGCCACCGAAGCGCGGCGGGTAGGCGACCACGGCCACCAGCATGTCCGGCAGCTTGAAGTCCTGGGTGAATACGGCGGTGCCGTTGGTCTTGTCGTGGCTGTCCTTGCGCTTGGCGGTCAGCTGGCCGATGAGCTTGAAGTCCTTCGGCTGCTTGAGCTTCACCTCGGTGGGTACCGACTCCTGTGCGGCCGCCTCGGCCAGGTCGCCGAAGCCCGCCTTGTTGCCGGAGGCGGCATGGGCCACCACGCCCTCGCTGACGGTGATGGCCTCGGCCGGCACCTTCCATTGCTTCGCGGCGGCGGCCACCAGCATGGCCCGGGCGCTGGCCCCGGCCTTGCGCATCTGCTCGAAGGAGTTGGCCATGGCACTGCTGCCACCGGTGCCCTGCAGGGTGCCGAAGGCCAGGTTGTTGTAGACGGCGGCGTTGGCCGGCGCGCCCTCGACCACCACGCGGTTCCAGTCGGCGTCCAACTCCTCGGCCACCAGGGTGGCGAGGCCGGTGTAGGCGCCCTGGCCCATTTCCACGTGCTTGGCGACCACGGTCACGGTGCCGTCGCGGGCGATGCGCACGAAGGCGTTGGGTTCGAAGCGCGCGTCGGCGGCGAACATCTCGGCGGCGTCCAGCAGCGGCGCGAAGAGCACGCCCAGGGCCAGCCCGCCGCTGCCCTGGAGGAAGGTGCGGCGGCTGATGTTGAGGATGCCGTTGCCCGGCGCGGTCTGGGTTTCGATCTTGCCCATGTCGGTGCTCCTCAGGCCAGTTGGCCGGCTGCTTCGTGGATGGCCGCGCGGATGCGCACGTAGGTGGCGCAGCGGCAGATATTGCCGCTCATGGCCGCATCGATATCGGCGTCGCTGGGCTTGCGGTTGCCCGCCAGCAGCGCGGTGGCCGCCATGATCTGCCCCGACTGGCAGTAGCCGCACTGGACCACGTCGAGCTTGCGCCAGGCCTCCTGCACCACCTTGCCCACCGCGTCATCGCCCACCGCCTCGATGGTGGTGATCTTCTTGCCCACCAGCATCGACACCGGGGTGATGCAGGCCCGCGTCGGCTGCCCGTCCACGTGCACGGTGCAGGCCCCGCACAGGGCCATGCCGCAGCCGTACTTGGTGCCGGTCATCTCGGCGACGTCGCGCAATGCCCAGAGCAACGGCATATCGGGGGCGATATCGAGTTCCTTGTCTTGGCCATTCAGGTTCAGGGTGATCATCTGCTTCTCCACCTCTACGGGTATGGATTCATGGCTCACCGGCCACGGGAGGGCCGGTTCAGGGCACGGTTGTTTCAGGGTAGAAGCTCCCTGGCTGTCCCAGCGCCGTTGCGGCGGCGGGACGACCAGCGGAGCGGTATCAGGCGCTCTGGCGCAGGCGCGCGATGTCGCGCTGCGGCGGCTCGCCGAACAGACGGCTGTATTCGCGGCTGAATTGCGAGGGGCTCTCGTAGCCCACACGGCTGCCGGCGGTGGCGGCGTCCAGCGCCTCGGCGAGCATCAGCCGGCGCGCCTCCTGCAGGCGCAGCTGCTTCTGGAACTGCAGAGGGCTCATGGCGGTGACCGACTTGAAGTGGTGGTGCAGCGCCGAGGTGCTCATGTTCACCTCGCCGGCCAGGGAGCCGATCTGCAGCGGCCGGTGGTAGTTGTTCTTCAGCCAGCTCACGGCCTTGGCGATGCGCTGGGTGTGGCTGCCGACGCAGGCGATCTGGCGCAGCTGCGCGCTGCGCTCGCCCAGCAGCAGGCGGTAGAGGATCTCGCGCTCCACCAGGGGCGCCAGCACGGCGATGTCGTCGGGGGTATCGAGCAGGCTCACCAGGCGGATCACCGCGTCCTGCAGGGGCTCGTCCAGGCTGCACACCGAGATGCCGCGCGCGGAGCTGGTCACCGCCGGCGGCCTGTCCATTTCCAGCAACAGCTCGCTGATGCGCGCCGGGTCCAGGTCCAGGCGCATGCTGAGGAAGGGCACTTCGGGGGTGGCGTCCAGCACCTGGCCGATCACCGGCAGGTCGAGGGACACGATCAGGTACTGGGACTGGCCGTAGATGTAGGTCTCATCATTGAGCATCGCCTGCTTGCAGCCCTGCACGACGATGCCCAGGGCGGGCTCGTAGAGGCAGTGGATGGGCTCGGTGGCAGCGGTGGCGCGGAACAGTGACAGGCGTGGGATAGGCGTGTGATTGACGCCCTCCTCCCGGGCGAATCGTTCAATCAGGCGCGCGAGCCTGGCTTGCGGCCCCAGGGGTGCGCTGCGCCCCTGTTCTTCGAGGGTTGCGGGTGTGGTCATGGTTTCAGCCCCTCCGGATCAGGCGACAACTCTACTTGCGCGCGCGGGGCGCGTCTTGGGCGGGAAACCACTTAGGCAGGATCAGGCAAGAATCCTGCAGAATCCTGCTACCGAAACGGCGACCCGTGATCACACACTGGCGCCCCTTCGAGCCTGGCCGACTCCGTGCATCGATGAACGCCGTTGCGACGATCGGCACCCAGCCGGCGAAAACGAAAACCGGCGCACATGGCGCCGGATTCGGTGAAGCCCATTGCAACGGCGGGTCAGTCGGCGACGTGAATCACCACGCGGCCACCGGCCGGGCAGGTTTCCATGTAGCGGCTCGCTTCGACGAAGTCGGCGAACTCGAAGACCCGGTCGATGACCGGCTTGAGCAAGCGGTCGCCGGTCATCTGGTTGATATGCGCGAGCGCTCGCTGCACGGCAGCGTCATCACGCTCCAGGCCGGTTTCCGGGTCACCGGTGAAATCCATCACGCAATGGCGGAAGAACTGCAGGTGCTTCTTGAAGGCAGCGCAGGCCGGGAAGGCTGCATCGTTGCCACCGTTGATGCCATAGAGGATCAGCTTGCCGCGCGGGGACGCGACGTCGCCCAGCAGCTTCATCTGCGGACCGGCGCATTGGTCCAGCACCACTTCCACGCCCTTGCCGGCGGTGAAGCGCTCGACTTCCAGGACCAGGTCCTGCTCCTCGGTGACGATGACCTTGTCGGCGCCCAGCTCCTTAAGGAACGGGCGGCTCTCCGGGTAGCTGGTGGAGGCGATGACGATCGCGCCCAGCGCCTTGGCCAGCTGCACCGACTGCGGCGCCAGGCAATGGCCGGCCTCGGTGATCAGCACATGCTGGCCGGGCTTGACCTTGGCCAGTTCCACCAGGGCGAAGTAGCCCAGCAGCAGCGGCGTGTAGTGCACGGCGGCTTCGATCGGGGTCAGCACCTCGGGATAGCGGGTCAGGGCACGGCGCGGCATCAATACGATGTCGCCCCAGGCCGGATAGGTATTCGGGGTGGCGGACGGGAAGCTGGCCACGGCCATGCCGGGCTGCAGGTCATCGACACCTTCGCCAACGGCCTCTACCACGCCGGCCAGCTCGAAGCCGAGCCCGGCAGGCAGACGGGCCTGTTCGGAAGCCAGATTCTGCCGCCAGAGCACGTCTTTCCAACTGACGCCCAGCGCCTGGGTGCGCACCAGAACTTCGCCGAACCCCGGTTTCGGGTGGGCAGCTCTTCCAGCTTGAGCACATCGGCCTCGCCGAATTGATGAAAACGGATCATGCGGGACATCACACACCTCGCCTGTGACTCTGTCATGGCCATGGACTCTATCCGGGCTTTATCCCTAAAACCACCCGCGCGCATCAATAGTTGTCATAAACACGGATGATGTGAGCCTTGACGACCGCGCTGCAGAGCCTCATTTTTCACACACTTATTTCGGAAGTAGCCCTGCATGAACAGGAACGACCTACGTAGAGTTGACCTCAATCTACTGATCGTGTTCGAGACGCTCATGCATGAGCGCAGCGTGACACGGGCGGCGGAGAAGCTCTTCCTCGGCCAGCCCGCCATCAGTGCCGCCCTGGCGCGGCTGCGTACCCTTTTCGACGACCCGCTGTTCGTGCGCACCGGCCGCAGCATGGAGCCTTCGGCGCGAGCGGTGGAAATCTTCGCCCTGCTCTCCCCGGCGCTGGACTCCATCTCCACCGCCGTGAGCCGTGCCGCCGACTTCGACCCGGCCACCAGCAACGCGGTATTCCGCATCGGCCTGTCCGATGACGTCGAGTTCGGCCTGCTGCCCGCCCTGCTCCGCCGCCTGCGCGCCGAGGCACCCGGCGTGGTGCTGGTGGTGCGCCGTACCAACTACCTGCTGATGCCCAACCTGCTGGCGTCCGGGGAAATCTCCGTGGGCGTCAGCTACACCGACGAGCTGCCGGCCAACGCCAAGCGCAAGACCATCCGCCGCTCCAAGTCCAAGCTGCTGCGTGCCGATGCGATACCCGGCGCGCTGAGCCTGGAGGATTACTGCGAACGCCCCCACGCCCTGGTGTCCTACGCGGGCGACCTCTCCGGCTTCGTTGACGAGGAGCTGGAGAAACTCGGCCGCAAGCGCCGCGTGGTGCTGGCCGTGCCCCAGTTCAACGGCCTTGGCGCGCTGCTCGCCGGCACCGACATCGTCGCCGTGGTGCCCGACTACACCGCCGCCGCCCTCACCGCCGCCGGTGGCCTGCGCGCGGAAGACCCGCCCTACGGCGGCCGTGCCTTCGAACTGTCCATGGCCTGGCGCGGCGCCCAGGACAACGACCCGGCAGAACGCTGGCTGCGCTCGCGCATCCAGATGTACTGCGGCGACCCGGATAGCCTCGAATAGCGTGTAGGCCGGGTGAAACCCGACGCCCCCAGCCACTCCCACCGCGGGTTTCACCCGCCCTACGGCGATGCTACGCACCGCTTGGCGACTGAAGTCGCCCCTACAGGGAGCGGCGCTCCGTCGCAACGTTCGGGTCTTGTTGGGAGCACGACTGCAGGGTGGATGACGCTTTTTTCATCCACCAGGCCTGTGGGTAGGGTGGGCATCAGCCCACCGAGTACTCACGGCATAGAAGCCAGCCATGGCATTGATGGGACCGGTTTCAACCGCGAAAGGCATCGCGAATGAATTCGCTCCTACGGGTACGCGCCAGCCCGAATCGATGAAAAGCAACAGCCATTCGCTTCTATCGATAGAACCGCCCCGATTCGCCGTTGCAAGCAATCCCGTGAATGCCCGAAAACCATGCAACGATCCGCCGAAAGCCCCATTCCAGGGCGGTTTCACAGGGCAAGCCACCTACTATCAATGGAAAAAAGTGATTTATCACTGACGGTGATATTTATCTTCGTGGCGTTCGATTCGTCCGCGAACGAGCCAGCCAGCAGACTCCGCCCCATCTACAAATCCAAATGGCGGAGCTACACATGGAACAGTCCACTCAATCCACCTGGCGTACCGGCCTCACCCTCGCATCCCTGCTGGTGCTGGTGGCGTGCGGTAAGGCCCCGGAAGCCACGCTTGCACCCGCTGCCGCCAAGGTCAGCGTGGCCGAGGTGCTGCAACAGCCGATCAACGAATGGGACGAATTCACCGGCCGCCTCGAAGCGCCTGAATCCGTCGAGATCCGTCCGCGCGTCTCCGGTTACATCGATCACGTGTCCTTCCGCGAAGGCAGCCTGATCAAGAAAGGCGACCTGCTGTTCCAGATCGACCCGCGCCCCTTCCAGGCCGAAGTGAAACGCCTCGAAGCCCAGCTGCAACAGGCCCGCGCCAGCCAGACCCGCGCCCTCAACGAGGCCCGTCGCGGTGACCGCCTGCGCCAGAGCAACGCCATCTCCGCCGAGCTGGCCGATGCCCGCAGCAGCGCCGCCCAGGAAGCCCAGGCCGCTGTCGCCGCCACCCAGGCCGAGCTGGACAACGCCAAGCTCAACCTCAGCTTCACCCGCGTCACCTCGCCCATCGATGGCCGCGTCAGCCGTGCCGAAATCACCGAAGGCAACCTGGTCAACGCTGGCCAGTCGCTGCTCACCTCCGTGGTCTCCACCGACAAGGTCTACGCCTACTTCGATGCCGATGAGCGCGTCTTCCTCAAGTACGTCGAACTGGCCCGCAAGGCCGGCGGCGACGCCCGTGGCGCCAGCCCCGTGTACCTGGGCCTGACCAGCGAGACCGGCAACCCGCACCTGGGCCAGCTGGACTTCCTCGACAACCAGGTCAACCCGCGCACCGGCACCATCCGTGGCCGCGCCGTGTTCGACAACAAGGACGGCCGCTTCACCCCCGGCCTCTATGCCCGCATCAAGCTGGTCGGCAGCGACACCTACCCCGCCGCGCTGATCAAGGACGATGCCATCGGCACCGACCTGGGCAAGAAGTTCGTCCTGGTCCTGGGCGAGAACAACACCGTGGCCTACCGCTCCATCGAGCTCGGCCCGAAGGTCCAGGGCCTGCGCATCATCCGCACCGGCCTGGCCAAGGGCGAGAAGATCGTGGTCAACGGCCTGCAGCACACCATGCCCGGCGCCACCGTCGACCCGCAGTCCGTGCCCATGGCCGACGAGAACACCCTCGCCGAGCTGGCCCGCCTGCGCCAAAGCGTGGAAGGCCGTGACGCACCGCGTGTCGCCGAACAGAACGCCAAACCTGCCGTCGCTCCGCGCGGTTGAGGTAGTACGACATGAATTTTTCCCAGTTCTTCATCCTGCGGCCGATCTTCGCCGCCGTGCTGTCGCTGCTGATCCTGATCGGCGGCGCCATCTCGCTGTTCCAGTTGCCCATCAGCGAATACCCCGAAGTGGTTCCGCCCACCGTGGTCGTACGCGCCAACTTCCCCGGCGCCAACCCCAAGGTGATCGGTGAGACCGTGGCCTCGCCCCTGGAGCAGGCCATCGTCGGTGTGGAAGGCATGCTCTACATGTCGTCCCAGTCCACCAACGACGGCAAGCTGACCCTGACCATCACCTTCGCCCTGGGTACCGACCTGGACAACGCCCAGGTGCAGGTGCAGAACCGCGTCACCCGGACCATGCCCACCCTGCCCACCGAAGTGCAGCGGCTCGGCGTGACCGTGGACAAGGCCTCCCCGGACCTGACCATGGTGGTGCACCTGACCTCGCCGGATAACCGCTACGACATGCTCTACCTGTCCAACTACGCCGCGCTCAACGTGAAAGACGAGCTGGCGCGCCTGGACGGTGTGGGCGACGTGCAGCTGTTCGGCATGGGTAACTACTCCCTGCGCGTCTGGCTGGACCCGAACAAGGTGGCCTCGCGCAACCTCACCGCCACAGACGTGGTCAACGCCATCCGCGAGCAGAACCGCCAGGTGGCGGCCGGTGCCCTGGGTGCGCCGCCGTCCGATGCGGGCAACAGCTTCCAGCTCTCGATCAACACCCAGGGCCGCCTGGTGACCGAGGAAGAGTTCGAGAACATCATCATCCGTGCCGGCGACGACGGCGAGATCACCCGCCTGCGAGACGTGGCACGCATCGAGCTGGGCTCCAGCCAGTACGCCCTGCGCTCGTTGCTGAACAACCAGCCGGCCGTGGCCATCCCGGTGTTCCAGCGCCCCGGCTCCAACGCCATCGAGATCTCCGACTCCGTGCGGGGCCGCATGGCCGAACTGAAGAAGAGCTTCCCCCAGGGCATGGACTACGAAATCGTCTATGACCCGACCATCTTCGTGCGCGGCTCCATCGAGGCGGTGGTCCACACCCTGCTCGAAGCCATCGTGCTCGTGGTCCTGGTGGTGATCCTGTTCCTGCAGACCTGGCGCGCCTCGATCATCCCGCTGGTGGCCGTACCGGTCTCGCTGATCGGCACCTTCGCGGTCATGCACCTGTTCGGCTTCTCCCTCAACGCCCTGTCGCTGTTCGGCCTGGTGCTGGCCATCGGCATCGTGGTGGACGACGCCATCGTGGTGGTGGAAAACGTCGAGCGAAACATCGGCCTCGGCAAGTCACCGGTGGACGCCACCCGCCAGGCCATGAAGGAAGTGACCGGCCCCATCGTCGCCACCGCCCTCGTGCTGTGCGCCGTGTTCGTGCCCACCGCCTTCATCTCCGGCCTCACCGGGCAGTTCTACCAGCAGTTCGCGCTGACCATCGCCATCTCCACCGTGATCTCGGCCTTCAACTCGCTGACCCTGTCCCCGGCGCTGGCCGCCGTGCTGCTGAAGGACCACCACGCACCCAAGGACCGCTTCTCGCGCATCCTCGACAAGCTCTTCGGTGGCTGGCTGTTCGGCCCGTTCAACCGCGTCTTCGAGCGTGCCGGCAACGGCTACGTCGGCACCGTACGCCGCGTGCTGCGTGGCAGCTCGGTGGCCCTGCTGGTCTACGGCGGCATCCTGGTGCTCGGCTACCTGGGCTTCTCCAGCACCCCGGCCGGCTTCGTGCCGCAACAGGACAAGCAATACCTGGTGGCCTTCGCCCAACTGCCCGACGCCGCGACCCTGGATCGTACCGAAGCGGTGATCAAGCGCATGTCCGAGATCGCCTCCAAGCACCCGGGCGTGGAAAACACCGTGGCCTTCCCCGGCCTGTCCATCAACGGCTTCACCAACAGCCCCAACAGCGGCATCGTGTTCACCCCGCTCAAGCCCTTCGATGAGCGCAAGGACCCGTCCATGTCCGCCGGTGCCATCGCCGCCGAGCTGAACAAGGAATTCGCCGGTATCCAGGACGCCTACATCGCCATCTTCCCGCCGCCGCCCGTACAAGGCCTCGGCACCATCGGCGGCTTCCGCCTGCAGGTGGAGGATCGCGGCAACCTGGGCTACGAGGAGCTGTACAAGCAGACCCAGAACATCATCAACAAGGCGCGCCAGCTCCCCGAGCTGAACCCCATGTCGGTGTTCACCAGCTACCAGGTCAACGTCCCGCAGGTGGATGCCAACATCGACCGCGAAAAGGCCAAGACCCACGGCGTCGCCATCAGCGACATCTTCGACACCATGCAGGTCTACCTCGGCTCGCTGTATGCGAACGACTTCAACCGCTTCGGCCGTACCTATCAGGTCAACGTCCAGGCCGACCAGCCGTTCCGCCTCGAACCCGAGCAGATCGGCCAGCTGAAGGTGCGCAACAACCGTGGCGAGATGATCCCGCTGTCCACCTTCGTCAAGGTCGACAACGCCTCCGGCCCGGACCGCGTGATGCACTACAACGGCTTCATCACCGCCGAGATCAACGGTGCCGCCGCCCCGGGCTACAGCTCCGGCCAGGCCGAGGAAGCGATCGCCAAGCTGCTCAAGGAAGAACTGCCCAACGGCATGACCTACGAATGGACGGACCTGACCTACCAGCAGATCCTCGCCGGCAACACCGCGATCTTCATCTTCCCGCTCTGCGTGCTGCTGGCCTTCCTGGTGCTGGCCGCCCAGTACGAAAGCTGGAGCCTGCCGCTGGCGGTGATCCTGATCGTGCCGACCGTGCTGTTCTCGGCCATCGTCGGGGTGATGCTCGCCGGTAGCGACAACAACATCTTCACCCAGATCGGTTTGATCGTCCTGGTGGGCCTGGCATGCAAGAACGCCATCCTCATCGTCGAATTCGCCAAGGAGAAACAGGAAGAAGGCCTCGACCGCCTGGCCGCGGTACTGGAAGCCTGCCGCCTGCGTCTGCGCCCGATCCTGATGACCTCCATCGCCTTCATCATGGGCGTGGTACCCCTGGTGCTCTCCTCCGGCGCCGGCGCCGAAATGCGCCACGCCATGGGTGTAGCGGTGTTCAGCGGGATGATCGGCGTGACCTTCTTCGGCCTGCTGCTGACCCCGGTGTTCTATGTGCTGATCCGCGGCTTCGTCGAGAAAGGCGAAGCCCGCAAGGCGGCCAAGGCCCAGAAACTCAAGGAACTGCACGCATGATCAACAAGGCTTTCGCCCCTGCCCTGCTGGCCCTCGCTTTGAGCGCCTGCGCCGTGGGCCCGGACTACAAGGCCCCCGACAGCGAGCCCGCGCGGCTCGCTGCCGCGGACGCCGGCCACTACGACCGCGCCCGCTTCGAAACCCTCTGGTGGCAACAGTTCGACGACCCGACCCTGAACCAGTTGGTGCAGCAGTCCCTCGAACAGAACCGCGAGCTGCGCGTGGCCTTCGCCCGCCTGCGCGCCGCTCGTGCCATCCGTGACGACGTCGGCAACGACCAGCTGCCGACCATCACCAGCCGCGCCAGTGCCGAAGTCGGCAAGGGCCAGCAGCCCGGCCAGACCGAACAGCGCGTCAACGCCGAGCGCTACGACCTGGGCCTGGACATGGCCTGGGAGCTGGACCTGTTCGGCCGCATCCAGCGCCAGATCGAAGCCAGCGACGCCGAAATCGGCGTCGCCCAAGCCGAGCTGCAACAGCTGCAGGTCAGCCTGATCGCCGAGCTGGTGGACGCCTACGGCAACCTGCGTGGCGCCCAGCTGCGTGAACGCATCGCCCGCGAAAACCTGAAGAACCAGCAGGAGTCCCGCGGCCTCACCGAGCAACTGCGTGACGCCGGCGTCGGCAACGAGTTGGACGTGCTGCGCGCCGACGGCCGCCTGGCCGCCACCGAAGCCACCCTGCCGCAACTGCAAGCCCTCGAAGTGCGCTCACGCAACCGCATCGCCACCCTGCTCGGCCAGCGCCCGGAACAGCTGAGCGTCGATCTTTCGGCCAAGCCGCTGCCGGTGATCGCCAAGGAGCTGCCCATCGGCGACCCCGCCGAGCTGCTGCGCCGCCGCCCCGACGTCGCCGCCGCCGAACGCCAGCTGGCCGCCGCCACCGCCAATGTCGGCGTGGCCACCGCGGACCTGTTCCCCCGCGTCAGCCTCTCCGGCTTCCTCGGCTTCACCGCCGGGCGCGGCTCGCAGATCGGCTCCTCCGCCGCCCGTGCCTGGGGCGTGGCGCCGACCATCAGTTGGGCCGCCTTCGACCTCGGCAGCGTGCGGGCCCGCCTGCGCGGCGCCGAAGCCGAAGCCGACGGCGCCCTGGCCGGTTACGAGCAGCAGGTGCTGCTGGCCCTGGAAGAGTCCGAGAACGCCTTCAGCGACTACGCCAAGCGCCAGCAACGGCTGATCTCCCTGGTCCGCCAGTCGGAGGCCACCCGCGCCGCCGCCGAACAGGCCGCCGTACGCTACCGCGAAGGCACCGTGGACTTCCTCGTGCTGCTAGACGCCGAACGCGAACGCCTGGCCGCCGAAGACGCCCAGGCCCAGGCCGAGGTGGAGCTCTACAGCGGCATCGTCGCCATCTACAAGGCCCTCGGCGGCGGCTGGCAGCCCCAGGCCTGAAACCTCTCCTCCTGGCTCGGCCGCCCCCGGCCGACCTCTCGCCCCGCGACGGTGCCCCTGTCGCGGGGCTTTTTTTGCCTGACGAAATCCAGCCGGCGCGCTGCCCCATCGTGGGAGCGAATTCATTCGCGATGGAGCATCCGACCACTCGCGGCCCAGTGCCGGCGGCAGGTCTTTCGCGGCTGAAGCCGCTCCCACTGGGATTGCCGCAGCGAGGCCATGCATCGCTGCGTTGGGCCTCGCTGCGCTCGGCACCAACCTACGCAACGTGCCACCGTAGGTCGGGTGCAACCCGACGCCTGCGGTGCAAGACTTTCGCGGGTTTCACCCGCCCTACGAAGCTGAACGCTGTGTAGGGTGGATGACGCTCTTTTCATCCACCAGGCGATGCATCAACCCCACACCACAGCCCGCCTGGGAGGGGCGAATTCATTCGCCCAGCGGTGCGCAGCACCGCCAACCCCTCACCGCAACGGCGAGAAGCGCGCCGGCAGGCACGCGGTGGAGTGCATGTCGCGCAGCTGCGGGCCGGAGTTTTCCGGCGGCCACACGCCATCGGCCACCGCGCGAGTGCGCACGTCGAGGCGCTGCTCCAGGCTGGCGTAGGGCCAGATGTGCAGGTAGCGCGGAGTGCGGCCATCGGTAGCGTAGAAGGCTGCGTAGACCTGGGAATAGCCCTCGCCGGTGCGCGGGCCGACGGCCTTCTTCCAGCCTTCCAGGGTCGGCGCCAGGCCGGAGGGGATCAGGTCGTACACCCGCAGTTCGTAGAAGGGCCCATGGGCGCCCGGCGCCAGGGGTTCGAGGAAGGGGAACAGCGTGTAGTTCTCCACCTTCATGTCGGTCATGAAGCATTCGATGCCGAAGGCGTCCCGCGCCAGCAAGTAGCGCTCGCGCTCGGCCTGGCGGGCCTGCTCGTCGGTGAAGCCGCGCAGCACGATGACCTGGTTCAACGGGCCGATCTCCGAGGCCCAGCAGCCCATCAGTGTGCAGCCGGGGCCGCTGCTGGCCAGGGTTTCTTCCAGGCGCGCCAGGGCGTCGGCCGTGGTGCGCACGCGCAGGGTGAAGGTGATCAATTCGAACAGGCGCATCGTTACCTCGTGGTCCGTGGTTCATCTAGATACGGCGGCGGGCACTGTGCCCGCCACCCTGCAACCGGGGCCGCGAGGGGCGCGTTCACGCCTGCCTCAAGGCCCCGTTGAAACGCGGGGCGAGCCCCATCAGGTCGAGCTTGCGGGTGAATTCGCCGAGGCGGCGCAGCTTGTAGGCCTCCACGTCCACGCCCGCGTAGTCATAGAAGCCTTGCCCCTCACGCAAACCGTTGCGGCCCTCGTGCATGTTGTCGGCGATCACCTGGGGCGAGGCGAAACGCGGGTCGATGGCCCCGGCCAGGTAGCGCGAGGCGTAATAGAGGATGTCGCCGCCGCCCCAGTCGATGAACTCCAGCAGGCCCAGTACCGAGAAGCGCAGGCCGAAGCCGACGCGGATCGCCGTGTCGATGTCCTCGGCGCTGGCCACGCCCTCCTCCACCATGCGCGCGGCCTCGTTCATCGCCAGGGCCTGGATGCGCGGCACGATGTAGCCCGCCGCCGGGGCGCAGAGCACCGGCACCTTGCCCACCTGGCGCAGCAGCGCCAGCAGGCGCTCGACCACCTCGCCGCGGGTGGTTTCGCTGCGGCTCACCTCCACCAGCGGGATCAGGTAGGCCGGGTTGAGCCAGTGGGCGTTGACGAAACGCCCGGGGTGGCTGACCAGCCCGGCCAGCTCGGTGACCAGGAAGGTGGAGGTGGTCGAGGCGATGATGCAGTCGCCGCTGCAATGCAGGCTCAGCCAGGCGAAGCACTCGCGCTTCACCTCCAGCACCTCTGGTACCGCCTCGAACACCAGCTCGGCGCAGGCCAGGTCGGCCAGCGCCTGCTCGCGGTCGCACAGGCGCACCCGGCCCAATGCTTCGTCCGCCTGCCCGGGTTCGAGCACGCCGAGGCGTACCAGGGTCTGCAGCTCGCCGGCGAGGCTGGCGCGCACCTTGTCGAAGTACACCCGCTGCTGCTCGGCATCACGGGCCTTGATGTCGATGAGGGTCACCGGCAGCCCGGCGTGCATGAAGGCCAGGGCGATGCCTTCGCCCATGCGCCCGGCGCCGACCACGGCGATGCGCGCGGCCATCAGTGGATGCCCTCGCGCAGCAGCTCGACCATTTCGGCGCGGCTCAACCCGGCCAGGCCGAGGCGCTCCAGGGTGCGGCCCTCGGCATAGAGATCGAAACCGGCCACCGCCGAGGCGATGCTCAGCAGGCCCTGGGCGACGGGCATGGGCACGCCGGCCCAGCGCCCCACCGAAACCAGGAAGGACAGCCCCAGGCGGGTGTCCTCGAGCATGTAGCGGTGGCGCTGCAGGTCGATGTCCTCGCGCCAGTCGCCGCTGTCGGTGAGCTTGCCGTGGGCACCGCGGCCGTACATCCACTCATCGCCCTCGGTGGTGTTGTAGTGGTCGGCCAGGGGGAAATGCGGCGCCGGGTAGCCCAGCGCCTCGCGCAGGGCCATGCGCTCGGCGTCCAGCGCGGTGGTGACGCGGCGGATGGCCGGCTGGGTGCCTTCGTTGTGGATGTCCCAGGTCTCGAAGTGCTCCAGGGGGCCGGCGTTCATCATGATCAGCGGCGGGTGAATGATCGGCCCGGCGTTCATCAGCGCGCCGCTGAGGCCGTCCTCGATGGGTTCGACACTCGGGTAGGCCTGGCGCAGCAGGGCGAAAGCCGGCTCGGCCAGGCGGCAGGGGAACACGCCGGTGGGCAGGCGTGTGGCATAGCCGCTGATCACCACGTTGGCCGCACCGTGCTTGCGGGCCAGGTAGGGCAAGGTGCCGGTCTCGGCGAAGGCCACCTCGGCGTCGTTGCCGGCCTCGTGCATGGCCTTGGCGAACAGGTAGCTGCCGAAGGTGCCTGGCGGCAGGAACAGCACCTGGCCGTCGCGCAGCAGCGGCGCCATTTCCCGCGCCAGGCTCTCATGGGTGGTGGATGGCAGCGGCACCACCAGCAGCTCGGCGAAGGCCAAGGCTTCGGCCAGGTCGTCGCTCAGGCTGAGGCTGGCGCCCTCGCCGCCCACGGCCACCTGGCGGGTGCCGCGGTAGTCCTTGACGGTCAGGCTGCCGATGGCCGCCAGCTCCTTGAGCGCCGCGCCGTCACGGCGCCACAGGCACACGCGGTGCCCCTTCTCCGCCAGCTCGATGGCTGCCGCGTAGCAACCGTGTCCACCGCCGATAACGCTGATATTCATGGGCCAAGCTCCTCGTTCAAGAGCCTCGATCCTAGGGGCCCGACCCGCACCCGGCTGCGCGGAATGCGCAACGAGGATTCGGAATGTGCAAGGGATTGGTGCCGGCTCGGCAATCGATCCCGTAGGGGCCAATTCATTCGCCCAAGGGCCGCGCAGCGGCCCGCATGCCCCCTCCCCACCCAAGCCGTATATCGCCGCACGCCACAACACCGCTGGTGGATGAAAAGAGCGTCATCCACCCTACGGCCCGGTGATCGTCGTTGATCGGAAAAGACACGGTGCTGCGGCGCTTTGTGGAAGCGGCTTCAGCCGAGAAAGGCCCATCGCCGGCACAAAAAAACCACGCCGGCATGACCACCGGCGTGGTTGAAAACAGCGGGGAAAATCGGGTGATTCCCCGCCGGGACTACGGGCCTCAGGCTTCCAGGGCGCGGACGCGGTCGCGGCGCTCTTCTTCCTTGGGCTTGACGGCGGCTTGCAGCTGGAAGTCGAAGTCGATCTCGGCGAAGCGGCCTTCGATGCCCCGGGCGTCGGCGGCAGCGGCGTCCTCGATGAAGCGCACCTCGGCCACCAGGCCTTCGCGGGTGGCGTAGGCGAAGTCGTCCCACAGGTACTGGTCGCCCGAGAGGTTGATCTGGGTGGTCAGGTGGCGATGGCCGGGGGCGGAGATGAAGAAGTGGATGTGCGCCGGGCGGTTGCCGTGGCGGCCCAGGCTGTTGAGCAGCTCCTGGGTGGGGCCGTCCGGCGGGCAGCCGTAGCCGGAAGGCACGATGCTGCGGGCGCGGTAGCGGCCTTCGCTGTCGGTGATGATGCGCCGACGCAGGTTGAACTCGGACTGGGTGCTGTCGAAGTAGGAATAGGTGCCGTTGGTGTTGGCGTGCCAGACGTCGACCGTCGCGCCGGCCAGCGGCTTGCCGTCGGTGTCCAGCACCTGGCCCTGGAGGAACATCACGGTGCCCGGGTCGGTGCCGTCGTCCATGCGTGCCTCGCCCTCGGACAGCGGCGCACCGGCCACGTAGAGCGGGCCCTCGATGGTGCGCGGGGTACCGCCGCTGAAGCCGGCGGCTTCGTCCTGGGCATCCAGCAGCAGGTCGAGGTAGTGCTCGACGCCCAGGCCGGCGACCAGCAGGCCGGCCTCCTGGCGGCTGCCCAGGCGGTTGAGGTAATCCACTGCCTTCCAGAATTCCTCGGTGGTCACGTCCAGGTCCTCGATGATCTTCACGGTGTCGAGGAGGATGCGGTTCACCAGTGCCTTCATGCGCGGGCTGCCCTGGTCGTTGGTGAAGCCGCTGGCTTCCTTGAAGAACTGCTGGACGCTATCGGTCTGGGAGAGTTTGACAGTCATGGTTGGAACCTCATCTTGTAGTTATTGGCCGGGCTTAGCTGGGACGGTGCGGCGATCAGCGATCGTCCTGGTGGATCGACGAAGGGTGGCGGCAGAGCCCGTCGACCTCGATCTCCATGTACGGGAACAGCGGCAGCTGCATCAGCGTGTCGTGCAGCTCTTCGACGCTGGCCAGGTCGAACACGCTGTAGTTGGCGTAGTGGCCGGCGATGCGCCACAGGTGGCGCCACTTGCCCTCGCGCTGCAGGCGCTGGGCCAGTTCCTTCTCGTCGGCCTTGAGCTTGGCGGCTTTGTCCGGGTCCATGTCGAGCGGCAGCTTCACGGTCATCTTCACGTGGAACAGCATGGAAGCATCTCCTTCTTCAGGCGAGGGTTCAGGTACGGCGGAAGCGCGCCAGGCGCTCCTCGTCGAGGGTCAGGCCGAGGCCGGGCAGGCGCGGCACGTGCAGCTGGAAGTCCTGGTAGCGCGGCGGCTCGGTGACGATCTCCTCGGTCAGCAGCAGCGGGCCGAACAGTTCGGTGTCCCAGGCCAGTTCGGCCAGGGTGATGAAGGCGTGGGCGGAGGCCAGGGTGCCGACGCTGCCTTCGAGCATGGTGCCGCCGTAGAGGCCGATGCCGGCCGCCTCGGCGATGGCGGCGGTGCGCAGTACGGCGCGCGGGCCACCGTTCTTGGCGATCTTCAGGGCGAACACCGGGGCGGCGCCTTCGCGGGCGAGGTTGAAGGCGTCCTCGACGCATTCGATGGACTCGTCCGCCATGATCGGCGCCGGGCTGCGCAGGGCGAGGCGCGCCTGGCCGGCGCGGTTGTTGCGCGAGATGGGCTGCTCGATCAGGTCGATGCCGTTGTCGCCCAATACCTGGCAGGCACGCAGGGCGACGGCTTCATCCCAGTACTGGTTGACGTCGACACGCACGCTGGCGAGATCGCCCAGGGCCTTCTTGATGGCGATGACGTGGCGCAGGTCCTGGTTCACTTCGTTGGCGCCGATCTTCAGCTTGAAGATGCGATGGCGGCGCACCTCCAGCATGTGCTCGCCCTCGGCGATGTCGCGGGCGGTGTCGCCGCTGGCCAGGGTCCAGGCCACTTCCAGGCTGTCGCGCACACGGCCACCGAGCAGCTCGCTCACCGGCAGGCCCAGGCGCTTGCCCTGGGCGTCCAGCAGCGCGGTTTCCACCGCCGAGCGGGCGAAGGTGTTGCCCTTCACCACGCGGTCGATGCGCTGCATGGCGGCGTTGATGTTGCTGGCGTCCTGGCCGATCAGCAGCGGCGCGAAGTAGCGGTCGAGGTTGGTCTTGATGCTCTCGGGGCTTTCGTAGCCGTAGGCCAGGCCACCGATGGTGGTGGCTTCGCCGATGCCCTCGATGCCGTCGGCGCAGCGGATGCGCAGGATCACCAGGGTCTGGTTCTGCATGGTGTGCATCGCCAGCTTGTGCGGGCGGATGGTCGGCAGGTCGACGATGATCGCTTCGAGGGACTCGATCGCGGTAGAAATCATTTCAATACCCATCAGGTTCTGTTTTCACTGTTTCGCAGCGTAAATCTGCAAATCCCAGGCTTCCAATATTGAGTTTGTCTGGCACGATACCCACTAGGTATCAAACCAGGCACAGAGAGATTCCCATGGAGCTTCGCCACCTGCGCTACTTCCAGGCCCTTGCCGAAACCCTCAACTTCACCCGCGCCGCCGAGCGCCTGCACATCGCCCAGCCGCCCTTGAGCCGGCAGATCCAGCAGCTCGAGGAAGAGCTCGGCGTCACCCTGCTGGAGCGTGGCCGGCCCCTGCGCCTGACCGAGGCGGGGCGCTTCTTCCACGAGCACTCCAGCGCCCTGCTGGAGCAGTTGGCTAAGGTCTGCGACAACACCCGGCGCATCGGTCAGGGCGAGAAGACCTGGCTGGGCATCGGCTTCGCCCCCTCGACCCTCTACGGCGTGCTGCCGGAGCTGATCCGCCGCCTGCGCAGCGACGCCGAGCTGGAGCTCGGGCTCAACGAAATGACCACCCTGCAGCAGGTGGAGGCGCTCAAGGCCGGGCGCATCGACATCGGCTTCGGCCGCATCCATATCGAGGATCCGGCCATCCACCAGCAGGTGCTGACCCTGGATCCATTGGTCGCCGCCCTCCCCGCCGGCCACCCGCTGCTGGCCGCCCCGGCGAGCCTGGAGGCCCTGGCCCGCGAGCCCTTCGTGCTCTACCCGGGCAACCCGCGCCCGAGCTACGCCGACCATGTGCTCGCGCTGTTCGCCACCCACGGATTGCAAATCCGTGTCGTGCAGTGGACCAACGAACTGCAGACCGCCATCGGCCTGGTTGCCGCCGGCATCGGCATCACCCTGGTGCCCGCCTCGGTGCAGCTGCAGCACCGCGACGACATCGGCTACACCCGCCTGCTGGAAAGCAACGCCACCTCGCCGATCATCATCAGCCGCCGCGTGGGTGACACCTCCCCGGCACTGGGGGACTGCCTGGCGCTGATCGGGGAGCTGGTGGCGCAGGACGCCTGAACGCACAGGCGCATCGCAATAAAAAAGGCCCGCAAAGGAGTGGCCGGGCCGAGGTGAAAACAAAGGGATTGGTACAGGACGCGGGCTCATCGCCCGCACGGTCCGTAGGAGCGAGCTCTGCTCGCGAAGCGCCTTCAAGGGGCTCATCACCCATGCTGTCCTGGGGCCGCTCCGCGACCCTTGGCGAATGAATTCGCCCCTACAGGTTTGATCCGGCCCGGCAGTGTGCTTCCAGCTTTTGCAGGAAGCGACAACGCCGGGCCGGCCCTTCATACCCTGCGGCTCAGAACTTGAAGGTGTAGGTGGTGATCAGGCGGTTCTCCTTGTAGTCCGCCCCCGAGGCCGCGCCGTTGCCGTAGCGGGTCTTGACGTCGATGTTGCGCCACTCGAAGCCGACCCCCTTGAGCGGGCCGCTCTGCACCACGTAGCTGAGGAAGATGTTGCGCTCGCTCTCGACGTTCTCATCCAGGGCGTTGTTGCCGCGATCGATGCCGGTGCCGCGCAGGTAGCGGGTCATCAGCTTGAGGCCCGGCGCGCCATAGCTGGCGAAGTCCAGGTCGTAGCGCAGCTGCCAGGAGCTTTCGTTGGGCTTGACGAAGGCGACGGTGGACCAGTTCACCAGGTACGGCTGCGGGGCGTAGCCGTTGAGCGTGGGGAAGGTGCTGTCGCCGAGCATGCGCTGGTAGCCGACGCCGATGGCGTGGGCGCCCTTGCGCAGGGTGGTCATGGCGCCGTAGGAGCGGTTGTCGATCTCGCCGTAGAGCGCCTTGCCGTCTTCCTTGTTGTCGAAGTAGCGCAGGTCGGTCTTCAGGCCGAAGCCGTCGCCCAGGTCGGCGTTGTAGGTCAGGCCGCCGTAGTGCTGCTCGTAGATGTCCTCCAACTGGCCGTAGAAGTAGGTGGCCGAGAGCGCCGGGCTGAAGGCGTAGGTGGCGCCGCCGAAGTTGAGGCCGTCGCTGCGGCGTTTGATGTCCGGGCCGTTGAACAGGTACATCTTCTCCCGGTCGGAGGATTCGCGCCCGCTGATCTCGGTGAAGCGCCCGCCGGTGAGGGTGAGCTTGTCGATCTCGCGGGACTCGACCAGGAAGCCGTGGTAGGTGGTGACCAATTGCCGCGAGTCATCCATGAAGGCCACCGGCAGCATCGGCCGGTGCTCGCCGATCTTCAGCTCGGTCTTGGAGTACTTGACCTTGGCGGTCAGCGCGGCGCGACCGTAGTCACGCACCTGCTCGCCCTTGCTGTCGTCGTAGGGAATGATGCTGTCCGGGCCACGGCCACCACCGCCATCCAGGCGATAGGCATATTGCGCGGAAAGATCGAGGCCGAACTGGATGGGGCCTTCGGTGTAACCGGAAATGGCGCGGAAGTCGAAACCCTGGGTCCAACTGCCAATACGCGACTTCGGTGCATCGCTCTGTTTGTAATCACGGTCGATATAGAAGTTGCGCAAGCCGAGGCTCACTTGCCGATCATCGAGAAAGTCCGCCTGGGCGGTAATCGGCGCGAGCGCACCCATCAGGCTCGCGGCAGCAACGCCGCGGGCCAGCCAGCTTTTCTGAAACATGGGATGTTCCTTTAATACATGTGCAAGGCACTAGAGTGGGAGCAGATTAATTGGCAAATCAGCAAACGCAGGCAGTTAATCCGCAGTGTTGTTTTTATGACCACTTACTGCAAAAAGGCGAAACAGACCCATTACCCGAACATCAGTAACGGGCACCCTCCTTTATTGTTATGTGTTTCATACAGCAGACTTTGCGCGGGAATCACTCGCAAAGTTTCCGGCGATAAACACCGAAACTTTCTACACCGGGACGTTGCTCTTCCCCGGCCTTGAAGCGTTATCAGCAGGCTGCCTTGGAGGCATCGCCGAGGCGGTGATAGGCGCGGTTGAAATACACCAGGCCTTCCTGGTTCTCGCCGTGGCGGATGCCCAGCACCTCGCAGTAGAAAATGGTGTGCGAGCCCACTTCATGGGCCTGGGCGATGCGGCAATCGAAGCTCACCAGGGCCTCGTCCAGCAGCGGCGCCCCGCTTTCCAGGGTGTGCCAGCTGGCGGCGGCGAAGCGCTGGTCGGAGTCCAGCTCGCGGTTGGCGAACACCGCCGAGATGTCCTTCAGCTCGGCGGTCAGCACGTTCACGCCGAGCACGCCGTTGCTCTTGAAATGCACGTTGGAATACGAGGAGCGGTTCATGCACACCAGCAGCGTCGGCGGCTGGTCGGTGACGCTGCACACCGCCGAGGCGGTGAAGCCGAAACGCCCGGCAGTGCCATTGGTGGTGATGACCGAAACGGCGCCGCCCAGCAGCGCCATCGCGTTACGAAATCCCGTGGTATCGACCATGGTAGTGCCCTCCGGTGTTCAGATATCCAGGACCAGCTTCGAGCTCTTGGCGCGCGAGCAACAGACCAGGATCTGGTCGTTGGCGGCCTTCTCGTCGTCGGTCAGGTAGACGTCGCGGTGATCCGGCTCGCCCTCCAGCACATCGCACAGGCAGGTGCCGCAGACGCCCTGCTCGCAGGAAATCTCGATCTTGATGCCCACGCCCGCCAGCGCGTCGAGGATGCTCTGGCCCTCGGCCACCTGCACCGTCTTGCCACTGCGCGCGGCCACCACTTCGAAGCCCGCGCCGCTGGCGTCGACCTCGACCTGGAAGTACTCGCGGTGGATGTTGGCCTCGGCGTAGCCGGCGTTGCGCGCTTCGCCTATCACCCAGTCCATGAAGCCGGCCGGGCCGCAGACATAGACGTGCACATCCGCCTGGGGCGCGCCCAGCACGCGGGGCAGGTCGAGCTTCTGTGCCGGCTCGTCGTCGAAATGGGTGCTGACGTGACCGGCGAAGGGCGCGGCGGCCAGCTCGTCGAGGAAGGCGGTGCGGCCGCGCGAACGGCCGCAGTAGTGCAGCTCGAAGTCGCTGCCGGCGGCCTGCAGTGCATGGGCCATGGCGATCATCGGGGTGATGCCGATGCCGCCGCCGATGAGGATCGAACGCTTCGCATCGGTGGCCAGGGGGAACAGGTTGCGCGGCGCGCTGATCTGCACCTCGGTCCCTTCCAGCAGGCTGTCGTGCACGCCCAGGGAGCCCCCGCGCGAGGCCGGGTCCTTGAGCACGCCGAGGCGGTAGAGGCTGGAGTCGGCCGGATCACTGCACAGCGAATACTGGCGCACCAGGCCGGGGGCGACGTGGATGTCCACGTGGGCGCCGGCTTCGAAGGCGGGAAGCGTCGCGCCGCCGACCGGCAGCAGATCGAGGACGACGACGCCGTCGCCCTGCAACTGGCGCTTGTGCACCACGACCTTGAGGAGTTGTTCTGTCATCTCGGGTTCACCCGCATTGCACGTCATGGAAAGAAGGCGGCCGTTCAGCGGCCGTCGCATCGTTGTTCGGTGTCGCTCAGCGCATGTACAGGCCGCCGTTCACATCCCAGGTGGCGCCGGTGGTGAAATAGGCTTCCGGCCGCGTCAGCTGCACGATCAGGTCGCCGAGGAAATCCGCATCGCCCAGGCGCTTGACCGGGATGTTGGCCAGCAGCCCCTCCATGCGCTCCGGCGGAATCGCCGCGCGCACCGCCGGGGACTCGATGGGCCCCGGGGCGATGGCGTTGACGGTGACGCCGCTGGCCGCCAGCTCCTTGGCGAAGACCTTGGTCAGGGTGACGATTGCACCCTTGGACGCCGCGTAATGCGCGCCAGTGGCAGTGCCGCCGTTCTGCCCGGCCAGGGACGCCAGGTTGACGATGCGCCCGTAGCCGGCCGCCGCCATGTGCGTGCCGAACACCTGGCAACCGACGAACACGCTGCGGGTGTTGAGGCTCAGCACCCGGTCGAATTCCTCGGGGCTGATCTGCATCACAGGCGTGGTCAGGGTCATGGCGGCGTTGTTGACCACCGCATGCAGCGCACCGAAGCGCTCCAGGGTCGCCGCCAGGGCGGCCTCGAAGTCGGCCTTGCTGGCCACGTCCAGTTTCAGTGCCAGGCTGCGCGCACCGCTCGGATCGAGACGGTCGGCGGCGGCCTGGGCACGCTCCAGCGACAGGTCGGTGATCACCACCGAATGGCCGGCGGCGAACAGCCGGCCGGCGATGGCGAAGCCCAGGCCCTGGGCGGCGCCGGTGACGAGTGCGATTTGGGTCATGACCGGCTCCCCAGGGTCTGTTCATGAGCTCGCGAGCTAGAGCGAGACAAGGAAGCAATGGCTGAGAGAGCGGAATTTACGTGCTGTAAATGAGCATCTCGAAGCCATTGATGACGCCGTATCGCCGACGCGCAGCAGCTCATGGGCAGACCCTCACAGGATGTAGCCGATACCGGCGAGGGTATCGGTGGAGTTGATGAGTTGGATCAGCTTGCGCTGGATGCGGAAGCCCTCGCCTTCGCGCTGGAGCTCGAAGGTGATGTCGGCGGTGTAGTGCTTGAGCACGTCCTTGCGGAATTCCCGCAGGTTCTGCGCGCAGCGCACGGTGACCACGCCACCCTCCTCGCCCAGCACGCGGAAGCGCGACAGGGCACGCACGGTGCGGGCGCGCGGGCTGGTGGAGATGGATTCACCGCCGATCAGGCGCTTCACCCGCAACTGACGCATGTGGTGGTCGTCGTAGGCGTAGTTGAGGGTGTTCTCGAAATCGGTCTCGTTGGGGTCGATCGGGATGATGTAGGTGCCCTTATCGGCCCAGAGGTCCAGCCAGGCGTCGAACTCGCCGTGGTCGAGCATGTCCGCTTCCTGCCAGATGAAGGCGCTGACGTGGTTGAGCAATTCAAGGTTCATGATCGGTCTCTCAAGTAGTGCGTCGAGCAGCGTAGGAGCGAGCTCTGCTCGCGAAGCTTCTGTGGCACCTATGTTCGCGAGCAGAGCTCGCTCCTACAGGCATGTGCCATCCGGGTTGGATATCGATCCGCCCTAGGCCGACATCATCTTTTTCCACTGCTGGTAGGCCGCGCGCATGCCGGTCTCGGCGCTCACGTCACTGACCCGCCCGTCCTCGCTGGGCTTCTCGCCCGGCAGGCCGCGGTTGAGCATGATCCACAGGTCGCTGCCGGCCTGGGCGCCCTTCTGCACGCGCTCCCAGGCTTCGGAGTCGTCCGGGGTGCCGAAGCCCATGGGGCCCTGGAAGTGCTCGTGCAGGCGCAGGCGGTAGCGGTTGGCCACGGCCGGGCCGCCGTCCATGGTGATCACCGCGTGGTGGATCTCGGTCTCGTTCACCGAGATCGGCTGCAGCACGCGGAAGAAGGCCATGGAGCAGGCGACGTTGGGGAACAGGTTGAGGTTGAAGCCCGAGCCACCAACGGCGCGGACGATGCGGCGCACCTGCTGCTCGTCGATGCCTTCGCCGCGCAGTTCCTCGGCCAGGGCCTCGAAGCGCTCGGGGATGGGCTTGTCCAGATCGGCTTCGAGGTCGATCAGGTCGGGGATCATCACCATCACACTGTGGCCGTTGCCCAGGTCTTCGACATAGCCCGGGCCTTTGACGAAGTCGAAGAGCTCCAGGGTCTGTTCGTCCACCGAGGACAGGAACGACTTGTGCACCAGCGGGAAGTGGTAGGCGTCGGTGGTGTTCTCCAGCTGGATCTTCCAGTTGCCGGGGAAGCGGAAGCGGTGCTCGCCGGAGACCTTCACGCCGTAGCCGGCGCCCTGCTTCATGAACAGGTCGATCCATTTCTTCGCCGGGCCGAGGAAGTCCACCAGCGGCTCGATGTCGTCCTTGAAGGTGGCGAAAATCATGCCGTTGTACTGCTCGACGCGCAGGCTCACCAGGGGCAGCTCGCCCTTGTCCAGGCAGTCGGCGTAGCTCTCCGGGTGCGGCACGCCGCGCAGGCTGCCGTCCAGGCCGTAGCTCCAGCCGTGGTAGGGGCAGACGAAGCTGTTGGCCTTGCCCTTCTTGTGCTCGCAGACGGTGGCGCCACGGTGGCGGCAGCGGTTGAGCAGCACGTGCACGTCCTTCTTGCGGTCGCGCACCACGATCACCGGCTGCTTGCCGATGTAGGTGCTCTTGTAGCTGCCGTTGTCGGGGATCTCGCTGGCGTGGGCGACCCAGATCCAGGTGCTGTAGAACACCTTCTCCAGCTCGTCGTCGAAGATGCGCCCATCGGTGTAGAGCGAGGTGTGCACGCGGTCGTGCTGCACCAGGTCGGCCGGGGTGGCGGCCAGGTTCACGGTTTCGATCAGGTTGGTCACGATCACTCCTCGTCGGCGCTGGGTGCCGACTTGATTTTTCTCGCCGTGCCGGCAAGTCGGAGCTTCCGGTCGGCGCGATCTTTGTAGGGTGGGTTTCAGCCCACGTCTGGCCTTTCTGTGGTGGGCTGAAGCCCACCCTACGTTTGTTGGTTCTTGCCCGGCACCGGCAGGTGCGCGGCGCTGTTCCAGGTATCCACCGGGCGGCTGAACAGGTTCTCGGTCTGGAAGTGCGCCATGCGCCAGGCGCCCTCCTCCTCGCGGAACTCCACCGTCAGGCGCGCCGCGTTGAGGTGCGAGGCGCCGCTGGCGAAGGTGGAGGTCTGCAACATCACCCAGCTGCCGATCGCTACGCCGCCCTCCACGCGGATCAGTTCCGAACAGAGGAAGTGCACGTTGAGGGCGAAGTGCGCGGGCTCGACCATGTAAGTGGCGAACATGGCGACGATGGCCTCGCGCCCGCGGTAGCCGCCGAAGCTCCTGGCGTACTTGGCGCCCTTGCCCTCCCACAGCGCATCGTGGGTGAACAGCCCGGCCAGCTCGTCGAGCGGGGTGCGGGCGTCCAGCGCGTCGCACAGCACCATGTAGCGGTTCATGCAGGCGCGTATGGCGTTCTCGCTTTCCAGTTGGTGCAGGCGCGCCTCGAGCGCTTCGGTCGACATGGCGGTCACGCGCGCTGGATGATCAGTTCGCGGCCGGTGCGGGCCTCGACCTTGCAGTAGCGCCACAGCTTGTAGGGGCCGGTGCCCACGGCGGTGGTGCGGAACAGGTTGCAGGCGGCGTGCACCGTTTCGATGTCCGGCACGTCGGCCAGCAGGTAGGTGGTCCAGGGGTAGCCGGTGGACGGGCCGACCATGCTCTGGTCGTCGTCCATGTTGCCGAACACGGTCACGCCGGGCAGGTCGTGGATGCCGTTCCACATGGCGCTGAACGCGGCCCAGACTTCCAGCTGCTCTTCGCGCGGGGCGTCGAAGAAGTTCTGGTTGATTCCCATGCAGAACAACACACGCAGGGCTTTTTTCTCGCTCATCACAATCACCGATCAGTCAGTTGGAATTCACAGGTAGCCGGGCAGCGGCTTGTTGCCGAAGAAGATCGCGCCGGCGTTCTGGTAGGTCATGTCACCCATGAAGGCGTGCTGGGTGATCACCAGGGTGTCGTTGACGAAGCGCGACAGCGGGTTGTCGCGGTACACGCCGCTCATGCCGGAAAGCATCTGCGCGCTGCGCGCCACCTCGGCGGAAACACGGGTCGCGTGGGTCGAGGACAGGCGCAGCAGGTTGGTCTGTTCCACCGACACCGCGTCGCCGGCGAGGATGCTGGCCCAGGCGCTTTCCATCGCCTCGTAGAACCAGGCGCGGGCGGCACGCAGCTCGGCTTCGGCCTTGGCCACCTGCATCTGCGCCAGGGGCGGTCGGAGAGCGCCGGCGCACCGGTCACCGAGAAGCGGCCGCTGGCCATGCCGCTGAGGTAGTCCAGCGCGGCGCGGGCGACACCCAGGCCGACCACGGACAGCACCTGGGTGGCGAAGGACAGCGACGGGTAGCGGAACATCGGCTCATCGAGGTTGGCCGGGCCGCCGCGGACGAAGGTCCAGTCCTCGGGCACCACCACGCCGTCGATCACCACGTCGTGGCTGCCGGTGCCGATCAGGCCCACCACGTCCCAGGTTTCCTCGATCTTCACTTTTTCCCGCGGCATCACCGCCAGGCGCGGCAGGCCGAGCATCTCGCCGTTCTTCGGGGCGATGCCGACGCCGATCAGCGAGGCGCCCATGCAGCCGCTGGAGAACTTCCAGCGGCCGTTCACTTCCAGCCCGCCCTCGACGAAGGTGGCCGGTTGCGGCGGGAAGATGCCGCCGGCGAAGACCACGTCCGGACCGTTGGCGTAGACCTTTTCCAGGGTCGCCAGGGGCAGCGAGGCCAGGTACACCGGGTTCATGCCGAAGCTCGCCACCCAGCCGGCGGAGCCGTCAGCGATGGAGATGTCCTCGATCATCTGGCAGAACTCGATGGGCGAACGCTCATCGCCACCGAAGCGCTTGGGCACCAGGGCGCGGTACACGCCCAACGCCTTGAAGCGCTCGATGATGTCCTGGGAGATGTATTTCTGCCGGTCGAATTCCTCGCTCCGGGCGCGCTCGCGGATCTCGGCGAGCAGCGCCTGGAACGCGTCGTTGGCGGTGATCGACACGGGGCGCTGGTAGTCCAGCTCGCTTAGCGCAGACATGGTGTGCTCCAGGGTTGGCATGGGGTTAAGGCTCCAGGCGCCGCGCCAGTTCGCGGGCGACTGCACAAAGCAGTTCGTCCGCGCCCTTGGCGGCGATCAGTTGCAGGCCCACCGGCAGCTTCGAGGCACCCACCAGGGGGATGCTCAGTGCCGGGTGGCCGGTGAGATTGAAGGGCCGCACGAAGGCGGTCATGCCGATCACCGCGCGGGTGTCGGCGGCATCCGCCGTCAGCAGCGGGTAGTCGGGCATGGTCGGCATGGCGAGAATCGGGCACTGCGCCAGGGCCGCGTCCACCTCGGCGGTAAAGGCCACGCGGCAGGCTTCGGCTGCGGCCAGCGCCTCGTCGGTGGTGGCGCCGGCGGCCTCCAGGCGGCCGGCGATATCGGCGCCGACCTTGCCGCTGGCCAGCAGGTGCTGGCAGGCGTTCCAGGTCTCGCGGTTGATCACCGTGAGGCCGGCGTCATAGGCGGCGCGCATGCCCGGCAAGGGCAGCGTCTGCAGGGGGAAATCCGCGGCGGCCAGGGCCGCATCGACGGCGAAATGCACTTCGTCCAGCGCCTGCACCGGCACCACGCCGATGCGCACGCCCTCTATAGAGGGCAGCGGGCCGAAGTCGGGGGCGATCAGGCCCATGGCCTCGATCAGCATGCCCATGTCACGGGCGAAGGGGCCCACGCAATCCAGCGACGACTGCGCCGGCATCACCCCTTGGCGGCTCACGCGGCCGAACGTGGGCTTGAGGCCGAACACGCCGCAGCAGGCGGCGGGGATGCGCACCGAGCCGCCGGTGTCGGTGCCCAGGGAGAAGTCGCAGAGCCCACCGGCAACTGCCGTGGCGGAGCCGCTGGAGGAACCGCCGGGGATGCGCCCGGGGTAAAGCGGGTTGTTCGGCGTGCCGGTCCAGGCATTGATGCCGGTGGTGCCGAAGGCCAGCTCATGGAGGCTGGTCTTGCCGGTGATGCGGCAGCCGCCATCGAGCAGCGCCTGGACCACATCGGCATGGCGGCTGGCGTCGGGCGCCTCTTCCAGCGCACGGCTGGAAGCGCGGGTCGGGTAGCCGGCGATATCGACGGTGTCCTTCACCATCACGGTCCTGCCGGACCCTCCAAGCTGCAGTTTCTCGACGACTGTCGCCATGCCTTCACCTGTATTCGAGTTGTTCGCGCTGTGCGCTTTCAGGGAAGCCTTCTGCCTGCCTGAGCAGGTGAACGCTTAAATCTAAAATCGGAATTTTTACGTGAAATGTCAATTGAATTTTGGCAAATAAATCCGTGTGTAGATTCGGTGCATTTCTCTCTGCTTCGCACCCTTTCCGTGCATTTCGGTAACAGGCATAAAAATGGATATTTCACCTATGAATCTTATTTTTATCGTTTATTTTCAATAGTTTATATAACCAATGAGAAACACAATCATTCAAAAAAGTGTTCCCACGCCCTGCTCGAAGGCCCTGCACAAACCCCTTGCGAAAAGAATTTTCAGCCCCTGAAAACAGGCCAAAAATGCCATCAAAAAACAGGTGTTTTTTAGCCTAAAAAATCGAGATTTTTCGGTCAGGAAATCGACTTTCCAGAAGCCGTATTGATCCAGATCAATGCCTTGTCGCCTGCGGGATCGGCGCGCATCGGCAGCGGTGCGCGAGTGGCCACGGGAACCCCGGCGCCATCCCCTCGCCCAGCCCCCACATACGACGTGCCGAAACGCCCCCTGTCCGACGGCGCCGCAACGGGGTAACGATTTTTCCTGGCATGCAACCTGCTATCGCCCTACACGCCACTCGGCCCTCCATGGGCTCGACGGCGCCGCCCTGCCCTCGGCAGCGTGCAGCGCACGGGCATCACAACAAGAAGGACCACGGGCTCGCCACGCGGCACCCGTCGGACAACCGCCCCGTATCGCCTTGCAACTCTTCGGAGAAAGTCATGCTCTTCAAGAAAGCTGTGTCCACGTTGCTCCTCAGTGCCGCCTGCGCCTCCCTTGCGCAGGCCGACGTCAAAGTCGGCGTCATCACCTCCTCCACCGGCCCCATCGCCCTGGTGGGCCTGCCGCAGAAGAACAGCGTGCCGCTGCTGCCGACCCAGGCGGGCGACCAGCAGGTGAAATACATCGCCCTGGATGACGGCAGCGACCCGACCGCCACGGTCAAGGCGCTGAAGAAGCTGATCAGCGAGGAGAACGTCGACGCCATCATCGGCCCGAGCGGTTCGCCCAACGCCATGGGCGTGATTCAGTTCGCCGCCGAGGCCGGCGTACCGCTGCTGGCGCCGGTGGGCACCGCAGCCGTGGTGCTGCCGATGAACGAGCAGAAGAAATGGGTGTTCAAGACCACCCAGAACGACGACCTGATCGCCAAGGCCCTGGTGGACAACATGGTCGCCAAGGGCGTGAAGACCCTGGGCTTCATCGGCACCGCCGACCCCTATGGCGAGAACTGGTCCAAGGTGATGGGCGCGATGGCCGCCGAGCACGGCATCAAGGTGGTCGCCAACGAGCGCTTCCAGCGCCAGGACACCTCGGTCACCGGGCAGAGCCTCAAGGTGCTCTCCGCACGCCCCGACGCGGTCCTGGTGGCGGCGCCCGGCAGCTCCGCGGTGATGCCGCAGACCACCCTGTTCGACCAGGGTTATCGCGGGCAGATGTACCAGACCCACGGCGCCGCCCTGCCCGACTTCCTCAAGCTCGGCGGCAAGAAGGTCGAGGGCACCATCCTCGCCGCCAGCCTGATGCTGGTGCTCGACGAAGTGCCGGACAGCCACCCCTCGAAGAAGGTCGCCGCCGACTACATCGCCGCCTACGAGAAGCTCAACGGCAGCAAGCCGGCCACCTTCGGCGCCAACACCTTCGACGCCGGCCTGCTGCTGCAGCACGCCATCCCCACCGCCGCCGCCAAGGCCGCACCGGGTACGCCGGAGTTCCGCGCAGCGCTGCGTGACGCGCTGGAGCAAAGCCACGAGCTGGCTGCCACCCAGGGCGTCTACAACATGACCCCGAGGACCACAGCGGCTTCGACGAACGCGGCCGCGAGCTGATCCAGGTGAAGAACGGCAACTGGACGCTGCTGCGCGGCAACTGATCGCAGGCACGGGTTCCCCGTAGGGTGGACAGCGCTTTTCTGTCCACCAGGCGGAGCCCGGCTCAACGCCGAAAGGTGGATGAAAAAAGCGTCATCCACCCTACGCCTGCCAACGAGCGAAACCCTCGCGGACACCCCCCGTAGGGTGGACATCGCTCTTCATGTCCACCAGGCGAGGCCGCACTGGGCTCCGAAGCCACAGTCTCTTCCATTGCGATAAAGAGTTCCCACCATGAATTTCCAGATAGCCATGCTGCTCGGCCAGGACGGCATCACCAACGGCGCGATCTACGCGCTGCTGGCCTTGTCGATCCTGCTGGTCTTCACCGTCACGCGCATCCTGCTGATCCCCCAGGGCGAGTTCGTCACCTATGGCGCGCTGACCATGGCCACCCTGCAGGCCGGCCATCCCACCGCCCTGGTCTGGCTGCTGCTGGGCCTGACCCTGATCGACTGCGCGCTGGACCTGTACGACGCCGCGCGCTCCAGCCACGCCTTCCGCTTTCCCAAGCGCATCCTCGCCAAGCTGGCCTACGCCCTGGTCATGGTCGCGGCCATCCGCCTGCTGCCACTGGCCGAGCTGCCCATGGCAGTGCAGGCGCTGCTGACCCTGGCCCTGGTGGTGCCCCTGGGCCCGCAGATCTACCGCCTGGTGTTCCAGCCCATCGCCTCGGCCAGCTCCCTGGTGCTGCTGATCGTCTCCATCGCCGTGCACGTGGCCATGGTCGGCATCGCCCTGCTGCTGTTCGGCCCGGAGGGCGCGCGCACCGAGCCCTTCTCCGAAGCCGGCCTGGAGCTGGGCCCGGTGACCTTCAACAGCCAGACGCTGTGGGTGATAGCCGTGTCCCTGGGGCTGATCATCGGCCTGTTCCTGTTCTTCGAACGCAGCCTCTACGGCAAGGCCCTGCGCGCCACGGCGGTGAACCGCATGGGCGCGCGGCTGATGGGCATCTCGCCGACCCTGGCGGGCAAGGCCACCTTCCTCCTGGCCACCTTCATCGGCGCACTGTCGGGCATCCTCATCGCGCCCATCACCACGCTCTACTTCGACTCCGGCTTCATCATCAGCCTCAAGGGCTTCGTCGGCGCCATCATCGGCGGCCTGGCGAGCTACCCGGTGGCCGCCCTCGGCGCGCTCTCGGTGGGGCTGATCGAAGCCTTCTCGATGTTCTGGGCCAGCACCTACAAAGAGATCATCGTGTTCACCCTGATCATCCCCTTCCTGCTCTGGCGCTCGTTCACCAGCCGTCACGTGGAGGAAGAAGAATGAAACCGCGCCACCTGATCCTGCTCCTGGTCGCCGTGCTCGGTGTCGCACCGCTGGTGCTGCCGCCCTTCTACGTCACCCTGCTCAACTACATCGGCCTCTATACCCTGGTGGTGCTGGGCCTGGTCCTGCTCACCGGCGTCGGTGGCATGACCAGCTTCGGCCAGGCGGCCTTCGTCGGCCTCGGCGCCTACACCACCGCCTACCTGACCACCGCCGAGCAGTTGCCGGCCTGGCTCGCCTGGGCCAGCGCATCGCCCTGGCTGACGCTGCTGGTGGGCGTGGCCATCACCGCCCTGGTGGCCCTGCTGCTGGGCGCGCTGACGCTCAAGCTCTCGGGCCACTACCTGCCCCTGGGCACCATTGCCTGGGGCCTGTCGCTGTACTACCTGTTCGGCACGGTGGAATCCCTGGGCGGCCACACCGGCGTCAGCGGGTTGCCGTCGATCTCGCTGTTCGGCGTGCTGCTCGACAAGGGCGAGAAGGTCTTCTACCTGATCTGGGTGGTGCTCCTGCTGGCCATGCTGATCACCCAGAACCTGCTGGATTCCCGCGAGGGCCGGGCCATCCGCGCACTCAAGGGCGGCCAGCTGATGGCCGAGTCCATGGGCGTCGACACCTTCCGCTCCAAGCTGGTGATCTTCCTCATCTCGGCGGTGTTCGCGGCGGTGTCCGGCTGGCTCTATGCGCACACCCAGCGCTTCGTCAACCCGACGCCCTTCGGCCTCAACATGGGCATCGACTACCTGTTCATGGCGCTGATCGGCGGCGTCGGCAGTGTCTGGGGCGCCCTGCTCGGCAGCGGCATCCTCACCCTGCTCAAGCAGTGGCTGCAGGACCTGCTGCCGCACCTGCTGGGCAGCACCGGCAACTACGAGACCATCGTCTTCGGCCTGCTCATCGTGCTGCTGATGCAGCGCGCGCCGGGTGGCCTGTGGCCGCTGCTGGTGCGCCTGGTGCCAGCCCGCCTGCGCACCCGCCACCGCCTGCCGGCGGCCGAGGCCCCGGCTCGCGAGCTGCCGCAGCGGGAACGCCCGGCCCACGGCGAGGTGATCCTCGAAGCGCGCCATGTCACCCGGCGCTTCGGCGGCCTGGTGGCCAACAACGACATGAGCCTGGACGTCCGCGCTGGGGAGATCCTCGCCCTGATCGGCCCCAACGGCGCCGGCAAGAGCACCCTGTTCAACCAGCTCTCCGGCGTCGACACCCCCAGCAGCGGCGACGTGCTGTTCATGGGCAAGCGCATCAACGGCCTGGCTTCGCGCCGCGTGGCCGGCATGGGCATGAGCCGCACCTTCCAGCACGTGAAACTGCTGCCGGGCATGAGCGTGCTGGAGAACGTCGCCATCGGCGCGCACCTGCGCGGCGGCAAGGGCGTGCTGGCCTCGGCCCTGCGCCTGGATCGCGCCGAGGAGGCCGACCTGCTCGCCGAAGCGCGCCGACAGCTGGAACGCGTCGGCCTCGGCGACTACCTGCATGAAGAGGCCGGCAGCCTCGCCCTCGGCCAGCAGCGCATCCTCGAGATCGCCCGCGCGCTGTGCGCCGACCCTTGCCTGCTGCTGCTCGACGAGCCCGCCGCCGGCCTGCGCCACAAGGAGAAGGAGGCCCTCGGCCTGCTCCTCAGCCGCCTGCGCAGCGAAGGCATGGCCATTCTCCTGGTGGAGCACGACATGGACTTCGTCATGGGCCTGGTGGACCGCGTGGTGGTGATGGAATTCGGCCAGCGCATCGCCCAGGGCCTGCCGGAAGAGGTGCAGAAGAACCCGGCCGTGCTGGAAGCCTATCTCGGAGGCGCAGAGTGATGAACATGCAGATCGAACCCCTCAAGCCCATGGAAAACCAGGTGGCCGACGCCGTGCTGGAGGTCAGCGACCTGTGCGTCGCCTACGGCAAGGTGGAGGCCCTGTCCAACGCCAGCCTGCGGGTTGGCCAGGGACAGATCGTCACCGTCATCGGCCCCAACGGCGCCGGCAAGACCACCCTGCTCTCGGCCATCATGGGCGTGCTCGGCTCCCGTGGCCGGGTCGAGTTCGACGGCAGTCTGGAAGCGGTGCCGGAGGTGGAAGTGCTGGTCTCCCGTGGCCTCGGCCTGGTGCCGGAGAAGCGCGAGCTGTTCACCAGCATGAGCGTGGCCGACAACCTCCTGCTCGGCGCCTTCCAGCGTCACCGCCGGGGCGACCGCAGCCATGCTGCCACCCTGGCCGAGGTCTATGAGCTGTTCCCACGGCTGTGGGAACGCCGCGACCAGCTGGCCGCCACCCTCTCCGGCGGCGAGCGGCAGATGCTCGCCGTGGGCCGCGCGCTGATGGCCAAGCCCAAGCTGCTGATGCTCGACGAACCCAGCCTGGGCCTGGCGCCGCTGATCACCCGCGAGATCTTCCGCATCATCACCGCACTGCGCCAGCAGGGGGTGTCCATCCTTCTGGTGGAGCAGAACGCCCGTGCAGCCTTGCGCGTGGCCGACTATGCCTACGTGCTGGAAACCGGGCAGATCGCCATGCAGGGCCCCGCCGCCCAGCTGGCCGACGACCCCCGCGTGATCGAGGCCTACCTGGGCCTCGCCAGCAAGCATCAGGACATGCTTGCCGGTTGACCCGAGCCCGCCCGGCGATCCCGGGCGGGCCACTCGATGGAGCGAACCATGAAGCAACCTCCCCTGCGTATCTGCATCGCCGGTGCCGGCGCCATCGGCTGCACCCTGGCCGCCCGTTTCGCCGCCAGCGACCAGGTGGTCAAGGTGCTGGCCCGGGGCAAGACCCTGGCAGCCATCCGCCGCGACGGCATCCGCCTGCACGACCTCGACGGCTTGCACCAGGTGCAGGTCGACGCCAGCGACGACGCCGCCGAACTGGGGCAGCAGGACCTGGTGTTCCTCTGCACCAAGGCCCCGGCCCTGGCCGCGCTGTTGCCGCAGATCCAGCCCCTGCTGGGCGACGAGACGATGGTGGTGCCGGTGGTCAACGGTGTGCCCTGGTGGTACTTCCACGGCCTGCCGGGGCGCTTCGCCGGGCGCCGCGTGGAGGCGGTGGACCCGGACGGCGCGCTCAGCAGCGCCCTCGACCTGGCCCGGGTGATCGGCTGCGTGGTGTTCATCACCGCGCAATGCCCGGCGCCGGGGGTGGCCGAGTCGAGCAACCCGCACCTGATGATCGTCGGCGAGCCGGACAACAGCCTGACCCCGCGCCTGGAACGCCTGCGCACGGTGATCGCCGACGCCGGCATCGAGGCCCGCGCCAGCGAGCGCATCCGCGACCCGCTGTGGACCAAGGTCATCGCCAACCTCACCTCCAACCCCCTGTCGGTGGTCAGCGGCGCCACCCTGGAACAGCTCTACGGCCAGCCCGGCCTGCGCGAGCTGGCCCGCGCCACCCTGCACGAGGCGCTGCTGGTGGCCGCCGGCCATGGCGCGCGGGTGGACATCGACCCGCAGACCTTCCTCGAACTCGGCGCCGGCATGGGCGCCGTGCGCACCTCGATGCTGCAGGACCACGACAAGGGCCAGCCCCTGGAGCTGGCCGCCATCGGCGACGCCGTGCTGGAACTGGCCGAGCTGCTCGACCTGCCCATGCCCATCACCCGCCACCTCATCGCCCTGGCGCGCTTCCGCAGCGCCAGCCACTGAACAAGGAGCCTTCCATGAACGCCATCGCCATCACCCAGCCCCAGCATTGCAGCGACGAGGAATGGGCCCTGCGCGTGCAGCTCGCCCACTGCTACCACCTGGTGGATTTCTTCGGCTGGAGCGAGACCATCTTCAACCACATCTCCGCCCGCCTGCCGGGGCCGGCGCACCACTACCTGGTCAACCCCTTCGGCCTCAACTACCGCGAGGTGACCCCGGCCAACCTGCTCAAGGTCGACCTCGACGGCCACAAGCTGGAGGACTCGCCCTACGACGCCAACCCCGCCGGCTTCGCCCTGCACAGCGCCGTGCACGGGGCCCGCGACGACATCCACTGCCTGATCCACACCCACACCACACCCATCTCCGCCGTGGTGCAGAAGAAGGCCGGCTTCGGCCACCACGACTTCTACGGCGCGCAGCTGTACGGGCGCATCGGCTACCACACCTTCGAGGGCATCACCCTGTTCGATGACGAGAAGGCGCGGATGATCGAGAGCCTCGGCGACAAGCACATCCTGGTGCTGCGCAACCACGGCATCGCGGTGGGCGAAAGCAGCATCGCCAAGGCCTTCTTCCTGCTCTGGACGGTGCAGCGCGCGGCGGAGATCCAGTGCGCCGCCGGCGCCCTCGGCGGCGAGGACAACCCGCTGCCGGAAGCCGTCAGCCAGAAGTGCGCCGACCTCACCGCCATGCTGATCCGCGAGAGCGGCTTCGCGGTGAAGTTCTTCGATGCCATGGTGCGCAAGATGCAGGCCGAACGCGGCGCGGGCTGGTGAGCATGGGCGCCTCCCTCGCCACCCTGCCCGCCTTCGTCGAGCCGCCCATCTCGCGGCTCGCCCCCGACGGCCGCCTGCTGGCCTGCAACGACGCCTACCTGGCGCTTTGCGGCTACCGCCGCGACGAGCTGCTGAACCAGAGCTTCGAACTGATCAACCACCCGCAGATGCCGGCGCGGGTGATCGAGCGCATGTGGCGGACGCTGCGCGCCGGCACCCCCTGGAGCGGCCCGCTCATGGGCCGCACCCGGGACGGTGCGAGCTTCTGGAGCCAGCTCTACGTGGTGCCGCTGTTCGATGGCGGCGAGCTGGTGGCCCTGGGCACCGTCTACCACCCCATCGACGCCGCCCAGAGCCGCCGCGCCGAGGCTCTGTACGCGCGCCTGCGCCAGGGCCGCGCCCCGCTGCCGCTGGCCGGCCGCGTGCACCAATGGCTGGCCGGCCAGGGCCTGGGCCTGGCACTGGCCCTGCTCCTGGGGGGCGCCACCCTCGGCGGGCATGTCGCACCGGCACTGGGCGGCCTGGCCCTGGCGCTGCTGATCGGCGCCGCCTGGCAACGGCGGGCGACCCAGCGCCGCGACCTGCAGCGCGCCCTCGGCGGCCACGCCCAGGTGTACAGCGACACGCTGCTGGCGCCGATCTACCGCAGTGCATCGGGAGGCAGCGGCCTGTTCGAGATGGCGCTCAACAGCCAGAAGCTGCGCATGCGCACGGTGATGGCGCGGATCAGCATCAACGGCGAGATCCTCCGCGCCCGCAGCGAGGAGTCCGCGCAACTGGTGGCCAGCGGCGCCGCGCAGCTCGACCGCCAGCTGCAGGAGGCCGAGCAGTCGGCAGCGGCCATCCACGAGATGAGCGCGACCATCCAGGCGCTGTCGCGCAACCTGCAGGAAGCCGCCCAGGCCACCACCCAGGTCGACCAGCTGGCCCACGACGGCGAGCGCCTGGCCGAGCAGAGCCAGGCCTCGATGCAGGGCATGCGCGAGTCGGTGGCGGACATCGACCTCGCCGTGGGCCGGCTGGCGGAATCCATCGAATCCATCAGCGGCATCGCCACGGTGATCCAGAGCATCGCCGAGCAGACCAACCTGCTGGCGCTGAATGCGGCGATCGAGGCGGCGCGGGCCGGGGAATCCGGACGCGGCTTCGCCGTGGTCGCCGACGAAGTGCGCACCCTCGCCTCGCGCACCCGCGACTCCACCGGGCAGATCCAGCAATCCATCCAGCGCCTGCGCGACGGCAGCGCCGAGGCCCTGGCCACCGCGCGGCGCGGCGAGCTGGCGGCGCAGCAATCCGGGCAGGACGTGGAGCAGGTGCGCCAGGCGCTGCAACGCATCTGCGGGGAAGTCGGGCAGATCAGCGGCATGAGCCTGCAGATGGCCGCCGCCATCGAGCAACAGGGGCAGGTCGCCGAGGAGGTCAACCGGCAGATCGCGCAGATCGCCGAGCTGGCCGAATGCAGCGCCGGCCAGGCCCAGCGCAACAGCCAGATCGGCCAGGAGCTGCACCAGCTGGCCAACTCGCAACTGGACCTGGCGCAGCGCTTTCTCGAGGGCTGAGTCGTGCGTGTTGCTTCTGCCCTCTCAAGGGAGAGAAAGCCATGCAGCCATCCGGCGTTTCGCCCGTAGGGTGTGCTGCGCGCACCTGGGCCTCACCGGAAGCACCGAGCGGCGGTGCGCACGGCACACCCTACGGCACGAGGCCAGCTCTGCACCGTAGCCCGGGAGTTGGCGCGGAGGCGTTCCCGGGCTGAAGCCCGGACTACCGGCAGGGTTCGAACGGGGAAGGCACGGATGCAGGGTGCGCCGCGCCGCTCAGCGGCCGCCGCGCAGGGTCTCCGACGGCAGGCAACCGTACTGGCGACGGTAGTGGGTGGCGAAGTGGCCGAAGCTGCTGACGCCATGGCGCAGGAGGATGTCGGTGACGCTGTCCTGCGCTCGCGCCTGCTGCAACGCCTCATGCACCCGCGCCAGGCGGCGGCTGCGCATGTAGTCGGTGGGGGTCTGCCTGAGGAAGTGGGCGAAGCCGTTCTGCAGGGTGCGGATGGAGACCCCGGAAAGCTCGGCCAGGGTGGCCAGGGCGATGGGCTCGTCGAGGTGGCTTTCGATGTAGTCGCGGGCCTTGCGCACATGGAAGGGCATGGGCTGGCGGCGATCCTCGCGCAGCGCTTCGGAGTAGTTGTGCGGCAGCTGGGTGAGCAGCACCGAAAGCAGGTAATCCGACAGCCCGCTGCCCAGGGTCGGCGCCAGGTCCTCGACCATCGGCCCCTGGTGCAGGCGGCAGATGTACTCCAGCGTCTCGCGCACCGCCGCCATCCCCGGGTGCCCCGCCGCCACCTGGATGTCGAACAGCAGCGGCTGCTTCAGCGGCCGCTCCAGCAGGCGCTGCAACTGGCGCTCCAGGGCGTCGCGTTCCACCCGCAGGATCAGGTTGCGGCACTCCTTGCCGATGCGGATCAGGCTGCGCTCGGAGGGCGAGGAAATGGTCAGGCTGCCCCGGCGCATGGCCGCGCTTTGCGCGCCCAGGGTCACGGTGCCGGTGCCCTGCAGGGTGATGCGGATCAGGTAGTAGCTGGCGATATCGCCGGCATCGATCTCCACCTCCGCGCCGTAGTGCAGGTCGAACAGCGCCGAGCTGCCGAAGAACACGCCATAGAGCGCCGAATGCAGGGCATCCGCACGGGGCAGGTTCATCCGGTGCGGCCACAGGTAGTGGCTGACCTTGTCGCGGACCTCGCCGATACCGGCGGCGGGGTTCAGCAGGCAATGGCGCTGCAGGAGGGATGCATCGTCGAGCATGGTGGCGGCCCCGTGATCAGTGCGGCACGCCCACTGCATGCACCGCAGAATTAGTGGAAAAGGAAAGCAATTTCCACGCCACGCAAAGCAAATCTGCGCAGCCGGAACAGCGGCTGCGCCTGGCGCATAGAGCCCCGGGGGCCAAGGGCATAAAAAGACAGGGCGGGGCTCGCCGACAGCGGGTTCTGCCAGTTGGCGATGCATGAAAACAACAAAGGGCGCACCAGGGCGAGGCACATCGGTAACGCAGCCGTCACCGAACTACCCCGCTCCCTCCCACGCTGCCGCAGACCTCATCACCACCGCCTCGAGGGGCCGAACCGAATGACCAGCCAGACACCCACCGACCTCACCCGCAAACGCTACGCCTACGAGTGGTACGTGGTCGCCATCTGCATGGTGGCCTACATCTTCTCCTTCGTTGACCGGCAGATCCTCGCGCTGATGATCGAGCCGATCAAACACGACCTGCAGCTCTCCGACACTCAGTTCAGCCTGCTCCACGGGCTGGCCTTCTCGCTGTTCTACGCCTTCATGGGCATGCCCATCGCGCTGCTCGCCGACCGCTTCTCGCGGCCGAAGATCATCGCCATCGGCGTCGCCTTCTGGAGCCTGGCCACCGCCGTGTGCGGGCTGAGCAAGAACTTCACCCAGATGTTCCTCGCCCGCATCGGCGTCGGCATCGGCGAAGCGGCGCTGTCGCCGGCCACCTACTCGATGCTCAGCGACATGTTCCCCCGCGAGAAGCTCGGCCGTGCCGTGGCCATCTACTCCATCGGCTCCTTCATTGGCGGCGGTGTGGCCTTCCTCATCGGCGGCTACGTGATCGACCTGCTGAAGAACCTCGACAGCGTGACCCTGCCGCTGCTGGGCAGCATGCGGCCCTGGCAGGTGACCTTCTTCCTGGTCGGCCTTCCCGGCCTCTTCGTCGCCCTGCTGATCGCCGCCACCGTGCGCGACCCGGCGCGCAAGGGCCTGAAGCTGGATGCCAACGGCCAGGTGCATAAGCCCAGCCTGGGCCAGGCCTTCGCCTTCCTCGGCCGCCACCGGCAGACCTTCACCTGCCACTACCTGGGCTTCTCCTTCTATGCCATGACGCTGTTCTGCATGCTCAGCTGGACCCCGGCCTTCTACATGCGCACCTTCGGCCTGGCGCCCAGCGAGGCCGGCTACATCCTCGGCCTGATCGTGCTGCTGGCCAACACCAGTGGCGTGCTCTGCGGCGGCTGGCTGATCGACTGGCTGGCCAAGCGCGGCTACAGCGACGCACCGATGCGCGCCGGGGTGATCGGCGCCATCGGCATGGCCCTGCCGGCGGTGCTGTTCACCCAGGTGGGCGAGTTGTGGCTGTCCCTGGCGCTGCTGGTGCCGGCGATGTTCTTCGCCTCCTTCCCCATGCCCGCCTCCACCGCGGCCATGCAGATCCTCCCGCCCAACCAGATGCGCGCCCAGGTCTCGGCGCTGTTCCTGCTCATCTCCAACCTCATCGGCCTGGGCCTCGGCACCACCCTGGTGGCGCTGCTCACCGATCGCCTGTTCCAGTCGCCAGCGCTGGTGGGCCACTCGGTCTCCCTCCTCAACGCCGGCGCGGTGCTGCTCACCCTGGGCCTGCTGATCAAGGGCTGCGGCCATTTCCGCCGCAGCCTGGAGCGTGAAAACCTCAGCTGAACCCCCACCGCCTCCCTGCCCCAACGGGCGCGCCGACGCCGCCAGGCGTTGCGCGCCCGCATCCCGCGCCCTGCCGAAGCTGACTTGCATCAAGGCAATGACGACAGCCAGTCGACAGCCTGCGCCCAACCCCCTATAAATCACCCCCACATCTTTGCAACAGCACGCAGTTACCCATGACCACCCCGAAAAAACGCCAAAGCCGCTACAACCCCGCCAGCGACAACTTCAGGAAGGAAGACTTTCCCTTCTACTGGCTGGCACGGGTGCACGGCCGCTACTCCATGGCCATGGAGAAAGCGCTGAAGAAGATCGACATGGACATCCCGCGCTGGCGCATCCTGTTCATCCTCAAGGAGAACGGCGAGTCGAGCATCTCGGAAATCTCCGAACACGCCATCGCCAAGCTCTCCACCGTCACCAAGATCGTCTACCGCATGAAGGCCGACGGCCTGGTGGACACCAACCCCTGCAGCAACGACGGCCGCGTCACCCAGGTCTCCATCACCGAAGCCGGCCGCCGCACCGCCGAACAGATCCAGGTCACCACCGCGCACATCTTCACCAACAGCTTCAAGGACCTCAGCGAAGCGCAGATCACCAAGCTCAACGGCACGCTGGAGAAGATCTTCAACAACCTGCCGGAGGATTGAGGGGCGCGCACCCTTCCCGCTCCGGGTCGTGATCGAGCGCAGGCGATCACCCTGAGAACCCCATCCCAGGCACGTCGGCCTTTCATCCGGGCGCCTTTCCAATCAGCGATCCGTTGCCAACCTTGCTGCGCACACTCAAAGGCGCCGGTGGTGCTGGCCTCACGCTCTTCGCTCAATGGGTCGCACTGAGCGCGCGTAACCGCGCAGCACAGCCTACGGCGGAGCACCGAGCGCTTCGTAGGATGGCGTAGAGCGAAGCGAAACCCATGCTGTGGATGTACCAGATGCCCAGCAAGACCCTGAAAGCACAGCTCTTTGCTTTGAATCCACAACAGCTAGAGCAGACACAGCCCATTCATTCGCCAAGCAGCGTAACGCGATGCCCCAGCACGGAGCCCCGGTGAACCCGGGCTGAAGCCCGGGCTACGGAACCTGCTCACTTCACCTTCAACACCTTGCGCTCCAGCGCCGGGTCGGCGTCGATCTCGGCGTTGCTGAAGGGCAGCTTCTGCCACTGCTGGCGGGCGAAGAGCTCGGTCTGGTCGCTGTGGTGCGGCGAGCCGGCTTCGCTGGACTGGGAGAAGGCCAGCAGCCCACGGGCTTGCGGGCCCTGGCCGTCGAAGGTGACCAGTTGCAGGTAGCTGGTGCCGCTGACCACCTCCAGGTGGTCGCCCTGCAGTTCGCTCTGCATGGCGTTGTAGACGCCGAAGTGGCCGTCGCCGCCGGGAATGCCGATGGCCCCCGAACGCTGGATGTCGCCCCAGCGGGCCTGTTCGGGCACGCCGGCCTTGGCCACTTCCTCACCGGCGGCAACCAGCGCCTGGATCACCTTGTCCTTGGCCGCCGGGTTCAGCCCGCGCGGGGTCACGGTCGGGCGTTGCGGGTCGAAGGGCTCGCGCCAGCCGTCCTCGATCTCGGCGAAGCCCTTCATGAAGTGCTGGAAGTGCAGGAAGCCGATGCCGCTGTCGATGTTGGCCTTGCCGTCCCAGGCCGCCAGGGCCTTGCAGGGCGCGGCCAGGGCGGCGTTGCCCGCCTCGGCCTGGCACAGCTCCAGCAGCTCGGGCAGCAGGTCGGTGGCCAGGGCCACTTCGTTGTCGGTGACCATCGCCTTGAGGAACTCGGCGCTCAGCGGCGCGTCGCCCTGCAGGCGGCCCAGGGCGAAGCGCGCGCGCGGCGACAGCTCACGCCCTTCGCGGTTGACCAGGGGCGAATAGCCGGCCAGCGGGCTGTCCGGGTTGCTCAGCCAGGCGCTGTCGTTGGAGTTCTGCACGAAGTCCTCGCGCTGCAGCACAGGCAGCTGGGCCGCCGGGGTGATGCCCGGCTGGGCGGCGCTGGCGTCGCGGGTCCATTCGCAGGCGCTGGTAGTGCCCTGCAGGGCCGGCAGGCCTTCGGCGGCCAGTTGCGGGATCACGCATTCCGCCAACTGCTTGGGCAGCAGGTGCGGCACCACGGACTGGTTCATGTACAGGGCCTTGCCGCTGGCGTCGGCGGCCAGGGTGTTGACCCAGGGGATGCCCTGGATCTTTGTCACGGCGGCACGCAGGGCATCGACGTCACGGGCCTGGTTAATCGCATACCACTGCTGCAGCACGCGGGTATTGCCGAGGTTGGCGTCCTTCAGCGCCCAGGCTTCGCCAGCGGTCCACTCCAGCATGCCCGGCCAGTTGAGCAGCGGACCGAAGCGCGACTCGTAGAGGTCGTGGCTGCGCACCGAGAGCGTGCCGGCGGCGTCACGGACCTGCACCTGAAGGCGGGTCTTCTTCAGCTTCTCGGTACGGCCGTCGATGCGGTAGCGGGTCGGGTCCTTGGGGTCGAGTTCCAGGCGGTAGAGGGTGAAGTGCGCGGAGGTGTCGACGGTGTGGGTCCAGGCCAGCTGCTGGCCGAAGCCGATGTTGACCACCGGCAGGCCGGGCAGCGCGGCGCCCATCACGTCGAGCTTGCCGGGGATGGTCAGGTGCAGCTGCCAGAAGCGCAGTGCGCCGCTCCAGGGGAAGTGCGGGTTGGCCAGGAGCATGCCGCGCCCGTCGGCGCTGCGCTTGCTGCCCACGGCCACGGCGTTGCTGCCGCGCTCCAGGCGGAAGCCTTCGGTGCGCGCGGCGGTGTAGCCGGAGTCCAGCTGCGCCTGCTGGGCACCGGGCGGCGCGGCACCGATCAGCGCTTCGGCGAACTGGCCGGCACCGCCTTCCACCAGCAGGCGACGGGTCAGGCGCACCAGGTCGTCGGCGTCGATGGGGCGCAGCCAGCCCTCGCCCAGGCAATGGGTGGTGCGCGCATCGGCTTCCTTCAGGTAGTGGTTGAAGCCGGCGGCGTAGCCGTCCAGCAGCTGGGCCACTTCGCGGGTCTGCGCCTTGCGGAAGGCGGCAATCGACGCCGGCTGGTTGAGCCAGGTGAAGAAGAAGTCGGACGGCAGGTTGTCGAGGTGGGCGGAGGATTGGCCCTCCGCGCCGAACCAGCGGGAGCGCTCGCCACGGGCGGTGACGATCTCCTCGGCCAGCAGGCAGGCGTTGTCGCGGGCATAGGCGTAGCCGATGCCGTAGCCAAGGCCGCGTTCGTCCGCCGCCTGGATGTGCGGGACGCCATGGGCGGTCCAGCGAATAAGCGTTTCTCGCGGCTTGGCGGCCGTATCGGCGGCCAGAACGACAAAAGCCGGGCACAGCAACAGCGCTGCGACACCGGCAACAAGGCTACGCATGGGCATCGGGGGTTCTCGCTAGGAAGGGTGGAAACCGCGCCGACGGGTGCCGGCGCGGATCAAAGGGATCAGCTGGCAGCGGCCAGCGCCTGGACGACACCGCGCTCGGCACAGGAGCCAGGCTGGAGGTGGTCGTAGAGCGAGGCGGCGATCTCGTCGGCGCGGATCGGCAGCACCGACAGCAGGGTGTCGCTGAGACCGTGGCTGGCCTGGCAGAAGCCCTGCATATAGACGGCCGCCTGGCAGCGCTCGTCGGTGCGGACGCGGTAGTCGCGGCCCACCTCGAAGTCGCCCATCCACTGGGCCAGGGGCTCCAGCAGGTGGCGATGCACCTGGCGCTCGTAACCGGTGGCGAGCACCACGGCGTCGTAGCGCTGCACGCTCTGCTCGCCGCTGGCGTTGTTGCGCAGCACCAGTTCGATGCCGTCGGCGCCGGCGGTGGCGCGCTCCACGGTGCTGAGGATGTGGAAGGCGTGGCGCTGGATGCCGGAGACCTTCTGGCGGTAGAAGATGCCGTAGATGCGCTCGATCAGGTCGATGTCCACCACCGAGTAGTTGGTGTTGTGGTACTCGCGGATGAAGCGTTCACGCTCGGCGCCGGCCTGGTTGAAGATCAGGTCGGTGAACTCGGGGGAGAACACCTCGTTGACGAAGGGGCTGTCGTCCGCCGGCTTCAGCGCCGAGCCGCGCAGCACCATGTCCACCTGCACCGACGGGTAGCTGTCGTTGAGGTCGATGAAGGCCTCCGCCGCACTCTGCCCGCCGCCGATGATGGCGATGCGCATCGGCTTGCCGCCAACGCAGGGCTGCTTGGCGATGCGCTCCAGGTACTGGGAGTGATGGAAGACCCGGGCGTCGTCCTTGAGGTGGCGGAAGGCCTGGGGAATCCGCGCGGTGCCACCGGCGCTGACCACCACCGAGCGCGTGGCGCGGACGTGGGTCTCGCCACCGGCATCGCGGGAGATCACCCGCAGCGCCTCGACGCGCTGGCCTTCCAGCAACGGCTCGATGGCCAGCACCTCTTCTCCATAGCGGCTCTGCTCGATGAACTGCCCGGCCACCCAGCGCAGGTAGTCGTTGAACTCCATGCGGCACGGGTAGAAGGTGCCGAGGTTGATGAAGTCCACCAGGCGGCCGTGCTGGTGCAGGTAGTTGACGAAGGAATAGGGGCTGGTGGGGTTGCGCAGGGACACCAGGTCCTTGAGGAAGGAGATCTGCAGCTCGCTCTGGGTCACCAGGGTGTTGCCGTGCCAGCGGTAGTCGGCCTGCTTGTCGAGGAACAGGGCATCCAGCGCACCATGCTTGCGGGCACGCTCCTGCAAGGCGATGGCCAGGGCCAGGTTGGAGGGGCCGAAACCAATGCCGATCAGGTCGTGGATAGCGGTGTTCAGGGGCTGAGTCATGTCCAGTGTCCTCTGGCGGCGCCCCCGCAAGGGCGGCTGTCATTCAATGACGGCCCCACTGGCCGCCTGTTGACTAGGAACGAGGACAGGGAAATGAAATTTAGCCGGCAGGCATTGCGCCCATCGGCCGATCAGCCGGCATCCCACTCACGCATGCGCAGGCGGCAGTGTTTCATGGCGTTGACGATGTGCTTCTCCACCAGGGGCTGGGAAACGCCCAGGCGCTCGGCGATCTCGCCATGGGAGAGCCCTTCCAGCCTGCGCAGCAAGAAGGCATCGCGACACAGCGCCGGCAGTTCGTCGAGGGCGCGCTGCAGCAAATCCAGGCGCTGGTCCTGGGCCAGGGAACTGTGGGGCGAGGGGGCGTGGTAGCGCTCTTCCTCGTCCAGCACGTCCAGCGGCTCGCTGCGGCGAATCGCGTTGCGGCGGTGCTCGTCGATCACCAGATTCAGCGCCGTTCGGTAGAGAAACGCGCGGGGCGAATCGATCCGCTCTTGACTCGCGCGTTCCATCACCCGCAAATACGCGTCATGTGCCACATCCGCAGCTGCCTGCCGATCCCCCAGTTTTGCACTGAGGAAACGCACCAACTCGCGATAGTAGATTTCCAAGTCGCTTCCCCGGCGCCTAACGAATGCGGCGCATACACTTGAGCTGGATCAAGGCACACCCATTGGGTGATGCTGGCAGTCTGAAATTATTAAATTTATAATAATTCTCATCAAGATTCATGCCCCAGCGCGCCGCTTCACCGTGAATACAGAACTCGAATTCAGGCACAACCGGTAATCCTGATGAACAACGCTTCCTCGCAAACCCCAAGCGACCCTCTGGTCGAGGTCGCCGCACATTGGTGCATGCGCCTGCACGCGGAGGATTGCACGGACGAGGAGCGCGCCCAGTTCAAGGCCTGGATCGAAGCCGACCCGAGCCATGCCCTCGAATACGCCGAAATGCTGGAGATCTGGGACCTGAGCGAGCACCTGCCGCCGACCCAGCCCTCGCCCCGCCTGCACATTCCCCGTCAGCTCCCGCCGCCACCGCCGACCCTCGCCCAGCTGCCGGTACGCCAGCGCCCACGCGGCTTCATCCGCCGCCATGCACGCGCCCTGGCCCTGGCCCTGATCGCCGCGCCCCTGGCCGGCTACAGCGGCTGGCTGGCCGGCTGGGTGCCCGACAGCTACCAACGCTACGAGGCCGAAAGCAGCATCCGCCGCGTCACCCTGCCCGACGGCAGCGACGTGGAGCTGAACCTGGCCACCCGCCTGAGCTACGCCAACTTCATCGACCGCCGCCGGGTCAGCCTGGACAGCGGCGAAGCCTACTTCCACGTCAGCCACGACAGTGCCCACCCCTTCGTGGTGCATGCCGGCGAAGGCTCGATCACCGTGACCGGCACCCGCTTCAACGTGTGGAAGTACCAGGACAACATCGTCGTCACCGTCACCGAAGGCTCGGTCAAGGTGCGCAGCGAGCAACGCGGCAACGACAGCAACCTGACCCCCGGCATGCAGGCCAGCTTCAAGGCCGGCGACATGAAGCCCCGGGTCGGCGCCGTGGACACCCAGCAGGCCCTGGCCTGGCGCGACGGCAAGCTGATCCTCGACGACCTGACCCTCGCCGAGGCGGTGCCGCTGATCAACCGCTACCTCGACGCGCCGCTGGTACTGGGCGACCAGGCCAGCGCCGACCAGCGCATCGGCGGCATCTACAGCACCCGCGACATCCGCAGCCTGGTCACCGCGCTGCCCCGCGTCCTGCCCATCAGCCTCGCCCAGCAGGCCGACGGCAGCACGCTGATCAGCAACCGCAAGATGCGTCTCTGAATCCGGGCGTCCGGGCCGCCAAGGACGCACCGCCCGGTAAATTTCCCCGCCCCTAGCTCGTTCAACTGGCAGCGCCCCTTCGGCTGCCGCACCGCGCCGGCCAGGGCCCCACCCAGAGCCGGACATCTCCATGAGCGCCCCACGACTTTCACGCCGCCTGATCCTCGCCCCGCTGCTGCTCGTCCCCCTCATCGCCCTGGCCGCCTGGAAGGCCCTGCCGGACGGCATCCACGAAGGCGACACCGTGCGCGTGGCGGTCACCAGCATCGAAAGCAGCGTCAGCGCCCTCGGCACCCTGCAGCCACGGCGCTACGTCGACGTCGGCGCCCAAGCGTCCGGACAGATCCAGAAGCTCCACGTGGAAGCCGGCGACACGGTCGAGGAAGGCCAGCTGCTGGTGGAAATCGACCCCTCCACCCAACAGGCACGGGTCGATGCCGGGCGCTCCTCCATCGACACCCTCAAGGCCCAGCTGGAAGAACAACGGGCCCAGCACGAACTGGCCCGTCAGCAGTACGCCCGCCAGCAGAAGCTCGCCGCCAGTGGCGCCACCCGTGACGAAGACCTGCAGGTGGCCCACGCCCAGCAGCGCTCCACCCAAGCGCGCATCGCCATGATCCAGGCGCAGATCCGCCAGGCCCAGGCCACACTGCGCAGCGACGAGGCCGAGCTCGGCTACACGCGCATCTACGCCCCTATCTCCGGCACCGTGGTCGCCGTCGACGCCCGCGTCGGCCAGACCCTCAACGCCCAGCAGCAGACGCCGCTGATCCTGCGCATCGCCAAGCTCTCGCCTATGACGGTCTGGGCCCAGGTGTCCGAAGCCGATATCGGCCGCGTGCGCCCCGGCATGCCCGCCTGGTTCACCACCCTCAGCGGCGAAGGCCGTCGCTGGGAAGCCCGCGTGCGCCAGGTGCTGCCCTTGCCGCCGCGCCCCCTCGACCAGCTCAGCCAGGGCGGCGGCAGCCCCACCGGCAGCGGCGGTCGCGTGGTGCTCTACACCGTGCTACTGGACGTGGACAACCAGGACAACGTCCTGATGACCGAGATGACCGCCCAGGTCCACTTCGTTTCCCAGCGTGCCGAAAACACCCTCGCCGTGCCCATCGCCGCCCTGCGCGACGGCGACGCCGGCGGCGACATGGTGCTGGTGGTCGGTGCCCGTGGCGCCCTCGAGGAACGCCCGGTGCAGACCGGCGTGCGCGACCGCATGCAGGTCCAGGTGCTCTCCGGCCTGGCCGAGGGCGAGCGCCTGCTGATCGGCGAACCCGCCCAATGAAGGCCCTGCACGAACCCGCCCTGCTGGAACTGGTCGACGTCCGCAAGCGCTACGGCGGCAACGGTACCCCGGAAGTCGAGGTGCTGCGCGGCATCTCCCTGCGCATCGACGCCGGCGAATTCGTCGCCATCGTCGGCGCCTCGGGTTCCGGCAAATCCACCCTCATGAACATCCTCGGCTGCCTCGACCGCCCCAGCTCCGGCAGCTACCGCTTCGCCGGCCGCGACGTCGCCGCGCTGGATGTCGACGAGCTGGCCTGGCTGCGCCGCGAGGCCTTCGGCTTCGTGTTCCAGGGCTACCACCTGATTCCCTCCGCCTCGGCCCGTGAAAACGTCGAGATGCCGGCCATCTACGCCGGCACCCCCGGCCCCGAGCGCGCCGCCCGCGCTGCTGAGCTGCTGCAGCGCCTGGGCCTGGAAAGCCGCGCCGGTAACCGCCCGCACCAGTTGTCCGGCGGCCAGCAGCAACGCGTCTCCATCGCCCGCGCGCTGATGAACGGCGGCCATGTGATCCTCGCCGACGAACCCACCGGTGCCCTCGACAGCCAGAGCGGCATCGAGGTGATGAAGCTGCTCGACGAGCTTTCCGCCCAGGGCCACGCGGTGATCCTCATCACCCACGACCGCGAAGTGGCCGCCCGCGCCCAGCGCATCATCGAAGTGCGCGACGGCCATATCCTCAGTGACAGCGCCGACGGCCAGCTGCCCAGCGGCAACGCCGGCGCGCTACCTGCCAGCCGCCTGCGCGAGCGCCTGGAAGAACGCCGCGAACTGCCCGCCGGCGCCTGGCGCGGTGAGCTGCTGGAAGCCCTGCGCGCCGCCTGGCGGGTGATGTGGGTGAACCGCTTCCGCACCGCCCTGACCCTGCTCGGCATCGTCATCGGCGTCGCCTCGGTGGTGGTCATGCTGGCCATCGGCGAAGGCAGCAAGCGCCAGGTGATGGCGCAAATGGGCGCCTTCGGCTCCAACATCATCTACCTCTCCGGCTTCTCGCCGAACCCGCGCGTGCCCGAGGGCGTGGTCACCCTCGCCGACATCGCCGCGCTGTCCGGTCTGCCCCAGGTGCAGCGGATCATGCCGGTCACCGGCGGCGACACCCTGGTACGCCACGGCAACCTCGATTTCCAGGCCTACACCCGGGGCAACGGCATCGACTTCCCCAGCATCCTCAACTGGCCCGTCGCCGAAGGCGCCTTCTTCGACCAGGCCGACGAGGACAGCGCCGCCACCGTCGCGGTGATCGGCCAGAAGGTGCGCGACAAGCTGTTCGCCGGGCGCGACCCCATCGGCCAGCACATCCTCATCGAGAACGTGCCCTTCCAGGTGATCGGCACCCTGGTGGCCAAGGGCGCCAGTTCCGGCGACGAAGACGCCGACACCCAGATCGTCGTGCCCTACTCCACCGCCAGCATCCGCCTGTTCGGCAAGCCGGACCCGGACTTCGTCGTGGTCGCCGCCGCCGACGCCAGCCGCGTGCAACAGGCCGAAGCCGCCATCGACCGCCTGCTGCTGCGCCTGCACCGTGGCGTGCGCGACTTCGAGGTGACCAACAACGCCGCGCTGATCCAGGCCGAGGCCAGCACCCGCAACAGCCTCTCGCTGATGCTCGGTGCCATCGCCGCCATCTCCCTGCTGGTGGGCGGCATCGGCGTGATGAACATCATGCTCATGACCGTGCGCGAGCGGACCCGTGAAATCGGCATCCGCATGGCCACCGGCGCCCGCCAGCGCGACATCCTCCGCCAGTTTCTCACCGAGGCCACGCTGCTCTCGGTCACCGGCGGCATCGCCGGCATCGCCATCGCCCTGCTGGTGGGCGGCGCGCTGCTGCTGGCGGACGTCGCCATCGCCTTCTCCCTCACGGCCATGCTCGGCGCCTTCGGTTGCGCCCTGGCCACCGGCGTCGCCTTCGGCTTCATGCCGGCGCGCAAGGCGGCACGGCTCGACCCGGTAACCGCACTGAGCAGCCCATGACCGTATTCACGCCCCGCACCCTGCTGCCCCTGTGTCTCGCCCTCGGCGCCTGCGCCGGCACGGACAAGACACCCACCACCGGCATCGCGCCGCCCGCCCATTGGCAGGCCAGCACCGACAACCGCCAGGCGCAGGTTGCCGCCGACTGGTGGCGCGCCTTCGGCAGCCCGGAACTCGCCGCGCTGATCGACCAGGCCCGCCAGGGCAGCTTCGACCTGGCCGCCGGCCGCGCGCGGGTGCGCCAGGCCAGCACGGCTGCGATCATCGCCGGCGCCCCGTTGCTGCCCGAGGTGAAGGCCGAACTCAGCGGCAGCTACCAGCAATTGCTGGGCGACAAGGGCTTCAGCGCCCTGGACGCCTCCTCCGACCAACCCCGCTTCGACACCTACGCCACCGGCCTCAGCGCCAGCTACGAGCTGGACTTCTGGGGCGGCAAGCGCGCCGCCCGCGACAGCGCCGTGCACGGCCTGGATGCGGCCCGCTTCGACCAGGCGACCCTGGAGCTGACCCTGCTCGCCGGCGTCGCCAGCAGCTACCTGCAGGTGCTGGCCCTGGACGAGCAACGGCGCATCGCCAAAAGCAACCTCGACAATGCCCGCCAGGTGCTGCAACTGGTGGATGCGCGCCAGGGCGCCGGTGCCGCCACGCAGCTGGAGCTTGCCCAGCAGCGCAGCCTGGTGGCCGGCCGTGAACGCGCCCTGGAGCGCCTGCACCAGCAGGCCGGGGAAGCCCGCGTCGCCCTCGCCGCCCTGCTCGGCCAACCGGTACAAACCCTCAGCCTGAAGGGCGAGAAGCTGGGCGCCCTGCAATGGCCCGGCACCGGCGCCGGCCTGCCCAGCGAACTGCTCGGGCGCCGCCCCGACATCGCCGCCGCCGAAGCCCGCCTGGCCGCCGCCGATGCCGACGTGCGCGTCGCCCGCGCCGCGATGCTGCCGAGCCTGACCCTCAGCGCCAACCTCGGCACCGGTTCCGAGCAGTTCTCCGACGTGCTGCGCAACCCCTACTTCGGCGTCGCTGCCGGCCTCGCCGCGCCGATCTTCAATGCCGGTCGCCTCGACGCCAGCCACCAGCAACGCCAGGCCCGCGAGGAAGAACTGCTGGCCAACTACCGCGCCGCCATCGTCGCCGCCTTCGGCGATGTAGAACGCGCCCTGCTGGCCATCGACGGCCTCGACCGCCAACGCCAATGGCAAGCCGAGGAGCTGGCCCAGGCGCAACGCGCCTTCGACCTCGCGGAAAACCGCTACCGCGCCGGCGCCGAAACCCTGCTCACCGTGCTGGAAACCCAACGCAGCCTCTACCAGGCCGAAGACGAAGCCGTGCAACTGCGCCTCGCCCGCCTGCAAGCCGCCGTCGGCCTCTACAAGGCCCTGGGTGGCGGCTGGACGCTGGAAGCTAGTCAGCTGGCCGAACGCACCCCGGGCTGAAGCCCGGGCTACCCGATTCGCACCAGGCGCAGCATCGCCCGTGGGAGCGAATTCATTCGCGATTGGCAATGCACCACGCGCCGGGTTTCACCCGACCTACATCCCGCCTCACCCGCCATCGGTGTCGACCTGATGCCCCGCCTGGTGGAGGTAAAAAGCGACCTCCACCCTACGCTCCGGGGTACGCCCTGCCTGTGGGAACGAATTCATTTGTGATCGGCATTCAGGCACGCGCACAGGCCGATCCCGGCACGCTTGTGTAGGGGCGAATTCATTCGCCCAGCGGTGCGCAGCATCGCCCGTGGGAGCGAATTCATTCGCGATGCCCGACACGCGAGCCAAGGCCGGATCAGGCCTTGCCCGGCAACTTCAGGTTGCGCGCATACCAGGGCCGGCGCGGGGTGCGGCGCAGCAGGTCGCTGATATCGCCCTCATCACTGAAAGCGATGCGCAAGGCCAGCTTCATGGCTTCGATCTCCATCTCGCCCATGCCGCCGCCGGCGTCGGTGATGCCACCGCAGCCATGGGTGCTCGGCCCGAGCCAGGGGTCGGGCACCTCCACCCAGCGCCCCGGGGCGAACCAGGAGACGCCGTTGATATCGCGGCGCTGCACCTCGCCCGGGTGGGCGCGCTCGTGGGCGCGGTACCAGTCCTCGATGCGCGCGTCGATCCAGCCGTGGAAGCGCCAGAACACCGGGTTCACATGGGAGGAAAACGGGTCGCCGAGATAATCGTTCTCGGCGCGGAACCAGCGCGCGGCGTAGTCGGCCGGGTCGCGGTCACCGGCCACCGGCATGCCGTTGGACGGGTCGCGGGTGACCGTGGCCCAGCGCATGTGCAGCCAGTCGTGGATGTTCAGCTCCACCTCGGAGCCGAACTCCGCCAGGGTCAGCCGGCTCAGGTAGTCCGGGTCCTGGTACTGGGATTCCCACACCTGGAAGTTGCTGAAGAAAGTCTCGCCGGCCTTGATGCCGCGCAACCACTCGCTCAGCTCCTCGTCATCGGCCGCCAGCCAGGCCGGCGGCACCGAGTCGCCGTCGTGGTTCTCCTGGTAGCGGATGAACCCCAGGCGATCGTGCTCGACATAGGGCGACGGCAGCGGCAGGCGCTTCCAGTCCGGCAGGTCGGGCTGCAGGGTGCGCGCCTGACCGAGCATGTGCCGGTGCATGAAGAAGAAGTCCTCCCCCGAGCCATTGAGGTGCTTGCGCCGCCCCCGTGCGCCGCGTTCGGCGTCACGCGGGCCGGGTTGCCAGCCGGCGCCGCGCAGGGCATCGCGGCGGGCCTCGTCGAGGCGGTGCCATTTGTCCCGGGTGGCATGCCAGAGCTGGTGGAACAGTCGGTGTTCGGGAGAGACCAGCCAGCTCATCAGCGCCGGTGCCAGCGGGGTGACCTGGTGCGCCTCGGGGAAGGCACGCTTGGTGGCGACGAACTGGCTGTCCGGCTCGGGCATGTTCAGCGGCCGGTCGATACGGCGGATGCGTCCGGTCAGCGTTCCCGCCCCGGCATCGCCCCAACTGCCCCAGACCTCATCGAGAGTCGCCTCCAGCTCATGACTGGGGGCCGACTCGCCCACCGGCACCAGGCGCCAGCGCAGCTTGCCGGCATCCGCCGCCACCAGTTCGCCCAGCACCCGGTAACGGGGCTCTTCGCTGCTCCGCAGGCGCTCGCCCAGGTCGATGAAGCCGCGCAGGGAGCGCCCGGTGGGGCCGATATCGAGGAGCATCTGCACGCCCTGCACCGGCAGGTCGTCCAGGCCAATGTCCATGCCGCTGAAGCGCAGGTCCCAGATGCCGCGCAGCTTCCCGCTGAGGCTCACGCCCTCGCCTGCGGCAGCCTCGACACTGGCCTCGCCAGGCGCCTCCACCTGGTCCTTCTCCAGCTTGTCGTCGTGGTCCACCGGCTGGCGTGCGTACCACACCGCAGGCACTGCCGCCCCGACCACCGCCAGCCCCGCCATGAACCCACGCCTGGAAAACCTCATCGTCACATCCGTATCCGTGTCAGCCACTCCAGCTAGAACGAGAGGCCCTGATACAAATTTACTGCCCCCACACCGCTAAATTTCCCGCTGCCACCCTCGTTCCTCCGTGACAGGCGAACCCCGCAGCGGCGGGCGTCGCAAACGCAACGACCCTGGCAATCAACGGGATGGCAATGAACACGACCCGCTCCAGCAAGGCCCCCTACCTCGTCGCCCTGGCGCTCCTCCTCGCCCTTGTCGCAGCCGCGGCCTGGTACTTCTTCGTGCAGCGCCAGCCCGAGGGCTACCCGAAGGAGGTGGTGAAGCACGCTGCCGAACTGCAGGACCGCATCCTCTCCTTCGACAGCCACATCACCGTGCCGATGGACTTCGGCACCGAAGGCAAGGAAGCGGACAAGGACGGCGAAGGCCAGTTCGACCTGATCAAGGCCGGGCGCGGGCGCCTCTCCGGTGCGGCGCTGACCCTCTTCGGCTGGCCGGAGATCTGGAACGGCCCCAACGCCCCCCACCGCCCCACCGCCGCCTTCGTCGACGAAGCGCGTCACCAGCAGGAACTGCGCTACAAAATCATCAGCGGCATGGTGCGCGACTTCCCCAACCAGGTCGGCATCGCCTACACCCCGGCCGACTTCCGCCGCCTGCACGGCGAAGGCAAGTTCGCCATCTTCATCAGCATGCTCAACGCCTACCCACTGGGCGAAGACCTCAACGCGCTGGACACCTGGGCCGCACGCGGCATGCGCATGTTCGGTTTCAGCTATGTAGGCAACAACGCCTGGGCCGACTCCTCGCGCCCGCTGCCCTTCTTCAACGACAGCGCCGACGCCCTCGGCGGCCTCTCGCCCCTGGGCGAACAGGCGGTGGCGCGGCTCAATGACCTGGGCGTGATCATCGACGTGTCGCAGATGTCCACCCTGGCCCTGGAAGACGTCGCCCGCCTCAGCCGCGCCCCCATGGTCGCCTCTCACTCGGCGCCGCGCGCGCTGGTGGACATCCCCCGCAACCTCAGCGACCGCGAGCTGCAAACCATCAAGGACAGCGGCGGCGTGATCCAGGTGGTGGGCTTCCCCGCCTACCTCAAGCCCCTCAGCAAGCCGACCCTGGACAAGCTCAACGCCCTGCGCGCGCGCTTCGACCTGCAGCCGCTGGACGGCCTGGCCAATGCCCTGATGCCGGGTGACGCGATCATCTCCATCTGGCCCGAACAGCGCTTCGGCGAGTACGCCAGTTCGCTCTACGCCATCCTCGAAGAAGAGCCTCGCGCCAGCGTCAAGGAGCTGGTGGACGCCATCGACTACACCGTGCGCAAGGTCGGCATCGACCACGTCGGCATCGCTTCCGACTTCAACGACGGCGGCGGCGTCGAGGGCTGGATGAACGTCGGCGAGTCGCGCAACCTCACCGCCGAGCTGATCCTGCGTGGCTACTCCGACGCCGATATCGCCAAGCTCTGGGGCGGCAACTTCCTCCGCGTCTGGGAAGAGGTGCAGCGCCGCGCCAAGCCGGCCGCTGCCAGCGCCCAGCAACCGCAAGCGGAGCGTGGCTGATGAGCGATCGCCGTACCTTCCTCAAGCACGCCGGCCTGCTCGCCGCCGCCCTGCCCCTGGGCTCCACCCTCGCCGGCCACGCCCAGGCCGCCACGCCGCCAGCCAGCCCCGCCAAGGACAAATGGCAGGCGCTGCGCCAGCAGTTCGACCTGGACCCGGCCTACCTGCACTTCTGCAACTTCCTCCTCGCCTCCCACCCTCGCGTGGTGCGCGAGGCCATCG